>JAFLDZ010000021.1 GCA_017302135.1 Lysobacterales bacterium | reverse complement strand
CTGCATCGCGTTGAGGCTAGCGATGGGGTCGAGCGATGTGATTCGATTGCACCAGCTCACGTTCAGCGACTGCATCGCGTTGAGGCCAGTGATGGGGTCGAGCGATGTGATTTGATTGCACCCGCTCATGTTAAGTGACTGCATCGCGTTGAGGCCAGCGATGGGGTCGAGCGAGTTGATTTGATCGCACCCGCTCACGTTCAGCGACTGCAGCATGGTGAGGCCAGTGATGGGGTCGAGCGAGTTGATTTGATTGCACCCGCTGACGTCCAGCGACTGCAGCATGGTGAGGCCAGTGATGGGGTCGAGCGATGTGATTTGATCGCACCCGCTGACGTCCAGCGACTGTAGCGTGGTGAGACCAGTAATGGGGTCGAGCGATGTAATTTGATCGCACCAGCTCACGTTCAGCGACTGCAGCGCGGTGAGGCCGGCGATGGGGTCGAGCGAGGTGATTTCAGAGTTTCCGCTCACGTCCAGGAACTGAAGTGCAGCAAGGTCGGTGAGTGGGCGAAGATCGCTGGTGCTACGAGAAATAAAATCCCTCTCGCTGAGTTGGCGAAGCTCGGTGAAATTTCGAGACGGCAGATAGTTCCCGCTGTCATAGGTCCAATCTGCCCGCTGAGTGTCGTACCCAAACGTGCCAAAGCCGAGTTGCTTTAGTTGGTATGCCAAACGCCCGATCTCCAGCGGAATCGCACCCAATGGCAGATCACCCAGATCCAGCCAATCCTGCCCGCTCTCCACCGCCGCCTCAATCCGCCGCAGCGCTTCGGCATGTGCCTGCTCCGGCGTCATGTCCTTCGGCTCGATTCGATCCTGTTCGTGCTGCATCCGCGTCCCCTCGCGCTGTCGCTCCGCGCGGGGCGTCGTGTCCCGTGCGGTTTCGAGTCTAGCGGGCGAGGCATGGGCTGGGTAGCGCGATGTAGGAGGGCCTTCAGGCCCAGGCTTTTGCCTCGCCTATGACGCGGGGTGACACGTGTGGATAAGCTTCAGGTGCAACTTGTCGTCGTGCGAAGCGCTCGGGCCTGAAGGCCCTCCTACATCGGACGTCAGCAACGAAGGGCGGGTCTCGACCCGCCAGTGCAATGAAAGCTTCGTCCATTGCCCAAACATCATCGGCATTTCAGTGTGGCGTCTGCACGTTCGGTTCGCCACTTCGCTCATGGCGGGTCGAGACCCGCCCTACCTGTGCTTTATGCAATCCGGGCAGCTCGCCCCCACCCCAACCCTCCCCCGCTCGCGGGGGAGGGAGTTACCCGGCGTCAGAACGTGACGGCATCAGAATCCGCCGCCGGCATCAAGCCACGCTTGCTCTTCCGGCGTGTTGGTGCGTGCCAACGCCCGATTCCGATGCGGAAACCGCCCGAACCGCAGAATCACATCGCGATGCGCGTGCGCATACTTGAGGTAATTCGCATCGCCAAGCGCTTCGCACAGCGCGACCGTACGATCCTGGTCGGCGATGGCTTCGGAATGCTCGAACGGCATGTAGAAAAAGATCCGCAATGCGGAATCGACCTGCTGATCGAAACCCGCAGCGATGGCGCGATCCGCGTATTCGCGCGCCAGCGGGTCGGTGGCGAAGGCGTGTGCGCTGTTGCGGAAAACATTGCGCGGCACTTGATCCAGCAAGAGGATCAAGGCGAGCGCGCCGTCGGCATCTTCGAGCAGCGATTCGCGTTCGCGTCGCGCGGCGGAGAAGTGTTCGTCGAGAAAACGCGTGCGCAGTGCATCATCGAACGCATCGTTGCGGGCGAACCACGTCGCCGGGCCGGCGTCGCGCCAGAAGGCGACGATGTCGTGCGCCATCGCGGTCATTCGTCGAACCTCAAATGCCGCACCGATTTGCCATGGCGGCGGATCAGTTTCAGCGCTTCGATGCCGATCTGGATGTGGCGTTCGACGAATTCTGCGCTGACTTTCGCGTCGCTGGCTTCGGTCTTCACGCCTTCGGGAATCATCGGCTGGTCGCTGACCAGCAGCAGTGCGCCGGAGGGAATGCGGTTGGCGAAGCCGGCGGCGAAGATGGTGGCGGTTTCCATGTCGATGGCCATGCAGCGCATCGCGCGGAGTTTTTCCTTGAATTCGTCGTCGTGCTCCCAGACCCGGCGGTTGGTGGTGTAGACGGTGCCGGTCCAGTAGTCGTGGCCGAGGTCGCGGATCATCGTCGACACCGCGCGCTGCAGGGCGAATGCGGGCAGTGCCGGCACCTGCGGCAGCAGGTAATCGTTGCTGGTGCCTTCGCCGCGGATCGCTGCGATCGGCAGCACCAGGTCGCCGAGCTGGTTCTTCTTCTTCAGGCCGCCGCATTTGCCGAGGAACAGCACCGCCTGCGGCATGATCGCGGACAGCAGGTCCATCATGGTCGCGGCGTTGGGGCTGCCCATGCCGAAGTTGATCAGGGTGATGCCGTCGGCGGTGGCGCTCGGCATCGGCCGGTCCAGGCCGACGATCTGGGCGCCGGTCATCCGCGAGAAATGGTTGAGGTAGCCGCCGAAGTTGGTCAGCAGGATGTGTTCGCCGAACTGGTCCAGCGACAAGCCGGTGTAGCGGGGCAGCCAGTTCTGGACGATCTGGTCTTTTTCTTTCATGCGCGTCTCCGTGTGGTCGGCCGCATTTTGTCATGCACCATGACCTTGGTCATGGTTGGCACCGGGGCGATGGCGGGCTAGGGTTGCGGTTCTCTCGTGGGGAACGACCGCCATGCACCGAACTTTCATCGCCGCGCTGGTCGCGACCGTGTTGCCTGCGCTCGTGCTGGCGCCGGCCTTTGCGGCCGATGCGCCAGCGGGCGCGCCGAAAAAATCCGTCGCCTCGCGCTTCGCGCAGGACCCGTACGCCAGCACCTACCGCGCGATCGCCTCGCCGCCGGTGCTGATCCAGGGCGCGACCGTGCTCACCGGCACGGGCACGCGCCTCGACGGTGCGGACGTGCTGATGCGCGACGGCAAGGTGGTCGCGGTCGGACCGAATCTGGATGTGCCAGCCGACGCCGTGCGCGTGGACGGTCGCGGCAAGTGGGTGACGCCCGGCATCATCGACGTGCATTCGCATCTGGGCGTCTACGCCAGCCCGGGCACGCGTTCGCACTCCGACGGCAACGAAGCGACCGCGCCGACCACCCCGGGCGTCTGGGCCGAGCATTCGGTGTGGCCGCAGGACCCGGGCTTCGCCACGGCGCTGGCCGGCGGCGTGACCTCGCTGCAGGTGCTGCCCGGTTCGGCGAACCTGATCGGCGGGCGCGGCGTGACCTTGAAGAACGTCGCGGCCACGACCTATCAGGGCATGAAATTTCCGGGCGCGCCGTGGGGCCTGAAGATGGCCTGCGGCGAGAACCCCAAACGCGTCTACGGCGAACGCGGCGGCCCGTCGACGCGGATGGGCAACGTGGCCGGTTATCGCGCGGCGTTCATCGATGCCAGCGAATACCTGAAGAAGAACCGGCCGAAGAAAGCGGCGGCGGCGTCGAAGAAGCGCTGGTGGCAGAGCGGTTCGGGCACCACCGACAGCGCCAACGACAGCGGCGGCAAGCGCGACCTGAAGATGGACACGCTGGCCGGCGCGATCAACGGCGACATCCTGGTGCACATCCACTGCTACCGCGCCGACGAGATGGCGGTGATGATGGATCTGGCCAAGGAATTCGGCTTCAGGATCAGCGCGTTCCATCACGGCGTGGAGGCCTACAAGATCGCCGACCGGCTCGCCGCCGAGAACATCTGCGGCGCGCTGTGGGCCGACTGGTGGGGCTTCAAGATGGAAGCCTTCGACGGCATCCAGGAGAACATCGCGCTGGTCGATCGGGTGCAGAACGGCTGCGCGATCGTGCATTCGGATTCGGAGGAAGGCATCCAGCGACTGAATCAGGAAGCGGCGAAAGTGATCGCCAGCGCGCAGCGCATCGGCATCGAGATTCCGCCGGAGCGCGCGGTGCGCTGGATCACGTCCAATGCGGCGAAGTCGCTGGGCATCCTCGACAAGACCGGCACGCTGGAGGCCGGCAAGATGGCCGATGTGGTGCTGTGGAGCGGCAATCCCTTCAGTGTCTACGCCAAGGCCGAACAGGTCTACGTCGACGGCGCGCGCGTCTACGACCGCAACGATCCGTCGCGACAGCCGATGTCCGATTTCATGCTGGGTCAGGGCTTAGAAGGAGGTGTGCGATGAGCCGTCGTCTGCGCAGAACGCTGCTTGCGATCGGTTTGTCGCTGCTGGTCGGCAACGCCCCCGCCCAGAACCTGCTGATCCGCAACGCCACCGTGCACACCGCCGGTGCGCAGGGCACGCTGCAGAACACCGATGTCCTGGTGCGCGACGGCAATATCGCGGCGATCGGTCGCGGCCTGTCGGCCGCGAACGGCATCAATGTGGTCGATGCCGCCGGCAAGCCGCTGACGCCGACGCTGTTCGGCGGCATCACCGCGATCGGTCTGGACGAAGTGTCCGGCGAGGATCCGACCACCGACCAGTCGCTGGCGCTGGGTCAGGGCAAGCAGATGGTGGTGCGGCCCGAGTTCGACGTGACCCTGGCGTACAACCCGGCCTCGATCCTGGTGCCGATCGCGCGCGTCGAGGGCATCGGCTTCACCCTGCTGGGTGCGGATACCGCCAACGGCGGTTCGATCATCGCCGGTCAGGGCGCGGTGGTGCGTCTGGACGGCAGCGCCGATCCGGCCGGACCGAAATTGCTGTTCGTGAAGCTGGGCAGCGATGGCGCCAACCTCAGCGGCGGCACCCGCGCCAGTCAGTGGATGCTGCTGGATCAATTCATCGATGAAGTGCGCGGCCGGATTCCCGCCGGCTCGCCGATGGCGATGCTCACCCCGGCCGGCCGCGACACGCTTGCGCGCTATCTCAACGGCGGCGGGCGGGTAATGGTGGAAGTGCAGCGCGCCGCCGACATCCGCCAGCTGTTGCGCTGGTCGCAGCGTCACAGCGTGCGCATCGGCATCCAGGGCGGCGCCGAGGCGTGGATGCTGGCGCCGCAGCTGGCCGCAGCGAAAGTCCCGGTGTTCGTCGATCCGCTGGGCAATCTGCCGCAGAGTTTCGACGAGATCGGCGCGACCCTGCAGAACGCCGCGCGACTGCGTGCGGCGGGCGTGCAGGTCGGGTTCTCGCAGGCCGACAAGGCCTCGCACAACGCGCGCAAGATCCGCCAGACCGCCGGCAACGCGGTCGCGAACGGCTTGCCTTGGGAAGACGGCCTGGCCGGTCTGACCCGCGTGCCTGCGGATGCGCTGGGCGTGGGCGATCGCATCGGCACGATCGCGGTCGGCAAGCGCGCCGATCTGGTGCTGTGGACCGGCGATCCGCTGGATGTGAGCACGGTGGCGAAACAGGTGTGGTTCGACGGTCGCGCGATTCCGATGCGTACCCGCCAGACCGAACTGCGCGACCGCTATCTGCGCGCGGCGGGCGAGTTGCCGCGCGCGTATCCTGCTGCGATCGAATAACCGCCGGACCCGCGATGCTGTCGTCCGTTCTGATCTTGGCATTGACCGGCGCGGCATTGACCGGCACGGCATCGACCGGCGCGCATGCGCTGCAGCCGCCGGGCATGTTCCACGACGGCGAAGCGGTCGCGCGTCATGGCGAACGCTGGCTCGCGCTGCGCGTGCACGAGGGCGATGCCAGCCTGCGCATGGCGCGTCTGCGCGTGAAGCGCGTGTTCGACGTCATCACCGATGCCGAAGGCGAAGCCACCGGGCAGGAGATCGACAGCGACGTCGGCGATGTCGTCACCTATCTGCGCGGTCCCGGTCTGCATGCGGGGACAGTCATCGCCGCCACGATCGAAGACCAGAGCGATGCAGGTCCGATCGCGCAGACGCTGTCGCTCGGCGATCATCGCTATCGCATTGCGACCCGCTGCGAAGCCGACAAGGTCACCGAGGGCGTTTTCGCGTGCGGGATCGATCTGATCGAAGGGGAGCGCCGCCAGCGGCTGGTCGGGATGAGTGGGCAATCTTTCGACCACAGCGGCGACGGCAGACTGCAGCTCGGCGACGACGCCTCGCCGCACGTGATCTTCGCCGGCGATCTCGATCGCGACGGCAGACTCGATCTGATCTTCGACACCAGCGATCACTACAACCGCTCGCATCCGGTGCTGTTCCTCTCCGGCGCCGCCGAAGGCGACGAACTGCTGCATGCGGTCGCCGAACACGACGCCGTCGGCTGCTGACGCGCGCGCACATTCCTTCATCAGGTTCAGCCATGACCGACACCCCCAACTGCTGGTATTTCGATTTCATCTCGCCGTTCGCCTATCTGCAGTGGCCGAAAGTGCGCGCGCTGATGGACGAACACGCGATTCTTCCGGTGCCGATCCTGCTGGCGGCGGTGCTGGATACGCGCGGCCAGAAAGGACCGGCGGAAATTCCCAGCAAACGCGAATTCACCTATCGCCACGTGCTGTGGCAAGCGCGACAGGCCGGCATTCCGCTGCGGTTCCCGCCGAAGCACCCGTTCAACCCGCTGCCGGCGCTGCGGCTGTCGATTGCCGCAAGCAATCGACCCGAGGCGATCGATGCGATTTTCAAATGGATCTGGGCCGAAGGCCGCGCTGGCGACAGCGTCGAAGCGCTGGAGCCGGTGCGCGAAGCGCTGGGATTGCCGGCCGGCGTGGTCGATTCCGCCGAGGTCAAGGCGGTGTTGCGCAACTGCACCGAAATCGCGCTGACGGCCGGCGTTTTCGGCGTCCCGACATTGGCGCTTGGCAATTCGCTGTTTTGGGGGAATGATGCCCATGCGTTCGCGGTTGCGGTCCTGAACGATCCGGCTCTGCTGCAGGAGCCCGAGATGCGGCGGGTCGCGGAAATGCCGGTGGGTGTGCAACGCGGCTGAACAGGGGCAGCCGTACGTATGGCCGTTGGCGCACCATCATAAAAGGGTCATTGCTGCTGCCTCGCCCCTTCGGAAGCCACCACCATGCGTATAGGTCTCGTTGTCGATTCGGCATGCGATCTGCCAGGGAGCTTCATCGAAAGGAATCGCATCGAAATCCTCCCGATCACGGTCAAGATCGGGGAAGCGGTGCTCGCCGACCACCGCAATGAACAAGCCACGCTCGAATTTCTCCACTCGCACGTCGCCAGCCGCGGCGCCGAGGCGGAGACGATGCCGTTTTCGGTGAATCAGATCCGCGATCTGTTCCTGCGCAAACTGGTGATCGATTACGACTACGTGTTCTGCCTCACCATCACCAAGACCCGCAGCCCGATCCACGACAACGCCACCCAGGCGAGCTTCGTGATCCTCAACGATTACCGGCCGATGCGCAGCGCAGCCGGCCACCAGTCGCCGTTCGCGCTGCGCGTGGTCGATACGCAGTCGCTGTTCGCCGGCCAGGGCGTGACTGCGGTGGAAGCCGTGCGCATGATCCAGGCCGGCGAAGGCGTGGCCAAGATCCGTGCGCGGCTGGACAATCTCGCCATCAACACGCATGCCTACATGGTGCCGCGCGATCTGATGTATCTGCGTTCGCGCGCGAAGACCAAGGGCGACAAGAGCGTCAGCCTGTTCAGCGCGACGCTGGGCAGTGCGCTCGACATCAAGCCGGTGCTGTATTGCAACCGCGGCGAGACCAGGCCGGTGGCGAAGATCCGCGGTTTCGACACGGCGGTACGCAGGCTGTTCGCGTTCGCGTCCGAACGCGTGACCGCAGGTCTGATGACGCAGACGCTGTGCATGAGCTATGGCGGCGAGCTGGAGGAAATGCGGCTGCTGCCGGGTTACACCGAACTGACCGATGTCTGTCGCACGCATGGCGTCGAAGTGTTCGAGAGCGTGATGAGCCTCACCGGCATGGTCAATGTCGGCAAGGGTTCGCTGGTGATCGGCTTCGCCGCCGAGGCGCACGAATTCAAGGAATGACGTGATGCCGACGCGGACATCGCTCGATGTCCGCGTCGCGCGACCCGCACGCAACGGCTGCGTTATGCTGATCTTCCCGATGAAGATGCGGACGCAACCATGGCCATTCGCTATTACCTGAGCATTCCCGATTCCGGCGCGCTGCGTGCCGCCGGCGATTTCGCGTTCCGCTCGCAGGGTGCGGAAGGCCTCGCGGCGGAACTGCAGGCGGCGCTGCGCGAGGATGGGTTGTTCCAGCGCTGGCGCGCGACCCAGGAAGATCCGGACGCGGTCGATCCCGCGCTCGGCGCGACCGATCCCGCCGCGACCGTGCGCGGCGAACAGCACGATCTGAAGATCGACCTCATCGCGGTCACCTCGATCCCCGGTGCGATCCTCAAACAGCGTCTGCGCCTGCTCGCAGGCAACGGCTGGCAGCTGCGCGACGTTACCAACGCATGAGTCTGCCGGTCTTGTTGTCGTGGAGCGGCGGCAAGGATGCGGCATGGACGCTGCACACGCTGCGCCGACGCGGCGATATCCACGTGGTGGGTCTGGTCACCACGCTCACCGAAGGCTACGACCGCATTTCGATGCAGGGCATCCGTCGCGGGATCCTGCATGCGCAGGCCGAAGCCTGCGCGCTGCCGGTGATCGAAGCATGGATGCCGCAGCGCGCCAGCAACGAGCTTTATCGCGCCGCATTCGCCGATGCGCTGCTGCGCGCGCGTGAACGCTGGCCGGGCCTGCGCGATATCGCGTTCGGCGATCTGTTCCTCCAGGACATCCGCGCGTACCGCGAAGCGCTGTGCGCGGAACTCGACTGGACTCCGCATTTCCCGATCTTCGATCCGACGCCGGGCTACACCGCAAATCTGGCGCGCGGGATGATCGCCGCCGGCCTGCGCGCGCAGCTGGTATGCGTGGATACCGAACAGCTCGACGCCGGTTTCAGCGGTCGCGATTTCGACGAAGTGCTGCTGCGTGACCTGCCCGAAAGTTGCGACCCGTGCGGCGAGAACGGGGAATTCCACACCCTGGTGCACGCCGGCCCCATGTTTTCGGCACCGCTCAAGGTGACGAAGGGCGAGATGGTATTGCGCGACGACCGCTTCGCCTACACCGACTATTTTCTTTAGGTTTTTCGTCGGAGCGACGGCTTTCAACAGCCGCAGGCTGGTCGAGTCGCGATGCGGTTCACCCGCCCTGTCGCTCAGCGAAGGGAGCGAGGACGTCGCGGGATGCTCACCGCCGCCTTGCGGATCGGGTTCCCCGCCCATGCGTGCACCGAAGCGCGCGATCCGTAGCCGTTGATCCCTGCACATGGCGCGCGGGTTCCGGACCGGCCAGCGGCTGCGCCGGGAGACGCTTCAACCGGCGTGATCCTCTTGCCGCCTGTTTTTCGCTACAGCAAATGACATTACGTGACGGCAGCGGCCTCGATGGGTGCCTCTGCCGGCGATATCCTGCCCGCCTTACCCGCGCGGGCGCCATTTTTCCTTTGATGAGAGATCGATATGCGCGTTCCAGGCTTCGTGTTGCTGCTTCTCATCAGTGCGGCAGGATGCCTCCAGGCGGGCGCTGCCCGCACCACAGCGTCGACGGAGTCGACACCATCGGTCGTTCTCATCGGACGTCTCGAGATCGTTTGGGGCGATGACAACCCGCGCGGCTCCAGGCCGGATTCCGCACCCGCGCAGGAAAAGCTGGCGGTCACGCTCGTGGACGATCAGGGCGTCCGCCACCGGCTGGATCCGAAACAGGCGCTGCGTGCGGCCGAGAATCTGTATGGCCTGTACGGCCGTCGCATCGCGGTGGATGTCGAGATGCCTGTCCGCAAAGCGAAATCGCCCGCGCTCCGGGGCAGCGGTTCCAGCGGCCATGGCGACAAGCGCCAGCGCACGCTCAAGCCGTTGGCGATCGTGCCGATCGGAGATCTGCCCGCAAGCTCGCGCCCGGGCAAAGTCGTCGCCCGCGCCGAAAGTTCAGCGGTTCTCGGGCCGTCGGTCTGGGTCACATTGCCCTGCAAGTTCAGCGATGTCGTCGTCGAGCCCAGAAATGCGTTTTTTTTCCTGACGCAGTACACCGGTTCCATCAATTCGCTGGACAGGTATTGGGACAAGGTGTCCTACGGCCAGATCAGTATCGCGGGCAGCCTCGTACGCGACTGGAAGGTGCTGCCCCAGCCGCGTTCGACCTACGTCTACGTCGACACGGACGGCTATCTTTCCCTGGACTTCACGAAGATATTCACCGACTGCACCGCCGTGCACGATGCCGATGTCGATTTCTCGCTCAACGGCGGCGTACAAGGCATCAACATGATGTTCAATGCCGATCTCGACGGACCCGCATGGGGCGGCACGCAATGCACGACCCTCGACGGCATCGACAAGTGCTGGAGCGTGACCTGGATGCCGCCGTGGACCTTCGGGTACCTCTCGACCATGGCGCACGAGATGGGTCACGGCTATGGCCTGCCGCATTCCAACAACTCGGATCTCGACGGCTCTCATCAGGACAACCCGTGGGCATTGATGAGCCTCACGTATGCGTTCGCCAACAGCGAACCGTATCTGGGCGTGCTGCCGAAGCATCTGAATACCTATGGCCGCGATCTTCTGGGCTGGATGTCCGGTACGCGCAAACGCACCATCAACGCCGGCAGCGCCCGGACCACCCTCACGCTGGATCGCGCCAGCCTGGTGTCCACCAGCAACGCCCAGTTGCTGAAGCTGCAGTTTCCCGATCAGCCCGGCCGTTACTACACCGTCGAAGTGCGCAAGCGCAGCGAGTTCAATGAAGCCAATCTGCCTGGCGATGCGGTGATCATCCACGAGGTGGATACGTCGCGCAGCGAGCCGTCCTGGAGCCTGGATGCGGATTCTCCGCCCGCCGATCTTTCGAGCAACGAAGGCAGCATGTTCAAGGTCGGCGAATCCTGGCTGTCTCCCGACAAACTATTCCGTTTGACGGTGGATGCGCAGACCGCCGAGGGGTTTGTCGTCACGGTCAGTCGTGGCCGGATCACCGGCGGGCCGAGTCAACCGGTCGAGGCGGCCAGCAGCGTACCGCCTGCCTCTGCCGCCGCCCCGGCACCGAATCAAGACAGACCCCGGCGCGTTCCGCGTCAACGCGATCGTCGATGACTTCGGTTCGATGACCTCGGGCGCCGCGCTGGTTTTCCAGCGCAGTGACGAGGGCTCGAGGATGTCCCGGCGGCGTTCAGAAAACGATCAGCGCGCCAGATTCAGCTGCCGCATATGGAAGATGAAATGGTCGCCGATGAAACTGGCGATGAAATAGTAGCTGTGGTCGTAACCCGGACGGATGCGCAGATCCAACGGGTGGCCCGCCGCTTCGCAGGCATCGCGCAAGCGTTCAGGCTGCAATTGCGCCTCGAGGAATTCGTCGCCGCCGCCCTGATCGATCAGCAGCGGCAAACGCTCGCTGGCGGTGGCGACCAGTTCGCAGGCATCCCACGCTTTCCAGGTTTCGCGGTCTTCGCCCAGATACGCGGCGAAGGCTTTCTGCCCCCACGGCACCTGCGATGGAGAAACGATCGGCGAAAACGCCGACACGCTGCGATAATGCCCCGGATTGCGCAGCGCCGTGACCAGCGCGCCGTGACCGCCCATCGAATGCCCGCTGATCGCGCGCGCGCCGCTGGCGGGGAAATGCGCTTCGACCAGCGTCGGCAGTTCGCGCGCCACGTAATCCTGCATGCGGTAGTGCCGCGACCATGGCGCTTCGGTGGCATTCACGTAGAAACCCGCGCCTTTGCCGAGGTCGTAGCCCTCGGCATCGGCCACGTCGTCGCCGCGCGGACTGGTGTCCGGCGCGACGATGATCACCCCGTGCTCCGCCGCGTAGCGCTGCGCGCCGGCCTTGGTGATGAAGTTCTGCTCGGTGCAGGTCAACCCCGACAGCCAGTACAGCACCGGGCACGCGCGGCTTCCCGCCTGCGGCGGCAGGTAGACCGCGAACTGCATCGTGCAGTCCAGCGTGTCCGAGTGATGCCGGTAGACGTCCTGCCAGCCGCCGTATGATGCGTGGGATTCGATTTTCTGCATCGATCGTGGCTCCGATATGTTCCGTTTCATTTCGACACTGGAATGCGGATGCGGCTGTCGGTGTGCCACTGGACCCGCATCGGCGTTTTTGCATCGTGGATGTCTTCGTCGCTCACGTCCTTCCCGGTGCCGTGATTGATCTGGGCGTAGGCATTCTTGTTCACGGTGACCGCGACGAGCAGCCGGCTTCCCGGCTGCAGGCGCCGGCTGGTCATCCGCGTCCTGTCGAAACGGATGCTGGTTTTTCTGCCGGGCGTGAGCAGCCTTCGCGATGTCATATCGTCGGCGTAACTGGCGCGGCCGAGGAAATACGACAGATGGAACAGCTCTCCGGAGGGCATGCGTTCGTAGAGCGTGACGCTGAAATCCAGATCCCGCCGATCGGTGGTCAGGTGCAATTCGCCGGAGAACATGCCCGAGATCTCGATCGGTGCCTCGAAAGGCGCGCTCTCGAACAGCAGGCCGCTCGAAGCATCGAGCGACTTGCCGACCACCGGGTCGGGATAGTGGTCGCCAAGACTGGTGCTGCGGTCGGAGAAATCCACGCGCTGGGTCAGCGCGCCCACCGGTGCGTCCGGGCGTTCCGACAGCGTGTATGTCTCGCCGGATCGGGCGGCGCTCAGATACAGCACTCGCGTGTCCTCGCGCATCGCGGCGATCGATGGCGCGTGCTTCCAGACGTTCGCGCCCATCACCTGATAGTTGATCCGGTCGCGCAGGAGGTCGGGCTTCGGGCCCCCGTGGAACACATGGTCCATCCATTGGAAGGTGATTTCCTGCGTATCCATCATCGCCACGGGATCGATCGAATACCCGCCCACCACCGCTGCCTTGCGCGCGGCCTGGGCGCCGAAGTGGTCGTAAGGTCCGATCAGCAGATAGTGTTCGGCGTCGGGCTTGTGCGCGTAATGCTGCTGCAGGTAATTCAGTGCGGATCGCTGGCCGTCGTCGAAGTAGCCGGTGATGGTCAACACCGGAATGTCGATCTTCGCGAATTCGCGCTCGTAGGGGGTCATCCGTTGCCAGTAGCGATCGTAAGACGGGTGTTGCAGCCAGCGCTGAAACCAGGGGTTCGGCGTGCCGTCGATGCGATCCACCGCGCGATAGGACTGGCCGCTGAGGTACCAGCGTTCGTTCAGCGCATTCCAGCGGTCAGCGTCGAAGTAGGTCTCGTTGTCCAGCGACTTGTTGTTCGTGGTGTAGAACGGCCATGCATAATTGGCGAACGGGAAAACGTTGTTCTCCATCGGCAGGCCGTTGCCGGGGTTGTTGGCGACGTAGGGCACGATGGTCTTGAGCGCGGTGGGCGGTTTCTTGGCCGCTGCCCACTGCGTGAAGCCGTCGTAGCTGCCGCCGTACATGCCGACGCGACCATCGCTCCAGGCTTGCCGGACGATCCATGCGATGACAGCGCGCGCATCATCACCGTCGTGCTCGTAGGGAATGGGCGATTGTGGGCTGCGACCTTTGCCGCGCGTGTACGCGATCACGCCCGCGTAGCCTCGGGCCGCCATGGTCCTGGCTTCGGTCATCGCCTGCACATCGTCGGCGTAGATGGTGAAACGCAACAATGTCGGCAGCCGGCCCTGCGCGTTGCGTGGCCGGACGGTGATCGCGGAAATCTCCGCATCGTCGGGAGTCCGCACGCTCGCGCGCGTGTCGACCAGATAGCGGCGCGCATCGTCTTCGGCAATGAGTTCGTCCGCGAACGGCCCGATCGTCTCGAACGTCGAGAGCAGGTGATGGCTCCGGATCAGGTCGATCGCGTCCGCGAGCGGCAGGACCGGTTTGCCGACCGCCTTTTCGGCGCCGGCCCGCAGCTCGTTGCGCAGGCGGTCGATATCGCCCTTGAGCCAAAACAGGGATCGGCTCGAATCCAGATCAACCAGCGGCTCGAACACCGACTCGAATGCCCGGCGCACGCTGTCTTCCTGCGTCCGCTTGTCCACGGCGCGGGCGATGTTCGCCCGTGTCGAGACCTGGAACGCCCGCAACAGCGGAACATTGCCGGGATCCGACGCGTTGCGCAGCTGCACCAATGCATCCAACGTCCCGTCCGCGCCGCGGTGATCGTTCGCGACGCTCTGCAGGCGGAACAGCGTGTTGAGATACTTCGCCCGGTTCTCTTCCCGGTAAACGGCGATCGCCTGCCGGGCCAGATCGGGCAGACCGGCGACGATCGCATCCGCATCCCGCGTGGATGCAGGAGTCAGCATCTGTGCTCGCGATTCCGAGGCCCACAGCAACAGCGATAGACAAACGATACCCAGAAATCTCTTCATCCGACCCGGTCTTGATTGGTGCAGCGTGCGGAATGCCGCAGCGGCTTCGAAAAACGGCCGATGCGGCACGGCCGTTCAATAATGGATCACCGAACGGATCGATTTGCCTTCGTGCATCAGGTCGAAGGCATGGTTGATGTCGTCGAGTCCCATCGTGTGGGTGACGAAAGGCGCGAGTTCGATGTCTCCCCGCATCGCGTCCTCGACCATCCCCGGCAACTGCGTCCTCCCCTTGACACCTCCGAACGCGGTTCCCTTCCAGGTCCGGCCAGTCACCAGTTGGAACGGACGTGTGGAGATTTCCTGGCCGGCGCCGGCCACGCCGATGATCACCGACTGTCCCCAGCCGCGATGCGAACATTCCAGCGCCGCGCGCATCACGTTGACGTTGCCGATGCACTCGAAGCTGTGGTCCACGCCCCAGCCGGTCATCTCCACGATCACCTGCTGCACGGGTTTGTCGTGATCCTTCGGATTGACGCAGTCGGTGGCGCCCATCTGCGTCGCCAATTCGAACTTGCCCGGGTTGGTGTCGATGGCGATGATGCGGCCGGCCTTCGCCTGGCGCGCGCCCTGGATCACCGCAAGACCGATGCCGCCGAGCCCGAACACCGCGACCGAATCGCCGGCCTGCACCTTCGCGGTGTTGTGCACGGCCCCTATCCCGGTGGTCACGCCGCAGCCGAGCAGGCACACGTGCTCGTGATTGGCTTCCGGATTGATCTTCGCCAGCGACACTTCGGCGACGACCGTGTATTCGCTGAAGGTGCTGCAGCCCATGTAGTGATAGATCGGCTCACCGTTGTAAGAGAAGCGCGAGGTGCCGTCGGGCATCACGCCCTTGCCTTGGGTGGCGCGGACCGCGACGCAGAGATTGGTCTTGCCGGATTTGCAGAACAGGCACTCGCCGCATTCGGCGGTGTACAGCGGAATCACATGGTCGCCCGGCTTCACGCTGGTCACGCCCTCGCCCACTTCCACCACCACGCCCGCGCCTTCATGGCCCAGCACGCAGGGAAACAGACCTTCCGGATCCTCGCCGCTGAGCGTGAACGCATCGGTGTGGCATACGCCGGTGTGACTGATCTTCACCAGCACCTCGCCTTTCTTCGGCGGAGCGACGTCGATCTCGACGATCTGCAGCAGTTGACCGGGGCCGAAAGCGACGGCGGCACGTGATTTCATGGTGATGCTCCGAAAAGGATATTGGACGTAAATTCATTTGAGATACGAACGGACCAGCGCGATCGTCTGCTGCACGCTCTGTTCCTTCGCGGCATCCTTGGCCGCGAGCGCACCGAACTCCTCGCGCAGATGGCTCTCCAGCACTTCCGCCATCAGCCCGTTCACAGCGCCGCGGATCGCCGCCAGCTGCTGCAGCACCGCACCGCAGTCGGTGCCGGCTTCCAGCGCGCGCTCCAGCGCGTCGGCCTGGCCACGGATGCGGCGCAGACGGGTGAGAGCCTTCTTTTTCTCGGCGGGGGTGTGGGGCATGGTGATCGCGTCAGGTAGTGGGGGGGAGTATAAGACGGCACGCGAGGTTGTCCAGTTCCCGGAACAGGCAGAACGGAAATCCGCAGTCGTGGCGTCGACCGGACAACGCGGTCGACGTACCCCCGGCAGCAAGTGCGCGCAGGCTATGCTATCCAGCCCATCCGGCGCGCAAACGATGCTCCGACGCTCGACATTGCTTTGGGTTCTACCCGCCGCCGCCGCGGTCGTCGGCGCCATGCTCGGTGGCCCGTGGCTTTGGTTGCACTATGCGGGCAAGCCACTGGCGACGGTTTTGATCTTCTGGCTGGCAGCGTCCGCGCAGCCGGCGGTGACCGTTCGCTACAGGCGCGCGTTGCTGGCGGGCATGGCGCTGTCGCTGGTGGGCGATGTCTGTCTGATGCTGCCGGGCGACCATTTCGTGGCCGGCCTGATTGCGTTTCTGCTGGCGCACGTCTGCTACATCGTCGCATTCGCGCCGGGCTCGTCGGCCAAGGCCAGAGCGGGCGGTTTGACGCTGATCGCGGCAGTGGCGCTGGTGAATCTGGCAGGCCTGCTGCCGCGCATCGATGCGGAACTGAAAGTGCCGGTGTTCGCCTACGTCGCGATGTTGGCCACGATGGCCGGTGTGGCGCTGGCGCGCGCATGGACACCAGCGCTTTCGGATGCGATGCCGCGCAGCGTCCGCTTCGCGGCGGCGGGCGCGGTGTGCTTCGTCGTCAGCGACAGCCTGCTGGCCTGGGACCGTTTCGCCGGCAATATCCCGATGCCGGCGCTCCTGGTGCTGGGCACGTATTACATCGCGCAGTGGTGCATCGCGGAATCGGTGCTGCGGCGCTGAGCCATACCGACGCCTGAGGGAAACAGGGGTCAGAGTAGTGTTCCCATCGGTTGATCATGCGTCTGCGGGCGAGTATGTCCATCTTCGTTTCGATCTCCATGCGATCGACTACAACCCCACGAAGTCCGACTGACATCGACGATCGATATCGAATCTGCCTGTTCGCGTTCTCGATCACGCGTGCATGATCTGATCGGCGTTCTGCGGATGGCGTTTGCCCGAATCAATCGCGCAGTCGCATACGCCGAAGCCGCAGTGCATTGGTCACCACCGACACCGAACTCAGACTCATCGCCAGCGCGGCGATCATCGGGCTGAGCAACAGCCCGGACACCGGGTAGAGCGCGCCCGCTGCAATCGGTACGCCCAGTGCGTTGTAGAGGAAGGCGAAGCCGAGGTTCTGCTTCATGTTCCTCACTGTGGCTTCTGAGATATGTCGCGCGCGGACGATGCCGCGCAGGTCGCCCTTCACCAGCGTGACCTGCGCGCTGGACATCGCCACGTCGGTGCCGGTACCCATGGCGATCCCGACATCGGCCAGCGCCAGCGCGGGCGCATCGTTGATGCCGTCGCCCGCCATCGCCACGCGGTGCCCTTCGGCTTTGAGCTTCGCGACCAGATCGGCTTTGTCTTTCGGCCGGACTTCGCCATGCACTTCCTTGATACACAGCGCGCTGGCCACGGCGCGCGCGGTGGTTTCGCCGTCGCCGGTCGCCATGATCAAACGGATGCCAGCGGCTTTCAGCGTCGCAAGCGCTTCCGCTGTGGTGTCCTTGATCGGATCCGCGACTGCAATGAGTCCGGCGGGCGCTGCATCCACAGCGAGAAAGATCACGCTGGCGCCTTCCGCGCGCAGGCGCTCGGCCTGATCAGCCAACGCGCTGACATCCACACCCACCTCATGCATCAGCGCGGTATTGCCCAAAGCCAGGATATGGCCCGCCACGGTGCCGCGCACACCGATGCCGCTGGCCGATTCGAAGTCGACAGCGGCCTCCAGCGCCAAACCGCGTGCGACCGCCTCTGCCACGATCGCTTCCGCAAGCGGATGTTCGCTGCCCTGTTCCAGACTGGCGGCCAGACGCAGCACATCGTCGGCGGTGAAACCGGGCAGCGCGACGGCATCCCGAAACGCCGGTTTGCCCTCGGTGAGCGTGCCGGTTTTGTCGACGATCAGCGTGTCGATCCTGCGCAGGGTCTCGATCGCTTCGGCATCGCGGAACAATACGCCGACGCTGGCGGCGCGGCCGGTGGCGACCATGATCGACATCGGTGTGGCGAGGCCCAGCGCGCAGGGGCAGGCGATGATCAGCACCGACACCGCATTGAGGATGGCATAGACCCAAGACGGTTCCGGCCCGAACAATCCCCAGACCAGCAGCGTGATCAGCGCAGCCGACAGTACCGCCAGCACGAACCAGTACGACACCCTGTCGGCCATGCGCTGCATCGGCGCGCGCGAGCGCTGGGCGTTGGCGACCAACTGCACGATCTGGCTGAGCACGGTATCGGTACCGACCTTGTCGGCGCGGATGATCAAGCTGCCAGATGTATTGAGCGTCGCACCTATGACCCGGTCGCCGCTGCGCTTGCTGACAGGCATGGCTTCGCCGGTGAGCATCGACTCATCGATACTGGACTGGCCTTCGACAACCTCGCCATCGGTGGGCACGGTCTCGCCGGGGCGCACCCGCAGCCGATCGCCAAGATGCACATGGGTCAGCGGAATATCTTCTTCGCTGCCGTCGGCGTTGATCCGTCGCGCGGTTTTCGGCGCAAGCCTCAGCAGCGCCTTGATCGCGGCCGAGGTCTGCGAGCGCGCCTTGAGTTGCAGCAGCTGTCCCAACAGGGTCAGCGACACGATCACCGCAGCGGCCTCGAAATACACGCCGACGCGGCCATGCTCGCGGAAGGATGCCGGGAATCTGTCGGGCGCCAATGTGGCCGCTAAACTGTAGGCGAACGCGGCGGTCACGCCGGTGCCGATCAAGGTCCACATATTGAGATGGCCGGTACGCAGCGACGCGATGCCCCGCACGAAGAACGGCCAACCGGCCCACAGCACCACCGGTAGACTCAGCACCAGCTCAAGCCAGGTGCGGGTCTCGACATGCAGCAGCGTGAAGCGATGTCCGAACATCGCCAATGTGAACACGACGACGGTCAACGGCAGGGTGAACCAGAACCGCCGCGAGAAATCGCGCAGCTCCGGATTGTCGTCGTCGTCCAGCGACGGTAGCCTCGGCTCCAGCGCCATGCCGCAGATGGGGCAGGCGCCGGGAGCGTCGTGGACGATCTCCGGATGCATGGGGCAGGTGTAACGGGTGCCGCCGGGGGCCTTTTTTTCGGTGTGGTCGGCGTGCGCGACGACAGGCGCGTCGGTGGCTGCAGCCGCCAGATACTTTGCCGGTTCAGCTAGAAACTTTTCCCGGCAGCGCGTCGAACAGAAGCGGTAGCGTTCACCGGCATGATCGACGTGCAGCGGTCCGTTGACATGCATCCCGCAGACGGGATCCTGGTCGGGATCGCGAACGGCGTGCAACGTAAGCGTAGGGGTGTGCTGGTCTGTGGTCGACATCGATCAACTCCTGGTCGAACGCCGGGATGATGCGATGCAGACAATGCTGCACGGTCCCAGCGCATGCGGTGGATGGAAGGATGCCGTGGGCCGCCATCGCCAAACGGCGATCCACAGCATGCGATCAAACGATCGGTCGTGGCTGTCGTCGTCGTCGCTGCTTGCCTCGATTGTGGTCGCTCAAAACCACAGCCTGGCCCCCGCCACCACGCGCGTGTCTTCGACCGCTTCGCCTTCGTCGCGCCTGAAGCCGGCCGTAGCGCCGAAACTGCGTTCGTGCACCAGCCCGACATACGGCGCGAACCTGCGGGTGAATTCGTAGCGCAGGCGCAGGCCGGTTTCGATCTTGCCGAGTCCCGCACCGATGCCGCGCGATGCATCGCGCCTGCCGTGCCATTCCGCTTCGATGACCGGCTGCAGGATCAGGCGGTTGGTAAGCAGCAGTTCGTATTCGGCTTCGATGCGTGCTGCGGTCTGTCCGGATGCGCCGAGATACGCGGTGGCTTCGACTTCGAATTTGTACGGCGCCATGCCGATCACGCCGATGGCCGCGAAATTCTGGTCGTCGCCGGGCGCGATGTCGTGACGCACGCCTGCGACCAGATCCCACCAGCGCGCGATCGGGCGGCCGTACAGCACTTCGATGTCCGCGCTTTCCGTGTGTCCGCCGCTGCGTTCGCCTTCGCTGCGCAGCCAGAGTCTGTGCCGGTCGCTGCCGATCCAGGCCTGCGCTTCCCACGCCTGACCGTTGCCCGGTTCGGCATCCCAGGTTTCTAGTCGATCGAACAGCAGGTAGCTGAAGACGCCGCTGCCGTGATCGTGGGCGTGCGCCGGTGGTTCCGCCGCTTCGCGATCCGCATCGGTGATCGGCGGAATCGGGGTGCGCGGTGTCTGCGTTGATGCCTCGTCGTGCTGCGAGTGATCCACCGTCGCCTGATCGGCAACCTTGCTTTCGGATTCGGCAGGTGCGGTGCCGTGCTGACTGTGATCGTGCTGCTGCGCCTGCGCGCTGCCGGCGGCAAGTGCGAGCGCAGCCACGAGTGCGATGCTGCAGGGGTGACGATGCATGGCGATCATGCCTCCACCCGCACTTCGCGCATCATGCCCGCTTCCATGTGATACAGCAGATGGCAGTGATAGGCCCAGCGCCCGAGCGCGTCGGCGCGTACGCGGTACGAACGCTTCGTGCCCGGCGGCATGTCGATGGTGTGTTTGCGCACCATGAACTCGCCGCGTTCGTTTTCCAGATCGCTCCACAGTCCGTGCAGATGGATCGGATGGGTCATCATGGTGTCGTTGACCAGCACGATGCGCAGGCGCTCGCCGTAGTTCAGGCGCAGCGGTTCCGCGCTGGCGAACGGTTGCCCGTCGAACGACCACGCGAAGCGCTCCATGTGTCCGGTGAGATGCAGTTCGACATCGCGGCCCGGTTCGCGGCCATCGGGATCGTCGAACAGGCTGCGCAACATCGAATAGCTCAACACCTTGCGGCCGTTGTCGCGCAGCCCGATGCCGGGATCGTCGAGCTTCGGCGTCGGCGTCATGGTCTGCATGTCGACCAGCGGATTGCCGGTTTCGCTGGCGGGATGCGCTTGCATGCCGCCCGACATGGAACCGTGCATGTCCGCACCGCAGCCGCCTTCCATGCCTTTCATCGGCATGCCTTTCATGGCGGACATGTCGTGGCCGCTGTGGTCCATGTCGGAGTGATCCATGCCACCCATGCCGCCATGCCCCATGTCGGCCATGCTGAGGATCGGTCGCGGGTCCACCATCGGTACCGGCGCACGCAGGCCGTCACGCACCGCGAGCGTGCCGCTGACATAGCCGGTACGCCCCAGGTCCTGCGCGAAGATGGTGAAGGCATCGCCGCCGTTGGGGCTCACGATCACATCGAACGTTTCCGCGACCGCGATGCGGAATTCATCGATCGTCACCGGATGCACATGCTGTCCATCCACGGCGACCACGGTCATCTTCAGGCCCGGAATGCGCACGTCGAAATGGGTCATCGCCGAACCGTTGATGAAACGAAGCCGCACTTTCTCGCCATGCGCGAACAGCCCGGTCCAGTTGCCCAGCGATGTCGTACCGTTGATCAGATAGGTATAGGTATGCGCGTTGACGTCGGACAGATCGGTCGGCGTCATCCGCATCTCGCCCCACAGCTTGCGATCTTCGATCGTCGCGCCAAGGCCATCGCGTTTCGCATCGCGGAGAAAATCGCCGACCGTGCGCTTCGAATAGTTGTCGTGGCCGGGCATTTTCTTCAGCCGCGCGAACAGATCGGCGGGTGCGAGATCGGTCCAGTCGCTGAGCAGCACCACATGATCGCGCTGGTAGTCGAAGGGTTCGGGTTCGGCGGCATCGACGATCAGCGCGCCGTACAGCCCGGCCTGTTCCTGGAAACCGGAATGGCTGTGATACCAGTACGTGCCCGACTGCTTCAGCGCGAAACGGTAGCGGTAGGTTTCGCCCGGGCCGATGCCGTCGAAACTCATGCCCGGCACGCCGTCCATGTTCGCCGGCAGCAGAATGCCGTGCCAGTGGATCGAGGTCGTGCGGCCGTGGATCGAATGCGCCGGCAACCGGTTGCTCACGCGCAGCTCGACCGTGCTGCCTTCGCGCCAGCGCAGCGTCGGCGCCGGCACCGAACCGTTGACCGCCACGCCGATGCGCGTGCGGCCGGTGAAGTTCACCGGCAGTTCGCCGATGGACAGATCGAAATCGCTGCCCGTGAGCACCGGTGTGGCGGCGTTGCCGGATCGCGGCCAGCCGAACGCAGCGACCACGCCGCCTGCGACGAGGCCCTGCACGAAACGGCGCCGGCCGAGATCGCCGGAAGAAGAAGAGGAAGACATCGGAATACTCCACGACCTTCATGCGCAGGATGCGCAGTGAAGCCGGATCAATGGCGATTGGAATGCGCGTTGTGCGCGCGACGACAGCGCCCGAATGGGCGCGCGTGGACCGCTCAGCCGATGGGAGGTCGCACCGGATGAGGCAGTGCAGGCGTTGCGCGGGCGTGTGCAGGCGCAGCCGGGTAGGCGATGCGTTCGGAGACGGGAAGCAGCAACGTCGGCGGTATCAGTGCCGCCTGGCTGTGGGCGACGCATCCGCCGCAGTCGCAGTGACCGCTGCAGTCGTCGCCGCAACCCTCATGGCCTGTGGTCGCGGGTGGGGTCGGCATCGCATCGTCGGGGGGCGCTGTCGACGACATGTCTTCGTGACAGGGCGGCGCTTCGACAGCGGTAACCGCAGCGGCTTCGGAGTGCGCGCAGCCCGTGTTCAGCGCTGCCATCGCCGTGCCCATGCCGTTCGCCACGAGGGCGAGGCTGAACAGGACGTGCAGCAGGAGCGAGGGCAGGCGCATACGGCGGAGTCTACTCCGGTTGCGGCTCCGGGCTATCTCGACTGCGGGTTGTCTCAACGCGATCGATTGCGGGCAAGGCTGCGTGCGAAGACAACAGCGCCCACGCCGAAACCGATGTTCCGGCGTTGGCGCCATGGGATCGCACGAAGACGCACACCGCGGATTGCCGACGTGCGTCCGTTCGCCACTATTTGATCGGGCCGACCACCGGCAGGAGAATCGTGCCGGCGAACGCGGGAAGCAGGATGGCGGCGACGATCTGCCCCCACGACTCGGTGATGTACACGCCCTTGCCTTCATCGACCATCGTGATGACGCCGAGGTAGGCCGAGATCACGAACGCATAGATGCCGCAGACCGCGCCGATGGCCACGCCCGCCACCGGAATCACAACGCTGGCCGCCGCCGCGATTTCAGTCAGCGTCGCCGCCGAGAGCGTGCCGCCGCCCTGCAGATACTTGATCGCCGGCTCGCGGATGATCAGGACGAGACCCCATTCGTTGACGGTGAACTCGATGTCCTGGGCGACCGCCGCAGGCATCTCGGATGTCGCGGCGCCGGCAGCGCCGGGCACTTTCAAGGTTTCCGGACTGAAATCCAGCAACATCGACAGTGTTTCGATCCGTGCAAGGATCTTCCGGTCGAGCGAAAAGCCTTTTTCGTTCAGCTGTTCCAGAAGCGGCAGCTGATGCGTGTTGTCTGCAAAAGCCATGATGTTTCTCCTAGAGCCATGCGGCATATCGGGCGATGCCGCAACGCCTGACATTCAGTCCGCGAACAGGCGGACAGCAAAGACGCTGGCGTCGAATCCTCGAACCGCAGGCGCAGCGCGTGCGCTTCGATGCCATGCGCGATGCACGGTTGCGTTTGAGCGTTGGAAGACTACGATCGACATGAACGATGCCTCTCCTCACAGCATCATCGTACTTGCAGCCGACGGCGCTGCAGATGACCCAGATCAAATGCGCTTCCATTTCCAGACATGGCGACGCGATGATGCTTGTCGTGCCGTTGCCTGGTTCTCGCCGAAGGCGATCGCATCGCCCCGCTATTGGCCCCCGACCGCCGCGTTCAGCGGGCGGCGCGTAGAGTCGAATTCCACCACATCGGTACGCCCGCCTGAAGGCGATGGGTGCCGATGCTTTCCGGTTTTGAATCTGCAGGCTTTGAACCTGCCGGTTTTCAACCAGCTCGATAGCGGAGTCGCAAATGGAAAATGTACTGGAATCCCCAACCCGCCTGCCGCGCCTCAACGAGCCCGCGCCCGACTTCGAAGCGAAGACGACCCACGGCATGCGGACACTCGCCGACTACAAGGGCAAGTGGCTGATCCTGTTCTCGCATCCAGCCGACTTCACGCCGGTATGCACAACGGAGTTCATCGGCTTCGCCAGGGCTTGGCCCGAATTCCAGCGGTTGAACTGCGAACTGCTGGGCCTGTCGATCGACAGCACGTTTGCGCATATCGCGTGGGTTCGCAGCATCAAGCAGAATTTCGGCGTCGATATTCCATTTCCGATCATCGAAGACCTATCGATGAAGGTGGCGCATGCATACGGAATGATCCAGCCCGGCGCCAGCGACACGTCGGCGGTCCGCTCGACATTCTTCATCGACGACAAAGGCATGCTGCGGGCAATGATTTACTACCCGATGAGCAACGGCCGCTCGATTCCCGAATTCGTCCGCCTGCTCACGGCGATGCAGACATCGGACAAGCACGCGATCGCAACGCCCGAAGGCTGGCAACCCGGCGACGCGGTGATCGTGCCGCCGCCGCAGACCGCGCAGGCCGCCGAAGCGCGGGCCGGCGAAGGCTACGACTACACCGACTGGTATTTCTCCACGAAGACGCTGTGACCGGAGCCATGCAATGAATGCATCACACACGCTGGACGATGCCGAGCGGCGGGCGCTGGAAGAGGCGTTGGACGACGAATACAAATCGCATGCGACCTACGACCAGGTGATCCGCGATTTCGGACCGGAGCGGCCGTTCATCAACATCGTCGAGGCCGAAGCCCGCCACATCTCGGCGCTGCTGGGATTGTTCGACAAGTATGCGATCGCGGCGCCGGCCGATCGATGGACCGGGAACGTGGCGCGCTACGCCACGCTCACCGAAGCCTGCATCGACAGCGTCCAGGGAGAGATCGACAACGTCGCGCTGTACGACCGGCTGTTGCAGAGCACCGCGCGAGCGGATGTTCTCGGCGTATTCCAGGCGTTGCAGGCAGCTTCGCAGGATCGGCACCTGCCGGCCTTCCAGCGCTGCGTCGCCCGTGGCCGGTGATGCCTCCGCCCGCCATCGATCCACGACGCTGCAGAGATCGCGCAGGCGACCGATGATGTCTACACCCGATGGCCGCAACCCTTCCGCAAACAATTCCGTCTCCGTGTTCCGCAAAGCGCCATGCCTGATCGAAAGCACAAGATGACATTCGCGGTCGGTGCGCGCCGCATCGACGCGCACGGCAGCGAGGCGACCTGCAAATCCGCAGCGATCGCACTGGACACCGACCTTGCCGGTCGCGTCGATGCGTTCAACCCCGCTGAATTGATGATCGCCGCGCTCGCGGCCTGCATGCTCAAGAGCATCGAACGGGTCACGCCGATCCTCAAGTTCGACCTGCGTGGCGTCGAGATCCGGCTCAATGGCGTTCGCCAGGACGTGCCGCCGCGCATGGAGTCGATCGACTACGAAATCATCATCGACAGCGACGAAACCGATCACCGGCTCGCGCTGTTGCACGACAACATCCAGAAGTACGGCACCGTCTACAACACCATCGCGCCCGGTACGCGACTCGCAGGCGTGCTGCGTCGCGCGGACTGATGTTCCGCAAGAACGGGCAGCAAGCATGCAGTCGGACCAGAATGGCACTTGGTCAAGCCACGGCATCCCCGAGAATGCGGGAACGTTTTTCAACAGCCGAAGGCTGGTCATCCAGCACGTTTTCCCGGTCGAAAGGCCTGAAGTCATTGGATGACCAGCCTACGGCTGTCGGGAACCCCGCGTTCGCTGGGATGATGATCCTGCAGTACGTGCCATTCGAACCTGACCCGTTATTTCTTCTTCAAGCCTGCGACGACTTCCGACACGCCAAGTCCCAGTTCCAGCTGAAGGCGCACATATTCGCGCTCCTTGCGCGACAGGCTGCGACCCATCTCGATACGCACATCCTCAGCCTCCAGAATACGCAGGAGCCTTGGCATCGCCGAGCCTATGGCATCCGGCCCGTAACCGGCCTCGCGCAAGGCCGCAATCAGAAGGGCTTCGATATCCATGATGGGTCCATCTCGATTCAAGACGCCGCATTGTGCACTAGCAGGTACTTGCGCTGCATGGGATTCATGCCAAGGAGCTTGGTTCGCTCCTATGGGATGAAGCGAGGGTCGCTCGGCAAATCGCCGGTTCGAGACGGGGAAATCCCCACAGGATCGGGCGCTGCCCCTTGAGGGTTGCCATACGAACCATTGACGTCGGCTTTGGATCGGAAGGCGCCGCTTCCTGCTTCCGATAACCATGCCTGATCCCTGTCCACCTCACCTCGATGACCAACTCTGACCAGGAGCGGACATTGATCATTCCTCGTAGGGCGCATAAGCCGAAGGCGTCATGCGCCACAGGCATCGGTAGTACCGTATCGCTGAAGGAATAAGGTGCATGACGCTTCGCTTATCCACCCTACGAAAACGTACCCGCCTTACGGCCTTACTTGCTGTATGGGATTCATGCCAAGCAGCTTGGTTCGCTCCGATCGGATGAAGCGAGGCCCGCTCGGCAAATCGCCGGTTCGAGACGGGGAAATCCCCACAGGATCGGGCGCTGCCCCTTGAGGGTAGCTATTCGAGCCATTGACGTCGGCTTTGGATCGGGAGGCGCCGATTCCTGCTTCCGATAAGCATTCCTGATCCCCGCTCACCTCACCTCAATGACCGACTCCGGCCAAGAGCGGACATTGATCATTCCTCGTAGGGCGCATAAGCCGAAGGCGTCATGCGCCGCAGGCATCGGTAGTACCATATCGCTGAAGGAAGCAGGTGCATGACGCTTCGCTTATGCACCCTACAAAAACGTATCCGCCTTACGGCCTTTATGCACCTTACAAAAACGCACCCGCCTTACGGCCTTATATCAATTTCGTTCGAAATCACCAGCTAGAAAACGTTTGATCAGATCATCGCCAAACTTTCGATGAAGTGATGCCAAGAACTCTGGCTCGATGTCATTGGCAAAATTCAATAGTCCCCGAAGTTTTGGAAAATTTTCTGCAGGTAAACTGCCCATTGACCAAAGGAAAACTTGGGTTCTTATGCTCCGCTTAAGGTTTCTCCCTATGGATAGCTTCCTCGTTGAAGTGATACCTACGCCGCTTATCAATACTTTTCGCTTTCTCGAGGTGTGCAATGTTTTTTGTTCATTTAAACGAAGTGCGGGCGTCATTTCTATAATGATTTTTCTCGCTTCTCGTTCAAGGTCATGAAGGGTATTTGCTTTAGCACAAGAAAAATAGATGTCGTCTGCGTACCTGCTGTAAGTAACATCGTTCGCTGACGCGACTTCAGACAGCGCGGTATCAAGAGCGAACATAATTCTGTTCGAAAGAGCTGGGGAGGAAGGTGCTCCAATGCTAAGAGCCAGCGGCATTCCGGCATCAGCCCATCGACAAGCGAGCCGCGCGATCGAATGGATGGCCTCATTGTCATAGTCAGGCAAGCTTTCGAGTAGAAAGCGTGTTATCCAATCCAATTGAATGGATGGGAAGAAATTAGAAAAGTCCAGTTTCGTAAAGTAGTTTGACTGTAGGTGCTGTCTCGCGTGATCTCTGATGCTGCAGCCCTTTTCATAACCCATCGCTGATGGACTAACAGGTATATTTAGCAGCACATTTTCGACCAGCCAGCGCTGTATTGCCTTTAGCTCGGGCGAGGGATGAAATATATCTCGCTTGCCACCGTTTCGCTTATCAATTTGGTAGTGTTTGTAGCGATAAGGTGCAGTGCGAACGATCTGGCGGAGATCTGGCGGTTTAATCCGCAAATACGCCGAAAGCGCGCGCTCTAGATCAGCGTTCTTCATTTTTCAAACCCTCTCAGCTCTTCGAGGGTCTCCGGTTGTGATGCCTGGTAGCTGGCAAGCCACCTGGCTTTGAGTGAAGTACGCTCGTCGCTGTCACACTCCATGAAAGGCATTCCTTCTCCAGTCGAGAAAATGTCGCCGTTGATGTTTCGTTTAATGCGATTCATCGCGACCAATAAAGAGAGAAGCATGCGAACAAGTGAAATATCGTATTTTCCAAAAACATCAGAAATGACAGATTTTAGATCTGGTTCAGTTAGGGCACCAGTGACCTCTATGATCTCGTCAAGTAGAGCTAGTTGATGGCGAGTGGAATGTTCTTTCCACTCTGCTTTCTTTTCGAATCTTTCTCGATAAGGGCGCACTCGATCGGGACGGACAAGTCGATTCGAGATGCGATCGAACCCTGCCGTGTAGTCGAGCCCTATCGCAATTGGTGTCGGTTTGAATCCGCTAACGGATGAAATGTAATGAATGGGTCCTAGCGAAATGAAGGAGTTGTCTTGAAATTCTTCGCGAACAGCTACCAAGGTTTTTTTTGAGATGCTTTCAAATGCCGAAAAGAATCCAAGTTCAGCGAAGGAGCCTGGGCTTTCTGGGAAGATGAGGATGCTGTCGACCGTTTCTGCAATGAGCTTTTCGAAATGAGCAAGATTTGTCCTCTCGCGCTCCTCGAGCTGGCGAAGAAGTTCAGTAGTTGCTGTCTCAGCGCGAACACAAACAATTCCCGTCATCTGACGTTCTAGGGTATGCGCAATATAAAGCGATCGCAGGCTTGGGCCGCCCGTAGGCAACGTGTCACCGCCAGCGCCGCAAACGAAAGATAAATGAACGTTCTGCGAGAAATGAAGATCGCCCCGCGAGAAGTACGATTTCGTCTTCTCGCGGGGCAGATCGAATGCAGGATTAGCTTTGATTACCTGCAATGCTTTGCCACCTACTGGATCGAGGCGAATCCCTCTGGGGTTTGCCGCTAGGCAAACCCCAGAGGGATTCGCCGCGACGATGTCGATCAATACCAATCGGCCTGGCTGTACGCCCGGCACAGAACCGCGACAACGGTTCAGCTAAGTGGCTCGCCGAGTCTAACCCCGAACAGAGTTGAAAAATAGAGGTTGGAAAACCCGTAGGGGGGGCTCGACCCGCCATGGGTCGCAGGAAACGTGTGAGGCGTAATCGCCTCCAGCGGTTACGCCCTACGCAACTACGCCAAAAACCATCCCCCAAGCACCCCGCCAATCAACGCACCCACTTCCCCTTGTACTCCACCTGCACCCAAACCTTCCGAGTATCCCGCGCAAAATCATCAGCGCGATAATCAGCAACTTTCACCATCCCCGCCCAGTCTTTCCACAGCGGTCGCGACAGCGACAGATCGAGTTCGCGGCCGTAGTGGTCGAGGACGGCGCTGGCAGTCTCGGCGCGGTAATCGTGATATGCCGCAACCCATGCGAACTTGCCGGCCTTCCCGTTGGCGCTGATGTAGACATCGTCCAGACCGCGCGCCGGCGTCACCAGGAATTTGTCGGCCCAACCATTGAAGGCATGCAAGGTCGCCAGCGGCGTCTGCAGTGCGTGGCTGCCGTTGCCGCCCAGATGCTCCCAGCCCGCCTTGTAGGCGATGCCTTCCGCCTGCAGCGAGGGTTCCAGCAGCCAGTAGGCGTGCGAGAAATCGAGCGGGTTGTCGGCGTGATCGCGCTGCCGGGCGATTTCGGCGGTCCAGCCCCAGGTCAGCGCGCCCTGCGGCTGCGTGCCGGTCCAGCGCAGGCCGTAGGTCGCGCTGGATGCGGCGGCCACGTCGCGGTCGTCGTGCAGCCAGGCATAGCCGGTCCATTGCTGCTGGCCGTGCTTGAAGGCGCCGCTGAGCAGATGCGTGGAGAGATCGCGCTGGCGTGCGAGCGGGTCGCGGGCATCGTCGCCGGACACGCGATGCACCTTGTCGAGCCACGCATAGCGCAGGGAGAGCGCGTCGTTCGCCTTGAAGTCGAGCGCCAGCGCATCGTAGGTCTGTTCGTTCTGGCGCC
Organism: Lysobacterales bacterium; assembly: GCA_017302135.1. Lineage (GTDB taxonomy): Bacteria > Pseudomonadota > Gammaproteobacteria > Xanthomonadales > Xanthomonadaceae > Lysobacter_I. The sequence continues at coordinate 39,463 of JAFLDZ010000021.1, read as the reverse complement.
AGCCGACGTTGCCGACCCAGCGCTGGTTGTCGAAGATCAGCCGCTGGCGGCCCAGGATGGCGCCGACACGATCGTTTTTCCAACCGAGCCAAGCCTGGTTCACTTCCGCGCCATCGGGATCGATCACCGCCGGATAGGCGGTGCGGCCATTGGCGCCGCTGTTGTGATCATCGCCGCTGTCGGCGATGGCTTCGCCTTCGAGCAGCGCGCTCCAGCCGTGCCCGAAATCACCGCGCAGCCCCATTCGCAGGCGCAGGGTGGCGGCGTCCGCGGAGGGTGCGAAGGCGTCGTCGACGACGTGTTCGTGGCGGGCGCGCAGGTCCCATTCGAAGCTGAGCGGGTCTGCGGCGTGGGCCTGCGTACAGGCGAAAGCGAGCGAACACAGCAGTACGGGCTGCACGCTGCGGGACGTGGTGATGGACATGACGATCGTCTCCTTGGTGTTGGTGGAAGCTTCCATGCGGCGGACCGCGCCGACGATGACCGGGATCAAGCGGGTCGATCTTCCCACGCAGGATTGCGTCGTGTTTGACGCAGGTCACGATGGCGAAAGGCCGGGCTGACCGCACGGGAAGATGCGGTCATGCTTGTCGCAGGCCCGGTGGCGGTACAAGATCAACCCTCGTCCCCCTGCGGAGCGTCAGCATGTTCCACAAGTCGATGTTGTTGTGCGGTCTGTGCGCGCTGGTGCTGCCGATGAGCGCGCAGGGCCAGGATTCCTCCGATGAGCTGGATACGGTGGTGGTGACCGGGTCGCGGATCGGTTACAGCGATCTGCTCGATACGCCCGCCGTGTCCCTGACCAAGCCCGGCGACTATTTGCTGCAGACGATCGTGCTGAGCAACGACAGCCGCGATGCCGAAATGCGCAAGCGCGAGATCCACGAGACCATCGCGCAACTGATCGCATCCGCAGGCGGCCGTTATGCCGTGTTCTACGTTGACGAATACCGGGTTGCGCTCAATCGCGACAATCATCGGGTCGATTTGGAAGAGGACGACGAGCGCCCGGACTCGAGTCTTGTGTCACTGCAGATTCGTGTCGGTATCGGCGGCGACCCAGCGAAGGCCGAGACCATCATCGCCGAGATGCGTCGTTTCATCCGCAGCGCGAGCAAGGTCGGACGGACCGAAATCGAGATCAGGGGCGACACGGCGCTGATCATGAACAAGCCGGAGCGTTTCCGCTACGAGTTGATCGATGCCATCGCCAAGGATTCGAAGCAGTTGATGACTGCGATGGCGCTGGACTGCAAGACGGAGATCGATGGACTCAACCGACGCGTCGAATGGAAGCGCGCATCGGCGGCGGAGTTGCTGCTGTACATCCGTTACAGCGTTACTATTTCCGACTGTCGGCAGGGTTCGCAGTAACGGCTGGCGTTTCCTCCTGATTTCATTATCGCGATTGCTGTCGGACATTCCGCAATCGTGAGCCCCGGTTTTTGGGTGAGGCCTGATGGCTTTTTCCGCACCAGCGCCGAAAAAATCCGCGCGGAAAGATCATGGGCACGGCAGGGAATCCCGATGAAGCGGGAAGCGTCGTGGCTTCCGGTGCTCCCACAACAGCGGATCCGGCAGGAAGCGTCGATCAGCTCTGGACAAACCAGACCCCAACCGCAAACGCGATCACGATCAGCGCCACGCCCGGCAACAGCCGCAGAAAAAATCCCGGACCGCCGCGCAGCCAGGCCATCAACAGCTTGCTGAGCGAATTCGCGATCAACGCAACGAACACCGGCCAACCCGCATCGCCGACAGCGACAGTCCCGGAAGCCACCATTTGCGCCACCGATGCCGATGCCGCGTGCAGATCCGCCAGACCCGCAACGCCCGCAGCGATCTGCACGCCGGTATCGCCGAGCCAGCGATGCACGCCGGCCGACAGCAGCAGGATCGCGCTGACGATGGCCGCGAACACCAGCGCATGGCGCGGCTCGAACGGACGACCCGGCGCGACCGGGCGACTCTCGACCTCGGTCGCCGCGCTGCGCGCATGCACCAGCCACGCCGACAGCATCGCCGCCAGGACGGCGAAGATCAGCGGCCACATCAATGTCGACAGCAGCGGCGGCGACAGCGCGCCGACCACGACCGCCAGCATGATGATGGTCGCGATGTTGGAACACAGCGCGGCGCTGACGCATTGCGCCAGCCACTGCGGCGACGCGCGCGAACGGTCGCCCATCGCCGCGATGGTCGCGGTGCTGGACACGAAGCCGCCGATGAAACCCGCGAGCGCCAGCCCCGCGCCCGGCCCCAGCAGGCGCAGCGCAACATAACCGGCGGCGTTGATCGCCATCACCAGCACCACCAGCGTCCACAGCGTGTGCGGATTCAGCGCCTGCCACGGATCGATGGCGCGATCCGGCAGCAGCGGCAATACCACCACCGCAGCAGCGATGAACAGCAGCGCATCGTGCATTTCCTGTTCGGTCAGCGTCTCGCGGACGAAGCGATGCAGGCTGGATTTGTTCGCCAGCACCAGCGCGACCACTGCGCCGAGGCCGGCGGCGATCGGCAATGCGGTCATCGCCAGCACGCCGAGCAGAAAGGTCACCAGCAGTGCGACTTCGGTGGTGAGCCCCGGATCTTCGCTGCGACTGCGGCGATAGCTCGCCAGCGCGGCGAGCACCACGAACGCACCACCGACGGCGATGCCGATGCCGCCGAGCTGCTGCGCGATCGCACCGGCCAGCGCCACCAGGATGAACGTGCGTACCCCGGCAGCGGCCCGGCCGGGGCCTTCGCCCTTGCTGCGCTCGCGGTCGATGCCGATCAGCAGACCGATCGCAAGGGCGACGCCGAAGCCCAGCAGTGGTGTGGAGAGTGTCTGCACCGGTCGCTCGATCATTCAGAGGGAAGGCGGCGACAAACGCTGCCGCAATCGACGCACCGCATACGCACTGGCCGCCGCACCCACCACCCCCAGCGACAGCAACAGGCCGGTGCGCTGTTGCAGCAGACTGTCGCCGATCCACACCGTCCCCAACGCATACGGCAGTTCCGCCAACGCCAGTGCCGATGCATAGGTGCGGAACGGCACACGCATGACGCCGCAGAGATAGCCGGGAATTTCCGAAGGCAAAGCGATCTGCAGCAGCAGGATCATCGCGAAACCCGCATCGGCGGGCACCCGACGGCGATAGAAATCGAGCTGTTCGGCGTGGCCGGCCATGCGGATCAGCGGTCGGCGCAGCGCACGGCCGAGCGCGTACGTGCACGCGCCACCGACCCACCAGCCCAGCCACAGCCACACGGCGGTCAACGGCATGCCCCAGGTGTAGACCGCCACCGGCACCAGCAGTGCGCTCGAAAAGAATGCGACGACCGCCGAAAACGCCGACAGCACGATGAACAGCAGCGCGCCCGACACCGGATGCGCGGCGATCGCCGGCTCGGCGGCCGACAGCAGACGGTGCAGTCCTGCATTCAGACTGTCGATCGACAGCAGCACCGCCGTCGCTATGCACAACGCGAGGATCAGGACGGCGCGCCACTTCAGGCGCGCATGCACCGGATGCGAAGCATCCTCAGGAACAGCAGCGTCGGGCGAAGGCGGCATACGGCGGAACGGGTTCACGAACGGCAAGGCACGTGCCCGAGCATACGTCGACCGCATTCCGGCGTATACGTCGGAATGCGGGCCGCACATCGTATTCAATGCGAGAACAGCACCGGCAGATGCGTCGTCTGCAGCAGTTCCCGGGTGGTGCCGCCGAGCAGGGCCTCGCGCAGTCGCGAGTGGCCGTAACCGCCAGCGACGATCAGATCGGCGCCGACCGTCCGCGCGTACTCGAGCAGGGCATACGTGACCGAGAAATTCATGCTCGGCCGCGTGACCACCTCGACCTTCAGTCCGTGACGGGCCAGATGCGCGGCGATGTCGGCACCGGGCTCGCCGCCGTGCGCGGCTTCGCCGACCACCGGGTCGATCACCAGCACATCGATCGCGTCGGCCATGCGCAGCAGCGGCATCGCATCGGCGACTGCGCGGCTGGCTTCACGCGTCGGTTTCCACGCGATCACCGCGCGTTTCGGCGGCAGCGCCGCAGTGTTGCCCTCGGGCACCACCAACACCGGCCGGCCGGAATGGCGCAGGATGTCGTAGAAATAATCGTGCACCAGCATGTTCTCGGCGCTGTCTCGCGGCATCGTCGGCAACACCGTGAGATCCGCATAGCGCGCCTGCAGCGAGGCGGCATTCTGCGGATACAGCGACACCGCCTCAGCAATACGAAGTTCGAACGGCACATCGGCATGCGCGAACTTTTCGCGCAACGCTTCCGCACGTGCGCGTGCGCGCGTACGCGCCTCTTCGTGCAGACGCGCGTAGAGATCGTAGGCCATCGCACCCCAATCGCTGGGCATCGGCGCCGGCACATCGACGGTGACCAGCATCGCGACATGCGCCTCGAAAGCTTCGGCCAGCGCGATCGCGGTGGCGGCAGGTGCGCGTTCGCTGCCTGCGTTCACATAGGGAACCAGAATGTCTTTGTACATGGCGACACCTCATTCGGCATTGCGGTAGACCAGTGACGCACGCTTTCGTGCCTCATGTCTTGATCGCGGTCAAAATGCACGATGGTTTTCCGGCGTATGTTCAGAACGCTTTGCTCGTCGCACGTCCTGTTAGAGTCCAGACACGCATCGCGTCGGTGATCGCCTGCTGGCGACCACCCGTCTCATGATCGCTACCGCCTCGCGGAGAACGAGATCGCACCGATGGCCCCGCAACCGCCGGAAACACCGACGCCCACTGTCCCGGAACCGGGAATCGATGCGCGTGCGGCTGCCCACAGCGACACGCGCGAAATCGTCTTCCGCGCCCGCGGCCTGCGCAAGGTCTACCGCATGGGCGAGGTCGAAGTGCCGGCGCTGCGCGAGATCGATCTGGATATTTTCGGCGGCGAGTTCATCGTGCTGCTCGGGCCTTCGGGCAGCGGCAAATCGACGCTGTTGAACATCCTCGGCGGGCTCGACGTGCCGACCTCCGGCGAAGTCGCGTATTGCGAACATCGCCTCGACGGCGCGAGCGAGACCGCGCTCACGCGTTTCCGGCGCGAACACGTCGGTTTCGTGTTCCAGTTCTACAACCTGATCCCCAGCCTGACCGTGCGCGAGAACGTGCAGTTGGTGTCGGACATCGCCGAAGACCCGATGCCGGTGGACGAAGCGATCGACCTGGTCGGGCTGACGCCGCGCCGCGATCATTTCCCGGCCCAGCTGTCCGGCGGCGAACAGCAGCGCGTCGCGATCGCGCGCGCGATCGTGAAGCGTCCGGCGGTGCTGCTCTGCGACGAACCCACCGGCGCGCTCGATTACCAGACCGGCAAGCTCGTGCTGGAAGTCATCGAAAGAATCAATCGCGAACTCGGCACGACTGCGGTCGTGATCACCCACAACGCCGCCATCGCCGGCATGGCCGACCGCGTGATCCACCTCGGCGACGGTCGCATCCAGCGCATCGACGTCAACGCGCACAAGCTGCGGCCATCGCAGCTTTCGTGGTGACGCCGTCATGATCATGCGCTCATGATGATGCGCGCCCTCGACCGCAAGCTGCTGCGCGATCTGCGCCTGATGTGGAGTCAGGCGCTGACCATCGCGCTGGTGGTGGCCAGCGGCGTCGCCGGCTTCATCACCACGCTCAGCGCGGTCGATTCGCTGGCGCTGGCGCGCGATCGTTACTACGCCGCCGACCGTTTCGCCGATGTCTTCGCCACCGTGAAGCGCGCGCCGAACGCGTTGGCCGCTGCGCTCGGCGACATCCCCGGCGTCGCCGACGTGCAGACCACGGTCGAACATACGGTGCGGGTCGAGATCGCCGACGTGTCCGATCCGATCATGGGCCATCTGATCGGCGTCGATCCGCGCCGGCCGCAGCGCATGAACCGGGTCGCGCTGCGCAGCGGGCGCGCGCTGCATCCAGAAGGCGCCGTGCAGACCGTCGCGCACAGCGACGGCACAATCGATGCGCTGGTCTCGGAAGGCTTCGCGCAGGCGCGCGGGCTCGCGCCGGGCGCGACCCTGACCGCGCTGATCGACGGCAAGCGCCGCACCCTGCGGATCGTCGGCATCGCGCTGTCGCCCGAGTACATCTTCGCCGGTCTCGGCGGCATGCCCGACATGCGCGGTTTCGGCGTGTTCTGGATCGATCGCGACACGCTGGCCGCCGCTTACGACATGGACGGCGCGTTCAACCATGTCGCGATCAAGCTCGCGCCCGGTGCATCGGAGGTCGCGGTGATCGCCGCCGTCGAACGCCTGATCGCGCGCTACGGCGGTCGCGAAGCCTACGGCCGCGAGGACCAGACTTCGCATGCGATGCTGCAGAACGAGATCAAGGAACAGCATGTGCTGGGCACGGTACTGCCATCGATCTTCCTCGCGGTGGCGGCGTTCCTGCTCAATGTGGTGGTGTCGCGGCTGATCGCGACCCAGCGCGAGCAGATCGCGGCGTTGAAGGCGCTGGGTTATCCCAACCGCAGCATCGGCGGCTATTACCTCAAGCTGGTGTTCGCCATTGTGATCGCCGGGCTGGTCCTCGGTGTCGCGCTGGGCAAATGGCTCGGCACGATGTTCATCGGTTTGTACGCCGATTTTTTCCACTTCCCGAGTTTCGAGCACCGCATCGCGCCGTGGCTGCTGCTGACAAGCATCGGCATCACCTTCGGCACGGCGGTGCTCGGCACGCTCAACACGCTGTACGCCACCGTGCGCCTGGCGCCTGCGGAGGCGATGCGCCCGCCGTCGCCGGGGCGCTATCGACGCACGCTGCCGGAACGCCTGGGCATCACCCGCATGCCGACCACGCTGCGGATGATCCTGCGCAACATGGAGCGCCGGCCATTGCGAACGCTGCTGTCGATCGGCGGCGTCGCCGCAGCCGTGGCGATCGTGATCATGGGCAATTTCTTCCGCGATGCGATCGATGCCGTGGTCGACAGCAAATTCAACGTCGAAATGCGCAGCGACGTGATCGTGTGGATGGCCGAGCCGACGAACGACAGCGCGCGTCTTGCGGTCGCGCGCCTGCCCGGTGCGATCGCGGTCGAGTCCGGGCGCGACATCGCGGTGCGTTTCGTCCACGGCCATCGCAGCGAACGCGGCGCGATCCAGGGCTACGCCGCACGCCCGGAGCTGCGACGGATCGTCGATGTCGACAATCGCGCAGTGTTCCCGCGTACGGACGGACTGGTGATGACCGACCGGCTCGCCGACAAGCTCGGGCTGCGCGTCGGCGACGAGGTGCGGGTCGAGGTGCTGGAAGGGCGCACGCAGACGCTGCCGGTGCCGCTGGCCGCCACGGTGCGCGACATGATGGGGCTGAACGCGTACATGGAACGCCGCGCGCTGAACCGGCTGCTCGGCGAGGACGATGTCAGCACCCAGTTCGCGGCGGCGGTGGAGCGCGGCGGCGAAGAACGCTTCCTGCGGGCGGCGATGGCGGTGCCGCGCATCGTCGGCGCCTTCAGCAAGGCGACGCTGTGGCGCAACATGCAGGAGATCAGCGCGCGCAACATCCGGATCATGAGCACGATCCTGACTGCGTTCGCGGCGGTGATCGCGGTCGGCGTGGTCTACAACAACGCGCGGATCGCGCTGGCGGAGCGCAGCTGGGAACTCGCCAGCCTGCGCGTGCTCGGCTTCAGCCGCGCCGAGGTCTCCGCCTTGCTGCTGGGCGAGATGGCGATCGGCATCGCGATCGCGCTGCCGTTGGGCATGTGGCTGGGGAATCTGCTGGTGCATCTGATCGTGACCCTGATGCGCAACGATCAGTTCTTCTTTCCGGTCGCGATCCTGCCGCGCACCTATGCGTGGGCCGGTCTGGCGGTGTTCGCCGCCGGCGTCGCCAGCGCATTGGTCGTACGGCGGCGGATCGACCGGCTCGACATGGTCGCAGCGTTGAAAACAAGAGAGTGACGGAGAACGGCATGCACAAGACCAGAACCTGGATCATCGGCGGCATCGCGCTCGCGGCGACGGGCGCGCTGTTGGTCTGGGCATTCGCGCCGAGACCGCTGCAGGTCGAACTGGCGACCGCCAGCGTCGGCCGCTTCGAGATCACCATCGACGAGGACGGCAAGACCCGCGTGCACGATCGCTATGTGATCTCGGCGCCGCTGGCCGGGCAGCTGTCGCGGATCGCGCTGCGCGAAGGCGATGCGGTCGAGCACGATGCGGTGCTCGCGACACTGGCGCCGACGCTGGCGCCGATGCTCGATGCGCGCACCGCTGCCGAGCTGGCGATCCGGGTCGAGACCACCGACGCGATGGTCGCGCGCGCGCAGACCCGGATCGATCTCGCCAAGGTCGGGCTGGAGCAGACGCGCAATGTCCTGAAACGCGACGAGAAGCTGGCGGCCGGGCGCTTCATTTCCGCCAACCAGCTCGACACCGATCGCCTCGCGGTGCGCGCGGCGCAGAAGGAACTCGACAGTGCGAGCCAGGATCATCACGTCGCCGGACACGAACGCGATCAGGCGCGCGCCGCGCTCGCGGCGGTCCGCAGCGGCGACGATGGCACCGCCTTCGCGGTGCGCGCGCCGATCGGCGGCCGGGTGCTGCGCCTGCTGCAACCGAGCGCGGGCACGGTCGCGCTGGGCACGCCGCTGCTGGAGATCGGCGACACCGGCGAGATGGAGATCGTCGCCGAGCTGCTCACCGGCGATGCGCTGCAGGCCAAGCCGGGCACACCGGTACGGATCGAACGCTGGGGTGGCGCGACGCCGCTTGAGGGCAAGGTCCGCCGGGTCGAACCGGCCGGGTTCACCAAGATCTCCGCGCTCGGCGTCGAAGAGCAGCGCGTGAACGTATTGATCGACATCACCAGCCCGCCGGAGCAGTGGCGCGCGCTGGGCGACGGCTATCGCGTCGGCGTGCGCATCGTCGCGCTCGCCCGCGACGATGTGCTGCGGGTGCCGGTCAGCGCGGTCTTTCCGCGCACGCAGTCGACAGGCGATGCGCGTGCGATGGCGGTATTCGTGGTCGATGCGGATCGTCGCGCGCGTCTGCGGCCGGTGGAGGTCGGCGGACGCAACGGCGAAGACGCGTGGATCGTCTCCGGCCTGCGCGCCGGGAATCGGGTGATCGTCTATCCCGGCGATGCGGTGGAAGACGGCGCCCGCGTCGAAGCGCGCGACACGGCATCGCGATGAATGCGCCCGGCGCGCACCCCGGTTTGAGCGCTGCCGAAGCTGCGCTACGCCTGCGTCGCGACGGGCCGAACCTGTTGCCGCAGCCCGAGCGGCGCGGTTGGTCGCGGATGCTGTTCGATGTGGTGCGCGAACCGATGCTGTTGCTGCTGGTCGCGGCGGCGGTGCTCTACCTGCTGCTGGGCGAAGCCCGCGACGCCGCGATCCTCGGCGCCTCGGTGCTGCTTGTGATCGCGCTGACCCTGTATCAGGAACTGCGTTCGGAACACGCGCTGCAGGCGCTGCGCGACCTCAGCAGCCCGCGCGCGCGGGTGCTGCGCGACGGCGTCGAACGGAACCTCGCGGCGCGCGAGCTGGTCGTCGGCGACATGATTTCGGTGGCCGAAGGCGACCGCGTGCCGGCCGATGCCCGCATCGTCGACGATGCCGAACTCGAACTCGACGAATCGCTGCTCACCGGCGAATCGATGCCGGTGCGTCGCTTCGCCGGCACCGGCGCAGGCATCGACGCTGGCACCGACGATGCGCAATCCACGATCCAGGCCGGCACGCTGGTGGTGCGCGGCCACGGTCTGGCGGAAGTGACCGCCATCGGCGCGCGCACCGGAATGGGCAGGATCGGCGCCAGCCTGCAGACGCTGCCGACGGAGCGCACGCCGCTGCAGAACGAAATGCGACGGGTGGTGGTGCTGTTCGCGCTGATCGGCATGGCCTCGTGCGTGCTGATGATCGTGCTCTACGGATGGCTGCGCGGCGACTGGCTGCAGGCCCTGCTCGCCGGCATCACCCTGGCGATGTCGAATATCCCCGAAGAGTTTCCGGTGGTGCTGACCGTGTTCCTGGCGCTCGGCGGATGGCGGATGGCGCACCAGCGCGTGCTGGTCCGGCGTCCACCGGCGATCGAAGCGCTCGGCGCGGTGACCGTGCTGTGCACCGACAAGACCGGCACGCTGACCGAGAACCGGATGGCGCTGCAGGAGATCGCGATCGAGCGGAATCCCGCGATGGTCGTCGACGCCGTGCACGGCGAAGCCGGGCGCGCGCTGCTGCGCTGCGCGCGCCTGGCCAGCGCGCGCGAGACCCATGACCCGATGGATCGCGCGATCCTCGATGCCGTGGCCGACGATCCCGCGAGCGCCGAAAACCTGCATCGTTACCCGCTGTCGTCCGCGCTGCCGGTGTACGCGAACGTGTGGCGCATCGACGACGATCCCTCGCTGGTCGTCGCCTGCAAGGGCGCGCCGGAGACGCTCGCGATCCTGTGCGGACTTGCGCCTGAAGCGCTGGCCGAAACGATGACGCAGGCCGGTGCGATGGCGCAGCGCGGGCTGCGGGTGATCGCGGTCGCGCAGGCCAAGTGGCCGCAGGATGCCGCGCTGCCGGACGACGTGCGCGGTTTCCGGTTCCAGTGGCGCGGCCTGCTCGCGTTCGCCGATCCGCTGCGCGCGGCCGTGCCCGCTGCCGTCGCCGAAGCGCGCGCGGCCGGCGTGCGCGTGGTGATGCTCACCGGCGACCACCCCGACACCGCGCGCAACATCGCCGCGCAGGCCGGCCTGTCCGGGCGTCCACGGGTCGCGCTGGGCGCCGACCTCGCCGCGCTCGACGATGCCGGCTTCGCCGCTGCCGCGAACGACATCGATGTCTTCGCCCGTGTACAGCCCGAACACAAGCTGCGCCTGGTCGAAGCGCTGAAAGCCAACGGCGCGGTGGTCGCGATGACCGGCGATGGCGTCAACGACGCGCCCGCGCTGATGACCGCACACGTCGGCGTGGCGATGGGCGCGCGCGGCACCGACGTCGCCCGCGAAGCCTCGTCGATCGTGCTGCTGGACGACGATTTCGCCTCGATCGTGCGCGCGATCCGGATGGGCCGGACGATCTACGACAATATCGGCCGCGCGGCCCGATACATCATCGCGGTGCATATTCCGATCACCGGGCTGGCGCTGCTGCCGCTGCTGCTGGACGCGCCGCTGATCCTGCTGCCGCTGCATATCGTGTTCCTGGAAATGATCGTGGACCCGGCATGCTCGTTCGTGTTCGAGCGCGAGCCGCCGGCCGAAAACATCATGCGCCGCCCGCCGCGCGCGCCCGATGCGCGTCTGATCGATGCAGCGACCTTCGCCGCCAGCATCGGTCGAGGTCTGCTTGCCTTCGTCGCGGTGCTCGCCGTGTACCTGCTCGCCGGTCGCGCGGGCCTGGCCACGACGCAGCAGGCGGCGCTCGCCTTCACCGCACTGGTGATCGGCAATCTGGGCCTGATCGTGCTGCACCGCAGCGGCGACAGCCTGTGGCGGGCGCTGCGCCGGCCGAACCCCGCATTCGCGATCGTGTCCGCGCTCACGCTCGCGCTGCTGGCCGCGATCACCCTGCTGCCCGGCGCAAGCGCATGGTTCGGGTTCGCACCGCCGCCATTGCCGTGGCTGTTGTTGGCTGCGGCGACGCCGCCGATGCTGCTGTTCGCCGTCGATCTGGTCGAACGCCGGTGGGCTGAACGACGGCACGGCAACAGCACCACGACTTGAGCGGCATCAACGCGCCGACGGCACGGATCTCGTGCAATGACGATGGCCGTTCATTCGAGATCGTCCATTCGACAGGAGACCCATCATGGAACGCGTGAAAGACAAGGTCTGCATCATCACCGGCGGCGCGCTGGGCATCGGCCGCGCCTGTGCGGAACGCCTGGGTCAGGAAGGCGCCAAGATCGCCGTGTTCGATGTGCTGGATGCCGAAGGCGAGACGCTGGCCGCCGAGCTGCGCGGACGTGGCATCAATGCCCGCTACTGGCACGTCGATGTCGCCAGCGAACGCAACGTGCAGACCGCGATCGATCAGGTCGCCGCGCTGTTCGGCGGCGTGCACGTGCTGGTCAACAATGCCGGCATCGCAGGCGTCAACAAGCCGACCCACGAGATCACCGAAGCGGAATGGGACCGGGTGCAGTCGGTGAACGTGAAGGGCGTGTTCTTCTGCACCAAACACGCGATCCCGCATCTGAAGCTCGCGGGCAGCGGCAGCATCGTCAATCTGTCGTCGATCTACGGTCTGGTCGGCGGCCCCGACGTGCCGCCGTATCACGCATCGAAAGGCGCGGTGCGACTGATGAGCAAGACCGACGCGATGCTGTACGCGCCCGACAGGATCCGGGTGAACTCGGTGCATCCCGGCTACATCTGGACACCGATGGTCGAGCATCACCTCCTCGACAGCGGCGCCACCGATCTCGATGCCGCGCGCAAAGCCGTCGGCGACCTGCACCCGCTCGGCCACATGGGCGAAGTGGACGACATCGCCTGGGGCGTGGTCTATCTCGCTTCCGACGAATCGAAATTCGTGACCGGCAGCGAGCTGGTGATCGATGGCGGATACACGGCGAGGTGACGCCGTCCTGACATCGCCCGCGCACGCGCTGCGATGCTGACTTCGTTCGCGACGCATGTCTTCGTCGTTCGCGGACATTCACCGGGAACGACCCGGCACGGTCGTGCGCAGCGCCGCACGGCCCCCGCGACCGCCTGTCCGGGACGGCGGCACGGCCGGATCCGTACAGACGTGGCCGTCGTCGCGACTGGCCTCCAGGACCCCTTGACGCTATTGTTCGCCGGGCATCTTGCAGTGCGCGCCATCGCAGTGCGCCGGACCTCCGGCGTCGCTCGCGTGCACCATCGAACTATTTCCGGCAAACATTTCCAACAGGAGTTCGCAATGAATCGGGTACAGGACAAGGTCTGCATCATCACCGGCGGCGCGCAGGGCATCGGTCGCGCCTGCGTCGAGCGTCTGGCCGACGAAGGCGGCAAGATCGCGATCTTCGACATGCAGGACCCCGAAGGCGAAGCCCTGGCCGCGGAGCTGCGCGAGCGCGGCGTGCAAGCGCGCTACTGGCGCGTCGATGTGTCCTCGGAACAGAACGTGAAAACCGCGATCGACGAAGCGGCGGCGGCGTTCGGCGGCGTGCATGTGCTGGTCAACAACGCCGGCATCTCGGGGGTGGACAAGCCGACCCACGAAATCACCGAGGAGGAATGGGACCGGGTCCAGGCGGTCAACGTGAAAGGCGTGTTCTTCTGCGTCAAACACGCGATTCCGCACATGAAACGCGGCGGTCGCGGCAGCATCATCAACATGTCGTCGTTCTACGGCCTGGTCGGCACCGCGGACCTGCCGCCGTATCACGCCTCCAAGGGCGCGGTGCGGCTGATGAGCAAGACCGACGCGATGCTGTATGCGGTCGAGAAGATCCGCGTGAACTCGGTCCATCCCGGCTACATCTGGACGCCGATGGTCGAACAGAAGCTGCGCGACAGCGGTGCGCCCGATATCAACGCCGCGCGCCGCGAGATCGGCCGGATGCATCCGCTCGGTCGCATGGGCGAGCCCAACGATATCGCCTGGGGCGTGGTCTATCTGGCTTCCGACGAGTCGAAATTCGTGACCGGCAGCGAGCTGGTGATCGATGGCGGCTACACCGCGAGGTGAAGCGCGGCGCGCCGATCGCTGCACCGCGAACGCGACACGGTGATCGGCCGGAATCAACCGGTGCGATCAATCGCGCTCGACGCCGACCTCGCGATCGATCACCGCGACCGTGCGCCGGTAAAGGTCTTCGGCATTCGCGTGGGTGTCGGCGATGCTGATCAGACTCAGCTTGCCGAATTCGCTGAGCGCGCCGATCAGGTTGAAAACCACGCCCTGCTGCTGCGTGGGATCGAAGTGCAGGCGATGCTCGACGATCAGATCGACGAGATCGTCGGGAGTGAGCTTGCGATACTCCGGCCGGCACAGATTGTCGGTGGCGTAATACACGCGCTGCTGGCCGGTCGGGGTGAGGAACTCGCAGCGCTCCGGGTCGTAGCGGCCGGCGGTGAGGAATTGCAGCATCTGGAACGGCAGCGTGGTGCCGCCCTTGCGCAGATTGATCTCGATCGCATGGTGCTGCCATGCGTCGCCTTCCCGCACGGTGATGAAATCGACGCTGAAACGGCCGAGAACGCCGCTGCTGCGCAGGATCTCGCCGATCCGCGCGCCGGCCGCCTGCAGCGAGCCGCGATAGCGCGCATCGGCGGGAAACGTGCTGCCGAGAAAGACTTGTCCGCTGTGGCCGCCGAGCAGCTGGTCGTGGGTGGAAATGATTTCGAGCGTGCCGATCGGCGTGATCCGCATCTGCACCGACGGCGAGCGCTTGTCTTCGCCTTCCAGCCACGCCTCGGCCACACCGCCCATCTTCGCGAACTTCGCCAGATAAGCCTCGATGCTCAGGCCGACCGCTTCCGGCGCCAGCCGGTGCGGCATCTCGCGTTCGATCCAGTCGTGTCCGATCCGAGCAGGCACGACCGCATCGGCTTGGCTCTTGTCGAAATCGAACACGGCGTTGCCTTCGCCCGAAAACCCTTCTTCGAGTTTGATCACCGCGCGACGCAAATCCGGATTGCGCTGCTTCAGCGCAGCGAGCGCCGCGTACAGTTCATCGAGATTGCGCAGCCCCTCGGACCCGTCCGGCAGCGGCACGCCCGCGTCGCGGAACGCGCGCCGACTGCCGCTCTTGGTGCCGAACCCCGCCAACGCCGGATCGCAGGCGTACAGCGGGATGCCCAGCCGCACCGCAAGCGCAACTTCTTCGTCGGTCGCATTGAAACAGCTCAGATGCGCGGTGGCCGGATCGGCAACGGCATCGCGGATGCGCTGCAGCAGGCGCGGCCGGGCGAGGACCTTCGAGGTCAGCGATCGCGCGCTGGAATCGTAGGCCGAGAGCAGCGTCAGGCGCCGACGCGCGTGATCGCTGGGAATACCGGACAGCAGACTGAGGTAATAGTCGATGATCACCGGATCCACGGGCGTGCTGGTGACGAACACCACGCGGGTGCGCGGCAGCCGCAGCAGCATCAGCATGCTGAGCTGGCGCTCCTCGTAGTGCGACACGCCGACGATGTGCGCCAAGGTTTCCTGATCCAGACTCAGGCCGGGAATGACGACGACCGTGCGTTCGGCCAGCGGATCGGCGTAGACCTCGCGGAACATCGGCTCCAGCCGTGTCTGCAGCGAGAGGAAGATCTCGCGCTCGCGTTCGGAGCCGGGCTGTTGATGGGAGCCGCGCCCGAAACCGGAATCTCGATCGTCATCGCCCATCGCCGCCCCCTTCCCTGAAATGCGCCTATGCGCGAAACCGGCGGTACAGCGCCGGATCGTCGAGCAGCGGAGCGAGTCTTCGCGCGATCAGATCGGCCCACTGCTCGCGCCGGGTCGCGCTGTCGAGCAGATCCTGTCGCAACTCGATCAGCAGATGCGGCAAGCCATGCGCCTCGGCGTGTTCGGCGATGGTGTAACCGAAACCGACGCGACCGGAATACGGTTCGTTGTCGCCGACGTCCAGACCGTCGAGCGCGCGCAGCGCATCCATGAACGGCCGTGCGATGCGGCCATCCTCGTTCCACAGCACCGAGATCGGCCAGCGCCGACTCTGCCCGCCGAGTTCCGGTGCGAAGCTGTGGATGGAGATCAGCGCCGGGAACGCGCCGGCATCGAGGTGCGGCCGCAGCCAATCGGCAATGGCGCGGTGATACGGCTGGTGGATCTGCTGCCAGCGCTGTCGCCGCGCGGCGTGATCCAGATCGAGATTGCCCGGAACGGTGGTGCCGTCGCTGTGCGCGGGGCACAGGGTGGCGTCGTCGAAATACCGGTTGGCGTCGATGACCAGCCGCGAGTAGCCATGCAGGAACGCGGGCAGGCCCAGACGCGCGGCGAGCAGGCGGGTGACGGCGGCGGCATGCAGGTCGACGGCGATGTGCTCGCGGAAGGCGGGCTCGGGCAGCCCGAGCTGCGCGAGCTTGGCCGGCACGACGGCGGAAGCGTGATCGCACAGCAGCAGGGCCCGGGTGGATGCGCCGGGCAAACAGGTCCAGACCGGAGGATCGTGCGGCCCGATCAGGCTCTGCGGATCCTCGGTGGACGATCGAACGGCAAGGTCTAGGTCATCGCGCACCAACGGATCATGGCAAGCGGACGCAGCGGCGGCAAGCGTGGCGCGCTGGTCTGCCGGAGCCCCGCCGGCACCCCTGCGGTATCGGCATCCGATACGCGGCGTGGCGCAGCACACTACACGTCGCATCCGGAATTGAGTCCTGCCCGATCGCCTCCAGCCTTGCTGTGTCTCCGCACACACCGGCGATTGGAGTGCAGGCCATGCTGAAGATCATCTTTGCCGCGTTCGCGCTGTGTTTCATCGTCGAGCGGCTGTTCCCGGGCTGGCCGCTGCCCAAGGTCAGGACCTGGCCGCTGCGCGTGGTACTGGTCAATGCCGTCCAGCTGGGCGTCGTACTGCTCGCGGGCGTGAGCTGGGAGCGCTGGCTGTCCTCGGCGTCGCTGTTCCATCTCTCGGCGCACGTGCCGCCCGCAGTCGGCGGTCTGCTTGCGTATTTCATCGCCACGTTCGTGTTCTATTGGTGGCATCGCTGGCGTCACGAAGTCGATCTGCTCTGGCGCGGGTTCCACCAGATCCACCACAGCCCGCAGCGGCTGGAAGTCGCGACCTCGTTCTACAAGCATCCGGGCGAGATGGTGGTCAATTCACTGATCGGCAGTCTGCTCGTCTACACGCTGCTCGGGCTGTCGATGGAGGCAGCCGCGATCTATACGCTGTGCACGGCGCTCGGCGAGTTTTTCTACCACACCAGCGTGAGAACGCCGCGCTGGATCGGCTATGTCTTCCAGCGTCCGGAGATGCACCGTCTCCATCATCAGTACGGCCGCCACAGGAACAACTACGGCGATATCGTCTGGTGGGACATGCTGTTCGGAACTTACGAGAATCCGGCGGAATGGACGGCGACGTGTGGATTTGATGACGAGAAGGAGCAGCAGCTTGCTGCGATGCTGCTTTATCGGGATGTGAATCAGTGATGGGGGGGGTGCGTGATGGTGTACAGGTAGAGAAAAGCGACCCAACCCCTCACGCCCCCACCCGCCTGCGCACCGCATCGAAATCGCGCACCGGCCGCACCTCGATACTGCCGAACCGGATCCACGGAAACTCGTGCGCGATCCGCACCGCCTCCTCCATGCTGTCCGCTTCGATCAGATTGAAACCCGCCAGCACCTCCTTTGTTTCCGCGAATGGGCCATCAGTCACCCGCGCCGCGCCCTCGCGGACGCGCACGGTGCGCGCCTGTGCAGGCGCTTCCAACTGCTGCGAACCGAGCAGGCAACCGCCTTCGCGCAGCTCGTCGGCATGAGTGATGCAGCCGTGCATCAGACGGTCGTATTCCGCCTGCGGCAGGGTCGCCATCAACTCGGGATCGGTATAGACCAGCAGCAGGTATTGCATCGCCATTCCTCTTGGGTTCGACACCCGTCTATGATGCCCGAGCGGCCGCGAAAAATATTTTTCATCGCCGTGTCGATTCCGCGTCTCCCCGTTCGTCGTGATGGATATGAACCACATCAACGGACCCGCTACGGGCCCCTCACCAGCGAGGACGAGACGATGAAAGTGATGGTGATCGTGAAGGCCACCGCCGACTCCGAAGCCGGCGTCCTGCCGGATCAGGATCTGCTGACGGCGATGGGCCGCTTCAACGAAGATCTGGTCAATGCCGGCGTGATGCTGGCGGGCGAAGGCCTGAAACCCACCGCGCAGGGCGTGCGCGTGCAGTTCAACGGCCCGCAGCGGCGGGTGATCGACGGTCCGTTCACGGAGGCGGGGGAACAGATCGCCGGCTTCTGGCTGTGGCAGGTGCGCTCGATCGACGAAGCCATCGAATGGGTGCGCCGCTGCCCGAACCCGCATCCGGGCCCGAGCGAGATCGAGATCCGGCCGCTGTACGAGGCCGACGACTTCGGCGAGGCCTTCACCCAGGAGCTTCGCGAGCAGGAAGACCGGCTGCGGGACCGCCTGACCGACCCCAACTGACACCACCCTCACATCCCGGGAGATCCCCATGCAATTCATCGCCTATCTCAACTTCGACGGCAATTGTCGTGCGGCCTTCGACGTCTATCGCGACATCTTCAAGGGCGAAATCGCGATGCGCATGACCTACGGCGACTCGCCGATGCGCGATGAAATGCCGGCCGACAGCCACGGCCTGATCATGCATTGCCGATTGGAGGCAGGCGACGCGGTGCTGATGGGCGCCGACGGCCCGCCGCCGCATACCGCCAGCGGCCAGGGCACCTGCGTCAATATTTCGCTGGATTCGATCGATGAAGCCGAGCGCATCTACCACGCCCTGTCCGCAGGCGGCGAGGTGCAGATGCCGCTGCAGGAAACGTTCTGGGCGCATCGTTGGGCCGCGTTCACCGACCGCTTCGGAAAACCGTGGATGATCAACTGCATGAAGGAGTCCGAGCCATGACCCACCCGTCCAAACCCCGCCAGCTGTTCGTCAATCTGCCGGTCGAAAACCTCGACCGCACCATCGCGTTCTTCACCGCGCTGGGCTTCGGCTTCAATCCGAAGTTCACCAACGAGAACGCTACCTGCCTGGTGATTTCCGAACACATCCAGGTGATGTTGCTGACGAAGCCGTTCTTCGCCGGTTTCACGAAAAAACCGGTTGCCGATGCGCGCGCCGCAACCGAAACGCTGCTGGCGATCTCCTGCGAATCGCGCGAAGAGGTCGACGCGATAATGGCGAAAGCGGTCGCCGCCGGCGCGGCCACGCCGATGGAGATCAACGACCACGGTTTCATGTACCAGCACGGCTTCGAGGATCTCGACGGCCACCAGTGGGAAGTCTTCTGGATGGACGAGTCGGCGATGCCGACGGCCTGAAGCGCAGCCCCCGAACCCACTCGAAACCTACCGAGGACAGCGACATGACCTTCCAGGCGTACCTCGACAATATCCAGGCAAAGACCGGCAAATCACCCGAGGATTTCAAGGCGGAAGCGACCAGGGACGGCGTCTACCGGCCCGACATGACCGCAACCGAACTCGTCGCCTGGCTGAAAGGGACATATCAACTGGGCCACGGACATTCGATGGCGATCTGGGCGGTCTTCAAGGATCGCGGATGGGTTCGGGCCGGCGGGAAAACGTAGTCGCGGTCGCCCGCCAGCACAGGTTTCAGTCGACGCTGCCGAGCGGCTGTCGATCCACTTGCGGGCCCGTGCGCCCGCCCATGAATGAGGAAAGTGCCATGTCCTATGTCGATGGATTCGTTCTTCCGGTACCGAAAAAAAATCTCGCCGCCTACCGCAAACTGGCCCGCAAGGCCGGAAAGATCTGGAAAGAGTACGGCGCGCTCGAATACGTCGAGTGCGTCGCCGACGACGTGATGCCAGGCAAGCTCACCTCGTTTCCGCAGGCGGTGAAGCTCAAAGCCGACGAAGTGGTGGTGTTCTCCTGGATCGTCTACAAGTCCCGCGCGCAACGCGACAAGATCAACAAGCAGGTGATGGCCGACCCGCGACTGGCATCGATGGATCCCAAATCCATGCCGTTCGACGGCAAGCGGATGTTCTGGGGCGGCTTCAAGCCTGTCGTCACGCTGTGAGCATGATCCGGGCGACGCCGCGACCGCGATGACCGGCGCGATGACCGGCGACCGCCTCCATCGCAGCCTCGACGCGCTGTGGCGGATGGAATCGCCGCGACTGGTCGCACGCATCGCGCGCATGACCGGCGACATCGACACCGCCGAGGAACTGGCGCAGGACGTGCTGATCGCGGCATTGCAGCGCTGGCCGCGCGACGGCCTGCCGGACAATCCGGCGGCGTGGCTGATGGCGACGGCGAAACACCGCGCCATCGACCATCTGCGTCAACGCGCGCTGCATGCGGGCAAGCAGGCCGAATACGCTGCGGAACTGCAGTTGCACGGAGCGGGCATGGTCCACGATTCCACAGACGACAGCGCGGACGCGCATGCCGACGACGACATCGGCGACGATCTGCTGCGGCTGGTGTTCGTCGCCTGCCATCCGGCGCTGCCGCTGGAATCGCGGGTCGCGCTGACGTTGCGCCTGCTCGGCGGTTTGACCACGGCGGAGATCGCACGCGCCTTCCTGCAGCCGGAGGCGACCGTGGCGCAACGCATCGTCCGCGCCAAGCGCACGCTGGCGGAGAAACGGGTGCCGTTCGAGGTGCCGCGCAAGGCCGCGCTGGCCGAACGCCTCGATGCGGTGCTGGAAGTGATCTATCTGGTCTTCAACGAAGGCTATGCGGCCAGCACCGGCGAAGACTGGATGCGGCCGGCGCTGTGCGAGGAAGCGCTGCGGCTGGGGCGCGTGCTGGTCGGCCTGCTGCCGCAGCAAGCCGAAGCGGCGGGTCTGTTGGCGCTGATGGAACTGCAGGCGTCGCGCGCCAAGGCACGCATCGCCGCCGACGGCAGTCCGGTCCTGCTGCTGGAACAGGATCGCGCGCGCTGGGACCGCCTGCAGATCCAGCGCGGCCTGAATGCACTGGCCACGGCGCAGCGGCTCGGTGGCGCGCAGGGCCGGTACGCGCTGCAGGCCGCCATCGCCGCATGCCATGCGCGTGCGCCGCGCGCCGGGGACACCGACTGGTCGCGGATCGCCGCGCTCTACGCGATGCTGGCGCTGGTACAGCCGTCGCCGGTCGTCGAACTCAATCGCGCGGTCGCCGTCGGAAAGTCGCAGGGGCCGGTGGCCGCGCTGGCGCTGGTCGACGCCTTGCGCGATGCCGCGCAGCTGCGCGACTACGGGCTGCTGTACGCGGTGCGCGGCGATCTGCTCGAACAGCTCGGACATCGCGATGAAGCCTGCAGCGAGTTCGAACGTGCGGCATCGCTCGCGACCAATGCGCGCGACCGCGAACTGATGCAGGCCCGCGCAAATGCATGCGCGGCGCCGTGAAGACCGGTCCGGCCGTCCACTGCTCGCGATCGAACGACCGACACACGCTTGTCGACAATCGTTCGCATCGGCGGCGCGATCCGAACGTCGATCGCGTCACAGCGCAATGAAAGTCTAATCCGGCGCTCACATCCCGCTAACAAACGAATCATCTTCGCTTAATCGCGGCCGATGAAGATGCGGCCTCATGACACCGACCCTGCCCTTCGTTTCCACACGCCGCCCGCAAGGGTTCGCGAACGGCGCCCTGATCGGCGTCGACGACGCGCGACGCGCCGACACCGAAGCCTTCATCGCCCAGGTCTACCGTGCGCGCTACGGCGCCGAACTGACCCGCTTCCTGCCGCATCTGCTGGCGTTCCGCAACGCGGCGGGCGGGCTGCAGGCGGCGGTCGGGCTGCGCAGCGGCAACGAAGGCGCGCTGTTCGTCGAACAGTATCTCGATATGCCCGCCGAGGCCGCCATCGCCCGTGTCATCGGTGGCCCGGTGATGCGCGACCAACTGGTCGAAGTCGGCAATTTCGGTGCGCAGACCGCCGGCGATGCGCGCGAATTGATCCTGCATCTGACCTGTTGGCTGCATGCCGCCGGTTTCCGCTGGGTGCTGTTCGCGGCGACCCGGCAGCTGCGCAACGCGTTCGACCGCCTGCATCTGGCGACGGTCGAACTGGCCGACGCGAACGCGTCGCGCCTGACCGACGACCACAACCAGTGGGGCCGCTACTACGACGCGCAGCCGAAACTGATGTTCGGCGATATCGCGGCCGGACATGCCTACCTGCAGCGCATGAACGACGTGTCGAAGACCACCCTGTCGATGCCGCTGCTGCCCTGCCTCGCTGCAGGTGCGCTGTGAGCGCGCAGGCTGAGTGCATGCGCGCTGAGCGCGTGCATGCGGCGAATGCGTTCGCGCCGCTGCTCGACCGCCTGCGCGGCAGCGCGCCGCGCGTGCTCTGGAACGGCGGCGCACTGGACGATGCCGCACTGGGCGAACGCGTGCGAACGCTTGTCGATGCGCTCGCCGCCAGCGGCGCGCGTCGCTTCGCCAGCCGGCTGGACAACGGCCCGGACTGGCTGGCGTTGGATCTCGCGATCCGTGCGCTCGACGCCGTGCATGTGCCGCTGCCGACCTTTTTTTCGCCCGCGCAGATCGCGCATGCGCTGACCAGCAGCGGTGCCGATGCGCTGATCGTGCCGGCAATCGTGCCCGCAGGCGCAGCGCTGCCCGATGCCTTCGCCGCGTGTCCGGCGCTCGCGCTCGACGGCCACCTCACGCTGCTGCGGCTCGATCCGGCGGCGGTCGCGTTGCCGGCGGGTACCGCCTGCATCACCTTCACCTCGGGCACCACCGGCGCACCGAAAGGCGTGTGCCTTGATGCCGCATCGCTGCTCGCAGTCGCACAGTCGCTGGCCGATGCCGCCGCGCCGCTCGCACCGAAGCGACATCTGTGCCTGATGCCGCTGTCGACGCTGCTCGAGAACGTCGCCGGTCTGTACGCGGCGCTGATTTCCGGCGCCGAAATCGCGGTGCCGCCGCTGGCCGAAGTGGGTTACACCGGCGCATCGGGCCTTGATGTGCCGACCCTGATCGCCTGCCTGCACCGCTATCGGCCCGACAGCGCGATCCTGCTGCCGCAGCTGCTGCTGGCACTGGTGATGGCCGCCGAACAGGGCGCGACGCTGCCGGACTCGCTGAAATTCCTCGCAGTCGGCGGCGGACGCGTCGGCCCCGCACTGCTGGCGCGCGCCGAAGCGCTCGGGCTGCCGGTGTACGAGGGCTACGGCCTGAGCGAATGCGCGTCGGTGGTCTGTCTCAATCGCCCGGGCGCGGTGCGCGCGGGCAGCGTCGGCAGGCCGCTGCCGCACGCGAACGTGTCGGTGATCGACGGTGAATTGTTTATTGAAGGCGTGCGCTGCCTCGGCTATCTCGGCGGAGACCCACTGCCGCCAGGCGCCATCGCCACCGGAGACCTGGGCCATATCGATACCGATGGTTTCGTGCACATCACCGGCCGGCGCAAGAACGTATTCATCACCTCGTTCGGCCGCAACGTGTCGCCGGAGTGGGTCGAAAGCGAGCTGCTGCAGCATCCTGCATTTGCACAAGCCATCGTGCATGGCGAAGCGCAGCCGTTCAACGTCGCCATCGTCTGGCCGCGCCGTGCGGATCTCGACGCTGCGGCGC
Source organism: Lysobacterales bacterium (assembly GCA_017302135.1). Classification (GTDB taxonomy): domain Bacteria; phylum Pseudomonadota; class Gammaproteobacteria; order Xanthomonadales; family Xanthomonadaceae; genus Lysobacter_I. The sequence goes on along the minus strand of JAFLDZ010000021.1, from coordinate 16,303 downwards.
TGCTCGAAGCATTGAACGACGTCAATCGCGGTCTGCCCGATTACGCGCACGTCCGCGACATCGTGCGCGCCGATGCGCCGTTCTCGTTCGCCGATGGCCTGCTGACCAGCAACGGGCGCCCGCGCCGCGACGCCATCCTCGCGCGCTATCGCGCGGCCGTCGATGCGCGCTACGCGGCCGCCCTCGAATCGACCGCCGAACCCACCGCTTCCGGAGTTGCCGCATGACGGTTCATGCCCTGTCCTTCCACGATCGCCTGCTCGCCGAGACCCAGCGCGAACGTCAAGCGCTGCTGTCAATCCCGATCATCCAGGATGCCTTGGCCGGAAAGATCGCGCACGACGATTACATGGCTTTTCTCGTCCAGGCCTTCCATCACGTGCGCCACACCGTGCCGCTGCTGATGGCCTGCGGCGCGCGCCTGCCGGCGCGGCTGGAATGGCTGCGCACGGCGGTAGCCGAATACATCGAAGAGGAAATCGGCCACCACGAATGGATCCTCGACGATCTGGTCGCCTGCGGCGCGGATCGCGAACAGGTCGCGGATTCGCTGCCGGCCGAAGCCACCGAGCTGATGGTCGCCTACGCCTACGACACCATCACCCGCGTCAACCCGGTCGGATTCTTCGGCATGGTGCTGGTGCTGGAAGGCACCAGCGTGGCGCTGGCCACGCGCGCGGCCGAGACCATCGAGACCACGCTCGGTCTGCCGCGCAATGCGTTTTCCTATCTGCGCTCGCACGGCGATCTGGACATTCAGCACGTCGATTTCTACGAGCGATTGATGAACCGGCTCGACGACGAAGACGACCGTCGCGCGGTGATCCATGCCGCGAAGCGTTTCTACAAACTCTACGGCGACGTGTTCCGCACCCTGCGCGAACACCGCGACGTGCTGGAGCAGGCCGCATGATCGCGCTGACCGGCCGCACGGTGCTGCTCACCGGCGCCAGCGGCGGGATCGGCGCGGCGCTGTGCGACGCGCTGGTGAAGGCCGGCGCACGGGTGGTCGCGGTCGGCCGCAACGACGAACGCCTGCAGCAGCTCGCGCAGCAGCAGCCTGCGGGCCAAGTGGTGCCGCTGGCTGCGGATCTCGCCACCGACAGCGGGCGTGCGCACGCGATCGCCATCGCATCGAAGCTGCAGCGCACGCCGTCGATCCTGGTGCTCGCGCATGCGCAGAGCGCGTTCGGGCTGTTCGAGGAGCAATCGATGCCCGAACTGCGCGATCTGGTCGAGACCAACCTGCTCGGGCCGATGGCGCTGATCCATGGCCTGCTGCCGACGCTGCAGGCGCATCCGCAGGCGGCGGTGGTCGCGGTCGGTTCGACCTTCGGCAGTCTGGCGTTTCCCGGCTTCGCCGCGTACAGCGCGACCAAGTTCGGACTGCGCGGACTGATCGAAGGCCTGTCGCGCGAATATGCCGATCGCAACCTGACGTTCCAGTTCCTGTCGCCGCGCGCCACCCGCACCGCATTCAACACCTCGGCGGTGGAAGCGATGAACAGGGAGTTGAAAGTCGCCGAGGACGTCCCCGCCGATGTCGCCGCACTGCTGGTCGCCGCCATCGCCAGCGGCCGGCCGCGGATGCAGATCGGCTGGCCGGAAAAGCTCTTCGCGCGCATCAACGGCGCGCTGCCCGGGCTGGTCGACCGCAGTCTGAAATCGCAGCTCGCCATCGTCCGCCGTCACGCGCGTCGCTGACCGTCGCTGGTCGTACGTCTGCCGCACGCACCATCGTCCCTGATTCGTTTCCGAGGAGAACCGCCATGATCCGTTTCCGTAACCGCATGCTCGCCGCCGCCGTGGCCGCCACGCTGTTCGCCGCTTCGACCTTCGCCAGCGCAGGAGAACTCTCCGCAACGGTGAGCGCCGTGCGCGACCGCTGGGCCGAGGTCAACTACAACACCCCGAAGAAACAGCGCGAGGCCGCGTTCGACGCGCTGGCCAAGCAGGCCGCCGCCGCGCGCGCGGCGCAGCCCAAGGACGCGAATGCGCTGATCTGGGAAGGCATCGTGCTGTCGAGTTTCGCGGGCGAGCGCGGCGGCCTCGGCGCACTTGGCCTGGCCAAACAGGCGCGCGCCGATTTCGAACAGGCGATCAAGCTCGACCCGACCGCGCTCGACGGCTCGGCCTACACCAGTCTGGGCGTGCTGTATTACTCGGTGCCGGGCTGGCCGGTCGGTTTCGGCGACGACAAGAAAGCGCGCGAACTGCTGCGCAAGGGCCTGCAGGTGAATCCCAACGGCATCGACCCGAATTATTTCCTCGGCGATTTCCTGCAGAACCAGGGCGACTGGAAGGGTGCCGCCGCTGCGCTCGACAAGGCGCTGGCCGCACCGGCGCGCCCGGGCCGCGAAGTGGCCGACCAGGGCCGCCGCAAGGAAGCCGCTGCGCTGCTCGCCAAAGTACGCGCGAAGCTTGCCGGCGATTGAGTGGCGCCGCACACTCGGCGGATGCGCATTCTGCTGGTCGAAGACGACGAATCCCTGGGTGAAGGCATCCGCACCGCGCTGCGGCGCGCGGCCTTCAGCGTCGACTGGCTGCGCGACGGCGCCAGCGCGCTGGCGGCGATGAAGGACGGCGGCATCGATCTGGTCGTGCTGGATCTGGGCCTGCCGCACATGGACGGGATGGAAGTCATCCGCCAGGCGCGGCAGGCCGGCGCCGACCTGCCGATCCTGGTGCTGAGCGCGCGCGAACGCGCCAGCGACCGCACCCAGGGTCTGGATGCCGGCGCGGACGACTATCTGGGCAAACCTTTCGACACCCAGGAACTGCTGGCCCGCGTGCGCGCGCTGCTGCGGCGCACGAACGGCCGCACCACGCCGATGCTGCGCGTCGGCGCGCTGGAACTCGACCCGGCACGACTCGCGGTGGTGTGGCGCGGCAAACCGCTCGACCTGCCGCGACGCGAGTTCGCGCTGCTGCGCCTGCTGATGGAACATCGCGGCCGGCCGATCTCGCGCGAATCCGCGCAGCAGCGCCTGTACGGCTGGGACGAGGACGTGGCGAGCAATGCGCTGGATGTCCACATCCACGCGCTGCGCAAGAAACTCGACCCGGCGCTGATCCGCACGCTGCGCGGCATCGGCTACGCGCTGGACGAAAAGGTCGCGCAGGCCACGGCAGAGGATCGCGGCGAATGAGCTTCATGCAGATCAAATCGATCCGCCGCGCGCTGCTGCTGTCGATCATCGGCGTGACTTCGCTGGTGCTGCTCATCGCCGCCGGCTTCAGCTACCGCGCCGGTCTGCAGGAAGCCGGCGAGCTGTTCGACGCCAAGCTCGCGCATTCCTCGCGGGTGCTGATGAGTCTGGTCGATGAACCTTTCAACGATCTCGCTGCGCACTCCGATGGCGACGGCGCCGGAGATCCCCTGGTGGTCAAGGTCTGGCACGGGCAGGCGAGCGGCACCGGCGAAGCGCTGGCGATGGCCGACGGCCATGCCTACGAGACCAAGCTCGCGTTCCAGGTGCGCGATGCGCGCGGCGCGCTGCTGCTGCGCTCCGACAGCGGGCCGGATCATGCGCTCGCACCGCTCGCGCCGGGCTTCGCCAACCTCACGATCGACGGCGAACACTGGCGCACGTTCACGCTGAAGTCGCCGTCCGGCCGCTGGTACCAGTCCGGCGAACTCTCCGCCATCCGCGAAGAAATCGCCGAGGAAATCGCGTTCGGCACGCTGCTGCCGCTGCTCGCTTCGCTGCCGCTGCTGGCGCTGTGCGTCTGGTTCGCGGTCGGCTGGGCCTGCGCCAGCCTGCAGCGCGTCTCCGACGCGGTGGAGCTGCGCGCGCCGAATCACCTCGAAGCGATTGAATTGTCCCGGGTTCCGCACGAGATCCAGGGCATCGTCAAAGCGGTGAACGGGCTGCTCGAACGCCTGGACAATGCGCTGTCGCGGGAACGCCGCTTCACCGCGGACGCCGCCCACGAACTGCGCACACCGATCGCCGCGCTCAAGGTGCACGCCTACAACCTGCGCCAGTCCAGCAACGACGGCGAACGCGAACAGTCGCAGCAGTATCTCGATGCCGGCATCCAGCGGATGGAGCGACTGGTCGCGCAGCTGCTCGCGCTCAGCCGGATCGAAAACGGCGGCGGCGCTCCCGTGCGCCGGAACATCGATCTGGCCGCAACGGTGCAGCGTCACGAACGCGACTACGCCGCACTCGGCGCCGCCGACGGCAAACGCATCGTGCTCACGGCCGAACCTGCGATGGTGCTCGGCGATGAACCCGTCATCGACGCGCTGGTGCGCAACCTGCTGGACAACGCGGTGCGCTACGCGCCGCCGGACGGCGTGGTGGCGGTGCGCGTCGGCCGCGACGGCAACCGGGTGATCCTGGTCGTCGAAGACTCCGGCCCCGGCGTTCCGGAGGAGGCCCGCCAGCGCGTGTTCGACCGTTTCCATCGCGAACTCGGCTCCGGCGTCGAAGGCAGCGGCCTGGGTCTGTCGATCGTCGCCCAGGCCCTGCAGTTGCACGGCGGCGAGATCGCGCTGGACACGTCGCCGACGCTCGGCGGTCTGCGCGCGACGGTGACGCTGCCGGGGCTGTGAGCACGGCGCGCATCCGCAACGACATGTATCGAACAGGCAGGCATCAAAAAGACATGCATCAGAGGCCATCATGAGCAGCATTCGAATCGCGGGCGCCATCTTCATCGCACTCTCGCTGCTCGCGCTGCCAGCGCAGGCGCAACGGGTCTCCGCCGCCGCGCTGCAGCAGGCGCAGCGCGACGGCGAAGTGCGCGTGTTCGTGATGCTGCGCGACCGGACCATCGCAGCGCGCGGCCAGGCCGCGAATGGCGTCGCGCAGAAAGCCGCTGCCGCACCGAAGCTGCATCCGCGCGTACGCGCCGATGTCGACGGCGTGCTCTCGGCACTGCCGGTGCGCGCACGCGGAAAAGTGGTGCGCCGTTTCGAGCGCGTGCCGGCGTTCGTGCTGCAGGCGGACACCGCGACCTTGGCGGCCTTGAACCGCAATCCGCGGGTGATGCGGGTCGATCTGGATGTCGGCGGTTCCGGCCATGCGGTCGTGCCGGACGAATCGTCGGTGTTGAACCAGGTGCATCAACTCGCGGCGCTGGGCGTCGGCGGCGCGGGGATGAAAGTCGGCATCGTCGATACCGGCATCGATACCGATCACATCGACCTGCGCGCGCGGATCGTCGGCCAGCAGTGCTTCTGCACCGTCGGCGCAGGCTGTTGTCCGAACGGCAGCAGCAGCCAGTCCGGCGCAGGCGCCGCAGAGGACGATCAGGGTCACGGGACCAATGTCGCCGGCATCATCGGCGGCGACGGCACGGTCGCGCCGCGCGGCGCGCTGCCCGCCGCGAGTCTGGTCGCGGTGAAAGTGATCGACCGCAACAACCGTTTCAATTCGACGTCGGATGTGGTCGCCGCATTGGACTGGTTGGCGAACCAGCATCCGGATATCGATGCGGTCAATCTCAGCCTGGGCACCGACACGCTGTTCGCCGCCGACTGCGACAACGGCACCGCATGGACCCAGGCGCTCGCGGTCGCGGTGGCGAATCTCAACGCGCTCGGCGCAGTGGTCACCGCGTCGTCGGGCAATCAGGGCAACCTCACCGGCATGAGCGCGCCGGCCTGCATCCGCAACGTGGTGTCGAGCGCCGCCACGTGGGACTTCTCCAGCGGCGCCACCACCTTTCTTGGCTGCACCGAAAGCGCCACCGCGCCCAGACAGCCCACGTGTTTCTCGAATCGCAGCATCACCACCGACCTGTTCGGCGCCGGCGCCTTCGTGCGCGCCCCCGGTTTCAACGGCGGCACCTCCAGCTTTGGCGGCACCTCGCAGGCGGCACCGATGGTCGCCGCGTGCGCAGTCGCCTTGAAACAGGCCGCGCCCCTCAGCACGGTGGTGCAGCGCATGACCGCAATGACGCTCTCGCCCACGCGCATCCAGGACACCGCCACCGGGCGCAGCTATCCGTTCCTCGATTGTCGCGATGCCATGAAGCTGCTCAATCCCGCGATGTTCGAGCCGATTCCGATCGAAGGCGCGAAACCCCGCATTCGTCCACGCACCTGATACGACATGGAACCATCACGCATGCACCACCTTCCGTACCGCACACGTTTCGCGCCCTTTGCGCTGCTGCTTGCGTTGGCCGCGCCGGCAGCATTGCCGGCGCGCGCCGCAGAGACCTCGTTCGATCACGGGGACTGGCAGCTGGTCTGCGACAACACCCGCACCTGTCGTGTCGCCGGCTACCAGAGCGACGATGCCGCGATGCCGGTGAGCGTGCTGTTCACCCGCAAGGCCGGCGCGGGCACGGCGGTCGCGGGCCGCGTGGCGCTGGGCGATGGCTGGGAGGACAGCGTGCTCGACGCACTGCCGGCGCAGTTCCGCGTCGCGCTGTGGATCGACGGCAAGCCGCATGGCGAACGCACGGTGGCCAAGGACGCGCTGGAAGCCGACCTCACCGCCGCGCAGACCGCCGCCCTGTTGAAAGCATTGGCGCGCGACACGCGCATCGAATTCCGCGCGGGCAAGATCGTGTGGGCACTCTCCGATCGCGGCGCCGCCGCCGTGCTGCTGAAGATGGATGAATTCCAGGGCCGCATCGGCACCGTCGGCGCCGCGCTTCGCAAAGGCAAACAGACCGAAGCGAAGGTCTTGCCGCCGCTGCCCGCGCCGGTCGTCAAAGCCGCCGCGCTGACGCCCGCCAAACCCGGCGACGCACGGTTCATCGCGGAACACGGCGATGCAGTGCGCAAAGCATTACGCAGCGCCACCGATGAGGACGCATGCGCGGATCTGCACCAGACCGGCGACGAAGAACAAGCGCTGGATATCGTCCGCTTGACGAAGACGAAGCTGCTGGTCTCCACCCGCTGCTGGCTGGCCGCCTACAACGCCGGCAGCGGCTACTGGATCGTCAACGACACCCCGCCGTATCGCCCCGAACTCGTCACCAGCGACGCCAGCGACTTCGATGACGGCACCCTGATCTCCACCCAGAAAGCGCGCGGCCTCGGCGACTGCTGGGGCACCGATCAGTGGACCTGGAACGGCACCGGCTTCGTGCAGACCGCCGCATCCTCCACCGGACTGTGCAAAGGCTTCGCAGGCGGCGCGTGGGACTTACCGACGCTGGTAACGGAGATTCGGTAGGGTAGCGGTAAGCGCAGCGAACGCCACCATCGCGGCTCCGGTTGACTCATAACTACACTGTAGTTAGCACCGGTAAATGACCGAACTCCGCTTCGAGTGGGATCCAGCAAAGGCTGCTGCAAACAGCAAGAAGCACGGCATCGGCTTCGATGAGGCAAAGTCCGCATTTTCCGACGAGCGGGCCAAGCTCATCGCTGATCCAGCTCATTCCAATGACGAAGATCGGTTCGTTCTTCTCGGGCTAAGCACAAAGCTCAAATTACGCGTCGTTTGTCATTGTTGTCGCACCAAGAGCAACACGATCCGGATCATCTCGGCCAGAAAGGCCACGGCCATCGAGTCTCAGCAATACTGACAGGTAGTCCCATGCGCAAAGAATACGATTTTTCCAAAGCAAAGAAGAATCCATACGCGTCTCAACTCAAAAAGCAGATCACTATCCGCTTGGACGAAGATGCGATCGACTACTTCAAATCGATCTCGGAAAAGGTCGGGATTCCATACCAGAGCCTGATCAATCTTTACTTGCGGGATTGCGCCGCAACTCAAAAGCAGCTTGATCTTTCGTGGAAATAGGTGGGCGCTGACAATTCGTTCAAGCCACCCAGTGTTATTTCTCAAGCGCGATACGATTCGCACACAGCCACATCGCAGCGAAACAGGATCAATCCGTCGAGTAGGGCGGGCTCAAGCCCGCCGCCCGGGAATCATCAGGTAGGATGGTGGTCAGCGCAGCGAACCCCACCATCACACCGTTGCCGCCAAGACTGACGTCAGCCGCGTAGAGCGCATAAGCCGAAGTCGTCATGCGCCGCAGGTATCTGCCTTACGGTCCGCTCGCGGCCGGGCCTCGATGTCTCCCTTCTCCCCCGCACAGCGGGGAGAAGGTGGCGCGGAGCGCCGGATGAGGAGCGCTCCTCTCGATGCGCAGAAAACGCTGCGATCGACCGTTGCCGACAACTCCACCCTCGACCGGACGTACACCGCATTGTCCATTCCATAAGGTGCTGCCTTGGAGCACCGTTTGCTTTGGTGTGGTGTTGGGTGCGGGGTTAAATCAACCTGGCCCCATTGTTTTTCTGCGCCGGTGAGACGTGGCGACGGTGATATGGAAATGATGCTGATGTGAGCGAAGAGAAAAAACGAAGTTCGGTCAGTCGTGTGTGACCATGCAACAAGCGGTGAAACCATCTCTGGTCTGGAGTGGTGAATATGAGCATTGAACCGGACTCCCCTGGCTTGCATCGGCCATGCCTTGGCGCATTCCGTCCTTGCCCGGGCAGCACGGCCTGCACACCCGCAAGGGATGCCGCCCAGATCCGAATCAGGCCGCGAATTTGGGCAATCCGTGAAGCTGTCCGGGGCAACTTTTCGCGCTTCGATAGCTCCGTTGCAGTCGCAATAGAATCAATTTGGCGGCTGTCCATGCTTGCAAAAATCTAGGCGTTACGCCCCGATACGGGACTATCGCAAAGCTGGGTGTCGCGTCATCACATGCGGGGATAAGCGCGAAGCCGATTTGTTCATGTTTCGACACCCCTTCAAATACAACAACGCCGGGAGGCACGGAATGACTTCCTTCAACATCACATGGCTGGTTGCGCTCGCTCTGCTCATGGTCTTCGCTGGCTGGATCGGCCGCCAGGCAACAAACAACGTTCTTGGGATCCTGATCGACAGCCGTGGCCGTTTCAGTCTTACCCACTTTCAAGTGGTGACATGGACACTGATCATTCTCTCTTCTCTGATCGCAGCGTTCGTTGACTCTGGTCTCGATGCCAGCAAGGTCTCGTTGCCCAGAGAACTACTCGGGCTTATGGGCATCAGTGCAGGGTCAGCGGTTCTCGCCACCGGAGTCAAGGCAGCGAAGGACGCTCCCGGCGCTCCGGCCAATGTCGCTCGAAGCGGTACGTTCACCCTTGCCGATGGAACTACAAGAACCATTTCACCAAAGTTCTCGCAGATTTGGCTGGAAGAAGAGGGCGAAAGAGCCGACGTTACCATCAGCATCACCAAGTACCAGAACTTCATCTTCACGATCGTCGCCCTCGTCGCGTACGTTGCGCTTTCTGTCAAGATCCAGGGAATCGCCACCTTGCCTGAGGAAATCGTCGGGCTTATCGGCATCAGCCATGCTGGCTATGTCGCAGGGAAAGTGCCTGACAAGCAGGGGTAAAAGCTGCTGGCCCTGCAAATTCCAATGCTACGAACTTGGCACTGAAGCTTGTAATTCGAATCTGCATGGGGTTTGTTCGGTCAACTCTTGACGAGGCTCTCGGGGAAATCCGATTTAGGGGTGTCCCGGTGTCACTCGAACCCGACCAAGGCGCATCAACACAATTGCACAGGAGTACACCTTCTCCCCGCTGTGCGGGGAGAAGGGAGCCGGGGATATCCTGTTCCATGACCACCGTGTCCCATCGCCGAATGGTCCCTGGCCTGACTCAATGACCCAACAGCCGCCGCCGCTGAATCAACTCTGCGAGGATGCTGATCGCGATCTCATGCGGCGTCTGAGCGTCGATGTCGATGCCAATCGGCGCGCGCAGATTGGCCAATGCCGTTGCGTATTCGGGCAATGCGGCACGCACTTCACCGATCCGCCTGCTGCTGCCCATCATGCCGATGAAGCCCGGTGGCCGATGGCACAGCACGCGCAGCGCGGCGATGTCGCACTGGAAATCGCGATTCAAAAGTACGGCGAACAATTCGCGCCGCGTGTCCAGCGCGCTGGACAGCGAATCGATGGGACCGGACAAGCGGGTTGCATGGCTGAATTTCGCAAGTTCATCGCTGCGCTGGTCATACGCCCACAGATCGAAATCGAGCTGGTCGGCAAAGTCGTGCAGTGCAAGCCCGCAGTGACCGGCACCGATGATCAGCAGGCGAGGGTCCGGCTGGATCGGCTGTGGCTCACCGCCGCCGAGATCGTCGCATTCCAGCGTCAGGCTGTTCCCTGCAGCCAGCGTCTCGGCGATGAATGCGGCACGCAGGCGCTCATCCGCGCCATGCCAGCGGCGCAGGCCGATTCCCATTCGCCCGCCACAGATGCCGACCGCGCCTTGTCGCCCGGTCAGGTCGATCTCGACTTCCGTGCTGCGCTCCTCGTCTTGCAGCAACGTGTTGGCGGTCGCAACGACGCGCGCTTCGGCCATGCCGCCACCGATGCTGCCGAACGTGTCGCCAGCGCCGATCAACATCCGGCTGCCGCCTTTGCGCGGCGTCGCCCCGCGGGTGTCCAGCACGCTGGCCAACACCACCGGGCCCGTCGCCAGCCAGGCGTGCAGGCGCGCAAACAGGCGTTCGTTCAAAGGCCGACGCCTTCGCGGACGCGCTCGATGGCGGCGAGGATCGCTTCTGGCGTGGCCGGCGCGCCGAGGCTGACTTCGCGGGCATCGCCGCCGAACGCGGCGACCGCTTCGCGCAGGGCCTCGCGCACGCTCATCGCCAACATGAAAGGCGGTTCGCCGACCGCCTTGCTGCCGAAGATCACCTGTGTGGTCGGCGGCTCGCTGCGGCGGAACAGCGTCAACCGGAAGTCTTCCGGTACTTCGCACACGGTTGGTATCTTGTAGGTGCTGGGCGCGTCGGTGAGCAGTTTGCCGGCGTCGTTCCAGCGCAGCTCCTCGCAGGTCAGCCAGCCCAGCCCCTGGACGAAGCCGCCCTCGATCTGGCCGCGATCGATCGCGACGGCCAGCGAGTCGCCGGCATCGTGCAGAAGATCGACCCGGCGCAGCGTGTGCACGCCGGTGTATCCGCAGACTTCGACCTCACTGACGGCCGCCCCGAACGCGAAGTAATAGAACGGATGGCCCTGGCCGGTCTGCGGGTTCCAGCTCAGGCCCGGCGTGCGGTAGAAACCGGTCGAGGACAGGCTGATCCGCGCGCGATAAGCAGCGCCGACCACGGCCTCGAAACGCAAGCGCTCGCCGCTGCCGTCATCGGCAAACACCGCATCGTCGGCGAAACGCACCTGTTCGGGTGTCACCCCGAGCAACTCGGCGGCGACTGGGCGCAAGCGTGCGAGCAGGGTCTCGCAGGCGGCCTTCACCGCCTGACCATTGAGATCGGCGCCGCTGCTGGCGGCGGTCGCAGATGTGTTCGGCACCTTGTCGGTGCTGGTCGGCATGATCCGGATGCGCGCCATGTCGATGCCCAGCACGCGACTGGCCACCGCCAGCATCTTGGTGTGCAAGCCCTGGCCCATCTCGGTGCCGCCGTGATTGAGCTGCACGCTGCCGTCGCTGTAAATGTGCACCAGCGCGCCGGCCTGGTTGTATTCGGTCTTGTTGAACGAAATGCCGAACTTCACCGGCGTGATGGCGATACCGCGCTTGCGCTGGGCGCTGCAGGCGTTGAATGCGGCGACCGCTTCGCGGCGGGCCACGAACTCGCTTTCGCGCAGCAGCTGTTGCCACAGCGCCGGCAGGTGGTTGTCGACCACCGGTTGCCCATAGTGAGTCTGGTTGCGATCGCCATTCCCGTCGGTGGCTGGACGATAGAAATTGCGTTCGCGGACTTCATGTGCAGGCAGCCCGAGATGTCGTGCCACACGCGCCAGCACTTCTTCGCCGACCAGCATGCCCTGCGGGCCACCAAAGCCGCGAAAGGCGGTGTTGGAGGCCAGATGGGTGCGCGCGATCAGGCCGCTGATCTCGATGTCCGGCACGAAGTAGGCGTTGTCGACATGGACCATCGCGCGCATCAGCACCGGTGGCGACAGGTCGCAGCTCCAGCCGCCGTCGGCGATCAGCTCGACCTTCAGCGCCAGCAGTTCGCCGCGCGCATCGAAGCCAACCTCATAGCGACCGAGGAACGGATGCCGTTTGCCGGTCATCTGCATATCGAGGCCACGGCTCAGCTTGATCCGCACCGGGCGACCGGTCTTGTAAGCGGCCAACGCCGCGATTGCGGCATAGGGATTGGCCTGGGTCTCCTTGCCGCCGAAGCCGCCCCCCATGCGCAGGCTGCGGCAGACCACCCGATGCGCCGGCAGCCCAAGCACGCGGGCGACGATGATCTGGGTTTCGGTCGGATGCTGCGTCGAGGAGGCGACCTGCACCGTGCCTTCGCTGTCGATCTCGACCCAACTGGCCTGGGTCTCCAGATAGAAATGGTCCTGACCACCGATCTGCAGCTCGCCGGACAGCCGCAATGGCGCGCGTGCCATCGCCGCGCTCGCGTCGCCGCGAGCCACTTTTGCCGGCGGCAAATGAAAGGCCTGCGCAGCCATCGCCTGCTCGATGCTGAGCAGTGCCGGCAGCGCTTCGTAAATCACCGAGACCTGTTTTGCTGCGGCTCGCGCCAAGGCCTCGTCATCGGCCACCACCCAGGCCACCGCCTGGCCGTAGAACAACACGGTGTCGGGCGGAATCAGCGGTTCGTCGTGGAAGATCGGGCCGGTGTCGTTCTCGCCGGGCACGTCGCTTGCGGTCAGCACCGCGTGGACGCCGGGCAGGGCCAGCGCGGCAGCGGTATCGATGGCGAGAATCCGCGCGTGCGCGTGCGGCGCTTGCACGGGATACACGCTGAGCATGCCGCTGGGTGGGCGCTGCTCATCGGTATAGATCGCCCGGCCGGTGACGTGGCCGACGGCGCTCTCGTGACGCAGCGATGCCGACGACGCGCTCATGGTTGCAGCTCCGCGACAAAGCGCAGGAACAGATTGGCGCTGAGCGCTCGGCGGTATTCGCTGCCGGCGCGATGATCGCTGAGAGGCTCGAACTCCATGCGCAATTGCGCCGCAGCTGCGGCGAGCGTTTCCCGGTCAAGCAGTCGCCCGATCAGCAGCGCTTCGGTCTTCCGCGCCCGCAGGGGAATGGCGGCAACACCGCCATAGGCCAAGCGTACATGGCTGACCCGTTGCCGGTCGTCGAACCCAAGCGCGAACGCCGCCGCCACGATGCTGATGTCATCGGTCTGCCGCTTGGCCACCTTGGCGCTGCCGGAACGCAGGTCAGCGCGACGCGGCACGGCGATCCCGACGATGAGCTCGTCGGCGCGACGCGCGGTCTTGCGATAGTCGAGGAAATAGTCGGCCGCAGCGATCTCGCGCGCGCCGTCCAGGCTGCGCAGGTGAATCACCGCATCCAGCGCGAGCAATACCGGCAACAGATCGCCGATCGGCGACGCGCTGCCGAGGTTGCCGCCAACGGTCGCGCGATTGCGTACCTGGCGGCCGGCAAACCACGGCAGCATGTCGTCGATGGCCGGGAACAGGCCCTGCAGGTCCGACTGCAAACGGCTCAACGACACTGCTGCGCCGATCCACACGCGGTCGTCATCGATTCGCAGCTGCTGCAATTCGCTGATCCGGTCCAGTGCGATCAGGACCGGCGCAACCGGCTTGCCGTGACTCAAGTCGACGCCGAGATCGGTCCCACCGGCGAACCAGTCCGATTGCCGGTATTCGGCTTTCAGCGCCAGCGCGTCGCCGATGTCGACGGGGCTGAAAAACCGGGCGATCTCCGCGGCCGGCAGGTCCGGCCTGGCCTGCGCGCGCAGCGCGGCAAAGCGCGCATCGCCAGGCGCGTCGTTCGCCAGCTGGCGCGCCGCCTGACGGATCGGCCCGTATCCCGTGCAACGGCAGAGATTGCCGGCGATCGCATGATCGTCCAGCGCGCCCTCGTGCAGCCCGACGAACAGACTCATCACGAACCCCGGCGTGCAATAGCCGCACTGCGAACCGGCACAGTCGACCAGCGCCTGCTGGACCGGATGCAAGGTCTCACCCTCGGCCAGCGCCTCCACCGTCAGCACTTCGCGCCCCGGCAACACACCGACCGGCAGAAGACAGCTGTTGACCGCGACATAACGCGACCCGCCGACGCCATCGGCTTCGATCAACGCCACCGTGCAGGCGCCGCAATCGCCGTCCGCACAGCCTTCCTTGGTGCCGGTGCGGCGATGCCGCTTGAGCCAGCGCAGCAGGGATTCTCGCGGATCGCTATCGGTCAGCGATTGGGTTACGCCATTCAGGCGAAAGGTGTCGGGGGTGTTCATCGCCGGATAGTACGTCTTGGGAAGCGTCGGTTCCATGGCGCGCCAATGCAGGGCCAGTCGGGGCCGTGGGCATGTCCGCGCGCACCCTGCCGCGCTGGAATGGGTTTGAATTCCAAACGCCTGCTAGGCGTCCGCCCCCGCTTCGGGCAGACTCCCGACACCAGAAAAAGGAACGCCGTATGGCCGTGTCTGCCGAGCAACTCCCCGATGTCCTGCGTGGCCTGCCGAAGGCGGAGCTGCATATCCATATCGAGGGTTCGCTGGAGCCGGAGCTGATCTTCGCCATGGCCGAACGCAACAACGTCGCCCTGGCCTATCCGGATGTCGAGTCGCTGCGCGCGGCGTATGCCTTCACCGATCTGCAGAGCTTTCTCGATATCTATTACGCCGGCGCCAGTGTGCTGCTGACCGAGGCGGATTTCTTCGACATGGCCTGGGCCTATTTCCTGCGCGCCAAGGCGGACAACATCCTGCATGCCGAGCTGTTCTTCGACCCGCAGACGCACACTGCGCGCGGGGTGTCGATGGGCACGGTGATCAACGGCCTGCGCCGGGCCTGCGATCGGGCGCAGTCGGAATTGGGCGTGCGTGCGGAACTGATCCTGTGCTTCCTGCGTCATCTGTCCGAAGACGACGCCCTCGCGACCTTCGAGGAGGCGCGCCCCTACCTCGGCAAGTTCATCGGCGTGGGTCTGGATTCCAGCGAACTGGGTCATCCGCCGGAGAAGTTCGCGCGGGTATTCGCGCAGGCACGCAAGGATGGCCTGCGGTTGGTCGCGCACGCCGGCGAAGAAGGACCGCCGGCTTACATCTGGAGTGCGCTGGACGTGTTGAAGGCCGAGCGCATCGATCACGGGGTGCAGGCCTTGAAGGATCCCGCGCTGGTCAAGCGGCTGGCCGAACAGCGCGTGCCGCTGACCGTCTGTCCGTTCTCCAATATCAAGCTGTGCGTGTTCAAGACGCTGGCCGAGCATAATTTGCGGCAGTTGCTCGATGCAGGGCTGATGGCGACGGTGAATTCGGACGATCCGGCCTATTTCGGCGGCTACCTGAACCAGAACTTCGTCGACACGTTCGACGCGTTGGGGCTCGATGCCGGCCACGCGGCGACGCTGGCGCGCAACAGCTTCATCGCAAGCTTCGCCAGCGCGGCGCAGAAGCGTGATGATCTGGATCGACTCGACGCCTATCTCGATCACGCCGGCGTGCGTTGATCCGATGGGCAAGCGGACCCCATGCGTGACCGACATCACCGCGAAACAGGATCAATCCGTCGAGTAGGGCGGGCTCAAGCCCGCCATTCGGGAATCATCCGGTAGGGTGGCGGTGAGCGCAGCGAACCCCACCACCGCATCGACGAAATTCAACAAATTTCCAAGTCTGCGGATGACTGATGTCGTCAGGCGTTCTTCATGTCTCTGATGTCGCAATGGGGGCGTTGCGTTGCGCTTACTCCACCCTACTCGCTACGAAATTCCGTTCGGTTTTAATGTCGACCCACCGAATTCTAGATAGGGTGCCGCCTCGGTGCACCGCTGACGCACGACACGGCGCGGTTGAACGTCCATCGGCGCGATGGTCGGCATGACGCATCTGCATCGGAGTCGCGGCGTTTCGTAGATCCGTAGGGCGGGTCTTGACCCGCCAATTGGCCAACAATCGCTTCGCATGCAGCAACATCGGAAAGTTCGTCCGCCTTGCGGGTACGAAGCGTCCGATTTATTTCAATAGGCGGGTCAAGGCCCGCCCTACGAGAGATTTCAATACGCCTTACGCGTTGCTGGGGCAACGATCAATGGACCTGGTACGGCACCGGCTTCGTGCAGACCGCCGCATCCTCCACCGGCTTGTGCAAAGGCTTCACCGGCGGCGCGTGGGGATTGCCGACGATGGTCACCGAGATCCGGTGATCGCGTAGGACGGGCTCAAGCCCGCCGCTTTTGGAGGATGATTTCCATGGTTCGAATCCATGGAGAATTTTGCGGTGCTCATTGGGAGATTCTGGGTCTTCCGGGATGGCGGGCTTGAGCCTAAGGTCTCCCCACTTTTTCTGTTTGCCGATCAATGAGATAAAGCTTATTGTCTGCAAAAACAGCGCGTGCATGACGCGGTTTTTTCCTCGGGGTATCGAAGCCTGAGGACCACGCCATGCACGC
>JAFLDZ010000020.1 GCA_017302135.1 Lysobacterales bacterium | reverse complement strand
ATCAACGTCGGGGGCTGGAATGGCTGCGGCGCCGATGTGATTGGCCACCGCAGTTGTTGCAGACGTTGCGCAAAATCCTGGCGGCAATTCCGGAGTGAAAATGGAAAATAAGTGGGGAGACCTTAGGCTTGAGCCCGCCCTACGCGCTGACTCCACCCTGCTCGCTAAGAGAGATTTCAATACGCCTTACGCGTTAAACTTTAACTCAAGGCCTTGGGCCCGACAAAAAAGCAATCTTGCTAGGGGATAGGAGGAGGCACATGTTTGGCAGCGTCGATAAAAGTAAGGGACTGCTATTTGTCACTCATGACCTCGACCACTCGCTGCGGAGCAAGATCCAGCAGATGCAGCATGAAGTCGAGACGCTGGACGAAAATCGACTGCTCAACACTGCTGTCGATGACCTAAAGCAATACCTCATCGAAAAGTACAGCGTCAACCCAATCACGTTACTGCGTGATCAGTGGTATGCCGATCACCGGGATGCACCTGTTGACGTCCGTCATGACCAAATGCGCTGGATTGACGACAGGAGCCGCCCAGCGATGGTCCCGGGTGAGCGCATTGAGGTACGTATCCCATTTGAGGGAGAGGCGGAGCTGTTCTATTCAAAGGCCAATACCTACAACATGAACCCGCCTCGGGCCCTCATCGAGCGGAACGAGTTAGTGCTGCGCTACGAGTCGCCGGCGGATCAACCGCAAGACATCAGACCCCTCGTGGATCGTGCACTTGCCGACATAGAGCAGCACATCGGATGGCAACGCGGAATGATCGACGCCCACAACAGCAGTCTGCCGGGTTCTGCGGAACAAGCGATTCAGCAACGGCGTGGCCGGCTGCTAGCACAGTCCCAGCGCGCCGCTACCCTCGGAATCCCGATCAGACGGCGGGACGACGCACCTAGAACCTACGCAGTGCCAACCATCCGCAAGGTGTCTGCACCGGCGATGCCATTGGCAAGCAACGTGCAGTTCGCGCCAGAGCCTGCATGGGCGATGGAGCAGTACGAGCAGGCGCTCAAGATCATCCAAGACATGGCACTCGTCATGGAGCGCAGTCCGGATGCTTTCAGGACAATGAACGAGGAATCGCTGCGCCAGCACTTCCTTGTGCAGCTCAACGGTCAGTTTGAAGGTAAAGCGACAGGTGAGACGTTCAACATGGGAGGCAAGACCGACATCCTGCTACGTGAGGGAGATCGGAACGTATTCATCGCCGAGTGCAAGTTTTGGAAGGGACCGAAGCCGTTCGGAGAGGCAATCGACCAGCTTCTTGGATACACAACCTGGCGTGACAGCAAGACGGCCATTTTGGTTTTTAATCGCGGCACAGAAACATCGACAGTGCTCGCGGGTATCGATGCCACTGTCAAGGCACACGCCAACTTCAAACGCACCGTGAATTGGCCGCATGAAAGTGGTTTCCGCTATGTACTGCACGTCAACGGAGACAGGAACCGGGAACTAATCGTTACGGTGCTCGTGTTCCACGTTCCCAATTAGCGTGCCTTGAGCCAGCCGAGGTGTTCAGCCCGTAGGCTGGGTCATCGACCCAGTGCCATTGACGACACACCTGAGCTGGGTCAATGACCCAGCCTACAAAAACGCACGGCACTATCTGCCGATGGCAATGCACAAGCGGTGCGCCAAGCCAGCACCCCATGAACACGTTGGCGCTGCATGGTGGGGTTCGCTGCGCTCACCGCCACCCTACTTTGGCGGTGAGTCGCAGGGACGCTCTTCGGTTCAACGCTTCCCCAACTCCCCCGGCACAAACCGCTCCCGCACCGCTTTCGCCAACAGATCCGGCGGCAGCATTCCCTGGTCCAGCAGGAAGTTGTTGAAGGCGAGGCGGTCGAATTTTTCGCCGAGGGCGAGTTCGGTTTCGGCGCGCAGTTCGAGGATGCGGGTGTAGCCGTAGAAATAGCTGCCGGCCTGGCCGGGGGCGTTGAAGGTGTAGCGGTCCAGTTCCTGGCGCGCCATCGCTTTGGACAGGCCCACGTCGTCGATCAGCACTTTCTCGGCGCGGGCGCGGTCGATCATGCCGAGGTTGAGCATCGGGTCCAGCATCGCGCGCGCTGCGCGCAGCAGCCGGAATTGCAGCGCCATCAATTGGCCGTCCAGCGGTTCGTAGGGAATCATTTCCGCTTCGGCATACAGCGCCCAGCCTTCGACATTCACCGAGTTGAACGCGAACAGGCTGCGTGCGATGGAGACGCCGCGTTCGAGCATCGCGGTGAACTGCAGTTCGTGGCCGGGGCGGCCTTCGTGCGCGGACAGCGTCCACGCCACCGACGGGAAATTGAAATCGTCGTAGGCGTCGGCCTTGTCGCTCAGCGCGGGATTGCTGAGCGGCAATACGAACTGGCCCTGCTGGCCGGTGTTGCCGATCAGCGGTGCGGGCCGGAAATGCGGGGCCGGCTGTGCGGCGCTTTCGGCTTCGGTGCCTAGGCGCATCACCATCGGCCGGTTCGGTACGTCGACGATGCCTTCGCGTTGGATGATCGGATCGATCGTGTCGATCACTACCCGATAGCGCGCTTCCAACTGCGCGTTCGGAATGGTGTCGCGCTTCAGCGCGCGGATCACGCTGCGGTAGTCGGTGGTGGCGATGTTTTGTTCCTTCGCCACCAGCGGCGCCAACCGGTCCATCGCGGCGCGCGTTTCCATGAAGGAGAACCGCGCGCGCTGGATCAGCAGCGCCGGGGGAATATCGATGCCGACCTGCTTGAGCTGCAGCGCGTAGAGTTCCGGCGGCAGCATGGTGTCGGTACGCGCGGTGGGCAACACGTCCTTGCGGACCCATGCGGTGTAATCGGCGAGTTGCTTGTCGAGCGCGGCCAGCGCCGGTCCGCTGCTGCCGACTTTGTATTTCGCGAACAGTTTGCGGATACCCTTGGCGTAGGTCTCCGCGTTGGCGAGCGCCTGCTCCACTTCCAGTGTCGTCGGACGCAGCAGTTCGGCATTGCCGGCGCGTTCTTCGTAGCGCTGGCGCGCCAGTGTGGTGATCGGCGTCGTGCCGGCGGTCATGCCGACATAGGCCTTGAGCCGGTCGAGCGCTTTGGCGCGACGATCCGCCGGGGTCTGGTCGGAGAGCAGTCCCTGCAACCCCTGGAACACCAGTTGCGATGCGTCGGTGAACGGCAGCACCAGGCGTTCGTTCACCTGTGCCGTCTCGATGTTGTCGTCGGCGGCCTGGATCATGATCTCCAGATCCTGGCGCACGTTCGGGTCACGCTCCAGCTGCAGTTTTTCCTGCAGTTTCGCTTTGGCTTCGGCGGTGGCCTTGCGGAAGCGCGCGGCGTTGTCCGGGCCGAGGTCGGCGACTTTGTCGTCGTAGCCGGGAATGCCGAAGAACGATGCGGATTCCGGCTGGAAGCGCAGCTGCGCTTCCAGAAGGATCTGCGCGTAGCGGTTGCTGGTCTGCACCCAGGCCGGGGCCGGGGCGGGCGCTTTTTTTGCGGCGGCGGGGACTGCGGCGGTGGTCTGCGCAAGCGCGCAGGTGGGCATGGCGATTGCGAGCGATAGCGCAAGAGCGAGGTTCAATGGCTTCATCGGGGGATCCGTTCGGAGGTGATGGCAACGTACTCCACGACAACGGAACTGCCCATGGTCGTAGGTCATGTCCGTTCAGCATGCGCTGGCGATGACGCAGCGCTTGAGATTGCGCGACCGGCTTACGGCGCGGCGTTGTTGTCGGCGGATTCGGGCAGCAGATCGATCGGTGCGCGCTGTCCGTCGACTTCGACGATGAGCGTTGAATACGTCCATTGCCCGGCGCTTTTTTCGGCTGCGATGACGAGTTCGCCTTCGCCCTTCGGGCCGGAGACCGGAATCTGCAGATCGGCGTTGCCGGAGGCGCCGCTGGTTTCCAGACTGCCGGTGAGATACCACGCGGGTTCGATCGGCGTGCCCAAGGCTGCGACCACCTGCGGGTTGTCGCGCGCGCGCTGCATCGCGGTGGTGTACACGTCCGATGAGCGCATCGCGCCGAACAATACCGACATGAACAACGCCAGCACGCCCGCGAAGAAGCCGAGGCAGAACACGCACAGCAGCGGGATCGCCCAGCGCCAATGACGCTGCCACCAGCCTTGGCGTGGCGCGTCGGGTATTGATGTGCTGTTCAAGCCGGCACGCTCAAGGCTTCAGGCACTGCGCGAAGAAGCGTTCGGTCAGGCGATAGCGATGCAGCGCATCGTTGCCGCGCAGGCCGTGTTTGGCGCCGGGGTAGGTCATCAGCGCGAACGGCGTCGCCTGCTTTTGCAGCGTGCTCATCAGCTTCGTCGAATTACTGAACAACACATTGTCGTCGGCCATGCCGTGGATCAGCAGCAGCGCATCCGGTTGGATGCCGCCGACGTGCGTGAACACGCTGGCCTCGCGATAGCCGTCGACGTTCGCGGCCGGCAGGTGCATGTAGCGCTCGGTGTAATGCGTGTCGTACAGCGCCCAGTCGGTGACCGGCGCACCGGCCACGCCGCAGGCGTAGTGATCGGCGGCCTTGCCCAACAACATGAGCGTCATGTAGCCGCCATTCGACCAGCCGTGCACGCCGATGCGTTTGCCGTCGACCCACGGCTGCGCGCGCAGCCACTCCACGCTCTTGCGCTGATCGTCGACTTCGACCGTGCCCTGTTTGCCGTACAGCGCGCCGCCGAACGCCGCGCCGCGTCGCGGCGTGCCGCGATTGTCGACGGTGAACACCACGTAGCCCTGCTGCGCCATGTACTGGTTGAAGAAATGATCGCCGCGTCCCGGCCAGCTGTCGGTCGCGGTCTGCGCGGCGGGGCCGCCGTAGACGTAGACCATCACCGGGTATCGTTTCGCGGGATCGAAACCCGGCGGCTTGATCAGGCTGTATTGCAGCGGCGTCCTGCCGTCGGCGGCGATCAGCGTGCCGAATTCGAGCGGCCGATGCGCGGCGAGATATTGCGCGTAGGGATGCGCGGGTTTAGTCGGATCGTTGTCGACAAGATTCGCCACGAAGCTGCCGTCGGCGCGGTGCAGCGCGATCTGCGGCGGCGTGCGCGCGTTCGACCAGCTGTCGACGTAGACGCTGGCGTTCTTCGCGAAACTGGCCGCATGCATGCCCGGTTCGGTGGACAGCGTGCGGATTTCCCCGCCCGCGAGCGGCACCGCATGCAACTGCGATTCGCGCGGCGCGGTATGCCCGGCGACATCGCGACCGGCGCTGAAATACACCAGGCCCTTGTCTTCGTCGACCGCCAGCAGCGCATCCACCGGCCAGTCGCCGCGGGTGAGCGGCTTCAGGCGCTTGCCGTCGGCGCTTGCGATGTACAGATGCTCGAAGCCGCTGCGTTCGCTGCTCCACAGGAAGCGGCCGTCTTTCAGGAAGCGCAGGTTGTCGTGCAGCGGCACCCAGGTGTTCGCGGTCTCGGTGATCAGCGTGCGCTGCTTGCCGGATGCGAGTTCGGTTTCGATCAGCGCCAGCGTGCGCTGGTCGCGCGACTGGCGCTGGAAGGTCAGCCGCTGCGGGTCGCGCCAATCGACGCGGGCGAGGTAGATGTCGGCGTTGCCGCCCAGATCGATCCACTGCGGCTTTGCATCGCGCTTCGGTGCGATGGTCGCGAGCCGGATCGCGACGTTGGTGTCGCCCGCCGCCGGATAGCGCTGCTCGACCACTTCGGTGCGGTCGGGATACACCTCGTAGCGTTTCTGCACCGGCACGCCGGATTCGTCGATGCGCGCGTATGCGATGGCGGAATCGTCCGGTGCCCACCAGTAGCCGGTGTGGCGGTTCATTTCCTCGTCGGCGACGAATTCGGCGACGCCGTTGCCGATGACCTCGCTGCCGTCGGTCGTGAGCTGGATTTCTTCGCCGCTGGCGAGATCGATCGCCCACAGATTGCGCGCACGGATGAAGCTGACGAAACCGCCCTTCGGCGAGACCTTCGGATCGGTGGCGAAGCCTTCGCCGGTGGTGAGCTTGCGCACGGCGGATTTGCCGGACTGTCGCAAGTCGTAGAGATACAGCTCGCCCCCGAGCGGGAACAGCAGCGTGCTGCCGTCCGGCGACCACTGGTAATCGACGATGCCCGACAGCGCAGCGGTGCGCTGGCGCTCGCGACGCGCCTTTTCTTCGTCGCTCAGCACTTCTTCGCCGGGCAATACATCGCTGGAATCCACCAGCAATGCGGCCCGGCCAGTGGCGACATCGAAGGCCCACAGGTCGAGGCGATTGCGGTCGCGGTCCTTGCCGCGCAGGAAGGTCACGCGCGAGCCGTCGGGCGCGATCTGCGGCTTCAGCAGCGTCGGGCCGGACAGCGGCGCGTCGCCGGTGATCGCTTCGAGGGTGAGTTTGCCCGTCTCCGGGCTGGCGGCGTGCGCGATGGGCATGGCGAGGAGGCTGCAGAGGAATACGGTGGTGAAGACACGGATCATGGTTTCGCCCCTTGTCCGAACAGCACCTTGCGCTGTTCTTCGGTCAGCGGTTGCCCGGCGGTCGGGCTGACCTGCTTGGTCCACGCGTAGGCGCGCCGGGTCGCGGGCCGCGCGGCGATGGCGTCGCGCCAGCGGCGGATCTCGGGATACGGTTCCAGATCGATCGGCGCGGTCTTGTACGGATCGATCCACGGATAACACGCCATGTCGGCGATGGTGTAGTCGTCGCCGACGATGAATGCGCGGCCGGCGAGACGCTTGTCGAGCACGCCGAGCAGCCGGTTGGCTTCGCGCGCGTAGCGGTCGATGGCGTAGGGAATCTTCTCGGGTGCGTAGACGTTGAAGTGACCGTACTGTCCGGTCATCGGGCCCTGTCCGGCCATCTGCCAGAACAGCCATTCCAGCGTCGCCGCGCGCCCGCGCAGGTCCTGCGGCAGGAAGCGGCCGGTCTTTTCGGCCAGATAGAGCAGAATTGCGCCGGATTCGAACACGCTGACCGGCGCACCGCCGTCGGCCGGTGCGGTGTCGACGATCGCCGGCATGCGGTTGTTCGGCGCGATCGCGAGAAACCCGGGCTCGAACTGTTCGCCGGTGCCGATGTTCACCGGCTTGATGTCGTAGGCCAGCGGTTGGCCGGCGTCGACCAGCTCTTCAAGCAACAGCGTGACCTTGTGGCCGTTGGGCGTGGGCCAGTAGTGCAGTTCGATCATGGCGGGCGGGCCGATGCGGGGAATGCACGCAGTGTAAGCCGAGCGCGCGGCTTGGCGCAGGCCGGTGCGACCGCTACCCTATCAGCGGATTTCTCCGCCATACGCAGCGCCAAACCATGTCGAAAGTCACGCCGTCGAAAGCCACGCCCCCATCGCTCAATCCGCTGCCCCGCCTGATCTTCGCCTCGCGCTGGCTGCAGCTGCCGCTGTATCTGGGCCTGATCGTGGCCCAGGGCGTGTACGTGGTGCTGTTCGGCAAGGAGCTGTGGCACCTGATCCACGAAACGCCGACGCTCAGCGAGCAGGACATCATGCTGATCGTGCTCGGCCTGATCGACGTGGTGATGATCTCCAACCTGCTGATGATGGTGATCGTGGGCGGCTACGAAACCTTCGTCTCGCGGATGAATCTGGAAGGCCATCCCGACCAGCCGGAATGGCTGAGCCATGTCAACGCCAGCGTGCTCAAGGTCAAGCTGGCGATGGCGATCATCGGCATCTCGTCGATCCATCTGCTCAAGAGTTTCATCGAAGTGGGCATGGTCGATGGCCTGCCGCTGTGCAGCACGATCGAAGGCATGGAGGCGGTGAAAGCGATGCAACCGTTCATCGATGCCGGCCAGAAGCTCAAGCCCTGCACCAGCATCACCTCGGCCGGCGTGATGTGGCAGGCGATCATCCACGGATTGTTCATCCTCTCGGCGATCGGTATCGCCTGGACTGATCGGATCATGACCGGCGGTGCATCCAAGCGCGATCATTGAGTCGCGCCGACCGGAGCGCCCGCTGAAAAACCGGGCGCGCACCGGTGATCCGGCCTAAAATGCCGGGATGGATGTTTCCCACCTGCTCGACGGCCTCAACGCCGCACAACGCGAAGCCGTCAGCGCCGAACCGGCGCACATGCTGGTGCTGGCCGGCGCCGGTTCCGGCAAGACCCGCGTCCTGACCCACCGCATCGCGTGGCTGCACGAGGTGCACGGCGTGCCGATGCACGGCATCTTCGCGGTGACCTTCACCAACAAGGCCGCAGGCGAGATGCGCCATCGCGCCGAATCGCTGTTGCCCGGCGGCAGTCGCGGCATGTGGATCGGCACCTTCCACGGCCTTGCGCACCGGCTGCTGCGCCTGCACTGGCAGGACGCGAAGCTGCCGGAGAGTTTCCAGATTCTCGACAGCGACGACCAGCTGCGACTGGTCAAGCGCGTGGTGCAGGCGCTGGAGCTGGACGAAGCGCGCTTCCCGCCGCGCCAGATCGCGTGGTGGATCAACGCGCAGAAGGACGAAGGTCGCAGACCGCAGCACATCCAGCCCGAGAAGGACGAATGGGCCAGCGTGATGCTGCGCGCCTACACCCTGTACCAGGAGCGTTGCGAACAGTCAGGGCTTGTGGATTTCGCCGAAATCCTGCTGCGCGCGCATGAGGTGCTGCGCGATCACCCCGCGCTGCTGCAGCACTATCGCCATCGCTTCCAGCAGCTGCTGGTCGACGAGTTCCAGGACACCAACAGCCTGCAGTACGCGTTCATCCGCCTGCTCGCCGGCGACACCGGTCAGGTGTTCACGGTCGGCGACGACGACCAAGCCATCTACGGCTGGCGCGGCGCGAAAGTGGAGAATGTGCAACGCTTCCTGCGCGACTTCCCCGGCGCGCGCACCATCCGCCTCGAACAGAACTACCGCTCCAGCGCGAATATCCTCAACGCCGCCAACGCGGTGATCGCGCACAACCCGTCGCGGCTCGGCAAGCAGCTATGGACCGACAGCGGCGAAGGCGAGCCGATCGATCTGTATTCGGCCTACAACGAAATCGACGAAGCCCGGTTCGTGATCGAACGCATCCGTGCCTGGGTGCGCGACGGCGGCAGCCACGGCGAAACCGCGATCCTCTACCGCAGCAATGCGCAGTCGCGCGCATTCGAAGAAACCCTGCTGGGCGAACAGATTCCGTTCCGCGTCTACGGCGGCATGCGCTTCTTCGAGCGCGCCGAAATCAAGGACACAATGGCCTACCTGCGGCTGGTCGCCAATCGTGACGACGACGCGGCGTTCGAGCGCGCCGTGAACACCCCGACGCGCGGCATCGGCGAACGCACGCTCGACGAAGTGCGTCGCTATGCGCGCACCCACGGTGTATCGCTGTGGAAGGCGGGCGCGCTGGTGTCGCGCAGCGATCTGCTGTCCGGACGCGCGCGCAATGCCTTGGCGATGTTCGAAGGGTTGATCGACAGCATCGCCGAAGAGTCGATCGAGCTGCCGCTGAAGGACAAGATCGATCATGTGCTGGCGCGCTCCGCGCTGCGCGACCACTACGCTGCGCTGTCGAAAGGCTCGCTGGATTCGCGCACCGACAACCTCGACGAACTGGTGTCGGTGGCCTCGCGCTTCATCAAGGGCGACGACGAGGAAACCGCCGCGTTGCCGGAACTGGTCGCCTTCCTCGCCTATGCCGCGCTGGAAGCGGGCGAAGGCCAGACCGAAGCCGGCGAAGACGGCGTGCAGCTGATGACCCTGCACAGCGCCAAGGGTCTGGAATTTCCGCTGGTCTTCCTGGTCGGCATGGAAGAAGGCTTGTTCCCGAACAACAAATCGGTCGATGAAGCCGGGCGGCTGGAAGAAGAGCGCCGGCTCGCCTACGTCGGCATCACCCGCGCGCGGCAGAAACTTGTGATCACTTATGCCGAAGCGCGGCGTCTGCACGGCCAGGACATGTACGGCCTGCCGTCGCGCTTCCTGCGCGAGATTCCGCCGGCGCTGATCCACGAAATCCGCCCGAAGATCCAGGTCGCGCGGCCGATGTACAACCCGAACGCGCGCCGCGATGCCTGGCAGCAGAATCGCGGCCACGCCTCGCTGCAGGAAAGCCCCGGCTTGGGCATCGGCCAGAACGTGACCCATGCGAAATTCGGCAGCGGCGTCGTCACCGACATCGAAGGCAGCGGCGCGCATGCGCGCGTGCAGGTGAATTTCGAGGACGAGGGCAGCAAGTGGCTGGTGATGGCGTACGCGAATCTGCAGCCGGCGTGAATGCCCATCGCCGCCGCTGTCTGATCACCGGAACCAGCGGCCGCGTGGGTCGCGCGATCTGGATCCGGCTCGCGCGTCGCGGCGATCGCCCGCAAGGGTTGGATCGCAGCCCGGGCTCGGCAGTGCAATGGGTGGCCGACCTGGCCGACGAAACCGTCTTGCGTCGGGCACTGGATGGCGTCGATGCGCTCGTGCATACCGCCGCGTTGCACGCGCCGCACGTCGGCCATGTGCCCGACACCGAATTCCAGCGCATCAATGTCGATGCCACGCGGCGCCTGCTCGATCTCGCCACGACGGCAGGCGTCTCCCGGATTGTCTTCACCAGTACGACAGCGCTGTACGGGGATGCCACCGGCGCAGCGGATCGCGCGGTATGGGTCGACGAAGCGCTCGAACCGCAGCCGCGCACCGTGTATCACCGCACGAAACTCGCCGCCGAAGCGCTGCTGCACGAAGCTGCAGGACAAGGCGGACCTTCGCTGCGCATCCTGCGCATGTCGCGCTGCTTTCCGGAGCCCGCGAACGCGATGGCGGTGTTGCGCCTGCATCGCGGCATCGATGCCCGCGATGTCGCCGCCGCCCATGCCGCTGCGTTGGATCATGCGGGCGCATCGAGCGAAACCTTCCTGATCTCCGGCGCCACGCCGTTCCGTCGGACAGACGCGGAGCGGCTGAAGAGCGACGCACCGGCGCTGATCGCGGAGCGCTGTCCCGGGCTGGTCGAAGCATTCCATGGGCGCCAGTGGACCCTTCCACCATCGATCGATCGCGTGTATTGCGCCGAAGCCGCCCTTGCCCGGCTTGGCTGGAGCCCGCGATTCGGTTTCGATGAAGTATTGCGTCAATACGATCGGGAGTCAGGTGAGGTCTTGCCGCCGGTCGACGCCTATGCGATGGATGGTGCTTTGCGCGAATGACCATCGCAAGATTGCAGGGTGGGCCCTGGCCTGAGGTATCCCCACAAATCTCACACAAAAAACAAGGCAATCCTTTAATCTCAGACGAAGCCGCTTTTGATCTTGATCTTGACTTACCGGGGCCCCTGGTCGCGGCGGGTTTCGCGGATCAGGCCCGCAGGGCGCGCGGCAGGACGCCGCGCGTTTTTCGACAGGACAGGGATGTCCTGTCGAAAAACCCCGCGAAACCTGCGGACCCGGCGCATCGCGCCGGGCGCGACCGACGGGGTGTGCTTTCTTTTGGTTATCTTTTCTTTGCACAAGCAAAGAAAAGTAACTCGCTCGCGACAGCGAGCGAAACCAAGGCCGGGGCAGAATTCTCGCCGCTAGCTTTCGTTCTGAATTGCACTCAAGCCAGTGAGAAAATTGCTCGCCTCAGTGGTTTGTCATGAAAAGTATTTGCTGATTCTGCGTAAGCCGATGGTTTTTCGAGGAAAAATGTGGTGATACCTCAGCCCTTGGCCCACTGTTACATCGCTACAGATGTGTTCGACAAGATGTATTGGAAAATCGGCGAAACCGCTTCGCTGCGTGCGCTGAGCGAACGGTAACGCCGCAATGGTGGGCCAGGGCCCACCCTACGATCGCTTCGAGACGAGTGCCCGCATATGACGGATAGACAAGACCCCGATTTCCTCCGCGTCCGCAGCTACCTCACCGATCTGCAGGACCGCATCTGCGCCGCGATCGAAGCTGCGGATGGGCAAGCGACATTTTCCGAAGACCTGTGGGAGCGCGCCGAAGGCGGTGGCGGGCGCACGCGTATCCTGCGCGACGGCGCGGTGTTCGAGCAGGCGGGGATCGGGTTCTCGGATGTCTCGGGCACCAAGCTGCCGCCGTCGGCGACCGCCGCGCGGCCGGAGCTGGCGGGTGCGTCGTGGCGCGCGGTGGGAGTGTCGCTGGTGTTCCATCCGCGCAATCCCTACCTGCCGACCACGCACGCGAACGTGCGTCATTTCCGCGCAATCCGCGATGGCGAAACCGTGGCCTGGTGGTTCGGCGGCGGTTTCGATCTGACCCCGTTCTATCCTGTCGACGACGATGTGCGCCACTGGCATCGGGTGGCGCGCGATCTGTGCGAACCCTTCGGCGGCGACGCGCGCTATGCCGCGCACAAGGCATGGTGCGACGACTATTTCTTCCTCAAACATCGCAACGAGACCCGCGGCGTCGGCGGATTGTTCTTCGACGACCTGCACGAAAATTTTGAACGCGACTTCGCCTATCAGCGCGCGGTCGGCGACGGTTTCCTCGACGCCTATCTGCCGATCGTCGAACGCCGCAAGGACACGCCGTACGGCGAGCGCGAGCGCCAGTTCCAGCTGTACCGGCGCGGGCGCTACGTCGAATTCAACCTGGTCTTCGATCGCGGCACGCTGTTCGGTCTGCAGTCCGGCGGGCGCACCGAGTCGATCCTGATGAGCCTGCCGCCGCTGGTGCGCTGGGAATACGGCTATACGCCCGAAGCCGGCAGCGACGAAGCGCGGCTGGCCGACTATCTGCGTCCACGCGAATGGCTGGGCGCCTCCGCCTGATGCGATCAGGCTGATCGCGGCGCGTCATCGCTCAACACGATGCTGATGCGGCCATTGGTTTCGAGTGTGGCGACGCGGATGTGTTCGATGCCGCTGCATCCGGTTTCGCGCATCGCTTCCAGGAAATCGGCGTTGCTCACCAGCTCGCGTTTGAGCACCTCACGGAACACCTTGCCGTCGCGCGCGAGCACCACCGGTTTGCCTTCGATGAACGTGCGTGCGCGCGGGCTGCGCGCGGCGACGAAAGCGACGCCGTAGTTCAGCGCGATCAGACAGACGGCCAGGATCACCGCGCCGGTGAGCGAATTGTCGCCGCCGTTCATGCCGTTCTGCACGGCATTGCCGATCAGGATCAGCAGCACCAGATCGAACGGCGTGAACTGGCCGACCGCGCGTTTGCCCGACAGCCGCACCAGCAGCATCACCAGCACGTAGACGGCGACCGCGCGCAGTGCGAAATGCCACCAGGGGGCGGAGAGTTGGAAGATTTCGGCCATCGAGGACATCCGCAGCGGCAAGAACGCCAGTCTCGCCCGCAGGAGGGCAAACGCAAAGCCCGCAACCGCGCCAGATCGCCGGCCCAATCGCGGGCCCGAATCGCAGGCAATAAAAAGCCCCGCAGGCGGGGGAACCGGCGGGGCTGGGAACGGGACTTGGGGAGAGTCTTACGTTCCGGCGACCAACCCTAGGGGAGAGGGCTGGTCTGCGACAGACGTTGCATCTGTCACGGGTAAGTTGACCATGTTCGATGTAGAGAGTTCGTAAAGAAGTGGTTCAACCGCGCGCCGAATTCAGGATCGATTCACCGCTGGTGCAAGGTGCGTTCAGTTTCGCGGAAATCCCGTGCGCAGAACCTGTCTGAACTTGCAGGGTGGTTGTTTTCGCGGCCGGATGCCCGCTGCGCTCAGTGTGCCTCATCCCAGTTGTCTCCCACCCCACTATCGATCACCAGCGGCACCCGCAGCCCGGCCGCCGCCGACATGCGCGCCGTCGCTTCCTGCACCAGGGTGTCGACGAAATCCTCGTCGCATTCGAACACCAGTTCGTCGTGCACCTGCAGCAGCATCCGCGCGCGGTCGGCATGCGCGGCGATCCAGCGGTCGATGTCGATCATCGCGCGCTTGATGATGTCGGCGGCGGTGCCCTGCATCGGTGCGTTGATCGCAGCGCGCTCGGCGCCGGCACGCAGGCCCTGGTTGCGGGCGTTGATGTTGTCCAGATACAGCCGGCGGCCGAACACGGTTTCGACGAAGCCGCGTTCGTGCGCGTCCTTGCGCGTGCGCTCCATGAACTCGCGCACGCCCGGGTAACGATTGAAGTACAGCGCGATGTAGTCTTGCGCCTCGCCGCGACCGATGTCCAGCTGCTTGGCGAGACCGAACGCGCTCATGCCGTACATCAGCCCGAAGTTGATCGCCTTGGCGGCCCGGCGTTCGTTGCCGCTCACGTCTTCGAGCGGTTTGCCGAACACTTCCGCCGCAGTCGCACGATGGATGTCCGCGCCGGCGGCGAAGGCGCGCAGCAGGCCGGCGTCTTCGGACAGATGCGCCATGATCCGCAGCTCGATCTGCGAATAGTCGCAGGC
The DNA here is from genome assembly GCA_017302135.1 of Lysobacterales bacterium. Taxonomy (GTDB): domain Bacteria; phylum Pseudomonadota; class Gammaproteobacteria; order Xanthomonadales; family Xanthomonadaceae; genus Lysobacter_I. Next base: position 57,648 of record JAFLDZ010000020.1, on the reverse strand, counting down.
CACCAGCTTGCGGCCCTTCGGCGCGATGAACGCCTTGCGGATGCGGCGGCCGTCGTCGGTGCGGATCGGGATGTTCTGCAGATTCGGATCGGTGGACGACAGGCGGCCGGTGGCGGCGCCGGCCTGGTGATAACTGGTGTGCACGCGGCCGGTGTCCGGATTGATCATCTCCGGCAGCTTGTCGGTGTAGGTGCTGCGCAGCTTCGCGAGGCCGCGATACTCCAGGATGATCCGCGGCAGTTCGTGCTGGTCGGCGATCGCTTCCAGCGCTTCCTCGTTCGTCGACGGCTGGCCGGTCGGCGTTTTCACCAGCGCCGGCAGTTTCAGTTCGTCGAACAGCAGCGCCTGCAGCTGCTTCGGCGAATCGAGATTGAAGGTGCGGCCCGCGAGTTCGGTCGCCTTCTGCTGCGCCGCGAGCATGCGCCGCGACAGGTCTGCGCTTTGCCGGCGCAGTTCGTCGGCGTCGATCAGGATGCCGTTGGCTTCCATCCGCGCCAGCACCGGCACCAGCGGAATTTCGATCTCGCGATACACCTGTTCCAGCGCCGGGATCGTCGCCAGCTTCGCCGACAGCACGCGATGCAGGCGCAGGGTGATGTCGGCGTCCTCGGCGGCGTAACCGGTGGCGTCGTCGATCGCCACTTCCGAGAACGGAATCTGCTTCGCGCCTTTGCCGGCCACGTCCTCGAACTTGATGGTGTCGTAGCCGAGGTAGCGTTTCGCCAGCGAATCCATGTCGTGGCGGGTAGCGCTGGAGTTCCAGATGAAACTTTCCAGCATGGTGTCGTCGGCATAGCCGTCGACGTTCACGCCGTGGCGGCGCAGCACGTGGATGTCGTATTTGCCGTGCTGTCCGAGCTTGCGGTGTTGTGTGCTTTGCAGCAGTGCGCGTAAAGCATCGAGCGTTTCGCGCAGATCCAGCTGCGCGGGCGCGCCCGGATACGTGTGGCCGACCGGGATGTAGCAGCCGCTGCCGGGTTCGGCGCAGAAACTCAGACCGACCAGATTCGCCTGCATCGCATCGAGCGCATCGGTTTCGGTGTCGAACGCGAATTCTTCGGCGGCCGTGAGCTTCGCGATCCACGCATCCAGCTGTTCGCGGGTCTGCACGGTGTCGTATGTGCCTTTCGCGGCCAGTGCGGGATCCGGTGCCTCCTCTTCGACCGTCGTGGTGCGCGCATAGCCGGCGGCGGTGTTGCGCATGCCCGCGCGTTCGGCGGATGCGGTCGCGGCCGCATCTCCGCCGCCGAGTTCCTTCAGCGCCTGATTGAAGCCGTAGCGCGCGTACAGCACGCGCAGGTCGTCGACGTGCGGTTCGCGCAGCGCCAGCGTGGTCGGGCCGCCGTCCAGCGCGACATCGAGCTTGATCGTCGCCAACTGCCGGTTCAGCGGCAGTCGCGGCAACGCGGTGCGCAGGTTCTCGCCGATCTTGCCCTTGATCGCATCGGCATGGGCGATGACGTTCTCCAGCGTGCCGTATTCGGCCAGCCATTTCGCGGCGGTCTTCGGCCCGCATTTGTCGACGCCGGGAATGTTGTCGACGCTGTCGCCCATCAGCGACAGCAGATCGACGATCTGGTCGGCGCGCACGCCGAACTTCGCCATCACCGCGTCGTCGCTGTCGAGCCGGCTGCCGCTCATGGTGTTCACCAGCGCCACGCCCGCACCGTTGTCGAGCTGCCGCACCAACTGCGCGAAGTCCTTGTCGCCGGTGGAGATGGTCACGGCCAAGCCGTCGGTGGCGCCCTGCACCGCCAGCGTGCCGATCACATCGTCGGCTTCCACGCCGGGCACGCGCAGGATCGGGATGCCCAGCGCTTCGACGATCTGCATCATCGGTTCGATCTGCGCGCGCAGGTCGTCGGGCATCGGCGGGCGGTTGGCCTTGTACTGCGGATCCAGTTCGTCGCGGAAGGTCGGGCCGGAAGCATCGACCACGAAGGCGATGTAGTCGGGCCTTTCCTTGATATGTCCGCGCAGCATGTTGACGATGCCGAACAGCGCGCCGGTGGGCTCGCCCTGCGCGTTGCTCAGCGGCGGCAGCGCGTGGAACGCGCGATACAGGTAGGAAGAACCGTCGATCAGTACGAGTCGTGTCATGGGCCGATTCTACCCCGCGTCTCCAGGCTGCCGAACCGCCGCCGGCACGCTGGATTCACCCCGGGCGGCGCATACTCGATGCTCCCCCACCGCTGGAGAGCGCCATGCGCCAGATGACTTCGTTCGCGCTGCCCCTGATGCTGGTACTCGGCGGCTGTGCCACCACCGGCGGCTCCCAGGCCACCGCCGAAATTCCGCCCGATGCTGTCGCTGCGACAAGAATCCAGCCCAACGGCGACGAGATCACCGAGTACCGCGTCGCCGGCCAGCTGCGGGTGGTGAAGGTGCAGCCGAAACGCGGCCCGGCGTTCTACCTTTACGACCGCAACGGCGATGGCCGCCCCGATCAGGACCAGAACATCTCGCCGGTGTATTTCAAATTGTTCGAGTGGTAATCGCCGTCGTTCGTCTTGTCGGCCCCACTTCCCGGATGCCAGACCCGGAGCCCCGTGGGGAGCGGGTCTACGACAAAGGGGACATCATGAAATCGATCGGCGGCTGGTTGTTCATTTTCGGTGCGGGCTCGTTCCTGCTGCATTTCTTCGATATGGAATTCCGGCTGCTGTCGTGGATCGACAATTGGGGCCCGACCACGGGCATCGCGATCCGGGTCGGTCTGATCCTGGTCGGCGCGGGGCTGTGGCTGCTCGGCCGCACGCAGGAAGCGGCGTCGGCACCTGCCGGCGGCTGACTCGCCTGATGGTGAGATCGATGCCGGATCGCCGGAATCCAACAGCGCAGTGACATGCGAGCGGGTCGTCGTGATGTCACGCCACCCGCGCACACACCCACGCATCCACCCGCGTCGCCCCCGCGCGCCGCAGCGCGGCGGCGGCAGCGTGCAGAGTCGCGCCGGTGGTCATCACGTCGTCGACCAGCGCGACATGCGCCGGCAGGACGATGCCTTCGCGCACCGCAAATGCCCGCCGCAGATTGCGTCGCCGCGCCGCTGCGTCGAGCCGCGACTGCGGCGCGGTTTCGCGCATCCGGATCAGGATGTCGTCCATCAGCGGCAGATGCAGCGCACGGGCCAGCGGCGTCGCCAGTTCGAGCGTCTGATCGAATCCACGGCTGCGCAGGCGCTTGCGGTGCAGCGGCAGCGGGATCAGGGCGTCCGGACGTTCGGCCCCGGCCAGCGCTTCGGACATCAGCCCGCCGAGCAGGCGGCCGGCGGCGAGATCGTCGTGGAACTTGAGTCGCGGCAGCAGCCGGTCCAGCGGGATTTCGTAGCGGAATGCGGCATGGACGGCCGCCAGCGGCGGCGGCCTGCGCAGGCAGTGCCCGCAGGCGGCCACGGGAACCGGCAATGGCAGGGCGCAGCGCTGGCAGGCGCTGCGGTTCCAGGGCAGGGCCCGGCGGCAAGCCGGACACAGGCCTTCGACCGGACAGGCCTCGCCGCAGACCAGACAATGCCTCGGCCACAGCCCGCCGAGCAGCCTGCCGAGGCGCTGGCGGACGCCGCCCGTAGGGATAAGGTTGACAGGGCTGAACATGCTTTCCAGACTGCCTGTCCCGCTGCACCCTGTCTGTCAGGAAACCCCGATGCCCGCTGTCAGTTCTTCCGGCCCCCTGCGACACGACTGGAGCCGCGCCGAGATCGAAACGCTGCTCGCGCTGCCGTTGCCGGAACTGCTGCATCGGGCGGGCGACGCGCACCGGGCGAACTTCGACCCCAGCGAAGTCCAGGTCAGCACGCTGCTCTCGGTGAAGACCGGCGGCTGCCCGGAAGATTGCGCCTACTGCCCGCAGGCCCAGCGCTATCACACCGGGGTCGAAGCGACGAAGCTGATGGACACCGATGCGGTGGTCGAAAAAGCCAGACAGGCCAAGGCCGCTGGCGCATCGCGCTTCTGCATGGGCGCTGCATGGCGCTCGCCGAAAGACCGCGACATCCCGAAGGTCGCCGACATGATCCGCGAAGTGAAGGCGCTGGGCCTCGAAACCTGCGCCACGCTCGGCATGCTCAGCGGCGAACAGGCCACGGCGCTGAAGGCCGCCGGCCTCGATTACTACAACCATAATCTGGACACCGCGCCGGAGTTCTACGGCGAAATCATCCAGACCCGCGAATTCCAGGATCGTCTCGACACCCTCGGCCACGTCCGCGACGCCGGCATGAAGACCTGCTGCGGCGGCATCGTCGGCATGGGCGAATCGCGTTCGCAACGGGCGGGCCTGCTGCAGATGCTGGCGAATCTGCCGGCGCATCCGGATTCGGTGCCGATCAACCGGCTGGTGCAGGTCGAAGGCACGCCGCTGCATGGCACGACCGAGCTGGATCCATTCGAGTTCGTACGCACGATTGCCGCAGCGCGGATCATGATGCCGGCCTCGATGGTGCGGCTGTCGGCCGGCCGCGAGGCGATGAGCGACGAATTGCAGGCGCTGTGTTTCCTCGCTGGCGCCAACTCGATCTTCTACGGCGAAAAACTGCTGACCACCGGCAATCCGGACACCGAGCGCGATCTCGCCCTGTTCGAACGCCTCGGCCTCAAACCGATGCCCGTGGTGGAAACCGGGGCTTTTGAAAGTACAAAAACCGTGCACGCCGATATCGTCGACACCTCTCCGCCCTGCTTTGAAGCAGCCTGACCGCGCTGCCTGACCGAGCCGTCGCCATGACCCGTCCGCGCCTGACCGAACGCATCCTCGCCGCCCGCCTGCAACGCACCATGCAGGGCCGCGTTCGCCAGCGACGCATCGTGACCCGGCGCGACGGCGTGCGTTACGAAGTCGACGGCCGCTGGCTGACCAACTTCGGCGGCAACGATTATCTCGGGCTCTCGCAGCATTTCGCGGTGGTCGATGCGCTGCAGGCCAGCGCCGCGCGCGATGGCGCAGGCAGCGGCGCTTCGCATCTGGTCTGCGGCCATCACGCCAATCACGACGCGCTGGAACGCGAGCTCGCCGATTGGCTGGGCGCACCGCGCGCGCTGCTGTTCGGCAGCGGCTTCCTCGCCAATCTCGCGGTGATGCAGTCGCTGCTCACCGAAGACGATGTCTGCGTGCAGGATCGCCTCAATCACGCCAGCCTGATCGACGCCGCAAGGCTCGCCGGCTGCAAACTGCGCCGCTATCCGCACGCCGATCCGGAAGGCGCGCTGCGCCAACTGCGCACCGTGCCCGACGGCGTGGCGATGCTCGCCACCGACGGCGTGTTCAGCATGGACGGCGATATCGCGCCGCTGCGCGAACTGTCGCTGGTCGCGCGCGTGCAGCAGGCGCTGATGTATGTCGACGATGCGCATGGCGTCGGCGTGGTCGGCCCGGACGGTCGCGGCTGCGTCGCCGAAGCGGGACTCGATGCGTCTGGCCTGCTGCAACTCGCGACGCTGGGCAAGGCACTCGGCGGCTATGGCGCGGTCGTGCTCGGCAGCGAAGAGATGATCGGTCATCTCGCCGAAACCGCGCGTCCCTATATCTTCACCACCGCAATTCCGCCGGCGCAGGCGGCGTCGACGCTTGCCGCAGTGAAGCTGGCGCGACGCGATCACTGGCGCCGCGAGAAATTGCAGAGCCTGATCGCGCACTTCCGTCACACCGCGCTGTTCCGCGATCTGCCGCTGCTGCCGTCAAATACGCCGATCCAGCCGCTGATGTGCGGCGACGACAAGCGCGCCACCGCGCTGGCCACCGCGCTCGAAGCGCAGGGGTTCTGGGTGCCGGCGATCCGTCCGCCGACCGTGCCCGACGGCCGTTCGCGCCTGCGCATCACGCTCTCGTCCCTGCATACGCAGGCCGAAGTCGATGCGCTGGTCGATGCGCTGACCTGGGCGCGCGATGCGGTGGAGATGGGTTACGGCGCCGGAGCCAAACAGAGCAGCGGGGCTGCGGTGGCGTGAGGCCGATGCCGGCCGCATCCGACGATCCCGATATGCATGCCATCGACGCGCGCATCCCGGTCTGGGTGGCGCTGTCGGACCTCTATCTCGATACCGATGTCGGACTGTTGCACGGCCACATCGCAGACACCCTCGCCGCGTCACCGTATCCGATCGATGCGCTGCACGAAATGCTGATGTACGACGTGCATCCGGCGCTGTACATGAACCTGATGTCGGTCGCCGGCGAATGGGCCGGCTTCGATCGAGCCTGGCTGGTCGCCCGCATTGACGCGGTCCGCCGACAGCCGCGCTGGCGCCGTCGCATCAGCCACTGGTTCGTGCGCGATATTGGCGTGCAGTGGCGCGTACTGGTTCCGATGATCGTTGCCGCACGGAGCGCAGCCGCACAGCCATGAGCGCATCGCTGCACATGACCGTCAGCGGCGATGGCCCGCCGCTGGTGTTGATCCACGGCTGGGCGATGCACGGCGGCGTGTTCGCGACCCTGGTCGAACGCCTGCGCGATCGCCGCACGCTGTACCTCATCGATCTGCCGGGCCATGGACTCAGCCGCGACGATGCCACGCCGCTCGAATTGGACGCGGTCTGCGATGCGATCCTGTCGCAGGTGCCTGCAGCGCCGTGGCTCGGCTGGTCGCTCGGCGGCATGTTCGCGCTGCACGCGGCGGTGCGAGAGCCCGCGCGCGTACCGGCGCTGATCGCACTGTGCAGCAGCCCGTGTTTCGTGCGCGGCCCCGACTGGCGTTACGGCGTGTCGGCGGAGATCTTCCGCGAATTCGCCAAAGGCCTGGGCGACGACTATCGCGCCACCCTCGACCGCTTCGTCGCGCTCGAAGCCTTCGGCTCCGATCACGCGAAAGAAGAGATGCGCGAACTGCGCGCGGAACTGTTCGCGCGCGGCGAACCTGCGGCGCGCGTCCTCGTCGACGGCCTGCGCATCCTCGAAACCGCCGATCAGCGTCCGCTGCTCGCCGCACTGCGCGTGCCGAGCCTGTGGATCGCCGGCCGTCGCGACCGGCTGGTCGATCCGCGCGCGATGCGCGATGCCGCCGCGATCATCGAACAGGCCGGCCATGCGCACGCGGGCTTCGCGCAGATCGAACATGCCGGGCACGCGCCGTTCCTGACCCATGTCGATGAGGTGGTCGCGCACATGACTGTCTTCCTGTCGGATGGTGCCGTGCCATGAACACGTTGTTCGACCCGCGCCAGGTCCGCCGCGCGTTCTCGCGCGCATCCGCGAGCTACGCCTCTGCGGCGAAGCTGCAGATCGAGATCGAAGCGCGTCTGCTCGAATCGCTGGATTACTACGCCGAAGGCCGCGAAGGCGAAGCGCAGACGCCGTCGCTCGTGGTCGATCTGGGCTGCGGCCCCGGACACGCCTCGCGCGCGATCCAGCAACGCTGGCCAAAAGCCCAGGTACTCGCGCTGGATCTCGCCATGCCGATGCTGCGTCAGCACGACGTCGAAACATCGGCCTTCGCGCGCGCATTGCCGCGCCCGCTCGCGCGGATGCTGGCACGTGCCCCCGCACGCGTCTGCGCCGATGCGCGCGCGCTGCCATTGGCCGACCACAGCGTCGATCTGCTGTTCTCGAATCTCTGTCTGCAGTGGGTCGAAGATCTGCCGGCGGTGTTCGCCGGCTTCCGCCGCGTTCTGAAACCCGGCGGCATGCTGGTGGTCTCGACCTTCGGCCCCGACACGCTGTACGAACTGCGCAGCGCCTTCGCCGAAGCCGACGCGATCCCGCACGTCAGCCCGTTCGCCTCGATCGCGCAGTTCGGTGATGCCCTGATCGCCAGTGGTTTCCGCAATCCCGTGCTCGACCGCGATGACCTCGTCACCCGCTACGACGACCTGCCCGCGCTGATGCGCGAACTGCGCGCCATCGGCGCCACCAATGCACTGCAAGCGCGCCGCCACACGCTCACCGGCAAAACCCGCTTCGCCACCGCCGCAAACGCTTACGAAAATTTTCGCGATGTCGGCCGCCTGCCCGCAACCTGGGAAATCATCTCCGCGCTGGCGTGGGCGCCGGAACACGGTGCGCCGATCCGTGAGGGCGGAAATGATGTGGCACGGTTTCCGGCGAGTGGGATACCGGTACGGCGTAGGGTTGGGTGAGGGGGGCTGGAGTGTTGTGCGACTGCCGTTTGCGAGATTGATTGACACATTTGAAGATGCCGGCTCAATATGCAGCACCACCCCTTTGGAGGTGGATCGAATGCGCGCTAGGCGATTCAGGATGTTTCATGAACCAAAGCAAATCGCAGCACATACTTGAGCTCGTCAAAGAGCTGCTTGACGATATTGAGCTAAGTCGCCTAGGTGCTGAATCTCTACTCCTGAAAGCATCACGTCTAGCCCGATGGGTGGGTTCCGACGAGATCAAATATTGGGTGCAGTTAGAGATGAAGGGCTACAACTCTTCAAGCCCAATATCTCTAAAGTACATGGGCATAACGGGCCGATGGGTAGACAAGGAGAAGAAAACTGGTTTCTGGGGACCGCTCGCGCAGCATGAAGCAGCACTTATAGCTGAAACCACAAAGCTACGCTCACTATCTACCCCTGACACCAGCGGAGACTGGGCGTTTCGCGTAATGCAAATGCATGAGAAACAGTTGGCTTTGACGACCAACAACATTGCGAGGCTAAGTGGGATCAAAAGTAGGGTGCTCGCCAACCTTCATACGTTCGTAAGCGAGGTCTACTACGAGAAGGAGTTCGACAGTCTTTCTGAGTCTATTTTTGAACGATATAAAGCCGAAGTTGACTTGCTTATCTCAAACAGCTGCGGACCTGTTCTTGAACAAATTCCCTCGGTCATGAGTAGGCTAGCGGACGGAGATCCCGAGTCCGTCAGCCAAGCATTGACCACCGTGCGTAGAATCATTGATTCATTTGCAGACTCAATCTTTCCACCCCGTGACGGGACGATTGTATTGGGAGAAAACGAGGTGTCTCTTGGTCCGAATAGGCATCTAAATAGGATCAACGCTTTCGTCCACAGCGGAACCGAGAGCAGGTCGAGAAGGACTAAGATTCGTCAGAATCTGAGCAACCTCTATGAAAGAGTCTCGACGGGTGTGCACAGTGACGTTACGGCCGAGGAAGCAAAGGCTCTCTTCTTGAATGCGTATCTACTGTTGGGCGAAGTACTGCACATCGCGGAAGCACAATCGAAGCCAGCAGTCGCAGCGACGCAACTTGGATAAGACCGAAAGCCGCACCCGGGAATCTTCAGAGAGCTTGAACTTGACTTCATCCAAGCTACGACGCTGCACTGTGCGCTTACTCGGGCTATCTCATCGCGAGATGAAGTATTTCTGGGTTCACATCCGGCGTGCTTGAGCATGCCCTACGATGCTGCGGATGTCGGAATTGCGGATGGAGTGAGGTCTGGTGAAATTCGGAATCGAAGCGGGTGCGCAAACAATCAGGCTGTCGATTCAGCTGACCTGCGCGATCCAATCATGCAGGTTGTAGTAATTCGTCACCCGCGCGATTTTTCCGTCGCGGATATCGAAGAACGCGCCGCCCGGCAACACGTAGCGTTGCCCGTGTGCGGGCGGCAGGCCTTCATCGGCAATCAGGTATTCGCCGTGCACCACATATTCAGCGGCGGCGCGCACGCCGTCGGGCGCGGCCATGACCACGATGTCGCGCAACTGTTCGCGATAGCTGCGTTCCATGCGCGCAAGGAACGCGGCGAAGGCGTCGCGGCCGGTTTCGCGCGGACCCTGGTTGAGATCGTGGGCCACATCGTCGGTGAGCAGCGCCAGCATCGCGGCCCAGTCGCCGCGATTGAAGGCGGCGTAGTAGTCGAGGATGAGCGTGGTGGCGCGGTCGTGGGCGCGGGTGCCGTCGATGATCATGGAAAGCTCCTTCGGGTGCGCGTCAGTGCTGGCGCACGAACAGGTCGCGATGGAAGAAATAGACTTCGTTGAGCAGGAAGCGCCAGCGCGTGTCGAAGCTGCGGAAGCGGCTGGTCGGTGTGGGTGAGCCCAGGCAGACGATGCCGACGCTGCGGCAGATGCGCAGCGCGCGCGACATGTGCAGCGGGTCGCTGACCACGATTGCGCGCCGGAGTTTGCGCTTGCCCATGAGCCGCGCGGCTTCGCTGAGGTTCTCTCGGGTGTTGCGCGAGACGGTTTCGATCAGGATCGCGCGATCGGCCACGCCATCGTGCAATGCGTAGCGGCGCCCGACCTGCGATTCGGAGAAACGCGCGCCCTTGCCGCCGAAGCCGCCGGTGAAGATCAGGATCGGCGCACGCTCGCGCTTGTGGAGATCGATGCCGTGGCGGATGCGCTCCTCGAACACCGGTGACGGCCGCGCGTCGTAGGCGGCGGCGCCGAGCACGATGATCGCATCGGCTCGCACCTTGTCGCTGGCGGCTTCGTCGCGCGTACCGACATGCACGATGTACGCCGCGACGCCGCACAGCCACAGGATCACGAGCAACAACAGCCGCCTCAGCCAGCGGAACACGCCGCGTCGCTTGCGACGTTTTCCGGTAGCGCGTTGAATCAACGGTGGCGGCGCATGGCGGGTCATCAGGCGTGCGCCTGCCATGGCAGCGTGTCGAGATCGACATTGCCGCCGGAGATCACGATGCCGACCCGGCGCCCGGCGAAGCGCTCGCGGTTGCGCAGCACCGCCGCCAAGGCAATCGCGCCGGAGGGTTCGACCACCAGCTTCAGCCGTTCCCAAAGCAGCCGCATCGCTTCGATCACCGCGCTGTCGTCGACGATGAGAATGCCGTCGACATGGCGCCGCAACAGCGCCAGCGTCCGCGGCGCGAGCTGCCCGCGCAGCCCGTCGCAGATCGTGTTCGCGACCATGTCGGTGATGCAGCGGCCTTCGCGCAGCGAAGCATGCGCATCCGCCGCGCCCTTGGGTTCCGCACCCAAAATTTCCAGTCCGGGACGCAGCGTGCGCGCGGCCAATGCACAGCCCGAGAGCAGGCCGCCGCCGCCGACCGGGGTCAGCAGCGCGTCGAGTTCGGGTTCGCTGCGCAGGAACTCCAGCGCGACCGTCCCCTGACCGGCGATGACGTGCGCGTCGTCGAAGGGATGCACCAGGTGCGCGCCGGTGTCTTCGGCCAGTGCGGCGGCAGCGGCGTTGCGCGCCGCCATCGTCGGCGCACAGCGGACGATGCGGGCGCCGTAACCGGCGATCGCCGCCAGCTTCACCGCAGGTGCGCCCTCCGGCACGACCACGGTGGCGGACGTGCCGCGCAGGCGGCTGGCCAGGGCGACTGCGGCGCCATGATTGCCGGAACTCTGGGTGAGAATGCCGCGCGACGCGGCGACGTCGTCGAGCGCGAAGATCGCGTTGCAGGCGCCGCGGAATTTGAACGCGCCGACGCGCTGCAGGTTTTCGCACTTGAAGTGCAGCCTGCAGCCGACCATGTCGTCGAGCGACTGCGAACGCAGGACCGGGGTCTGCTGCGCATGCGGTGCGATCCGGGCGGCGGCTGAAAGCACGTCGGCGAAGGCGGGCAGCGTCGGCACAGCGGTGGTCATGCCGGTATCGTAACAGGCGGAATATGCGCGACAGGGTGTCATTCGTACCGGCGTCTGCGGTGTTCGTCGAGCAGGTCGATTGCCGCTGCGCCGAAGGCATATGCGCGGCGCCGCTATGGGCAACGGCGAGAACCACCATCATCGTTGACTGCCCTATCCGACATGGCGTCTTCCACGCAACAGAATCCGCCGGGTTGCCACTTGGATCGCATGCAGATCAGCATCGCGCCGATACCATCAGCGATGACGCGCGCCGACGTGCGTCCGCCGCCTCAACACAGGCGATCCGCATCCATCACGCACGACATGCGTTGCCCGATCGCTCAATGCCGGACGACAAAATGCCATGATGCTGAATCGGGCCCGTCTTCTTAAGGACGGGTTCAATGCTGCGGCCGGATGCTGCACCGGTAGGACGGGCCTATCCCGTCATCGAATACGACAGGGGGTTCCCGATGTTCCGTCTTGGTCTGCTTGCGACGCTCTCCGCGACGATTCTGACCGGCTGCGTCAGTACCTACGGCTACCGCACCGATCAGGGCGGCGATTATTACTACGCTGAGCCATCGGTCGATTACTACGACGCCTACGGTGGACCCTACAGTTCAATAGGTTATGGCTATCCGGGCGGCTGGTACGGCAGTTTTGGCTATGGCTTCGGTTTCGGTTACACCCCGTATTCGCGCTACGGGTTTCCGTACGGCTACGACGGTTACCGTTACGGCTATCCCTATTCCTACTCCCCTTATCCGTATCGCCGGCCGCATCGTCCTCGTCCACCGAACACGGTGCCGCCGGGGACACCGCCCCCCGGAGTGATCATTGAGCCGCCCGGCGGCACAGGGCCGCATCTGGGCAACCGCGATGGCGGCCCGTGGCGGCACCTCGATCGCAGGCGCCCGCCTGTCGCGACTCCGCAGCCGGGAATTCCCGGCGTCGCCATCCGCGAAGGCGAACCCACCCGCCGCCGGATCATGGTGCCCCAGCCCGGCATGTCGGTCGGGGGCGCGCAGCCCGGCGGGAGGGTGCAGGCGAGGCCTGCGCCGGTTTCGGTGCCGCAGTCCGCAAGCCCGCCACGTGCGCGCCAGGAAACGCCGCGGCCCGCGCCTGCCCCTGAGCGTCGTATCGAACGCCAGGAACGAGAATCCCGTCGCGATCCGACGCCCTGAAAAGGCTTGCCAACGACCAGATTTGGCCGCAAGCTAAACAAGCTTGACCGGTTACGTCGTATTCCGACGTAACTCGGTACTGCATCGCCGACCCCGGCGGGGAAATCCGGATCCCCCCTGTTCCGCTCCCCGTCGGGCGTCGGCACCTTATCTACGGCGTATCGCCGAATCCCCCGAATCGCAGACAAAAAAAGGGGCCGAATGTCCCCCGACATTCGGCCCCTGGCTTCCTCAGCGCGCACGTGGCCAGCCCTGTTCCACCCCAGCCTGCGCTTTCGCGCTTGCCGCGTTGAGTGCCACCAGAGATAAGCAGAATGCGTGCCAACTTTGGCGCCCACGCTTCCGGGAACAGCGTCCCCGAAATCCTGTTCGCTAGAATGCGGTGCGGAAACGCCGGGATTCACGGCCACGCCGCGAAGCACGACACGAAACCGGAATCAGGTCGATGAACACTCATTTCTATCGCTTCGATGTCATCGTCATCGGCGGCGGCCACGCCGGCACCGAAGCCGCGCTCGCGTCCGCACGCAGCGGTGCGCGCACTCTCCTGTTGACGCACAACATCGAGACCGTCGGCGCGATGAGCTGCAACCCGGCCATCGGCGGGATCGGCAAAGGCCATCTCGTCCGTGAGATCGACGCGCTCGGCGGGATCATGGCGCGCGCCGCCGACGCCGCCGGCATCCAGTGGCGTCGCTTGAATGCATCGAAAGGGCCGGCGGTACGCGCCACACGCTGCCAGGCCGACCGCGCGCTCTACCGCAGCTTCATCCGCCGTGGGGTGGAATCGCAGCCGAACCTCACGGTATTCCAGTCGGCAGTAGACGACCTCATCATTGAAAGCGATGCCGTATGCGGCGCGATCACCCAGACCGGCCTGCACTTCAAAGCGCCGGCCGTCGTCTTGACCGCCGGCACCTTCCTCGCTGGCAAGGTTCATATCGGCGAAACCCAGTTCGCCGCCGGCCGCGCCGGCGATCCGCCAGCGACCACGCTCGCCGCGAAGCTGCGCGAGCGGCCGTTCCTCGTCGATCGGCTGAAGACCGGCACGCCACCGCGCATCGATGGCCGCAGCCTCGATTACAGCGTGATGGAAGAGCAGCCCGGCGACGATCCTCGCCCGGTGTTCTCGTTCATGGGCAGCACCGCCGATCATCCGCCGCAGATGTCGTGCTGGATTACGCATACCTGCGAGCGCACCCACGAGATCATCCGCAGCGCGCTGCACCGCTCGCCGCTGTACAGCGGCCAGATCGAAGGCATCGGCCCGCGCTACTGCCCGTCGATCGAAGACAAGGTCGTGCGCTTCGCCGAAAAGGCCTCGCACCAGATCTTCGTCGAGCCCGAAGGCCTCGACGTGACCGAAATCTATCCGAACGGTATTTCCACCTCGCTGCCGTTCGACGTGCAGCTGGATCTGGTGCGCAGCATCCGCGGTTTCGAACAGGCGCACATCACCCGTGCCGGTTACGCCATCGAATACGATTTCTTCGATCCGCGCGGACTGAAGAATTCTCTGGAAACCAAACTCGTTTCCGGTCTGTTCTTCGCAGGCCAGATCAACGGCACCACCGGCTACGAAGAAGCCGCGGCGCAGGGCCTGATCGCCGGGCTCAACGCCGCGCGCTTCGTGCGTGCGCTCGATGCATGGTCGCCGCGTCGCGACGAGGCTTATATCGGCGTCATGATCGACGACCTGATCACCCACGGCACCAACGAGCCCTACCGCATGTTCACCAGCCGCGCCGAATATCGGCTGCAGCTGCGCGAAGACAATGCGGACATGCGCCTGACCGAAACCGGCCGTGGCCTGGGTCTTGTCGACGATGCGCGCTGGGGACGCTTCGCGCGCAAGCGCGACGCCGTCGTCGCCGAGACCGCACGTCTGGGCGCGCTGTGGGCCTCGCCGCACAACGCGCTCGGCCGCGAGGCGGTGGCGACGCTGGGGATCGAGCTCAGCCGCGAAACCCATGCCCTGGATCTGCTGCGCCGACCGGAACTCGACTACGCCAGGCTCGCCAGCGTGCCGATGCTCGGTCCGGCGGTCGACGATGCAGCGGTTTCCGAACAGGTCGAGATCGAAGCGAAATATTCCGGTTATCTCGCGCGTCAGCGCGAGGAGATCGCACGCCAGCAGCGTCATGAGCACACCGAAATTCCACGGGCGTTCGACTACGCCGGCGTACGCGGACTGTCGATCGAGGTGCAGCAGAAACTCGAGCGCGTTCGACCGCAGACCGTCGGTCAGGCGCAGCGCATCCCGGGCATGACCCCGGCGGCGATCTCGCTGCTGCTGGTGCATCTGACCAAGCGGCGCGGCGCGGCGTGAAGCATGCGCTGCCGTCGTCTATGGTCTCGCTGTTCCCGATCCGCCGATGACGTACCCTAATCCCATGCGCACGCCACTTCGCCCTTTCGTTCTCATCGCCCTCGCACTGCTTGCCGGCTGCGGCGAGGACACCGCCGTTCCGAAAGCTGTGGTCACCGGCGATCTCACGATCGACGCGTGGCCGTTGCCGGCGATGCCCGGTTCGGCGCAGCCGGATCTGGCGATGGCCCCCGATGGCCGCATCCTGCTCAGCTGGATCAACAGCGGCGGCGGTCGCCGGCCGGCACTGCAGATCGCGGAGTTCTATCCCGACCAGCATTGGGAAGGGCCGCGCACGGTGGCGGTCGGCAATTCGATGTTCACGAACTGGGCAGATACCCCGCATATCGTCGCGACCGCAGATCATGCGCTGTGGACGCATTGGCTGCAGAAATCGGCCGACGCGCCGTATGCCTACGACGTGATGCTGGTGCGGTCGCTCGATCACGGCATGAACTGGAGCGCGCCGCGCGTCGTCCACGACGATGGCACGAAGACCGAACACGGCTTCGTCTCGATGTGGGCGCAGGGCGAGGGCAGTCTCGGTATCGCATGGCTGGATGGCCGCAGCACCGCCGATGCGACGGCGGCAGACAAGCACGCTGGCCATGATGGCGGGCATGACGATGGTCACGGCGGTGCGATGACGCTGCGTGCGGCGGTGTTCGACGCCAACCTGCGTGCGAGCGCAGAAACCGAAATCGATGCGATGACCTGCGATTGTTGCCAGACCGATGTCGCCGCCACGGCCGACGGAGCGGTACTGGTGTATCGCGACCGCAGCGCGCGGGAAATCCGCGATATCTACGCCACGCGCTTCGACGGCAAGGCCTGGTCGAAACCGGCGCGCGTGCATGCCGACGATTGGAACATGCCCGCCTGCCCGGTCAACGGCCCATCGGTCGCGGCGCGGGGCAACGACGTCGCGGTCGCGTGGTACACCGCCGCAGGCGACAAGCCGGCCGTGAAACTCGCGCGCTCCGCCGATGGCGGGGCGACCTTCGCCGACCCGATCGCATTGGACACCGGCGCCACCACCCAGGGTCGTGTCGCGGTCGCGATCGACGCGCAGCAGGTCTGGACGGTCTGGTTGCGCGAAGAGAACGGCGCCCAATCGCTGTGGCTCGCGCGCTATTCAACCGATCTGTCCAAGGAGCTGCAGCGCATCAAACTCGCCGATCTGCAGGGTAAAGGCCGGGCCACCGGCTTCCCGAAACTTCTGCTCAACGGCACCGCCGCGCACGTGGTGTGGACCGATGTGGTCGAAGGTGTTCCGCAGCTGCGTGGCGTGCGATTGGCGGCGCGCTGAGCCTGTCGATACCGATATTCGCAGCCTGACCCGGTGTCAGCCGCGATGCTCCAGCGCCAGATATTCGGCCGACTGCATTTCGATCAATCGCGAAGCGGTGCGCTCGAATGCGGCGGTCAGGCGTTCACCGCGATACAGCATTGCGGCTGAAGTTTCGGCGCTGCAGATCAGATTGACGTGACGGTCGTAGAGTTCGTCGATCAGGGTGATGAAGCGTCGCGCCGCGTCGTCGCGCTGCGCGTCCAGCACCGGCACGCCGCCGAGCAGCACGGTGTGGAATTCGGTCGCGATCTCGATGTAGTCGGCGCTGCTGCGCGGGCCTTCGCAGACCGCCGCGAAATCGAACCACGCCATGCCCTTGTCGCGTGCGCGTACCGCGATGCGGCGGCCATCGATATCGATGCCGGCATCGCGGTGGCTGTCGTCGCCACCCAGTTCGCGCCAGCGCGATTCCAGCCATGCGTCGCTGTCGGCATCGAGCGGCGCGCGGTAGACCGGCGAGCGGGTGAGTGCGCGCAGGCGGTAGTCGTGAGGACTGTCGAGGTTCACCACGTTGCAGCGACGTTCGATCAGTGCGATCGCCGGCAGGAACCGCGAACGCTGCAGGCCGTCCTTGTACAGCTCGGATGGTGCGGCGTTGGAGCTGGTCACCAGGATCACGCCTTCCTCGAACAGACGCGTCAGCAGCCGCCCCAGCAGCATCGCGTCGCCGATGTCGCTGACGAAGAATTCGTCCAGCACCAGCACGCGCAGCTGCGCGCGCCATTCGCGCGCGATGGCCGACAGCGGGTCGCGTTCGCCCGCGTGCGCGCGCAGTCGCTCGTGCACTTCGCGCATGAAACGATGGAAATGCGTGCGCCGTTTCTCGCGGATCGGCAGGCCGGCGTAGAACAGATCGATCAGGAAGGTCTTGCCGCGACCAACGCCGCCCCACACGTACAGGCCGTTCGGCGATGCCGTGACTGGCTTGCCGAACAGCGTATCGAGCAGACCTTTGCGTTTCGACGGCGTAGACAGCGCCGCATGCAGGCGGTCGAGCTCGCGCAGCGCCGCGTGTTGCGCGGGGTCGTCGCTCCAGTCGCCACGCACCGCGCCTTCGGCGTAGCGCACGGACGGTGCCGCTGCGGATTCGCTCATGGTGCGGCGCCGGGCTCCGGCGGATCGTACTGTCGAAGGTAAGGTTGAACGCCGTGCTTGATCGCGCCGCGCAGATCCATCAGTTTGCGATGGAAGAAGTGGCTGGTGTCGGGGATGCGGATCAGCTCGGCGCCCGCCCCCGGCGGTGTCTGCGACGTCGGTGCCTTTGACATCCGCGCCTTCGACGTCTGCTCGAACCAGTCGTACACCGCTTGCGGGTCGACGACCTCGTCGTCCTCGCCCTGGATCACCAGCCACGGCATCGTCGGCAGCGCGATCTTGTCGAAATCCCAGCGGCCGGCCGGTGGCGCGATCGAGATCAACACCGATGGCTGCAGTTCGGCCGCACCGCGCAGGCTGACGTACGCGCCGAAGCTGAAACCAGCGAGCCACAGCGCCGCATCGGGCCGCGCGTCGCGCACCCAGGCGACGACCGCGCGCAGGTCGTCGAGCTCGCCCTCGCCGTGATCGAACGCGCCTTCGGACGCGCCGGTGCCGCGGAAGTTGAAGCGCACGGTGGTCACGCCCAGCTCGCGCAGGCTGCGCGCAGCCATCGTCACCACTTTGTTGTGCATCGTGCCGCCTTCGGTCGGCAGCGGATGACACAGCACCGCGATCACCGGCCGCGCGGCGACCTCGGCCTCGGGCGGATCGAAGACGACTTCCAGTGCGCCCGCCGGGCCCGGCAGGATCAGCGCTGTGGCAACGACAGGGAAAACGGGAGAAGACATGCGCGGATGATAACGGCCCGGGCGATCAGGGTTTCCGCAGCCGGAAACCGACCACCAGCGGATCGTGGTCCGAGCTGCGCCACGGGGTGTGATCGCCGGGCCGCGTCTGGTAGCCGTGGCTGTCGGGTTCATCGGCGTTGCTGTGCCATTCCGCCGCGCCGATCTTCCGCGCCGCCAGCGATGGACTGAGCAGCGCGTGATCGAGACGGCCGATCTGGGCGTCGTAGACATAGCTGTAAGGCGCAGGCCCGCGCTGCCCGGCGAAAGCATCCCGCCAGCCGGCAGCGGTCAGCATGCGAACAGGATCTTCCATGCTGTAAGCATTGAGATCGCCGACGATCATCGCAAGATCGCTGCCCGATCGTGTCGGATCGGTGCGCAGCCAAGCGTCGAGCCGGCGCGCGGATTCGGTGCGGACGGCGTTCCAGCAGCTCTGACCGTCCTTCTGATCGGCATCGGCCCCGGTCGCTTCAGCGCAGCCTTTCGATTTGAAGTGATTGGCGACAACCGTGAAAGCCGGGCCTTGGGTTGCGCCGGTCCCGGCACGGAAGGATTGCGCCAGCGGCGGTCGGCTGCGGGTGCCGAACAGGTCGTCGGTCAGCGTTGCCGCCGTCCCGACTGGCGTCACCCGCGCAGCGCGATAGATCAGGCCGACCCGGATCAGATCGTCGCCCTGCGGCTGATCGGTCGCGACAAAGCGCCAGTCGTCGCCGTTCCGATCCGCATTGAGCGTTGTCACCAGCATCGCGATCGCGGACTCCGGGCCGAAGCCGTCGTTCTCTAGTTCCATCAGCGCAGCGATATCCGGGTTCAGGCCACGGATCGTAGCGGCCAGTCTGGCGAGCTGGGTCTGCAGTTCGGCGGGGGTGCGTGCGCCGCGCGGCGTGGGAAAACCGCCGCCCTGGCCGTCGCCGTTGAAGAAATTCTCGAGGTTGAAGCTGGCGATCCGCACGTCGCCGCCGACTTCTGGGGCCGACGGCGGGGCTGCGCGCCGGAACGCCGGTTTCGCGGTCAACTGCAGGCGGTAACCGCCGCCGCGCTGATCCACCACGCCTTCCACCCTCGACAGCTGTCCGCCGGTGCGTGGCTGACCGGTCTTCGGCAGATACCAGATCGAAGCGGGTCGCTCCGCGTCGCTGGCGTCGTCCAGACGCAGCGTGCGGCGCGCGTTCTCGGCCGCCAGTGCGCGCGCGGCATCGCCGGGCATCACCGCGTCGGCGGGCGTGCGCAGTCGTTCGCCGAAATTGACCAATAATTCGCCGTACCTGTCGACACGATGGGTGCCCGCCACCGTCAGCCGCGCGGTGATGCGTACGCGCATGTTTTCGTAGCGCTCCCAATCGACGGGCGCTGCCGAAATCGCTGCCGCTCGCGGCAGCGCGGCCCGGCCCAGCGGCGCCACACCCGTCGGCTGCAGTGCGGTGTGGGTGCCGCGTCCGCTATCGGCCTCGACCACGGTGCCATGGACGCGAACGCGCGTGCCGACGGGCGGGCCGCCATCATCGATCACGAACAGCGCGTCGGAAGTGGCGGGGTCGCGATCGCCAGCGTCCTGCAGGAACCAGCCGCCGAGGCTGTCGTCCGGGACCGCAGTGACGACGCCTTCGACCATGACCGCTTGACCCGCGAGCGGACTGCGCTCACCCGTGCCCTGGATCCGGCCGATGGCCATCGGAGCGTCCTGAGCCGAGGCGACGCCGGTGAACGCGCAGACAAGAGCACACAGGGGCAGCAGGAACGGACGCAGACGGCGCATACGGCGATTCTCCGGAGACGGAACGGACAACGCCGCCCGGAGGCGGCGTTGCGGTGGAGCGATGACGGCAGTCTGGCCGATCAAACCTGTTCGAGCATCCAGTCGACGGTCGCCTTGACCTGATCGTCGGTCAGGGCCGGGTTACCGCCCTTGGCCGGCATCACGCCAGCGCTGCCCTGGAAGCCTTCGATCGCATGCTGATACAGCAGATCCTTGCCCTGACCGGCGCGGGCACCCATGCCCGTAGCGGTCATGGTCGGCGCGCCACCGGCACCGGACTTGTGGCAGCCCGCGCAGAGGTTGTCGTAGATCACCGCGCCGTCCAGCGTACCGCCGTAGGCGACCTGCGATGCGGCGGAGGCTTTGGCGGCCTCGTCGGCCGCAGCCTGTTGAGCCGCGCCGGTGGCGCCGGCATAGACCTCACCCACTGGCGATATCCGCGCATCGGTGCGCTTCACCTCGACCGGGTTCGGCGTCTGCGGCTGACCGTTGTGCAGATAGACCGCGAACAGGATCAGGCCCAGGGTGACCGCCGCAAGGAAGGCGATCACCATCGAGAAACGCTTCAGAAAATCCAGATCGTAATTGCGCACGACTCACCCGGAAAACGACGTGTTGACGAAGCGGCCGGGCTGCGGCCGCAGAATCCGCGCAGTATAAAGGCTGCAGCGGTCCGGATTCGAGCCCATGGACATTTCCGGCCCCGAAATACGCCCGGGGATCGGAGACAACCCACTGCCGGCATCGTCTTGGACAGAAGTCGGGTTCGGCGATGCGCCGTGGCATGGCACACTAGCGGCAATGAGCGATTCTTCTGTTCTCGATCTGATCCAACTACGCCGGGGCTGCACCTACTGCTCCGTGCGCCAGCTGTGCTTGCCCGGCGGCATCGGTGCGGAGGAACTCCAGCGTCTCGACCAGATCGTCCAGCGTCGCCGGCCGGTCGCCCGCGGCGAACGGCTGTTCCGCCTCGGCGACCCGTTGACGGCGGTCTTCGTCGCCCGCGACGGCGCATTCAAGTCGGTCAGCATCAGCGAAGACGGCGAAGAGCAGGTCCTCGGTTTCCATTTGCCGGGCGAACTGATCGGCCTGGATGCCCTGGGCACCGGCGAGCATCGCTGCGAAGGCGTCGCACTGACCGCCGCGAACGTCTGCGAAGTGCCCTACGACCAGCTGTCGGCCGTCGCCGCGCAGGTGCCGAGCCTGCAACAGCAGTTGTTCCGGGTGATCGGACAGAGCGTCGATCGCGATCAGGATCATCTGGGGATCCTCGTCCGCCGTCAGGCCAACGAACGCATCGCCCTGTTCCTGCACAGCCTGGGCGAACGCTATCGCAACGTCGGCCAGTCCGACCGCCAGTTCCAGCTGCCGATGAGCCGCGAGGACATCGCCCGCTTCCTCGGCCTCGCGCTGGAAACCGTCAGCCGTGGTTTCACCCGCCTGCAGGACGACGGCGTCATCGATGTGACCGGCCGCCGCGTCGAGATCGTCAACGTCACGGAACTGCTGCGTCTCGCCCACGGCACGGATTCGGGCGACGGCAAACAGCGTCGCGCCTGACGGCCCCGCGTCCGGTTACATCGCGTAGTACAGCGCCCCATCGCCGCGCGCGGCCGCTTCCCGGAAAAACGCCGAGAGCATGTCGAACTGCTCCAGCAGGTCGTCTTCCTGGTCCTGATACACCGCCTGGTGATAGAGACCCTCGTCTTCGTCGATCGCGCGCAGCGCTTCGAGAACGGCCGCGTGGGTCCATGACGACAGCGCCTTCGCCTGTTCCCGGACCAGCGCCGGAGACACCACTTCGCAGCCATTGCTCAGCACATCCTCGATCACGTCATCGCTGCGGAAGCCGGCATCGCCGAGGATGTGCTTCAACACGTCCCATGCGGTTTCCACATCGATCGAAGCGGTGCAGCGCGATTCGCTTTCGACCCAGCCGTCGACCAGGGAGGGGTCCTCGCGCATCGTTTCGAGATCTTTCGGAGCGAATGCCTGGAAGAACAGATTCATGCTCATGGTTGGAACGTCCTGATCGTCGGATACCGCCAGTGTGCTCGAAATCGCGCGTCGCCGACGCGCTCTTTCACCGTGCGCGCCCCACGCTGCGCAGTTGATCCCAGTCCAGATCGAAGCGGGCGAGGTATTTTCGCAGCCGGTCGGCATCGTTGGTACTGCTGCGCTGCATACGCGACACCGCGAACAGGGTGCGACCCGCATCCGACAGCGATTTCGCCTGTGCGCAGACGCGCACGACCTCCTCCAACTGCACGCGATCGAAGCGGTCGACCGCATCGACGCGCTCGCCGAGCAGCGTATCGAGCGGCGACGGTGAGCTGCTTTCGCGCCACAGCCCGCGCAGGCGCGCGATCTCCTCGTCGACCGATTCGATCTGGATGCGCCCGGCGTTCGCCAGCGTCGCCATCCGCATCACCGATGCGCCGAGATCGCGGAAATTGCCGGTCCAGCGCGCTTCGGGCCTGGTCGCGAACGCGAGAAAGCGCGTCCGCGCTTCACGATTGAAGGCGACGCGCTGATGCTGGTCGCGGCTCCAGCGTTCGAGCTCGAAATCGAGATTGGGTTCGATGTCTTCGACGCGCTCCGACAAACCCGGCAGGCGATAGGTCCACAGATTCAGGCGCGCCAGCAGATCGTCGCGGAAGCGCCCCTGCGCGACGGCGGTCTGCAGATCGCGATTGGTGCCGGCGATCAGCTGGAAATCGCTTTCGACCTCCTTGTCGCTGCCCACTGGCGGAAATCGCTTCTCTTCCAGCGCACGCAGCAACAAGGCCTGTTCGTCGAGGCCGAGTTCGCCGATCTCGTCGAGAAACAGCAGCCCCTGATGCGCCGAACGCAGAAAGCCGGCGCGGTCGCTGCCGGCGCCGGTGTACGCGCCTTTGACATGGCCGAACAGCGCGCTCATCGCGCCGTCGCCGCGCAGCGTGGCGCAGTTCACCTCGACGAAACGCCCGGGCAATTGATGCTTGAGTTTCTTCAGCTCGAACACGCGCTTCGCGAGCTGGCTCTTGCCGGCGCCGGTCGGCCCCATCAACAGCATCGGCGCCTTCGAGCGCGTCGCGACGGTTTCGATCTGCTCGATCATGCGGTTGAACGCAGCGTTGCGGGTGGCGATTCCGTTCTTCAGCAGCGCGCGATCCTCCAGCTGCTGTTGCTGGAATCGCTGCGCGATCAGGTCGTAGCGCGAGAGATCGAGATCGATCACCGCATAACTGCCGGGCTCGCCGCCCTCCTGTTTGCGCGGCGGCGAGGTCTGCAGCAACCGTCCTGGAAAGTGCCGGCTTTCGGCCAGCAGGAACCAGCAGATCTGCGCGACGTGCGTGCCGGTGGTGATGTGGATGTAGTAATCCTCGTCCTCGGGCTTGAAGGCATAGCCGCGCAGAAAATCGTGCAGCGTCGCGTACACGCCTTCGAAATCCCATGGATCGGCCAGGTACATGTCGCTGCGACGCACAGCGGTTTCCGGCGAAACCTGCACGACGTCCTCGGTCACGACTTCGGCGAGCCGCTGGTAGCGACGTTCGTCCACCAGCAGTTCGAGCCGGTCGACGAGGAAATCCTCGTGCATGCAGAGGGAGACCGTCGGCCGCCATTTTTCCCAGCGCCCCGGCCCCCTGCCGCTGTCGAGCGTGGTGCCGAGCATGCCGAAGACGACTTGTTGCCTGCACATGATCCATCCAGATAAAAACTTAGATCCAAGTATATCTTTATATCAAAATTCCAATCGATGAGGATCGTGATTTTCCAGAAAAACTCAACAAAAACAAAAAGATAAACAAGTTCAGAGCCTGTTGGCACGGCCATTGCAATGCACAGCTCGAACCAACGGGCATTCCCCAAGGCACCGATCATGGCCAACACCACGCTCTTCGCATCCACCCGCGGCACGCTGCTGCCGGCTGCGACCACTTTCAACGAGGCCGGCGGCCGCGCCTATGCCCGCAAGCCACAGGCGGCGCTGGCGCTGTACGCGGCGACGGGTTGCCTCAACGGCACCTATTACGCCAACGCCGAGCAGCAGTTGGCGACGGTGTTGAAGCTGTGCGCGGAGGTGGAGCCGCGCTTCGTCGCGCAGACCGCGATCTACGCGCGTCAGTGCGCGCACATGAAGGACATGCCGGCGCTGTTGCTGGCCAGCCTGTCGCTGCGCGATCGCGAGGTCTTCGCCGCCGCGTTTCCGCGCGTGGTCGACAACGGCCGCCTGCTCCGCAACGTCGTGCAGATCCTGCGCAGCGGTTGCGTCGGCCGCAAGTCGCTTGGCTCGCTGCCGAAGCGTCTGGTGCGCGAGTGGCTGCAGCGCGCGTCGGTCGATCAACTCGTCAACGCCGCGATCGGCAACGATCCGTCGCTGGCGGACGTGATCAGGATGGTGCATCCGAAGCCGGTCGATGCCGAGCGCGAAGCGCTGTATGCGTGGGTGATCGGAAAGCCGTACGACGAAGCGAAGCTGCCGGAAATACTGCGTGCTTACGAAGCATTCAAGCGCGACGCGCAGGGTGAGTTGCCGGCACTGCCGTTCCAGTACTTCACGTCGCTGCCGTTGAGTGCGGCGCAGTGGACGGTGTTGGCGCGCCGCGCTTCGTGGCAGTCGCTACGCATGAACCTCAACACGTTCGCGCGCAACGGCGTGTTCGAGGATGCCAAAGCGGTCGCGATGATCGCCGAGCGTCTGCGTCATCCGGAATCGATCCGGCGTGCCCGCGTGTTTCCGTACCAGTTGCTGACCGCATTCCAAGCGACCTCGAAGCTGCCGAACGCGATCGGCGCGGCGCTGCAGGATGCGATGGAAATCGCGACCCGCAATGTGCCGAAGCTGGAGGGTGATGTCGTCGTGGCGGTGGACGTGTCGGGTTCGATGGCATCGCCGGTCACCGGTCATCGCAAGGGCGCGACCACGACCACGCGCTGCGTGGATGTGGCGGCGCTGATCGCGGCCTGTATCCAGCGCACCCATCCGGATGCGCGCGTGCTGCCGTTCGATACCGAAGTGCGTGCGCTGCGACTCAACCCGCGCGACAGCGTGATGACGCAGGCGCGACAGCTGGCGACATTGTGCGGCGGTGGTACCAGCGTCAGCGCGCCGCTTGCGGCGTTGAACCGCGAGAAAGCGAAGGTCGATCTGCTGGTGCTGGTGTCCGACAACGAAAGTTGGCGCGATACCCGCAGCGGTGGCGCCACCGAGACCATGCGCCAATGGGAGCAGATCAAGATACGTTGTCCGCAGGCGAAGCTGGTGTGTATCGATCTGCAGCCGGTCGCCAACAGCCAGACCGTTGAGCGTAGCGACGTGCTCCACGTCGGCGGGTTCAGCGACGCGGTGTTCGATCTGATCGCGAATTTCGCGGCAGAAGGTTCCGGCGCAAAGCGCTGGGTCGAGAAGATCGCGAGCATCGAGTTCTAGACGTCGTTCAATGCCCGGCCGGCAATGGGGCCGGTCGGGCAAGGGGAGATGTGTTTGTTGTTGTGCTGTCGGTGATTGCGAATGCAGGGAAAACTACACCCTATTACGGTCCAGGTCGCGGGTTCAAGTCCCGCCCGCCGCGAATCCGTGCGGCGGTAGCTCAGTTGGATAGAGCAGGATGTTTTCCCACCCTTGTCGCAATCATCGATGGCTTTATTTACGAAGCGACGATTCATTGGTGTCGGCCGCAGGCGCGGCACTGATTCCGTCGTAGACAACATTCTGCCTGGGCCGGTTCGAGTCCCGCCCGTCGTAAGACGGTGGCTCAGTCGGTTAGAGCAGGACGTTTCCACACTTCTTGTCGCAATCACCGATGGCTTTGATTCGAATCGTCGCCATCTCCTCGGGAGTACACAGTCATGCGCTGCAATGGAGGCAACAACATGTCCGAAATCTGGGCCATCATCGTCATCGCAATCCTGGTGTTGATCGTCTACGGCATCGTTTCGTCGAAGCTGAGCGCGAGGCGTCAGCGCGAAGCGCGCGAAAAAATGCTGCCTTACCTCGATGAAACGATCGTTCCGGATCGCAGGCACAACCTGTTCATGTCGGACGGACGCAAGTTCATGGATGTCCGGATTCTGGGCACCACCGACCCCAAGCTCGGCCAGTCGCCGCTCGGGGACTGGGGACTGATGCTCGTGATCCTGATGGACTCCGGAAAAAAAGCGTTCATCCGTCCGTCCTCGGTGCGCTGCATCGAAGAAGCTTGATCTTTTCACCTTCGCCGGCAGCGAATGCCGATGGAACTACAGGATTTCACGGTCTCGGGTTCGAATCCCGCCCGTCGCAAGACGGTAGCTCAGTCTGGTAGAGCTTGAAAAATGTTTCATCACTGTTGTCGCGGTCGGCGATCTGTTCATCACGCTTCACCCTCCTCAGCCGCAGGCGCGGCATCACTCGTGCCGCAGCTTGATTTTTCCCTCGGGCCGGTTCAAGTCCCACTGCGTCGTAGCGGAAGCGCCGCTTCGCAGAGTCCCGCCATCCTCGTCGCCGCACCTCTCTTAGATGCATGTCCACATGCGAGAATTCACCATGACCACCCACCACTACGATGTCATCCAGGAACAGGGCGCAGTGCCGATCAAGCTCTGGACCCGCGGCGTGCCGCTGGAAGACGAAGCGCGCAAGCAGCTGCAGAACATCGCCAAGCTGCCCTTCATCCATCGCTGGATCGCAGTGATGCCCGACGTGCATCTGGGCAAGGGCGCGACCGTGGGTTCGGTGGTGCCGACCATCGGCGCGATCGTGCCGGCGGCGGTGGGCGTGGACATCGGCTGCGGCATGATCGCGGCGCGCACCACGCTGGTCGCGAGCGATCTGCCGGACAACCTGTCTGCGATCCGCAGCGCGATCGAGCGCGCGGTCCCGCACGGGCGTACCGCCGAGCGCCACGCACGCGACAAGGGCGCGTGGGAGAACGCGCCTGCGCTCGCTGTCGAAGGCTGGTCGCAGCTGGTCGCCGATTTCGAGAAGATCTGCGAGCGCCATCCGCGCCTGAAGAACACCAACAACCTCAAGCATCTCGGCACGCTCGGCACCGGCAACCACTTCATCGAGATCTGCCTCGATGAAGACCAGCGCGTGTGGTTCATGCTGCACTCCGGATCGCGCGGCGTCGGCAATGCCATCGGTACGCATTTCATCACCCTGGCCAAGGAGGAAATGCGTCGCTGGATGATCAATCTACCCGATCAGGATCTCGCGTATCTGCCCGAAGGCAGCCAGTACTACGGCGATTACGTGTTCGCGGTCGACTGGGCGCAGCGTTATGCGCGCATCAACCGCGAGATCATGATGCGTCACGTGGTGGAAGCGATGCGCAAGGCCATCGCCAAGCCGTTCGAGGCCCAGGCCGAGGCGGTGAACTGCCACCACAACTACGTCAACCGCGAGCACCACTTCGGCAAGAACGTGCTGGTGACCCGCAAGGGCGCGGTGAGCGCGCGCAAGGGCGAGCTGGGTATCATCCCGGGCAGCATGGGCGCGAAGAGTTTCATCGTGCGCGGTCTCGGCAACGAGGACAGTTTCTGCAGTTGCAGCCACGGCGCCGGCCGCGTGATGAGCCGCACCCAGGCGAAGAAAATGATCAGCCTGGACGATCACATCGCCGCCACCGCGCACGTGGAATGCCGCAAGGACGCGGATGTGGTCGACGAATCGCCGGCCGCGTACAAGTCGATCGATGCGGTGATGGAGGCGCAGAAGGATCTGGTCGAGATCGTGCATACCTTGCGGCAGGTGGTGTGCGTGAAGGGCTGAGTCCGACACGCGCCGACACGACGATCGAACCGGGCGGACAGCGATGTCCGCCCGGGCTTCATGACAGAGCCCCATGACAGAAGACAGACGATGGACATGATCGAAATCGACGGCTCCGCCGGTGGCGGCCAGCTGCTGCGCACCGCGCTGAGCCTCAGCCTGTGCACCGGTATCGGCTTCACGATGCAGCAGATCCGCGCGAAGCGTTCGCGTCCTGGGCTGATGCGTCAGCATCTCACTGCGGTGAACGCCGCAGCGCGGATCGGCAACGCCTGCATGCACGGCGCCGCACTCGGTGCGACCACGCTGCGCTTCGAGCCCGGTGCGGTATTGCCGGGCGACTACGCCTTCGCCACCGGCAGCGCCGGTTCCGCGATGCTGGTGCTGCAGACCCTGCTGCCGCCACTGTGGCGCTGCGATGCGCCGTCGCGTCTGCGTCTGGAAGGCGGCACCCACAATCCGCTGGCGCCGAGCGCGGATTTCATCGCCGACGCCTATTTGCCCGCACTGAAACGGATCGGCATCGACGCATCGATCGAACTCGAACGCCCGGGCTTCTTTCCCGCAGGAGGCGGCCTCCTGCATGCGGCCGTGAATCCGGCGGCGACGCTGCAGCGCGCGGAATTCATCGAACGCGGTGCGCTGCAGTCGATCGAAGCGGTCGCGTTGATGTCGGGGCTTTCGTCGAGCATCGGTCAGCGCGAACTGCAGACGCTCGCCGCGCGTTTTGCGCTGCCCGCAACTGCGTTGCACCTGCGTCAGGTACGGCCGTCGATCGGTCCCGGAAATGCATTGCTGCTGCGCGTGCGTCACGAGCATCATGCCGAAACCTTCACCGGCCACGGCGAGCGCGGCGTGAGTTCGGAAAAGGTCGCGGAGCGTCTGGCCGACGAGGCCGACATCTATCTGCGCAGCGACGCCTGCGTCGACGAGCACCTGTCCGACCAGCTGCTGCTGCCGGTGGCGTTGGCCGGCGGCGGAAGCTTCACCGTACCCGCGATCAGCGATCACCTGCGCAGCAACGCGCGGCTGATCGAGAAATTCCTGCCGGTGGATATCGACTGGATGCAGACCGGTACCGGCGCGTGGAAGGTCGCCATCGCCGGCTGAGGCGGCACTCGGGCCAAGTATTTCCTGCGCAGGTTTTGCCGCAGGTCAAGGCGGTGGACGGTCGTCCTCCCTACGCTGGCGCTTCCGCAGATCGCCGCTGTCGAGGTCGCCCCGTGTCCGCAAACCCGATTTCGACTTCCACGCTGGCCGCGCTTCTGCTGCCGCTGCTCGATCTGACCAGCCTCGGCGAGGACGACACCCCTGAAGCGATCCGCGCGCTGTGCGCCCGCGCGCGGCTGCCGTCCGGCCTGCCGGCGGCGCTGTGCGTGTATCCAGAACACGTCACCACGGTGCGCGAAGCCCTCGGCGACACGTCTACGAAGGTTGCGACGGTGGTGAATTTCCCCGATGGCGGCAGCGACGCCGCGCGGATCGCGCGCGAAACCCGGCGCGCGATCGCCGCAGGCGCCGATGAGATCGACATGGTGCTGCCGTACCGTGCGCTGCTTGCGGGCGATGCGGCGCTGGCGCGTCTCTGCGTCGATGCCTGTCGCGCAGCCTGCGGCGATGGCGTGCTGTTGAAGCTGATCATTGAAAGCGGCGAACTGGCCACGCCCGAACGCATCCGCGAGGCCTGCCGTATCGGGCTCGATGCGGGTGTCGATTTCCTGAAGACCTCGACCGGCAAAGTCAGCATCAACGCCACGCCGGAAGCGGCGGCGATCATGCTCGACGAGATCGCGGCGGCCGGTGGGCGCTGCGGATTCAAGGCCGCAGGCGGCATCCGCACGCTCGCGGCGGCAGCGGACTATCTCGAACTGGCCGATGCGCGACTCGGCGCGGACTGGATATCGCCCCAGCGCTTCCGCATCGGCGCCAGCGCTTTGTTCGACGAACTCGCTGCGGTGCTGGCGGCAGCAGCATGAACCCGGTCGCGATGATCCGGTGGATAACCCGGGACGCGCAGCCGTGAGCCGCGCGCTCTGGGTGGTGATGGATTCGCTGGGCCTGGGCGCGGCGCCCGATGCCGCTGCCTACGGCGATGCGGGCGCCGACACCTTCGGCCACATCGCCGCCGCCTGTGCGGAAGCGCCGCGCGGTCCGCTGCGGCTGCCGACACTCACACGCCTCGGTCTGCCGCAGGCGCATGCCCTGGCGCGTGGCCGGCCTGCGGCCGGGTTCAGCGATCTGCCGGTGCCCGACAGCTGCTGGGGCTATGCCGTCGAACGCGCCTGCGGGAAGGACACGCCGTCGGGGCACTGGGAAACCGCAGGCGTCGTGCTCGACCGCGCGTTCGGGCTGTTCCCGGATCTCGACCACAGCTTTCCGCCCGCATTGCTGCATGCCTTGATCGATGAAGCCGGCCTGCCCGGCGTGCTTGGCGACTGTCACGCTTCCGGCACCGAGATCATCGCCCGGCTCGGCGCGGAACACATGGCCAGCGGCAAACCCATCGTCTACACCTCGGCCGACTCGGTGCTGCAGATCGCCGCGCACGAGACAGCGTTCGGACTGCAGCGACTGTACGAGGTGTGCATCATCGCGCGACGCCTGCTGGCGCCGTACGACATCGGCCGGGTCATCGCCCGGCCTTTCGTCGGCACGCCGGAGGCCGGCTTCGTCCGCACCGGGCATCGCCGCGACTATGCATTGCCGCCGCCCGCGCCGACCCTGTTCGACGCCGTGCAGGCCGCAGGGGGTGAGACCATCGCGGTCGGCAAGATCGGCGACATCTTCGCGCATCGCGGCGTGTCGCGGACGTTGCCCGCTTACGGTCATGACGCGCTGTTCGACGCGACCCTCGATGCGCTCGCGCAGGCCGGCGACGGTGCGCTGATCGCCACCAATTTCGTCGACTTCGACAGCGTCTACGGGCACCGTCGCGATGCGCTCGGCTATGGCGCGGCGCTGGAAGCGTTCGATGCACGCCTGCCCGAGCTGCTGCGCGCGCTGGGTCGAGAGGATCTGCTGGTGCTCAGCGCCGATCACGGCTGCGACCCGACCTGGCCGGGCAGCGACCACACCCGCGAAACCATACCGCTGTTGGCCTGGAGCCCGACGCTGCGCGCGCGCTGCGTCGGCCGCCGCGAGTCCTTCGCCGATATCGGCCAGGGCTTCGCCACCCATCTCGGTCTGCCGCCGCTCGCGGCGGGTCGCTGCTTTCTCACCGACACTGTCGCGCACGGTTCCGAACGCCCATGAGCACACCGCATATCGATGCCGAACCCGGCGCCATCGCCGACACCGTCCTGTTTCCAGGCGACCCGCTGCGGGCGCGGCATATCGCCCTTACATTCCTGGACGATGCGGTGGAGTTCAACGCGCGTCGCAACATGCTCGGCTACACCGGCCGTTATCGCGGGCAGCGCATGTCGGTGATGGGCAGCGGCATGGGCATTCCGTCCAGCGCGATCTACGCCACCGAACTGGCGCGGGTCTACGGCGTGCGCCGGATCGTGCGCATCGGCACCTGCGGCGGCGTCGGCGAAGTCGCGCTGGGCGATCTGCTGCTGGCGCAATCGGCCAGCACCGACTCGCGCTTCAACCGTCTGCATTTCGGCGATCACGATCTCGCCGCCTGCGCCGATTTCGCGCTGATGAAAGCGGTGGTCGACACCGCCGCGCGACAGAACGTCGCCGTTCGCGTCGCCCACATCTTCAGCACCGACTGTTTCTACGATGGCGATGCCGACCTGCTCACGCACCTGCGTCGTCACAACATCGTCGGCATCGATATGGAATCCGCCGGACTTTATGGCCTGGCGATGCGCGAGGGCCTGCAGTGCCTGTCGGTGATGACCGTGAGCGACCATCTGGATCGCGACGAACACATGCCCGCCGCCGAACGCGAACAGGGCCTGGCGCGGATGGTGACGCTGGCGCTGGAAAGTCTCGGCAACGCCCCTGCGGGTTGAACTTCGATCAGCCGCCCGCCAGCGGCGTAAGCAGGCGGCGGCCGCTGCCTGCCGTGTGGAAGGTATTCGGCGTGAGCGCGTCGGTGCTGCCTTCGGCGATCAGCTTCTCGTTCTCCCACGGGATCAACGCTTTCGGCCCCGCGACATAGGTTCGCCATTTGCCGTAGACGGGTGGTTCCTGTCCCTCGATGTAAAAATCGAACGGCAGCGTGCCGAGCCAATAGGGTTTATCCGCTGCTGGTCCCGATTTCGGCGGTACGAATGTCCATTGCCTGGCGACAGCGATGCTGTTCCGCGCGAGCGCCTTTCGCCACTGATTCATCTGCGATGCGCTGCCGATCACGTGCAGATTGACGTGGCTGGCGTCGACATTGATGACCTTGCCGTCGCGGCCGATCTTCACGATCAGAAACACCGTGCCCGAAATCCCCGCATCGACGAGCCCGATCGGATAAATAGGTTTTTTCTGGCCTCTTGGATCGATGGTGACCGACTCTTCCGGATTGGTACCGCTGAAGGCGGCGCTGCGCAATTCGACCGAATAGTTGCCGTCGTCGAGTTTCCTGCCGACAAACAGCAGAGACATCTTCGATCGGCTGATGGCCTTGTCCTGCAATGCGACAGGCTCGAACTTCCACTGCGGCAACAGTCGGGCAGCCATGTCGACGATGCCTTTCGGCAACTTTTCCTGCTGATCGAGCGTATGGGCGACGACGTCGCCCGCTGGCGTGATGTCGATGGTCCCGGTGACGTAGAGGGCGGACTCGACCTGTTTGCGGACAGCGCCCGGACCATTCCCGGCGGAGACGACAGAACTGCAGACAAGCAGCAAGCAGAGGATCAGCAGACGGCGCATGGGGCGACCCGGGGCATGGAACACGTTGTGCAGAATAACGCGATTGCGACATCCGCGCGCTGCAGGTAAGGTCGAACGCGGAGGTGCGCATGCACGGCAACGGGTTGCAACTCGCGCTGGTCTTTCTGTTGGCCGCAGTGATCGCGGTGCCGTTGTTCAAGCGTTTCGGCTTGGGCGCGGTGCTCGGTTATCTTGCGGCGGGCGTGGTGCTGGGCCCGTTCGGTCTGCGCGTGATCAGCGATCCCGAACCGGTGTTGGCCGCCAGCGAGATCGGCGTGGTGATGATGCTGTTCGTCATCGGTCTGGAGCTGTCGTTCGCGCGCCTCAAACTGATGCGCAAGCCGGTGTTCGGCGTCGGCGGACTGCAGGTCGCGCTGTCGGGTCTGATCCTGGCCGCGTTGGCGCTCGCGCTCGGTCTGTCGTGGAAAGCCGCGCTGGTGGTCGGGCTTGCGCTCGCGCTGTCGTCCACTGCGTTCGGTCTGCAGCTGTTGTCCGAGCGCAAGGCGATCAACAGCCCGCATGGGCGGCTCGCGTTCGCGATCCTGCTGTTCCAGGATCTGGCCGCGATTCCACTGCTCGCGGCGATTCCGCTGCTCGGCGCTGCGGCTGCAAGCACGGAACCGGTGTGGCAGGAGGTGCTCAAAGCGATGGCCGCGATCGTCGCGGTGGTGATCGGCGGACGTTATGTGCTGCGGCACTTGTTCCGTCTTGCCGCGCGCATCGGCGTGCCGGAGATGCTCACCGCCAGCGCGCTGCTCGCGGTGCTCAGTGCGGGCTGGACGATGCAGCTCGCCGGGCTGAGCATGGGGCTGGGCGCGTTCCTCGCTGGCGTGCTGCTGGCGGACTCCGAATTCCGCCACGAGATCGAATCGCAGATCGAACCGTTCAAGGGGCTTCTGCTGGGCCTGTTCTTCATGGCCGTGGGGATGAGCGTCGACCTGAAGCTGATCGCGGCCGAACCGTGGGTCGTGGTCTTCGGTACCTTGGCGCTGCTCTCAATCAAAGCGATCGTGCTCTTCGGCATCGGCCTGCGACCGGGACGGCTGGACTGGCGCGAAGCGCTGCAGCTCGGCGTGGTGCTGGCGCTGGGCGGCGAATTCGCGTTCGTGGTATTGGCCGAAGCGACCCAGGCCAAACTCATCGACGCCGTGCTGCAGAACCGGCTGGTGGCGGTCGTCGGCCTGTCGATGGCGCTGACGCCGCTGTCGATCATCGCCGTGTCGCGCCTGTTGCGCGCCTATCCGGAAGCCGCGCCGAAGCGCGCATTCGATCCCATTCCCGAAGGCCATCCGCAGGTGATCCTGGCCGGCTTCGGTCGTTTCGGCCAGATCGTCGCGCGCATGCTGGTGGCGCAGAAGATTCCGTTCGTGGCGGTGGAGACCGATGCGGTGCAGGTGGATTTCGTACGCCGTTTCGGCAATATCGTGTACTACGGCGATCCGTCGCGCCCCGATCTGCTGCGCTCCGCAGGCGCCGGTCATGCGCGCATCTTCATCAACACCATCGACAATGCCGAGACGAATCTGCGCGTCACCCGCGTCGTGCGCCGGCTGTATCCCACGCTGAGAATCTTCGCCCGCGCGCACGACCGCCGACACGCATGGCAGCTGATGGATATGGGCGCGGAAGTGACCCGCGAAACCTTCGCTTCCGGTCTGGAGATGGGCCGCGATGTGCTGATCGCGCTGGGCATGTCGCCGGAACAGGCAGCCCAACGCGCGCACAAGTTCCGCGAACACGACGAAGAGCTGTTGGCCAGCCAACACCTGATCTACGACGACGAAGCGGCGCTGCTGGAAAGCGCGAAGCAGGCGCGCAGCGAGCTGGAGCAACTGTTCGAAGCGGATGCGGAAGATCAGTCGGCTGCCGCCCACGAACCCGTGGCTTGACCTGCACACGCAAGTACGGCTATCGAGCCGGCGAGCGCCGACATTGCCTGCGTCCAGTGCGACTGCGCAGACAGCGCCGTCGACGACGAATCAGAAGGGCACGGTCTCGTCCGGAACAGGCTCCGTGGCAGGTGGCGGGGCTCCCACCGGTTCCTCGGGGGGGAATTCCGGCAGTGTATCGTCCGCCTGCAGCATGATCATGTTGGTCGGCAACCGGATTTCCCAGGGACTTCCGACATCGAGCGGCGGATCGAATTGACGCCCCAGCTCGACGTCTGCATAGACATCGAGCATGTCCTGCGAAGTGAACAGCGACAGATAGCCGCCACCCCAGATCAAGCCGGTCTTCAGGAAGAAGATGACTGTCCGTTCGTAGCCGGGACGGACAGGGACGACGACATTGGCGTTGCCCGCGCGCAGGAACTGCTCGAAGACCGGATCGGCACCGCTGGCCTGGGCGAGATCTTTCCAGCGTCTGTGGCCCGCCCAGTAGTATGGGTGGAACTGGTATGTGGTGTTCTCCCACTCGAATGCCAACTCGAAGAATTCGGCGACCGACCCGTTCGCCAGCGGCGAACGCCAATGGTTGAGCAAAGCGCCTTCCGCCGGATCGTGAACGATGTCCGGTGTGCCGTCTTTCGCAACGGTGATCGAGGTGTAGCCAGCAGCCGTACCTTCGCTCATGAGGTCGATACAGCCGCGCTTGAGTTCGGTCAATTCGATGCTGCGGTACTGGTCGTCGCGCAGGGCAAAGGTCTTCGACTCGGTTGCGGACTGCGCTTTGCTTTCCGCGATCGCCTTGGCTTGGTCGTAGGCTTGTTTCTTTGCGTTGTAGGCCTTGAGGATGGCGGCATAGGTATTCGCTTTCCAGATATCGTAGGCCTCGTCGGTTCGATAGGCGACATAGCTCACGGTGAAGGCGAATACTCCCTCGAAGTTCGCGGTGATGGTCACCGGGATTGCGGGTTGGACGAGATCTCCGAATGCGAGCAGATCGCTGCCGAGCGTCTGGTATTGGTTGAAGTTCGTCTTGATGATCTTCTTGTCGCCGTTGTCGGGGTCGCGGCGGACCGACATGAAAAAACTCATGTTCGCCACTTGTACAAGAAGCAGATTGGCCTCGGCCACCGTGGTTCCATCCTTCGGCGCGGAGGGTGCCGCCACCTCTCCAAGCTTCAGCGCGTTGACGTACGACTCATGGCCTCCCTCCGAGCCGACCGGCGCGTGGACGGCTACAGAGAGCAGCCGATAACCGGGGTCCAGGGTCAGCGTGTCGTCGCCGGCGACATAGCTGAGGTCGTTGACCGCATCGTGCACGTCGATTTTCCCGGCCTGCATCGCATCGGGATACACGAACGATTTGCTGCCTGTGAGTTGCTTCTGGGGCGGCGGCTGCACGCTGGCTTCGTACATGCCCGCAATCCAGGCGTAATTGAGATCATCGATATCCTTGAAACTGTCGAAACCCTCCTCCGACGGGTGGACGGGTTCGACCAGATCCGCCATCGCCTGGTTTTCGTTCTGGGTGATGAGGCCGCGATAGAAGGCCGCCGGCTCGGGCACGTTCAACGAGAACATCAGTCGCCGGCCATAATTCACCAGCTGCGCGTCGTAGATCTTGTCGACCCAGCGATAGAGCCCGTTGACGTGATCGGCGCCCTTCTCGTTGTTGAACCCCTGCAGCGTCGTGTCCTGGGTCTCGGTCAGGATCGTGATCGAGCTGCTTTCCTTGATGCTGTTCTTGACCCGCTTGGTCGCTTCTTCGGTCACGGTTTTCGCGTATTCCTGCGAGGTCGACTCCGACGAGGATTTGGAAGTGTCGAAGGACGCATTGACCGACGCGCTGACCTGCACTGGCCCGAATTTTCCGGACACGTTCACGCCTGCCTGGACGCTGAAACTCTGCTCGGCACTCTGCTGCGCCTGCGACGACAACTGGAATCGTTCGTCGGTTTTGAGGCTGCTCGATTCCTCCTGTTCGAACGAAGATTCCGTGGTCGTTGTCTGACTGGTACGGTTGAGTTTGCGAACGGTGCGCTCGCGCCGTTCGCCGCGCATGATCGTCTGGATCTCGGCCAGTTCGCCCAGTTCGTAACGGCGCAACTGCTGCTCGACGATCAGCAGATCGCCTACGGCGGGCGGTTTCATCTCGCCCACGGAGAGCGGGACGCGGAACACGCCGCCGGGCGCGGTCAGATTGACGAGCGAAGCTGCGGGCGTCTTCGTTTTCTTGTGCATGGCCAACGCTTGACTGGTTGCGGCATCGACCGCTTCTTCGCCGTCGGGGTCGACCAGCGCATTGAACGCGATCTCCTGCCGAATCCCGGTCAATTCGCGATCGATACGCAACTGCTTGCGGATTTGCTCCACCGGCGCGGCCGCAAGATCGAGCTTGCCCAGCGCAGGCTCTGCGCTGAGCAGCTTGACGGCATCGGCATTGAGCCGTGCGTGTTTCGGATCTTTTCCCGCATCGGCGAGCGTGGCCTGCGCGTCGAACAATCGGTCGAGCTGGGCGCTGGCGAGATCGATCCGGGTCAGTCGCTGGGTCAGATCCTGAAGATTCTCGAAGGTTTTGGCCGGGTTCGTCTGGACGGGCTTGCCGTCGGGCTTGTCGTCGTCCTCCGTCAGAGACGCCGCGTTGAGATCGATCAGGGTGTCGTACTCGTCGAACGTGGCGCCCGCCCAGGTCGCGAGTTTCAGCTTCAGGCTCATCCACAGCAGGCGGAAGACGTGATACACGCGCAGTCCATCGGCAAGATAGTTGGTGGACACATAGCGGTCGCAGCCACGGATCGTCTGTGCGTAAAACGAATCCCACACTTTCGCGTTCATGGCGTTGGTGTTCTGCACCAGCACTGCAGGCGGCGCATGCTCGAGCAATCCGGACAGCAGAGGAAACTCGGCTTTGAATTCCTCGGCAAGTTCCGCCAACAGCACGCCGGGCGCGAGTTTCTCGCGGAAGAACGCGGCCACCGTTTCAAGCACCAGCGCGGCAGGATCGTCCGCAGCGAGAAAATCGGCGGAAGCTGCGAAGTTGTTGGCCGTCACCAGCTTGGTTTCGTACAGTCCCGGCCCGAACAGCTTGAACAACATCGATGATCGCGCGGTCTTGCGACGATCGCGGATCAACCGGCTCGCGATGCGGCTCATGGTCGCCCGCTCGACACGGCGGGTGCTGACGAAGCGGAACATTTCCTGTTTGATGGCCATGACGATTCTCCGATCAATGTTTCTGTCGCATGCCGCGGCATCGAGGATGCTCGCTGCGTGGTTTATGCTCGTGATCCTGTTTCAAGGAAGCGACTCGCCATACGGATCTTCCGGCAGCGATTGGCTCGGGCCGTACCACACCCAGTCCATGCCGGGCTCCCAACCCTGAAGCGCATCGACTGCCGACTGGTATCGATCTTCGATGGCGCCCCGCAATTCTTTGTCGTCGCCGGTTGCGTCCAGCAGAGCGAGATAGTCTTCGAGCACCTTGCTCTTTTCCGACGAAATTTCGATCTTGAGATCTTCTGCTGTACGCGTATCGCCGGCCGCGCCGAGCTCCAGCGCCCCGGTCTTCATCAACTGGTACGCCTGGATATCTTGATTCAGGTCCATCAACTCGTCCGCGAACCTCAACTGTTCGATCTGCAGCGATATCTCGCCCGTGGAGAGCAAACCCGTTCTTTCGGCCATGCGCTTGAATTGCTGTTCC
Source organism: Lysobacterales bacterium (assembly GCA_017302135.1). Lineage (GTDB taxonomy): Bacteria > Pseudomonadota > Gammaproteobacteria > Xanthomonadales > Xanthomonadaceae > Lysobacter_I. The sequence goes on along the minus strand of JAFLDZ010000020.1, from coordinate 19,554 downwards.
GAGGAGAATGTATCGACAATTTCAGCTTCCACGAGCGCCGCTCCATCGGCGCTGTCGCATTGCATCTGTGCGCTCAGCCAGTCGTCCCGGCTTCGGGCCGCCTCCTCGCCAGACACAGATCCCATGAAACTCAAGGTCTCGAACGCGGAGGTCAACGCCGGATCGACCGTGTCGCCGGAGAGGCTCCCGAAAAAACGCACGACCATGAACCGCATCTCGTCGATCTTGCGCAAGGATTCCGGATTCGGATATCCCCAGACGTCGTCTTCCGGCGGCACTTTGGCTCCGGCGTAACGACTGCTCGTATACGCGAAAGGACTGAGCGTTTTGGCGTGATTGGCATTCTCGTAATACGGCTGCGCGAATCTCCTGAACAGGCTCGACGCCAATGGCTGCGGAATCCTGCTCGCCCCGGGGTACAACAAGGCATCGTGGTCGTAGCTCGCCGGAGGCGGCTCGAATGGTTCGGGTACGCTGGATTCTTCGAGTATCTTCCGCATCGCAGCCAATTGCGGTTCGGAATAGACATGTTCTTTGCCCGCAGATTTGATCAGATATCCGCCGACGATCGCACCGGGCGAATGCGGAGACGACGCGACTTTGTTCACCGGTTGCGCCTCGGCAAGGATGCCGTTGGCGCTGAGGTATTCGCGCCAGAACGCCGCTTCCATGCCTTTGACGATCGCTGGCCGCGCGGCGAACGATCTCGCGATCAATTCCTGCCATCGCGGCAGCACTTCGGTGCCGAGCAAAGCAATCATCTTGAGAAAATCATCGCCTTCGACCAGATCGTCGTCGCTCGCGGCGTGAAGCATCAGGCGCATGTTGGCGTAGCTCTCGGTCGTATCCAACCAAGCCTCGCCGATCCAGTCGAGATAACGCCCGGTGACCTCCGAACTGAGAAACGGCTCGACGACCGCAGTCGACGATTGCGGAGCGGCGTGTGCGTTTTTGCCGATCTCGTCGATCGCCTTGACGATCTCTTCGGTCGTGCTGAGCAACAGCCCGCCCTTTTCGTTGCCGACATTGTTGCGCCAGGTATCGCCCCATTCTGATTTGATCTTGTCGGAAGCCTTCGTGCCGTCCGCAAGCGCCGCTTCATAGGTCTTCAACGCATCCTGCATGCGTTTGTTGTTGCTGTCCGTCGCGGCTTCGGCGAGCTTGATTTCCAATGAAATATCGTCGATCTCCTTGCGTATGTAGTCCAAGCTGATCTTCCCGTCGCGCGAATAGATCAAACCCGATGGAACTTCGAATGACTCGGATCCACCGTAGCGCCATGTGCCCGATGCGGGACTCACAAGCCACCCTCCCCGGGTCGACTTCGCTCTGAACCCACCGTATTCGAGCTGAAGCAGATTTGAGCGCGTGTGCCACATGGACCAATGCTTGGAGGCGAGTTCAAAACTTTTGGAGCGTGCCGCACCGACTTCGATCTGCGCACTCCTCGTGGCTCGAAGCAGCGCGCGCCCTCCGGCGAGCGCGATCACGCCACCCGCCACCATCTCCCACCCCAACAGCACGCCCAGTTGCAGCGCGAATCCGAGCGCCACGTCGGTCACCACCTCGCCCCATGGCCGCGCTGGTGGACTTTCGGCCGCATCAAGGCGTTGCGCCAGATGTTCGATCCGGATGTCCTGCATATTGTCGGCCGCCAATGCCGCGCATTCGCCGAGGAAATCGTAATAGCGTTGCTCGCTGGCTTGCGCGAGTTCCAGCGTGTATTCCAGATACGCCCGTAGTAGCGGCGCGCGCTCGGACTCCTGCAACTCGGTCAGCGCGGCGAGGAACGCCTGCAATCGCGCGGGGGCGCTGACGACGGCACTCATGCGCGCGCTCCCGCCGGTTCAGCATCCAGGGATTTGCGGACTTGCATATACCGGGTGCGCAGCTTCGATCGACCCATCGTCCCTCCCCACCGCCACGGACACGGCGGATGATTTCGTTCTGATGGACGATAAGCATTGAGCGATACGCGAGAATCGGTGGGAGCACCCAATTCGCGATGCGGTAGCCCCTATTTTTTTTCGTGCTCGACCGTTTTCGCGTCACGACTGCGTTTGAGCAACTCCTGCCGACCGCTGGCGCCGAGCTTGGACAGCACGGCCGCGACATGGTGCTCGATCGTGCGTTCGGAACGATGCAGGCGCCGCGCGATCCCGGCGTTGGGCAACGCCTGTTGCAGCAATTCGTACACCTGTCGCTCGCGCGCAGTCAGACCGTGCGGATCGGCCTGCGTGCGCGCCTGCGGGCCGCGCTTGATGCCACGCACGCCGAGCGCGCGCAGGTGTTGGCGGGCGATCTCGACGGCGGGTTTTGCGCCAAGCGCGTCAAGCACCTGCAGTGCTTCGGTCGCCTGCCCGCTGTCGCCATGCAACAACGTCAGGGCCCGATCGTAGCGGCAGCCGAGCACCTCCCAGTGTGCGGCGGCAGCGGCGATGTCGCCGGCCAATTCGCAGGCGTGCACTGGCGCGACCTCCAGCGCGCGATCGCGTACCGCGACACCGCAGCGCCGCGCCCAGACCAGCAGTGGGCCGAGCAGGCGCGCATCGGTGTGGGTGAGCACCGTCGCGATACCGGTTCGCACCGACTGCTGCGCGGCGGCGAGATCGCCGCGCAGCCATGCTGCTTCGGCGCAGGCGGTGGCGATGGCGGGAACGCGGTAACCCATCGGGACCGCTTCGGTATCGCGTTCGAGCATGCGCCAGTAAGCGTCGCAGCCGGTCCGGCCGCGGCGGGCGTCCAGCCTCGCCTGCAGGAACAGCACCGAGTTGCGCAGCCGCTCGCCGAGATTCTGTGCGCTGAGGCAGCGCGCAAGATCGGCTTCGGCCTCGTCCCAGCGCCCGAGCTCGAACAGCGACAACGCGCGGTTTTCGACCAGCTGGTGTACGAAGCTGTCGAGGTCGCGGGTTTCGCAATAGACCAGCCCGCGGTTGGCCATGTCGATCGCGTAGTTGTGGTCGCGATAGATCACGCCGGCAAGCTGCAGGGCGACGAATGCCTGCGCCGCCATGTCTTCCAGGCTCGCCTCGATGGCGATCTGCAGCGCGCGTTCGAGCTGGCCCCGCGCTACTCGGTCGTCGCGCAGATACATGCGCGCCGCCATGCAGGCGTGCAGTGCTTCGACCAGACAGGCAGGATCCTCGTAGGCTTCGGCGAGGGTCAGTGCGCGCTCACCGATACGGGCCGCCTCGGTGTATTCGGTCCACGCGCGCATCCGTGACTGCACGGCATAGCTGCGTACGAGTTCGGTCGAAGGTCCGTGCTGTTCGAGGATCCCGACCGCGCGCGCGATCGCGGCCTCGGACGCGACGCGATCGCCCCGTTCGCGCAAGGCGACCGCGAGCCGGCGCAGGTTCATGCCTTGGCGCAAGCTGTCCCCCAGCATCGTTCTCAGATCAAGCGCGGCGCAGGTGACTTCGATGGTGGCGTCGACGTCGCTGACCATCCGGTATTCTTCCGCCGCTTCCTCGAACAATCCGGCGCGTGCCGATGGATCGAGGTCGGCGGCATGACGGCAGGCGAGCGTGTAATGCTTCGCGGCCTCGCGATGCGCCGAGGCCGCAGCGGCGGCGCGCGCGGCCTGGGGCGCGAGCATGAGAACCTCGGCATGCATCTGTGCCAGCTGTGCGTGGTGCACGCGGCGCGACAGATGGCCCGTGTCGGACATCTGCGCGCTGAGCGCCGTGAACACGCTGCGGTGCAGTTCGGCGCAGCGACCGGGCTTCAGCGACTGCGCCGCCGCCTGCCGGGCGAGCTCGTGACGGAACGATATCCAACCGGCATCGACCCGCAGCACGCCTTTCTCGACGCATTCATCGATCAATCTCGGGGCCTGCCCGATCAGTTCGTCGACGATGCGCTGTTCGATCCTGCGCGGACTGATCGCGACCAACTCTGCGACCGATCGTGCGTTGGCCGTCAGCCGCGACAGCCGGTTCAATGTGGCGTCGTAGACGGATGGCGGCACGACGCTGTCGCGACAGTTCAGCACTTCGGTGACGAAGAAAGGATTGCCGCCGGTGATTTCGTACAGCCCTGCATCGGCCTGTTGCGCATTGCGCGCCAAGGTCGACACCGCTGTATGCGAAAGCGGCGGCACCGCTACCCTGATGGTCGTGGTTGTCGGCAGATCGCCGAGCAATCGCCGCAAAGGATGATCGTTCTCGAGATCGTCATCGCGATAGGTGGTCAGGAACAGCACCGGCACGTCGGCGAATCGGCGGCCGATGTAGCGCACCAGATCGAGGGTTCCGGCGTCGGCCCAGTGCAGGTCCTCGATCACCAGCACTTTCGGATTCGGCGGACGACGCAGGTAGGCGAGAACGTCGGAGAACAGCGCATCGCTGCGTCCCACTTCACGAACGGCGGAGGCGATGACGGACGGCAGCGCTTCGGCAAGATCGATCAGGGGCCCGAACGGGCGCGCCGTGGACAACGATTCGCACCCGGCGACCAAACGCATCGTTCTCGCAGGCAAGGCCGCGAGAAACTGCTCGACCAGAGTGGTTTTGCCAGAGCCGGCTTCACCGTGTATCAGCAATAATCGTCCCTGCCCGTGCAGAGCGTGATCGTAGCCCTTGGTCAGCTGGGCCAGCTGCGTCTCGCGTTCCAGCAGATGCATTTCGCTCCCACTCCGCGCACGAACAGCGGCGCGCATCGGTCACCCACAACCTCCAACGCAAAAATCCGCCTTCAACGGCAATGGAGGCTTCAGAGCCGTCGACGAAGCGTATCGAGCGAAGCTGTACCTCGCGCGACTTCTCGTTTCATTTCGGCCGCACGAATTTTTCACCGAAGAAATCCCCGGGGTTCCATCGTGGCCGCTCAGCCGCATCTCCGACGAGTTGGCCAATGCGCGCGTTGAGCTTCGCCAGCCGCAGCGCGTCGCCGTAGGCGATCGGCAAAGTGGCTTCGTCGCTGGGCTGATGGTAGTGCTCGCGCATGAATTTCCGCAGCGCCATGTTCGGATCGCGCACGCCGTCGGCGGACACCGTGCCGCCGTTGAGATACACCGCAGGAATCCCGGCGCGGATGAAGGCGTACTGGTCGCTGCGCACGAACACCACTTCCTCCGGGAATGGATCGGGCGAAAGATCCACGCCGATTTCTTTCGCGGCGATGGCGAGTACCGATTTCAGCGTGGAATGTTCGATGCCGATCGGTACCACGTCCTTGCTCGGCGCCAGCAGCACCGGCATGTCCATGTTGATGTTGGCGATCAGCGATGGCGCCGGCACGGTCGGATGCGATGCGAACCATTCGGCACCGAGCAGGCCTTTCTCCTCCGCCGTCAGCGCGACGAACAGCAGCGAGCGTTTCGGCGCGGGTTTCGAAGCATGCAGAATGCGCGCGGCCTCGAACAGGATCGAAACGCCGAGCGCGTTGTCGAGCGCGCCGTTGTAGATCGCGTCGTCGACGCCGTTATCGTCCTTGACCGGCGCACCGATACCGATGTGATCGAGATGCGCGGTATAGACGATGTGTTCGGCGGCGAGCGCCGCATCGCTGCCCATGAGTTTCGCGACCACGTTGCGCGATTCGACCGGTTCGATCTTCGTACGCGCGGCCATGGTCAGCGTGCCCGGCAGCGCGAAGCCTTTCAGCGTACCGTCCTGCGCCGCCTTGAACAGGGTCGCCGCTGGCTGCGGGCCGTCGGCGAAGATCAGATCGGCCGCCGCCGCGCTGACGTTCGCCACCGCGCGCAGCTCGGGAAACGTGTTCATGCCCTTGCCGTCGGCGTCGCGCAGGCGCATGCCCGAACGCTGCCAGTTGTCGGCGCTGCGCGACCAGGGCGAACCGGCTTCGTCCTGGGGCGTATTGACGAACACCGCACCGACCGCGCCGCGTTCGGCAAGCTCGCGCAGCTTTTCGCGGCTGGCGCTGTGGAACGCGCGGCGATCGTTGTCGAAGCGCGCCGGCGCACCGGAGAACAGCACCGCGATCTTGCCGCGCAGATCCAGGCCGGCGAAATCGTCGTGATTCAATGCGGGCGCATGCACGCCCTGACCGACGAACACCACTGGCGCTTCGATCGCATGCGCATTGGCGTTGAAGTCGAGCGCAGGCAGGAATTGTTCGCGGAAGCGCAGCGCGATCTCGCGGCCGTTGCGCTTGACCGTCAGCGCTGCGCCCTCGGCCTCGCGCGTCGCCTTCAGCAGCGGCACGCGCTGGAAATACGTCCCGTTGTCGCCCGCCGGCTGCAGCCCGATCTCGCGGAAGCGTTTGGCGGCGTATTCGGCGGCAAGATCGTAGCCGCGCGTTCCGGTCTCGCGGCCTTCGAGTCTGTCGTCGGCGAGAAAGCCCACATCGCCGGCGATGCGCTGCTCGTCCGCAGTCAGCGGCGCAGTCGCAACCGGTGGTGGCGCGGAGACGGTAAGCCCCGGGTCCACGGGTTCGGCGTCGCGTTGGCAGGCGGCGAGGGTCGCGAACAGCAGCAACGCGGCAAAACGGGCCATCGGCCGGCTCCGGAACAGGGATGGCGGACGCTAGCACCGGCACGCGGGGCCGACAATGGACCCGGGTCATGTCGACGCTGACGTAACATCGTGGCTTCGCCTTCGCCGGGAGCCGTCGCATGTCCGCGACCACCATCGCCACACCGCCCGCACCGTTCGAGCGCAAGCTGCTGGTCGGGATCGCAATCGTCGCACTGCTGGTCTCGGGCATCGCACCGAAGGACCGGTTGACCTGGTTTCTGGAAGTGATCTGGGTGATCGTGGCGATTCCGATCATCGGCCTGAACTGGCGGCGCTTTCCGCTGACCCGATTGCTGTGCTGGCTGCTGGTCGCGCATGCGCTGGTGCTGATCCATGGCGGCGCCTACACCTACGCGGAAACGCCGCTGGGATTCTGGCTGCGCGACAGCTTCGCCGCGCTCGGATTGGATGTCCAGCGCAACCCCTGGGACCGCCTCGGCCATCTCATGCAGGGTTTCGTGCCGGCGATCCTTGCCCGCGAATTGATGCTGCGCTGCACGCCGCTGCGTCGCGGCGGCTGGCTGTTCTATCTGGTACTGGCCGCCTGCCTGAGCTTCAGTGCGTTCTTCGAGCTGATCGAATGGTGGTCGGCGTTGATCTACGGCGCGGACGCGGACGCATTCCTCGCCACCCAGGGCGATGTCTGGGATACGCAGTGGGACATGTTCCTGTGCCTGGTCGGCGCGACGGTGTCGCTGTTGCTGTGGTCGCGGTTGCACGATCGGCAACTCGGCAACCGGAATTGAGTCCAGCAAGACAGCGCTGATGAAATGACGGGCATGAAAAAGGCGGGGTTGCCCCCGCCTTTTCCGGATCGTATCGCGTTGTGCCGGCTCAGAAACCGATCGCAGCCGGATCCTTGGAAGCCGGAATCGCGCCATTGGCATTGGCGGCAACCTTGGCGGAACTGCCGCCGTCGACCCAATAACCACCCGCATATTGATAGATGGTGTTGCCTTCGTAGTCGGTATAGCTGCTTTCCACGTACTTCTCGACGTAGTACGGCTTGGTGTTGTCGATGTCGGTGTATTCGTGGGTGAAGTACGCATCGCAGTACGAAGGCATCTGGTTGCTGATCTCGTACTCGCCGTCGATCCCCGTCCACGTCCTCAGCGTCGCGTTCAGGGTGGCGGCATCGCAGCGACCGGCGCCATTACCGATGGCTTCGACCAGCGTACCCATCTGCGGGGTGTCGTTGGAAGTCGGACACAACTTCAGGAAGTTGATGCGCGCCTGGATGGTCTTCCACGGCTTGCTCAGATTGATGCTGAAGTATTTGCGCAGCGACGGCATGCACTCGCTGGGGCTGCTGCCGCTCGAGAGGCAGAGGATGGCTTCGCAGGCCGTGCCTTCGTCGCCTTCCAGCATTTGGCCCTGCTGCTGCTGGGTCAAGCTGTCGACTGTCGCCTGCATATCGTTGGGCAGCGAGGGGGTCGTGGTCGTGTTGACGGTCGAATCGTAGCCATCCGGCAACTGGCCGTTGGTGGTGTTCGAGTTGTTGCCGGCCGGATCGTAGCCCTCGGGCAACTCACCGCTGGTGGCGTCCGGGTTGTAACCGGCCGGGTCATAGCCCTCGGGCAGTTGGTAGTTGTTGCTGCTCTGGGCGCTGGCGGCCGACGAGGACGCCAGGGCCACCGCCAGTGCGAGCGCGGAAATCACGCGGTTGTTCATAAGACTTCTCTCCTGATAGTCAAATCGCATCGGCGAGATTGGCGCCTTGGCGAACTCGAGTTTTCTCGTATCGCCCGGTGTTCCCGAGCCCCGACAGCTGAAAGCGCCCCTGCGTGATGCGGCTTGCAGGCTCGACGAAGATGCCGTGAGTCTGCCGCAGAAGCTCCCTTGTTCAGACTAACGGACTTCGGCGTCGTTTTCAAAGCATCCGCAGCCTCCTCAACCTGAATACGACTAGGCCCATGCGAAGCATCCGAGAATTGACTCAAATATATGATTTTTAAGCTATTTGTTCCGTTTTCCGGGCAGCTTTGCGCCGCGGGTGCCGCGCTCGAGCGACGACCGTCTGTCGGAATGCACGGCCGCTCGGCCTGTTCAGTGCGATTCCGGTGCATCGGGCGGGCGGCGCGGCGGGAATTGCAGAACCACCCCCCGCTCTTCCTGGGGGCGATGCCACAGCACCGGCACGACGGTCGGTGCGGGCAATTCCAGCTCGGCGTCGTCGTCGGGCGGGGCATCGCCATCCAGCTCCCAGCTGTATTGCTTGCGTGGCGGGATCGGGTCGAGGTATCGGAACAGGATCGCCGAGAGCACGCCGCCAGCGGCCCCACCCAGATGCGATTGCCAGGACACGCCCGGTTCCTGCGGCAGCACCGTCAGCAGCATGCCGCCGTAGAGGAAGAACGCGATCATCGCCGCCGCGATCGAAGGCCGGTCGCGACGCAGCAGGCCGAGCATGAACACCAGGAACATCAGGCCGTGGGTGAGGCCGCTGGCGCCGAGGTGATGGCTGCCGGGCTCGCCCAACAGCCACGCACCCAGCCCGGAGCCCAGCCACAGGATCGGCAGCGCACGGACTGTCGCCCTGGGGTAGACGCTGCCCGCGAGGGTGCCGAGCAGGAGCAGCGATGCGGCATTCGCGGCGATGTGTTCGACCGAACCATGCAGCAGCGGCGCGGTCAGCAGGCCCCACAGCCCCTGGGCGCTCAGCGCGGTCACGGTGAGCGGACGGTAGTCCTCGCCCTGCTGCAGGGCGAACACCGCCGCCAGCACCAGCACGAAGGCGAGGCTGAAGTTCAGCGCCCGCAGCAGACGCCGCCGGTCGGTGGCGCGCTGGGCGGGGGTGTCGGGGAGGTCTTCCGGTGTTCGCAGGTCCATGGGAAGTCTGTGGTGCCTTGAGCGGCCCCGATCAAGGCCACCCAAAGGCCAGGAGCGCCTTCGCGTTGGAACACTGTGGAATGGCTCCCTTGGCAAGCGTGCTCACAGGAGCGTGCCCAGAAGATCCAGAATACCCCGGAACCAGTCCCAGACCGAACCCGTCTTTGCGTCGAAAAGACTCATCGTCAACCTGCGCAGGAGCGCCGCGATCGCGAAGATCGCGACGCCTCCCGTGGACACATACAGCAGGCCGATGCCGAGTGTCATGGCGGCACTCCCGCACTTACGATGCAGCTGGCGGGCGCGCCGGCCGCATCAGGCTGAGCGCGACCGTCGCTGCGATCGTCGCCGCGACCACGCCCAACGACCACAGGATCGGGATCTTGTAGACGTCGATCAGCAGCATCTTCGCGCCGATGAACATCAGGACGATCGCCAGGCCATAGGGCAGCAGATGGAAGCGGTCGGCCATGCCGGCCAACAGGAAGAACATCGCGCGCAGCCCCAGCACCGCGAACACGTTCGAGGTCAGCACGATGAAGGGGTCGGCGGTGATCGCGAAGATCGCCGGGATCGAATCCACCGCGAAGATCAGATCGGTCACGCCGATCAGCACGATCACCACGAACAGCGGCGTGTACCAGCGCTTGCCGTCCTTCAGCACGCTGAGCAGGTTGCCGTGATAGTCGGAGGTGAGCGGCAGATGGCCGCGCATCCATTTCAGCACCGGATTCTTTTCCAGGTCCGGCGCCTTGCCCGCAGCGATCATCATCTTGATGCCGGTGAGCAGCAGGAACGCGCCGAACACGTACAGGATCCAGTGGAATTTCGCGAGCAGGAACGCGCCGGCGAAGATCATGATCGCGCGCAGCACGATGGCGCCGAGCACGCCGATGATCAGCACTTTCTGGCGCTGTTCTTCCGGCACCGAGAAGAACGTGAACACCATCAGGAATACGAAGATGTTGTCGACCGCCAGTGATTTCTCGACCAGATAACCGGTGAGGAATTCCAGCGCGACGCGGTTGCCGACGACCTCGCCGGCCTGTTGGCTGATGTACCACCACAGCCCGGCGTTGAAGGCCAGCGCCAGGCCGATCCAGCCGATGCTCCAGAACACCGCTTCTTTGAACGTCACCTTGTGCGGGCCGCCGTGGCGCATCAGCACCAGATCGACCAACAGGGCGACAACGACGAGCGCTGCGAACGCGCTCCACAACAAGGGACTACCGATAGTGGTCATGCCTCACTCTCCAGTCGGAAACGAAAACGCCCAACCGCGAGGCTGGGCGTCTGTTTCTGACCGGGCATGGTGGGCCATGCGGTCGGACGGGACGGACCTTCGCCAAGCGGCGAAGGTCTCGCTCGCAGCCGCCGGCAATGGATCTGCCGTTTGCGACTGCCGCCGGGCCGGAGCCGGGTAAACCCGAACTCGTAATGACGACCGCGACGAATGGGAGCTACTCCCCTTCAGAAGGGACGATGCTCCGGGAAAGCCGGGGCCGTGTCAATCGCCCCTACAATACGGACATGAACGAAAACAGCACACAGACCAGCCTTCCGCAGATCCACCTCAAGAACAGCTGGACGTCCCGTCATCCGTGGATTTTCCAGAAACTGGTCGAGAAGCCCGTACAGCGCCCGAAGCCGGGCAGTCTGGTCGATGTGATCGGCAACGACGGCGTCTGGACCGCGCGCGGTTTCTACAACGGCCACTCGCGGATCTCGCTGCGTCTGCTGGAACGCGATCCGGATATCGCAGTGGATGCCGCGTGGTTCTCGCGCAAGATCGCCGAGGCGGTAAGTCTGCGTCGCGATGTGCTGAAGCTGGATGCGGTCAGCAATGCGTGGCGCGTGGTCCACAGCGAGGGCGACGGCTTGAGCGGGCTGGTCGTGGATCGCTACGACGATCTGCTGGTCGTCGAATATTTCAGCGCCGGGATGTTCCGGTATCGCGAGTGGATCTACGCCGCGCTGCGCGAACAGTTTCCGGGTTGCCGCTTCCATGCCTTCGCCGACGAGCATGTGCAGAAGCAGGAAAGCTTCGACTTTCGCGGTTCGGAGCCCGCAGCGCCCGCGATCATCACCGAATACGGCATCCAGTTCCGCGCCGATCCCGCCGGTGCGCACAAGACCGGCTTCTTCGCCGACCAGCGCGAGAATCGCGAATGGTTGTCGCACCAGTGCGCTGGCAAGCGCGTGCTCGACCTGTGCTGCAACACCGGCGGTTTCGGCGTGTATGCCGCTGCGCGCGGTGCGGCGGAAGTGGTCGGCATCGACATCGACGACAACGTGCTGGAGATCGCCAAGGCCAATGCCCGGTTGAACCATGTCCGCCCGCGTTTCGTGCAGGCCGATCTCTTTCCGTGGCTGCGCGATGCCGCCAACAGCGGCGAGCAGTTCGATGTCGTCATTCTCGATCCCGCGAAGATGACCCGCGATCGCGAGCAGATCATTCCCGCGCTGAAGAAATACCTCGACATGAACAAGCTGGCGATGGGCGTGGTCAAACCCGGCGGCCTGTTCGCGACGTTCTCGTGCACCGGCCTGGTCAGCGAGGAACAGTTCCTCGACGCTGTGCGTCGCGCCGCGTACTACGCCGGCCGTACCGTGCAGGTGCTGAAAGTCGCCGGCGCAGGCGCCGACCATCCGTGGCTGACCGATGTGCAGGAAAGCCGTTATCTGAAGGCGGTGTTCTGTCGGGTGGTGGATTGAGCGGCACGCGGAATCTCAATCCCCGCCGCAACCGCCCCCGTCTCCACCGCCGCCATCTCCGCTGTCGCCACCGCCGCTGTCACCCAAGCCATCGGTCGTGCCATCGAATGAACTGTCGCGCATGTCGGTCGCGCACTGCGAACCGCAGCCGCCTCCACCGCTTTCGTTCTTCCCGCGCAGGCCGTGGCAGTCCAGCGAGTAGCGGAAGCCGTCGGCCAGTTCGAGTTTCGCGTCCAGCGCGAACAGCAGCGGCAGCCGTGCAGGGTTGCGCGGGTCGATGCCTTCGAGTTTGCAGGCATGCCACCAGACCCGGCGCAGGCCGACATTGCGGTCGTAGTTCCGCGACAGCACCACTGCGGGCGTGTGATGCAGGAACTTGCCGAATGCCTTGCGGCAGAAGCGATCGTAGTTGCGGGTGTAGAGGATGAACTCGTGCCACAGCTCGTCGGCGGCCTGTGAGGGCATCGACACCGGTTTGCAGCCGCTGAGCAGATAGGCGGCGAAGAAATCGCGCAGTGCGCGGTTGATGAACGGATAGTGCTCCGGGGCGATGTCCGGGCGTTTCTTGCGCAATTTGTCGTACAGCCCCGGCGGCAGCGGCGTCTCGCGGAGGTAGCGCAGGCGCTGCGCGCGCCGTTGCCAGGACCAGAATGCCAACGCACTCAGCGCGCCAGCGAAGACCAGCAAACCCGTTCCGATCGAAGCCATCCGATGGTTCTCTTGGGAAGTCGAGATCACGCTAGCGCTGCAAAATGACAGTTCAATGACATTCGTCATTAGAACGTCATATCGACGTCATCCCCACGGGCGTCACGGGTACACTGACGCCATGCCCGATACCGATCTCCTGCTGATCCTGTTGCTGGTCGCCATTGCGGCTGTTCTTGTCCTGCTCGTCGTTCTGCTGCTGCGAAAGCCCGACGCTGCGCTGGATCGCCTGCGTGGGCGGGTCGAGGAGGCGCTGCGCGAGGAACAGCGCGCGGGGCGTGGCGAACTGCGCCAGCAGCTCGACAGTCTGGCGCTGGCACAGGCGCAGCGGATCGAGGGCTTCGGCCGCAGCTTGGCCGATCTGACCCTGCGCACCGATGCGCGCCTGGACGAACTGCGCACCGCGCTGAACGACGATGCGCAGAAAGCCCGCAGCGAACTGGCCGGCGGACAGAAACAGTTCGCCGATGGCCTCGGCACACAGCTGCGCGAATTGACCGACCGCAACGAACAGCGCCTCACCGAACTGCGCGTCACGCTCGAACAGAAACTGGGCGAGCTGCAGCGCGGCAACGAAGCCAAGCTCGAACAGATGCGCGCGACCGTTGACGAGAAACTGCAGTCGACGCTGGAGACGCGTTTGACCGAGAGCTTCGGCAACGTCGCGCAGATGCTGGTGCAGGTGCATCAGGGCCTTGGCGACATGAACAAGCTCGCGTCGGATGTCGGCGGTCTGCAGCGGGTGCTGAACAACGTGAAATCGCGCGGCATCTTCGGTGAAGTACAGCTGGCCGCGCTGCTGGAGCAGGTGTTCGCGCCGGACCAGTACGCGGCCAATGTGAAGACCGTGCCCGGCAGCGATGCCAGCGTCGAATTCGCGGTGCGTTTCCCCGGCTCCGAGCGCGATGCGCCGGTGTGGCTGCCGATCGATGCCAAATTCCCGCGCGAAGATTACGAGCGTCTGCTGGATGCGCAGGAGCTGGGCGATGTGGATGCCGCACGCCTGGCCGGCGACGCGCTGGAGCGTCAGGTGCGCAAGCAGGCGCGGGAGATCCACGACAAGTACGTATCGCCGCCTCATACCACCGAATTCGCGATCCTGTTCCTGCCGACCGAAGGCCTGTACGCCGAGGTGCTGCGCCGTCCGGGGCTGGTGGAAGCCCTGCAGCGCGATCTACGCATTGCGGTGGCCGGCCCGACCACGCTGCTGGCGCTGATGACCAGCTTCCAGATGGGTTTCCGCACGCTCGCGATCCAGGAGCGCTCCAGCGAAGTCTGGCGCACGCTGGGTGCGGTGAAGACCGAGTTCGCCAAGTTCGGCACGGTGCTGGATGGCGTCAAGAAGAAACTGGACGAAGCCAGCAACAAGATCGAGGAAACCAGCGTGCGTTCGCGCGCGCTCGGACGCAAGCTGCGCGAAGTGGAAGCGTTGCCTGCGGGCGAAGCGCAGAAGCTGTTGGGAGATGTCGTCAGCGAGGATGACGCAGTCGACGAGGGTTGAGCGCAGCGCTTGACGGCGTCCCTTTTACGGCGTCCCGGGAATCACCGGAATCGCGTTGATCGGCACGGTCGGGTTGTCGTCGCCGTTGTCCAGATAATCAGGCAGCGATTCGTCGGCTTCGTTCTTGCGTTCGCCGAAGATCTGATATTGCCGGCGCTGCATCCAGGCATCGCGCACCAAGGCGTAGTCGTCGGTCGCGCCTTCGCGCATCCGGTCCACGGCGAGCAGTTGGGTGCGCACGTCCACCAGTTGCAGCCCCTGCAGGAACACGCGGAGCTTGTCTTCCTCGATCGAGCGGATCGGCGACAGCGGCGAATCGCCGGCCATGCCGAGCGCGTCGCGGATGGTGCGCGGGCCGAACAGCGGCAGCTCGACATAACGCGATTTTTTCCAGCCCCAGACGCCGAGCGTCTGTCCGAAGTCTTCGCTCTTGTTCGGAAGATTGGCCGAGGTGGCAGGATCGAACACGCCGCCGATGCCGAGCGTGCTGTTGAGCAGGAACCGCCCCAGCGCCTGTCCGGCCTGTTTGGGCTTGCCCTGCAGCAGCGCATTGAGCGCGCTCACCGGTTGGCCGAGGTTGTTGAAGAAATTGCCGACGCCCAGACGCACCGGACGCGGCGTGACTTTCATGTACACGGTCGCCAATGGTTTGGCGATGCGCCGATCGACGGCTTCGTTGAAACGATGCACGCGGCGGTTGAGTTTTTCCAGCGGGTCGTAGCTCACCGGCTGGACCGCAGGCGCGGGCAGGGTCGGATCGGCGACCGGGTCGTATTCCTGGGGAAGTTCGCCGTTGCCGTAGATGGCGGCGAAATCCTGTTCGGCTTCGGTCGGCGCCTGCTGCGCGCCCGCTTGCGGAGTTGCGGCGACTTCTGCGTTGGCGCCAGTGCTCTCGTCAGCGTTCGCCGCCGCAGTCGCGGGCGCCATAGCAGTGACATCGTCGGCCGACGGCTCGGCGTTGGCGATGCTGGCGCTCGTAGCTGGCGCCTCGACAACGGTCGTGGCCGGCGGTGCGTCTTGCGAAGCAGCTTTGTGCGCGCAGCCGCTGGCGAGCAGCGCGGCGAGGACAAAAGCGGCCCGGGGGGGGAGGCGCGAAGTCGTCATGGGTCGAGTGTAGCCGTTGCGATAGCGGTGAGTCGTGGGCCGTCGGTCGCGTCAGTCGCGAACGAAGGCGAGTCCATGGCCGAGCCGATAGGCAGCGCGCAGCTCCGCGAAACCCTCCGGGCTGCCTTCGATTTCGACCGCGCCGCAGCGTGCTGCGAGCAGCGAAACCAAGGCCAGGCCTGCACTGTCGATGGAAGCGACGGCGCCAAGATCGAACCGCCGCACGCCCTGCAGATCGTCGGGAATCCGCGGCCAAAGCGCGGCGATCGCGTCGCGGTGCAGTGGGCCCTCGAAACGCAGTGTTTCGTCGGCGCGCACGATACTGCAGAGCATGCTCACTCGCCTGCGTCCGCCTTGATCTGGCCGTTGCGCAGTTCGATGGCGACCTGGCGGATGGTCTTGCGCTGCAGCTCGGCGTCGAACTGGTTGCGGAAGGTCTGCACGTAGGACACGCCTTCGACCATCACATCGAACACTTTCCACTGCGTACCGGTCTTGCGCATCAGATAGTCCACCGGAATCGCGGCGCCGCCCTGGCGCAGGAATTCGCTCGAGACTTTCACGCCCAGTCCGCGCGGCAGCGGCGTTTCGGATTTCACCCGCACCCGCAGTTGGGTGTTGAAGTCGAGCAGCGACGAGCCGTAGCGCTGCATCAGATTGTCGGCCAGCGCATCGGCGAACAGTTTCACGTCTTCGTCCGAAGCGCCACGGCCGTGGCGGCCCAGCACTTGGCGCGCGGCGTAGTCGCGATCGAACATCGCGTTGAATTCGGTGCTGATGAACTGGCGCAGCGCGGCCCGGTTCTTGCCGAACTCGGTGCGGCGCTTCTCCAGCGTGCTCAGCACGCGCTGGCTGTTGTTGAGGACGAGCTGGCTGGGCGTGCCCTGCATCGAAGCCGATACGGGGGCTGCAGCGCGCGCAGTCTGGGCGAGCGCCGGAACCGTCGCTGCGAACATCGCGGCGCCGATCAGCACGGGCATAAGACGGAGAGTCATGGTCATGGGCTCGGGGCCTGTTCGGTGGGGGAGGCGTTGGACGGCGCATTGGAGTCCCCGGCGTACGGTTTGGTTCCGCTGTCGGAGCTGGTGCCGGTGCCGCCGAAGATGTACTTGCCGGCCATCTGGATCAGATCGACCGCAGGCGTGGTGAACGCGATCTCCTCGCCCGGCTTGAGGACTTCCATGTCGCCGCCCGGCTGCAGGCCGACGTAGCTTTCGCCGAGCAGACCGCCGGTCAGAATACTGGCCGAGGTGTCGATCGGCAGATCCTTGTAGCGGCTGTCGATGCTGAGCGTGACCACGGCGTCGAGTTTCTTCGGATCGAGTTCGATGGTGGCGACCTTGCCGATGGGCACGCCGCCGATCTTCACCGGCGCCATCGGCCGCAGCTGGCCGAGGTTGGTGAAGCGGGCCTTCAGCTCATAGCGGCTTTCGCCGAAACCGAAACCCCCGCTGGTGGAGGCGATGGCCAGCACCAGCAGCGAGGCCAGGGCCAGCAGCAGAAAGGCGCCGACGGCGAATTCGAGGCGTGGGCCGCGTGCACTCATGGAGAAACCTCTGTGGAGAACGTGTCTTTGAAACGCAGATCGGTGGAAGGCAGGGCGGTCATCGCGATCACCGGAACAGGAAGGCGGACAGGACGAAGTTGAACATCAGCACCAGCAGCGACGCGTTGACCACCGCGCGGGTGGTCGCGACCGAGGTGCCCTCGATGGTCGGCTCGGCGTGGAAGCCCACGTAGGACGCGACCAGCGCGGCGGTGCCGCCGAAGATCGCGGACTTCAGGAACGCGGGCAGGAAATCCTTCTGGAAATCGACCGCATCCTTCATCACCTGCCAGAACGCGCCGTTGTCGATGCCCAGAATCTGCACGCCCTCGAACCAGCTCGCGGCGAACGCGAAACTGCAGAAAAATGCGGTGAGCAGCGGCACCGTGAGCACCGCCGCCCAGAACCGCGGCGCCACCGCCTTGCCGACCGGGTCGATGCCCATCAGCCCGAGCGCGGTGATCTGATCGGTGGCGCGCATCAGCCCCAGCTCGGCTGCGATCGAGCTGCCGGCGCGGCCGATGAACAGCAGCGCGGTCAGCACCGGCCCCAGTTCGCGATACATGCCCAGGCCGATCAGGAAACTGATCTGGTTGCCGGCGCCGTAGGTCTGCAGCGAGCGGTAGCCCAGCAGGGTGATCGAAAGGCCAACGAAGGCACCGCCGACCGCGATGATCGGCAGGGTGCGCGCGCCGATCTTGTAGATTTCGCGGATGAGTTCCCGCCAGAAATCCGCCGTCGGTTTGGTCGCGCGGAACACCGACAGCGAAAACATGCCGGCGCGGCCGATGCCGCGCACCGTCTCGGCGAAAGCCATCACGCAGCCTCCGAACGATCGGGGGCATCGAAAGGAATGGGGCCGTCGGGCTCGCCTTTCAGGAACTGCTTCACCAGCGGATCGCTGCTGGTTTCGAGTTCGGACGGCGTGCCATCGAACACGATGCTGCCGTTGGCGATGACCACCGCGCGGTCGGCGATGGGCAGGGTTTCGTGGACGTGATGGGTGACGATGATGCTGGTCAGGCCGAGGCTGTCGTTGAGCCGCGAGATCAGGCTCATGATCACGCCACTGGCGATCGGGTCCAGCCCGGTCAGCGGCTCGTCGTAGATCATCAGCGGCGGGTCCAGCGCCAGCGCGCGGGCCAGCGCGACGCGGCGCGCCATGCCGCCGGACAGCTCGCGCGGATACAGATCAGCGGCGGCGCGCAGGCCCACGGCGTGCAGCTTCATCTCGACCAGATGGCGGATGACTTCTTTCGGCAGATTGGTATGGGTTCGCAGCGGCAGGGCGACGTTCTCGGCGGCGGTCAGATCGGTCAGCAGGCCGTTGCCCTGCAGCAGCACGCCGATGCTCTTGCGCAGTTCCAGCAGCTCGCGCTTGCGCTGCGGTACCGGCTGGCCGAGCACTTCGACCGTGCCGGCGGCGGGCTCCAGTTCGCCGGTCAGCGCCGACAGCAGGGTGGATTTGCCGCAGCCCGAGGGCCCGAGGATCGCGGTGACGCTGCCGCGCGGCACGCTCAGCTCGATGTCGTGCAGGATCGTGCGCGATCCACGATCGAGGCGGAGGCCGGTGACACGGACGGCGGCGGAAGCGTTGGGCATCGGGTCTTCGAGGCGAGGTGGGCGGCGACGGCGGTAGGCCGAAACCTGTTCAGGATGGCGTCTGCAGGCTGAATCCACCGGGAGTGATGGGCTCCGGGGCTGCGCCGGGGCGCCATTGTCCCCGGCCCGGGCAGGCTTGTCTGCGTCACGCGATCGTCGGCAGTGTTCCATCGACGTCGCTGATGGACTTGTGCCCATGCCCGGCAGCGGCGAGGATGTGGCCCGCTGCCGGATCGCGCAGCGGTGCACGACAGGGGAGCCGCACTTCATGGAATTGCTGACGCTGGAACACTTCGCCGGCTGCGTGAACGAAACGTTTACCGCCGCGCTCAACGACATGGACGTGGAGTTCGTGCTGGTCGAAGCCCGCCCACTGCCGACCAAGGCCGACAACGCGATGCGCGCCCCGTTCTCGCTGCTGTTCCGCAACACCGCCGCCTTCCTGTTCCCGCAGCAGATCTACGCGATGCGCCATCCAAGGATCGGCGAAGCCGGGATTTTCCTGGTGCCGATCGCGCAGGAGCGCGCGGGGTTTCTGTATCAGGCGGTGTTCAACTGATTCATTTGCCGATGCGTGAAGTAAGGTTCGCCCGATAAGTCGGAAGCCCGCGCAATGCGTGGGCTTCTTGTTTGCGGTCGCTCGACGGCACGTCTTGCGTCGCTCGCATCCGGCGCGCCAAGGCGCGCCCTACTCGAAAATTTCAGTCGGCTTAGTGCGTGCTCCAGCACGCCGGTTTGTACGGGTTACGGGCCTTGCCGCAAGACAGCAGAACGGCGTTGCGGACACGGACAACACACCCTCAAACGGGCAGCGGCCTTGACCCGCTATCTGGACGACGGCTGCTATCCGATCGACAACAACGCGATCGAGACCGGGATCCGCCCCTGTAATGACCCAGAGATTTCCTGCTCAGGTGTAACCTTGGAGAAGGAGCACAGATGCGCGCGGTAATGGAAGAAGAGATCAAGCGGTGGACGGCCCGGCGCAAGTCGGCCCTGGTTCTGGACATCATTCAGGGCAAGACGACGGTATCGGAGGCCAGCAGACAATTCGATCTGCCACCCTCGGA
>JAFLDZ010000002.1 GCA_017302135.1 Lysobacterales bacterium | reverse complement strand
GCCCTGGTTGACGCCATCACAGGCGCTCCGATCAAGCTGGACGGCGCCTGGGCCACACGTCTGACCAAAGCCTCCTACACCGGTACGGGTACGTTGCAGACCCCGCGTTTGCTGGACTGGAGCGGGGAAGTACGCGACCACGAAGGTCGCCTGTGGCGCGTGGATACCGATGATACTCAGGACACCACGGTGTATCTGTCCGCCCAGACCGGCGAGGTTCTTTACCACCGGAACAAGACGTGGCGCCTGTTCGACGTGTTCTGGATGCTCCACATCATGGATTACACGGGGCGCAAGAACTTCAACAATCCCATGGTGGTGACCGCAGCGATCGGAGGTCTATGGCTGGCGCTGACTGGTATCTGGCTGCTGGTGTCCAGTTTCAACTGGAGCGAGTTCGTGCCGCGCCGCTGGCGGCTGGTCCGGGAGCTTTCGGTATTCGCCCCTAATGGCACGCATCTTCGCACGGTACGTGCGGCGGCCGGTGACAACGTGTATGTCGCGCTGGCGCGAGAAGGTATACAACTGCCGTCCAACTGTGGGGGAGGGCAGAGTTGCGGGTTGTGCGAGGTGCGCTTCCGCGGGGCCGCACCGCCGGCCACGGCGGCCGATCGCACCCATCTGGGAGTCAGCAAGGTCAGGATGGGTTACCGACTGGCCTGCAACCTGGCAGTGGCCAGCGATACTGATGTCGAGGTGGCGGGTGGCGCGAGCCTGTGGACCGAATATGTAGCTACGGTGGAGCGCGTGACGGCAGTGACCCCTTTCCTGCGCGAGATTGTCCTTAAACCCGATGAAACGCCGGGTCCGGAGTACCAGCCCGGTGCCTACCTGCAGGTACACGTGCCTCATTACGACGTGCCCGTCCATAAGCTCGTGAGGCCAGAGCACCATCATCAGGAATGGGCAACGCTGGATCTACCGGAGAAGCTGGTCAATCGTGAGCCGGTGCGTCGGGCGTACTCGCTGGCCTTGCCAGTGGATCAGGCGCAAGGCTGCTTAACGCTGCTGGCGCGCTTCAGCCCGGGCAGGATCGACAAGAAGCGTCATCCGCCAGGCAAAGGGTCCACGTACCTGTACACGCTGGAGCCTGGTGACCGGGTGTGCTTCAGCGGTCCTTTCGGAGATTTCGCACTCAAGCCACAGGGTCGCGAGAAGGTCTTCATTGGCGGGGGGGCCGGCATGGCGCCGCTGCGCGCGATGATCCGCACGTTGCTGGCCGGCAAGAGTTCCGAACGTATCCACTTCTGGTACGGGGCCCGCAATCTGAAAGAGGCCCCATACATCGAGGAGATGGAACAGCTGGCACGCCAGCATCCCAACTTCAGCTGGCATCTGGTGCTCTCTGACGAGGCTCAGAATGACGATGCTCTATTGCGTGGGCTCGTTCACGAAGTCGCCCATGATCGTCTGCTCAAGGCCCATCGGGCCCTGACCGAGTGTGAGTTCTATCTGTGTGGCCCACCGGCCATGCTCAAGGCCACCCGTGAGCTGCTGACCAAGCTTGACGTACCGGACAGCCAAGTAGCGTACGACGACTTCAAAGTCTGAACGAGCTCCCCGCTGCCGCACGCGCTGGCGGGGAGATCGCGTATCGGAATTTTTTCCAATGCTCGTCCTAGTGAATGGACGACCTGCCTGAGCCTGCCTGATGAAACAGCGAGTGCCCCGGTGACCTCAGCACTGGACGAATGGCTCATTTCGCACTCACCCGACTTTATCTTCAGCAGCAGTAAGCACGCACGTGCTAGATCATCGCCACAGGCGGAGCGAGAGTTCCCAGGACTGCAACCAGTCCGAGGATGGCGATTGCGCAACCGGTCTCGACGACAAGCGTCTTGCGGAGCCCGTTGATCGCGCCAACATAGTCGCCGCGGGCGATGGCCTTCTCAAGAGTTGGAGCCTCCTCAAAACCCGGGGCGGTTCATTGCTTGCTTTTTCTTTAAGGATATATAGATCTCTGCTGAGGCATCGAAGTGGCCTACTAGCCTCAAAAAAGTTCGCGGGCAATTCCACGACGAACGTCTAGGTCAAACCGGTTGATATGGCTCGTCCGGTATCGACCGGAAATGCTCGTGCAGCTGCAGCCACTGCGCGGCGTTGACGAGAGCGTCGACGATGCTCGTGGCAGGCAACCGCTAACTGCAGCGCGCGTTCTCGCGGGCGGCGGCGTCGAGATGGCGGTCCACGATCGCCATATGCTGTGCCCTTAGTGCAATGCGGCGATCAGTGGGCACGACACTTGGCCGTGATGCGTATTGCACGCGACCACCAGTTGGGACAGCGCCTTTTCCATGCGCTTGAGGTCGGCCAGGCGAGCACGTACGTCGGCCAGTCGCAGGGCGGCGAGCTCGGCCGCCTCGTGGCAATGGGTGCCATCGTCCAGCTTGAGCAACTGCGCGACCTCGTCGAGGCTGAAGCCGAGCCATTGCGCCGATTTCACGAACTTCACCCGCGCCACTTCCGCCGACCCATAGCGGCGGATGCCGCCGTAGGGCTTCTCCGGTTCGAGCAGCAGCCCCTTGCGTTGGTAGAACCGGATCGTCTCGACGTTGACGCCGGCCGCCTTGGCAAAGGCGCCGATGGTCAGGTTTTCCGGAGGGTGGTCCATGTCGCTCGATTCCGTACTTGACTACGGAGGTAGCTTACGACCGTTCGGCCCGATCAGAGAAGCCCATGCCCGCGCCCGTTGGTTTCTACTCTGCCGCGCTGGTGTGCCAGGCCGTCCCACAGATCAGCTGTGGCTGCCTCGCCAAGCCCGCGCTGGCCCGGCTGGAGGTCCAACCCGCGATTGAGTGCGCTTGACTCCGTACCGAAGTACGGCAGTAAGGTGCAACCGTCAACACAGATGGATCAACAGCATCTCGATGAAAAACACCAATAAAACGGGCGCCGCGGCCCTTCTCACCGGTGGCCTCACCGCGATTCTGGCCTCGGCGTGCTGTCTCGGCCCGCTGGTGCTGGTGGCCCTGGGATTCAGCGGGGCATGGCTGGGCAACCTCGCGGCGCTCGAACCCTACCGCCCGCTCTTCATCGGCGCGGCCCTGGTCGCCATGTTCTTCGCCTGGCGCCGTATTTACCGGCCGGCTGCGGCGTGCGCGCCGGGCGAAGTCTGCGCTGTGCCTCACCTCAGGACCGCCTACAAAGTGCTGTTCTGGATCGTCGCGGCCTTGATTCTGCTGGCACTGACATTCCCCTACCTCGCACCGTTGTTCTACTGACACTTCCGGAGGATCCGCACATGAAGAAACTCGCCGCCGTTCTCGTCCTGGGCCTCGTATTGACCGCGCCGGCCTGGGCCGCCATCAAGACCGTCACGCTTGCCGTGCCGGGCATGACCTGCGCGACCTGTCCAATCACCGTCAAGCGGGCGCTGAACAAAGTCGATGGCGTGACTAAGATCGAGGTCAGCTACGAAAAGAAAGAAGCCGTTGTGACGTTCGATGATGCCAAGACCACCCTCAAGTCACTCACCGACGCGACAACCAACGTGGGCTATCCGTCTAGCGTCAAGCTGAAGTCGCCCTGATGCGCGCCACCAGTGCCGGTTCCGTCACTCGTGCGGCCGACAAGGCAGGCGTCGTTGGTTCCATCATCACGGCGATTGGCTGCGCAGGGTGCTTTCCCGCCCTCGGCAGCTTGGGTGCCGCCATCGGCCTGGGCTTCCTGAGCCAATACGAAGGGCTGTTCATCCGCTACCTGCTGCCACTATTTGCCGGCATTGCGCTGCTAGCCAACGTGATCAGTTGGCGTCGTCATGGGCAATGGTTCCGGGGAGCGCTGAGTGTGACAGGCCCGCTGCTCGTGCTGGCCGCGGTGTTCGTGATGCGGGTCCTGGATCAGCGCAGCGGCTTTCTGCTGTATCCCGGTTTAGTGCTGATGGTTGCGGTTGCGATCTGGGATTTGATTTCCCGGCCACGAAAGGCCAGCGCCACGACCGATGACAAGACAGACTGCTGTTAACCCGACGACGAGGCATTGCAATACATGAAGGTGTGGCTGCGCTCGAAGAAAGACGATCTCTATGCGATCGGGACCATCGTCGGCATCGCGCTCCTGCTGATCCTGGCCGCGCCGTATTGCTGCTGAGGCAAGGGCGCCTCCCGCGCCAAGGCAGGCGGCTTTTCCCGCTGCGCCGCGAAGGGCGGACGCCGATGCCTCCGTCATCTCATTGGAAGTTAGGAACACCATGAACGAACGCATCTTGAACGTGACCGGCATGACCTGCGCGGATTGCGCCCATCACGTAGAGAAAGCGCTGCAAGCCGTGCCGGAACTCACGGAGGTCACGGTCAGCTATCCCAAGCGGGAAGTCCGCATTCGCAGCACGCAATCGCTCTCGCTGGCGCGGTTGAACGAGGCCTTGCCCCACAACTACCGGCTGATGGAGCCAGCATTGGCTGAGGCCACGCCTACCGCAACCACGAAACCCTCGACCGTGGGCAAAGTCCTGGGCGCCTTGGGTGGTCTGCTCAAGCAGCCGCGCAACACGTCCAACGACGCTTTGGTAGAGTCACCGGCGCCTCTTCGGATCGCCGTCATCGGCAGCGGCGGTGCCGCCATGGCTGCGGCGATCAAGGCGGTGGAATCCGGGGCCCAGGTCACCCTCATCGAACGCGGCACGATCGGCGGCACCTGCGTCAACGTCGGCTGCGTGCCCTCGAAGATCATGATCCGCGCCGCGCACGTCGCGCACGTGCGGCGGACCAGTCCTTTCGACGCTGGCATCGCGCCCTGCGCACCCGCCATCGACCGGACGCGCTTGTTCACCCAGCAGCAGGCCCGCGTCGACGAGCTGCGCCATGCGAAGTACGAAACCATCCTGGAAGCGAACCCGAATATTGAACTGGTACGGGGCGAAGCGCGTTTCAAGGACGGCTACCATCTGACCGTGAACCTGACTGACGGCGGCGAACGCGAAGTCGCATTCGACCGTTGCCTGGTCGCGACCGGCGCCAGCGCGGCGGTGCCACCGATCCCGGGTCTCAAGGACACGCCGTATTGGACTTCGACCGAAGCGCTGGCCAGCGACACGATTCCCGCGCGGCTGGCCGTCATCGGCTCGTCGGTGGTGGCGGTCGAGCTGGCGCAGGCCTTCGCCCGACTGGGCAGCCAAGTCACGATCCTGGCACGCAACACGTTGTTCTTCAGCGAAGATCCGGCCGTTGGCGAAGCCGTGACGGCGGCCTTCCGCGCCGAGGGCATCGAGGTGCTGGAGCAGACCCAGGCCAGTCAGGTGTCCTACCGGGACGGTGCGTTCGTCCTCGCCACCCACCACGGCGAGCTGCGCGCCGAGCGACTGCTCATTGCCACCGGGCGCTCGCCCAACACCCGCAGCCTGGCGCTGGAGAACACCGGTGTAACGCTGGATGAGCGCGACGCCATCGTGGTCGATCGGACCATGCGCACCAGCGCCACAGATATCTACGCCGCCGGCGACTGCACCAGCCAGCCGCAGTTCGTCTACGTGGCGGCCGCCGCCGGCACCCGTGCCGCGATCAACATGACTGGAGGTGAGGCGACCTTGGACCTTGCCACCGTGCCGGCGGTGGTGTTCACCGATCCGCAGGTGGCGACCGTCGGCTACAGCGAGGCGGAGGCGCACCACGACGGGATCGAGACCGACAGCCGCACGCTCACGCTCGACAACGTGCCGCGGGCGCTCGTCAACTTCGACACGCACGGCTTCATCAAGCTGGTCGCCGAGGCCAGCACCGGCCGGCTCATCGGCGTCCAGGCGGTCACCGCGGAAGCCGGCGAGATCATCCAGACGGCCGCGCTCGCGATCCGGGCACGAATGACGGTGAAGGATTTGGCTGACCAGTTGTTCCCCTACCTAACGATGGTCGAGGGGCTGAAGCTCGCCGCGCAAACCTTCGTCAAGGATGTGAAACAGCTGTCGTGCTGCGCAGGCTAGTTGCCAAGCGCCGATTGAAATGAACGCCTACACGATATCCAGGCTGGCCGAAGACGCGGGCGCGAGCGTTCACGTGGTGCGCGACCACGTGCTACGCGGCCTGCTGCATCCGGCGCAGCGCACGGAAAGCGGATACGGCATTTTTGACGAGCAGTCGCTGGCGCGGCTGCGGTTCGTCCGGGCCGCCTTCGCGGCGGGAATCGGCATGGACGAGTTGACGTGCTTGTGCCGAGCACTCAATGCGAACGACGGTGCCGATGTAAGCGGCTGCGTGCGGCGTTTGCTCGCGCACGTCGCGGCAAGGCAGGCGACGTTGGATGCGGTCAAGGCGAAATTAGCCGAGATGGCCGATAGCAGCGATCAGGAGCGCGTCGCCCGACGACCTCGATCACGTGCCGTTACGGTACCGGCGGCCCGGAAATTACAGGATAGGCGCGGGGGAAGCGGCGATGTTTGATCTGCGTAGCTCAATGCGGAATGTTGCCTGATGGTAGGCATGCCGGATATCGGGTTCGCGATGCGAACCCGATATCCGGCTGCGTTTCAGTTGCGCACGAGTTCGACGCTATCGTTGATTTTTACATTTCCATCAACCACGGTAGCCTTCGCATAGTGATCATCAATGATCGATGTGATGCGAACTTTTCCGATATTCGTGCGCACGAAATTAGGTGTGGCCGACTTGTGCTTGTGAGGGCTCCGCTTATGGCGGACAACATTAAGTACCTGGCCCACTTGGGCGCCGTCCTCTTTCCCTATGCACACGACCAGCGTGTTGTCCTGGACATCGAGTACCTGGCCGCGCATCACGTACTTGTGGGTAAATTCCGCAGAGTTGGCGGCCGTTGCAAAGGCAAGCGACAACACCAGCGCCATCGCTGTGCTCAAGGCAAAGCGCTTGCGGGTGTCTCGGGCGGGGACATTTGCGGCCAACATTTGCATGCTCATGAGTTTTCTCCAGGGTTTGTCGACCTTATTGGGCGACGGGTGGACGCCGGTAGCAAAACGCAGCTGGCGTAGGGGTCAACGTGTAACTATTGCTGCCGTAAAGGTTGCCAGGCCACGAACCTGCTTATGCCGAGCGGGGATTCTCTTGCGTTACTGACGAAAACAGCCATGGCTTCTGATCCTTCGTGCTGATTGGTTGAGTACTGGGCCGGCAAGTTCTAGATCCAGGCCGCCGCTGATTCGGCCATCTCGCGCTCCTCATCCACGGCGATGTTCCATATGGCGGGTCCGATACCGCTGTCGATACGAGTGGCGCCGGCGTCATTTTGGCCAGTATCCAACCCAAGGCCGAGCCATCCTAGGCGCGCGACGATTCCTGCCCGCAGTATGGGCGAGCGATGGCCAATGCCGCCGGAAAACACAACATGATCTAGTCCGGCGATCCCCGTCGCCATCGCGGCAATCGACTGCGCAATGCGTACGGTGAACAGCTCTACGGCAAGCTGCGCACGCGGATCGGGGTCGGTGAGCAGCACACGCATGTCGCCGTGCCCCGCGATTCCTGCGAGACCCGCCGCGTGGTACAGCCGGTCTTCGACGGCGTCAGCATCCAGACCCTCCTGCCGCAGCAGATACAGCAACGCGCCGGGATCGAAATCCCCGGAGCGCGTGGGTCCCGGGATGCCCCCCAAGGGGGTAAGCGCCATGGTGGTGTCATGGCTGCGGCCGTCTTTGACAGCGCAGACGCTGCAGCCGCCACCCAGGTGTGCGAGGACGACGCGACCTTTCAGGACGCTGGGATCGTCGGCGGCTACTTCCCGTAGAGCAGACGCGAAGGCGAGCCCGTGGAAGCCGTAACGGCGTACGCCGAGGGTATTCCATGCTTCCGGGATCGGAAGGCGCCGACTCCAGGGCGCAAGCGAAGCGTGGAAGTCGGTATCGAACGCCACGCCTTGCCGGGCCTGCGGCCAACGCACGCGCGCGGCGCGCACAAAGGCAAGGGCAATGGGCTGGTGCAATGGCGCGAAAGGTGCCAATGCATCGAGTTTTGCAAGCAAGTCCTCGTTGAGCTCGTGGGCGCCGCCCAGGTCACCCCCATGCACGATCCGGTGCACCACCACATCAGGGCATTGCATTGGTTCGGACAATGTCTTGAGCAGGGCAGCAAGGCCTTCCTCCGGCTCGGGGCCAGTATGGATCTCGGCCCGGTTGCATTCGACCAGGCGAGGTGGCGCGCCGGCGCCTGCGGACTCAAGCGCATACGCTGCGCCCTTCAGCGTTGTGGAACCTACATTGAGGGCGAGAAGACGGCGGCCGGTCATAGGTGTCCCGATCGGGTTATGGCGATGACCAGCCGTAGCGAGAGGAATCCCGCTGCGGCGAAGGCCACCACCGCGAGGAAGGGCAGGTGGCCGAGCACCTGGGGGCCATCCGTGTGCAGTGTCAGCAGCGCTCCACTTACGTACAGCCCCAGCGTCACCAAAGCCAGCGCCAGGCGGTTGCCAGTGCGGGCAAGTGCCTCCTGGGTCGAAGTGAGGCCATGGTGGTGAACCGAGAATGCGGGGCGGCCATCGCTCAGCTGTGCCTGTCGCAACAGATCGGTGGCGATCTGCGGCAACTGGCGGGCGGTGCGTGCCAGCCGCATCGCGAGCGGCCGGCCGGCG
This sequence comes from Lysobacterales bacterium, assembly GCA_017302135.1. Classification (GTDB taxonomy): domain Bacteria; phylum Pseudomonadota; class Gammaproteobacteria; order Xanthomonadales; family Xanthomonadaceae; genus Lysobacter_I. The sequence continues at coordinate 574,760 of JAFLDZ010000002.1, read as the reverse complement.
GGTCGGCTGGTGTCGACGATCGCCATGATGTCGGCTGCGCGCGCGGACAACGTGCCCAGCAGGTCCAGGTCCGGATCCAGGGCGCGCAGCGTGTTTTCCACCAGGAACAGCGTGCGAATCAAGGCCAGCAGGTGCGCGGGCAGCCGGAAGCCCGCACCCTGGCCAATGCGCGCCACACGCCAGATCGCCTCGGCAATGGACCACTGCGCCAATGGGCGACTGGCCATTTCTGCCAGGATCAGGTGGATCTCGCGCACATGCGCGCGGCGTTCGACCTGTGGCGGGAAGAAGCCCAGGGCGATCGCTGTATCCAGCACGGCCTCGGCATCGTCGGCGGCAATGGCCTCGACCATGCCTCCAAGCGCCAGCCGGGACGCTGGGTCGAGGACGCCGATCGAGCCGAAGTCATGCAGGCACAGGCGACCGTCGTCAAAGAAGAACAGGTTCCCCGGATGGGGATCGGCATGGAACACGCCGGCACCGAAGAGCTGATGCACGTAGGCATCGAGCAGCCCGCTCGCCAGCGCGGGAGCGGCCGCTGTCCCGTAGGCGGCCTCCAGGCGGGTGCCGTGGCTTCGATCCTGGACCAGCACGTCGCGGGTGGCGTACGGCTCGACGACGTGTGGCTGGGTGATGGCGGGCAGGGGATCGAGCACCTTGGCCATGCGCCGCATGTTCTGCGCTTCATGGCGCATGTCGATCTCGTCGCGCAGGAATGCGCCCAGTTCGTCCACGAGTTCGAGCGGGCGGTGTCGCTTGAGTGGCGGCCAGAGCCACTGGGCCACGCGCACCGTGCGTCGAAGCAGCCGCAGGTCGGCCTGCACCTGGGCATGGATGCCTGGGCGGGTGATCTTGACGACCACGTCGCGACCATCATGCATGCGCGCCGCATGGATCTGGGCCACCGACGCCGCGGCCAGCGGCTTGTCATCGAAGCTGGCGAAGAGCTCGTCGACCGGTGCGCCAAACGCCTGCTCGACAATGCGCCTGGCCTGGTCCGCAGGAAACGCCGGCACGTCGCTGTGCAATCGCGACAGCGCCTCGCGATAGGGCGCCGGCAGCAGGTCCCAGCGCAGGCTCAAGCCTTGGCCCAGCTTGACGAAGGTGGTGCCCAGCCCCACCAGGGTGGTGCTGACGTATGCGGGAAGCAAGTCGAGTGCGCGCCGGCGCAGGCGGAGCACGGCGACTCCGAGCTTCAGTCCGGCCCAGGCAATCTGGCCTCCCCGCCGCACTGTGCCCGCCATCAGCGCGAGGTCCTGGCCGGGCGGCTCACGACGCTGGCCCCGTTGCAGGGCGCAGGATCGTGGCCGGATCGCCCCGACCATCCACTGCCGCCAGCTCCGCTTCGGACAACAGGCTGCCACGGGACTCGCCGAGGACGCCCGCAGCCGTGTCGACCACGTGCGCCCAGGTGCTGCGGTTGGCGAACAGCAGTCCCGGCACGTCCAGCGTGCCGCCGCGGTTGACGAAGCCCAGCGCCGCGGTCGTGGCCGGGCCGGTGTCGAGCCGGCGCAGCGCGCCCAGGAAAGGCTCGGGCCGGGTGTGGGTGACGAATATGCGCGGTCGTTCCGCCGGGAACAGCGCCTGGACCTCGCTGTCGGAGTGCACGTACCGCGCCTCCTCCGGATCGCGTGGCGCGCGGAACCGGCCGGGCTCGCCGAGATAGAGGATCGCTGCCGACACACCGCGTTCGACGAGACGCGTCTGCGCGCGACGCACTTCCTGCAACTGGTAAGCGCCGGTGGCGACCAGCAGGATCGCCGCCGTCGCCGGATCGCCGGCCAGGCACGTCGCGCCGGTCACGGCCAGCGACTGGGCCTGCTGTGGCGTCAACTCGTGAGGCACCGGCCGCTTCGGGACCACCAGGGCGGTGACCGTACCGCGTTGCGCGTAGGCGTGGGCGAGGGCTGCGGCAGCGCTGTTGGCGTCAGGAGGAAACACCACGCGCGAGATGTCGGCCATTTCGCCCAGGAGGGCCTCGGCCATGGTCGGGTCCTGATGGGACTGCTCGTTTTTTGCGTTCTCCCAGGTGTGGGAAGTCAGCACCAGCGGGACGCCCAGCCAGCCGGGCGGTCGCCCCGCCTGGGCCTGGTGACGGGCGAAGATCAGTTCCTGGCGCACGGCTCCCAGCATCTTGGGCGCGAACGCCTCGTAGGTGACCACCAGATTCAGCCCGCCCTTGTTGCCGAGCGCGGCGCAGACCACGGCTTCCTCGTTGAGCGCGGTGATGACCGCGCCGGTCGGCGATTCAGCGACGCCGGGCTCGGGTTCGTGCACCCGGTGCTTCATCGCGTCCAGGGTGCGGTCGAGCTTGTTGCTGCGCAGCTCGTCAGGATTGCCCACGCGCACGCGTAGCCCCGGGTTCGCTTCGGCGATGGCGACAAACTGCTCGTCGAGCGCGGTCATCGGCGAGCTCTCGCCGCCGATGGTGCGGTCGGCAATCGCTGGAACGCGGGGCGGGTCCACCTGGCGATCGGCCAGCGCGTGGTCACGCTCGCGCACCCGCTGCTGGTCATCGTGGCTGTTGAGTGCGGCGATGGCTTCTTCGAGCTCGGGGAAGGCCACGAACAGCACCCCGGCGCCTTCATTGAAGAGCGTGCGCGCCGCGGCGTCCTTCGCGGGATTCCCGGGCAGGGGAAGGTTGTGCGAGGCGTTGGTGCCGGCGCCGGGGAAACCAAAGCCCTTGATGGTTTCAGCAATGCCATAGGGCAGCCGCACGTCGGAATCGGGGACCGCGGCGCCAGCTTGCAGGCGCGCCTCCATCACATGGATACCCCACGCGATGCTGGCAGGATCGCACCCGTCCAGCGCGATCGGATCAAAGCCGTTCAAGCGCAGGTGCCGGTCCAACCAGCGCTCGCCGCCCTGCTGGGTGATCTGACTGCGCTGTTCGATGCGCCGCCCGTTGAGGATGATGATCGGGCTGACCAGCCCGCTGTCCTCGGCACGCCACCAGCGCGGCGCCCAGTCGCTGCCGCGCTGCTCCTCGAACGCACCGTCACTCAGGAAGGCGACCAGGCGCTCGTCCTTCAGCGGCGCATGCACGTACTGCAGTTCGGCAAAGCCGAGATAGCCGCCTTCCATCACGCCCCCGGCGGTGTGCGCATTGACGTGGGAGCCCAGGGGCGACGCCGGCGTCCCGTCCGGATTGAGGGTGTAGGCGTAGAAGTCGCCGACGAACCGGCTCAGCCCCGCGTCGGACCGGTCGTAGCGTTCGGCGTGCCTGGCCGTCATGTTGCCAACCAGCAGGTTCAGCGCGTCGATGGCAGCCACGCAGTGCCCCTGGCCCATCATCCACGCGCGGGTGACGTCATCCAGGGAATCCATCAGCAGGTAGCCGGCATAGGCGGGCACCATGTTGAGGGACCCGCCGGTGTGGCCTTCGGGCGTTGCCTTGAAGTCATCAAACTCCAGGGCCGCACCGTCGGTACGGACCCGGTGGCTGTAGGTCATGTGCGCCACCAGCCACATGCCGGCGCTGGTGACGCGATCGGCGGCGGCGAGGCGCTGCCAGGCGGTGCCGGCATCGGGCGTGCGGCCCAGGGCAACCAGCTCGTCGACCATCTGGCGGACCCGCAGCTGGGTAAGCGGGTCATGCCGGATCACGCCGTAGCCGGCAGCCCAGTGGGCGAAGGCGGGATCAACCTGCCGGTGGGCGTCGGCCAGTTCAAGAATCCTCTGGCGCTCGGCGGCCGACAGCTGGTCGGCGGTGCAGCAGTTGAGATGCAGGTTCATGAGTCCTCCGGGGAATCGGTCGAAGCGGTCATCAAGGCCGAGGCCGCGGCGGCGAGGTCTGGGCCCAGCGCGATCGCGTTGGACGGGTGGGCAATGGTGTCGGTGCTCACGATGCGGGCCAGGCCCGCTTCCTGCAGGCGGGCATAGGCATCGCCGGCGAACACCGGATGGATGGCGACCAGCAGCGGCGGCGGCAGCGACAATCGACGCAGGTGTGCGAGGGTTTCCAGGATCGTGTGGCCGGACGACACGATGTCGTCGATCAGGACCGGGGTCCGGCCGGCCACGGCCTGCGGGTTGGGCAGGCTTACGCGCACGTCGTAGTCGCCATGCCGTTCCTTGGCCAGCACCTGGTAGGGCATGCCGGACCGGGCCGCAATGTCGGCGACCCATTGTTCACTCTCGCTGTCGGGTCCGATCAGCACCGCGTCGGGGACCGTCTCTGCGATCCAGCGGGCCACGGCTGGCGTCGCCGACACGTGGGCCGTCGGAATCCGGTAGAGCGACTGCAGGCGCTCGACGCGGTGCAGGTGCGGGTCCACGGTCACCAGCCAGTCGAAGGCCTCTTCGAGGAACTGCGCAAACAGTGGCGTACTGACCGCTTCCCCCGGATTGAAGCGAGTGTCCTGGCGCATGTAGCCCAGGTACGGTGCGATCAAGCCGACCGAGCGCGCCCCGAACTCACGCGCGGCCCGGGCGGCGAAGCGCAGCGGGAGGGCCAGGGCATCGGCGTTGCGCAGGCTGGCTAGGATCGCCACATCGGCGCCGTCCAGTGCGTCGTCCAGGGTGACGAGCGACTCGCCATCGGGGAAGTGCCGCCAGGCCACGGATGAAACCCGTGCCTGCAGGGGCGGGGCGAAGGTGTCAGCCAGGGCCGTATCGGCCGGGAACGGCATCAGTACACGGTTCATGGGATCTCCGCGAGGACAAAGGGTTGCAACGCCGCAGCGTGCTCAAGGGCGTAAGCCAGTTCTCCCGGAGACTCCGCATGCAGTGTCATCAGGGGCTGTCCGCGCTCGACCGTATCGCCGACCCGCAGGCCGGTCTCCAGTCCAGCGGTGGGGGAAGTCGGTGCGCCGGCGAGTTTGGCCAGCTTGGCCAGCCGGCGGTTGTCGATCTCCGCGATGCGGCCCGATGCGATTGCCGGGACTTCGGCGGTGAATGCGGCCCGTGGCGGTTCACGGAATCCTCCCTGGGCCTCGCAGATCGCCAGGAACTTGGCTAGCGCGTCCCCGGAATCCAGCACGCTGCGCGCGCGCTCAAGTCCGGTGCCGGCACTGCTGCCCGGTGCCATGTCCAGCAGCGCCGCGGACAGCGCAAGTGCGCGTTCGCGAAGGTCGGCGGGTGCATCGGCCGCGTTGCGCAACACCTTGAGCACATCGTGCGCCTCGAGCGCGGGGCCGATTCCCCGGCCCACCGGCTGGCTGCCGTCGGAACGATGGATGCGCAGCTGCAATCCCAAAGCACCCGCGGTGTGCGCAAGCCGTGCGCCGAGGCTGTGGGCCGCGGCCTCACTACGCACCTTGGCCGTCGGACCCACCGGCATGTCGATCAGGACGTGGGTGGAGCCAGCAGCGATCTTCTTCGACAGCACGCTGGCAACCAGTTGGCCGTCGCTGTCGAAGTCCAGCGGGCGCTGGACCCGGATCAGGATGTCGTCGGCCGGGCTCAGGCGCACGTTGCCACCCCACACGATGCAGCCGCCCTCGCGCTCCACCACCCGCCGCATCGCCGCCAGGTCGAGCGCCACCGGCGCCATCACTTCCATGGTGTCGGCGGTGCCCGCGGGCGACGTGATGGCGCGCGACGAGGTCTTCGGGATGCGGTAACCCAGCGCAGCCACGATGGCCACCACGATCGGGGTGGTGCGATTGCCAGGCAGGCCGCCCACGCAGTGTTTGTCCAGCACCGGCCCTTCGCCCCAGTCCAGGCGCTGGCCCACGGAGATCATGGCCCGCGTCAGCGCGGTCGTCTCCGCATGGTCCAGGCGGTCACCCGCGCTGGCTGTGACGAAAGCGGCAAGCTCCAGGTCGGACAACCTGCTTCCCATCACGTCCTGCACCAAGGCGAGGTACTGGGCGTCGTCCAGCCGCGCACCGAACACCTTCGCGCGGAGCGCACCTGCCGATGCCGCGGGCTCAGCGTGCCGAACCCAGGCTAGGGCGCCGGACACGGGATCGAGGAGCGTCCACGCGACCTCCGACAGCGCCACCTCGTCCAGGCCGAGCCGATCGTCGACGACCACGTTCAGCGTCGCCACCAGCGTACGCGTGCCCACGTCCAGCCTTACCCGCGTCATCGCAGCAAAGCCTTCCGAGCGGCAGACTTCACAGTCGCGGTGCATGTAGACCACTGGCTGCTGGTAGGTGTCGATGCCGGCACGGGTGACGCGCAGGCGGGTGTGGCCCGGCGTGGTCATCGCGCATCCTCCAGTCCAACCTGCTCCAGGTGCTCCGGCACGCGCGCGCGCCAGCCCAGCTCGCGCTGCACGCGCCCGCGCAGCGTGTCGGCCGCATCCGGCTCGCCGTGGGTGAGGTAGACCATGCGGGGCGCGGAAGGCGCGGTGCGCATCCAGTCCAGGAGTTCGCCGGCATCGGCGTGGCCCGAGAAGCCTTGCAACTGCACGACCTCGGCGCGGATCGGCACCTCGCGGCCGAACATGCGCAAGGTGCGCTTTCCCGCCGCCAGCGCGGCACCGCGTGTTCCGCCGGCCTGGTAGCCCGCCAGCAGGATCGCATTGCGCTCGTCCGCTCCGAAGGCCTCGATGTGGTGCAGCACGCGCCCGCCGGTGATCATGCCGCTGGCCGAGATGATGATCATCGGGCCGCGCTGGCGATTGAGCGCCTTGGACTCCTCGACCGTGTTGACGAAGGTGGCCACGTCGAACATCCGCTCGCAGTCCTCTTCGGACACGTGGTGTTCGGAATGGTGGGCGTGGTAGTGCCGGGTAGCGTTGATCGCCATTGGACTGTTGAGGTAGACCGGCACGCGAGGGATCTCATTGCGCTCACGCAGCCGGGCGATATGAAGCATGAGCGCCTGGGCGCGGCCGATGGCAAAGGCGGGGATGACGATCACGCCCCCACGGGCGGCAACGCGGCGGATGATGGGGGCCAACTCCGCCTCCTGGTCGATCGGAATGTGTTCGCGATTGCCATAGGTGGACTCGCAGACCAGTACGTCACAGGCGGGCAGGGGCGTCGGCGGATTCATCAGCGACTCTTGCTGCCGTCCCAGGTCGCCGCTGAAGTGCAGGCGCTGGCCATGTACCTCCATGCTCACATGGGCTGCCCCAAGGATGTGGCCCGCCGGATGGAAGCAGACCGTGAAGCCGGGCGCGACCTCGATCTCGTGCTCGTAGTCATTCCCCTTGAGCTGCTTCAGACTGCGGCGGGCGTCGTCTTCTGTGTAGAGCGGACGCGGCTCCTTGTGCTTCGAGTAGCCCTTGCGCGCGGCGTACTTCGCCTCCTCTTCGAGCAGGTGCCCGCTGTCGGGAAGCAGCAGGCCACACAGGGCGACGCTGCCGTGGGTGCAGTGGATCCGCCCGCGGAACCCCTGCTTGACCAGCGCGGGCAGATAGCCCGAATGGTCGAGGTGGGCGTGGGTCAGGACGACCGCGTCGATCGAAGATGGCTCGACGGGAAACGGGGCCCAGTTGCGTTCGCGCAGCTGCTTGTAGCCCTGGAACAGGCCGCAGTCGACCAGCACGCGCTGGCCATTGGCCTCGACCAGATAGCGCGAGCCGGTGACCGTGCCCGCGGCGCCGAGGAACTGGAGGGTGGGACTGGTTTCGTTGTTCATGGGTGCTCCTGTGGGTTGACGGCTACGCTGCGGCATTGGCGGAGGTAGATGAGGGAACCGCGTCGTTGCGTGGGACCAGCCGAACACGGCGCAGCAGCAGTGCGTTGACCGCCACGATGACCGAGCTTCCCGACATCGACAGGGCGGCGATTTCCGGCGACAGCACGAACGGATAGAGCACACCGGCCGCGAGCGGGAAGGCCAGGACGTTGTAACCCACGGCCCAACCCAGGTTCTGGTGCATCTTGCGCAGGGTGGCGCGGGCGATGGTGGTCGCGCGCACGACGTCGTAGGGGTCGCTGTGCATGAGCACGACGTCCGCGCTTTCGATTGCGACGTCGGTACCGGCGCCGATAGCGAAGCCAACGTCCGCCTGGGTCAGCGCCGGTGCGTCGTTGATGCCGTCGCCCACCATGCCGACCTTGAGGCCCTGCGACTGCAGCTTGATGACTTCGTCGGCCTTGCCGCCCGGCAGCACGTCGGCCAGCACGATGTCGATTCCCAGGTCCTGCGCCACGCGTTCGGCCGTGGGGCGGTTGTCGCCGGTGATCATCGCCACCTTGATGTTGCGACGGTGCAATTCGTCGATCGCGGCGCGCGAGGTCTCCCGGATCGCGTCGGCAATCGCGAAGAAGCCCACGAGTTGGCTATCCACCCCGGCATAGATCACCGTGCGGCCGGCGCCGGTGAGGCGGGCGGCCTCCGCTTCCAGTACGGAGAGGTCGATGCCGTGCTCGACCATCAGGATCCGGTTGCCCAGCAGCACCTGGACCGCGTCGACCACGCCGGTGGCACCCTGGCCGTCGATGTTGGTGAAGTTCGTAGCGCGCTCGGCCACCGGACCGGCGCGCTTGAGGATGGCCTGTGCCAGCGGGTGTTCGGAGTGCGCCTCGACCGCGGCAGCTGTGGCCAGCAATCGCTCCTGCGTCCAGCCCGGCGCGACCGCCATGTCGACCACCTCGGGGGCGCCGACCGTCAGGGTGCCGGTCTTGTCGAAGATCACCACGTCCAGGCGCGCGCTCTTCTCGATCGATTCGGCATGTTTGAACAGGATGCCGTGGCGTGCGCCCAGGCCCGTGCCGATCATGATCGCCATCGGCGTGGCCAGGCCGAGTGCATCGGGACAGGCGATGACGAAGACGGTGATCGTCAGCGTGAGCGCGAACATGAGCGGCTGTCCCAGCCACCAGAACCAGACCGCGAACGTCAGCAGCCCGATCACGATCGCGGCCAGCACCAGCCACTGCGAGGCGCGGTCGGCGAGCAACTGCGCGGGCGCCTTGGAGTTCTGCGCGGTCTGGACCAGCTTGATGATCTGCGCCAGCGCCGTGTCGCTGCCGATCTTGGTGGCGGTGTAGGCGAATGCGCCGCTCTTGTTGATCGACCCGCCGACGACGGACGCTCCCGGATCCTTGCGCACCGGCATCGACTCGCCGGTCAGCATGGATTCGTCGACCTGCGAGCTGCCTTCGGTGACCGTGCCGTCGACCGGAATCTTGGCACCGGGCCGAACCACCACGACGTCGCCTACCAGAACCTCGGCGGTCGAGATCTCAAGCTCCTCGCCCTCGCGGCGCACCACCGCGCGGGGCGGTGACAGCTTCAACAACGCCTTCATGGCATCCGAGGCGCCGGCGCGGGCCCGCATCTCGAGCCAGTGGCCAAGCAGGACGAAGGTCAGCAGGACCGCCGAGGCCTCGTAGAAGTTCGGCCCGTCGATGAAGAACGTCGACGCGATGCTGAAGCCGTAACCGGTGCCCACGCTGAGGAGCACCAATACCGCCATGTCGAGTACGCCGCGCCGCAGGGACCGGATCGCCGCACTGAAGAATGGCCAGCCGGGATAGAGCACCGCGCCTGTTGCCAGCAGGAACAGCCAGACGTTTTCACGCAGCCCGAACGGCACCGGCGGCGGCTCCATCAGGCCGCCCATGGGCGACCACACGAACACCGGGATCGCGAAGGCGAGGGCGACCAGGAAGCGGCGGCCCATGTCGCGCGCCGCGGCGTGCAGATCGCTGCCGTGGTTCATGCCCGCATGGGCGTCGTGGCCCGCGGCATCCTTGGCGTCATCGCCGTGGTCGGCGTGGGTGTCGGCGGGGTGCTCCGCGGCCGTACCCTGTCTATGCCCGGCACGCGCGTGATGGGCGTGCGCCCCTGTTGCCTGGGCTGCATCGTGCACCGCATCGTCCGCCGATGCCTCGCATTGGAAGCCGCAGTTGCGGATCGCGGTGGCGACCGCGCCCGACGACAGGCGGGCCGGGTCGTAGGACACCTGCAGGGTCGCGGTGGCGAAATTGGCGCTCGTGGCCGTAACTCCAGGCAGCGCGGCCACAGCCTTCTCCAGCGTGCGCGCGCAGCCGGTACTCACCATGTCGCCGATGGGCCAGGTGCGCTTACGCACCGTGAGTTCGTGGACCTGCATCATCGGGCTTCTCCTTGGGATGGGGCGGGGCCGCGCCGGCGTCGGGGGATGAAGGCCGGCACCGCCTGCATGTAGCGGACGTAGTCGTCGCCGAAGCGGCTCAAGCAGTCTTTTTCCTCACGGCGCGCCAGGCGGGCATAGGCCCACACGAGCACTGGATAGCTGGCGAGCGTGAGCAGCGTGGGCCACTGCAGCAGGAAGCCGGTCAGCACGAGCACGAAGGCGACGTACTGCGGGTGGCGCATGCGCGCATACACGCCCTCCCGGGCGAGCCGGCCCTCACGCTGTGCCCGATACAGCACGGGCCAGGCGGCCGACAGCAGCCAGAAGCCGCCGCCGATCAGGACGAAACTGGCGATGTGGAATGGACCGAAATGCGGGTTGGCGCGCCAGCCGAACCACATCTCCAGCAGATGGCCCGCGTCATGGCTGAGCCAGTTCACCTGCGGATAGTTGGCGCTGAGCCAGCCGCCCAGGACGTACAGCGTCAGCGGGAAGCCATACATTTCCGCGAACAGGGCCACGACGAAGGCGGAGAACATCCCGAACCCACGCCAGTCCCACCGGGTCAACGGCTTGTAGAAGCTCCAGGCAAAGAAGATGAAGAACGCGGAGTTGATGGCGGCCAGGAGCCAAAGACCGTAGCCAGAGTCAGGTGCATGCATGTCAGTGCCCTCCAGTCGAGGTGTCGGACGTTTCGTCGGTCAGTACGGGCTTGCCACGGGTGTCGGGGCTGCCGTTGGGTGTGTCGTCGGCATTGCCGCCGCGCCCGTGACCTCCATGCCCGCCATGCCCCTTGTGCATGAACACATGCATGAGGGGGCACAGCAGCAGGATGGCCAGTGGCAACCAGCGGAGCGTTCCTGCGAGGTGGGCGCGATGCTCGACGCCCAGATAGAACACGGCCAGCGCGAGGAAGATCCAGAAGACCCAACGTCGGGACCCGGACGTGGCGGGAGAGCGGGGGGCAGTCATGGCAAATTCTCCTGAGTGAGGCGACGCCCGAGGAGTCGTCGCGGGGTGGCCTTGACGAACTTGCCGCCTTCCGTCGCGGCAACGGCTTCGATCAATGCGCAGACATCGTCGCCAGTCGGAATGGAGTCCGACAGCGCGGCCCAAGCGTGGATGGCTCGTTCCATCCGTTCGTGCATGGCCAGAAGCCTGTCCAGTTGCTGGCGGGTGTCGTCGAGCCTGCGTCGGATGATGTCCCTCACGAGCGGGCAGGGACTTTGTGGCAGCAGGCTGTGGCGGATGATCTCCTCGATTTCGGCCAGCGTGAAGCCGAGCTGTTGCGCCGTGCGAATGAAGTGCAGGCGCTGGAGCTCCGAAGTCGCAAAGAGCTGATACCCGCCCTCGGTATGCGTGGCCGCTCGCAGCAGGCCGCGCCGCAGATAGTTGCGCACTACATGCACCGTGACGTCGCCCTGCTGTGCCAACTGGCGTACCGTCATCAGCGGCGGCGCTGATTCGACTTTGCCCGTCATTGGTGCGCTCCCGGAAAGATGCTGATCACGCTAGACCTGTGTCCCGCACACAGGTCAAGCTCGACTGACGCGATGCCATCAATGACAAGACGCCTGGTGCTCCCGCAGCGATACGATGGACCCGCGCAGACGCGGACCGCCTTTGCCCAGGTGGGTTGAAAGTGGGACGCATCACGGCACTTCCACGGGCAGCACAGCAGGTGCTGGCGGCTTCCTGGCCAGCTGCCGTTGCTTGATCAGCGAGTACAGCGCCGGAATCACCACCAGGGTCAACACCGTGGACGAGACCATGCCACCCACCATCGGCGCGGCGATGCGGCGCATCACCTCCGAGCCGGTGCCGCTGCTCCACATGATCGGCAGCAGGCCGGCCATGATCGCGACCACGGTCATCATCTTCGGGCGCACGCGGTCGACCGCACCTTCGACGATCGCCTCGCGCAGGTCGCGTGCATCCAGCGAGCGGCCTTCGGCCCGACGCTGCACGGCCCGCGCCTCGAGCGCGTGGTCGAGGTAGATCAGCATCACCACGCCGGTTTCCGCGGCAACGCCCGCCAGCGCGATGAAGCCCACGATCACCGCGACGCTGACGTTGTAGTCGAGCATCCACATCAGCCAGATGCCGCCGACCAGCGCGAACGGCACTGACAGCATCACGATCAACGACTCGGTTACGCGCCGGAAGTTGAGGTACAGCAGCAGGAAGATCAGCGCCAGCGTCACCGGGATGACGACGCGCATCTTTTCGGCGGCGCGCTGCATGTACTCGTACTGCCCGCTCCAGGTCACGTAGTAGCCCGGTGGGAACTGCACCTGCTCGGCAACGGCCTGCTGTGCCGCCTCCACGTAGCGGCCGAGATCGCTCTGACGCGTATCGACGTAGATGTAGGCCGCCAGCATGGCGTTCTCGGTGCGGATGCTGGGCGCCCCTTTCTTGACCTCGATCCGCGCCAACTCGCCGAGGGGCACCTGGGCGCCGCCGGGCACCGGCACCAGGACCTGGCTGCCGATGCGGTGCGGGTCGTCGCGCAGCTCGCGCGGATAGCGCACGATTGCGCTGAAACGCTCGCGGCCCTGGAGGATCGTCGTGACCATCTCGCCGCCGAGTGCGGCCGCCACAACGTCCTGGACTTCGCCCAGGGTGACCCCGTATTGCGCCAGACTGCGCAGGTCGGGCGTGATATCGAGATAGTAGGCCCCGGTCAGGCGCTCGGCGAACGCGCTGGTCGTTCCCGGCACCTCGCGCACCACCGCTTCGATCTCGGTGGCCAGGGCGTCGAGCTGCTCAAGATCATTGCCGAAGAGCTTGATGCCCACGGGCGTGCGGATGCCGGTGGCCAGCATGTCGGTGCGGGCCTTGATCGGCATCGTCCACGAGTTGGCCACGCCGGGGAACTTCAGCACCGCGTCCATCTCGGCGATGAGCTTGTCGGTGGTCATGCCGTCGCGCCACTGGTCCTCGGGCTTGAGGTTGATGGTCGTTTCGAACATCTCCAGTGGCGCCGGATCGGTGGCGGTCAGGGCACGACCCGCCTTGCCGAACACCGACTCAACTTCCGGGAAGCCCTTGATGATCCGGTCCTGCTGTTGCAGCAGCTCCGAGGCCTTGGTCACCGACATGCCAGGCAGCGATGCCGGCATGTACAAAAGCGTGCCCTCGTTGAGCGTGGGCATGAACTCGCTGCCCAGCCGCGACGCGGGCCACAGACTGGCGAACAGGGCGACGAGGGCGATCGCGATCGTGGCCATGCGGTGCCGCAGCACGAGGTTGATCACGGGACGGTAGACAGCGACCAGGAACCGGTTCACCGGATTCTTCTGCTCGGGAACGATCTTGCCGCGCACGAACAGCAGCATGAGCACGGGGACGAGCGTCACCGAAAGCAGGGCCCCACCGGCCATGGCGAACGTCTTGGTGAACGCCAATGGCTTGAACAGGCGGCCTTCCTGCGCCTCCAGGGCGAACACCGGCAGGAACGAGACGGTGATGATCATCAGGCTGAAGAAAAGCGCCGGCCCGACCTCGCGGCAGGCATCGATGATCAGCTGGATGCGGCTGCGCGTGCCATCCGCGCGCTCGATGTGCTTGTGCGCGTTCTCGATCATGACGATCGCCGCGTCGACCATTACGCCGATCGAAATCGCGATGCCGCCCAGGCTCATGATGTTGGAGTTCATGCCCAGCGCACGCATCGCGATCACCGCGATCAGCACGCCGATCGGCAGCATGACGATCGCAACCAGCGCGCTGCGCGCATGAAACAGGAACACCAGGCAGACCAGGGCGACGATCAGGCTTTCCTCGAGCAAAGTCGTGCGCAGGGTCTTGATTGCACGCACGATGAGGTCTGACCGGTCGTAGACCGCCTGGACGCTGACGCCTTCGGGCAAGCCTCGTGCAAGTTCCGCGATCTTGTCCTTCACCCCGCCGATCACGGCCAAGGCGTTCTCGCCGAACCGCGCAATGACAATCCCGGCCACGACATCGCCTTCGCCGTCCAGGTCGGCGATGCCACGGCGCTCGTCGGGCACCAGTTCGACCCGGGCAACATCGCCGATCAGCACCGGCGCGCCTCCTTCGGCGCGCAGCACCAGGCTCTCGATGTCCTCGATGCCGCGCAGGTAGCCACGGCCGCGGACCATGTACTCGGTCTCGGCCATCTCGATCACGCGGCCGCCGACGTCGCGGTTGCTCGCGGCGATCACCTCGGATACCCGCGATAGCGGGATGTCGAACTCGCGCAGGCGCAAGGGGTCGACGGTAATCGAGTACTGGCGCACGAAGCCGCCAACGCTGGCGACCTCGGCCACGCCGGGCGCGGTGGTGAGCTGGTAACGCAAGTACCAGTCCTGCATGGCGCGCAGCTCGTCCAGCGAGTGGCGGTCGCTCTTGAGGACGTACTGGTAGACCCAGCCCACGCCCGTGGCGTCGGGGCCCAGAGCGGGTGCCACGCCGGCCGGGAGGTTCTTGGAGGCGACGTTGAGGTTTTCGAGCACGCGCGAGCGCGCCCAGTAGAGGTCCGTGCCCTCCTCGAAGATGACATAGATGAAGGAGGCGCCGAAGAACGAGAACCCGCGGACGTCCTTCGACTTCGGCACCGCGAGCAGGGCGCTGGTCAGCGGATAGGTGACCTGGTCCTCGACCACCTGGGGCGCCTGCCCCGGGTACTCGGTGAACACGATCACCTGCACGTCCGACAGGTCCGGCTGTGCGTCCAGCGGCGTGTTCATCAGCGCGTAGATGCCACCGGCGACGATGGCCAGTGCCATCACCAGGACCAGGAAGACGTTGCGTATCGACCATTCGATGAGGCGGCCAAGCATGTCAGTGCCCCTCGTGGCCGGTGGAGGAGCGCGGAGTCTCCTCCGGGGTGGCCGGCATGGAATGACCTGCGTGCGGATCGGAGACGCCATCGCCGGACTCGGGTTGTGGATCCTCGCTGGTGCCCGAGGGCGTGCCATGTCCTGCATGACCGCCAAGACCCTCCAGCGCCGACTGCAGGTTGCTTTCCGCGTCGATCAGGAAGTTCGCGGAGACCACGACCTGCTCGCCCTCGGCCAGTCCGTCGAGGATCTCGATCCGATCGCCACCGCGGCGACCCAGGGTGACATCGCGCGGTGCGAAGCGGCCAGGACCGGTTTCGATCAGCACCACCTGGCGCGTGCCGCTGTCGAGCACGGCGGAGCGCGGAACGGTCAGGACCGGCCCCGCCCCCGGCTCCTCTAGCAGCACCGTTCCGTAGAGCCCGGGACGCAGGTCGCCGTTGGGGTTGGGCAGGGCGATGCGCACGTCCACGGTGCGCGTTATCGCATCGATGACGGGCTGCACGAAGGTGACCTCGCCCTCGGCCACCTGGCCGGGCAGGGCCACGGTTTCAAAGCGGGCCACCTGACCAGTTTTGATGCCCGCGGCCTGCGCCGCCGGCACCTTGGCGATCACCCAGACCGTCGACAGGTCGGCCAGGCGCAGGATGGTTTCGCCCGGCTCGAAGCGCGCGCCCTGGACCACCGGCTTCTCGATCACCACCGCGTCCGCGGGCGCAGTGAGGACCAGGACCGTCTTGCCCAGTTGCGAGTCGCTGATTTCCCAGTTGCGCAGGCGGGTGCGGGCGGCATCGCGCAGGCGGACCATCGACGCCGCGCTGGCGGGATCGGACTCGGCCAGCCTGCGGGCAGTCTCGTCGGCCAGCCGGTATTCCTGCTGCGCCGCGGCCAGCTGTGGGCTGTAGACGGACAGCAGCGGCTGCCCGGCGCGGACCCGCATGCCGGTCTGGTTCGCGTACAGCCGCTCCACCCAGCCTTCGAATCGCGGCGCGATCGCGTATTGCCGGGTCTCGTCGACCTCGACCGTGCCGCTGGTGCGCACGGTGGTGGCCAAGGCCCCACGCTTGACCGCTTCGGTGCGCACGCCCAGCGCCTGCACCTTGTCCGGCGGCATCACCACCGTGCCCGGGGCCGCCGGCGGGGCGTCGTCGGCATAGACCGGGACGTAGTCCATGCCCATCGGGTCCTTCTTCGGCACCGGCGACGTGTCCGGAAGGCCCATGGGATTGCGGTAATAGAGCACCTTGCGTTCGGCGGCCAGCGTGTCGACCGATGTGCTTGCGGTCGGTGAATTGTTCGTGGCGCGGCCGGCCATCCAGCCGACGGCGAGGGCGGCGAGCGCGACGCCAATGGCGAGCGACAGGGTCTGGGTACGGGTCACTGGATGTCTCCATCAATGGCGCGCACGGCGGCGGCGCCCAAAAGTTCGTCGCGCGTGGCATCCACGCGTGCGAGGTCGGCGCCCTGCCATTCGCGCAGGGCTTCGAGCAGGGTGCCGAAGTCGACTTCACCGACCTGATAGCTGGCCAGTGCCGACTTGAAGTTCGCATCAGACTGCGGCAGCAGGGTCTTCTCGATCAGCTCGCGCTGTTCTCGGGCGCTGGTCCAGCGGGCCCAGGCAGAGCCGAGCTCGCCTTCCAGTTCGCTGCGTGCCGCGGTGGCGCGGGCGATTGCCCCGTCTTCGAGCAAGCGCGACTCGCGCTCGCGCTCACGGCGGGCGTGTTGCTGGAACGGGATCTCGACCTCCACCATCACTTCATAGCCGTCCAGACGATTGCCGCGCTGCATCGTGCCGAGACTTAGCGAGACGTCGGGAAAACGGTTGCGTCGCACGAGCTCAACGTTGCTATTGGCGGCCGTGGCCATTGCCATGCTGGCCTGCAATGCCGGGTGTGCTCCACGATCGAGCCGTTGCAGCGCCGCAGCGAGAGTGCTGTCCTCAACCGTCAGCACCGGTTGCGCGGTGGGCTCGGCCAGCGGAGCGTCTGCCCGCCGCCCAAGCAGGGCGTTCAAGGCTGCCATTGCCTCACGTCGGGTGGCGAGGCGTTCGATGCGCTCGCGTTGCATCGTCGTGTGCTCGACCTGCGCCCGGATCGAATCCTGCTGCGCGGCCATGCCCAAGGCATAGCGCACGCCCGCCACTTCCTCGATCTGATCCAGCAACGCGATCCGTCGATCGATCACTGCTACCGCTTCGCGGATATGCCAGTAGCGCACGTAGGCTGCTTCGGCCTGGGCCAGAAGTTCCAACGCAGTGGCATCGCGCTCGTATCGGGCCGATTGGGCCTCGAAGTGCGCAACGTTGCGCGACAGCTCGCGTTTGCCCCAGAGCGGAAACTGCTGCTTCAACCGGTAGGTCGTCAAGCCGACGTTGGCCGGCAGCAGCGAGGGGCGACCGGGATCGATGCCGTCCAGCTCCACTGATGCCATGGGGTCGGGCAGGGCGCCCGCCGGCAGGATCCGAGCCTCGGCGGCGTCGGCATCGGCTTGCAGGGCGCGCAGTTGCGGGTTGTTCGTGTACAGCCAATCCCGAATCGAGGCGATGTCCTTGCCGGGGTCCGGTTCAGCCGCGAAGGCATCGGGACTGCCACTCAGCGAAATCGCAAACGTCACGCCGAGAACGAAAAAAAGAAGCGCCCGCAGTGACCGTGGACGGCCACAGTGCGCGGCAAAGGTGCCCGCCATCGCCGAAGGGCGGCGAATGCAGCGCTGTAGAAAAAGGGGATGTTCCATGTCTCTGGCCTTGCAAGGTCCGCCTTCGAAAGAAGTGGCGGTACCGCTGCGGAGGGGACATGCCGTGCAAAGACGACCATGCCGACGTAAATGACGGCGGGCGCAGCGGGGCGCCGCCGGACATCAGTCGGAGGTCAAATCAACAGAAGGCTGGCGGGATGCGAGGTAGGTCGGTGCCAGGAAACCGGAGGCGACTGCTCAAGGTGGGGAGTCCGATCGGCCTCCAGCATTACGATCAACGGGACACTGAAAGCCAGCGAGGATGCCAAAGCAGGAACGGGCGGAACACGGACCACTTCACTGCTCTGGTCGCCTTGGCTGCAATGGGCAGCGCAGACAGTCGATTCGCTGGACAGTTCTGAATGGTGGCAGTCAGGGTCAGCCACTGCCGGAGCCGCGATCTCCGCCAATGCCATGGCTGCCATCGAGCACCCCGGATGACTAGCCAACAAGACCTGCGACCACAACAGCGCGATGATCGCGAGGATCGAAAGCTGGGTACGCAGGCGTCGGCGGCGGTATCGGTACATGGTGAGCCGGAGACTACACCCCTGGATGAATAGTTTCTTGACTTAAATCAAGTTCACCAGCCTGGAGCCGCGTCCAGGTTTGAAGCGCAGAGGTAAAGTGATCTTTGATTTTCGAGGATTGCCATATTTCATGAACGGGTTTCCACCGCCTATCGGGTCAGATGTGTGTGCTAGCGCCTGTGCGTCCACCTCATCTGTAGAGGCTTTGAATCGAGAATGCTTCTGCCTCGCCGTCGACCAGAAAGCTCTGCATGCCGAACTCGAGACAGTTATGGGCACTCACGGACTGCCTGAAGCATTAGCCAAATCCCACCCCCACTTGTTCTCGGCGCTGCCTTTCTATGTCTCGCGCCGCCACATCGAACAGGTGGCGCGGGTGGTGACGGCCATCGAATTGGTGACTGCCTCGCCGGCCTACCAATCGGCCGTCATGTCATGGGCGCCTGAAATCGCGAACTTCGATCCGGGATCGCCGGGAGGGTTGCTCGGGTTGGACTTTCATCTGACGCCGAACGGACCACGGCTGATCGAGATCAACACCAACCCAGGTGGCGTGTTGCTAAACGCACTTCTCGGTCAGGCTCAACGAAACTGCATGCCCGAACTGACTATGGCACCGACTGACGCAGAGCACGTGGAGGAGGCCGTCCTTGAGGCGATGCTGACAGAGTGGCATCTCCAGCGCGGTCCTGCACCGCTGGCATTTGTGGCAATCGTTGATGAGGCGCCGAGGCAACAGTACCTTTACCCGGAATTCGTGCTCTTTCGGGACCTCCTGCGGCGGCACGGCTACCGCGCCGAGATCTGCGGTCCGGAGGAACTGGTCCACAAGCAGAACCGATTGTGGCTAGGTGAGAGGGCGGTGGACTATGTCTATACCCGGTTGACGGATTTTGCGCTCCAGGAACCTGCCCATGAAGCTTTGCGGGCAGCCTATCTGGCGGGAGAAGTCATGATGAGCCCACATCCCCGCGCCCACGCGTTATATGCGGACAAACGAAACCTCAGCGTGCTGGGCGACCCGGATTTTCTGCAGGACTCAGGCGCAAGCCAGCTATCGATCGATACCCTGATTGCCGCTGTTCCTGCGACTGGTTTGGTGACACCAGAGAATCGCGAGTCAATGTGGGCCGATCGCCGCCACCTGTTCTTCAAACCTGCGGCCGGCTTTGGCAGCAAGGCCAGTTATCGCGGCGACAAGCTGACGCGTCGGGTATGGGATGAGATTGCCCGTGGCAACTATGTGGCCCAGAAGATCGTGGCGCCCAGCGAGCGCCATGTGAATCCAGGCTCGGACCCGCTAAAGGTCGACATCCGGTGTTACGCCTATCGTGGCGAAGTGCTTCTATATGCGGCGCGGATGTACCAGGGACAGACCACTAACTTTCGAACCCCGGGCGGGGGATTTGCCCCTGTGCTGACCGAAAGGCACACGAGCGCATTAATAAACGGCTAGCCTCATTCTTGGCGGGGGCACAGCTTGCGGTGTCCGGCAGACTAGGACTGATATTTATCGCTGGAATATGTAGCTCGCCAGAGTTCCGTCACGCGAGCCTTTGGAGACCTGAATCGAGCAGGGCCATGACCACGCGCCCAATAGGCCGGTCCAACAGCGGATAGGTCCAGTTGGGACCTGCCGCCAACTGCCGTATGCCTGTCCAATCACAACCAAGCCCAACGACACCGAACCCTAGCCAACGCCTCGTGGCATACCAAATGGCATACCAGAAACATAAAAAAGAAAAAGCCCTTGACTAATCAAGGGCTTGTTTCACGGTTCTGGCGGAGAGAGGGGGATTCGAACCCCCGAAGCGCGGTTTAGACGCTTACACACTTTCCAGGCGTGCTCCTTCAACCACTCGGACACCTCTCCGTCTCTATCCCGATCCCGGCATCCGGCCGTGTTCAGGACCGCCGATTCTAGCCGGCCTGCGGCCCTTGGACAAGGAAGCGTTCCACTGGCGTCGACCGAACCGCCGCGCGTGGCAGAATGTGCGGATGTCCTATCTCGTTCTCGCCCGCAAGTGGCGCCCCAAACGCTTCGCCGAACTGGTCGGGCAGGAGCACGTCGTCCGCGCGCTCACCAATGCGCTCGATACCGGCCGCGTGCACCACGCTTTCCTGTTCACCGGTACACGCGGGGTGGGCAAGACCACGATCGCCCGGATCTTCGCGAAATCGCTGAACTGCGAGCGCGGCACGTCGGCGGAGCCCTGCGGCGAGTGCAATTCCTGCCGTGATATCGATGCCGGCCGGTTCATCGATCTGCTCGAAATCGATGCCGCCAGCAACACCGGCGTCGACGACGTCCGCGAGGTGATCGACAACGCGCAGTACATGCCGTCGCGCGGGCGGGTGAAGGTCTATCTGATCGACGAAGTGCACATGCTGTCGAAGTCGGCCTTCAATGCGCTGCTGAAGACGCTGGAAGAGCCCCCTGGGCACGTGAAATTCCTGCTGGCGACCACCGACCCGCAGAAACTGCCGGTGACGGTGCTGTCGCGCTGCCTGCAGTTCAATCTGAAGCGGCTGGAAGAGCCCCAGATCCAAGGGCAGATCGCGAAAATACTGGAAGCCGAGGGCATCCCGGCCGAAGCCGGGGCGATTCGCCAGTTGTCCAAGGCCGCCGACGGCAGTCTGCGCGATGGTCTGTCGCTGCTCGATCAGGCCATCGCATACACCGGCGCAAGCAGCGGCGGCGCCTCGCTCACCGATGCGGGCGTTGCGACGATGCTGGGTACGGTCGACCGGATGCGCGTCGGCGCGGTGCTGAACGCCTTGGCCGCTGGCGAGGGCGAAAGTCTTTTGGCCGAGATCTCGGCCCTGGCCGATTTTTCTCCCGATTGGGCCGGGGTGATCGATGCCATGGCCGAAGCCCTGCACAGGGTGCAGGTGCGGCAACTGGTGCCTTCGGCGGAAATCGAAACCGATGGTGTCGACGTCGACGCACTTGCGGCCAAGCTGCGACCGGAAGTCGTGCAACTGTGGTACCAGATGGCGCTGCACGGTCGGCGCGACCTGGGGTTGGCGCCCAGCCCGCGCGGTGGATTCGAGATGACCGCACTGCGGATGCTCGCGTTTCGTCCGGCCGAAGCCGGTGCGACGACCGTCGGCGCACCGGCCGCGACAACCGCCCGTGGCCCCGAAGCGGCCCGCGCGGCGCTTGATGCATCCGCCCAACGTCCAACAGCCGCAACAATCGAAGCACCTAAAATCCAAGCACCCAAGGCTCCGGTACGGACACCGCCCCCGGCAGCCTTCGACCCGCCGCCGGCACGACCGGTACAGGCTGCCGCCGAGCCTACTGTGCAGACGATGTCGGTTGCGCCGCCAGTGGTCGAGATCGACAACGACCGTTGGCTCGACCTGCTCGCCAACAGCGGTCTGCGCGGACCGGCACGCGAGCTCGCCGCGCACGCGGCATTCACCGGTTACGCCGATGGCGTGCTGCGCTTGTCGCTGTCTGCCCACGACGATCACCTGCGCAGCCCGTCGCTGGTCAAGGCGCTGAGCGAAA
The DNA here is from genome assembly GCA_017302135.1 of Lysobacterales bacterium. Taxonomy (GTDB): domain Bacteria; phylum Pseudomonadota; class Gammaproteobacteria; order Xanthomonadales; family Xanthomonadaceae; genus Lysobacter_I. Next base: position 553,211 of record JAFLDZ010000002.1, on the reverse strand, counting down.
CGATCAGTGCGCAGCTTGGCGGCGTTGTTCAACTGAGATTCGACAGCGCCAAGCCGGCCAATGCCGAAACCCTGCATCAGCGCGTCGAACGTCAGCGCGATGCGAAGCAGACCGCTGCCGAAGAACAGTTCATGGCCCATCCCGACGTGCAGCGGCTGATGAGCCAGCAGGGTGCGAAACTCGTCCCCGATTCCATCCGTCCATTCGAAGACTGAACCCGAGAGACCCTACCCATGCGTGGAAATATCGCCCAACTGATGCAACAGGCGCAGAAGATGCAGGAAAACATGCAGCGCGCCCAGGAAGAACTCGCCAAACTCGAAGTCACCGGCAGCGCTGGCGGCGGTATGGTCAGCGTGACGCTGACGGGCCGCATGGAATGCCGCAGCGTGAAGATCGATCCCAGCGTCCTGTCCGATGCGGAAATGACCGAGGATCTGGTCGTGGCTGCGATCAACGACGCCGTGAACAAGGTCAATGCCGAATCGCAGGCGAAAATGTCCGGCGCGACGGCAGGCATGCCCATTCCGCCGGGGATGAAGATTCCGGGGATGTTCTGATTTGATACCCGTCATTCCCGGGAAAGCGGGAACCCAGCGTCTTTTGCTTGATCCGTTGAGAATTCCGATTGAAAGTCACCGGGTTCCCGCTTTCGCGGGAATGACGATGCAAAGATGACAGTCTCCCTCCTCGAACAGCTGATCGAAGCCTTCCGTATCCTGCCCGGGGTCGGCCAGAAAACCGCGCAGCGGATGGCTTACCACGTGCTGGAGCGCGATCGCGATGGTGGTCAGCGGCTGTCAGACGCACTGGCGGCGGCGGTCGATCGCATCGGGCACTGCACGCGCTGCCGCGATTTCAGCGAAAGCGAACTCTGCACGACCTGCGCCAACGCGTCCCGCGATGTACATCTGCTCTGCGCAGTGGAATCGCCGGCGGATCGTCTCGTGATCGAGCAGGCCACCGGTTACCGGGGCCTGTATTTCGTCCTGCAGGGTCGACTGAGTCCGCTGGACGGTATCGGCCCGCGTGAGCTTGGACTCGAAATGCTTTCCGCGCGCTTTGCGGAAGGCGAGGTGCAGGAACTGGTGATCGCGACCAATCCGACGGTCGAAGGCGAAGCCACGGCGCACTATCTGGCGCAACTCGCACGCCAACACAACGTCAAACCGACCCGGCTCGCGCACGGCGTGCCGCTGGGCGGCGAACTCGAATACGTCGATCGCGGCACGCTGTCGCATGCGTTCGGTACGCGCAGCGAAATGCCTGTCTGAAGCATTCCGACCTGAAGCATGCCGATCTGAGGATCGAAGCGCCCGGGCGGAGATGCCGCCCGGGCGCGATGGCGGCTCAACGCATGCGGGTGATCGTGGTCAACAGTTTGCCGTGGTTGACCGTGGGATTGCCGTTGCTGTCCCACTCGAAATAACGCCCGTAAGCAGTGATGGTTTCGGAGATGCCGCCGCCCGGAATGCGCTGCAGGTCGAGGCTGTCGAACTTGCAGGTCGTCCCGGCCGGTCGATAGGCGCATGGGCCAGTGGCGTAGCGCGTCACGTTGAGCAGCGGGTTGCTTTCGATCATCCTGCCGCCGCCGTCGAAGATCCAGTAACGGCCGTAGGCGGTGATGGACTCGAACAGGCCATCGAGCCCCCATTCCGGCGCGTGGACAATCGTGCGCGTATCGAATTTGCACGAGGTCGATGAACCGGCGTAGGCGCAGGGCCCGGCGGCGTAGCGCGCGATGCTGGAGAGCAGGAAGTTGTTCGCCGGCCATGGACTGCCGTTGATATCGAAATTCCAGCCGCGTCCGTAGGCGGAGACCGATTCGACGTAGCCGATGCCGGGATGCTCCATCGTCACGATCGATTCGATCTCGCACGGCTGTCCTGCAGGCGCGTAGGCGCAGGGGCCACTGGCGTAACGCGGTATGCCGCGCAGATTGCGGGTCACGCCGATCTGGGTGCCGCTCGCGTTGAACTGCCAGATCTGCCCGTAGGCATACACCGACTCGACGAGTGCGCCCGAGGCATTGCGGTATTGGGCGATGCCGTCGATCTTGCATGCGCTGCCGGCGACCGGATTCGCGCTGCAGGGACCGGTGGTGGTCATGCGCCCGGCGCTCACCGCGCGCTGGACGTGCAGCAGGCCGGGACCGCAGTTGGTGCCGCAGGCGGGAAGCGCGGTGGTGGTGGCGCGCAGCAGCGCGCGGACCTGGTCGGGACGCAGATTGGTGTTGGTGGAGAGCATCAGCCCGATCGCGCCGGCCACATGCGGGGTCGCCATCGATGTGCCGGAGAGGAAGCGATGGCAATGGACATTGCCGCTTGCGGCCGATGTAGTCCAGGCCGACAGCGCACCCTCGGTGAACGGATAGAAGAAGCTGTTCGTGTCCGCAGGGCAGGCGATGCCTTGTCCGTAGGCGCTGAAGGGCGACGTGTGGACGCCGCCGCCGCCCGGTGCGGTGACGCCGACGTTGACGCCGCGGCTGCTGTACGGCGCGAGGGCGTTGTTGCGATCGGTCGCCGCCACCGAAATCACGCCTGGGCACGAGGCGGGGGTCACGTTGTCGACATTCACTGCGCCATTTCCGGCGGCCGCGACCACGCTCACGCTGTTGTTCACGGCGCGATCGATGGCGTCGCGCAGCGCGGGAAAGTTCGCCTGCGTGCAGGGGCTGCCGGCTTCCAGGCTCATGTTGATCACGCGCGCGCCATTGTCGACGGCCCAGTGGATGCCGCTGACGATGCGTTCGATGGTGATGCCGCCAGCGTTGTCGCTGATCTTCACGTTGAGCAGTTGGCAGCCCGGGCAGACGCCGGTGCCGCCGACGCCGTTGCCGGTCGCCGCACCGGCGATGCCGGCGACATGCGTGCCGTGTCGCCATGTGCCCAGATCGGTCGCGGCGGTGCCGGGGGCCGCTGCGTTGAATTCCAGTGGCGACCACCGGCCGACGAGATCCGGATGCGTGGTGCGCCCGGTATCCAGGATCGCGATCCTGACCGCGTTGCTGCCGCGGGTGATGTCCCACGCGGCGGGCATTCCGATCGGCGGGTAATGCCATTGCTGTGCGTACAGCGGATCGGTCGGGACGAACGACAGGTCGAACATATAGTTCAACTGTGCGTATTCGACATCGCTGCGGCGGCGAAGGCGATCCAGCAGCGCGAGGGTCTCGGCCTTCTTTTCTTCAGGTCGATACAGGCGCGGGGTCGCAACGGCGAGTCTGGCGAGATGGATACGCGAAGACGGCGCGCCGAGCGCGACATCCGGCATCTGCGCTTTTGCGCTGGAAAGCTGTGCGCCCGGTTTGAATTTCACGATCACTTCGAAGGGAACGAAGCGCAGGTTGCCGGGTGTTTCAGGCGGCGGCGCCGCCAGCGAGGAGCCGGCGAACGCGAGGCCCAACAGGGCCAACGGAATGGATGTGGGGTTCATCTGTGTGCATCTCCTTGCGATGTGCCTGTGGCGGAGGCCGCAGGCGATGAGGTTTCCTGGGTACGCCGACGCGATGCGCGCGGCGATTGCATCTTGCGCCGCGTCGGTATCGCGATCTGCGACCGCCATCGCGCTTGCCACCGGACAGGGCCTCGACCGATGATGCGCGTGTCCCAACTGCATTTCGGAAACAAGATGAGCGACACCATTTTCCACAAGATCATCGACCGCCGGATCCCGGCGGATATCGTCTACGAAGACGAACATCTCATCGCCTTTCGCGATATCGCGCCGCAGGCGCCGGTGCACGTGTTGTTCGTGCCGAAGATAACGATTCCCACCCTCAACGACGTGCAGCCTGGACAGGCCGGGATCGTCGGCCGTCTCGCCATCGCTGCTGCGAATTACGCCAAGGCGCAGGGCTTCGCGGAAGACGGCTACCGCATCGTGATGAACTGCAACGACCACGGCGGGCAGACGGTGTTCCAGATCCATCTGCATCTGCTGGCGGGAGCGCCGCTGGGCAGGTTCGGGTGAGTCCGGCATTCTATAGAAATCAGAAATCCGTCGGATGAGCCGCAGTCATCGCGCGAACGTTGCAGAACTGACGCTTCGCATCGTCGAGGATCGTGGCTATGCAAATGCAACTGGATCCTGGGTCGATCTCGGCGAGCCGATCGCGAAATGTCTCGAAAGCACGCGAGTGTATGCCGCAGAGGATATTGCTCGACTGCGTGAAGAACAGCGAAGAGAGTGCAGTGCTGGCCAAGCGGCGAAGGTGGACGTCGTCAATGAGACCACGCTGGCCGGCCTCGCAGCATTGTTGGAGGAGGGCGACTCTCCGGTCGCCGTGTTGAATTTCGCTTCTGCGAAGAACCCCGGCGGGGGTTTTCTGGGCGGCAGTCAAGCCCAGGAAGAATCGCTGGCACGGTGCTCTGCGCTTTATGCCTCGCTGATGCGTGCGGAAGCGTTTTATCGGCAACATCGTGCGTCGTCGTCGTTGCTGTATTCGGATGCGATGATTCTGTCGCCGGATTGCCCGGTATTCCGCGACGATGAAGGCACGCTTCTCGATGCGCCGCGTATCGCAGGGTTCATCACCAGTGCTGCGCCCAACGCGGGCGCCATCGTTGCCAATCGTCCCGATGAGCTGACGCTGATCGAAGAAACGTTCATCGGTCGCGCGGAAGGTGTGCTTGCACTCGCGGCCGCGCATGGCTATCGCCGACTGGTGCTGGGTGCATGGGGCTGCGGCGTCTTCCGCAACGATCCGGCGATGGTTGCTGCTGTGTTCGCCCAACATCTGAAGCATGGCGATTGGACTGAGCGCTTCGGGCATGTGCGCTTTTCCGTGCTGGACAGTGCCGCAGGCGCGCCGATCTTTACTGCGTTCGAACATGCGCTGGTGAGATAGGCTCTGATCGGTCTCTGTTCGGTTGCAGAGGCATCGGAACGCTGGCCGATGCGAGGACAATGCCGCAGGATGACTGCCGCTAGGGCTTAATGCTCGAGGCGAATCGACCCTGTTTCCGGAGGCGGTGCGATGTCAACGCGCGGTACCTTGGGATTGGTCAATATTCCGGAACACACGCTTGAGCACGACATGACGCTGCTCGAGCGATACAACGAATTTTCCGGGGAGCTTCTACGGCTGGGCTTGCTGGGTATCACAGCGATCGGCTTCGCCGCGTCAAAAGCGCTTTTCCCCGGCGAAGGGCAGACGACCGCAGAAGCGCTTCTGCAAAGTGTGCGGTGCGAAGCTGGTCTTTCATTGATTGCTTTCGGCGGCTGTGTCGCCGCAGCGTTGGCGCATCGCTACTTCGCGACCGACAGCATGTCATGGCATTTGCAGGCGATGCGTCGTTATGTGCGCGCAGAAGGCAATGACATTGAAGTGGCCAAGGCTGAATTCCGACGCCGTCATCGGCAATTCAAGCGGTCGGAATGCGCGATTCTGGTCGCATCGATGTCGCTCGGAACAGGCGCAGTCACGATGGCGTTCGCGATCTGGCGCTTGATCTGAACATGAGCGCTGCTTCTGCCGTAGGTGATGAACGCGGTCACCAGTGAATGAAACCCTCGACCACCGTACTTACCCGCCCCCCCGACCACACATCGCCAGCGTCGTCGACGGTGAGTTCAATGATCGCATCGTGGCCGACTTCGCGGCCTTGGCTGATGCGGTAGAAGCCGCTGTCGCCGGGTAGCGCGTTCTGCGAGGCCAGCCAAGCGGCGAGGGTGGCGTTGGCGGCGCCGGAAGCGGCGTCTTCGAACTGCGCGGGTGCACCGACCCAGGCGCGGACGGCGAGGTAATAGACCGGGTCGTCGCTGCGCGCGTAGGCGCACAGGCCCATGCTTTCGGTCGATTGCGCGAGCGTCGAGATCGCGTCCCATGGCGGCGTGGCGGTGCGGAGCGCGGTTTCGCTTTCCAGTTCGGCCAGCCACCAGCGTCGGCCGCCGTCCATCAGCGCGGGCGGCAATGCACCCAACGGCAGATCGCGCAGCACATCGCGAAGGCGCGGGTCGTCCGCGCTGGCGATCTCGCGCACGCTGGCGCGCGGCGTACGCACCGCGATGGTGCGCGTCGCGCCTTCGCCGGTCACGCGCAGCGGCAGTTTGCCGGCGATGCCGTCCTGCACCAGCAGACCGTCGCGCGGCGCAGCGAGCCCGGCTTCGAGCACCGCATGCGCGGTGCCGACGCTGGGATGACCGGCGAAGGGCACTTCCCTGCGTGGGCTGAAGATCCGGATGCGGTAGCTGCTCTCGTCATCGACGGCCGGAAGCACGAACGTGGTTTCCGGCAGTCGCGTCCATTTGGCGATGGCCTGCATCTGCGCATCGGCCAACCCCTCTGCGTCCAGCACCACCGCCAGCGGGTTGCCGGCGCCGGGGCGGTCGGCAAAGACATCGACTTGCGCATAGCGTCGGGCATTCATCGGTGCAGCGATCCTGCGGGGGCGGGTGCGCAGAGTAGCAGCGGCTGTGCTGCGGTGTTGCGTCGCGGCCGTATCACCAGGCGACTTCGCCGCGGATCACAAGTTGCACTTCGCCTCCGATCCACACGTCGTTCCGGGCATCGACGCGCACTGTCACTCGGCCGTCGCGCCCGAGTTCGCGGCCCTGACTGCCGACGTAGATGCCGTCCCGACCGGGCGTGCGGCCGGCCGAGGCGAGGCGCGCGCCGATCGCTGCCTGCGCGCTGCCGGTGACCGGGTCTTCGGGGATGCTGTCGGCGGGGCAGAACGCGCGCACCACCAGATGGTGACCGTCGCGCGCGTCCGCTGCGTGCACGGCAAGACCGACTGCGCCGGTGGCTTCGGTCAGGGCGGCGATCGCGGCGAGATCCGGGCGCAGCCCGCGCACGCTGTCCGCATCGGCCAATTCGATCAGCCACCACAGAGGTCCGTTGTCCCACAGTGCGCGCTCAAGCGCGCCGATGCGCATGTTGCGGGTCGCCGCGTCCAGCAGAGCCGGTGCAAGCTCAGCACCGCCGATCCGCCGCGCGAGCGGCGCGCGGACGCTCGGCATCCATCGATCGATTCCATATTCGATCTCCACCGGCAACAGGCCCGCCGCGCATTCCTGCACCAGTCGCGTTTTCCCGGGCAACACCAGGCCGGTGTCGATCGCCGCCCAGGCCGCACCGACGCTGGGGTGCCCGGCGAATGGCAGTTCCTGGCGCGGCGTGAAGATACGGACGCGGTAATCCGCCTCGGCTGCGGTCGGCGGCAGCAGGAAGATGGTTTCGGAGAGATTGGTCCAGGCGGCGAAGGCCTGCATCCGCAGTGGATCGAAGCGTTCGCCTTCGATCACCGCACCCAGCGCATTGCCGGCGCCCGGGCGGGCGGCGAAGACATCCATTTGCAGATAACGCAGCGGCATCATGCGGGTGGTTCCCGTGGCTTAGAATGCAAAGTTCCGGCGCATGCCGGTGCCCCCCAGTCTAACGAACCCGTCACTGCCAATGCCCGAGACGCACTCCGCCGATCCCCGCCACGCCGGCCCTTGGATCGTGCTCAAATTCGGAGGCACTTCGGTGTCGCGCCGCCACCGCTGGGACACCATCGGCCGGTTGGCGAAACAACGGGCCGATGAGGGCGATGCACACGCGCTTACGACCCGTGTTCTGGTGGTCGTCTCGGCGCTGTCCGGCGTCACCAACGAACTGCAAGCCATTGCCGATGGCCGCGAGATCGATGCCCGGATCGACGCGCTGGTCGAACGTCATCGTGCGTTCTGCGGCGAACTCGATCTCGATCCCGACGCGATGCTCGGCGAGCGTCTTGCGATCCTGCGCGCGCTCGGCAGCGATCCGCGCGCGCAGGCGCGCAGCCTGGACTGGCAGGCCGAAGTGTTGGCGCAGGGCGAGTTGCTGTCGTCGACGCTCGGCGCAGCGTATCTGCGCGCTCAGGGTCTCGATTTCGGCTGGTGCGATGCGCGCGACTGGCTGTCGGCGGTCTCGCTGCCCAACGCCAGCGACTGGGCGCAGCGGCTGTCGGTGAATTGCCGCTATCGCGACGATGCCGACGATGCCGATGGCCGGGATTTCCAGCAGCGTTTCGCGAATCAGCCGGCGCGGATGCTGATTTCGCAGGGTTTCATCGCCCGGCATGCCGATGGCGATACCGCGATTCTCGGACGCGGTGGTTCCGATACCTCCGCAGCGTACTTCGGCGCATTGCTCATGGCGCAGCGCGTCGAGATCTGGACCGACGTGCCCGGCATGTTCAGCGCGAATCCGCGCGAAGTCCCCGACGCGCGGCTGCTCGCACGTCTCGACTATGCCGAGGCGCAGGAAATCGCGACCACCGGCGCGAAAGTGCTGCATCCGCGTTCGATCGCGCCGTGTCGCGATACCGGCGTGCCGATGGCGATCCTCGACACCGAACGCCCGGAACTGCCGGGTACGCGCATCGACGGCAGCGCCGTCACGGTGCCGGGCGTGAAGGCGATCAGCCGCCGCAACGGCATCGTGCTGGTGTCGATGGAAAGCATGGGCATGTGGCAGCAGGTCGGTTTCCTCGCCGATGTGTTCGAGCGTTTCAAGCGCCACGGACTGTCGATCGATCTGATCGGTTCGTCCGAAACCAACGTCACCGTGTCGCTCGACCCCAGCGAAAATCTGGTCAGCAGCGATGTGCTGGCCAGGCTGTCCGCCGACCTTGTCGAAGTCTGCCGGGTGAAAGTGATCGCGCCGTGCGCCGCGATCACGCTGGTAGGCCGAGGCATGCGTTCGCTGCTGCACAAGCTGTCGGATGTGTGGGCGACCTTCGGCCGCGAGCGCGTGCATCTGATTTCGCAGTCGTCGAACGATCTGAATCTCACCTTCGTCATCGATGAAGCCGATGCCGACGGTCTGCTGAACGAACTGCACGGCGAATTGATCCGCGGCGGCGCGATGCCGGTGCAGGACGATTCGGTGTTCGGTCCGAGCTGGACCGAGATCGCGCACGGGAAAGCGCAGCACGACGCGCCATGGTGGCAGCACCGCGCCGCCGAGCTCATCGCGCGCGCAGCGGCTGGAACGCCGCGCTACGTCTACCATTTGCCGACTGTCCGCGAACGCGCGCGGACACTGCGCGAGACGACCGCGATCGATCGGCGTTTCTATGCGCTGAAGGCGAATGCGCATCCCGGCATCCTGCGTGCGCTGGAGGCCGAGGATGTCGGTTTCGAATGCGTGTCGCTGGGCGAAGTCGAACATGTCTTCGCGATCTTGCCGGGCATCGACCCGCAGCGCGTACTGTTCACCCCGAGTTTCGCGCCGCGTGCCGAATACGATGCCGCGTTCTCACGCGGCGTCAATGTCACGGTCGACAGCGTCGAAGCGCTGCAGCACTGGCCCGACACGTTCCGTGGCCGCGTGCTGTGGCTGCGGCTGGATCTGGGCCGCGGCGACGGTCATCACGCGAAAGTCCGCACCGGCGGCGCCGAGGCCAAGTTCGGCCTGCCGCTGGGCAGAGTCGAGGCCTTTCTTTCCGAAGCGCGCAAGCTCGACGCGACGATCGTCGCGCTGCACGCGCATCTCGGCAGCGGCATCGACAACCCCGGCCATTGGCGCGAGGTCTACGCCGATCTCGCCGGTCTGGCCGAGCAGATCGGTACGGTCGACACGCTGGATATCGGCGGTGGTTTGCCGGTGCCGTATACGCCGGATGCGCGGCCGTTCGATGTCGCCACTTGGCGGGCGGGACTGGATGAGATCAAGGCCGCGTTCCCGGGTTTTCGTCTCGCGGTCGAACCCGGTCGCTATCTCGTCGCCGAAGCCGGCGTGCTTCTGCTGCACGCAACGCAGGTGATCGAGAAGGACGGGGTGCATCGCGTCGGCCTGGACGGCGGCATGAACGCATTGATCCGTCCGGCGATGTACGACGCCTACCACGGCATCCACAATCTTTCGCGTCTCGACGATGCCGAGACCGTTGCGTTCGATGTGGTCGGTCCGATCTGCGAAAGCAGCGATGTCTTCGGCCGTGGGCGCACATTGCCCAAAGCCACGGCAGAGGGCGATGTCGTGCTGATCGCCGATGCGGGCGCGTATGGCATGGCGATGGCCAACACCTACAACTTGCGGGCGTTGCCGGCGGAGGAAATTCTCGATGTCTGATGTTCCGGTACGCGCGTGGGAATTCCAGCGCGACGCGATTCGCGCCTTCCGTTTTGTCCGCTGTACTTTTGATGCGCAGACCGGTGTCGCGGAACTGGTCTATGCCTTCGACGATGGTCCAGAACTGATCGAAACGATCACGATGCCGGGCGCGCCGTTCAATCTTGATGGCATGCGTGCAGCCGCAGCGGAACAGGCGCTGCGTTTGCTGCATCTGATCGCCGGCGTCAGCTACTACAAGGCTGCGGTGCCGCCGACGATCGCCATCGACAGCTACAGCATCGATGCCGATACCGCCGCGCTGCTGGAAATGATCTACCTCAACGGTCTGGGCGAGTTCGCGTATCGCAACAGCCTTAACCTCCACGGCAGGATCGCGTTTCCTGTAGGAAGGTCTTCAGGCCCGAGCTCTGACGAGATTGTGCCGTCGGGGAAAGGGATCGGGGCTGAAGCTCCTCCTACAGCCCCTCCTGCAAATGCCGTTTCGCTCAGCCTGCGCGAACACGCGCTGGTCGCCATCGGCGGCGGCAAGGATTCGCTGGTGAGCATCGAAGCCCTGCGCAGCATTGGCGTGGAACAGACTGTGACCTGGATCGGTGGTTCGCAGTTGATCAAGGCCTGCGCCGAGCGCACCGGGCTGCCGATGCTCAATCTCGGCCGTCAACTTGCGCCGGAGCTGTTCGAATACAACCGTCAGGGCGCGTGGAACGGACATATTCCGGTGACTGCCGTAAATTCGGCGATCCTGGTGTTCGCGGCGGTATTGCTGGATGCGGACCAGGTGGTGTTCTCGAACGAGCGCTCGGCCAGTTACGGCAGCATGATCGAAGGAACCGGCGAAGTGAACCACCAGTGGTCGAAGGGCTGGGCGTTCGAACAGGCCTTCGGCGACCACGTGCAGCGCCATGTCGCTGCCGACCTGAAGTATTACTCGCTGTTGCGTCCGCTGAGCGAACTGGCGGTCGCGCGGCAGTTCGCGAAGACCGACCGCTATGACGCACATTTCTCCAGCTGCAATCGCAATTTCCATATTCTCGGCGAGCGGCCGGTCAACCGCTGGTGCGGTGTCTGCCCGAAATGCCATTTCGTGTTTCTGGCGCTGGCGCCGTTCATGTCGAAGCCGCGATTGGTCGGCATTTTCGGGCGCAATCTGCTCGACGATGCCGCGCAGATCGGCGGTTACGATGCGCTGCTCGAATACCAGGATCACAAACCGTTCGAGTGCGTGGGCGAGGGCAAGGAATCGCGCGCCGCGATGGCGACGCTGAGCGAGCGTCCCGAGTGGCGCGAGGACGAGATCGTCACGCGCTTCGCCCGCGAAATCCGCCCGCAGCTTTCGCCGATCGAACAGCGGATATCACCGCTGTTGATCATCGATGACGAGCATCGCGTGCCGTCCGCTGTCTGGGAACGCCTGCGTGCGCAATTCACCGCTTGATATCGGGCCGATCGGCATTTCGCTGCTCGACGGTTTGCGGGTCGCGCTCTGGGGCTGGGGTCGCGAGGGTCGCGCTGCGTACCGCGTACTGCGGCGCCGTTTGCCGACGCTGCCGCTGACGTTGTTCTGCAGCGCCGGCGAAGTCGAAGAAGCGCGCGCGCTCGGCGATGCGTTGCTGACGATCGATAGCGACGCCAGCGTCGAGCATCTGTCGCGCTTCGACGTGGTGGTGAAATCTCCCGGCATCAGCCCGTACGGACCCGAAGCGGTCGGCGCAGCGCAACGCGGCACTCGCTTCATCGGCGGCACCGCGCTGTGGTTCGCCGAAAATCCGGATGCACGCACGATTTGCGTCACCGGCACCAAGGGCAAGAGCACCACGACCGCGCTGCTCGCGCATCTGCTGCGCGCTGGCGGGCATCGCACCGCGCTGTGCGGCAACATCGGCATGCCGCTGCTGGAGTTGCTGGATGTCCAGCCAATGCCGGAATTCTGGGCGATCGAACTGTCGAGTTACCAGACCCGCGATGTCGCGGCGTCCGGCGTGTCGCCGGAGATCGCGGTGGCGACCAATGTCTTCCCCGAACATCTCGACTGGCACGGCAGCGAAACCCGTTACGTCGAGGACAAGCTTGCGCTGTTCGTCGATGCCAAGCCGCGCATCGCGATCCTCAACGAAAGCGATCGCACGCTGGTTGCGCTGGATTTGCCCGGCAGTGAAGTAGTTTTTTTCGGCGGCCCGGCGGGCTGGCACCTGCGCGGCGATGTGGTCCATCGCGGCGAACAGGCGGTCTTCGACACCAGCGGCCTGCCGCTGCCTGGACGCCACAATCGCGGCAATCTGTGCGCGGTGCTCGCGGCCATCGAGGCGCTGGGTCTCGATGCCGCCGCGCTGGCGCCGCATGCGGCCAGCTTCCAGCCATTGCCGCACCGGCTGCAAACGCTGGGCACGCGCGACGGCATCGTCTACGTGAACGATTCGATCAGCACCACGCCGCATGCCAGCCTCGCGGCGCTGGACTGTTTTCGCACGCAGCGGGTGGCCTTGCTCGTGGGCGGGCACGATCGCGGCATCGATTGGACCGGCTTCGCCGAAGCCATGCGTACGCAGGCGCCTGCGGCTATCGTCACGCTCGGCCAGAACGGTCCGAAGATCCATGCGCTGCTGGCGCCGGTCGCGGCGGCGACGGGCTTCGCGCTCGCGGAGACGGGCAATCTGCATGAAGCGGTCGCCACGGCGTGCGATCTGCTCGGTGGCGATGGCGTGGTGTTGCTTTCGCCCGGCGCGCCCAGCTTCGGCGCCTACCGCGACTACACCGAGCGCGGTCGCCATTTCGCAATGCTTGCGGGGTTCGACCCGGAGACGATCACCGCCATCCCGGGTCTCGGGATCGGTTGAGCGCGTTCATACAGCCGACGGCCGTGGCGGCATTTGTCGTGGTTTCCGGGTAGTCTTGACCGCTACCCCCAGAACACTCCAAGGAGTCCGGTTATGCGTTCGATGCGATGGGCGGGTCTGTTCGCCCTGCTGTCTCTTTTCCTGATGGCCTCGCCGGCGTTCGCTGTGATGCAGGCCAAGCAAGTCGAATGGAAGCAGGGCAAGCAGCGTTTCAGCGGTTATCTGGTCTACAACGATGCCACCACGACCAAGCGCCCCGGTCTGATGATGGTGCCCGACTGGAAAGGCGTGACTCCGGCGGCGGTCGAGAAGGCCAAACTGATCGCCAGCGCGGGTTATGTGGTTCTGGTCGCGGACATGTATGGCAAGGGTGTGCGTCCGAAAGACGACAAGGCTGCCGGTGCGTTGGTCGGCAAGATCTATCAGGATCTGCCCACCTTGCGTGCGCGCGCCACTGCCGCGCTTGATTTTCTGCGCACGCAGGCAGCCAACGCGCCGATCGACACGGCCCGGATCGGTGCATTCGGTTTCTGCTTCGGCGGCAAGACCGTGCTCGAACTGGCCCGCAGCGGTGCCGATCTCGCCGGTGTGGTCAGTTTCCACGGTGGCCTCGACACCACGATTCCAGCGCAGGCAGGCGTACTGAAGACCAGCGTGCTCGTGCTCAATGGCGCCGACGACACCTATGTGCCGGCTGCGCAGATCGACGGCTTCGAGAGCGAAATGAAGGCTGCCGGCGCGGACTGGCAATTCGTCAACTTCAGCGGCGCGGTGCATTGTTTCGCGCTGGAATCGGCGAAGAGTCCTCCCGGCTGCGTTTACAACGAACGTGCGGCGAAACGTGCGACCACGATGATGAACCAGTTCTTCTACGAGCGTTTCGGCGGCTGAGTCGCTGTTTCCGCGGCGGCGATCGCTCCGGCGATCGCCGCGCGCGCCTGCGGACTGTTGCGCCAGCAGGTGGTGCCGAGCATCGTGGCGATCTGCTTCACGATGCCATCCACATCGGTTCCCGCCAGCGTTTCCAGCGAATCGAATCCGATCTGTTCGAGGCGGTCGATCACGGTCGGCCCGACGCCTTTCACGGCCAAGAGCAATGCGCGTTCTTGGGCGGAAAATCCCACCGCGTCAGTGGTCGCGACGCACGGCGTAGCGCGCCAGCCCGCGCAAGGCGGCAACGGCGTCGTTCTCATCGAGTCCGTCCAGCGCCGCTTCGGCCGCAGCCGCGTAGGTTTCCGCGCGCCGACGGCTGTACTCCAATCCTCCGGTGGCATCGATCGCCGCCAGCACTTCCGGCATCGCATCGACATCGCCGTCTTCGACGATGGCGCGCAGGCGCTCGCGTACGCCCGGATCGGAATGCTGGATCGCGTGGATCAGCGGCAGCGTCGCCTTGCCTTCGGCCAGGTCGTCGCCCAGATGCTTGCCCAGCGTGGCTTCGTCGGCGCTGTAATCCAGCACGTCGTCGGCGATCTGGAACGCGTAGCCCAGCGCCATGCCGTAGTTGTGCAGCCGCTGTTGCGCGGACTCGTCGGCGCCGGCGAGAAAAGCGCCGAGCCGGGTCGCAGCGGCGAACAGCACTGCGGTCTTGCGCTCGATCACCTTGAGATAGGCCGATTCGTCGGTGTCCGGGTTGCGGATATGCAGCAATTGCAGGACTTCGCCCTCGGCGATCGCGTTGGTGGTGTCGGCGAGGACCTTCATCACCGGCAGCCGCTCCAGTTCGACCATCAGCTGGAAGCTGCGCGAGTAGAGGAAATCGCCGACCAGCACGCTGGCGGCGTTGCCGAACAGGGCGTTGGCGGTCTTGCGGCCACGGCGGAGGTCGGACTCGTCGACCACATCGTCGTGGAGCAGGGTGGCGGTATGGATGAATTCGACCACCGCAGCCAGCTGATGGGCATCCGCTCCGCTGTGGCCGAGCGCCCGCGCTGCGAGCAGCAGCAGCATCGGGCGCAGGCGTTTGCCGCCAGCGGCGATGATGTGCTCGGCGACCTGATTGACGAGGGCGACATCGGAGCCCAGGCGCCGACGGATGAGGGCGTCGACTGCGGCCATATCGCCGGCGGCGAGGGCCTGGATGGCAGGCAAGTCGAGCGAAACGGGCGCCGAAGTCGCTTCCATGGGGGGTCCAGACGTGTGAGACGGGCATTATAAGAGGCCCGGCCTCGTGGATTCGGAGATTTCCGACACGGCTTTGCGGAGTAGACCGATACCCGGGTGGTGGCCGGCTATAATCCAATGCTCATCGCCAATACCGGCGACTCAGCAGGAAACTGTTCATGGCACGCGGCGTCAACAAGGTGATCCTGGTCGGCAACCTCGGCAACGATCCCGAAACCAAATACACCCAGGGCGGCATGGCCGTCACCAAAGTCAGTCTGGCGACCAGTTCGGTCCGCAAGGACAAAGAAGGCAACACCCAGGAGCGCACCGAGTGGCACCGGGTGACCTTCTTCGGCAAGCTCGGCGAAATCGCCGGCGAGTACCTGCGCAAGGGTAGCCAGGTCTACGTCGAAGGCTCGATCCGCTACGACAAATACACCGGCCAGGATGGCGTCGAGAAGTACACCACCGACATCATCGCGGACGAAATGCAGATGCTCGGCGGTCGCGGCGAAGGCGGCGGCGGAGCCGGAGCCGAGCGCCCCGCACGTGCCCCGCGCGAGAGCAGCGGCGGAGGTGGTGGTGGCAGCTACGGCGGCGGTCAGCGTGCGGGTGGTGGCGGACAGCGCCAACAGCCGGCGGCGAGCAGCCCTCCGCCGATGGACGATTTCTCGGACGACGATATTCCGTTCTGAGAACTGTCCAACCCCGACGCTCGCTCCCGAACGATGGCAGGAAACCCCGGTTTCCTGCCATTTTCTTTGCTCACGCGATGACGCGTCGTGCGGTCTAGTCTTCCTCATGCCTCGGTTTGTAGGCATCGACCAGTCGGTTCTGCACCTGCGACGGCACCGGCTCGTAGTGGCTGAAGTCGAGCGAATACCGGCCGCGACCCGCAGTGATCGATTTCAGCTCCGCCGCATAGCCTTCGAGTTCCGACAGCGGCACCTGCGCTTTGACCAGGATTTCGCCGCCACGTACCGAATCGGTGCCGTTGATGCGCGCGCGCTTCGACGACAGCCCGCCGCTGATATCGCCCATATGCGATTCCGGCGCGGCGACTTCCAGGTCGACGATGGGTTCCAGCACCTGCGGTCTGGCTTTCGCGATCGCGTCGAGGAACGCCTTCTTGCCGGCGGCGACGAACGCGACCTCCTTGCTGTCCACGGGATGATGCTTGCCGTCGTAGACGATCACGCGCACGTCCTGCATCGGGTAGCCGGCGACCGCGCCGCTGCCCAGCACCTGGCGCACGCCTTTCTCGACAGCGGGCATGAATTGCCCGGGAATCGTGCCGCCTTTCACTTCGTCCAGGAACTCGAAGCCGGTGCCGCGCGGCAGCGGTTCGATGCGCAGGAACACTTCGCCGAACTGGCCGGCACCGCCGGTCTGCTTCTTGTGGCGGTGATGGCCATCGGCGTTCGCAGCGACGGTTTCGCGATAGGCGATGCGCGGCGGGCGGCTGGTCACCTCCACGCCGTAACGGTCCTTCAATCGCTGCAGATTGATGCGCAGGTGCAGATCGGAGAGGCCGCGCACGACGGTTTCGTTGGTCTCGATCTCATGCTCGACGTGGAAGCACGGATCTTCCTCGGCCAGTTTGTGCAGCGCGATCGACAGCTTCTGCTCATGGCCTTTGCTTGCGGCCACTACCGCAAGGCCGAACATCGGCTTCGGGAAATCCAGCGGCGCGAGGTGGATCTGGTCCTCGTCGTGACTGTCGTGCAGTACGGCGTCGAAATGTAGCTCGTCGATCTTGGCCACGGCGGCGATGTCGCCGGGGATCGCCTGCGCGATTTCGACGTGCTCCTTGCCCTTCATCTTGAACAGGTGCGCGACCTTGAACGGCTTCTTGCCGTCGTCGACGAACAACTGCGTGTCCTTTTTCACCGTGCCCTGGTAGACCCGGAAGATGCCGAGCTTGCCGACGAAGGGATCGTTGACGATCTTGAATACATCGGCGATCACATGCGCGGCGGCATCGGGCGTCGAGACGATCGGCGCTGCGGTATCGCCCACGCCCTTCACGAACGGCGGCGGATTGGCTTCGCCCGGATGCGGGAACAGTTTCTCTGCGACATCCAGCAGTTCCTTGACGCCCACGCCGGTGCGCGCGGAAACGAAACAGACCGGGACCAGATGACCTTCGCGCAGGCACTGCTCGAAGGCATCGTGGAGTTCCTGGCCGCTCAGGCCTTCCTCGCCGACTTCGAGGAAATGATCCATCACGCCTTCGTTGATTTCGACCACCTGGTCGATGATCCTCTGATGCCAGTCGTCGACCGGGCCAAGATCGCTGTCGCCGGTACGCTCGCCGAAGCAGTCGATGACCGCCTTGCCGCCGTCGGCGGGTAGATTCAGCGGCAACACTTCGTTGCCGAACGTCTCGCGCAGCTCGTCGAGCAGCGCGCCGAGCTTGCCGGGATCATGATCGATCTTGTTGACGACGAGCACCCGGCAGAGCTTGCGCGCCTGGCCGTATTCCATCATCCGCCGCGTGCCGTAGCCGATGCCGGCGTCGGCATCCACCACCACCGCCAGCGTTTCCACCGCCGCCAGCGCCGACAGCGTGGGGCCGCGGAAATCCGGATAGCCGGGGGTGTCGATCAGATTGACGTGGATCAGCGGTTGGCCGGGCGCAGTGTGGTCGATGCTGGCGATGGCGGCGTCGATGGAATGTCCGCGTTCTTTTTCGATGGCATCGAAATCGGACACCGTGCTGCCGCGTTCGATGGTGCCTGCCGCCTGGACTGCGCCGCCGGCATGCAGCAGGGCTTCGAACAAGGTAGTTTTGCCGGCGCCGGGGTGGCCTGCAAGGGCCACATTGCGGATGTGTTCTGTGGAGTACGACATGAGCGACTCTCCTTTCGCGAAAGGCGTTGGGGTGAGCCGTCATGGCTGTCCGCGTTCGGGAAGCCTGCCGTCCGAGCAGGCGCTCGGCGGGCGGTCATGGCGGTACGTCCTGAGGACGCCCGCCAAGGATCGGAACTTCCGCCGCGCGGGTCAAGACGCATTGCGGTACGGCGATGCGTGTATTTGACTTCGGTCAACCGCAGCGCTGCATCCGCTGATGCGAAGGCACGCACACAGGCACATTTCCAGGGTGCGGCGAGCGCGTAGACTCGGCCGCTCAACAGTTGATGAGGAGTTGTCGTCATGGCTTTGAAACGGATCGCGACCGCGCGCTGGGAAGGCGATATCCAGACCGGCAAGGGCGTCATGAGCACGCCGCAGAGCGGACTGTTCGCCGATCAGAACTATTCGTTCAAGACCCGCTTCGGCGACGGGAACACTCCTGAAACGCGCGGTACCAATCCGGAAGAACTGCTCGCGGCCGCGCATGCGGGCTGTTTCAGCATGGCGCTGTCGGCTGTGCTGGGGCGCGCAGGTTTCACGCCGACCCGCATCGACACCCGCGCCGAAGCGACAATGGAGCCGGGGATGGACCCGGGCCCGACCGTGACCGGCGTGCATCTGGTCGTCAGCGCGACGGTGCCGGGCATCAGCGCCGAACAGTTCGCCGAGAGCGCCAACGCCGCAAAAGCCGGATGCGTGATCTCGCGCGCGCTGGCGGTGCCGGTGACGATCGAAGCGACATTGATTTGATCGTCGATACTGACTGCTCGAGGCCGAATCGGGCTCTGCCTGGTACGGCCGCCTCATGGAGCCTTCGCATGCAAGGCAGGTCACGCATGTCCTGGTGCCGGTGCTGTGCAACGTGGACCGGGTAGGTTCCGCTCGTGTCGACGAGAGGTGGCTTGGTAAATTTATCGTTAATTCGAATGCGCTCCCAGAGTGAGGCGTCCGATCCCGGGGAGCGCCACTTCCTTCTCTCGCCCGGAATTGCTAGCCTGACCCGAATCGTGTCCGCTGTGCGGCCCTGCTGGCCGCCCGGAAACAACGCGGCAGGAGATCGGGAACTCGAATGGGATATGCATCGTCAAGGATGTCGAAAACAGCGTCTTCGCCGGCCGGCCAGCTCTGCGCCATGCCGATCGCGGCTGCACCCGGTGTCGTGCCATATCCATCTCCTGCAGTGCGCAACCATGCATCGATCGAGGAGTCGACCCGTTTCGGCGAAGCGCAATCCGATACTTCCTTTTTACCGCAACCGACCTGTCATGGAAAATCGATGTCGTAAGGCATAACCACCGCTGAGCGACACTCGTTGAATATCCTTTTGGAGCAGCTTGATGGCTGATATTCGACAACAGGCAGTGGCCACTGCCGAGCAATACCGACAAGGGAATATCGCGACATTGGACGACGCGATGACCCGCAGGCTGATCGCCTCGACCGTGATGAGCGAAAGCCACGGCGGCGATCTTGCCGCGACGAATCGTCTCGGATTCGTCGGACGTTACAAGGCCGGCGCGGAGTTCCTCGCCGAAGCCGGTTACGTCGACAGGGACAAGCTCGGCCAGGCGATGGCGGGGCAGAAATCCGAGTGGGCGTGGGCGAAATCCGGCGCCATGGCCGCCTTCCTCGAAGACGCTTCCCACTGGAACAACGGGCTCAATCTCGACGCCTACAAACGCTCGCCGGATCTGCAGGACAACGCATTCAAACTCAACGCCGAGAAGCATCATCAGCGCGCGTTGGAACAAGGGTTTCTGGGCGAGGACGAAAAGCCCGGGCGCGTCGCCGGCTTTCTCAAGGCCGCGCACATCGTCGGCTTCAACAGCGCCCGCGAGGCCATGACCGGTGGTCGCGCCTATCGCGACGCCAACGGTGTCAGCAACTACGACCGCATCCACGACATCAGCCGCAACGGCGATGGTCTGGACAAACTCATGACCGCCATACGGCCCGAGATGCAGGAGTCATCGGCCGGCAAGACGGTCGTCGCCGCCTCGGTCGCGCATCCGGATCATCCCGAGCATGCGCGCTATCGCGACATGTATGCAGCGCTGTCGGCGGTGCCCGGACTGTCCAGCGACCAGGAACGGCAGCAGGCGGCAGCCTCGATGATGGTCGCAACCAGAGCCGCCGGGATGTCGCACGT
Source organism: Lysobacterales bacterium (assembly GCA_017302135.1). Taxonomy (GTDB): domain Bacteria; phylum Pseudomonadota; class Gammaproteobacteria; order Xanthomonadales; family Xanthomonadaceae; genus Lysobacter_I. The sequence goes on along the minus strand of JAFLDZ010000002.1, from coordinate 533,221 downwards.
CGACCACGTGGTTGCCGGCCCGGCGGGTGCGGTGTTCGCCGTGCAGGGCGATCTGCGCGATGTCTCGCACAAGGTGCTGCCGCTCAATCTCGCGCAACTCGCTGCGCAGCCGATCGAGACATCGACGGCGCAGCTCGGCGCGCTCGCCCCGCAAACCAATCCAGTCCCAGACCCGCATGCCGACGCTCCGCGCCAGGAGCGTGCGCGCGCCGTTTGATTTTTTCGCCGCGACGCCGCTCTGATCCGTGGCGTTTTATTTTCTTTTTTGATGAGGAAGCACGTATGCGTTATCGAAGTGCATCGATCCTGACATTGATGTTGTTGGCAGCCGCCTGTAAACCGACCGCACCTGCGGCCGAACCGGCGACTGCAGCGCCAGCCGCCGCCGCAACCGTGGCATCAGCTTCGCCGACCGCAGCGACGGGGGTGGAGGGCGCGTTCACCAAAGAGATGCCGTACGCGGATCTGCGCAAGCGCTTGACCGATGCGGGCTGGTTGCCGATGCGCGACCCGATGTGCCAGGAAAACGTCGGCGGTGAAGCGCCGGTCTGCGATGCGCTGCCGGAAGTGGAGAGCTGCAGCGGCGACGGCCACTGTGTCATGCATTTCGCCAATGCTGCCGAAGGCAAGCGGATCCGGGTGACCGCTTACGGACCTTCCGAACGCTGGAACGTCGCGGGCGAGGAAGCTACGTTCGCAGTGAAGTCATGGGATGTCTCGGCGCTGGAGCCGGTCGCGAAGGCCGCAGCCACCGCATGCCCGTCGCGCGATTTCGATGCTTTCCTCAAAGCGTTTTCCTCCGACGACAACATCGAACGCGCGTTCACCGCGCCGGTGGTGAAGGTGGCCGAACTGTATTCGGACGACCGCGGCGACCACACGCGGATGGTGTACGTCGACGGCCGCGCCTACGACGATTTCAACGTCGATTACGCGGGCAACAGCTATCACTTCGTGAACAGCGAAGGCAAGGTCGATGCCTCGGCGCTGACGCTCGACATCGCCAAGGAAAACGACACCGTCCGCGTTGTCCGCTATCGCTACGGCATGTCGGAAGGCAATTCCTATCGTTTCGAAGACAAGGGCGACTGCTGGTATCTCAGCCAGGATCCCGAAGCACCTGCGCCCTGAGCGCCCCAATCGATTCACATACTGTCTGATCAAACAATCAACAGAACACCAAGGAGAGATCGTCATGCCGAATTACGTCATCACCGAGAGCGTGGGCAACCGGGTCGAACAGGTCAACAGCTATCAGGATCTTGAAAAGCATCATCCCAGCAGCGGCCGCGAGGCTGGTCGCCAGTACCAGACCATCGACGGCGAACTCGAGGAAGTGCGCACCGCCAACCGCGATACGGCGCACGTCAAGAAAGATTTCATCATCGACCCGCCGACCATTCCGGCGCCTGCCGCAGGCACCATCCGCGCGTTGAACGATGAATGGAACACCGTGCAGATCGTGGACGACAACGGCAAGGTGCTGGCCCAGGCGCTGCACATGGAGCGAGGCAGCCAGCCGGCCAACGGTAGTCGCATCGAATATGGGCAGACCCTCGGCCGGATGGGCGATACCGGCAGCCCCGGTTCCATTCATGCGCACGTCGAAGCGCCGCCAGCGGTTTTCGAGCGCTACATCAATGACATCACCAGCGGGCGTATCCAGTCCAATGGCGCGGCCGTGTCCAGCCCCAATCTCGATCCGATGTCCGACGGCGTGCTGAAGCACGGCGAGCGCGGCGATTCGATCAAGACGCTGCAGGAAGCGCTGAACAACGCGGGCATCCGCGATGCGCAGGGCCAGCCGTTGCCGACCACTGGCTACTACGGCGACATGACCGAAGCGGCGGTTCGCAAGTACCAGGAACAGAAAGGTCTGGAAGTCGACGGCAAAGCCGGCAACGACACGCTGACTGCGCTCGGTTTGAAACCGGACCAGCAGCAGACGCCGCCGCAGCAGACGCCTGTCGAGCAGAAGCCCGGGGAGACTGCGCCGGTGCAACAGCCGACCGGCAACCAGGTTCCGGGTGGCCCGAATGACTTCGGTTCGACCAATCCTCTTGGCACGCTGATCTCAAGTGGTGAGGGCGGTTACGGCTCCTACAACCGCGGCCGCGCAGGCGATGCGAACGGCGCCCAGATCGACTTCTCGCAGATGACCGTGGGTGAAGTGATGCGTCGCCAGGATCTGCCCCGCGACGATCCCGACCGTCTGTTCGCGGTCGGCAAATATCAGATGATCCCCGGCACGTTCGAGGAAGGCGTCAACGCGCTTGGCATCGATCGCAACGCCAAATTCACGCCGCAGTTGCAGGAGCGGATGTTCGCCGATTACCTGGTCGACGAAAAACGTCCGCAGGTGAAGGATTACATCACCGGCGAGACCAACGGTGCGGCGGGCCTGCAAGGCGCGCAGCTCGCGCTGGCGCGCGAATTCGCGAGCGTCGCCGATCCGCGGACCGGTCGCAGCGTGTACGACGGCGATTCGGCCGGCAACAGCGCATCGATCACGGCCGCCCAGGTCGGCACTGCGCTCGACCAGATGCGCGGCCAGTACCAGGCGAACATCAAGAGCGGCATGAGTGCGGACGAGGCCTATCGTGCGCTGAGCGGCGACCCCACCCAGGTCCAGGGCGGTCAGACCCAGGGCGGCCAGACGCCCCGGGGCCAAAGCGGCAGCACCAGCGACACGCTGCTGGTCAAAGAGGAACGTGGCGACGGCGTGAAAGGCCTGCAGGAAGCGCTGAACAATGCGGGTGTCCGCGATGCGCAGGGTCAACCGTTGCCGACCACCGGTTACTTCGGCGACCAGACCGAAGCTGCAGTGCGCAAGTATCAGGAGCAGAAAGGTCTGGAAGTCGACGGCAAGGCCGGCAAGGACACGTTGACAGCGTTGGGGATTTATCCCGGGCAACAGCAGACAGCGCCAACGGACAAGCCGCAGACGCCTGCCGAGACCACTGCCGAGAAGCCGCAGGTGCCGGCAGCCAATGTCACGGACAACCCGCAGACTCCCGCCGCGAACAGCGACAAGCCACAGGTTCCTGCCAGCAACGACACGCTGCAGCCGCCGACCCAGAACGACAAGCCGCTGATTTCCAATCCCAACCATCCCGACAACAAGCTGTATCAACAAGCCCTGTCGAATCTGGAACAGTTGGGTCCGGGCGGTGGCTTCAAGTCGCGTGAAGACATGGAGAAAGCGGCGGCGTCCGTCGCAGCGGACGCCAAGGCGACTGGTCTGCAGAGCATCGACCATATCAGCAAGACGTCCGCGCCGAATGGCCAGAACTATCTGGTGGCGGTGCAGGGCGATCCGACCAGCGCGGCGTCGAAGAACTCCTACATCGACTACAACCAGGCGGTGAGCCAGGGCGTCGACCAGAGCACGAAGATGGCCGAAGCGACCAAACCGGCGGTCCAACAGGCGCAGCAGGTCGATCAGACCCAGCAGCAGGAGCAGAACAAGGTGGCCGTCGGCGCCCGTTGAGACGCCCAACCCGCCTGTCGATAGAGCCGGGCGGGCCGTCCCAAGAGGACGGCCCGCCTCAAGTGGCTTGCTTCAAGGTAAGATCGTGCCTGCGAGTGTGCGTTGAGAGTGTTTTTTGCGAGATGCGTTGCTGCCCCAACCCGACTGTCGAATTCGGGCTGGCTGTGACGCTGACCGCAGCCGGGTGGGTGGCCCGGCGAGCATTTGCAGCAAATAGCTCGCGTGTACTTGGGCGGCAATCCGAAGCGAATGCGCCTGTGGGGGTGGCAGCTGCGGTGATGTTGGGCCGAGCCCACGGGGCTTGGAAACGGCGGGCGCCTTTGCTTGTTTCCAAAATAGACGCATCAGCACTCGTAAAAAAGTCATCAAGATCCGGTAAACAGGTCACAAATGGCAGGCTGTCATTACAGCTTGTCCTGTTGTCATTCTGTTCGTCGTTGTATCTTTTTGTAAGGAATATGCAACATTCAGATTGCTAGTATCGGCTTCAAGCCGACGCCAGAGCGCAGTCTTGGGTGTTGATTGTTTGGACGTCATTGGGCTGGGTGCCGCGTCCGATGTCGTTGGTGTTGGTATATTGACAAGGAAGAGGAATGGATACCGCGGTTGTTGGAATGGCGCTCCGTTTTCCGGGCGCCGAAGATGCGAATGGGTTCTGGCAGAATTTAGTATCGCGCAAGGCCAATATCTCGGTTGTCCCCGAACAACGCTGGGACTGGCGTGCGTATTGGGGCGATCCCAAGACGGAAACCAACAAAAGCCTCAGCAAGTGGGGCGGCTTCATCGATCGCGTCGACGCGTTCGATCACCAGTTCTTCGGCTTTCTACCGAAAATCGTGCAAAGCATGGACCCGCAGCAGCGGCTCATGCTGGAGATGGCCTGGTCGTGTCTGGAAGACGCCGGTATCGCGCCATCGGAAGCGCGCGGCAAGAACATCGCGGTCATGGTCGGCGTGTTCAATCACGATTACAAGGAATTGCAGGAGCGCGGCGCGTCCTCCATCGAGGCGCATCATTCGACCGGCACCGCGACCGCTGTCATCGCCAATCGCGTTTCGCATTTCTTCGATTTTCGCGGCCCCAGTATTCCAATCGATACCGCTTGTTCGAGTTCGCTGAACGCGATCCACAGCGCAATCCAGTCGCTCGAATACGGCGACTGCGAAATGGCGCTGGCAGGCGGCATCAATCTGTTGCTGACGCCCACCCGGCATATTTCGTTCTCGAAAATGGGGATGCTGTCGCCCACCGGTACCTGCAAGACGTTCGATGAAACCGCCGATGGTTACGTGCGCGGAGAGGGCGCCGCGTTTCTGCTGCTGAAACCGCTGGAGAAGGCTCAGGCCGATGGCGATCGCATCTATGGGGTCATCAAGGGCAGCGCTGTCAACCATTGCGGTGAAACTTATACCCTGACCTATCCGAGTTCGCGCGCGCAGGCCGATGTGATCGTCGCCGCGCATGAGCGTGCCGGGATTCCAGTCAATTCACTGGGCTTCGTCGAACTGCACGGCACCGGAACACCCAAGGGCGATCCGATCGAGTTCGAAGGCCTGCTCAAAGCGTTCAACATTCTCGCCGAACGCCAAGGGGCGACGCTCAATCACGCCTACTGCGGCCTGAGTTCGGTCAAAACCAATATCGGCCATCTCGAAGCGGCGGCCGGCGTGGCCGGCATCATCAAGGTGCTGCTGGCGTTCCAGAATCGTCAGCTGCCGGGTTTCCACTCTTTCACCCGACTCAATCCGAAAATCGAGATCGAGGGTACGCCGTTCTATATCCTCGAAGATGCCAAACCCTGGCTGCCTGTGGATGCGCACACGCCGCTGCGCGCTGGCGTGAGTTCGTTCGGATTCGGCGGCACCAATGCGCATGTGATTCTGGAAGAACCCCCGCATCCGGCGGTAGCCGCAGCCGGGGCGCGTCGCAAGACGACGCAGCCCGCAGCGAGTTTGATCGCGCTGTCCGCGAAAACGCCGGAAGCACTGCGTCGCCGCATCGAGGATCTGCGGGTGTGGCTGGCCGAGGATGCCGGGAAATCCACGCTGGTCGATATCGCGCGCGCCCTCCTGCTCGACCGCGATCATTTCGCGCATCGTTTCGCCTGCGTGGTCGACGATACGCAGGCGCTGGTCTCGGCGCTGGACGCCGCCACGGCGACGACATCGACCGACGATGCGGCTGTGGATGCAGTTGTACCTGCAGACGGGAATGCCGCCGAGACCGGCGCGACCCTGCTGTCGCAATGGCGTTCGCTGAAAAAAGCGAAGCAGCGGGCAGCGTTGCAGCAGTTGGCGGGACACTACCGCGCCGGCGCCGATCTGATGTGGCAGGTTCTCTTCGACGGGCAGGTAAAGCGGCATGTGCAGTTGCCGATCTATCCTTTTGCGCGTGAGCGTTTCTGGCTTCCGGACCCGATCGCCGCAACCGGGGCGGTCGCGGGCGGTCCGCATGCGTCGTCGCATTTGCATCCGTTGTTGCACCAGAACGCTTCGACGATCGGCCAACAGCGTTTTGTATCGACCTTCGATGGAAAGGAGTTTTTCCTCGCCGACCATGTGGTCAAAGACCGGCCGGTGCTGCCGGGTGTCGCCTGCCTGGAGATGGTGCGTGCCGCTGTCGGTGAAGCCATCGAGGAAACGACATCGCTCGTGGGCCTGCGTTTCCGGGACGTGATCTGGATGCGCCCGCTCGAAGTCGGCGATCAGCCGGTGTCGGTGCATGTGACGCTGGTTCCGGAAGACGACATGTCGGGACGCGATCCACGGTCCGCGGCTGCGGAACCGGTGGTCATGGCGTTCCAGATCAGCGGGATCAGCGAACAGGGGCTGGCGCCCGTTTATTGCCGGGGCCACGTCGAACGCGTCGCCGCGACCGAAACCGATCTGCTCGATGTCGCTGCGATCGCCCGCGATTGCGCCGATGCGATCCATCCGGCCGCCGACTGCTATCGCACGCTGTCGGATCTCGGCCTGCACTATGGCCCCGGGCATCGCGCCTTGAGCGAGTTGCGTATCGGTCACGATCAATGTCTGGCCGAGATCGCGCTTCCCGCGCATCTCGATGCCGGGCGCGATGCGTTCTTGATGCATCCGAGCACGACCGACGCGGCGCTGCAGGCGGCGGTCGCGTTCGTGGCCGGCGTCGATGCCGTGGGCGGCGAACGCCCGCATGCGCCTTCGATTCCGTTCGCTCTGGACAGTCTGGAAATACACGGTGAGCCGGCCGGCGCGCTGCGTGCCTGGGTGCGCTATTCGCCGGGATATTCGCCGGGCGATACGATCAAGAAGGTCGATATCGATCTGATCGGATGCAACGACGATGTCACGACCGGGACCGTCAGTCTGGCATTCCGGGGGCTGAGCATCCGACCGCAAGCGGGCGATTTCGCTGTTTCGACAGCCATGTCCACGACGATCAAACCGCCTGCCGAACTCGCCACGGGACTGTATTCGCCGCTGTGGTTGGCTGAGCCGGCCAATCCTGCGGATGTGGCGATCGAAAGCCTGCTTCTGGTCGGTTCGCATGAAGATGTCGATGCGCTCGCGCCGATGCTTCGGGCTTCGCCGCGCTTTGCGCAGACGCGTTTCGAAGAGCTGTGCATCGGTGATGCCGATGGCAGCGATGCCAAGGCGATCGGAAGCGGCGGAAGGCTGCAGGTGCGAGCCGGCGAATTGGCCGATTGCGAAGCAGCCGTCGCAGCCTTGATCGCACGCGGCGCCAAGCTCGACCGGATCGTCTGGGTCGCGCCACGCGAGGATGCGATCGAGCGCGGCGCGCAGCGTGTCGCCGTCGGTGCGCGCAGCGTTTTTGCGCTGACCAAAGCCTTGCTCCGTGGCCCGAAAACCACTCGTTTCGTGCACCTGGCGCCACTGGCGGCCGACGTGGCGGATGCCGCAGCCGGCGATGTCGCGTCCACCTGGACTGCACCCGCCGATGCCACCGGCCTGAGCGGTTTCTACAAGACGCTGCGCATCGAGAAGCCCAGTTTTTCCGGTCGTGTCGTGCAGTGCGATCTGTCCGGAGTCGGCACGACGTCAGCAGGCACGACGTCAGCAGGCATGACGTCAGCAGGCATGACGCTGGCGAAAATCGTCGCCGACGAACTGCTTTCCGCCGACAAAGCCACCGATATCCGCTATCTCGGCGGCACGCGCGAAGTGCGCGCGTTCGCGCCGGTCGGTGCTGCGGCGCTGGCCATGCACACGCCGTCCGTTTCTACCCAGACTGCATTCCGCGATGAAGGCGTTTATCTCATCACCGGCGGCATGGGGGCGCTGGGTCTGATCGTCGCCCGCCATCTGTGCAGCCGCTATCGCGCCACGGTCTATCTGACCGGGCGTTCGGCGGCTTCGGACGCGCAAAAAGCGACGTTGGACGAGCTGGCCGCGCTCGGTGGCCAAGCGGTCTATCTGTCCTGCGATGTCGCCGACCGTGACGATGTCCGCCGCGCGATCGCCAGCGTCCACGCCGCCGGCCATCGCCTGCACGGCGTATTGCATTCCGCCGGGGTGATCGAAGACAACTTCCTGTTGCGCAAGACGCCGGATGCGTTCGCGCGGGTCGTGACGCCCAAGGCGCTGGGGACGTGGTTCCTCGACCTCGAAACGCGTGAAGAACCGCTCGATCTGTTCGTGCTGTTCTCATCCGTCACCGGTGTGCTGGGCAATGTCGGCCAGTGCGATTACGGTTTCGGCAACGCATTCGAGGATTATTTCGCCCACCAGCGCGAGCGGCAGCGTATCGCCGGTGCGTGCGCCGGCAAGACCGTGTCGATCAACTGGCCGTACTGGAAAGACGGCGGCATGCGCTTGAACGACAAGGAAGAGGAGGCGCTGCGCCGCAGTTTCGGCATCGTGCCGTTGCTGACCGCACAGGGTCTGGATGTGCTCGAGTACGCGCTGGCGCAAGCCCAAGCGCAGATCGTGGTCATGCCGGGCGATGCCGAACGCGTGCATGAAGTGCTTGGCGTGATCGGTGGGGACGCCACTGGCGCTGCCGTCGTGGCGGAGCAGGTGGCGCTTGCGCCTTCCGACGACCCCGCCGCCTGGCGCATGCCGGTGTCGCGCTATCTGGGCGAGCTGTTCGGCAGCCAGTTGGGGATTTCTTCCGAGTTCGAGCACGACCGCTCGTTCAAGGACTACGGTTTCGACTCCGTGGTGATGATCGAACTCATCGCCGAGATGGAGAAAGTCTTCGGCACGCTGCCGAAAACGCTGTTCTTCGAGTATCAGAATCTCGGCGATCTGACCGGCTATTTTCTCGAACAGCACGTCGGCCACAGCCGCAGGATCGCGCAGCCGGCCAATAGCGCCAATAACGCCGATAGCGCCAATCGCCAGCCGGCGCCCGTCGCCAGCCACGCTCAAGCAGCGGTACTGCCGTCGAAAGAATCGTCGTCGAAAGAGCTGCAGTCGCGGGCGGCGAGCTATGCGATCCGTCCGGCCGCGAGCGCCCGCGCTGTCGGCGCCGGTGGATATGTGCCGCACGAGGAAGATGTCGCCATCGTCGGCATCGCCGGCCGCTATCCGATGGCCGAGAATCTCGAAGCCTTTTGGGACAACCTCAAGATCGGCCGCGACTGCGTCGAAGAAGTGCCGCAGGAACGCGGCGATATCGCTTCGCGTTTCCGTTTCCAGCCCGGTCCTGCCGCACAGGCGCGCAGTTACAGCAAGTGGGGCGGTTTCCTTCGCGATGTCGACCGTTTCGACCCGCAGTTCTTCAACATCTCTCCGAAAGAAGCGGAGAGCATGGATCCCAACGAGCGACTGTTCCTCGAAATCGCCGCGCTGACGATCGAGGATGCCGGCTACACGCCGGAGACGCTGGTCGAGCCGCAGGGCGTGCGCGAGAATCCGGTCGGTATCTACGTCGGTGTGATGTGGGGCGATTACCAGTTGCATGGCGTCGACGGTCGACAGGACACCTGGACCACGCCGCACGCCTTCTACTGGGCCACGGCCAACCGCGTATCGCATTACTTCAATTTCTCCGGCCCGAGCATCGCGATCGATACCGCGTGCTCGTCGTCGATCACCGCGATCCATCTGGCCTGCCAGGCGATCCGTCGCGGCGAGATCGGTGCGGCGATCGCCGGTGCGGTCAATCTGTCGTTGCACCCGAACAAATACAATCTGCTGTCGGACATGCACTTCCTGTCCACCGATGGCCGCTGTCGCGCGTTCGGCGAAGGCGGCGACGGTTATGTGCCCGGCGAAGGCGTCGGCGCGGTGCTGCTCAAACCGCTGTCGAAGGCGCGTCAGGACGGCGACCACATCTACGGCATCATCCGCGGCACCTCGATCAACCATGGCGGCAAGACGTCCGGCTTCACCGTGCCCAATCCCAAGCGCCAGGCGGCGCTGGTGCAGGAAGCGCTGGAAGTCGCGGGCGTCGATCCGCGTCATCTCAGCTATCTCGAAGCGCATGGCACCGGCACCAGCCTGGGCGATCCGATCGAGATCGCCGGCCTCACGAAGGCGTTCGCGCAGCAGGACTACCAGTACTGCGCGATCGGTTCGGCCAAATCCAATCTCGGCCATCTCGAAGCGGCGGCCGGCATCGCCGGACTGAGCAAAGTGCTGCTGCAGATGCAGCACCGGATGCTGGCGCCATCGATCCATTCCGAGGTCGTCAATCCCTACATCGATTTCGCCCACAGCCCGTTCCATATCCAGCGCGGGCTCGAGCCGTGGAAGCGCCCGACCATCGATCGCAACGGCGTGCGGGTCGAAGTGCCGCGTCTTGCGGGGATCAGTTCGTTCGGCGCCGGCGGCAGCAACGGACATCTGATCGTCGAGGAATACATCGACGATCTCCGCCTCGACGACGACATCGGCAATAACCGCCCGACAGCGTCGATGCCGCAGCTGTTCGTGCTGTCGGCCCGCAAGGACGCCGCACTGAAGACGATGGCGGGCCAACTCGCGCGTCACATCGAGATGCGTCCGGAACTGTCGCTGCAGGATGTCGCTTACACGCTGCAGATCGGCCGGGTCGCCATGGAAATCCGGGTCGCCTTCGTCGCCAGCGATGCGAACACCCTGATCGCGGCCCTGCGTGCGTTCGCAGAACGCGGTGAATTGGGCGGTGCGGCATGGTCCGGCCATCGCGACAGCGCCAGACGCGACCCGGCCATCGCCGCGCGGCTGGAAGAATCCGCTGCGCAGGTGCCGGGCTGGTTGACCCGACGCGAGCTTTCCCCGCTGGCGCGATACTGGGTGGACGGCGGTGCGGTCGAATGGCTGCGCATGCATGTTTCGGCGACCGGCGCCGTCTCGCGCCGACGCGTTTCGCTTCCCGGCTATCCGTTCCAGCGTCAGCGTTACTGGGTGACGGCGCCGACCCGGATCGAATCGGTCGCGGCGCTGCATCCCCTGATCGACGCCAACGTGTCGACGCTGGACGAACAGGCTTTCAGCAAGTCGTTTCGCCCGGAGGAATTCTTTCTCCGCGATCACCGCCTCGGCGACAACCGGATCCTTCCGGGCGTTGCCTATCTCGAGTTGGCGATCCAGGCCGGACGCCTCGCCGATCCCGCGCGACGCGTCGTCGCGCTCGAAGATGTGCGTTGGCTCAAGCCTGTCCTGGTCAACGATGCGCCGGTGCCGGTGCGGATCGGGCTGATGCCCGAACGCGATGGCGCGTATTTCGAGATCTACGACGCGTTGGACGATGGCGAACGCAGGTCTTATTCGCACGGCACCATCGTGCTGGACGATCCGGCTTCCGCTGTCGGCGGCGTCGCGACCGGCGACAGCGCCGCGCGCGTCGACGTGCGGGCGATTCTCGGCCGCTGCGCCGCAGTCGATCGCCCGGCGATAGACGCGGCGTTCGCGGCGATGGGCTTTGCGTTCGGAAGCAGCTTCCAGGTCTTCGACGCCTTGCATTACAACGACGACGAAGCGATCGGCCTGCTCCGCTTGTCGCCGATCGCCGATGTGGACGCCGACGCATTCGTGCTGCATCCGGCGCTGCTGGACGCTGCGATCCGCACCAGTCTGGGCATCGGCGGACTGGGGCGCGATGCCGACGGTATCCGCGTCCCGGTGCGGATGCGCCGGATCGAACTGTTGGCGCCGATCGGCGCGAACTGCTACGCCCATGCGCGCCGCGCGCGCGAGTTGCCGGCCGGCGCCGATCCGACCCAGCGGCATTTCGACCTCGCCCTCTACGACATGGAGGGACGCGTACTGCTGCGCATCGAACAGCTGACGATCCAGTCGGCACCGCAGTTGGCCTTTGCCGCCAAGCGCGCTGCCGGCGCCGATGCGCGCACCGCGCAGGCCGCACCTGCGCAGGCCGTCGCGATGCGCGCCGCTCCCGCAGTGGCGCGACAATCCGCCGCGCCGATGAACGCCGAAGCGCTGCAGTCCGCAGCCAGCGGCTATCTCTCGGAGCTGCTGTCCGGCGTGACCAAGCTGCCGATCGATCAGATCGACCCGAAGGCGCCGTTGGAAAATTACGGCATCGATTCGGTGATGATCGTCGCGCTCAACGAACAACTGGCGCTCACCTTCGGCGATGTGCCGAAAACACTGTTCTTCGAATACCAGGAACTGATCGGCATCGCCGAATATCTGGCGGAAAACCATGCCGATACGGTCCGTGACCGGCTCGCGCCAACGGCTGCGATGCCGTCGATGACGATCGAAGCGCAGATTCCCGCGCAGGTCGTACCGAACGACATGCGTGCCGGGACGGCCATCGCTGCGCAGAACGTGGCCGTAGAGCCCGTCGCGCACGGTACCGCCGCGCTGCAGACGATCATGGTCCAGCATCTGGTGGCGCTGGTCGCCGAAGTCACCAAGCTGCCGACTTCCGAGATCGATCCCAGAGCGGCGCTCGAAAACTACGGCATCGACTCGGTGATGATCGTCGCGCTCAACGAGCGCCTGGACAGCCACTTCGGCGACGTGCCGAAAACGCTGTTCTTCGAATACCAGGACCTGCACGGCGTCTCCGAATACTTCGTCGACAATCACGCGGCGCAGATCGCATCGCTGCAACCCCGCGTTGCGACGGATCCGGCTCCGGTTCCGGGTGCTGCTGTAGCCAAAGCAATCGACCTCATCGCGACGGGCTTCGACGCTGGCGCGACGGTCTCCGCCGACGCGCTCTGCGCACGGCTGAAGCACATATTGGGCGCCGAATCGGCCGCATGCGATGTGTCGATGCCGCTCGCGCAATGGCCTTTCGACGCGCTCAATACCGCGCGTGTCGTGCATGCGCTGCAGAGCGACTTCGATGGCATCTCCGGATCGGGCCCGTATCCTTTCGACAACCTGTACGCATGGGCGGAAACGCTGCGCTGGCGCGAAGGACGCCGGGAATCCGACGTTCGCGCCAGCGATGCCGCGGTCGTCGATGCATTCGACCGCAATACGGACATGGCGCCAACCGCGAGGTCCGCGTCCGTATCGCGTTCCCGCGCGGGCGGCCGCTTCGCCGGACGCGGCCGTTCCGGTGCGAATGCGCGCGAGGACATCGCGATCATCGGCGTCAGCGGACGCTACCCCGGGGCGCGGAATCTCGACGAGTTCTGGCGCAACATCAGCGCCGGGCGCGACTGCATCAGCGAAATCCCGCTTGAACGCTGGGACTACCGCACGCAGTACCATCCCGACCGCAACAACAAGGGCACGGTGTACAGCAAGTGGGGCGGCTTCATCGACGACGTCGACCAGTTCGATGCGCGTTTCTTCAACATCACCGCGCGCGAGGCCGAAATCCTCGATCCGCAGGAGCGCCTGTTCCTGCAGACCGCCTGGGAATGCGTCGAAGACGCCTGCTATACGCGGCAATCTCTGAAACACAGTCCGGTCGGCGTGTTCGTCGGTGTGATGTGGGGCAACTACGCCCTGATGGATGTCAGCGACGAACAGATGAAATACGGCAGGCCATGCCCGCCGTTCTCGTCGATCGCCAACCGCGTTTCGTATTTCATGAATCTGAGCGGACCGAGCCTGGCGTTGGACACCATGTGTTCCTCGTCGCTCACCGCGATCCATCTGTCGTGCCAGGCGATCCACAACGGCGACTGCGAGCTGGCGATCGCCGGCGGCGTCAATCTGATCCTGCACCCGAACAAGTACCAGTTGCTTTCGGGCGGCCAGTATCTGTCCACCGATGGCCGCTGCCGCGCGTTCGGCGCCGGCGGCGACGGTTATGTGCCGGGCGAAGGCGTGGGCGCGGTCCTGCTCAAATCGCTGAGCCGGGCGATCGAAGACGGCGACCACATCCACGGCGTGATCAAAGCCTCGGCGTTGAATCATGGCGGCAAAACCAACGGTTACACGGTGCCGAACCAGATCGCGCAGACCAATGTGATCGGCAGCGCGCTGCGCCAGGCCGGATGGGATCCACGCTCGATCGACTACATCGAAGCGCATGGGACGGGCACCTCGCTGGGCGATCCGATCGAGATCGCCGGGCTGACCAAGGCCTTCGATCTCGCGCAGACGGCGCAGGGCCGCAGCAGCGCTGCGGTGCCTCCGCAAAGCTGCCGGATCGGTTCGGTCAAGGCCAATATCGGCCACCTGGAATCGGCGGCCGGCATCGCCGGTCTGAGCAAGATCCTGCTGCAGATGCGTCATGCGCGGATCGCACCGTCGCTGCATTCGTCGGTGCTCAATCCGAATATCGATTTCACGCGCACGCCGTTCCGCGTCGTGCAGGAACTGGAAGAGTGGCAGGTGGCCGACGGCGCGGAGGGTATCCGCCCGCGCGGCCTGCGTCGTGCCGGCATCAGCTCGTTCGGCGCCGGTGGCGCCAATGCGCATCTGCTGATCGAGGAATTCGCGCTGCCGGTTGCGAAGTCCGTGCCGGCGACGAAGCAGGCGCCGGTGCTGTTCGTGCTGTCGGCCGATGTCGAGGAACGACTGGACCTCTATGTCGATCGCGTGCTCGACTTCCTGCGCGCGCAGGCTGCGCAGGGCGCTTCGACAGGATTCGATCTGCGCTCGCTGGCCTACGCCTCCCAGGTGGGACGCGAAGCCATGGAAGAGCGGCTCGCGGTGGTCGCCGGCAGTCTCGACGAACTGATCGAGGCCCTGGCGCAGTATCGCGACAGCGGCATCGCTGCGAACCTGCATCGCGGCAGCGCCCGCAAGCACAACGAAAAGCTCGAAGCGGTGATCGACGATGCCGAGAAGGACGTCCTGATCCGCTCGATGCTGCAGGGTGGACGCTGGGGACAGCTCGCCCGCGCGTGGGTATCGCTGCTCGATCTCGATTGGGCCCGCTACCGCGACGCGCTGTTCGCGGGCACCGCGCCGCGCCGCATGCCGTTCCCGACCATGCCTTTCCTGACCCAGCGTTACTGGGTGGAAGAGCGTGCAGCCGACGACGGGCAGGCTGCGCTGCATCCCATGCTCGACCGCAACGCTTCGACGCTGTCGCAGCAACGCTACGACAAGCGATTCACGGGTCGCGAGTTCTATCTGCGCGATCACATCGTGCACACCGATCCGGGACGCGGCGATCTGGCGTTGTCCGACGCGCAGCCGGGCGTACCGGGCAGGATGATCCTGCCGGGCGTCGCTTACCTGGAAATGGCCCGCGCTGCGGGCGATGACGCGGTCGGCGAAGAATGGGTCATGTCCGAGATCCGCAACCTGATGTGGATCCAGCCGTTCGAGATCGTCGACGGCCCCGAGAGTCTGGTGCTGCAAGTGGCCCAGGTCGACGATGGCCTGGAATTCGAGATCGCACGCGGTACCGATCGCGCCGTCTGTGCCGAAGGCGAATTGCGTGTGCGCCACCGCGATGCGCAGATCGTCGACGAATGGCTCGATATCGAAGCCATCCGCGCCGATGGCCATCTGCTCGATCCGGACCATGCCAGCATCTATGCCGGCTTCCGGAGGATGGGTTTCGCGTTCGGCGAAAGTTTCCGCGTCACCCGCGAACGCTACCGCACGTCGGAAGGCGCGCTGTGTCGGCTGTCGCTGCCGGTGTCCCTGCGCGCGGGGCGCGCCGCGTTCGGTCTGCATCCCTCGCTGCTGGATGCAGCGTTGCGCAGCGGCTTCGCGCTTGCGGACGACGAGGCGGATGCCCGGGTGCCGCACGTGCCGTTCGCGCTGGACCTGCTGGAATACCGTCACCCCTTGACCGAAGAGTGCTACGCCTACGTCACCGAAACCGCGCGTGCGCTGTCCGGAATGCCGGCGGACGCTGGCGGCATGCGCAAGTACGACATCGTCGTGACCGATACCGATGGTCGCGTACTGGTCAAATTGCAGGGTTTTTCGGCGAGGCCGCTGGTCAAGCCGGAACGGGCGGAGACGCGTACGCTGCAGTATTACGACTATGCATGGCGGGAGACGGCGCTCGCGCCGGCCTCTGCCCATGACGGCGAAGGGCAGCGCGCAGCATCGGCGTCGGTCACGCCGACGACACTGATCCTCACCGATGCGGCGGATCTTGCCGATGCGGTCGTCGCCATGGCAGGCGAAACGCGGACGGTCGTCGTCCACAGCGGCGAAAGCTTCGCTGCGCTCGACCGGTCGCACTACCGTCTCGACCCGATGCGTCCGGACGATTGGACGCAGCTGTTTTCCGCACTGGATGCGCAAGGGACATTGCCGGCCCGGATCGTCCACGCGTTCGGCGTCAGCGCGGCCTGCGCCTGCGGAGAACCCAACGAAGCGTTTTCCGAAAGCCTGCCATCGCAGGCGCTGCGTCACGGCATCCAGTCGATGCGTCATCTGTTCGTGGCGCTGGAAAAGATCCGCCCCGGACACGCCTCGCGCTGCGCCTATCTCTATCCGGCCAGCGCTGCCGGGATCCAGCCGCAACACGACGCGATCGTCGGATACGCGCGTTCGCTGCTGACCGTGAACCATCGTTTCGAGCTGATGACCGTGCAGTGCGATCTGGATTCGCCGCGCGCATGGGCCGAGGCCGCACTCGCCGAGCTGTCGGCCGAGGGTGGCAGCGGTCGGGAAATCGCCTATCGCGGAAGCCGTCGTTTGCAGCGGGTATTGCAGACCAGCAGCATCGAAGCGCTGCGCACCGGGGAGACCGCCGAGCATCTGCCGCTGCGCGATGAAGGCGTTTATCTGATCACCGGCGGACTCGGGAAACTGGGACTGCTCGTCGCCCGCGACTTCGCGATGCGCTGCCGCGCGCGCTTGATCCTGACCGGTCGCTCGGCGCAACCGAGCGCGGACCAGCAGCGCGAGATCGACGCCATCGTGGCGCAGGGTGCGCAGGTGCGTTATTTCAGCGCCGAGATCTCCGATGCCGCCGACACGGCTGCATTGATCGAGGCCGCCCTGCAGCACTATGGCGCACTGCACGGCATCGTCCACTGCGCGGGTGTCGCTGGCGACGATCCACTGACCCGGATCGACGATCGCGCTTTCGATGCGATGCTTTCGCCCAAGCTGGAAGGCCTGATCGCCCTGGATCGAGCCACGGCCGCACTGCCGCTGGATTTCATGGTCGCGTTCTCGTCGGTGTCGGCGCTGATCGGCGATCTGGGCGCCGGCGCCTACGCGGTCGGCAATCGCTTCATGGACAGCTATGCACTGTGGCGCGAGACCCAGCGTCGCGCTGGACGTCGCCATGGCCGGACCATGTCCATCAACTGGCCGCTGTGGGCCAGCGGGGGCATGGAAATCGCCGGTGGCGATGCGTCCGTGTTCGGTTTCTCCGGGATGCAGCCGCTCAGCGCCGAGGAGGGCTTGCAGGTGCTCGATGCGCTGCGCTCGACCGATCGCGCCCAGGTGTTCGTGGCTGCCGGCGATCCGGAGCGCATCGCCAAGGTGTTGCGTCTTCCGGGGACAGCGCATGAAGCGCACGCGAAACCAGCGGCGATGAAGCCGGTGGCTTCGGCGACTCCTCGCGCGGCGATCTTCGCACCGGCCGCCTCCGTGCCGGCCGCCTCCGTGCCGGCCGCCTCCGTACCGGCCGCCTCCGTACCGGCCGCTTCCGCGCCGGCAATGCTGCCGCCGGCTTCCACCACGGCACGCGCATCGTTGCTGCCTGGATCGGTCTCGAGCGCTGGCGCTTCGCCCGTCGTACCGATGGATGCCCTGCAGCTTCGGACCGAACAGTATGTGAAGGAGCGGCTGTCGCAGATCATCAAGACCACCGCGACGGACATCAATTCGCATCTGACGTTCGAGCAGTTCGGCATGGAGTCGGTATTGCTGCTGGAATTGCACGACGCATTGCGCAAGACGTTCGACACCCTGCCGAAAACGGCGCTGTTCGAATTCGATACGCCGGCACGACTCGCGCAGTACCTCATCCGTCATCACATCGATGCGCTGCGCGAAAGTCTCGGCGTCGATCCGCGCGCGATCGATTCGCGCGTGGTGGTCGAGCGTGCGGTGCAGTCGGCGTCTCCATCCTCCGCACTGGCATCTCCACGCATGCCATCGACGATCGATGCGAGCGCGGTATCCGGCCCGCGTCTGCCGGTATCGCGCAAGAACCGCAGTCCTGAAGCGTCGCCAAGCGCCGTATCGCGTTCGCAAGCGAACGCAGGCCATGATGCGGTCGCCATCATCGGCATCGCCGGCGAGTTTCCTTCCGCATCCGATTTGACCGAGTTCTGGCGCAATCTGCAGGCGGGTCAGGACTGTCTGGTCGAGATTCCCGAACAACGCGGCTTCGCCTCGAAGCTGTCCAATGCCGCACAGGCGCGCAGCCGTACCGGCATCCGTGGCCGCGGCGGCTTCGTGGGCGGGATCGAGCAATTCGACCCCGAGCTGTTCCGGATGACCCGGCACGAGGCGATGAAGTCGGATCCGCAACTGCGCGTCCTGCTGCGCACCGCATGGCGCGCGCTGGAAGATGCCGCCTACACCGCCGAAGGCATGGCGCAGGATCCGGTGGGCGTCTTCGTCGGCACCATGAACGAAGATTTCACCTGGATCATGTCGGAACTGCAGGCGCACAACGGCGAATACATCGGCCCCGGTTCCGTGGCCAGCGAACTCGCCAACCGGATTTCATACCTGCTCAACTTCCGCGGCCCGAGCCTCACGCTCGCCACGGCCTGCTCTTCGTCGCTGAGCGCGGTACACGTCGCGCGCCAGTCGATCCTTGCGGGAGAATGCGAGATCGCGCTCGCTGGCGGCGTCAATCTGAGCCTGCATCAAAGCAAGTACCAGATGCTGCACGACATGAAAGTCCTCTCGCCGGACGGGGAAGAGCGCGCGTTCGACGATGCCGCGAACGGCCTGGTGCCGGGCGAGGGTGCGGGTATCGTCGTGCTCAAACGCCTGCATCGGGCGATCGAGGACGGCGACCAGATCTACGGCATCCTGCGCAATTCGACCATCACCCACTCCGGCACCGGCGCGGGTCAGTACCTGCCCAATATCCGGGTGATGGAAGATACGGTCGCGCGTGCGATCGAAGGCGCTGGACTCGCGGTCGAGGACATCGGCTATATCGAGAGTCACGGCACCGGTACCGGACTGGGCGATCCGATCGAATTGAAGGCGATGGCCAACGCATTGCGTCGCAGCAGCGAGTCCACCGGTTTCTGCGCGATCGGCACCAAGGCCAACCTCGGCCACATGGAAGCCGCATCGGGCGTCGGCTCGTTGATCAAAGTGCTGTTGAGCATGAAGCACGGGCGGCTCTCGCCGTGCACGAAACTGCGTACGGTGAATCGCAGTTTCGACGTTGCGCAATCCCCGTTCGTGTTCCCGACCGAAGCCTGCGATTGGCCGGCGAACCAGCGTGGCACCCGTGTCGCCGGCATCAATTCGTTCGGGATGGGCGGTTCCAACGCGTTCGTGGTCGTGGAGTCGGCGGATGCATCGATGGAAGCATCGATGGAAGCATCGGCGGCCGGCATGCACGAAGACGGTACGCCGTCGCTGTTCGTACTGTCCGCGCGCAGCGCCAGCGGCCTGCGCGCTTATCTCGAAGCGGTGATCGCTGCGTTGCGCGAGGATGTTTCGCCGCCGGCGTTCGCCGATCTTGCCTATTCGAGCCAGGTCGGGCGTGTCGCTTTCGAACATCGCCTGGCGATCGTGGCCGATTCGCGCGAGGAATTCCTGGCCCGTGCCGAACATTGTCTCGCGCAGGGAATGCATCGGGGGCAGGGCATTTTCGTCGGCAGCGCCGGTGGAGCGGAACCATTGCCGGAACTGCTCGCGGGCGAAGAAGGGCGCGGGTTCATCGAAGCGCTGATCCACGGCGCGCAGGTCGAAAAGCTCGCCGGTTTGTGGGTGCGGGGCTGCGCGATCGACTGGCGCCGGCTGCATGCGCAGGGACCGCGCCGCCGCAGGATGTCGTTTCCGGGCATGCCTTTCGAGAACATCGATTGCGACTATCGTCATCTGCGCCACGATGGGCCTGCGCAGCACGCCGAGACGCCGCTGCCGTCGCACGAAGACGACTTGGCGGCCGGCGCCGATGCCACCGCCGATGTCAGCGGCTGGTTCACGCTCGGCGAGATGCTGCCGCAATCGTCTTGCGTGGACGACTCAGCCGATGACGGCAACGGACATGCACGCGGCGATCAGCAACTGCAAGCCTACTGGCGCGAGTCCCTGCCCGATGAGCAGGGTACGGTGCACCGGCTCGCGCCCGTGTTTCTCAAGGACGAGCGCGAAGCGGCGGACGCTTCCGATCCGCTGCACAGCGTTTCGGAACAGCTGGATGCCGATCTGATCTCGCTGCTGCAGGCGAGTACCCATCGCTACCAGGTGGATTTGCAGACCATCGTCGTCGCGGCATGGGCGATCCTGGTCAATCGCTACACCAAGGCGAAGTCGTCGCAGTTCGGCGTGCTCAGCGCCATCCGCGCATCGCTGGCCAATCAGGCGGCTTCCGAAGGCGGCGGTCTGTTGCCGAGCCTGTTGCCGTTGCGCATCCGCACCGTCGGACGGCTCAAGATCGGCGAATGGTTGTGTGGCGTGCAGCAGGACATGCTGGAGAAGCAGACGCAGACCAGCGCTTCGGTGGACACGATCGAGGGTTGGGTCGGTGCCGGGCATCTGTTCGACAGCGTGGTCGTGTTCGAGACCTTCGAACAGTCGATTTCGCATGGCATGGGCCAGGTCGCCCGCGACGTGCGCCAGCATCTGGGTTCCGAAATCCTCTCCGGAGAGACGCGGGCGCGGATGGAACTGGTGGTGTCGGTCTATGCGGATGGCGTCGAGTTGAGCCTGCTGTACCGCTCGCCGTCGCCGCAATTCGAACAGATCAGCATGCTGCTCGAACAGTTGGTGGTTCTGCTGGAAGGCCTGGCGACCAATCCCGACAAGAATCCTTCGGCGCTGAGCATGCGCACCAAGCGCGAAAGCCGCGACGGATTCTGGAAAGCATTGGAAAACACCAATCAATGATGGGGAATGGAATGCGGGTTTTCATGACCGGAGCCAATGGCTTCGTCGGGCTGAATGTGGTGTCGGCGCTGGTCTCTTCGGGGCATTCGGTCACGGCGATGGTCCGGCCGAACGCCAATACCAGTTATCTCGAACCGTTCGGCGTGCGCATCGTCCGCGGCGAACTGCACGATCGCGAGGCGTTGAGCGCGGCCATGGAGGGCGCCGATGCGGTCATCCACACCGCCGGCAATACAAGCTGCAATCGCAAGGATCTTCCGGCGCTCGAAGCGGTGAATGTGGTCGGCACGCAGAATGTGGTGGATGCGGCGATCGCCGTGGGCGTGCCCCGTCTGGTCTACACCAGCACCACGTCGACGATCGGCGCGCGCGACGGCGCGGATCGGCTTGCCGACGAGAACACGCCGCTCGACGGTTATCGCGCGAAAAGTCCGTACGGAATCACCAAAACCAAAGCCGAGCGGATCGTGGTCGACGCATGCGGGCGTGGCCTGCACGGCGTCATCCTCAACCTCGCCGAGGTCGTCGGCGCTTACGACCACACGATGCAATGGGGGCGCATGGTGCTGGCGACCCAGTACAACCAGGTGCCCTTCGTGCCTCCGGGCGGCGGCAGTTTCTGCAGCGCCGCCGATGTCGGCCGCGCGCACCTGAGCGCGATCGAGCGCGGCCGTTCCGGCGAGCGCTATATCCTCGGCGGACACAACGTCAGCTATTCGCGGTTTCTCGACACGATCTCCGAAGTGCTGGGCAAGCCGTTCGATGTTCCCAGAACCTCTTACCGGCGGCTCTACATCAAGTCGCTGCTGCAGGAAAATCTGGCGCCGCTGGTGCCGGGAAAGCCGGTCGTCGAAGCCTACCGGATGAAGGTTTTCGGCCATGTCTATTATTTCGATTCCTCGAAAGCGGAACGGGAACTCGGGTACGTATCCGCGCCGTTGGCGGAGATGCTGCACGACTGCGCGCAGTGGTACAAAAACAACGGTTTCATCGGCGCTTGAGCGCAAACGACTTTGCAAACGTCTACAAGGAAATGAGAACACCATGGACTCCAGATCATTGATCGAACTCGAAAGGCAGCCGTTCAGACAGCGTTTGGCGCATCAATACGCCGTGTATCTGAAGGAGCTGGAGCAAGGCTATATGGCAGGTCGCGAGGGCTACGGCCCGGTCGACCGGCGCATGAAGTACAAAGAGCTCAACAGCGACATCTTCAACGAGGTACTGGTGTTCGGCTCGAACAGCTATCTCGGACTTTCCAACGATCCCTACGTCAAACGGAAGGTGATCGAAGCGGTGGAGAAGTACGGCATCGGCACCGGCGGTTCGCCGGCGTTTTCCGGCTACACCAAGCAGCACAAGGACCTCGAGAAGCGGCTCGCCGCGCTTGCCGGGCATGAGGATGCCGTGCTGCTGCCCGGCGGCTACATGGCCAACCTGTGCTGGGTCAACGGTCTGATGAACCGGAACGACATCATCGTTTACGACAAGAACAGCCATGCCAGCGTCATCAACGCGATCAAGATGACCGGCGTGCCGTTCTACACCTTCGATCCGGACAATCTCGATGCCTTCGAGCAACTGCTGATCCGCATCAAGGAACGCGCCAAGCCCAATGCGCAGATATTCTCGACCGTGGAAGGCGTGCGTTCCGTCGATGGCACGATCATCGATCTGCCGCGTTACATCGAAGTCTGCAAGCGCCACGACATCATCACCATCCTCGACGACGCGCACGGCTTGGGCACGGTGGGCAAGACCGGCCGCGGCACGCTGGAACATTTCGATCTGATCGGACAGGCGGATTTGCGCATGTCCACCTGCAGCAAGGCGATCGGGGCCCAGGGCGCATTCGTGTCCGGCAGCAAGGAGCACATCTTCCTGCTGCGCAACTTCTCCTATCCCTATCTGTTCACGTCCGGTCTGGCGCAGCCCACCATCGCTGCGATTTCCGCATCGCTCGACGTGATGGAACGGGAACCGGAACGCGTGACCAACCTGCACGCCAATGTGCGTTATATGCAGGACAGGCTCGAAGCCACGGGCCTGAAGATCATCCGCGGCGAGTCCGGCATCATCCCGGTGTTCATCGGCGAGGACGGCATGGTCCGCAAGATCAATCGCGAACTGTACGCGCGCGGTCTGTTCGTCAACATCATGGAATACCCGATGGTGCCGCCGGGCCTGGAACGCCTGCGCATCTCGGTGATGGCGACCCATACGCGCGAGGAGATCGACACTGCCGTCGAGATGATCGCCCAAGCCGCGCGCGAGTTCGGCTGCCTGTAATCCCGGCGCGGCGCTCTTCGGACGCCGCGCACGTCACTCTGCAATCGCATTCGGAAGAACATTCATGGAAATCGCAACGAAAACCCTGGAAACCGTGCTCGGCGCCATCAACGACATCAAGAAGACCGGATTCGATCCCGAATCGGTCGAACTCGATTTCTATCTGGGCGGCGATCTCGGCGTGGACTCGAAGGAAATGCTCGAAATCTGGTACGAACTCGAGCAACGTCTCTCGATCCGGGTGTTGGACGAAGAGAAGCGCGATCTTTACACCCTCGGCGACGTGGTCTCGTTGCTGAACCTGAAGTTGCTCCGCGAACCTAGCGCGGCTTGATTCGGCACGTGTTCGGCACTGCAACCGGAGTTTTTCGATGAGATCGTTATGGGCTTTCCCCGGACAGGGATCGCAGCGGAAGGGTATGGGCGACGAGTTGTTCGATCGTCATCAGGCCCTCGTTCGCCGTGCGGACGAGATACTCGGTTATTCGCTGCGGCGTTTGTGCCTCGAGGATCCCGACGGCGTATTGGGCCAGACCCGATACACGCAACCGGCGCTGTTCGCGGTGTCGGCGCTGAGTTTCATCGAGAAGCGGGATGCCGGCGAGACCCTGCCGGCGATCTTCGCCGGCCACAGCCTGGGCGAATTCAACGCGCTGTTCGCTGCGGGCGCGTTCGACTTCGAGACCGGAATCGCCCTGGTCGACAAGCGCGGGCGGTTGATGACCGACGCACCGCGCGGGGCGATGGCGGCGGTGATCGGTCTCGATCAGGAGCGGG
Organism: Lysobacterales bacterium; assembly: GCA_017302135.1. Taxonomy (GTDB): domain Bacteria; phylum Pseudomonadota; class Gammaproteobacteria; order Xanthomonadales; family Xanthomonadaceae; genus Lysobacter_I. The sequence continues at coordinate 509,347 of JAFLDZ010000002.1, read as the reverse complement.
TCGCCTCGCTGATCGCGGCTTCGCCGTTCGACCGGATCGATCTGGCCAACATCAATGCCGCCGACCAGATCGTGATCTCCGGCGACTACGATCAGATCGCCGCCTGCGAAACGCTGTTCACGGGCGCTGGCGGACGTTTCGTCCGTCTCAACGTCAGCGCTGCCTTCCATTCGCGGTTCATGCGCGATGTCGAGCGCGAATATGCGGACTTTCTCGCGGGCTTCGATCTGAAACCGCTCGAACACCCGGTGATCGCCAATCGCACCGCGCGCCCTTACCCGAAGACCGGCTATCGGGACCTGATCAGCGAGCAGATCAGTCATCCCGTCCGCTGGTACGAATCGATGTCCTGGCTGCTGGCGCATGGGTTGGAGACGTTCGCCGAAGTCGGTCCCGGCACTGTGCTGTCGGGGCTGTTCGCGAAGATCCGGCGGACGCCGATGACGCTGCCCGCTTCGGCGGCCTCGTCGCCGGCGGCATCCAGCGCCGTCGCAACCGAAGTCGCCGCAACAGGCGCGCAGACGCAAGCAGGCCCGAAGATCGTATTCATGTATTCCGGCCAAGGTTCGCAGTATTACGCGATGGGCAAGGAGTTGTACGAAAACAATCCCGTGTTCCGCGCTGCGATGGACGACTGCGACACCATCTATCGGGCGCAGACCGGGCGCAGCATGGTCGTTGAGCTGTACGATCCCGCCAACCGGCATCGTGAACTCAGCGACGTCATGCTGTCGCATCCGGCGCTGTACAGCCTCGGCTACGCGTTGACGCAGGCGTTGATCGATGCCGGCATCCGTCCCGATGCGGTGCTCGGCTACAGCCTCGGCGAATACGTGGCGGCGACGGTGTCCGGCGCGATGCGCTTCGAAGATGCGCTGCGGATGGTGATGCGCCAGGCCGAACTGGTGCGCGAACGCGCCAGCGGCGGCGGCATGCTGTCGGTGATGACGCCGGTCGAGCATCTGCACCGGCACCCGCAGCTGTATGCCGGGTGCATTCTCGCCAGCGTCAATTTCGACGGCAATTTCGTGATCAGCGGTGGTATCGAAACCCTGCGCGCCCTGAAACGCGCGCTCGATGCGGAATCGATCCTTTCGGTGCTTCTGCCGGTCGAGCACAGCTTCCACTCGCCGGCGATGGATGCCATCGAAGGCGAGTTCCGGCGGTTCCTGGCCGGCGTCGAAATGGGCGCGCCGAATGTGCCCGCGTATTCCTCGATGAGCGCCACCCGCGTGGAGCGTTTCGATGCCGAGCATTTCTGGAACGTCATCCGTTGTCCGGTCGAGTTCCACAAGCTCGTCGGCGAGATCAGCGGCAGCGAAACCTGTCGCTTCATCGACCTCAGTCCGACGGGCGCACTGTCCACTTTCATCAAGTACGGCTATGGCGGCCGGGTTGCGCACGCGGCATCGATGAACCAGTTCGGACGCGATACGGCCACGCTCGCCAAGCTGCGGTCGGATTTCGTCGTATGAGCATCGTCCCGTCACCGCAGACGATGCCCGCGTTCCGCCGCTGATCGCGTCGGGCTCTAAAAAGGATCAAGGAATCAATGTCGATGGACCTTCTGCTGGAAGCCACCCGTAAATCCCCGTTCGGTGCGTACGCGCTGGATCTGCCGTGCCCGCTGCGGGATGCGACGGTGAGTGCGCGTGCGGAGCACCAGCGACGGACCATCGCCTGCGCGATGCTTCCCGGTCAGGAAGACCCGCGTCGGGTGCTGGCTGCCTGGCATGCGTTGTTGCACTGGCTGCGTTACAGCGACGAACCGGTGGTGACTTGCCTGCGCGGCCACAAAACCGATCGCGTCTGGCCGATCGTGACCGAAGCTTCGCCCGAGACCACCCTGCAGGCGCTGTTCGATGCGGTGCAGGCACAGTGGGTCGACGAAACGCATTGGCTCGATGCGCACGATTCGCGTTATCCAGGGCTGCATGATCAGTTGCGCTGCCATGCGGTGCATCTGCACGGCGATCCCGCCGATGCTGCTGCGCACGCCGATTTCGCACTCGTCCGCGACGGCGAACAGTGGCGCATCGACTGCGCGACCGAACGTTTCGGCGAGGATTACCAGCGCCTGCTGGCAGCGGTCTGGCATCGTCTGGCCGACATGCTGGCGACCGCACCGCAGACCGCACTTTGCGACGCCGTCGCGACGGCGGATGGCTCCGCGATGCAGGCATGCAGCGTCGACGGCGCTGCGGTCGCGATCGAAGGCGATCTGAACAGCCGTTTTTCGGCCTGGGTCGCCATCCGGCCGCAGCACGTGGCGGTGATCGATCCGGAGCGGAGTTTGAGCTTCGCAGAACTCGATGCATTGTCGATGCATTGGGCGGCAGCGCTGCATGCGGCCGGTGCGCGTGCCGGCGACTGCGTCGGTGTGTCGTTCGACCGCAGTCATCGCATGGTCGCAGCGCAGATCGCCGTGCTCAAGATCGGCGCGGCATTCGTGCCGATGGACGCGGCCCAGCCCGCGATCCGTCTGCAGGGGATGGTCGACGATACCCGTCTGCGCTGGCTGCTGACCGAACAGGCGCATGCCTGCACGCTGCGCGAAGCGTTGCCGACGGTCGCTGTCCTCGACATCGGAGAGATCGGCGATGTCCAGAACGACGCTGCCGTTTCGATGTTGCCGATGGTGGCGTCCGACATCGATGCGTTGGCGTACGTGATCTTCACTTCCGGCTCGACCGGCCGCCCCAAAGGCGTCAAGGTCAGTCACGGCAACCTGCTCAATTTCGTGCGCCAGGTCGGCGACTGGTTCGACCCGGACGATATCGCTTCGCAGTTCGCGCCATTCACTTTCGACGCGTCGGTCGCCGAAATCCATTCGAGCCTGCTCAACGGCGGCAGCACCCTGATCCTGCCGGCGGAACTGATCGAGGATCCGGAGCGTCTGCAGGACTACATGACCGGACACGGCGTGACTTTTTCCGCGTTCCCGCCGCAATACGCCAAGCATCTGTCGCCGGAGAAGCTGCCGCGATTGAAAACCCTGATGACCGCAGGATCCGCGCCGGATCACGAGTTGATCCGGCGCTGGCATCCGCACGTGACATACGTCAACGCCTACGGTCCGACCGAGACCACGATCCTGTCCACTGCATGGCATGCAGATCGCATCCCGGAAGCGCATGAGCCGATCGCGATCGGCGGACCGATCTTCAACACGACGGTGCGCGTCATCAACCGGTTCGGTCAGGCGCTGCCGAGGCAATGCATCGGCGAACTGCTGATCGGCGGCGCCGGCGTCACCCTCGGTTATCTTGATCGCGAAGAACTCAATCTCGACCGTTATCGCGAACTGGACAATATGCGCTGGTATCGCAGCGGCGATCTGTGCAGCTTCAACAGCGAGGATGCGCTGATTTTCGCCGGTCGCATCGACAGCCAGATCAAGTTGCGCGGCCACCGCCTGGAACCGGGCGAAGTCGAAGCGGCGTTGAAAGCGGTCGAAGGGGTCAGTCAGGCGGCGACGATCGTCGTGGATGTGCAATCGAGCAAACAGCTCGTCGCATTCTGCGTCGGTGCAGCCAGAAGCGAAGACGAGGTGCGCGAGGGTCTGGCCAGCCTGCTGCCGGCATGGGCGATTCCCAATCGCATCGTCTGGCTGCAGGCCTTGCCGCTGACCGCCAACGGCAAGACCGACTATCGCGCATTGCAGGCGTTGCTCGACGAACGCACGCAGGACGATGCGGCCGAAGCGGTCGCTTACGACGACGCACTGGAAGCCGATGTCGCGGCGATCTGGAGCAGCGTGCTGCAACAGCCCAAGATCGCCCGCGACGATAATTTCATCCATCTGGGCGGCGATTCGTTGACCGCACTGGTGGTGATGTCTTCGCTGAAACGCCTGGGCTATCCCGCCAGTTCTTCGCAGCTGCTGGCCAGGCCGCGCCTCTGCGACTTCGTCGCGACCCTGCGCGGACTCGACAGGCAGATCAACCGCGACTACCGGCCATGTTCCGGCGAAGCGCCGCTGTCGCCGATCCAGGGCTGGTTTTTCAAGCTCGGCCTGGAGAATCCCGGCAGTTTCTGCCAGACGCTGGTCTTCGATGCCGACGAGCGTCTCGACGCCGAGCGTTTGCAGCATGCATTGTCCGTACTCGTCGACCATCACGATCAACTGCGCGCCGGCTTCGCGCGTCCGCATCGCGCGAGCGGCGACGGCGCTGCGGCATGGACGCAGACGGTCGCCGAGCCTGGTCTGGCATTGCCTGCGATCGTCGTGCGCGAAGTGGAAGCAGCGCAGTGGTCGGCGCAGGCCGAGGATCTTCGTCTGGCGCTCGCCGCAGAGTTGGATGTTTCCCGGGCACCGCTGTTCCGGATCGCTTTGCTGCGGTCGCCCACGCGCTCGCGGGTGGTCTGGGTGATCCATCACCTGGTCGTCGACACCATCAGCCACGGCATTCTGCTGGAAGATCTGCAGGCGCTGTACCGCCGCCCCGACGATGCGGTCGAAGCGGTATTGCCGGGCAAAAGCATCAGTCACATGGACTGGTCGCGCACGCTGCGCGATGCGGTGATGGCCGATGTCGACGCCCGTCTCATGCGCTGGCAGCCCGCTCTGCAGGCGTTGGCGACGATGCCCGATCTGCCGCTGCGGAAGAGCGCGGCGGCACGCATGGCGATCGCCGAATGCCGCCTGTCGGCAGACGACACCGCCGTATTGCTGGAAACGGCGACCGCCTGCTATCGGCAGAGCGCTGAGGAACTGGTGCTCGCGGCGAGCTGCCTCGCGATCGGCCGTACGCTCGGCGTCGCCGGGCTCGCGATCGATATCGAATGGCATGGTCGCGAAGAGTCTTTCGCCGGCCCGCAGGGCATCGACCGCACCGTCGGCTGGTTCACCAGCGTCCATCCGCATGCGGTGAATCTGCCGGGCGATGGCGGATTGGGCGCGTGGTTGATGGCATTGAAGGAATCGCGCGTCGCTGTGCCGCAGCGCGGACGCGACTTCTATGCGCTGCGTTATCTGGTCGATACGCCTGAAGCGCGCGCTGCGTTCGCGGGTTATCGCCAGCCGGAGGTGCTGTTCAATTTCTCCGGCGTGGTCCAGCGCGGCCAGACCGGTTGGCGCACGGTGCCCGCGGTGGCGATCGAGTTGGGCGAGGGCAACGCGAATCCTTATGCGCTGTCGGTGGAAAGCGAAATCCGCGATGGCGAACTGATCGTCAGCCTGTATCACGATCCCGAAGCCTGGGCCGGCGCGGCGGTGCGCTTGCCGCAGGCGATCGCGGACGCGATGCGCGAAGTGATCGCGCATTGCAGCGCGCCCGGAAACCGCCGCTGGACGCCGTCGGATTTCCCGCTCGCCGGCCTGTCGCAGGCCCAGGTCGATACGCTGCCGATCGCACTGCGCGCGGCGTACCCGCTGACCGACATGCAGCAGACGATGATCCGCCACAAGGACACCTATCAGGTGTTCATGGCCTATCGTATTCCGGCCGTCTACGACGATGCGTCATGGCGTCGCGCGGTGTCCGAATGGATCGATCGCCACGACTGCCTGCGCACCCACATCCGCGAATGGCCCGATGGCAGCGCGTCGCAACTGGTGGAGGACGCGCTGGCGGCGCCGCTCGGTGTGCATCGCGTCGCCAGCGGCGAAACGCAGGCGCAGGCGCGTGCGCATATCGACCGCGTGCGCTGTGGCGAAGCGCGAATCGACCGCGCACCATTGTTCGACCTGCAGGTCTTCGATGCGGGCGAGGACGATTTCGTTCTGGTGCTCGCGATCCACCATCTGATCCACGACGGCTGGTCGATCGATCTGTTGATCAACGATCTGCTGGTCGGTTATCGACGTGCCTGCGGTGACGCGGCGAGCAAACCGCAGGCGCCGCTGGCCGGCATGGACGCCATCGTCACCGCGCAGCGGAGTCTGCGCGACGATGCGCAGTGGCAGGACTACTGGTCGACCCTGCCGTGGCAGGCCACTGCCTGCCGATTGCCCGAACCGCGTCTGCATCGCGCCGACGACGCAGCGTCGGGCCAGGACACGCGCCTGTTCGTCGGTGCGCTGGATGCCGCGCTTGCCGCGTCGGTGCGCGAGGCTTCGCGCAACCTGGGCGTGACCGTCAACAGTCTGTGGCTGGCGGGTTATGCCTGCCTGCTGCGTTACCTGGGCGGCCAGACGCAAGTGCGTTGCGGCGTGATCCAGAACGGGCGGATGGAAGAGATCGCCGGTGTCGAAACCATCACCGGCTGTTGCGTGAACACCCTGCCGCTGGTGATGGAGATCGCCGGTAACACCACCGGCGGCGACATCGTCGTCGAAGTCAACCGTCAGTTGGAACGGATGCGCGCAGGCGCCGCCTATCCGCTGTCGTCGATCCACGCCATGGTCAGATCCCGCATCGATGGCGAGTTGTTCGACACCCTGTTCAACATCGAAAGCCATCGTTACGCGGTGCACGATGCGCAGGCGCGCGCCGAACTGGTCGGCGGTTACGAATCGACCAACTACGGTTTCATCTTCAGTCTTATCGAACGAAGCGCGGCGGTGGTCGACGCGGCGGCATCCGCGACTCCGCCCGATTACGAAGTGCGCATCGGTTACGACGCTGCCCGTTACGACCTCGAAGCGGTGCAGGATTGGCTGCGGATCTATGCCCGCTGCATGCAGGTGCTGGCGGCGCAAACCGCGTCGCGCTGGAACGAGATGCGCCTGCTGCCGGACGCGATGCTGGACGATGCGACGAACACCTGGAACGACACCCGGCGCGACTATCCGGATCAGCGCTGCGTCGAGGATCTGTTCCGCGAACAGGCGCAGCGCCAGCCGCAACGACCGGCGCTGCTGTATCGGGATCGATCGGTCACCTATGCCGCGTTGGACGCGCAAACCGACCGTATCGCGCGCGTGCTGCAGGACCGCGGTATCGGCCCCGAAACCGTGGTCGGTCTGGTCGCCGATCGTTCGCCGGAGATGGTCGTCGCGATGCTGGCGATCTACAAGGCCGGCGCCGCTTTCGTGCCGATCGATCCGCGCTATCCGGCCGATCGCGTGCGGCATATGGTCGCCGACAGCGGCGCGCGTTTGGCGCTGGTGCAGAAGCGCGATCTGTCTGCGGTGATTCCGGACGATCTGGTTCTGGAGCGTTTATTCCTGGACGATCTGATCGAAGCGGCGCAGCACGAGGGCACTGGCGGCGACACCGGCGGCGACGATGCCGCGCGCAGGCCGCTGCCGGTCGCGCGCGACAGCCGTCAATTGGCCTATGTGATGTACACCTCCGGCTCGACCGGCCAGCCCAAGGGCGTGATGATCGAGCAGCGCTCGATCGTGCGTCTGGTCGCGAATTCGGCCGACTTCAGCTTCGATGCCGAAGACCGCATCCTGGTCACCAGCGCCCCCGGCTTCGACGTGACCACGTTCGAAGTGTGGAGCGCGCTGCTGAATGGGTTGACGCTGGGCGTGATCGACGAGGAAACCCTGCTCGATCCGAAGCAGCTGGCGGCGGAACTGTGCGAAAAGCGCATCAGCCTGCTGTGGTTGATCGCGCCGTTGTTCAACCAGTTGATCCAGGAAGCGCCGGAGATGTTCGCGGGCGTGAAGCAGCTGATGATCGGCGGCGATGCGCTGTCGGCGCCGCACGTGCTGCTCGCGCGCCAAGCCAATCCGCAGTTGCAGATCATCAACGGCTACGGCCCGACCGAGAACACGTCGTTCTCCACCTACCATTTCGTCGGCGACGAGGATCGCGATGTAATCCCGATCGGCCGACCGATCACCAATTCGACCGCTTACGTCTTCAATGCCGACGGTCAACTGCTGCCGCCGGGCGTGGACGGCGAGCTTTACGTCGGCGGGCCCGGCGTGGCCCGCGGCTATTTGAACCAGCCCGAGCTGACGGCCTCGAAGTTCGTCGCGGATCCTTTTTCGGACGATCCCGACAGCCGTCTGTATCGCACAGGCGATCTGGTGCGCTGGCGTCGCGACGGCCTGATCGACTTTCTCGGACGGATCGATCATCAGGTCAAGATCCGCGGTTTCCGCGTCGAACTGGGCGAAATCGAAAATGCGATTTCCGCGCACGAAAACATCAAGCAGACCCTCGTGCTGGTCAAACAGGAGCAGGGGCAGAAACAACTGGTCGCCTACTGCGTGCCCAAGCAGGGCGATATCGCCGACTCGGATTTCCGCGCCGGCCTGATCGGTTCGGTCAGCGCGCTGCTGCATGAGACGCTGCCCGATTACATGGTGCCGGCCGCGTTCGTGATGCTGGAAGCGATGCCTCGCAACGCCAACGGCAAGATCGATCGTCCGCGTCTTCCCGAGCCCGACGCATCCGCCTATGTGCACAGCGCGAAGGTCGTGCCGCAGGGCGCGATGGAGGAAGCGCTGTGGGCGGTCTGGAAGGATGTGCTGGGCAACGAAGCCTTCGGTGTCACCGACAGTTTCTTCTCGATCGGCGGCGATTCGATCCTGGCGATCCAGGTGGTGTCGGGCGCGGCCAAGCGCGGCCTGTCCCTGACTCCGCGTCTGGTCATCGAGGAACGCACGATCCGTCAGATCGTCGCCAAGGCCGGCGCGACATCGATCGCAGCTGAGAACGCCGCGAACGTCGTGCAGACCGCTGTCGTCGGTGCGCAGCGGCTGCTGCCGATCCAGTTGCAGTACCTGCAGCAGGGCAAGGTCGATGTCGATCGATACGCGCAGTACGGGCGCATCGCGCTGCCTGCTGACACCACGCGCGAGATGCTGGACATCGCGCTGCGGGCGATCGTCGCGCGTCACGATGTGCTGCGTCTGAAATTCCGCGAAACCTCATCCGGCTGGATCGCGCAGTATCGCCCCGAAGCGCTGCAGGCCGACGATGCCGTGCAGGCGGATGTGCTGATCGCAATCGACGGTGATCCATCCGGCGACATCCGCGCCGAGGCCGCCGAAGCGCTGACTGGGCTGGATATCAAACAGGGCAGACTGCAGCGCTGGATCTGGCGGCGCGGCGCACAGGGCCAATCCCTGCTGTGGGTGATCCATCATCTGGTCGTCGACGGCGTCTCGTGGCGCATTCTCCAGGACGATCTGCACAGCGCGCTGGCGGCGGCACGTCGCGGCGAATCGCCGCAGTTCGGCGCGAAAACCGACAGCTATCAGGACTGGGCCACGCGCGTGCACGATTTCGCGTTCGGCACGGTCGTCGAACGCGAGCGCGACTACTGGCTGCAGCAACTGGCGCAGCCGGTCGCGCGCCTGGACTTCGATGTCGACGGTAGCGACGATGACGAACGACAGCCGGAAGCCAGCACGCAGGCGGTGGAGATCGCGCTCGATGCCGATGACACCCAGCGTGTGCTGCAGCGTGCGCGCGCCGGTGTGCAGCCGCAGGTGCTGCTGATCGCAGCGCTCACCCGCAGCCTGGGCGAGCGACTCGACGCCGATGCGGTGCGCGTCGATCTGGAAGGCCATGGCCGCGATCTGTACGACGACGGCGCGACCGAACTCGATCCGAGCAGGACCATCGGCTGGTTCACCAGCCTGTATCCGCTGCGTTTCGACCTTGTGCGCCAGCCCCCGAGCCAACATCTGAGCCGCACGCGCCGGATCCTGGCGACGGTGCCCAACGGCGGGATCGGCTTCGGCGCCCTGCAGCAGATCGCGCACGATGAAGCGCTGGAAACCGCCAGCGCCGATCCCAACGGCAGCGGCGCCCAGGTGCTGTTCAATTATCTCGGCCATTTCGCCGACGACAGCGAAGGCGGCAGCGTGATCGCTCCGCGCCGCGTGCGCGGGCATGCGCTGCGCATCGATGGTGCAGTGCGTGCGGGCACGCTGCAGTTCCGCTTCGATTACAGCGACCGGCAGCTGAGCCGGGAGGCGGCGACGGCGATCGCCGAAGGCTTCCTCGCCAGCCTGCGCGAGCTGTCGTGCGTGGATCCCGACGACAGCGATGCGGCGGACGAGCGTCATGGTCCCGGCGCGCAGTCGACGGAATCGGGCGCGGCATCGTTCGCATCGGCATCGCTGTCGACGGAGGTTCTGGCGGTGCTGCGCGGCCGTTATCCGGCATTGCGCGATGCGTATCCATGCACGCCGATGCAGCAGGGTCTGCTGATGTTTTCCGATGGCGGCGGGCAGAAGGACCTGTATCTGTCGCAGATGCAGATCGCGCTGGCGCCGGTCGACGCCGATCGTCTGCGTCGTGCCTGGCAGACGCTGGTGGACCGCCACGACATCCTGCGCACCGCTTTCGTCGATCTCGGCCAAGCCCGCTTGATCCAGGCGGTGGTCGATAACGCCGAGCTGAGCTGGCGCGAGGTCGATGCCCGTGCCGTGGGCGGTGTCGCGCAGATCGCGCTGACCCGATGGATGCGCGAGGAAATGGCGCAGGGTTTCGATCTCGGCCACGCGCCGTTGATGCGGCTGCTGCTGGTGCGGATGGACGACGACAGCGACTGTCTGGTCTGGACCCATCACCATGCGCTGATCGATGGCTGGTCCGCCGCGCTGCTGATACGCCAACTGTTCGAAGCCTATGCGCGGACCGGCACGCAAGCCGGCCTGCAGGCCGCGCCGCACGCAGAACCCGCCTACCGCCGCTACATCGACTGGCTGTCGACGCGCGATGCGGGCGCTGCCGAAGCGTATTGGCGCGACTGGTTCCGCGGACTCGATCTGTCCACCAGCGCGCAGTCGCCGCTGGAGCGTGTCCCGGCCGGGCAGGGCCATCGCCCCATCCGCTACGAACAGGCATCGCATTCGATCGAACTGTCCGCCGAAGACACTTCGCGGTTGCTTCGTCTGGTCAAGGCCGAAGGCGTCAGCCTCAGCACGCTCATGCTGGCGGCATGGGGCCTGCTGCTGGGCAAATACGTCGCCGAAGACGAGGTGCTGTTCGGCTACACCACCAGCGGTCGTTCCGCCGCCGTGGATGGCATCGAATCGATGGTCGGCCTGTTCATCAATTCGCTGCCGGTGCGGGTTCGCGCCGACGGCACGCAGACCGTTGCTTCGCTGCTTCGACAGATCCAGAGCCAGCAGCTCGACAACGAGGATCACGGTTTCCTGTCGCTGCCGGAAATCCAGCGCGTCAGCGGGGCGAAGCCCGGCCAGGCGCTGTTCGACACGCTCGTGGTGGTCGAGAACTATCCGCGCGACTGGTCGCTGCTGGCGTCGGCCGGCGACGACGGGTTGAAGGTCCGCAGCATCGAGGGTGCCAGCCGCACCAGTTTCGGCCTGAATCTGATCGCCTATCCGGGCGAGCGGCTGATGCTCGAATTGGCGTACCAGTGCCTGCAGTTCGACGACGACGGCACGGCCATGCTGCTGCGGCGCCTGTCCAACCTGCTGTCGAGCATCGCGGCAGGCGCGACCCGTACGATCGCGCAATTGTCCCTGCTCGATGCCGACGAAAGCGCGCGCGCCATCCACGGCTGGAATGCGACCGCAGTCGAATACCCGCGCGACCGCACGTTGCCGGAAGTCTTCGACACGGTGGCGAACAGTCATGCCCGGGCCGACGCACTGGTGTTCGGCGACGAGCGCTGCAGCTACGACGAACTCGCGCGACGCTCGCGCAGGATCGCGCGCTGGCTGCGTGCGCACGGCGTGCGTTCCGGCGACCAGGTCGCGTTGAGCATGGGCAAGGGGCCGGCCCTGATCGCCGCGATGATCGGCATCATGCGCGCCGGTGCGGCCTACGTACCGATCGCGGTCGATTGTCCCGCGGATCGGCGACGCTTCATCAACGCCGACGCGGGTATCGTCTGGACCCTGACCGACCGCGCGCATCGCGAGCAGGTCGTGCTGGATGTCGCCGCGTGCCTCGAGATCGAGGATTGTCTCGGCGAAGCCGATGCACTGTCGGACGATGGCACGGACGGTATGCTCGACGGCCCCGGCGACGCGCAGCGTACCGCCTACGTCATCTACACCTCCGGCACGACCGGCACGCCGAAGGGCGTGGCGATTTCGCATCGCAGCCTGATCAATTTCTGCGCATGGTGCGTGCAGGTCCGGTTGTTCAGCGCCGGCAGCCGCATGATCCAGTTCGCGCCCTATACCTTCGACGCGTCCGCAGGCGAAATCTTCGGCGGCTTGCTGGCCGGTGCCGAACTGCACCTGCTGGCCGACGCGCTGATCATGGATCCACAGGCGCTGACCGCGTATCTCAATACCCATGCGATCGCGTTCTGCGCATTCCCGCCGCCGTATCTGCAGCAGATGGATCCGACGCGGATTCCCGAAGACATGACGCTGCTCACCGCAGGTTCGGCGCCATCCGCCGAACTGGTCGCGCAGTGGGGTGCGCGCTGCCGTTACATCAACGGCTACGGCCCGACCGAAACCACGATCCTGTCCACCGCCTGGATCTGCGACCGAGGCCAGGCCGATGCCGGATCGCTGTCGATCGGCGGGCCGATCTGCAACACCTCGGTCTACGTGGTCGATCGTCTCGGACAGCTCTGCGCGCCGGGTCTGCTCGGCGAAATCTGGATCGGCGGCGACGGCGTCGCCAACGGATATCTGAACCGCCCCGAGCTCAATCGCGAGCAATTCCTCGCCGATCCGTGGAAACCCGGCAGCCGCGTGTACCGCACCGGCGACATGGGGCGCTGGCGCGAGGACGGACAAATCGTGTTCGTCGGTCGTCGCGACCGCCAGGTCAAGCTGCGCGGCTTCCGCATCGAGCTGGACGAAATCGAGACGCGTCTGCGCGAGCATCCGCAGGTCCAGGATGCGGCGGTCTCGGTGCGCGGCGCCGATGCCGACAAGCGTCTGCTGGCCTGGGTCGTGCATCGCGAAGGCCTCATGCCCGGCGATGCGGCGACCGAAGCCTTTCTCGATGACCTGCGCCGTTTCCTGCAGGCGAGTCTGCTGAACTACATGCTGCCGCAGGCGATCGGCATCGTCGCGAAGATGCCGCTGACCGGCAACGGCAAGATCGACGAAAAATCGCTGCCGGAACCGGAAGCGAACGAACCGGTCGATGCCGTGCATATCGCGCCGCGCACGCAGAGCGAACGCGCGTTGGCCGAGGTCTGGGCGTCGCTGCTGAAGCTGCCCCCGGAGCAGATCGGCGTGAACGCCAATTTCTTCGACATGGGCGGACATTCGCTGCTGGCGATGCGTGCGATCGCGCAGCTGCGCGAGCGCTTGGGCGTTGAAATCGGCGTCGCCGATCTGTTGGCGCAGCCGGTCCTGGCCGATCTCGCGCTGGTCGTGGAGCACGCCGCGCAGCATGCGTTGCCGCCGATCGTTGCCGTGCCGCGGACCGAAGCCATGCCGCTGTCCTTCGCGCAGCAGCGGCTCTGGTTCCTGGCGCAGATGCAGGATGTCAGCCGGACGTATCACATTCCCGGCGCGCTGCGTCTGCGCGGCGAGCTCGACGCGGCTGCGCTCGGACGCGCCCTGGACCGGATTGTCGCGCGACACGAAGTGCTGCGCGCCCGTTTCGTGATGCATGGCGAAACGCCGATGCAGCATTTCCTGCCTGTGGACGCCGGTTTCGTTCTTCGCGAAGGCGATCTGTCCGCCGTCGACGCTGCCGATGCGGCACTGCAGGCGGCGATGCACGCGGAATTCGACGCGCCGTTCGATCTCGAAACCGGTCCGTTGCTGCGCGGTCGCCTGATCCGCATGGCCGAAAACGATCACGTCCTCCTGATCGTCATCCATCACATCGTCATGGACGGCTGGTCGCTGGGCCTGCTGGTACGCGAGATCGGCCAGCTGTATCGCAGCGAATGCGAAGGGACACCCGATCCTCTCGCGCCGCTGGTCGTGCAGTATGCGGACTATGCCGTGTGGCAGCGCGGGCTGCCGGAAGCCGAGGTATGGCAGGCGCAATCGGCCTATTGGCGCGACACCCTGCGCGATGCGCCGGCGCTGCTGGAATTGCCGACCGATCGTCCACGTCCGCCGCAGCAGAGTTTCGATGGCGACAGCGTCCCGATCGTGTTCGATCCGGCCCTCAGCGCAGGCCTGCGCGCGCTCAGCCAACGTCACGGCGTCACCTTGTTCACCACGCTGTTCGCGGCGTGGACGATCGTTCTGCATCGACTCTCCAACCAGTCGCAGGTGGTGATCGGCATTCCGGCCGCGAACCGCCTGCAGGCCGAGCTCGAACCTCTGGTCGGATTCTTCGTCAACACGCTCGCAGTGCGGGTCGATGTCGACGGCGGCGCGCCGACCGCCGCGCTGTTGCAGCAGGTCAGGCTCGCGCTGCTCGGGGCCCAGGCCCATCAGCAATTGCCGTTCGAGCAGGTCGTCGAAGTCGTCAAGCCGCCGCGAAGCGTCGCCCACAGTCCGATTTTCCAGGTGATGTTCAGCTGGCAGGACGAGGAATGGCGGCAGATCGACATGCGCGGACTGCAGGTCGACAGCCTCGACATCGCGCAGGATTCGGCCAAGTTCGATCTCACGCTCAGTCTCTCCGAAGACGGCGAGCGCATCGTCGGCGGGATCGAATACGCGACCGCACTGTTCGACCGTGCGACCTTGGCGCGTCACATCGGTTACCTGCAGCGCGTGTTGCAGGTGATGGTCGACGATGCGTCGCAGCCGGTTGCGCGCATTGCGTTGCTGGAAGACATGGAACGCGGGCAGGTGCTTGAGCGTTTCAACGCCGAAGCGGTCGGCCGCGACGACATCGGCCCGGCGCTGCCGTTGCCGTATCGCGCGTTCGAGATGCAGGTCGCGCGCACACCGCAGGCGAACGCACTCGTCCATGCCGACGTGCGCATCGACTACGCCACGCTGAACGCGCGCGCCAACCGCATCGCGCATTGGCTGATCGCGCTCGGCGCGCAGCGCGACGCCCGCGTCGCGGTCTGTCTCGAGCGCGGCCCCGATCTGGTCGCAGCGATGATCGGCGTCGGCAAGGCCGGTCTGGCGTATGTGCCGATGGATCCGGCTGCGCCGGCGGACCGTCTGTGCTACCAGCTCGACGACAGTACGCCGGTCGCGCTGCTCTCGCAGTCGTCCCTGCGCGATGCGTTCGGCGACGACGCGCGTCCCGTGCTGTGGCTCGATCTGGACGATGCGGCGCTCGCGGAACATGCGATCGAAAACCCGTCGCACGATGTCGTCGGCGTATCGCCGAACGATCTGGCTTACGTCATCTACACCTCCGGCTCCACCGGCCGGCCGAAAGGCGTGATGGTCGAACATGCGCAACTCGGCGCCTATCTGCGCTGGGCTTTGCGGGCCTACGCCGGCGGCGAGCCGATCGACGCCGTGGTCTCTTCGCCGATCGTCTTCGACGCGACCATCACCAGTCTGTATCTGCCCCTGCTCACCGGTGGCTGCGCGGTGCTGCTGCGCGAAGGCGATGAACTCGCCGGCCTCGAGGCGGAGATGATGGCTGCGCAGTCCGACGAGGCGGGCCGGGCGATCCTGGTCAAGATCACGCCGGCGCATCTGCGGGTGCTCGGCCAGCGGCTGGAAACCTCGGCGGTGCGTCCGGCACCCAAGTTGTTCGTGGTCGGCGGCGAAGCGCTGCCTTCGGCGACCGTTGCGCTCTGGCAGCGGCTCAGTCCGGCATCTCGCATCGTCAACGAATACGGCCCGACCGAGACCACCGTCGGCTGCGTGGTGCATGAAGCCAGCGCCGGTTCGCTGCAGGGCCCCGACGTGCCGATCGGACGCCCGATCGCAGGCATGTACATGCGTGTGCTCGATGCCGAAGGCCAGCCCGTACCGATCGGCGTCACCGGCGAGCTGTACATCGGCGGCGCCCAGGTCGCGCGCGGTTATCTCAATCGCGACGAATTGACCGCCGAACGTTTCATCGCCGATCCTTTCGACGTCGGCGGAAACGCCCGCCTGTACCGCAGCGGCGACCTGTGTCGCTGGCGCGCCGATGGCGTGCTCGATTATCTCGGCCGCAACGATTTCCAGGTCAAGATCCGCGGCTTCCGCATCGAGCTTGGCGAAATCGAAGCGCAGTTGGCGTCCTGCACGGGCGTGGTCGAGTGTGCGGTGATCGCGCGCGAAGACCGTCCGGGCGACAAGCGCCTGGTGGCGTACGTCGTCGGCCCCGATGCCGCCGCGCTGTCGGCGCAGGCCTTGCGCAGCCAGCTCGCGCAGCATCTGCCCGAGTACATGGTGCCCAGCGCCTTCGTGGCGTTGCCTGCGCTGCCGCTGACCGGCAACGGCAAGCTCGATCGCGTGGCGCTGCCTGCACCCGATCTGGGTGCGGTCGCCGCCAGCGAATACGAGGCGCCGGTCGGCCCTGCCGAAATCGCGCTCGCCGAGGTCTGGCAATCGTTGCTGAACCTGGATCGCGTCGGTCGTCACGATCAGTTCTTCGAGCTCGGCGGCCACTCGCTGATGGTCATCGCGATGCTGGTGAACCTGCGCGAACGCGGCTTCGTCACCGACATCAGGACCGTGCTGACGCAGCCTTCGCTGTCCGCGCTGGCGATGGTACTGACGACGGTCGCGGCGGACGAAGCCGTAGAGAAACAGGAGGTTCCCGAGAATCTCATCGCGACCGATTGCGCGCAGATCACCCCCGAATTGCTGCCGCTGGCGGATTTGAGCCAGGCCGATATCGACCGGATCGTCGCCAACGTTCCGGGCGGCATCGCCAACATCCAGGACATCTACCGCCTGGGCCCGCTGCAGGAAGGCATCCTGTTCCACTATCTGCTCGGCGGAGAAGGGGACAACTATCTGCTGCGCTCGATGCTCGCCTTCGAGAGCCGTGAATTGCTCGACGCCTTCCTGGCGGCGATGCAGGCGGTCATCGATCGTCACGACATCCTGCGCACCTGCGCGCAATGGGAAGCGCTGTCGCATCCGGTGCAGGTCGTTTGCCGGCAGGTACCGCTGCCCATCGAGGAGATCGCGCTCGAGCCGGGAGACGTATTGCCGCAGCTGGTCGCCAAGAGCGACCCGCGCAGGCTGCGTCTCGATCTGAGTCGCGCGCCGATGCTGAAGACGTTCGTCGCTCACGATGCGGAAAACAGCGAATGGCTGCTGGCGCTGCTCAGCCACCATATCGTCTGCGACCAGACCACGGTCGAACTGATGATCGGCGAGATCCAACTGCTGCTGGCCGGGCAGGGCGACCGCTTGCCGGTGTCGGTCCCGTACCGCAACTTCATCGCCCAGTTGCGGCAATTGTCGGCACAGGATCACGACGCCTATTTCCGTCGCCAACTGGGGGATGTCGAAGAGCCGACGCTGCCGTTCGGTTTTTCCAATACCCAGGGTGCGAGCGACAAGGAGAGTCGCGAAGACGTCGTGGATGCCGTGGCGACGGTCGAGAGCGACGCTGCGCTGCGGATACGCGACGCCGCGCGTCGTTACGGAACCACCCCAGCGGTGCTGTTCCATGCGGCGTGGGCGCTGGTGGTCGGTCGCTGCAGCGGGCGCCACGATGTGGTGTTCGGCGCCGTGCTGTCGGGTCGCCAGCAGAGTATCGACGGGCTGGATCGCGCGTTCGGCATGTTCATCAATACGCTGCCGCTGCGCGTGCCGTTCTCGACGGCCAGCGTTCGCGAAGCGATCGCCGATACCCGCGCGCGTCTGGCCGAACTGCTCATGCACGAACAGGCTTCGCTGGTCCAGGCGCAGCGCTGCAGCGGTGTGTCGTCGGCGCTGCCGCTGTTCAGTGCGATGATCAACTATCGCCACAGTCTGAACACCGATGCGGTGGCCAGCGGCGCGATGCTGCCCGGCGTGCGCGTCGTCAGCGGCGAATGGGATGGCGAACGCACCAATTACCCGCTCACGCTCGATATCGACGACACCGGGAAAAGCTTCACGATCAACATACAGTGCATGCGCGTCGCCGATCCGAAGCTGGTGGCGGAGTACGTCTGTACGGCGGCCATCAACATCGCGGAGGCGTTGCACAACGATCCCGATCGGCCGATGCGCGGGATCGAGATCCTGCCGGATGCCGAGCGTCGGCGTCTGGTCGCGGATTTCAACGATACCTGCCGGCCCGATCTGATCGAGACGACATGGCCCGAACTCTTCGCTGCCCAGGCCTCGGCGACGCCGGACCGGATCGCGGTCGAGTGCGCCGCGAAACAGCTGAGCTATCGCGAATTGGACTCGCAGTCCACGCGGCTGGCGCTGGCGCTTCGCGAAAAGGGCGCGGGGCCCGGGACGGTGATCGCGCTGCTCAATCGACGCAGCAGCGATCTTCTGGTGATGATCGTCGCGGTGTTGAAAGCGGGCGCCGCCTATCTCCCGCTGGATCCCACCCATCCGCCGCAGCGCTGGCTCGAAATCCTCGACGATGCCAAGCCGCAGCATGTACTGATCGGCGAGGAATACGCGACCGAGCAGCGCTGGCTGAAGCGCAAATGGAAGGCGGGCGAGGTGATCGTCGCCGCCGATCTGATGGCATCCGTGGCGGACCCCGAAAGCGCGGCCGCGACGTTGCCGTATCCGCAGCTCGACGATCTTTCCTACGTGCTGTTCACGTCGGGTTCGACCGGAAAGCCCAAGGGCGTGATGATCGAGCACCGCGGCATGATCAACAACATGCGCTCGAAGTTCGAGCCGCTGGCGTTGAGCTCTGAGGATGTCATCGCCCAGACCGCATCGCAGTGCTTCGACATTTCGGTCTGGCAGTTCCTCACCGCGCTTTTGCTGGGCGGCAAAGTCGTGATCGTTTCCGACGAAACCACGCGCGACCCCGATGCCCTGCTCGATCGACTGCAGGCGACCGGCGTGACGATATGGGAGCCGGTGCCGTCGGTGATGCAGGTGATCCTGCAGTACCGCAAGGCGTTGCCCGCTCTGCGCTGGGTATTGCCGACCGGCGAGGCGCTGCCGCGCGAGCTGGTGGTGCGCTGGTTCGACCAGTATCCGCAGATACCGCTGATGAATGCCTACGGCCCGGCGGAATGTTCCGACGACGTGTCGTTCCAGCCCATGCATGGTCCTGTGGACCGGGTCCTGATCGGCAAGCCGGTCGCCAACGCGCATCTGCACCTGCTCGACGACGAGCTGATGCTTGCGCCGATCGGTGTGGTCGGCGAAATCGCCGTCTCCGGACCGGTCGTCGGCCGTGGCTATCACAACAGGCCGGAAGAGACGCGCGCGGTATTCAAGGAAAATCCCTACGAACGTCACGCCGCCGACCGTCGCCTGTATCTGACCGGCGATCTGGGCAGGCGCTATCCCGACGGCAGCATCGAGTTCATCGGGCGCAAGGATTTCCAGGTCAAGATCCGCGGTTTCCGGATCGAACTTGGCGAAATCGAAAACTGCCTGGAACGCCATCCGTCGGTGCGTGAAGCGGTGGTGCTGGCGCGCACGTTCGGCGCGCACGGCGACAAGAAGCTGGTGGCTTACGTGACGACCAGCGCCGCGGTCGCGATCGATATCCTCCGTGCGCATATCCGTGCGTCGCTGCCCGAATACATGACGCCCAGCGCGATCGTGCTGATGGACGCGCTGCCGCTGACGGGCAATGGAAAAATCGACCGCAAGGCGCTGCCCGAGCCCACCGGGACGGCGCTGATGCAAGCGCAATACACGCAGCCGCAGCCGGGCGCGGAATCGCTCGTCGCCGATGTGTGGCGGGACCTGCTGGGGCTCGACCAGGTCGGTCGCGAGGACGGCTTCTTCGATCTCGGCGGCGATTCCATTCTGCTGATCCGGATGCTGAGCCGGATCCGGGAGCACGGCATCGTCCTGAGCGTCGCCGACATCTACCGCTTGCGTACCGTGCAGGCGATCGCCGAAGCCGGGGCAACCACGCAGCCTTCGTTGCCGGATCGGCTGGTCTCGGCGGGTTGGGAACATGCGTGGGCAACCATCGACGCCACGCCAGCGTCCGTGAAGGTGCTGCTGGTCCGGGATCCGGAAGGCGAACGTCGCATGCCGCTGCAGAAAATGCTGGCGACGTGCGAAGGCGTCGATGCCGGATTCGTGCGTCTGTGCGACGATCCTGCGACCGAAGCGCAGCGCCTGCAGTCGGCAGGTGTGTCCGCGCTCGACGACGATGCCTGCATCGCGGTGTCCGACGTTGCAACGGCAGTTGCGGCGCAATTGCAGCCGGTCCACGCCCGACTGTCGGCCGCGCCGGTCGTCGAGACCTACGGCTTCGGTCTGATCCAGCGCAATCTGCAGGACTGGACCGCACGCTACGGCAACGAATGCATTCCGGTGCAGGGCTGGTACACGCCGACGGAATTGCAGGCGGCCTTCGC
The DNA here is from genome assembly GCA_017302135.1 of Lysobacterales bacterium. Taxonomy (GTDB): domain Bacteria; phylum Pseudomonadota; class Gammaproteobacteria; order Xanthomonadales; family Xanthomonadaceae; genus Lysobacter_I. The sequence continues at coordinate 489,217 of JAFLDZ010000002.1, read as the reverse complement.
GACATTGGCGTGCGAGCAGGATCTTCTGCGTTCCATCGCGGATGTCCCGACGTCGACATGGCGCCTGCTGGATCAGGAAGCGATCGGCACGATGTCCATTCCGTCGATCAGGCTCTCCGCCGTCGTCGGTCCGGAAGCGGGCGATGCCATCGCGAATGCGATGCGGGCGCTGGAACGCGCGCGCACCGAAACGCCATTGCCTTACGTCGCAGCCTGGGTCTCGGCGACGGACACGCAGCACTACCTGTTGCTGTCGATCGACCATCTGGCTTGGGATGGCGTATCCGCAGGCGCGGTACAGCGGCGCCTTGGCGAGATCCTGCGCGGCGATGCCCCGCCGTTCGCGGGCAGCTATCGGGCCTTCCTCAGCGATATCGAGCCGAAAGGCGATCGCGCGGTCGATGCGGTGCTCGACGAACGCTTCGATCGTGCAGGCGTCGCATCCGCTGTCGCCGCGACCTGTTCGATACTCGCTCAACATGCGGACGAGCCGTTGCAGGTGGTGCGTTTCGCCGCGCCGATCGCATCCGGCGCCAGCGCCGCCGAGCAGGCTTTCGACATCTTCAAACATTGGATGCTGCAATCGACAGGCCTGGAGCGTTTCGGTCTGGTGCTGAATCATCATGGCCGCCAGCGCGGCGAGCATGCATACTTCGATCATGTCGGTCTGTTCCTCGACAAGGTGCCGATCGCGGTGGATCGCAGCACCGCGCTTCAGAGCCTGTCGGACAAAGTCTCCGAACTGCAGAAGCATGGATTCGGTTACCTGGCGATGGAGACGCGTGCGCGCAAGGAAGGCCTGCCGCCCACGCTGCCGGCGTTGTCCGAAGAAGTCCTGTTCAATTTCCAGATGGAAGCGCAGACCGCCGATGCCCGGCCAACGGCGCTGGATACAGCAACATTCCGCGAGAAACTCCGCGATTACCGCGGAATCCTGTTCGAATCCCATGAGCAGGACAACCAGATCATCGTCACTTGCGCGTTCCGCGGCAGCGACGACGCTCTCAGAGGCCTTATGTCGATAAATCCAGATAGTGTTCTGATCGAGTCGTCCAGTATCGGCGATGCCGCCGATGCTGCGGCGAATATCCTCGCGGCCGTCCCTGTCGTGGCGGCCACCACCGATGACGATGTATTGATCGTCGAGGGCGTGCACAAGCGCTACGGCAATTTCGAAGCGGTCAAAGGCGTCAGCTTCCGTGTTCCGCGCGGAAAATGCTTCGGCATTCTGGGGCCGAACGGCGCTGGCAAGACGTCGCTGTTGGCGATGATCGAAGGTCTCACCCCGATCACCTCGGGTTCGATCCGGATATTCGGCAAGGATGTCGCCACGCAAATGCGCAGCATTCAGCCGCATCTGGGCGTTCAGCTCCAGCAGAACAACTACTTCCAGTTCCTGACCGTTGCGCAACTGCTGAAGTTCTATCAGGAACTGCGCTCCGCCGTCGGCGGAAAACGTGAAGGCCCATCGGCCGAATGGTTGCTGGAACGGCTGGAACTCAAAGACAAACTCCCCTTCAAGGTCGATGAGCTGTCCGGCGGACAGAAACAGCGGCTGTCGATCGCGATCGCATTGCTCGAGGACCCGGATATCATCTTCCTCGACGAGCCGACGTCGGCGCTCGATCCGCAAAGCCGACTCTATACCTGGGAATTCATCGAGCAGTTGAAGAGCGATGGACGGAAAACCATCATCCTCACCACCCACTACATGGAGGAAGCGGAAAGGCTCTGCGACGAAATCATGATCATGAATGGCGGCAAGGTCATCGCGCAGGGCCCGCCAGCCGAACTGGTGAAGTCGCTGTCCGCCACGCAGTCCCTGAGTCTGCAGTTCGGCATCGGCGAATTCAACGCCGCGCATGCCGAGAGCATCGGTTCGCTCAGCGGCGTGACCAGTCATCTCTGGGACGAGCGCAGCGACACGCTTGCGATCCAGACGACGGATGTCGCCAAAACGCTCGAAGCCGTGCTCGCGAACTGTCGCGACCGCGGTATCCAGATCACCAATATCGACATCGTGCGTCCGAGTCTCGAGGACGTATTCCTGTCGCACACAGGAAAGGATCTTCGCGAATGAAAAAGACATGGATTTTCTTCAAGCTGAGAATGCTTCAGCTCAAATCGGACAAGACCGCGCTGTTTTTCAGTTACGTCCTGCCCGTGCTTCTGCTGCTGGGCATCGGTTTTCCCCTGCAGGTCCGCGATGGTTCGGTCCTGAACGTGTCGTACCTGGATCAGGCGAAAACGGAACAGAGCGCGCGCCTCGTCGCCTCCTTGAAGGCGCACGACTACGTCAAGCTCGCTGTCCATGAGGGCAGCGCGGAATCCGCCAAGGATGCGCTTCGCGACAATGAGCTGAAGCACTATCTCGAGGTTCTTCCGGCAAAAGCGCCCGACGGCAAGGTCGAGTACCGCCTGTATTCGAATTCCCTTCCCGAGAATCAGGTCGAAGTCGCGGCGCTGCGCGGGCTGATCGACCAGTTCATCGATGGCAAATCCGCTGCGGGCCTGCAGTCGACGGAACTGAAGACCCGGAAGTACACGTCGTATCTGGTCACATTGCTGCCCGGATTGATCGGCATGACGCTGTTGTTGATCGGGCTCAATGGCTTCGGCGGTGTTCTGATCGAGGAAGAGCATCATGGGCTGTACAAGAACATCAAGACCATCGATGTTTCGCCGGTACCGTTTCTGGCCGGCCTGTTCGCTTCGCGGATGCTCGTCGCCTACAGCGTCGCGATCGCGCTGTTCGCGATCGGGGTGTTCGTTTTCGATATCCCCTATCGTGTCGACTACGCCCTGCTGTTCCTGGTCATCACGCTGGGCTGTATTTCGTTCCACGGTCTCGGGCTGGCCATTTCCGCGATCAGTCCGTCGGTCACCGCCTATTACGGCATCGTCAATTTCGTGCAGATTCCGTTGATCGTGCTCGGCGGCGTGTTCTTCTCGGTGAAGGCATTCCCGGAATGGTTGCAGACCATCTCCGGACTGATGCCGCTGACCCAGATGAACACTGCGGTCCAGGCGCTGTTGTTCAACGGCGTGAGCATCGGCAACGTCGGCGAGATCCTGCCGCAGATCGCGATGCTGGCGGTCTGGTGCGCAGCGTCCCTGATCCTGGCGCGGATCAAGTTCAGATGGTAATCGTTGGGTACAGGACAGCAATCATCCAGAAATCGATTTAAAGGACAAAATCAATCCATGAACGCTCAAACATCGACTTTCGAAAAGTTCGAATCCTCCGCAAGATCCTATTGCAGGAGTTTTCCGGTGGTCTTCACCACTGCGAAGAACAGCTATCTCAATGACGAAAACGGGGTGCGCTACATCGATTTCCTCTGCGGCGCCGGTGCGATCAATTACGGCCACAACAACGAGCACGCGAAGCGTGCGGTTCTCGAGTACATGTCGACCGACAGCATTCTGATGAGCCTGGATCTGCATTCGACCTCGAAGCGTGCCTTCATCGACGCGTTCCAGAGCATCATCCTGGAGCCGCGCGGGTATTCGTACCGGATGCAGTTCACCAGCCCGACAGGCACGAGCGTGGTGGAGTCCTCCATCAAGCTGGCGAGGAAAGTGACCGGTCGGCAAAACGTCATCGCATTCACCAACGCCTATCACGGCATGAGCGGCGTATCCCTCAGCCTGACCGGCAACCGCTACCATCGTCAGTCGATCTCCTACGGGTCCGTGACCCGCCTGCCTTACGACCGTTATGTCGATGGTTTGGACAGCGCAGAACTGCTGCGCCAGTATCTGCGCGATCCCAGTTCCGGAGTCGATCATCCGGCCGCCGTGATTCTGGAGTCGATTCAGGGAGAAGGCGGCCTGAATGTCGCGTCGGTGGAATGGATGCGGAAACTGCGCGATATCACCCAAGAGTACGGAATTCCGCTGATCTTCGACGAAGTGCAGGCGGGTTGCGGCAGATCGGGGCGCTTCTTCAGTTTCGAACGCGCCGGCATCGAGCCGGATATGGTGTGTCTGTCGAAATCCATCGGCGGCCTGGGGCTGCCGATGGCGGTGCTCCTGATCAAATCGGAGCTCGACAAGTGGCGCCCCGGCGAAGACAACGGCACCTTCCGCGGAAACAATCTGGCGTTCGTCGCGGCGACCGAGGTGTTGCAGCGCTACTGGCGCGACGACGCTTTCCAGAAAGCCCTGGGCGAGAAGGAGACTATCCTCCGCGACGGGCTGGCGGACATCGCCAAGCGTTACCCGCAGAAGATCAAGGGCGTCCGTGGAATCGGCCTGATGCAGGGACTGGAATTCCATTCCGGCGACGATACATCGGCGACCATCGCCGAATGTTTCGCGCACAAACTGGTGGTCGAATCCTGCGGCGCCTACGATCAGGTATTGAAGATCATGCCGGCACTGACCATCGAACCGGAAGTGCTTCGGGACGGAATCGCGATCATCGCCAAGGCTTGTCATCGTTTATTCGCCGATTCTCGCGCCGATGCGGACATCGGTGCGGTCGCCGCGACCGTCTGAACAGGAACGACACCATGCAGACGATCGATGTGCTCGATGGCATTTCCCAGGAGGATTTCCTGGCCCAATACGTCCGTCGGAACCGGCCGGTGGTGGTCCGCGATCTGAAATTCGACCCGGATCGGTGGACACCGTCCCATTTCAGCGCGCATCTCGGCGAATTGCCGGTGCAGGTGTACGACAGTCTTTTCGACTTGCAGGATGTATCGACGCTGGGTCGCTATCTGGAACAGCATTTCGGCGTCGGCGGCGAGCTGCGTCATGGCGTGCCGTACGTCCGCTGGTACAACCAACTCAAGGACGTCGACCACGCCTGGGGCGACGAAGCGTTCCGGCGCATCAGTTCCAATTGGCAGACGCCGTCGTTCTTGCCCGACAGCGGTTTCCTGGTCCCCGATGCCAGCGGTCCCGATCCGACCCGCGATCTTTTTCCGTATCGCGGCGTATTGATCTCCGCGCGCGGCGCGAGAACCCGTCTGCACCGGGACCCCTTCTGCAGCGACGCGGTGGTCAGCCAGTTCCATGGCGTGAAGGAACTGGTGATGTACCACCCTTCGAGAACGGAGGAGTTGTTCGCGAATCCGGAGCAGGGCACGTCTTTCGGCGGTTTCGTCGATGTCCGCGCCTCGGCGCTGGACAAAGTCAGCGTCGAACCGGACTATCACGGCCTGCTGCATCCAGGCGAAGTGCTGTACGTGCCGCATGGATGGTTGCACGACGTGATCGTGATCGAGGACTCGATTTCGGTGACCTGGAATTTCGTCCACGAGCAAGGGGCCGTGGATTTCATCGATTACCTCATGGATGGCCCGGAAGGCGATAGCGAGTTCCAGGTGCTGAAATATCTGTATCAGCGCTATGGCCAGAACTTTTCCGCGCCGCACGAAATCGTTCGTCATTACGATCAGAGGTTTTCGGAAGTACTCGATGCCTACGGCGACGATGCCTAGGTTCTCGAGCGGTCGACCATTGCGGCACACGCCCCGCACTGCAACGCAGCCGTCCGCTGCGATAGTATCGAAGGGCGGACCTTATTCACCCAGAGCCATCAGTCTGGATATCATCGTGATCGATTTATGAAACAGTTCTTGAAGTACGCCGTTGCCGCGGCAGTGGTCTTGGCCGCAGGTATCGGCATCGGGCGGTTTTCGGGCTCGTCTGTACCGGCGGAAGGTGGCGCCGGCGGTGCCGGCGAAGCGACAGAGCAGGCATTCCTGACGGTCAGCGTAATCGCGGCGCAGGACAAGACTGTGACCGACCCGATCAGTGTCATCGGCACGATGATTCCGCGCGAGAATGTGCTGGTCATCCCGCAGTTGTCCGACCGGAAAATCCTCTCGGTGCATGCCGATGTGGGCGACCAGGTCCGGCGTGGCCAGTTGCTGGCCACGATCGACGGTCAGGACCTGCAGATCGACATCAAGAGTCTGCAGTCGGAATACGAGCGTACCCAGGACGAATATGCCCGCGCGAAGACGTTGGCGTCCTCGCAACTGGTGAGTCGCGAATTCCTCAAGCAGAAGCAGGCGGCATTGGATCGCGCGCGCGCGCAGCTGCAGGATGCGAATCTGAGCGCGCAGCGCACCCGGATCGTGGCGCCGGCCGATGGTCTGATCTATCAGCGGACCGCCACGATCGGCGGGCAGACCGAAAGCCAGGGATCGCTGTTCAGCATCGTGCAGAACGGCCGCGTCGAAATGCAGGCGGAAGTTCCCGAGGCACTCGCCCATCGCCTGAAACCCGGAATGGCGGCGGCAGTCAGCGTCGCTGGACAACATCAGCCGGTGCAGGGGCGTATCCGCCTGATCGCACCGCAGGTCGATGGACAGAGTCGCACCACCTTCGTGCGCATCGAACTGCCGGCGTCGGACATGCCGTTCGCGGTCGGCACTTTCTGCGAAGCGAAGATCGTGGCCGACAGCGTCGATGGCTGGGTCGTGCCCTCATCGTCCCTGCAGCAGGACACCCAGGGTGCGTATGTCTGGCAGGTCGATGCGAAGGGTCGCGTCCGCCGCATGCCGGTGACGGTCGTCATGCAGACCGCCGACCATGTCGTCGTCCGCGAGTCCCTGCGTGGCCTGCGCATCGTCGCCAAGGCGGGCGCTTTGTTGCAGGACAACGATATCGTTGCAGTGGCGAAGGACGATGCCACGTGATGCTGCCGACCGGATGTCTTGAGTCATCGAAGACCGCAACGTCCAGAGGCCTGCGCGCATGAAGTTCAGTGCCTCGACCTGGGCCATCAACAATCCGATTCCGCCGATCCTGCTGTTCATGCTGTTGACCCTCGCGGGGATCATCGCGTTCATCGAGATGCCGGTCACGAACATGCCGAACGTCGTCGTTCCGGTCGTGTCCGTGCGCATCGATCAACCGGGCGCAACGCCCTCCGAACTCGAAACCCAGGTCACGCGCAGGGTCGAGGGAGCGTTGGCGGCGATTCCCGGCGTGCGTCACATCACGTCGACGATTTCCGAAGGGACGTCGATGACAACGCTCGAGTTCGACATCGACATCGACGTCGATCGTGCGGTCAACGATACGCGCAATGCGATTTCCCAGGTCCGTCAGGATCTGCCGCAGACCGTGCGCGAACCGTACGTGCAGCGCGCGGACGACAATGGGGCGTCGATATTGACGTACAGCGTCGAATCGCCCGGGATGGCGCCCGAAGCGCTCGGCTGGTTCGTCGACGACCGTCTGACTCGGGAATTGCTGACGATTCAGGGCGTTTCCAGAGTGGTGCGCAACGGCGGCGCCGACGAAGAGCTTTCGATCACCTTGAATCCCGCCGTGCTGTCTTCGCTGGGCGTTACCGCTGCGGATATCAGCCGTCAGCTCGGCGAAACCCATGTCGAAGTGCCGGGCGGTCACCTGACCCTGCAAGGCGTGGAATATTCGCTGCGCACCCTCGGCAAGGCCAGGACCGTCGCCGAACTCGCTGCGACCCGTGTCCTGTTGCCCAACGGCGGCGACATCGCGCTTGGCGATCTCGGCCGCATCCAGAAGGGCGCCGCCGAGGTGCGTACGATCTCCCGCATCGACGGCAAGCCGGCGGTGACTTTCGCGATCTACAAGTCGCTGGATGCCAGCGAAGTCAGCGTCGCGCACAAGATCGAGGAACGGCTGGACAGCATCGCGAAAACGCATCGCGGCATGCAGTTCAAGGAAATCTTCTCGACGGTGACGACCACCGAGCGCGGTTACCGATCCACCATGTACACCTTCCTCGAAGGTGCGCTGTTGACCATTCTGGTCGTATTCCTGTTTCTTCGTGACGGCCGTGCGACGATCATCGCCGCCATCGCCATTCCGCTTTCGATCATCCCGACGTTCCTGTGCATGGAATGGCTGGGATTCACGCTGAACTTCGTCAGTACGGTCGCGATCTCACTGGTCACCGGCGTGCTTGTCGACGACGCGATCGTCGAGATCGAGAACATCCATCGACACATGCGAAACGGTCGGAAACCCTTCGATGCCGCAGTCGCGGCCTCGGAGGAAATCGGCCTGTCGGTGATCGCGACCACCCTGGTGATCTGCGCCATCTTCGTTCCGGTCAGCTTCATGGATGGCATCGCCGGACTGTACTTCAAGCAGTTCGGTCTGACCGTCGCGATCGCGGCGTTCTTCTCGCTGCTGGTGGCGCGCCTGCTCACGCCGATGCTCGCATCGCGCCTGCTTCGCAAGCCGCCCGAGGACGATGCGCATGGACAGGACGGCCCGATGATGGCCGGCTATCTGCGGATCGTCGACTGGACCCTGCGTCATCGCGTCAAGACGCTGGTGATCGCGATCTTGACCGTCGCCCTCTCGATCGCGCTCGTTCCCCTGCTGCCGACCGGGTTCATGCCCTACCAGGATTTCTCGGAGGCCAGCATCACCATCGAATTGCCGCGAGGCAGCACGCTGGAGCAGACCGATGCGGCCGCGCAGAAAATAGCCAAGCGACTGCGCGCGCGCCCGGAAGTGGAGTACGTGCTGACCACCGCCGGCGAAATGTCCGGCGGCATCAATCTCGCCAAGATCGTGGTCAAACTCGTTCCGCCGGAAGATCGCGCGTTGAGCGAACGCGAGTTCGCCAATACGATGCAATCGCAGCTGGCGACGTTGCCCGATGTGCGCGTGACCTTCGATAACTCGGTCGGCAGCAAGGACGTCTCGATCGTGCTCGTCGGCGAGGATGTCGATGCTTTGACCCGTACCGCCGAGACGGTCGAGCGCGAGATGCGCGGCTTGTCGGGTCTGAGCAGTGTCGGCGGCAGCAACCGTCAGCAGCAGCGGGAAATTCTGGTCGCGGTCGACTCCGTCAAAGCCGCGCAGCTCGGCATTACGGCGCAGCAGGTCGGCGATGCCATCAGCATTTCGACCATCGGCGACGACGTCAGCCGGTTGCCAAAGTTCAACGAGGAAGATCGCGAGATCCCCATTCGGGTGCGTTTGCCTCGCGATTTCGGCAGCGATCTGTCCACGCTTCTCAATCTCAAGCTTCAGGCCCGCGATGGGCGCAGCGTTCCCCTGTCGTCGGTGGCAACGCTGCGCTATGGCCTCGGCCCAGCCACCATCAAGCGTTACGATCGCCAGCGGGAGATCAGCGTCGAAGCCAATCTGGACGGCATTTCCCTCGGCACGGCAACGGAGAGGATCGAGGCGCTCAAATCGATGCGCGAATTGCCCGCTTCGGTGTCGGTGCTCAACACCGGCGATGCGGAGTTCATGGTGGAACTGATGATCAGCTTCCTGAAGGCCGTCGCTGCCGGGTTGCTGATGGTCTATTCGATCCAGGTCTTGCTGTACAAGGACTGGTTGCAGCCGTTGGCGCGTATGGCCGCCTTGCCGCTTTCGATCGGCGGCGCGTTCCTGCTGCTGTTCGTCACCCGCACCGAACTCGGTCTGCCGGCGATGATCGGCGTGCTCATGCTGATGGGGATCGCCGACAAGAACTCCATCCTGCTGGTCGATCACATGCTCGAACAGATGCGTGCCGGCGCCAGTCGACGCGATGCCATCCTCGCATCCTGCCGGGTGCGCGCGCGCCCGATCGTGATGACATCCTTCGCGATGGCGGCGGGCATGATGCCTATCGCCATCGGGATCGGTCTGGACGCCGCTTTCCGCGCGCCGATGGCGATCGCAGTCATCGGCGGGCTGATCTCGTCCACCGCGCTGAGCCTGCTGTTCATGCCGGTCATCTTCAGTTACGTACGCGGTTTCGAAGAGTGGGTGTCGAAAAAATTCCGGAAAAATTCCGACCCGCTTCATGGGTGAACGAGCGTCGTCATCCTTCGTGACGCATGCAGGATCGACGCGATTTTACGGGCATCCGGTCATCCGGGAACCCGCCGGATGTTCATCCGCTGGCCGACAGCCGGACAGGCGATACGAATCACATCCAGCGGGCAGGCGGACCGCGGGCAGGCGGACAGCCGCCCAGTTCGTGATGGCACATCGTAAAGCGCCGAACGGAACCCGTTCGGCGCTTTCGTATCGCTTGCGGAACCGACTGCTTCAGAAAATCCTTGCTTCAGAGCATCGTGGCTTCAGAACTTGAAGTTGCCGTCGTTGCGCGTCACCGGTGCGCTGCAGTTGGCAGGCGTTGCGAATTCGCGGTTGCCCGACGTCGTGGTCTGATTGCTCTCCCACGCGGCGGTCGACCCGTTCCATTTCACGTATTTGTACTGGATCGCGGTGCCGGGAGGCAGCGTCACCGTACCCGACCATGGCACGTTCGCGCCGCTGCCCTGGATGGTCAGGGCGAAGCCCGTGCCCGCCGACCAGTTGCCGAGCGCAGCGACATTGCCGACCACGTACAGGTTCTGGCCGACGACCGTGCTCGCATTGGCGATTGTGAAGGTGACCTGGCAGGTGCTGGGCGCGGTCGTGGTCACGTTGCGCGTGGCGCTGCTCGCCGACACATTGCCGGCGGCGTCGTATGCACGCACCGTGTACGCATAGGCGGTCGCGGCGGACAGCCCGGAATCCGTATAGCTGGTGCCGGATGTGGTGCCGATCTGATTGCCGCCACGGAACACGCGATATCCGGCGACGCCGACGTTGTCGGTCGAGGCCGTCCAGGACAGCGTTGCTGAAGCCGCAGTGATATTGCTTGCGGCCAATCCTGTCGGTGCGCTGGGCGCGGTGCTGTCATCGCTCAGACACGGATCGGTGGTGCTGATCACGCTGTTGGTGATCGAGGACACGCCGGTGGAAACCGGATAATTCGCGCCATTGCGGCTGTCCCATACGCCGCTGCCATTGTTGAACGTGAGCTGCGCGCCGGTCGCGGCGCCGAGGTTGATGGCCTTCGTGAACCAGCCGCTGCACGCCGCAGTCATCGCCACGCCCGGTACCGCCGTCCAGCTGCCGCCGTTCGGTGCGTAGTGGATGTTGACCGTGGTCCACGTTGTTGAAGGCTTGTAGTAGATGGTAGCCATGTTGCTGACCAGCGGCGGCGTGGTCACGCCCAAGGCCGCGCTGGCGGCGGACAGATTACCCACCGCGTCCTGCGCCTTCACCGTGTAGCTGTAGGCGGTGCCGGCGGCGAGGCCAGTGTCGGCATAGCTCGTCGCTGCGGTCGTCCCGATCTGCGTGCCGTTGCGGAAGACCTGGTACGCGGACACGCCGACGTTGTCGGTCGAAGCCGTCCAGCGCACGGTCACCGAATTCGAGGTCAGGTCCTGCGCGTTCAGGCCCGCCGGTACGCTCGGCGCCTGCGTGTCCACGCGTGCCGGCGTGGTCACCGATACGGCGGCGGGCGCGGTGGAGAGATTCCCGGCAGCGTCGTAGGCGCGCACGGTGTAGCTGTAGGTCGTCGACGGTTGCACGGTGTTGTCGACATAACCGGTGCCGGTGGCGACGGTGCCGATCTGCACGGTGTTGCGATACACGCGATAGCCGGTGGTGCCGACATTGTCGGTCGATGCGTTCCACGTCACGCTGACCGTGTTGGCGTCGATCGCCTGACCGCTCAGTCCGGTGGGAACCGATGGCGCCTGCGTGTCGAGCGTGCAGGGGTCGGTGCCGGTGGATACCGCGCCGTTCTCGACCACGGAAATGCCGGTGCCGAGCGCGTAATTCTGGCCGCCCTTGTTGTCCCAGATGCCGCTGCCGTTGTTGAACACCGCCGCCAGCCCGGTCGCGCCGCCGAGATTCGCCGAGTAGCGATACCAGCCGCTGCAGGCGAGCGTCATCGGCACGCCGGGAACCGTCGTCCAGGTGCCGCCGGTGGGCGAGAAATGCAGATTCACCGTGGTCCAGCCGCTGGGTGCGCGGTAGTACACATTGGCGACATTGCCGGCGATCGTGGCGGCGTTGAGCGCCGCCGATGCGATCGATTGATTGCCGGCCGCGTCCTTGGCCCTGATGGTGTAGGTGTAGCTGGTCGACGGTTGCAGATTGTTGTCGATGTAAGCGGCCGTGACCGATGTGCCCACCAGCGAGCCATTGCGATAAACCTGATATTCGGCGACGCCGTAGTTGTCGGTCGCGGCGGACCAGCTCAGTGCGATCGAACTTGCGGTTCTCGTGCCCGCGACCGGCATGCCGGGCGCGCTCGGGGCGACGGTGTCCGCAGCGCGGGTGGTGATGCTCAGGGCCGTGCTGCGCGCGGACTGATTGCCGGCGGCATCGAAGGCGAGCACCTGGTAGCTGTAGGCGGTCGACGCCGACAAACCGCTGTCGTTGAACTGCGTGCCGCTGCCGGTGCCTACCAGCACATTGTTGCGGAAGATCTGATAGCCCGCGACGCGGACGTTGTCGGTGGCCGGCGACCACGCGATCGTCACTGAGCGATCGGTGAGATTGCTCGATGCGAGCGTGCCCTGGAACACCGGAGCGGTGGTGTCGACGGTCAGGAACGGGCGCACACCCGCGACCGTGCCGTTGCTGTCTTCGACATGGCCCGAACCGGTGGTGGTCTTGCGATAGGTGCCCGCGCCGACGTGGACCTGCTGGATCTCGCTGCGGGTGACGTTGCCGCGGCTGTCGGTCGCTTCGATGTAGTAGTCGAGCAACTGGTTGCGATAGCCGCTGAAATAGGCGAAATACAGATTGCCGATCTCCTGCGCGGGCAGCACCTGCATCGTCGCCTGGGTGGTCGGCATCCACGACACGCCGTTCATCACCGGGCGCAGGTCGCGCATCTGCATCGGATACGACGTCCACGCCGAAACGTTGGCCGGCGTGATCGACAGCCCGGGCTTGCCGACGTTCGCGGCCGGGTCGTAGACCTTGTAGGTATCGTCGTTTGCGGCGATGTTGAGGGACGCGTGCGTGCGCACCTTCACCTTGATGTCGGCGATGTTCGACAGGTCGTAAGCGTAGGTGTAGATCGCGAATTCATTGTTGTAGTGCTGGACGGTCCAGCCTTCGGCCTTGGATGCGTTGACCGAACCGGGGTTGTACGGATAACGCTGCGGCCACCACACCGACGGCCCGGTGCGGTCCTTCACCAGATTCGGCTGCACCAGCAGCTTGGAGAAGTACAGCGAATTGTTGAAGGCGAGGGTGGGCTTGACGTTGTCGTCCTTGTTTTCGTCGTAGTAGCCGAAACCGGAATCCATCGCCGGCAGCAGGAAATACCACGACAGCTCGGCCGGATTGGCGCCGCCGGCATAGCCGTTGGCGGCATTGCCCTTCACCGGATACGACATCATCCACGGATTGAGCTGATTGCCCGGATGGGTGATCTGCTGGTCCAGCGTGGTCGTCGGCGACCAGTGCGCGGGGTGATCGTCGAGCCAGATCTGTTCCGCGGTCTTCGCGTAGTTCAGCGCCGCCTGCAGCAGCGCGAAATTGCGCTCGAGATAATGCCAGCCGTATTCGAACGACACGGTCGCGCCTTCGGTGACTCCGGCGAGATTCACCTTCGGCGACAGGTTGCTGCCGGTGGCGGCGTTGTAGGCCGGGAACTGGCCTTTCCAGATCAGGAACGGCAGCCGCCAGTGATACCAGGTGGGGTCGGACGACGAATCGCGGGTGTCGATCCACGAACCGTCCTGCACGTGCTGCACATCGCCAGCCGGGATCGGGTTGCGCAGCAGGTATTCGTCGATGCCCAGGCAACTGCCGTTGCCCGAGCAGGTGGTGCCGTAGCCGTTCTGCCACGTCGACAGCGCGCCAGCGCGCCCGCCGGAATTGTCGCCGTCGTGGGCGACCACATGGAACTGGCGCGGCTCAAGGCTCGCGTACGGCACGTATTCGCCGACCGTGACCGCGCCTTCCCAACCTTCCAGCCACGATCCGTTCTGGGTGACCGGAATGCCGGCGATCTTGTTGACGGCGCCGGTGGCGGGGTCGACATGACGCACCCAGTGCGGAGTGGAAGCGAACGGATATTTGTTCACCACGACCTGCTGTTCGTGCGCCATCTGATCCGCGACCCATGCGCCGGTGGTCGATGTATTACGAAGATCAGCGCGGTTCGGCGGCGAGGTCAGCGTGTCGCCGTTCGCATCGTAGGTCGCGTAGGGATAATCCTTGAGCGTGCGCGAAAAATGGTTGTTGCCGATCACCGACCACTGGATGCCCAGTTTCGACAGCACCGGAATCAGACGGTCCGAGAAGCCGAGTTCGGTCGGGAAGAAACCGCGCGACGATTTGAAATTGCCGCCGAGGAAATACGGCTGCGCCAGGGTCGCGCTCTGGTAGATCAGATCCTTGAGAAAATAGTCGTTGCCCACCAGCGGACCCATCGAGTGGTGGCCGGTGAAATGGATCAGATCCAGCGTCTTGAAGTTGTTCTGCGTCGGCAATCCGGTGTAGGCGCTGCGCCACGACGCGCCCCACCCGGGGTTGGAATAGCCGGCGACGTTCTGCGTGCTTTGCAGGTTGTCGACATTGTTGACCACCGCGCCGGACATGGTGACGTGGATCTGGCCCTGCGATCCCGAGTAGTTGCGCAGCTCGTTCGCGACCTGCTGCGGCCAATACTGGTACGCGCCGGTTTTCGCATCGTGGCTGTAGTACGTCACCAGATCGTCGTGCGGCATGATCGTGCCGCCGAGCGCTGCGGGCAGGTAGTAGCTGTAGCCTGCCGGCGGGTTCTGCTTGAGCTTGATGACATCGCCATCGTAGAGGTAGCGGATCGGCGCCCCGACCGCAGTCGCGTTGTAGGTGTTGCCGACATTCACCGCGTAGAACGGCCAGAAGTTCGGCATGTGGTTGTGGTAGACGTGCGCGGATGGAATCGCTGCGGGCGCAGTCGCACTGACCGATGCCAATACGAAAATTCCGATCCCGATGGCGAGATGCGTCTTGCGAGCCTTCATCCTTGTTCTCCCGATTGCGATCTGTGTGCAGCGCATCGCCGCCGGACGCAGCGTGCCCGCTGTCTGTGCGGCGACGTGCGTTGCGGATGCGTACTTTTGCGTGTTCCCCCCGGCGCCGCGATTATTGGCCGGGTCGCGCGATCAAAGTCATTTTTGAAAACGTATACATGCAATTCTTATTTGCTGCTTTGCAGCAAAGTCGTGTTTGCAGCGTGTGTGGTTGAGGTGCTTTGCGCTGCATGGGTCACACCGGATGGATACGGATACGCGCGCAACAATGCGCACGTAGTCGCGATCGGCATCGATGCACCGCAGGTGCTGTTGTCCCCCGCGCACATCCTCGTGCCCGCTGCGGTGCCGGTATCGCGATGCAAGCGCGCATCGCAGGCTCCGCCGGATTGTCGCAATGTGCGCGCATCGCATCTTCCGGTTTCTAAGTGTTTCCGGCAGCCTGCTAGACTTGGGTCGGGTATCCGCTGTCCGGTCGACGGCCAGTCGGAGCCATACCTGTCAGGGGGGACAGGATCATCGATTTCAGAACGGGAGATGGAAATGAACCGTAGTGATGTCCTTGGCTTGATCCTGATGCTGGTGCTCTTGCCCGGCATGGTCGGCGCCGCCGAGACGATCGAATATGTCGCGCTGGTCGATGGCGGCAAACAGGCAGGTCATCAGAAGGTCGTCCACGGCGACGACGGTGTGACCCGGGTCGATTTCCTCTTCAAGGACAACGGTCGCGGCCCCGAGCTGAAAGAAGAATACGTGCTAGCCGCCGATGGCACCTTCGCGACCTACTCGGTGAAAGGCGCCTCGACCTTCGGTGCGCCGGTCGACGAGAATTTCCGCGTCGAGAACGGCGTCGCCATCTGGAAGTCGACCTCGGATGCCGGCGAGCAGCCGTTGACGGCCGGTGCGGCCTATTCGCCGCTCGGCGGCTCGCCGCAGAGTCTGGCAGTCGCGTTCTCGGCGCTGAGCCGTCGCAGCGACGGCAAGCTGCCGCTCATCCCCAGCGGCACGCTGACCATGCGGACGGTGACCGAACTGGATGTCGTCAAAGACGCCGAGACCCGCAAGGTGCAATTGGTGATGCTGACCGGCGTCGGCTTCACGCCCACCTTCTTCTGGGCCACGGTCGGGCCGCAGCCGCGGATGTTCGCCTTCATCTTTCCTGGCTATCTGCAATTGATCGAATCGGGCTGGCAGGCCAACGGTCCCGCGCTCGAAGCCCGCCAGAAAGAGGCCGAGGCCGACGCGCTGTCCGACCTGCAGCGACGCCTGTCGCACCCGCTGCGCGGCACCACCCTGATCCGCAATGCGCGGATCTTCGACAGCGAGCTCGCGACCCTTGGCCCTGCCTCCGACCTGTTGATCGAGAACGGCCGCATCGTGTCGATCTCCGGCGGCGGCGAAGAGACCGCCCGAGTCGATCGCGTCGTTGATGCCGGTGGCCGCGTATTGCTGCCTGGACTGTTCGATATGCACGGCCATGTCGATGCCTGGCAGGGCGGCCTGCACCTGGCTGCGGGCGTGACCACCGTCCGCGACATGGGCAACGACAACGCGACGCTGCAGCAATTGATGGCCGACGAGCGCAACGGACGCCGCATGTCGCCGAGCATCGTCGCGGCCGGTTTCCTCGAAGGCGAGAGCCCGATGTCTGCGCGGAACGGATTCGTCGTCAACGATCTTGCCGGCGCGAAGCAGGCGGTGGACTGGTACGCCAGACACGGCTACCAGCAGATCAAGATCTACAATTCGTTCCCGAAGGAAATCCTGCGCGAGACCGTGTCCTACGCGCACAGTCGCGACATGCGGGTGAGCGGGCATATTCCGGTGTTCCTGCGCGCGCAGGATGCGATCGACATGGGCTACGACGAGATCCAGCACATCAACCAGGTGTTGCTGAATTTCCTGGTCGAGGACACCACCGACACGCGCACGCTGGAGCGGTTCTATCTGCCGGCCAAGCGGATCGCCGACATGAATTTCGATGCCAGACCGGTGCAGGATTACATCGCGCTGCTGGCGAAGAACCAGATCGCGATCGATCCGACCCTGGCCACGTTCGATTTCATCCGCCAGCGTCCCGGAGACATGTCGCAGGCCTTCGCCGCGATCGCCGATCACATGCCGCCGGACGTGCAGCGCGGTTTCAAGGTCGCGGAATTCGATATCCCGGACGACGCCACCGCCGCGCGTTACGCCAAGTCCTACGACAAGATGGTCGATTTCGTCGGTCGCATGTACCGCGCCGGGGTGCCGATCCTCGCGGGCACCGATGGACTTGCGGGCTTCACCCTGCAGCGCGAACTCGAACTCTACGTGAAGGCGGGGATGACTCCGGCGCAGGCGCTGCAGGTCGCGACCTGGACCGGCGCGAAATACGCGCGCGTGCTTGACGATCGCGGTTCGATCGAGGTCGGCAAGCGCGCCGATCTGATTCTGGTCGATGGCGATCCCACCGCCGATATTGCCGACATCCGCAAGGTCGCGCTGGTGATCAAGAGCGGCACCGCCTACTACCCGGGCGAAGTCCATGAAGCGCTGGGCATCAAACCGTTCGCCGCGCCGCTGCGGATCGAACCGCCAGCGCAACAGGCCTCACAACAGTAAACGCATCATGCAAACGCGCATATCACACAGACCAGGAGTGCCGGGATGACCACTGCTTACGATTTTTCCGCCATCGACATCGATGGTCACGATCAGGCGCTTTCCGATTACAGCGGCAAAGTGCTGCTGGTGGTCAACGTCGCCTCGAAATGCGGGTTCACGCCGCAGTACGCCGGGCTGCAGGATCTATGGCAGAAGTACCGCGAGCGGGGTCTGGTCGTGCTGGGTTTCCCATGCGACCAGTTCTCCCACCAGGAGCCGGGCGATGAAGCCGAGATCAAGAATTTCTGCACGCTGACCTACGATGTCGACTTTCCGATGTTCGCGAAGATCGATGTCAACGGCGCCAAAGCGCACCCGCTGTGGAAGTGGCTGAAGGACGAGAAGGGCGGCCTGCTCGGTATCGGTGCGATCAAATGGAACTTCAGCAAGTTCCTGGTCGGCCGCGACGGCCGGGTGATCAAGCGGTATGCGCCGACCGATACGCCGCAGTCGATGGCGAAGGATATCGAAGCCGCATTGGGCTGAGCTTGGCTGACAGGGACATGTGGCCATGACGTCCGGATTCGATCCGCAAAAGCAGGGCTTCCAACTGGCGTTGAACATCGAAAGCAACGGGCTGGTGGCCAACGTCACCGGCCGGATCGACAGCGTGGATGCGCTGATCGCCTTGTTCATGAAGATCGGCGTCGAATTGCAGCGCACCGGTGTGCGGAGCCTGCTGGTGATCGATCACACCTTCGGCGCGGTGCCACCGGAGGATCAGCTCCGCAGGCTGTTCTCGTCGGTCGAGGGACAGGGCTTCGCGGAAGTCCGCGTGGCCTATGTCGACGCCCGGGGCACAGCGGTCAGCCGCATGGAGGTGGGCGAGATCATGGGGCGCGAGCAGGGTTACGAATGCCGCGTCTTCGACAACGAGGCGCGCGCGCGAATCTGGCTGCACTACGGCGGATAGAGCGGGCTCAACCTGCGGAGCGGTGTCTCCCCCGCATCCTCATTTCTCGACGAATGCGCGCTCGAAGACGTACTCTCCGGCGGTGCCGATCCGCGGCGATGCGGTGAAGCCGCGGTCGTCGAGAATCCGGCGGAAATCGGCCAGCATCTGCGGGCTGCCGCAGATCATCGCCCGGTCGTGTTTCGGGTCCAGTGGCTCGATGCCGAGATCCTCGGCAACGCGACCGCTCTCCAGCAGATCGGTGATGCGGCCACGACGATGTTTGCCGTGCCAGTAGAAATCCTCGCGGCTCACCGCCGGGTAATAGAGCAGCTTGGCCCTGATCTCGTCGCCGAGAAATTCATGGCGCGGCAGTTCGTTGACGATGTAATCGCGATACGCGAGATCCGGCTCGCCGCGCACGCCGTGACAGATGATCACGCGCTCGAAGCGCTCGTAGGTCGCGGGGTCTTTCACCACGGCCATCCACGGCGCCAGGCCGGTGCCGGTGGACAACAGATACAGATTGCGCCCGGGATGCACGTCGGAGATCAGCAGTGTGCCGGTGGGCTTGCGCCCGATCAGGATGGTGTCGCCCGGCGCGATGTGCTGCAGGCGTGAGGTCAATGGCCCGTTCTGCACCTTGATGCTGAAGAATTCGAGCTGCTCCTCCCAGTTGGCGCTGGCGATGGAGTAAGCGCGCATCAGCGGCTTTCCCTCCACCTCCAGCCCGATCATCACGAACTGGCCATTGTCGAAACGGAAACCGTCGTCGCGGGTGGTGGTGAAACTGAAGTACGCGTCGGTCCAGTGGCGGACGTCAAGCACGGTTTCGGTGCCGTAAGGAGAGGCCATGCGTGGGATTCGGAAGTATTAGCTGGAGCTAATTATAGCGGACCGCGCGCGGAACCGTTTTTGACCAGGCTCAGAAACGCCGAAGGCCCGGGCATCGCCGCAGGCCTTCGCGCGTGGGTGCTTGTCAGGTAGCGAGTTTCAGAGCATCAGCGTATGCACGACCTGTGCCCGGTCGTCCGGATCGCTCTCGGTGACGAAGCCCAGGTGATGCGCGAGATGCGCCATCTCCCGGTTTTCGGCGAAGTCGAGCGACACCATCCGCTTGATGCCACGTTCGCGCGCGGCGTCGATCAGCCGGTGCATCAGCAGCGTTCCCAGACCGTGGCCCTGCCAATCGTCGAGCACGGTCACTGCGATCTCGCACTGCAGCGGGTCGGTGCATACGGCGTAGCGTGACACGCCGACGATCCGGGTATCGGCGCTGTCTTCGGACAGGGCGACGAAGGCCTCGTCGTTGATGTGATCCACATCGACCAGCTTCGCGATCATTTCCTGGCTGGGTTCGCGGATCTGTTCCTGGAAGCGGTAGCGGCGCGACTGCGGCGACAGCGCGGTGATGAACTCGCGCTCGGCGTCGGCGTCGCCTGGATTCATTGGACGAATCAGCACCTTGCGCTGGTCCGACAGGGTTTCGACCGTGTATGGCAGAAACCGGCCACCGGCCTCATTGACGGCCTGCGTGTCCGGGGATGTGTTCGAAGCGATCATGGCCGACTCCAGCGTGTGGGGATGCCAAGGATTGTGCGCCGCAACATCCGCGCCTGTTTTGACCCCGGTCAAACCCGCCGACGGAGTAAAATCGTCTTCCCACGCCACGCCCGGTCCTTGCCCGTGTCCGCAGCCCACTCACCCACACTGTCCACCACCCGCCGCCCGGTTTCGATCAAGCAGGAAGACCTGATCCAGTCGATCGCCGATGGCCTGCAGTACATCAGCTACTACCACCCGGTCGATTACATCCGGAACCTCGCTGCCGCCTACGAGCGCGAGGCTTCGCCGGCGGCGAAGGACGCCATCGCCCAGATCCTGATCAACTCGCGGATGTGCGCGGAAGGCCATCGTCCGATCTGCCAGGACACCGGCATCGTCACTGTCTTTCTCGAAATCGGCATGGACGTGCGCTGGGACGACGCGACGATGGGTGTCGAAGACATGGTGCACGAAGGCGTGCGCCGCGCCTACAACCATCCGGACAACAAGCTGCGCGCGTCGGTGCTGGCCGATCCCGCCGGCAAGCGCACCAACACCCGGGACAACACGCCTGGCGTGGTCAACGTGAAGATCGTGCCCGGCAACACGGTCGATGTGATCGTCGCCGCGAAGGGCGGCGGCTCCGAGGCCAAGTCGAAGTTCGCGATGCTCAATCCCTCCGATTCGATCGTCGATTGGGTGCTGAAGACCGTACCGACGATGGGCGCGGGCTGGTGCCCGCCGGGCATGCTCGGCATCGGCATCGGCGGCACTGCCGAAAAGGCGATGCTGCTGGCGAAGGAGGCGCTGATGGAGCCGATCGACATCGTCGATCTGCAGGCGCGCGGCGCGTCCAACCGTGCCGAAGAGCTGCGCTTGGAGCTGTTCGAGAAGGTCAACGCGCTGGGCATCGGCGCGCAGGGCTTGGGTGGTTTGACGACGGTGCTCGACATCAAGGTCAAGGACTACCCGACCCATGCCGCGAATCTGCCGGTGGCGATGATTCCGAACTGCGCCGCCACGCGTCACGCGCATTTCACCCTCGACGGCAGCGGCCCGGTGATGCTGGAACCGCCGTCGCTCGCCGACTGGCCGGAACTCACCTACGACGCCAGCAAGGGTCGCCGGGTGAATCTCGACACGGTGACGCCCGATGAGGTCGCCAACTGGAAGCCGGGCGAAGTGCTGCTGCTCAACGGCAAGCTGCTCACCGGCCGCGACGCCGCGCACAAGCGCATGGTCGAGATGCTCGACAAGGGCGAAGCGCTGCCGGTCGATTTCAAGGGGCGCTTCATCTATTACGTCGGTCCGGTCGATCCGGTGCGCGACGAAGTGGTCGGCCCCGCAGGCCCCACCACCGCCACACGCATGGACAAGTTCACCGAGCAGGTGTTGGCCCAGACCGGACTGCTGGGCATGGTCGGCAAGGCCGAACGCGGCCCGGCCGGCATCGATGCGATCAGGAAACATCGCTCGGTCTATCTGATGGCCGTCGGCGGCGCGGCGTATCTGGTGTCGAAGGCGATCAAGGCGTCGCGCGTGGTTGGTTTCGCCGATCTGGGGATGGAGGCGATCTACGAATTCACCGTCGAGGACATGCCGGTGACGGTGGCCGTCGATTCCACCGGCGAATCCGTGCACAAGACCGGCCCGCGCGAATGGCAGGCGAAGATCGGCAAGATTCCGGTGGTGGTGGAATAGGCGGCTGAAACCCACCGATTGCCGCGTTGATCGGAATCGGTGCATTCAAAGCGGTGCAGTCGCGATGCGTTTTCAGCATCCTGCAAAAGCGAAAGCCCGCGACCAGTGCGGGCTTTCGCAGATTCGTCGTATGGGTTGGATGATCAGCGCAGCGTAGCGTGGCCCTTGGCGACGCGAACGCTGGAACCCTCGCGGATTCCGTTCAGATCGTCCTGGGACACCACCACCTCGCGGCCGTCGCTCATGCGCACGAAAATGTTGTAACCCATGCCGGCGCGGTTCTGGATCGCATTGCCGACGACCGCGCCTGCGACCGCGCCCGCAGCGGTGGCGGTGTTTCTGCGGCCTGTACTGTCGGTCTGGCCCTTCGCGATCTCACGACCAGCGGCTGCGCCGACGATGCCGCCGATCACGGCGCCGGTCGCGTTGGGGACGCGGCTGCCGTTGCCCTGTTCGATTCGGATCACCGTGCCGCAGTCGTAACACGACCCCTGCGATGAACCATAACCGGCGTTCCCGTAGCCGCCGGACGATGTGCTGGCGCAGCCCGCGAGCGTCAGCATGGAAAGCGCCAGTGCGCTACCGAGGATATGCATTTTCATATCGACCTCCAAAAGATCGTGAGGAGCATGGATGCTCCGTGCGCCAACCCTAGTGGATTCCGATGAATCGGCGGCTAACCGCGCGGCCGGCGGTAATCCGCACGATCCACCATGCGTAAAGCGGTCCGCGACCCCATGCACTGTCCGCCTGCAGCAAATGCACGCCGAAGGCCGCCGCGCGTGCTTCCACGATCTGCACATCGCAGATCCGCACATCGTTATCGCGATTGCAACCATGCGCCGGTGTCGTTCTCATCTTCGATCACACGGCGTCACGGGCAGCCGTGGCTTGCATCATGCGTCGGGCTGCCCGACCTGTGGGCGATCCCAGCGCGAGAGCGCGCGCTTGGCGCCCATGGCATATGCGGGCTGCGACGACAGCAATGTCTTGAAATCGAATTCGCGGTGCAGAAACACCGACGTGGTCGATGCATGCGATTCGGTGACCTTGAACCCGGAAAAATCGACCTGTATCAGTCCCGTTGCCTTCAATTCGCCCGCGCTCATCGCATGCCAGTCGGCGTTGTCCAGAATGATCATGCCGCCCGGCGCGAGTTTGCGTGACGCGAGCGTCGCGCAATCGTAACGGTAGCCCGCGCCGTCGATGACGATGATGTCGAAGAGGCCGTCCTGAAGGAGGATCTGCCCCGGATAGCCGTCGCCCTGGTCGAGGATCAGGTCGACATTGCCGGTCTTCAGCCCGTTCATCCGCTCGAACCAGACCGGATCGCTCTCGATGCTGGTTACCGCGCGCGCTCTCGACATCCAGTACAGGGTCGATGCGCCCGCCCCCCATTCGAAGACGCGTTTATCGCGGATGTCGAACTGCGAGATGTATTCGATGCACGGGTAGGTGAACAGCGGAATCCAGGCGCTTTTCGCGTCGTGCGGAGTCTCGGCATCGGTGGCGGCGACGAAGCCGTACTCGTGACGGAGGATGTTCGCAATCGATGCGAGGAACAGCTCGCCTTTCGACATCTCGATGGCATCGGGTCGCTGTTCGAGGCTGCTGATGTTTTCGGGACGCGCGTCGAACTGTCCCCAGAACGTTTTTTTCTTCGGCATGCTGAGCTCGGTCGTCCGGTCGTTGCGGCAAGAATAACAAATCGGCGCAGCCGCCCAAGCCGCAACGGTCGGGAAAGTGGAGTTGCGGTCGCGAACGAATCATTTCAGCCCGCGGCCGCGATCGCGAACCGGCGCGTGTCGCGACGCTTCGTCGACGATCGACGGCGCTTGCCATTCGGGCAGGCATTCCGGCAAATGCGCGTGGCTTATTTCGGCTTCGCGTCCGGTTGCAGCAGATTGACCGCGGCATCGCCCGCGCGTGCCGCCGCGACCTGTACATCGATGTCGCGATTGACCGAAATGTCCGCCCCGTTTTCGGGCTCGACCATCGCATCGACTTCCTGCGCATCGCGTTGCCGGGAGGTCACGATGTGGTAGGTCGTCCGCGGTGTTTCGATGCCGGCATCCGCGAACGCGGATTTCACCCCGCGGATCGCTTCGCTGCGGACTTTTCCGATGTCGGTTTCGCGTTGGTCGACCCAACCGTAAAAGCGCAGTTGGATGCCTGCCGCACCGAATTCGACCACGGTCCACGCCGGTGCCGGTTCGTCCAGCACGCCCTCGATCTTCGCGATCGCGGTCATCGCCAGGGTCTGCGATTCGCGGATCGACTGGCTGCTGTCGATCAGCATGCCGAAATCGAAACGACGTTTCGGATTCTTGCTGTAGTTCAGCACCACAGACTTGAATACGAGGCTGTTGGGCAGTTGCAGATGATTGCCGTCCAGGGTCATCAGCACGGTGGCGCGCGAATTGACGGAGATCACTTTGCCTTCGCGGTTCTCGATCATCACGTGATCGCCGGGCTCGAACGGTCGGCGCACGCTGAGCAGAATGCCGGCGATGTAGTTTTCGGCGATTTCCCGAAAGGCAAAGCCCAGCACCAGACCGACGACGCCAGCGGAACCCAGCACTGCGCCGACGACCGAGGTCAGACCGATAAGATCGAGCGCGATCAGTACGGCGATCAGCATGATGACGGTGCGCACGATCGTGCGCAGCAGTCCGCTCATGTACGGATTTTGCGAACGCACCTTGATCAGGTGCAGGCGGTTGGCGATGAAGCGCGAGATCCAGCTGGCGAACAGGAGCACCAGCAGCGCAAGGATCAATTGCGGTATGCGCTCCAGCAGCCGGATCAGCGCATCGTTGGCGTTGTCGACAATCCGGTCGACGCATTCGCCGAAATGGCCGACATCGCAGCGGCTGCGGATGGGCGCTTCTGCATCGGCCGGGGCGGCATTGAGCGCGGTGTCCGTCTTGCCGGTGGGGGCGGATTGCGCATGCGCCGCAAACGTCGTGCACAACCACAGCAGGCTGCACAGTGCGATCGCGACGATCCGTTGCAGGAAGAGAGTCGATGCCGTCATACGATTCAGAAATACCATGCGAAAGAGAACAGACCAAGCATGGCGAAGCCGAGCGCGAGTTTCGACACCACGCCCAGAACGATGCCGAACCAGGTGCCGAGGCCGACCTTCGCGGCGTGGCCGACGTCGCTTTGCTCCAGCTTGCGCCGATGCAGCAGTTCGCCGATCACCGCGCCGATGAAGGGCGCGATGAACACGCCGACGATGCCGAAGAACAGCCCCACGATCGTGCCGATCATGGCGCCGACAATGGCCAGCCGGCTCGCCCCGACGCGTTTGGCGCCCATCGCGGTGGCGATGACGTCGATCACCAGCGACAGCGCCGTAAGCACGCCCAGGATCACCAGGGTCCACATGCCGATCCGTTCAAAACCGTCGACCCACGCGGCGAGCAACATGCCGCCGAAGACCAGTGGCAGCCCGGGCAGTGCGGGCAGGATCACACCGAGGATGCCGGCGGTGATCAGAACGGCGGCGAGAATATAAAGCAGGACTTGCTGTTCCATGGAGTGTCCGGTGGCGCGCGCTGTGCGCGTGCCCGGCATGATGGCATGGCGACGCGGCGACTGCATTTCGAGTGCATGAACGACGACGGCCCGCCGTAGCGGGCCGTCGAAGAGCGATTGCCGGTGTTTCAGTTCTGTGCCGGCGTGTTCTCGGAGAAGTACTCGTGATTGTCGGCGTTGTCCACTGCATTCGTGGGGTTGGTAGCCGCAAGATTGCTTGCGGCGCTTTGGCCGTAGACCCAGTCTTCGGTGTCGGCCACGATGGTGAAATGGCTCATTTCGTGTATCAGCGTGCCGGCCCTGGAGTCGGTGCCGATCAGCGGTGCAGTCCAGAACGAGTTGCATACGAAGATTTCGTACGGCAGGTTCTTGTAGACGTAAGCGTAGTAGTTCTGAGAGCAGCCACAGTTGATGGTGACTTGGCCGCCGGTCTGGTCCATCGCGGTGTCGATCGCCATGAAGTGCTGCTGTGCGGTGGCATAACGCGTATTGGCGTAGGCACCGAACCAGGTGGTGTAGCGCGCGCCGGTGGTGCCTGCATTGAGATAGCCTTTGGCGCGTTCGGTATAGGTCCGTGCCGAAAGGACCGCCTTGTCGAGAGCGGTCTGCTGGGTGGCGGTGCATGCGGTGTAACTCACGCCCAGGACGTCGGACAGCTCCGGATTGGACGGCAACACAGGGCGGAGACGTCCGCCGCTGGGGAGTGTGGCCGGCTGATCGAGGGTCATCCGGATCGGCGCGCCCTGCGCAACCATCGGAAAGCCGTTCTTCTGCTGCAGACGGGCGCCACCGGACAGGGATGCGTACTGCAGCGCCGCCGCGTACGTGACGGTGTAATGCCCGGCTTTCGACAGGTCGTAGGCGCTACCGAGTGCAACGACGCTGCGATGACTGCGTCCCGGACGCAGGATCGCGAAATCCTCAGCGGTGGGAACGCCGCGTTTGACCATCGCGCCTTCGAAGCCGACTTCCTGACCGTCGCGGGTGATCCGGAACAGATTGGAACGCTGCACTTCCGAGGGCAGCTGCCATTTCGGAAGGCGCACATTCTTGCGGCTGGTGTTGGTGATCGTGACTTCGACCTTGTCGCCGCCGAGCGAAATCACGCTGACGCGCAGAGGGTTGAACGACTTGATCGGCGGGGCGGCGGTGGCCACGGCCAGCGCGCCGGCGGCGATCGCAGTCAGCGCGAGGCCGGTGCCGAGGGTATGCGTAAGTTTGAGCGTCATCGTGGTGGTTCCCCTGCGCGAACGGAGGCTCGCTGGTCAGAGCCCTATCATATCGATGCTGATGGTGGGCGTACACGGTTCCGCCTGTTCAGGAAACGCGCCGTCTTCCCCGCGAGTGGAAAAAGAACGGCCCGCCGAAGCGGGCCGTCCCAAGCGCTGGACCACTCGTTGCTCAGTTCTGCGCCGGGGTGTTCTCGGCGAAGTACTCGTGGTTGTCCGCGTTGTCCAGCGCCCGGGTCGGGTTGCTGGTCGCCAGACTCCTGGCGGCCGACTGGCCATAGGCCCAGTCGTCGGTGGCTGCCACCACGTTGAAGTGGCTCATTTCGTGGATCAGGGTACCGGCCTTCGAGTCGGTGCCCGTGTTCGGAGCGCTCCAGAATGCGTTGCAGACGTAGATCTGGTAAGGCTGGGTCGGGTAGACGTAGGCGTAGTAGTTCTGCGTGCAGCCGCAGTTGATGGTGATCTGGCCGGCGTTCTGGTTGATCGCCGTGCTGATGCTGGTGAAGTGCTGCTTGGCGGTGTTGTAGCGGCTGGAGGTGTAGGCGCCGAACCACGAGGTGTAGCGTGGGCCGGTCGTGCCCGCGTTGAGATAACCCTTCGCGTTGGTGGCGTAGGTGCGCGCCGAATTGACGGCGGTACCTGCGGACGAGGTACGGGCGCTGGTGCAACCGACGTAGTTGACCCCATTGACGACGGCGGTCGGGCTCACCTTGGCCTTTCTGGCTTCGGCGGCGGCCTGGTTCAGACGTTCGGTCGGAGTCGGTTCGCCGCCTTCGATCCAGACCCGCATCGGTGCGCTCTGGGCGACCATCGGCAGGCCGTTGGCCTGTTTCAACTGCGCACCGCCCGACATCGAAGCGAACTGCAGCGGCGCGGCAAAGGTGATCGTGTAGTCGCCGGCCCGCGACAGATCGTAGGCCTCGGCGAGGTTCAGCGTGACCCGATGGCTCTGGCCCGGACGCAGGATCGCGAAATCGGCGGACGTCGGCGTGGTCCGCTTGATCATGCGGCCTTCGTAACGGATCTCTTCGCCGTCGTGGGTGATGGCGAACAGGTTGGACTCGGCCACTGCGGACGGCAGTTGCCATTTGGGGATGCGTGCGGTCTTGCGGCTGGTATTGGTGACCGTGACTTCGACGTTGCCGTCGCCGAGCGCGAGCATGCCGATGCGAAGCGGGTTGGCGTTCTCGATCTTCGGCGCGGCTTCCGCCGCAGCGAAAACACTGGCGATCGCTGCGGCGAGCACTGTCGTGACGCCGATCGTACTGATTGCGTTGAGTTTCATTCCTTTGCCCCGGATTCAAGTAAATGCCCGCGGATGCGGGCGACTCCGATCATAAGTGGCGAGCGGGTCCTAGTACATATTGCTATGCAGCAGTGACAGGGCGCGTCCCGGGACCAAAAAAAGCCCCGCGTTGCAGCGGGGCCTTGGTGTCGTTCCGGAGCTGTGGTTTGCGGCGGCGTTCCGTCAGCGGAAATCCTGGTGGCAGCCTTTGCAACTTTCGCCGATCTTGGCGGCGACCGCATTCACGCCTTCGCAGTTGATCGGCGGCGCGGACAGTGCGCCATCGAGCGTGGCGCGCATGCCGCTGGCCTGCTTGACGAAACGCTCGTCGTCGCTGAGATCCGGAAACGCGCGTTCCAGGTCGTCGGACAGCGTACGCAGGCCCTTCAAGTGCGGGATGATGTCGGTGGCGTTGCAGTGGTTCGCGGTCGCTTTCACGCCCAACTGCTTGAGATGCCATTCCTGTACATACATCACGCCTTCCGGGAAATGGTCCTTTCTCGCGTTCCAGGAGTTCAGCGCTGCAACCAGACCGATGGCGCCGAGCGCCGCGCCGAGCAGGAAGACGAAGAAATAGCGTCCGAAGGCGGAGGACTTGGGGCGGGCTTGGTCTGGCGTGGTGGACATGCGGCAACTCCGTGCGGTTTCGCGAAAACATAACACGCCGGGCAAACGACAGTCTCCGGAGCACCGGGGGCCGGTGGTCCGCTAGACTGGGCGGATGCACCCGACCGCACTCGACGACAGCGTCCTCGACCACCGCTGGACCGAACGATTCGGCGGAATCGACCGCCTCTACGGCACCGGTGCGCTGGCGCGCTTTTCGCGCGGCCATGTCGCGGTGGTCGGGTTGGGCGGGGTCGGCTCCTGGCTGGTCGAAGCGCTGGCCCGCAGCGGCATAGGCCGGCTGACGCTGATCGATGCCGACGACCTGTGCGTCTCCAATACCAACCGCCAACTGCCGGCCCTGGCCGGTCAGTACGGTCGTGGCAAGGCCGAGGCCATGGCCGAGCGCTGCCGGGCGATCAATCCGGCGATCGAGGTCGAAGCGGTGGCGAGTTTCCTGACGCCGTCCAACCTCGAAGACCTGCTGGGACGCGGCTACGATCTGGTGATCGATGCCTGCGACAGCTTCCGGACCAAGGTCGAAGCCATCGCCTGGTGTCGCCGGCGCAAGATCCCGATCATCACCGTCGGCGCTGCCGGCGGTCGGTTGGACCCGACGCTGGTGCGCGTGCGCGACCTGTCGCGCACCGAACACGACGCGATGCTTGCGCTGATCCGCAAGAAGCTTCGCAGCGAATTCAACTTTCCGAAAACGCCGAAGCGGTATTTCGGCGTGCCGGCGATCTATTCGCTGGAGAACGTGCAGTACCCGCAGGCCGACGGCACTGTCTGCGGTCTGCGCCCGAAGCTCGGCGCCGACGCAGCGCTCAAACTCGACTGCGGCGCGGGCCTCGGGGCCGCAACGCACATTACCGGTGCCTTCGCGTTTGCCGCTGCGGGGAAGGCGCTGGAGATGTTGTTGAAGCCGAAAGCCGACGCGTCGCTCGAAGGATCAACGGCGGACTAAGCCGAACAACCGCTCCGCATTCGCGGTCGTCGCATGCGCCACGGCTTCCGGCTCCATGCCGCGCAATGCGGCGATGGTGTCGCGCACCGTCGTCAGCCGCGCGGGCTCGTTGCGCTCACCGCGATGCCCGCTGTCGGGCTGGTCGGGCGCATCGGTTTCCAATAGCAGATACTCGATCGGCAACTGCGCGGCGAGCGTGCGCAGGCGGTTCGCGCGTTCGTAGGTCACCGGTCCGCCGAGGCCGATCAGAAAGCCGAGGTCATACAGCCGCCTGGCCTGATCGGCGCTACCGGAAAAGCTGTGGATCACGCCGCGCAGCGGCCCGAAGCGGCGGATCGCGGCCATCACTGCATCCACTGCACGGCGGGCATGCACGATCACCGGCAGTTCGAAGTCGCGGGCAAGCCGGAGTTGACCTTCGAAAAACAGCGACTGCCGGGCTGCATCGAGGTTTTCGACGAAGAAATCCAGCCCGCATTCGCCGACCGCCACCGGGCGCTCGCGTTCGATCCATTCGCGCAGCGCCACCAGATGCTCCGGACTGTGTTCGGGTAGATACATCGGGTGCAGACCATAGGCCGGAAACAGCCCGGCTTCTGCTGCGCACAGCGCCCGCAGCTTTCCCCACCCCGCCGCACTCACTGCCGGCACGATCTGCCGGGTTACGCCTGCGGCACGGGCGCGTGCCAAAACTTGATCTCGATCCGGATCGAATTCGTCGGCGTCGAGATGAGAATGACTGTCGACCAGCATGACGCGCTGCGCGGTCAGCCGACGCGTTCGCCTTCGATCGGCGGCTTGGCCTTCAACACGGCGGGGTCCTTGCGTTTTCGGAAGCTCGCCAGCAGCAGTGTGGCCATCCCCAGCAGCAGTTCGTCGATGAACGGGATGAAATCGGGTACCACCATATCCAGTGCCCACAACGCAGCGGCCAGCATGAACAGGCGCGGGAAACTGAGCCGGCCGAGAAAGCCGAGGATCGGGGTGACGAGAGGGCTGGCCATGGCGAGGCTCCGACGATTGACGAATGTGGGAACGCTAGCACGCAGTGAAGGATTTGCGGGTTGGGATTCAGGGTTTCGTCATGCGCCAACGGCCGGGCTGTGGCCGGGTTCAGCTTGCCGGTGCTGCAATCCCTGCCGACATCGGAGATTCGTCCGACGGAGGTTTGATATGAACAACAATACTTTGGCCATTGCGCTCGCTTCATTGCTGATCGGCGGCGTCGCCACGGCGGCTTACGTCAATAACACGCGTCCAGCAGCGCCCGACGACGCTGCTTCCGAGTTGGATCTCGCCAAGCCGATCTCTTCCGCGATGGTTGCCGCGGATCGTCTGCACGATGATGCGGATATTCCGGTCGCCGGCACGCTGGAATACGCCGAGGTGCTCGCCGCGAAGCCGGTGACCAGGAGCGAGCAGCTCTACGCCACGGTGATCGGCACCGACCCGGTCCGCGAGACCGTCAACGGCACCGCGCCGCGCGAGATCTGCGAAGACGTGGCGGTGCAGGACCGTCTGCCTGAGCGCGATGGCAACGTCGGTGGAACCGTGGCCGGCGCGCTGATCGGCGGTCTGGTCGGCAATCAGGTCGGCGACGGCAATGGCCGCAAGGCCGCTACCGTGGCCGGTGCCGCTGCCGGTGGCTACATCGGCAACCGGGTCGATCGCAACCACGTGGGCGGCAAGGCCGTGACCCGGACCGAGCGCCAGTGCCGTACGGTTTCGGAAGCCACCAGCAGCAGCCGGACCGTGGCCTGGAACGTGACCTATCGCAATCCGGACGGCACCACCGACACGATGCGCACCGACCGCAAGCCGGGTAGCCGGATCCCGCTGGGCACCGAGAAAACCGTGATCGGCTACGACGTGACCTATCGCTACCGGGGCGAAGAACAGCATCTGCGGATGGAAGACAAGCCGGGCGCGCGCCTGCCGGTGATCGACGGCCAGGTCGTGACCCAGGTGGCATCGGCAGATAAAGGTGGGCGCGGCTGATCCCAACGCGTCGGCCGCTTCGAGACCCGTCCCTCGGCGGGTTCCGATCGGGGCGGGGCCGGAGCGATCCGGCCCCGTCTTTCGTTCCGGATGAAACCGCGGGGTGCCGGGCCGGAGTTCGCCCCGATACAATAGCGGGCTAACCCCTGACCTCCGGTTCCGACATGGCCCTGCATCCCTACGATCTCTACGACGTCCGTTCCCTGCTGAGCGAAGAAGAGCGGGCGGTGCAGGACACGGTGGCGCGCTTCACCGACGAGCGGGTGCTGCCGATCATCGGCAAAGCCTTCGATGAAGCGCGTTTCCCGCGCGAACTGGTCGCTGAGATCGCCGAGCTGGGCCTGCTCGGCTCGTCGCTGCCGGAACAATACGGCTGTGCCGGCCTCAACTCGGTCAGCTACGGCCTGATCTGTCAGGAACTGGAGCGCGGCGATTCCGGTATCCGCAGCTTCGTCAGCGTGCAGTCCTCGCTGTGCATGTACCCGATCTACGCCTATGGTTCCGAAGAGCAGCGCCAGCGCTGGCTGCCGGACATGGCTGCAGGCAAGGCCATCGGCTGTTTCGGTCTGACCGAACCGCACGGCGGCTCCGACCCGGCCAACATGAAGACCCACGCCAAGCGCGACGGCAGCGATTGGGTCATCAATGGTTCGAAGATGTGGATCACCAATGGCAACCTCGCCGACGTCGCGATCGTCTGGGCGATGACCGACGATGGCATCCAGGGTTTCCTGATCGAAAAGGACATGCCGGGCTTCACCGCGCAGGAGATCAAGCACAAGATGAGCCTGCGCGCCTCGGTCACCAGTGCGCTGTTCTTCGACAACGTGCGCGTGCCCGACAGCAACCGTCTGCCGAACGTGAAGGGCCTGAAGGGTCCGCTCGGCTGCCTCACGCAGGCCCGCTACGGCATCACCTGGGGCCCGATCGGCGCCGCCATCGCCTGCCTCGACGAAGCCCTGCGCTACGGCAAAGACCGGATTCTTTTCGACCGCCCGCTCACCGCCAATCAGGCCGTGCAGCTCAAACTCGCCGACATGGCCCGCCGCATCACCATGGCGCAGTTGCTGTCTCTGCAGCTCGGCCGTCTGAAAGACGCAGGCAACATGCAGCCGACCCAGGTCAGCTTGGCGAAGTGGAACAACGTGCGTATGGCGATCGATATCGCCCGCGAAGCGCGCGACATCCTCGGCGGCGCGGGCATCACCACCGAGCATTGCCCGATCCGCCATGCGCTGAATCTCGAATCGGTCATCACCTACGAAGGCACCGAGACGGTGCACCAGTTGGTGGTCGGTCGCGAGCTGACCGGCATCAACGCGTTCTGATCCCCGATCCGAACGTCGCCGTCGTCGACAGGACATTCCGATGAGCACCGTGCTGTGGGCGAACCGTTTGATCGATGGTGCCGTGACTTCGGACCAGTCCGACAAGTACGCCATGCACAAGCATCTTTCGAAGATCGATGAGATCGCGCGCGGTGCGGGCTTGATGGCGCTGTCGGAGATCTGCGATACGACCGATTTGCGCTTCAATATCGAAGATCTGTCGTTGCCGGAGGGCATGGCGTCGACCAGCGAATGGATGGCGGCCCAGGGCGTCTGGGTCGACGCCGCGGCCGCCGCGTCGCAGCTCGCGGCGTTGATCGATGCGATCGAAACGCGCAAGCCGCGATTCGGCCTGATCCGGAACGATTACGAAGCGGTGGTCGCCGAACTGCGCGAAAGCCTCGCGTTCGCGCGTGAGGCGGCAGGACAGGCGGCGAAATTCAATTTCGCGATCGTGATGTGATGCGAACGAACGTGATTCAAGACATGCCCCAGCTCCAAACCGAACGCCTGATCCTGCGTCTTCCGCAGATCGAGGACTTCGAGCGCTACGCCGAATTCTTCGCGCACGAATCGTCGCGGATCATCGGCGGCCCGCATGCGCGCGGCGATGCGTGGCGGCGTTTCCTGCAGATGCCCGGCGCTTGGGCAGTGCAGGGGTTCGCGATGTTTTCGGTGATCGAAAAAAGCAGCGGTCGGTGGCTCGGTCAAGCCGGCCCATGGCGTCCCGATGGCTGGCCGGGCACCGAAGTCGGCTATTCCTTTCACCAGGACGCGCACGGCAAGGGCTACTGCACCGAAGCCTGCGTCGCGGCGATCGATTGGGCTTTCGATGCCCTCGGCTGGAGCGAGGTCATCCACTGCATCTCGCCCGAAAACATCGCGTCGCAAAAGGTCGCAAAGCGTCTGGGGTCGCGCAATCGCGGTCCGGGTACGCTGCCGCCGCCGCTGGATGCGCATGCGATCGATATCTGGGGCCAGACCCGCGAAGAATGGCGCGCACGACGCGCAGAGGTGAAGGGATGATCACGCTGTACGGCATGTCCAGTTCGGGCAACTGCTACAAACTGCAGCTGCTGATGGCGCAGCTCGGACGCGCCTACGAATGGGAAGAGATCGACGTCACCTGCGGCGAAAATCTGTCGCCGGAATTCCTGGCGATGAACGATCGCGGCAAGGTGCCGGTGCTGAAACTCGACGACGGCCGCACGATGTCCGAGTCGAATGCGATCCTCCACTACCTGGCGCAGGGGTCGTCGTTGCTGCCGGATGATCCGTGGGATCGCGCGAAGACGCTGCAGTGGATGTTCTTCGAACAATACAGCCATGAGCCGTACATCGCGGTATCGCGGTTCGTCCGCATGTTTCTGCCGTCCGACCATCCGCGCCGCGCATCGCTCGATGCGCTGAAAGCCTCGGGCGACGAGGCGCTGGCCGCGATGGAACGGCATCTGCATCGCCTGCCTTGGTTCGGCGGCGAGCATTACACGATCGCCGATATCGCCCTGTTCGCGTACACCCATGTCGCCGAAGACGGCGGCTTCGATCTCGGCGCCTATCCGCATGTCGAGCGCTGGATCAAACACGTGCGGATGCAGCCCGGCTTCGTGCCGATGCGCGACGCGCAGGTCGACTGATATTCACATCACAAGCACCGGCCTTCGTGCGAGAGGGCAGGGGAGACATCATGTTCGCAGCAGTGCCCAATCCGATCCCCGCCCGCATGAAAGGCTTGAACCGCGCCGAGATCTGCGACGTCAATTTCCAGGAATTCGTGCGCGGTTGGGCAGGTAGCGCGCAGGCCAGGCCGGCGCCGCACGAAAACGTTTTCGATGGCAGCGCGCTCGATGCGCAGGGCTTCCGCGAACTGTTCGAATCGCAGCTGATCAGTCGTCATCTTGATCTGATGGCGCGCGTGCTGCGCGTGCAGAACAAGGTCTTCTACACCATCGGCAGCAGCGGCCACGAAGGCAATGCGATGGTCGCGCGGCTGACGCGGCACACCGATCCTGCGTTCCTGCATTACCGTTCCGGCGGTTTCATGGCCGAGCGCTTCCGCAAGATTCCGGGTATGGATCCGATCATGGATTCCGCCCTGTCGTTCGCGGCCAGCGCCGACGACCCGGCCAGCGGCGGTCGCCACAAGGTGTGGGGCAGTAAACCGCTCTGGGTGCTGCCGCAGACATCGACCATCGCCTCGCATCTGCCCAAAGCGCTGGGTACCGCCGTTGCGATCGATCACGCCCGTCGCATCGGCCACACGCTGCCGATTCCCGGCGACAGCATCGCGATCTGTTCGTTCGGCGATGCTTCCAGCAATCACGCCACCGCGCAGACCGCATTCAACGCTGCAGCGTGGACTGCGTATCAGAAGCTGCCGGCACCGGTGCTGTACGTGTGCGAAGACAACGGGATCGGCATTTCGGTGAAGACGCCCGACGGTTGGGTGGCGCGCAATTTCCGCAGCCGCCCGGATCTCGATTATTACTACGCCGATGGCCTCGATCTCTCTGCCGGCTACGGTCAGGTGCAGGCCGCAGTCGAACACTGCCGCAGCACCCGTCGACCGACCTTCCTGCATCTGCGCACCACCCGGATCATGGGGCACGCCGGCACCGACTTCGAAATCGAGTGGCGCAATATCGAGGAGTTGTGTGCGGTCGAAGCCAGCGATCCGCTGCTGCGCAGCGCAGCGATCGCGCTGGAATCCGGCGTCATGTCGAAGGACGACATCCTTGCTCTCTACGAAGAGACGCGGAGAAAATGTTTCGCGGCAGCCGAAGACGCCGATCGCCGTCCGCGCCTGAGCACGCTGGAAGACGTGATGCGCCCGCTGGCGCCGTACACGCCGGACAGGGTCAAGGCCGAGGCGGCGCGCTCCGATTACGCCGACAAACGTATCGACGCGTTCGGCGGCGAGGCGAAACTGCCTGAAAAACAGCCGGCGAAGCATCTCGCGATCCAGATCAACCAGGCGCTGCACGATTTGTTCTGCAAGTATCCGGAGACCCTGCTGTTCGGCGAGGACGTGGCGCAGAAGGGCGGCGTCTACACGGTCACCAAGGGGCTGCACAAAGCCTTCGGCAACAAGCGCGTGTTCAATACGTTGCTCGATGAAACCATCATTCTTGGTCTTGCCCAGGGTTACGCGAACATGGGCATGCTGCCGATGCCCGAGATCCAGTACCTCGCGTATTTCCACAACGCCTGCGACCAGATCCGCGGCGAAGCGGCCAGTCTGCAGTTCTTCAGCAACGGCCAATATCGCAACCCGATGGTGGTGCGCATCGCATCGCTTGGCTATCAGCGCGGCTTCGGCGGTCATTTCCACAACGACAATTCGATCACTGCGTTGCGGGATATTCCCGGTCTCATCGTCGGCTGTCCCTCGCGCGGCGACGACGCCGCGACGATGTTGCGCACGATGATGGCGCTGGCGAAGGTCGATGGCCGCGTCTGCGCGTTCCTCGAACCGATCGCGCTGTACATGACCAAGGACCTGTACGAAGCCGGCGACGGCCTGTGGCTGACCGACTATCCGGCACCGGATCAGGCGATGACTCTCGGCGAAGGCCGCGTCTTTCTACCGGAAAGCGGCGGGGATGGCGACGATCTGGTCATCTTCACCTTCGGCAACGGCGTGCCGATGAGCCTGCGCGCCGCGCGCGCGATCGAGGCCAAGCATGGCTGGAAGGCCCGGGTGGTGGATCTGCGCTGGCTGGCGCCGCTCAACGATGCCTTCATCCAGGCGCAGGCCGCCGGGGCGAAGCGGATCGTCGTGGTCGACGAAGGCCGCCGCAGCGCCGGCGTGGGCGAGGGCGTGATCACCGCGCTGGTCGAGGGTGGGTTCGGCGAGACGCCGCTGCGCCGGGTGGTCGGCGCCGATACCTTTACCCCACTCGCCGGTGCGGCCTTCCTGGTGATTCCGTCGGACGGGGACATCGTCGCGGCGGCCGATGCGCTCGCCGGCTGAACGGTGGCGGCCCGGCTGCCGGTGCCGTGACCACGGGCGCCGGTCCGGTGTAGTATCGAAGCGTTCCATGGGCACCCCGTTCGTCGGGGGGCCGCCAAGCTGCCAGCCAAGGAGACAGCGATGAGCCACGAACCCCAATATGCGCACCAGCCCGGGCATCCCGACTACGACCAGTACATGTCGCTCAGGAGCAACTTCGAGAAGATGCATGGCGACAACGGCATCGATGGCCCCAATCTCAATCACAATGCGACTTCGGCGGCGCTGAGGTCTTTCAAGGCAGAGCTGGCGCGCGAAAATTCGTCGCTCGATCCCAGGTCCGGCGTCGATGGCGTTGTGCTCAGCCGCGCGAACGACCGCAACAGCGATATCGACGGCAAATACGCGATCCTCTATCAAGGCGATCCGAACAGTCCGACCGTTCGTACCCATGCAATACCGACGCACGAATTGACCCAGCCGGCCGAGCAGAATCTGCAGGAAATCAACCGGATGAACGATCAGCGTCAGCAGCAGACGCAGTCCCAGGAGCGCCAGCAGTCCTACCAGATGACCCAGGAACAGGATCGGCAGAGCATGGGCACGCGCTCGTTGATCTGATCGCCGGATTGTTTCAACGACTCAGCGCGCCAGACCGGAGCGCAGCGGCTCGATCCTCCAGGAAGCCCCGCCCAGCGCGGGGCTTTCGTCTGTCTGCGGCCCGTTCGGATCGATGGCTTGGATATCAATGGGCTGCGGATGGAGGTCGAGCGGCAATATCGCCAGCGCCGTGTCTCTGCAAGCGCTGATGACGGTTCCCACCACGGTGTCGTCCGTGCTGAGTTCGGCGCCGGCCGACAGCGGCATCGCGGTACGGATCAGCGCCAGTCCGCGCTTGGCCTGCCCCAGAAAGTGGGTGCGGGCGACGATTTCCTGGCCGGGGTAGCAGCCTTTCTTGACGCTGTAGGCACGCAGGCGGTCGAGAGAGAGTTGCTGCGGCGTCCACAGCCCGGACTGGCTGGCATGCAGACGCGGCCAGCCGTGTTCGAGGTCGGCGCGTCGCCATGCTTCGACGCCTGCGGGGTCTTCACACGCTGCCGCCGAGGCCGCGATCCGAAGACTTCGACCCGCGTAGCCGTTGCCGAAATCGCCGCTGTAGTCCAGTTCGATGGCGTCGGTGGGTTCGCCGGTCCAGTGATTGCCTGAGGCCAGATCGGACGCGCGGAGCCTGCCGGCCATGTGCAGATCGCCGCGAATGCTGATCGCGACCTTGCTGCGGAACACGAAACGGCGCAATTCCGCCGCGATGACCTCGGCGTCTGCATCCGGAACCACCATCCACAGCGTATTGGCATCCAGACGGATCAGCACGAACAGGGCGATGACACGCCCTTTCGGCGTCAACCAGCCGTTCCAGTGCCATTCTCCGTCGCGCAATGCTGCGACATCGTTCATGGTCTGAGCTTGCGCAAACGCGACCGCATCCTGTCCGTTCACCGCCATTAGACGATGGTCGGGCAGGGTGAACCACGATGTCGACGACGTTTGCGGGTTGTTCGGCATGGGGGCGGGACTTAAACTACCGAGTTCAGGAATCAGCGCATGATAGGCGAAACCGTTCCCATTCCCGAATCCCGCCCCGATGCGGTGCCGACCGAGCCATCCGTGCCGGAGCCGCGCATCGGCGCCAAGGAGATCGGGGGCCGCGATGGCCCCGACCCGACGCGTTACGGCGACTGGGAAAAGAACGGCCGCTGCATCGATTTCTGAACTGTTTTGAAGCGCACACCCCTCTCTCCGATCTGGGCGCAACACGAATGAGCAACCGCGCACGTCCCCTGTCGCCGCATCTGCAGATCTACCGGAAGCAGATCACCAGCGTGATGTCGATCCTGCATCGCATCAGCGGCATCGTTCTTTCCCTCGGCGCGTTCGTATTGGCCTGGTGGCTGCTGGCGGTGGCGCAGGGCGGCGACGCCTACGACCGTGCAGCAGCATGCCTCGCGTCGCCGTTCGGCAAGCTGGCCCTGTTCGGATTTTCTCTGGCGCTGATCTATCACCTGCTCAATGGTATCCGTCACCTGCTGTGGGACGTGGGCTGGGGCTTCGAGATTCCGCAGGTCTACAAATCCGGCTATACCGTTGCGGCGCTCACGGTGGTGTTCACCGCCGCGATCTGGTTCTTTGCGATGCGGGGTGCTGCATGAGCGGTCCTTCGGCTCCCGATTTCCGTACGCCGGTCGGCCGCGCACGCGGTCTGGGTTCGGCGAAGTCCGGTACCGCGCATTTCTGGTGGCAGCGCGTCACCGCCGTGTTTCTCGCGCTGCTCGCGCCCTGGATCCTCGGCATGCTGATCGCGCTGGTCGGCGCCGACCACGCCCAGGTGCAGGCCGCACTTGCGAAACCGGCGAACGCCATCGCGCTCGCGCTGTTCGCGATCAGCCTGTTCTGGCATGCGCGGCTCGGGCTGCAGGTGGTGGTCGAAGACTACTTCCACCATCGTCCGACCGAGATCTTCCTGCAGTTGCTGATCACGTTCGCCTGCGCGCTGGGCGCGCTCGCTTCTCTCTACGCGATCGGCCGTATCGCCCTTCTGGCCTGACGGCTCTCAACAAGGCAGCCATGACCTCCGCATACAAGATCACTGAACACAAGTACGACATGGTCGTGGTCGGCGCCGGTGGCGCCGGTCTGCGCGCGACCTTCGGTCTCGCCCACAAGGGCCTGCAGACCGCGTGCATCACCAAGGTATTTCCGACCCGCTCGCATACGGTCGCAGCGCAGGGTGGTATTTCCGCCGCGCTGGGGAACATGGGTGAAGACGACTGGCGCTTCCACTTCTACGACACCATCAAGGGTTCGGATTGGCTGGGCGACCAGGACGCGATCGAATACATGTGCCGCGAGGCGATTCCTGCGATCATCGAACTTGAACATCAGGGCGTGCCGTTCTCGCGCACCGAAGACGGCAAGATCTACCAACGTCCATTCGGCGGCATGACCACGCACTACGGCAAGGGCACCGCGCAGCGTACCTGCGCCGCCGCCGATCGTACCGGCCACGCGATCCTGCACACGCTGTATCAGCAGTCGCTCGCGCACGATGCGCGCTTCTTCATCGAATATTTCGCGCTCGATCTGATCATGGACGAGGAGGGCGCCTGCCGGGGCG
The DNA here is from genome assembly GCA_017302135.1 of Lysobacterales bacterium. Classification (GTDB taxonomy): domain Bacteria; phylum Pseudomonadota; class Gammaproteobacteria; order Xanthomonadales; family Xanthomonadaceae; genus Lysobacter_I. The sequence continues at coordinate 449,573 of JAFLDZ010000002.1, read as the reverse complement.
TGCTCGCGCTCGACATGGCCGAAGGCACGCTGCATCTGTTCCGCTCGCAGGGCGTGGTGCTGGCGACCGGCGGCTATGGTCGCGCGTATTTCTCGGCGACTTCGGCGCACACCTGCACCGGCGATGGTGGCGGCATGGCGCTGCGCGCGGGCCTCGGTCTGCAGGACATGGAGTTCGTGCAGTTCCATCCGACCGGCATCTACGGCGCCGGCTGTCTGATCACCGAAGGCGTGCGCGGCGAAGGCGGCATCCTGCGCAACAGCAAGGGCGAGCGTTTCATGGAGCGCTATGCGCCGAACGCGAAGGATCTCGCATCGCGCGATGTCGTTTCGCGCTCGATGACCATCGAAATCCGCGAAGGCCGCGGCGTCGGTGCGGATGCCGATCACATCCACCTCGATCTGACCCATCTCGACCCGAAAGACATCCACGAAAAGCTGCCCGGCATCGCCGAAAGCGCGCGGATCTTCGCGGGTGTCGACGTGGAGAAACAGCCGATCCCGGTCATTCCGACCGTGCACTACAACATGGGCGGCATCCCGACCAACTACCATGGCGAAGTCGTGCAGTTGAAGAACGGCAATCCCGATGAAGTGGTGCCGGGCCTGTACGCCATCGGTGAAGCGGCCTGCGTGTCGGTGCACGGTGCGAACCGCCTGGGTTCGAACTCGCTGCTCGATCTCGTCGTGTTCGGCCGCGCGGTCGCCAACCGCTGCGCCGAAACGATCAAGCCGGGCGCGTCGCACAAGACGCTTGCCGGCGATGCCTGCGACAAGTCGCTGTCGAATCTCGACGCGCTGCGCAACGCCAGCGGCGGTACGCCGACGTCGGTCATCCGCGACAAGATGCAGCGCACGATGCAGAACGATGCTGCGGTGTTCCGCACCGGCGAAACGCTGGCGGACGGCGTGCGCAAGATCCGCGAGATCAACGCATCGTTCGCCGATGTGAAGGTCAGCGACCGTTCGCTGGTCTGGAACTCGGATCTGATCGAGACCTTCGAGCTGCAGAATCTGCTCGGCCAAGCCTTGACCACGATCGTTTCCGCTGAAAACCGCAAGGAATCCCGCGGCGCGCACGCCCGCGAAGATTTCCCGGATCGCGACGACCAGCAGTGGCACAAGCACACCCTTTGCTGGGTGGACGATGCAGGCAATACCCGCATCGACTACCGCCCGGTGCACATGTACACGCTGAGCGACGATGTCGAAGTCGTTCCGCCCAAGCCGCGCGTTTATTGATCCCCGTAGGAGCATGATTCGTAGGAGCGACTTCAGTCGCGAGCTTTTCCCAAACCCAATACACATTCGCGGCTAGAGCCGCTCCTACAAACGCCGGGATGCCGGTGAGGTAGCAGGAAACGTAGATGGCCGAGTTCACTCTCCCCAAGAATTCCAAGGTCCACAAGGGCAAGCGCTTTTCTGCGCCGGCCGGTGCCAAGCGCACGCGCGAATTCAAGATCTACCGCTGGAACCCGGACGACGGCGAAAATCCGCGCACCGATACCTACGAAATCGATCTCGATACCTGCGGCCCGATGGTGTTGGACGCGCTGATCAAGATCAAGAACGAGGTCGATCCGACGCTGACGTTCCGTCGTTCCTGTCGCGAAGGCATCTGCGGATCGTGCGCGATGAACATCGACGGCACCAACACGCTGGCCTGCACCAAGGCGATCGACGACTGCGACAAGAAGGAAGTACCGATCTATCCGCTGCCGCACATGTCGGTGATCAAGGATCTGGTGCCGGACCTGACCCACTTCTACGCGCAGTACGCGTCGATCAAGCCGTGGATCCGTACCCAGACCCCACCGCCGCCGGACAAGGAGCGGCTGCAGTCGAAAGAAGACCGGGCCAAGCTCGACGGCCTGTACGAGTGCATTCTCTGCGCGTGCTGCAGCACCAGTTGCCCCAGCTATTGGTGGAATGGCGACCGTTACCTCGGCCCGGCGATCCTGCTGCAGGCCTATCGCTGGCTGATCGACAGCCGCGACGAGGACACCGGCGCGCGCCTGGACGATCTGGAAGACCCGTTCAAGCTCTATCGCTGCCACACCATCATGAACTGCGCGCGGACCTGCCCGAAGGGTCTCAATCCGGCGCAGGCCATCGGCGAGATCAAGAAGATGATGTTGGCGCGGCAGGTGTAGGTCGGGCCCTGGCCCGACGTTGCGATGGTGATGTGTCGCCAATGCCAAGCTGCACCGCTTCGATTTCGAAGGCAGTCCTGTCAATGCCGCAATGGCGGGCTTGAGCCCGCCCCATGAGGTGAACCGTGTCGAGTCATGCGATCTTCCTCCCCGCGCTCGCCATGGTGGCGTTGACGTTCATCGTGCTGGCGGTGATGTTCAGCCGCCGCGTCGCGCAGATGAAGCGCGACCGCATCCATCCGCAGAAAGTGGCGACGTCGCAGCAGGCGGCCGCGCTCTACACGGACGTCGCGCCCGCCGACAATTTCCGCAATCTGTTCGAAATGCCGGTGCTGTTCTATCTCGCGCTGGTGGTCGCGGCGCTGACCGGACAGGTTTCGTCGCTGGTGCTCGGGCTGGCATGGACCTACGTGGCCGCGCGCGTTCTGCACAGCGCGATCCACTGCAGCTACAACAAGGTCATGCATCGTTTCCGCGCCTACGCGCTCAGCGTATTCGTGCTGTTGGCGCTGTGGTGCGTGCTTGGCTACGGCCTGATCGCCGGATGACCGACGCCGCGGCCTCCGCCGAATTGCAGCGATTGCGCTGGCGCTGCCGGCGTGGCATGCGCGAGCTGGATCAGCTGTTCACCCGTTATCTCGACCGCGTCTGGCCTGCCGCTTCCGCCGAGGACCGTACGACTTTCGAGCGGCTGCTCGCCTGCGAAGACGACCGGCTATGGCGCTGGTTCCTCGGTTACGACATCGCTGAAGATCCGGAACTGCATGCGCTCGTCGAACGCATCCGCGCCTTGCCGGTTTGAATTGCGACCGTCGCGCTGGCTGATCGGCGCGATGCTGGCGATGACGATCCTCGCGCCGTTCGCGGTGCTCGCCTCGGAGATGCCGCGTTGGGCCACATGGCCATTGGCGGCCTGCGCTGCGGCCTGCGGTGCGTACCTCGTCAGGCGCGAAGCGAAGTTGCCGGTCTGGCCGGTCGTGATCGACAGCGAAGGCACAGCGACCATCGACGGGCATGCAGTCCAGGCTCTGGGCGTGGATTGGCGTGGCCCGCTGGCATTCGTGACCTGGCGCGGTGTCGATGGACGGTTCGTGCGCCGCAGTGTGTGGCCCGACACCCTCAGCCCCGCGCAACGCCGTGAACTGAGGCTGGCCGTTCGCCAAGGCGGCGATGGGCAGCCGCCGCCATCGATGGCACCATAGCCGGCATTCGCTGCCTGGGCTGCCATGTTCAAACCCATTCCTGTCGCCATCGGCCTGCGCTATCTGCGTGCCAAGCGCCGCAACGGCTTCATCTCCTTCATTTCGCTGGCGTCGATGCTGGGCATCGCGCTCGGTGTGGCGGCGCTGATCACCACGCTTGCGGTGATGAGCGGCTTCCAGCGCGAAATCCGCGACCGCATGCTGCAGATGGCGGCGCACGCCACGGTCAGCGCCGATGGCGAACCGTTGTACGACTGGCCGCATGCGATCGATGAAGCGCGCAAGGACCCCCGGGTTGCCGGCGCTGCGCCCTATATCGAGCGGCCGGTGATGCTGCAGGGCCCGCGCGAAGAAGGTGCGCTGCTGCGCGGGATCGATCCCGCGCGCGAAGGCAGCGTCTCGGTGATCGCCGACAAGATGGTCGATGGCACGTCGTTGAAGTCTCTGGTGCCGGGCGAGTTCAATATCGTGCTCGGCCGTGAGCTCGCGCTGTGGCTGGGGGTGGCCGTCGGCGACACCGTGATCGTCTACACCCCGGAATTCCAGAGCACGCCGCTCGGCGCCGTGCCGCAGATGAAGCGATTCAAGGTGACGGGCCTGTTCGAGGCGGGTCACCAGGAATTCGACCGCAATCTCGCGGTGATCCATATTTCCGACGCCCAGCGACTGCTGCGCATGGGCGAGGGCGTGACCGGCGTGCGCCTGAAACTGCATGACATGGATCTGGCCTGGCAGGTCGCGCGCGACCTCGCCCTGCGCCTGCGCGGGGCGTATCGGGTCAGCGACTGGACCAGCGAGAACGCCAATATGTTCCGCGCGCTGAAACTCGAAAAAACCATGATGGCGATCCTGCTGTCGCTGATCATCCTGATGGGCGCATTCACCCTGGTGAACTCGCAGGTGATGCTGGTGACCGACAAGCAAGCCGATATCGCGATCCTGCGCACGCTGGGCCTCACGCCGCGCGGAGTCATGCAGGTGTTCATGGTGCAGGGTTCCATGATCGGCACCATCGGCACTGTCGCGGGCGTACTTGGCGGCATCCTGCTGACGCTCAATCTCGAACATATCCTGAAACTCATCGAACGCGTCTTCGATGTGGTGCTGATGCCCGAGGACGTTTATTACATCACCGGTCTGCCGACCGAACTGAAGAGCTTCGATGTGACCGTGATTGCGCTTGTCGCGCTGGCGATGGCATTTCTGGCCACGCTTTACCCGGCATGGCGCGCGGCGCGGACCGCACCTGCGGAGGCACTGCGCTATGAGTGATCGCGAGGAGACGAAAGCTTCCGGCGGCCCCATGCCCGGAGATGCGGTGATCCGCTGCGAAGGCTTGGCCAAGACATATGCCGAAGGCGCGCTGCGCACGCATGTTTTCGAGGGGCTGGACCTGCTCGTCCATCCCGGGGAAACGGTCGCCATCGTCGGCGTTTCGGGTTCCGGAAAGAGCACCTTGCTGCATCTGTTGGGCGGGTTGGACATGCCGACGGCCGGAGAGGTGTATGTCGCCGGCCAGAAGATGAGCGCGCTTTCCGATGCCGACCGCGGCCGGCTGCGCAATCGCGCACTGGGCTTCGTCTATCAGTTCCACCACCTGCTGCCGGAATTCACTGCGCTCGAGAACGTGATGTTGCCGGTCCTGCTGAACGGGGCGCCGGTGGCCGAGGCCTCCGATCGCGCCCGCGCATTGCTGCTATCGGTTGGGCTGGGGCACCGTTTGGAGCACAAACCCGGCGAACTTTCGGGAGGCGAGCGACAGCGTGCCGCTGTGGCGCGCGCTCTGGTCAACCGCCCCGCTTGCGTGCTCGGCGACGAACCCACCGGCAATCTCGACGAAAAGACCGCCGCAACCGTCTTCGATCTGATGCTGGGCTTGAATCGCGACCATGGCACCAGCCTGGTGCTGGTCACTCACGATCACGGGCTGGCACGCAAGCTCGACAGGGTCCTTGAGCTGCACGACGGTCGCTTGCGTCCGCTGCGATGAGCGTAGGACCTGTTTCGGGGCCGGCCATACAGCGCATGCGAGTGGCAGTTGCCTGTTCAGCCTGTCCGGCGGCAATGCGTACGGCCGTCACAGAACAGGCGAATCGTGCGTCGATCGCGTTTTTGCCCGATTTTCCATCGAGGATTTCTTGACCATTCATACAAGATCGGGATATGTTTCCCCCACGCAGCCATAACGGATGCGTTCCAGGCTGTCTGCGCCGCCAACCAATCGGTCAATGGCGGTAACGGCGTCGGGGAAGCACACAGGATGAACAGTTAGAAGGACGTCGCAGCGACACGTTGGTGAAAGCCGCTGCGGCGATGATCGGTGCGAGGAGGGGGCCTGATCTGTCGTGACAATAAGGATTCCGTCCAACCGCATGCGGCCGCGCCGTGTCTGGTGTCTTTTTTTTGTAGAGTCCATGTCGGGGGCGCATGGCGGTTCCGGCAGTCTATTGGGCTGCATCCGTCCAGAACATGTGTTCGTTCCGCCCGGTCACGGTCGCGGGGCGGCGTTCGATTCACTCAATTTTCTCGATCTTTCTCCGGGTGGCGTGTGAAACATTCAATCTCGAAGCTTTCCAACTCGATGCTGTCCAGGTTCCTGCTCGCTGCGGCGCTTGTCATGGTTTTGTCCAGTTGCGCCTCGCGCCCGGCGCCCGATTTCGGCGGACGCTGGAAGACCGTCAATCGCTTCTCCGAAGAAACCCAGGCCATTCCGCTCCAGGACGCCTATCTGTTCTACGCCTCTCCGATGGATGGCACTCTGAAGAAGATGCTTGAACGCTGGGCCAACGACTCCGATATGGTGCTCACCTATCGTCATCCGATGGACTACACCCTGTACGCCGCTGTTGCCGATATCCGCACGCCGAGCCTGCAGGAAGCGGTTTCGCAGCTCAATGCCGCCTATGCATCGCAGCAGGTTTCTGTCGCGGTGAGCGGTAGCGAAATTGTCGTACGTATTTCATCCGGCGACGCCAGCGGGGCGTCCGCGCCCTGACCGGTCGGCGGCGTACCGGCTTCATGCCGGCCGCCGACCAGAACGGTTTCGACGCGCGCTCGCTCCCTACCCACATATCCGGTCACAGGCTACAGAATGTTAGGCAAGCAAAAAAACACGCCACAAATCGATAACGCCGCCGCGAAGAGCATCAATTTCGAGGTCAGCATCGCGGACATCGCAAAGCGGAGCGAGAGGCGCGCCTGGATGATCGCGTGGGTCGCGATTTTCATGGTTCTGATCATGCTGGGAGGTTTCATCTACATCCTCCCCCTGAAGAAGGAAGTGCCGTATCTGATCATGGCCGACGCCTTCACCGGCCAAGCCACGGTCGCGACGCTGAAGGGCGACTTCAGCAGCCCGAAGAGCATCACCAACAGCGAGGCTCTGAACCGCAGCAACGTTGCGCAGTACATCATCGGCCGTGAGTCGTTCGACTCCGCGATGATGGCCCTGCGCGACTGGACATTGATCAACAGCATGTCTTCTTCGAATGTGCGTGCCGGTTACGCTGCCATCCATGCGGCCGACAATCTGGAAAGTCCTTTCAAGACCTATGGCAAGGATCGCGCGATAAGGGTCAAAATCCTCAGCATCCAGTTGGATCAGAGAGGGCAGGGCGAGAACGCCCGCAAGAGCGCCACCGTCCGCTATCAGCGTTCGATCTACAACAAAAAGAACGGTGCGACCGAACCGCTCGACAGCAAGATCGCCCGGCTCGAATTCACTTACAAAGCGAATCTGGAGATGGACGAGAAGCAGCGGTACGTCAATCCACTGGGTTTTCAGGTCACCGAGTACACGGTTGACAATGATTTCGCGCCTTCGCCTCCGGCTGAAGTTCCGGTTGCGGCGCAGCAGCAGCCCGTAGCTGGCTACCCGGCACAACCCGGCGCACAGCCCTATCCCGGCCAGCCCGCCCCGGCCTATCCGACTCAGGGTCAACCAGTACCAGGCCAGCCGGTTCAAGGCTACCCGGCCGCTCCTGATTTCGGTGAAGGCGGCTTACCCACGACGCAGCCACAGCCACAGCCGCAGCCGCAGAATCCAGCCGTTCCCGCTGGCGCATACCCACCAGCAGGTCAGCCGCAGGCTCCGGCCGTGCAGGCCCCCAATCAAGTCAATGGAGTAGGCAACAGATGAGTCGCTTGCATCGCTCTTGCTATGCGGTATTGCTCTGTGTCCTGGCGTCGATGACGCTGGCGGCACCGGCATTCGCACAGGTCATCGTCGAATACGAATACGAACCGGACCGGATTTACGAGGTGCGGACGGGTCTGGGCATCACCACCCAGATCGAGCTCAGTCAGAGCGAAGAGATTCTCGACTACAGCACTGGATTCAATTCGGGCTGGGAGTTGAATCGGCGCGACAACGTCTTCTATCTGAAGCCGAAGAATGTCGATGTCGACACCAACATGATGGTGCGCACCGCGACCCACTCATACCTGTTCGAACTCAAGGTCGTCGCGACCGATTGGACGGCCCTGGAACAGGCGAAGCGTGCCGGTGTCCACTACAAGATCACCTTCAGCTATCCGAACAACACGGCGTTCTCTGCCGAGCAGTTGGCGGCCAGCAAGGCGGGGACGGCCCCGAAGCCGCGGACCAGCGAGATCGAGACTTCGCTCGACAAGGATCGCGCGTACTATTTCGATTATTCGTACTCGACCCGCACCAAGAACAAATGGCTGGTCCCGGTCAACGTGTACGATGACGGGCAGTTCACGTATATCAATTTGGCGAACATCAACCGTTTCCCGACGGGCGATTTCCCGGCCGTGTATGGCCGCGAGCGCGAGGGCGGTGAGGATTTCCTGGTCAATACGACAGTCGAGAACAGTACTCTCGTCGTCCATGGCACCTATCCCTTCCTGGTCATCCGTCACGGGAAGAACGTCGTCGGTCTGAGAAGGAACAAGCAAAAGTGAACCAGAATCTGCCGCCGAACCCGCCGGGCCAGTCCGGCAACTATTCCGACAATCAGGGTAGCAACAGCAACCCTTATTACAGCGGCCAGCAGTCGCAGGATCAGCCTGACCTCGATGCAGGCGCCCCTCAGCTCAAGTCCGTCGACTCGCAGCGCGTGAACCGCAAGGCACTGATGTTTCTTGCCGGCATCGTTGCGCTGCTGGTCTTGATGACGATCATCGTCATCAAGAATGCTTCTTCCGACAAGGAAGAGGCTGTCGAGAAACCGCGTGAAGAGAAGGTCGTGATTCCGGAATTGCCGAAAGGCACGAATTCGGCCGGAAGCCCGGATTTCGCCGAACTGCAGCAGGAACCGCAGCCGGTGCCGATCCAGGAACTGCCGCCGTTGCCTCCGGAAGAGCCGTCGCGCGCCTCGCAGAACCGCTCTGGGCCGCGAGATGACTATCGCGATCCGCCGCAGCCCGCAGGACCGCAGGGTCCGACATTGGCCGAGCGCCGTATGGGTGCTGTTGACGGCAGTGGGCGCATCGGTGGTGGTGGCGGCCCCCCGGGGCAGGACCAGAATGCACAGGTGCTCGATGCCATGCTCGACAACCTGAAGAGCGCTCAGCAGCAAGCCAATGGCGGAGCTCCGCAACCGGCAGCTGGGCAGGCGCGTGACACGGGCTCCAAGGTCAACATCGCCCAGTACCTGCGCAATCCGGACACCCTCCTGGTCCGCGGCACCTACATTCGTTGCGTGCTTGAGACGCGGATCGTCACCGACTATCCGGGCTATACCTCATGCATCGTCACCGAGCCTGTGTACTCGATCAACGGGCGCAAACTCCTGCTGCCGAAGGGCTCGAAAGCGCTCGGACGCTATCAGGGCGAACCGACCGGTCCGCGAGTGGCTGTCATCTGGGACCGCATCACGACCCCGAACGGTCTGGATGTCACGCTGGAAGGCCCCGGTGTCGATAATCTCGGCGGTTCCGGGCATCCGGGCGATTACAACGGGCACTGGTTCAGCAAGTTGAGCTCCGCCCTGATGATCAGCCTGATCAGCGACGTCTTCAAATACTATGCTGCAACGGAGGGCCCGGCGACCGACTCGGTCACCACTGGCGGCAACATCGTCACCCAACCCTTCGAGAGCAATACGGCGAAGACGACGGAACGATTGGCCAATCAGGTGTTGAGCAAGTCGTTGGCCCGCCCGGCCACCGTCACGATCAATCAAGGTACGGTGCTGAATATCTACGTCGCAGGCGACGTCGATTTCTCCGGCGTCGTGTCGCGTCGATGAACGCGTACGACACCGACCGACCGAAGTACTGACCCGTTTTCATGGATATCGACAACTCACCGATCGCCAACGTTTCCAACGATTTTCTGGAGTATCAGTACAGCGTGCTCGGCATCCTCGAGTACATGAGCTCCCCGGAAGTCACCGAAATCTGCATCAACAAACCAGGTGAGTTGTATCTGGAGACGAACAAAGGGTGGCGGCACGTCGAAGTGCCGTCGCTCACGTTCGAGCGGGCGCGGCAGTTCTGTACCGCCGTCGTCAACGAAAGCAATACCGGCCAGCGCATCACCGACGTCGATCCGGTGGTGTCGCTGACGTTTCCGACCGGCCAGCGCGCCCAGTTCGTGATCCCGCCGGCGTGCGATGCCGGCAAGACATCGATCACCATCCGTTTGCCCGCCAAGCGCAACTTCACGCTGCAGAGCTACGAGGAAAGCGGTTTCTTCAAGCAGATCCTCGAGGGCGCTCCTGAAATCAGCGATCACGACCGTGAGCTGCTGGAGCTGCGCGAAAAACGCGATTACGCCGAATTCTTCAAGAAAGCTGTGCTCTACAAGAAGAATGTCGTGGTCGCAGGTGCGACCGGCAGCGGCAAGACCACGTTCATGAAATCGCTGGTCGGGCATATTCCGCACGAAGAGCGTCTGGTCACCATCGAAGATGCGCGCGAACTGTTCATCGAACAGCCGAACATCGTCCATCTGCTGTATTCGAAGGGCGGCCAGAGCGCCAGCAACGTCACCGCGAAGACCTGCATGGAAGCCTGTCTGCGCATGAAGCCCGACCGGATCATCCTGGCCGAGCTTCGCGGCGACGAGGCCTTCTACTTCATCCGCAACTGCGCGTCAGGCCACCCGGGTTCGATCACGAGTTGCCACGCAGGCAGCACGGCACAGACCTGGGACCAGCTCGGGTTGATGGTCAAAGCCTCGACGGAAGGCTCCGGTCTGGAATTCGAAGTCATCAAGCGCCTGCTGATGCTGACCATCGATATCGTCGTGCACATCAAGGCGCATGCGGGCCGTCGCTACATCACCGGCATCGATTACGATCCGAAGCGCATGCTTGGTATCTGAGCCATCGGTACTTGTGGGGTCCGCCTCACGCCCAAGTCATCCGCGATCCGGCCTCCGGTATTTCAGTAACGCTCTTCTTCCAGAGTGATCGTGCCGTTTCGATCCGTGTGGACCCTGATCCAGCGGTCGTATTCGTCCTCGCGCATGGGCGCCACGTCGCATCCGCACAGCGCCGCCGCGATTGCGGGCACCGTATTGCTGTGACCGACAACCAGCACGGTTCCACTCGCATGCGCCGTGCGCAGTTGTGTGGCGAAAACCGTCGCAGGCATCGAAGCGTCGTAAGTGCGCACCTCGAGACGGTGCGCGAGCGCAGTCGGCGCGGCTGTCTGCTGCGCACGTCGATAGCCGGTGGCGTAGACCGACGATACCTGCGCTTTGCTCAAGCGTTCGGCCACACGCAACGCGCGCGCGCTGCCTGCTTCGCTCAGTGTCGGATCCTTCGGGTCGTTTGCTGCTTTCTCGGCATGGCGGACGATCACGAAGACCATTTCGCCCACCGGCGCGGCCGCCGTTGAAGCGCTTGTCGTGCAGCCGCCGATCGCTACCGACAAGGCAAGGGCTGCAATCGTTTCGCGTAACGTCGCGAGGGTCATGATGTGATCCTCAGTGTCGCGAGCAGTCCTCGGGCGGCTTGCAGACGCGCTGTGGCATCGGGCAGATCGAGCTTGATCCGCAGTTTGTCCGGCCCCTCCATCTGATAATGCTTCGGCTGGCCCTGGATCAGTCGAATCACCGACATCGGATCCACGTTGGGTTTTTCGACGAACTGGATACGGCCGCCGGCAGCGCCCAGATCGAGTTTGCGGATGCCCAGTTCGGTGGCGTCGAGCTTGAGTTCGGCGGTCGCAAACAGATGTTTCGCCGGGTCCGGAAGCAGGCCGAAGCGGTCGATCATTTCCACCTGCAGCTCGCGCAGCGCATCGGCATCGCGCGCACTGCTCACGCGCTTGTACAGGGTGAGGCGCGTATGCACATCGGGTAGATAATCGTCCGGAATCAGCGCCGGTATATGCAGATCGACATCGGTGCCGCGATGGTCGTGCAGATCCAGGCCGAGCGAATCCACGCCGGGCAGCTTGCCTTGCTTGATGCTGCGCACCGCGCGTTCGAGCAGTTCGGTGTACAGCGAGAACCCGACCTCCGCCATCTGTCCGCTCTGGTCCTCGCCGAGCAGTTCGCCAGCGCCGCGGATTTCCAGGTCGTGGGTGGAGAGCGTGAAGCCCGCGCCGAGTTCGTCCATCGATGCGATCGCATCCAGGCGCTTGCGTGCATCGGCGGTGATGGTGCGGCCATCGGGGATCACCAGATAGGCATAGGCGCGGTGATGTGAACGACCCACGCGGCCGCGCAGTTGGTGCAACTGCGCGAGACCGAATTTGTCGGCGCGATTGATGACGATGGTGTTGGCATTCGGGATATCGATGCCGGATTCGATGATCGTCGAGCACAGCAGCACATTGAAACGCTGCTTGTGGAAGTCGAGCATGACCCGCTCCAGTTCGCGTTCGGGCATCTGCCCATGGGCGATACCGATCCGCGCCTCCGGCACCAAAGCTTCGAGTTCGCGCTGCATGCGGCCGATGCTTTCGACATCGTTGTGCAGGAAATAGACCTGGCCGCCGCGCGACAGTTCGCGCTGGAAGGCCTCGCGCAACTGGGTATCGTCCCAGGGCACGACGAAGGTCTGCACCGCGAGCCGGTGCGCGGGCGGGGTGGCGATGATCGACAGATCGCGCAGCCCGGTCATCGCCATGTTGAGCGTGCGCGGAATCGGCGTCGCGGTCAGCGTCAACAGATGGACGTTGGCGCGCAGCGCCTTCAGCGCTTCCTTCTGGCGCACGCCGAAGCGCTGCTCCTCATCGACGATGACCAGTCCCAGATCCTTGAACTTCACGTCGCCCTGCAGCAGACGGTGGGTGCCGACGATCACATCGATCCGGCCGTCCGCCAGTTTTTCGATTTCCGCTTTGATCTCTTTCGTCGACTTGAAGCGCGACAGCACTTCGACCTTGAGCGGCCAGTCCGCGAAGCGGTCGCGCATCGTGCGGTAGTGCTGTTCAGCGAGCAGCGTGGTCGGAACGAGGACTGCGACCTGTTTGCCGCCGATCGCAGCCGCGAACGCAGCGCGCACCGCGACTTCGGTCTTGCCGAAACCGACATCGCCGCAGACCACGCGATCCATCGGCCGCGACGATGCGAGATCGCACAAGACCGCTTCGATCGACGCCAGCTGATCGGGTGTTTCCTCGAACGGAAAACTGGCGGCGAACGGCTCGTAGCTGGCGCGGTCGACATCCAGCGCGAGTCCGGCGCGCGCGTGGCGCTTCGCCTGGATTTCGAGCAGTTCCGCAGCGACGTCGCGGACTTTTTCGGCGGCTTTCTTCTTCGCCTTCGCCCAGGCTTCGCCGCCGAGCGAATGCAGCGGCGCGGTTTCCGGCGACGCGCCGGAGTAGCGGCTGACCAGATGCAGTTGGGTGACCGGCACGTACAGCCGGTCGCCCTTGGCGTATTCGATGTCGAGATATTCGCCGAGCTGCCCGCCGGCTTCGAGCGTCACCAGTCCGCGATAGCGACCGACGCCGTGATCCTCGTGCACCACCGGTGCGCCTTCGCTCAATTCGCCGAGGTCGCGGATGATCGCTTCGGGCTCGCGGCCGGCGCGCTTGCGCCGACGCGGCTGCGAGGCGCGATCGGGGAACAGCTGGCGGTCGGTGACCACGACCCAGGGCTTCGTCGCATCGACCGCGAAACCGTTGTCGAGCGGTGCGACCGCGATGAACGCCTTGTCGGTGGCGCCGCTGGCGACCGCTTCGATGAAGGCTTGGAAGTTGGCGACGACGCGCGGACGCAGGTCCGCCGCCTGCAGCACTTCGAGCAGCGCCTCGCGGCGACCGGCCGAATCAGCAGCGATCAACAATTGTCCGGGATAGGCCGACAGAAACGATGTCAGCGCCGCTGCGGGTGCCGAGTCCTTGGCTACGAGCGGCAGATCCGGCGCTGGCTGGGTGCCCGTCGCCAGCGATTCAGCGCGACGCGGGTGGCCTTCGCCGCAGATCTCGATACGGCGGCTGCGGTTGAGCGTTTCGCGCAGGGTGTCCGGCGGCAGATAGAGTTCCGCAGGCGGCAACAGTGGCCGCTCGATATCGTGTCGGCGCTGTTCGTAGCGCTCGTTGGTGGTGCGCCAGAAATGATCCGCCGCTTCGTTCACGCCTTCGCCGAGGATCGGGAGCGCGTGTTCGGTCAGGTAGTCGAACAGGGTCGCGGTGCGCTCGAAGAACAGCGGCAGGTAGTACTCGATGCCAGCAGGTGTCAGTCCGGCTTTCAGATCCTGGAACAGGCCACTGCGGCGGGTGTCGATATCGAAACGGTCGCGCAGCGTGTCCATCGCGCGCTGCAGCGCATCGCCTTCCATCGGCACTTCGCGGCCGGGCAGCATCTGCACCGACTCGTATTTCTCCAGCGAGCGCTGCGATTCGGGATCGAAGGCGCGGATCGTGTCGATCTCATCGTCGAGCAACTCGATGCGATAGGGCTCTTCCGCGCCCATCGGATAGATGTCGAGCAGGCCGCCGCGCACCGCGAAATCGCCGGGATCGAACACCTGTGGCACGTTGCGATAGCCGGCGCCTTCGAGCCGGCGCTTTTCAGCATCCATGTCCAGCCGCTGGCCGACGCGCACATCGAAACTGCTGCCGACCAGATGAGACAGCGGCGCAAGGCGCTGCATCAGCGTCTGTACCGGCACCACCACCACGCCGCGCTGCAGCGTCGGCAGGCGGTGCAAGGCCGCGAGCCGCTGCGACACGATGTCCGGATGCGGGCTGAACTGATCGTAGGGCAGGGTTTCCCAGTCGGGGAAATGCATCACCGCCAGCGGGTCGTTCGTGCCGGTCAGCGTGCGCAGATCGTGTTCGAGCTGATGCGCCGACTGGTTGTCGCGCACGATCGCCAACAGCGGACCATCGTGCGCATGCGCGACGCGCTGGATCGCCCATGCCAGTGCGCTCGCGCTTGCGGGTGCTCGCCACCAGGCGCGCGATTGCCCGGTTTTGGGCAGCAGGCCTGAGAGGGAGTCGGGTACGGATGCAGAAGAGGGCACGGTGCCTTGGAGGATGCAACGGGCCGCTAGGTTAGCCCCGGCGGGTCGCGGCGTCACCTCAGCGTGCAGATGGCTGCCGTGGCATCACTGATTCCGAGGCCGGTCTAGTCGGATGCGGGAGCCTGCGAAAGATCCAAGGTGACACGCACGAGCCCCGGAGAGTCCGACGTTTCGCGACGAAAACCCAGCGAATGCACGAGCGCCAGCATCGCAGTGTTGTGCTCCAGCACCTCGCCGTAGAGCCGCGTGAGTTGCTTGCGCCGTGCCCATCGCACCAGTCGCAGCATCAGGTGCCGGCCCAAGCCCATGCCGCTGATGAAATGACTGACGAGAATGGCGAACTCGGCTTCGCGCGTGTCTGGCGTGATCGCGACCCTCGCCACTGCGCCGATCAGGGCTTCACCGGGAGGCATCGGCTCGGAGACCACCAGCGCAAATTCGCGTTCCGGGTCTGGTCGGCACAGTTTGTCGGCGGTCTCGGGCGTCAATTCCTTGATCGCGTAGAGAAAGCGTTGGCGGATCTCGTCGGGACGCAGCAGGCCGAAGCCGAGGCGTAGCGGCTCCGCGTCTTCGGGCCGGATCGGCCGGATCAGTACCTCACGGCCATTGAGCAGCCGTTTGTACTCGTGCCAGGGTGGGAGTCGGTCGCGCTGTTTCACCAGCCCATCTTGGCACAGCGAAGATGAAGCTATGCTCTAGCTGAGAGGGGCAAATCCAGCGTATCGGAGCTGGCGCTACTGGAAGCATCGAACGGGGGCGTCAGGCCTGTTCCGGGCCTGCCTGTTCGGGCCTGTCGAGACTGGACGCGGACCCGTCAGGCAGCAGGCGAAGGCTTCGGCTTGCGCAGTTTGGAGATCCCGGTCATCAGTGCGACCACGATCGCGCCTGCAGCGATGCCGACCGCCGCGTCGAACAGCATCGTCACCAGCCAGCCGAAACTGCCGGCGTTGTAGGCCTCGATGAAGTGGTGCAGCGGCGCGATGCCGTGGACCAGAATGCTGCCGCCGACCAGAAACATCGCTGCAGTACCGGCAACCGACAGGAACTTCATCAGATACGGCGCGCTGCGCAGAATCGCGGCGCCGATGCCGCGCTTGAGCTTCGCCAGTCCATTCTCGCGCGTGTCGCGATTGAGCAGCAGGCCGAGGTCGTCGAGCTTGACGATGCCGCCGACCAGGCCGTACACGCCGACGGTCATGATCAGCGCGATCGCCACCAGCACAGCCAACTGCCGCGTGAAGTCTTCCTGGGCCACCGTGCCCAGCGAAATGACGATGATTTCGGCCGAGAGAATGAAGTCGGTGCGGATCGCGCCTTTGATCTTGTCTTTCTCGAACGCGACCATGTCGACCTGTTCGTTGGCGACCGCTTCGATCAGTTGAACATGGTGTTTTTCGTCCTCGTCCTTGCCATGCAGAAACTTGTGCGCCAGCTTTTCCACGCCTTCGTAGCAGAGGAATGCGCCGCCGAGCATCAGCAGCGGTGTGATCAACGGGACGTTCATCCCGCGCGAATGCAGCCAGTGCTCCAGAGCGCTGATCGCCAGCGCGGCCGGCACCAGGATCGCCTTGTTGACCAGCGAGCCCTTCGCCACTGCCCATACCACCGGCAATTCGCGGTCCGCGTTGACGCCGGAAACCTGCTGCGCGTTGAGCGCCAGATCGTCGCCGAGTACGCCGGCGGTCTTCTGGGTGGCGACCTTGGTCATCACCGACACGTCATCGAGCAGCGTGGCGATGTCGTCGATCAGGGCGAACAGGCTGGAACCGGCCATGGGGGAGGTCAGGAGATTCGGGATGCGGATTTTCGCATAGACGCCGCGTCGTCGGAGATCGGGCGGATTGCCACGTCCGCGTTCAATCCGCTTCGCGCAGCCATTCGACCCGGGAAGACGCCCCGGGCTCACCGAGGGCATTGCGCAATGCCGCGATGCTGGCCTGCAACCGGCGGTCGAACTGCCATGGCGCATTGAGGATCAATAAACCGCTGCCGTTCATCCGCAGCGGCGAGTCGTCCGCGCGTACCAGTAGTTCGCACAACAGGACCGATTTCGCATGCAGCGTCGCCGCGCTGCGATAGAACGGCATCAGCGTGCTGCGCCGTTTGATCGGATACCACAGCATGTAGACGGCCTGCGGCCAGCGTTCCAACGCATCCTTCAGCGCGGTGCGCGCGGTGTCGAACTCGTCGAGCTGGGTTTCGTAGGGCGGATCGATCAGCACCAGTCCGCGTGCGAATTTCGTCGTGCCGATCTTCGGCGGCAGCAGCGCACGCATCGCCGTGTAGCCATCGCGGGCATGCACGGCGATGCGCATGTCGCGGCCGAGATTGTGTTTCAACAGCGCCGCTTCCTCTTCGCGCAGTTCGCAGCAGGCGATGCGGTCCTGCTCGCGCAGCGCATGCGCCAGCAGCCAGGGCGAGCCGGGGTAGGCGAGGGGCTGGCCGGTTTCCGCGCGACAGGTGGCGACCGCAGCGAGATAGCGGGCGATCGCTGCATCCTGTGGCGGCTTGAGCAGCAGTCGGTCGATGCCGCTGCTCGCTTCGCCGGTCTTGATCGCTTCTTCCCCATCGAGCAGATACACGCCGGCACCGGCGTGGGTATCCAGTGCGTAAAGCGGCGCCGGCTTCGCGGTCAGCGCGTCGCACAGGGCAAGCAGCGCGATGTGCTTGAGCGCATCGGCGTGGTTGCCGGCGTGGAAGGCGTGACGGTAGTTCATGCGGTGTCGTTCGTGCGGCGCCGCGGGCGCGGGCCTGTCATGGTATGCGAATCCCCGGCCGCGAACGGCCTACAATGCCCGACGCCGCCTTTCCGACGCCCGCCATGGCCGCCACGCCGACCATCCTCATCGCCGAAGACGAAACCGCCATCGCCGACACCGTGCTCTATGCGCTGCGCAGCGAGGGTTTCGCGGCCGAGCACGTGCTGCTGGGGGGCGAAGTGGCGCCGAAAGTGCGTGCCGGCGGAGTGGATCTGGTGGTGCTGGATGTCGGCCTGCCGGACATCACCGGCTTCGACGTCTGCCGCACGCTGCGCACCTTCAGCGAAGTGCCGGTGATCTTCCTGACCGCGCGCGATGGCGAGATCGACCGGGTGGTCGGTCTGGAGCTGGGTGCCGACGATTATGTGGTGAAGCCTTTTTCGCCGCGCGAACTGGTGGCGCGGGTGCGCGCGCGGCTGCGCCGGCGCACGCAGACCGAAATTGCGGCCTGGCAGGCGCATGGAACCTTCGAGATCGATCGCGAAGGCAAACGCATCCGCTACTGCGGTCATGCGCTTGATCTCACCCGCTACGAGTATGGTCTGCTCGAAGTGCTGATGCACCGCCCCGGCGCGGTGCTTTCGCGGATGCAGTTGATGGACCGGGTGTGGGCCGACGCATTGGAAAGCGGCGACCGCACCGTCGATACCCATATCAAGACGCTGCGCGCGAAGCTGCGCAGCCTGAATGAACAGGATGATCCGATTCGCACCCACCGTGGCTTGGGCTATTCGCTCGACACCGGTGGATGACGGCGCCGTGGACGTGAACCTCACGATATGAAGATCGGCCTGCGCATCCTGCTCGGTTATTTCCTGATCGTGGCCCTGGCAGCGCTGCTGCTGGGCCGCGTATTCCTGCAGGAAGTGAAGCCCGGCGTGCGCCAGGCGATGGAAGACACCCTGGTCGATACCGCCAATCTGCTGGCGGAGCAGGCCAAGGACGATCTGATCGCCGGACGCATCGACGACGGTCGCTTCGCCGCGCACGTGCGCGCACTGACCGATCGCGACCTCGGCGCCGAAATCTGGGGCTTCACCAAGCGCAAGGTCAGCACCCGCATCTATGTGACCGATGCGCGCGGGATCGTCGTATTCGATTCCAGCGGACAGGATGTGGGCAAGGATTATTCGCGCTGGAACGATGTCCACCTCACCTTGCGCGGCCGCTATGGCGCGCGCTCTTCGCGCAGCGATCCGGACGACGAAACCAGCTCGGTCATGCATGTGGCCGCACCGATCACCGTCCGCGAAGACGGGACTTCTCGCATCGTCGGCGTGTTGACCGTCGCCAAGCCCAACCAGACCATCGCGCCGTTCATCGCCCGCAGTCAGGGCGTGATCCTGCGCTGGGGATCCGTGCTGCTCGGCGCGGCGCTGGTGATCGGCCTGCTGGCGGCATGGTGGTTGTCGCGCCAGCTCGGCGCCTTGCGCCGCTACGCGGATGCGGTTTCTGCGGGCGAACGCGCGACCCCGCCCGACAGCGCGGGCGAATTCGGCGATCTCGGACGTGCGCTGGAAACCATGCGCGCCAAGCTCGAAGGCAAGCAGTACGTCGAACAATACGTCCACGCACTGACCCATGAATTGAAAAGCCCGCTCGCGGCGATCCGCGGCAGCGCCGAACTGCTGCAGACCGCCGACAGCGACATGGCGCCGATGCCTGCTGCGGACCGCGCCCGTTTCGTCGCGACGATTCGCGCGCAGAGCGAACGCATGGCGGAAATGATCGACAAACTGCTGGCGCTGGCGGCGGTCGAACACCGGCAGCGGATCGAACAGCCGCAGCAGGTGGATATGCGCGTCATCGCCGACGAAGCCGCCGAACGGATCGCGCCGAAATACGCGCAGGCGTCGCTGCGCCTGAATATCGTCGAAGCTGCCGATGCGCGCGGTCTGCGCGTCTCCGGCGACCCGTTCCTGCTGCGCCAGTCGCTGCTCAATCTGCTCGACAACGCGGCGGATTTCGCGCCGGCCGGCAGCGAGATCGAACTGCACCTGCGGCGCGAAGCGGACAGCCTCGTCGTCGAAGTGCTGGATCGCGGCCCGGGCGTGCCGGATTACGCGCTGGAGCGCACGTTCGAGCGATTCTATTCGCTGCCGCGTCCGGACGGCCGCAGTCGCAGCAGCGGCCTGGGGCTGTGTTTCGTGGCGGAAGCCGTCGAACTGCACGGCGGCCGGGTCGTACTGGTCAACCGCGACGGCGGCGGCGCGGCTGCGAGTCTGGTCCTGCCCGTCGAATAGCGCTTTCCACTGCTTCACACAGGCTTCACCCGGGCGCCATCGCCGCCCCGCATGCCTTGTCGACACTGGCACCGTCCACAACGTCGGAGGCCGACATGCGATTGCTCCTGAAGATTCTCATGGTGATTGGATTGACCATTGCCATTCTCGTCCCGCTGCTGATGATCCGCGGCACCATCCAGGATCGGCAGATGTATCGTCGCGAAGCGGTGCAGACCGTCGCGCGCAGTTCCGCAGGCGCACAGGCGCTTTCGGGGCCTGTGCTGATGGTGCCGTACACCGAACTGGTCGAAGTCGAAGAGAAGGACAACCAGGGTTTCACCCGCAAGGTGCGGCGCGAAGAGAGCGGCATCTGGATGTTCTTCCCGGAGACGCTGGAAGCCAAGGGCACGATGAAACCGATCGTGCGCAAGATCGGGCTTCATCAGGTGCGCAAATACGAGTTCGCGACCAAGCTCCACGCGGAATTCCAGGTCACCGTCCCCGGCGATGCCGATGCGCTCGCGCCGCGAAAGATCGGTCAGCCGTATCTCAGTTATGCCATCGCCGATGTGCGCGGCGTGGTCGGTCTGCAGACGCTGACGATCAACGGCAAGGACGTCGAACTGCTGCAGGGCCCGGGCAGCGGCGACGGCGGCGGCCTGCACGCGCGCCTGCCGGTCACCGTGGCCGGCGGTGCGATCGTGCTCGACAGCCAGCTCGATTTCACGCTCGAAGGCACGGAATCGCTGGCCATCGCGCCGCTGGCGAAGCGCAACATCATCACCATCGATTCGCCTTGGCCGCATCCGCTGTTCAACGGCGATTTCCTGCCGCGCAAGCGCACGATCGATGACAAGGGATTCCACGCGGAGTGGGAAATCTCGTCCTTGGCGACCAATGCGCAGGCGCAGTACCTCGGCGGTTCGCGAGTGCCGGGCATGGCGCCCGCAGGCTCGGTCGATGCCGCAAACAATGCCGAAACGGTGTCGGGTCTGGATGCCATCGGCGTCTCGCTGGTCGAGCCGGTCAACATCTATTCGCAGGCCGATCGCGCAAGCAAGTACGGCATCCTGTTCGTGCTGCTGACTTTCGTGGGCTTCTTCATGTTCGAGCTGATCAAACAGCTGCGGATCCACCCGATCCAGTACGGCCTGGTCGGTCTGGCGCTGGCGATCTTCTTCCTGCTGCTGGTGGCGCTGTCCGAGCACATGGAATTCGGCAAGGCCTATCTCGTCGCCAGCGGTGCCTGCATCGGCTTGCTGGGCTACTACGTCAGCCATGTGCTGCGCTCCTGGCTGCGCGGCTTCGGTTTCGCCGCGATGCTGTGTACGCTCTACGGCGCGCTCTACGGGCTGCTGATCTCCGAGGACAATGCGATGGTGCTGGGTGCCGGCCTGCTGTTCCTGATTCTCGCCGCGATCATGGTGGTCACCCGCAAGATCGACTGGTACAGCGTCGGCACGACGAATCCGCCGCCGCTCCCGCGCGGCTGATCGTTTCCACCCTGTTCCCGAACGCCGCGGGCCCCGTGCCTGCGGCGTTTTCTTTGGCATAGAATCGAACGCATGACTTCGAACGCGGCCCGCACGATCCGAATCCAGATCCGCCGTGTCGCGGGTGCGGACATTCACCCGTATCTCGATGCGGTCGCTGCGCTGCGGATCGCGGTATTCCGCGACTGGCCGTACCTCTACGACGGCGATCCTGCGTACGAACGCGAATACCTCGATGCCTATGCCCGCTCCGTCGACAGCGTGTTCGTGCTCGCCTTCGATGACGATGCGGTGATCGGCGCGTCCACCGGACTGCCGCTGGCCGACGATTCGCCCGAGTTCCGCGCGCCGTTCGAGGCGCAGGGCATGGACACCGGACGCGTGTTCTATTTCGGGGAATCGGTGCTGCTGCCCGCCTATCGCGGCCAGGGGATCGGCCATGCCTTTTTCGATCATCGCGAAGCGCATGCGCGTTCCCTCGGCCGTTTCGATCTTGTCGCGTTCTGCGCGGTGGATCGAGATGCCGACGATCCGCGTCGCCCGGAAGCGCATCGCGGCAACGAAGCGTTCTGGACAAAGCGCGGCTACGTTCGCCGGCCGGAGATGACGATGTGCTTGCATTGGAACGAAATCGGCTGCGGCGAGATCGAGCATGCACTGACCTTTTGGACGCGACCACTGGAACAAGAGCAAAGCGCATGAAGATCGCGGTCGCGAAATATCCCATCGGTGCGCCGCAGCGTTTCGACGACTTCGCGGAAAAACAGCGCCTCTGGCTGCGTGAGGCCGCGACCGCAGGCGCGAATATCGCAGTGCTGCCGGAATACCTGTCGCTCGAACTGGGGGCGACCTTCGAGGCAGCGATCAGGGACGACCTGCATGCGTCACTGATCGCGATCCAGCGCTATCGCGGCTCCTGGCTCGATCTGTATTCGCAACTGTCGCGCGAGACCGGCATGCGCATCGTCGCCGGCACGTTCCTGTTCGATAGCGGAAACGGCCGCTTTCGGAATCGCGCGGATCTGTTTTCGCCCGAAGGCGGCGTGGTCTGGCAGGACAAGCTGCAGTTGACCGGCTTCGAGAAGAAGACCGGCGTGATCGACGCAGGCGATGCGCTGAAAGTATTCGACTTCGACGGCGTCCGCGCGGGCATCGCGATCTGCTACGACATCGAGTTCCCGTTGCCGGTGCGCGCGCAGTGCGAGGCAGGCGCGCAGATCATGCTCGTCCCAAGCTGCACCGACACGGCTGCCGGCGCCACGCGCGTGCGTGTGGGTTGTCTTGCGCGCGCACTGGAAAACCGCTGCTTCGTCGCCAAGGCGGTCACGGCTGGCGAAGCGGCGTGGAGTCCGGCCCTGGATCTCAATACCGGCGAGGCGACGGTGTATGCACCGATGGATTTCGGTCTTCCAGACGACGGCATCCTTGTCGCAAGCAGCGGCGCAGCGGGGTGGACGTACGCCGAAGTCGATGTCGCGCAGCTCGATGGGAGCCGTGCGCAGGCACAGGTCGCGAACGATCGCGACTGGCGTGGGCAACTGGCGCCGTCGTTGCTGCAGGCGACGGTCGAAATCTTGTAGTGCCTCTGTTTGAAACCCAGGCCTGTCGAATTGAGGCACTACACGAATGGCAGCGTTCCTGGGGCCGGTGCCGCAACAACACTCCAGCGGCAATCCCGACGATCGCAGCCGATGGCTGATGAATATCGCCACCTGGTGGCACCCCGATATCGCCGCTGTGGCCCACACCAACAAGACCGTCAGGATCGCCTTGGCGATCCCGACCCGAGAGCAGGGCTACCGTGAGCAGCGCTACCGCGCTGCGTGAGCGGCCTTCGATACATGTGGGTCCATGGCATCCCGCGAATGCCGCACGCCTCTTGATTTGATCCAAAGCAAGCGGCGGATGGGCTGACGGTACATATCATCTGGAAGGTATTTAAACGTCGCGGACAGGTGGGTGGTTCATGTACCGTCTGTTGATCGCTCTTGTCATGTGGTTGTCTGCATCCGGCTGCGTGCAGGAGTTGGATGTGGAGCAAGCGCAGCCTTCGCGGAACGAGGCTGTGTCACAGGCGCTCGAGGGTCTTGGTCGGTCATCGACGAACGGCGTGGGTAGCTCCTCTGGGAACCGCACGCACAGACTCGCATCGCTCCCCGATCGCGGGATCCTGTTGGTTTTCGATGCGGCGACCATGCCGTTCACGCGCAGCGCATACAGGTCTTATCCAGTTCGCCTGAGCGAAGAACATGCCTTTGCGACCGCCGTTCCGGGCGGGCGTATCGGCATTCCGACGCCGGACGGCGAACTGCTCCGCATCGACTACGCGCAGCGGATCGAGCACGCCGATGGCAATTGGACGTGGGTCGGCCGCAACGAAGACGGATTGGAGGCCATTCTCACCTTCGGGGATAACGCGGTGTTCGGCGCTATCCGGGGGCGCGGCAATACGGTCTGGCAGGTGACTTCGTCCGGTGGTCGCACTTGGCTGGTCGCGATCGATACGCGGCGGGTGAGGTCTGGCGCCAACGCCAACGACGTGTTGTCGCCGCATGCATCCGGTAATGGTGTTGTGGTCGGCAAGCGCGCCGGGGCGGCTACAAAAACGACGGCCGGCGTGCCGTCGATGGTCGTCGATCTGCTGCTCGGATACACCCCCGGCCTCGTCGCCCAGTACGGCAGTCCGTCCGCAGTGGTCACCGCGCTGCATGGGCAGGTCGACGCTGCCAACTTTTACATCGGGCAAAGTCTGATCGCTCCACATCTCCGGCTGGTCGCCACGCTGCAGGTCGAGTATCCCGATGCCAGCAGTCACCAGACGCTGCTGGAGCAGTTGACCGGTCGGTCCTGCACCACGAGCGGGTGCGTCGATGTTCCGGTCCCCGCAGCGCTGCAGGCGCTGCGCGATGCACGCGAGCAATACGGTGCAGATCTGGTATCGATCGTCCGACCTTATCGCACGCCGGAACAGGACGGTTGCGGGGCATCCTGGTTGATCGGAGAAGGCGGTGCGCCGATCGATGCCGCCAGTGCCGTGTTCGGTTACTCGGCTGTTGCCGTCGGTCGCGATGTGAACGAGAACGATGGCAACACTTACCAGTGCGCCGAAGACTTCTTCCAGGGGATGAGCCTCGCGCACGCGATCGGCCACAATCTGGGCCAGGCGCATAACATCGAAGACAGTCCGTTGCCGGGTGCGCACCCATACGCCTATGGCTATCGCGACGCCAGCGGCACTGGCATCCATACGATCATGGCGCTGCCGATTCCAGGCTCCATGCAGAGATTGGAGAAGTATTTTTCAAACCCATACCTGTATATCGACGACCGGCCTCCGCTGGGCACGGCAACCAGCGACAATGCCCGCAGTATGGCGATCACCATGCCGCTGGTCGCCCGATTCCGGCTGACGGTGGTTCCCCTGCCTTCCAGATTCGACCACGACTTCAACGCGGATGGCTACTCCGATCTGCTGTGGTTCCATGCGGACTACGCTGCGGGCAACCACGCGGTGGCGATCTGGTCGATGCTCGGGCCCACAGTGGTCACCACCAGCGGCGCGCCTTGGGTCGGTTCCGACTATCGCATCGCAGGCGGCGGTGATTTCGATGGCGATGGTTTCGGCGACATCCTCTGGGTCAACAACGCCGACTCCACGCTGCACATGTGGCTGCGTCGCGGCGGCGACTACGACAAGGTCTTTGTCGCCGGGTTTGGACCCGGCTGGGACGTGTCGGGCGTCGGCGACTTCAACGGCGATGGGCGTTCTGACGTACTGTGGTCGAAAGCGACCCCGGAAGATTCGCCTCCGATGGCGATCTGGTTCATGGATGGTGCCGTGCGGCAAGGCACCATCGTCGCGTTCGGGGTGGTGCTCGGGGTTGGTGAGCTCAGCGGCGATGGCAGAGACGACATCGTCTACAAATATCGAGCCGGCAGTACGCAGGCTTACGTGATGACATTGAATCCTGCCGGAGATGTCCTCTCCCAGTTTGGATTCTCCTGGCCAATCCCCGAGGGTTCGCCGGCTGCCGTCGTTGATATGGATGGCGACGGTCGCAGCGACCTGGTGTGGGAGGATCCCGCGCGCGGTGTCGTCGAGTGCTGGATGATGCTCAGATCGAAAGTGCGCGCCAGGATCGTGATTCCGGTGGGGCCGGGCTACCGTATCGTCGCTTCCGGGGATTTCGACGGCGATGGCTTCGGAGACATCATGTGGAATCGAGTGGCCAGTGACGAACTGTACTTGTGGCGCGGTCGCGGAGATATGACCTTCGACTTTTCCTATGTCAAAGAGTTTTCGGCCGGCTGGACGATCGTACGCTAGTCGCTTCGTCGTGCCATCTGCAACCGGACGACTCGTAAGGCGGGTTGCGGATGACAGCGTGCCCTACGCGACCATCATCGTGTTCTCGCGCAGCCAGATCGAACTCAACGCCAATGCGGTTCCGATCCCCGTCGCCGCGAGCACATCGCTCGGATAGTGCAGACCGAGCACCACGCGCGAGACGGCGATGCTTGCGGTGAACGGAATCAACAGCCAGGCAAGCACGGGAAAATACGACAGGCTGACGATGGTGAAGGCCACGGCATGCAGCGTATGGCCCGAGGGGAAACTGAATTCATCCAGCGGTGCGACCCAGGCGCGGATGCGCAGATCGGAAGCGCAGGGACGTGGTCGGCGCGTCCAGCGCTTCAACGCTTTGTACAGGACCAATGAAACCAGGCCGATCGCTGCGAGATGCAGTGCGGCGAGCATGCCGCTGTTGCCGCCGAACAACGCGAGTGCGACCATCAGCGCGTACCAGAACACGCCGTCGCCGAGACGGCTGATCAGCGAGAAGAAGCGCCTCGTGGCGAGACGTCCGCACAGCGTGTTCGCGCGCAGGCACCACTCCGATTCATTCGTGCGCAGTCGACGACGCAACAAGCCGTTGTTCATGACGTTTCCCCGCATGGGCCAGACGTTGGAGGATCGTGTCGAAATCGGCGGCGACCTGTTCCGGGCGCAGGACGCTGATCGCATCGCGTGCGGCCAACCGCATCTGCGCGCGCAGGTTTCCGTCCGTGGCGATCCGCACGGCGGCGCGAACGAACGCTTCATCGCCGTCCGCAGTATCGTTCGCGACGGCGGCGCCGTGCTCGCCGTCGCGCAGGCATTCGCGGGCGGCACCGTAATCGAAGGCCACGGTGGGTACGCCGCTGGCCATCGCTTCGAGAGTGACGTTGCCGTAGGTTTCGCTGCGGCTGGGAAACAGGAACAGATCGCTGCTCGCGAAATGTCGCGCCAGGGCTTCGCCGCGCTGCAGGCCGCAGAACACGAAGTCGGGATTCTCTTTCGCAAGCGCTCCGCGCGCGGGCCCGTCGCCGACCCAGACGAAGCGGGCGGCGGGGCACCGCTTCTGGATCTCGCGGAAGGCGCGCACCGCGAGGCCGAGATTTTTCTCCGGCGCGATCCGTCCGAGATGGATCACCGCGAGATCTTCTGCGCGAAGTCCCCAGGACGCCCGCAGCGGATCGTCGCGACGTGCGGGATGGAATTGCGCACTGTCGACCGCGCGCGGCAACCGCAGCGGAAACCGGAAGCCCATCGATTCCAGTTCGTCGCGCAGCGCCTCGGTCGGCACCAGTGTGGCGCTCGCGCTGTTGTGGAAGTGGCGCATCCAGCGCAGCGCCAGCGGCTGCAGGAACGGCACGCCGTAGTCGCGCATGTAGCGGTCGAAACGGGTGTGGAAGCCTGTCGCCGCAGGAATGCGCAGCAACCGCGCCGCGCGCAGTGCCGACCACCCCAATGGGCCTTCCGTGGCCACGTAGATCGCATCCGGGCGGTGCAGGTTCCACAGGGAGATCAGTGTTCGCGTTGCCGGCAGACCGAAGCGCAAACCGGGATAACGGGGTATCGAGAGACCGGGAACCAGTGACTCATGCGGGGCTGGTTGGCTGTGCTGCGTCTGACGTGGTCTGATCAGATCGACGCTGTGTCCGCGTTCGCGAAGCCCATGTTCGAGACTCTGCACGGTCAGCGCGACGCCATTGATCTCCGGCGGGTAGGTTTCGGTGACGATCGCGTAGCGCATCGGCGTCGCTCTTCGGTTTGAAGAAGATTGAAGCCTGTCGATGAAACGATGGTGGCGCCCGGGTGACAGCGCGATGACGCGCTGCGGGGATGGCGTGCGTCCCCGGAAAAGTTCAGACGTCGAGATGCAGTTCGATGCCGAGCCCGGCGATGCCTTCGGGTTCGTGCTCGAGATCCGAGCGCAGCAGGGGGCGTTTGTCCAGCCAATTGTTCGACATCGAGACGGCAACAGTAATGCCGACCACGCGCAGCTCCAGCTTCGGGATCGTTTCTGCTTCGTGGGAACGATGCAGCAACACCGCGATGCGCAACAGCGCAGCGCAGCGGCGTACCGGTGCCTGCAGACGGTCGGGCAGGGCATCCAGAGATTTGTTCGAGATGTTGCGGCGATGGTTGCGTACCAGTGCCGCCAGAAAGAGCTGCTCCTGCCGCGAGAAACCGGCGATGTCCGAATGTTCCAGCAGATAGGCGCCGTGCACGTGATACTGACTGTGCGCGATGGCGAGCCCGATCTCGTGCACGCGTGCGGCCCAGATCAGCATCCGTCGTTCGTCGTCTCCGAGGTTCCAGCGCGCTGCTGCTTGGCCGAACAGCCGCAGCGCGGTGTCTTCCACGCGTTTGGCCTGGGTGCGGTCGACCCCGTAGCGCTGCATCAGCGCGTCGATGGAAACATCGCGCGGATCGTCCACGCCGCCGCGACCCAGCATGTCGTAGAGCACGCCTTCGCGCATCGCCGCCTTGCTGACCATCATGCGTTCAAGGCCCAGCGTATCGAACGCCGCTTCGAGCACCAGAATGCCGCCGGCGATGATCGGTTTGCGGTCGTCGGGCAGCCCGGGCAGCACGATGTCGTCGATCCGATCGGCGGCGAGCAGTCGATCGCGGACGATCGGCAGGGCTTCGGCGGTGATCGCACCCTTGGTCAGTTTCATCGCCGCGCAGATGTCGCCGATGGCCTTGTTGGTACCGGACGAGCCGATCGCTTCCTGCCAGCCGAGCGCGCGATACAGCCCCGCGAACTGCTGGAATTCCGCTTCGATCTCGGTCAGCGCATCTTTCCAGCGCTTTTTCGACAGCTTGCCGTTGGGGAAGAAACGCCTGGTGCTGGCGACGCAGCCGATCTGCAGGCTTTCGCGTTCGATGGTGTCGAAGCCCGAGCCGATGATGCACTCGGTGGAGCCGCCGCCGATGTCGATCACCAGACGTCGCTGCATCGGTTTTGGCGGCTGCGCGTGGGCGACGCCGAGGTAGATCAGTCGCGCCTCTTCGCGGCCGGATACGACCTCGATGCCGTGGCCCAGCGCACGTTCCGCAGCAGCCAGGAATGCCTGCGGCTCGCGCAGCGCGCGCACGGTATTGGTAGCGATCGCGCGCACGCAGTGCGGCGGCAGGTCGCGGATGCGTTGGCCGAAGCGCGAGAGACAGTCGAGCGCGCGTTCGCGGGCTTCCGCGCTCAATCCGCCTTTGCCGTCCAGACCATCGGCGAGGCGCACGCTTTCGCGCAGGCGATCGATGATCCGCAGCTGGCCCAGTACGGTGCGCGCCACGACCATGTGGAAGCTGTTCGAGCCCAGATCGATGGCGGCCAGTACATCGCCGTCCTGCGATGGTGCGGCGGTCGCAGGGTCGGCGGCAGTCGCACGGTTGGTGGAAGCGGATCGGTTCAAGCGGCTGGCCTGTAGCGGAACGGGGCTGTGCGAACGCCCGCGCAGCCTACCAACATGCACCCGCGAACGGAACCGCTTGCAAGATGTCTTCGATGGACAGGCTGTAAGACTTTAGCCGCACAGTTTCGCCAGCAGCGTCGCTTGCGCCGAATGCGGCATCGCATCGGCTTCGGGCGTCATCTGCAGGTAGTTGCCGTCGGCCTGCAGTTCCCAGGCGTTGAGGTTGTCGAGCAGATAGTTGTCGAGCGATTCCTCTTTGACCCGCGCGGCCAACTCCGGATCGAGGATCGGAAACCCGATTTCGACCCGGCGCAGCAGGTTGCGCTCCAGCCAGTCGGCGCTGGAGCAGAACAGTTGCGGCTGACCGTCGTTGCCGAACCACCAGACGCGGCTGTGTTCGAGGAAGCGACCGACGATCGAGCGCACGCGGATGTTCTCGGATACGCCGGGCATGCCCGGACGCAGCGTGCAGGCGCCGCGCACGATCAGATCGATCTGAACGCCGGCCTGCGAAGCGCGATACAGCGCGCGGATGACCTGCGGCTCGTTGAGCGCATTCATCTTGGCGACGATCCGCCCCGGTTTTCCGGACGTCGCCAGCTTCGCTTCGTGCTCGATCCGCGCCAAAACGCCGGCATGCAGCGTGAATGGCGATTGCAGCAGGCGCTTGAGCTTGATCGCGGGTGCGAGGCCCGAAATCTGCTGGAAGATCTGATGCACGTCGCTGCCGATCTCGGCATTGGCCGTGATCAGTCCGAAGTCGGTGTAGGCGCGCGACGTGCCTGCGTGGTAGTTGCCGGTGCCCAGATGCGTGTAGCGAACGAGTTTGCGGCCTTCGCGGCGCACGATCAGCAGCATTTTCGCGTGGGTCTTGTAGCCGACCACGCCATAGACCACCTGCACGCCCGCATCCTGCAGCCGGTCGGCGAGACGCAGATTGGCTTCCTCGTCGAAGCGCGCGCGCAGCTCGATCACCACGGTCACGTCCTTGCCGTTGCGCGCGGCCTGGATCAAGTGCTCGACGATCGGCGAGTCCTTGCCGGCGCGGTACAGCGTCTGTTTGATCGCCAGCACGTTCGGATCTTCGGCCGCCTGCCGGATCAATTCCAGCACCGGCGTGAACGCATCGAACGGATGATGCATCAGCAGGTCGCCCGCAGCGGCGCGCTCGAAGATGGTCTCCATGTCCTTGAGCTGCCGCGACTGGTACGGCGGAAATTTCAGATCCGGCCGCTGCACCAGATCGTAGATTTCGATCGCGCGGTTGAGATTCACCGGCCCCTGGATGCGGTAGACCGCGTTCTCGGGCAGTTCGAAATTCTGCAGCAGCGTGCGGACGATGGGTTTCGGGCAGTCCGAGGCGATCTCCAGCCGCATCGCGCGCAGGTAGCCGCGGCCGATCAATTCGTCGCGCAGCGCGAGCGCGAGATTCTCGACTTCTTCCTCGTCGACGATCAGTTCGGAATTGCGGGTGACGCGGAACTGGTATGCGCCCTTCACGTCCATGCCGGGGAACAGTTCATCGACGAATGCCGACAGCACGGCGGACAGGAATACGAAGTCGTGCTCGCCGCCGGAAGCGCGCTCCGGCAGCTGGATGATGCGCGGCAACGAGCGCGGCGCGCGAACGATGGCGAGATGGCCGGCGCGACCGAACGCGTCCTTGCCCTTCAGCACCACCACGATGTTCAGCGACTTGTTGAGGATCTTCGGAAACGGATGCGCGGGATCGAGTCCCAGCGGCGACAGCACCGGCATGATCTCGTCGCGGAAATACGCGCGCAGCCAGCGGGTCTGGCGCGCGTTCCAGTGCTGGCGATGCAGCACGCGCACGCCGGATTCGCTCAGCGCGGGACGCAGCACTTCGTTCCAGCAGCTGTACTGCGCGTCCACCAGGGCCGCGGCGCGGTCGTGGATGCGCTTGAGCAGGGTCGCGTGCGGAATGCCGTCGGCGGCCAGCGGTATTCCGAAATCCTGCGCCTGACGCACGGTCGCGGCGCGGATCTCGAAGAATTCATCGAGATTGGTGCAGGAAATGCAGAGATATCGCAGCCGTTCGAGCAAGGGCACCGAACCGTCCTGCGCCTGCGCCATCACCCGGAAATTGAAATCGAGCTGCGACAGTTCGCGATTGAGATACAGGGCGTGATCGCGCAGCGGATCGACGACCTCCTGAGGCGCTTCCGGCGCCGACGGGCTTTGCGCGCTGCTGCGTGCGGACGTGCGCGCGGATGTTCGTGCTGACGTGCGTGGACTCATGCGTGATCTTCGGAGTAGTGGTTGACGTCGCGAGCGCGGACGCGCTCGCGACCGAAGCAACAGGCGAAATGGCTGCCGCGGCCGACTTCGCTTTCGATTTCCAATCGTGCCTGATGCAGATTCAGCACGTGTTTGACGATCGACAGACCAAGCCCGGTGCCGCCGCTTTCGCGGGAACGGCTGGTGGAGACGCGGTAGAACCGTTCGGTGATGCGGGGAAGATGCGCAGCGGGGATGCCGTAGCCGGTGTCTTCGACCGAAAGACGGGTGCCGCCGTCGCGTTCGCTGGAGAACCGGATCTTGATGTGGCCGCCTGCGGGGGTGTAGCGGATCGCATTGCTGACCAGATTCGAGAACGCGCTGTGCAGTTCCTTGGTCGAACCCCAGAGGTCGACGCCAGCGGTATCTTCGATGGTGATGGTGTGTCGGCGCTGGCTCAAGGCTTCCGCCTCGCGCTTCAAGGTGGTCAGCATCGGCACCATCGAGACCACTTCCTCGGGCAGCGCTTCCTGCGCTTCCAGTCGCGACAGCATCAGCAGGTCTTCGACCAGTTGGGTCATGCGCTGCGATTGGCGCTGCATCTCGGTGAGCATCGGCGCCCAGTCGGGCTTTTCGGCGGGATCGAGCATGTCCAGATAGCCGTGCACCACGGTCAGCGGCGTGCGCAGTTCGTGGGAGACGTTGGCGACGAAATCGCGCCGCATCTGCTCGAGATGCATCAGTTTGCTGACGTCGCGCGCGACCAGCAGCCAGAGTTCGTCGGAATAGGGGATCAGACGCAGGCTCAGGCGAAGATCGGGCCGCGCAGGCGAGGGAGTATCGAGCAGCGGCTCGGCGTGACGACCGCTCGCCAGCCAATGCGCGACGGGCAGCGGCTGCAGGCGATCGCTGAGCGCGGCGCCGAGGTCGTGCGGGTAACGCAGGCCCAGCAGACGCGTCGCCGCTTCATTGAACCACTGGATGCGCTGGCTGTTGCGCTCGACCACGACGATGGCATCGGGCAGCGCGGCGGCAGCGGCGCGATAGGCGCGAAGCATGTCGATCAGCCGTCGCTTGCGCCCGCGCATTTCGCTCTGGCCGCGAAACATCAGGCGATCGAGTTCGTTCCAAACGCTGTCGCCGGCCGACGGCGTGAACCGCTGTCGCGCGGTCAGACGCAGCAGCACTTGCCGCAGTTTCCAGTAGTGCCAGCCCACTACGCCAAGGGCGGCGACAGTGATCACCGGCCAAGGCTTGCCGATGGCAAAACCGATCGCAAGCGCAAGCAACAGGACCAGCGCGAGCTGGCCGAGGGTCTTGAGCCATGCGGAGCGGGTGTCGTTCGGCATCGGCTGAGTCTATGGGAATCGTCTGTACAAAGCTCGTCCGTACAAAGCGTGCGCAGCGGTCACAGCGTCGCCGAGAAGCGATAACCCGAGCCGCGCACGGTCTGCACCATGTTGTCGAGTTGAACGGGTTCCAATGCGCGGCGCAGCCGGCGGATATGCACATCGACCGTGCGCTCTTCGACGTAGGTATTGCCGCCCCAGACGTGATCGAGCAACTGGTTGCGGGTGTAGACGCGCTCGGCGTGAGTCATGAAGAAATGCAGCAGCCGGTATTCGGTCGGGCCGATCTGGATCTGCGAGTCTCCGGCATAGACCCGGTGCGAGGCGCCGTCGATACGCAGGCTGCCGACCTGGACGCTACCGTCTTCGTCGTCCTCGCGCGAGCGCCGCAGGACCGCGCGGATGCGCGCCAGCAGTTCGCGTGCGGAGAAGGGTTTGACGACGTAATCGTCGACACCGGCTTCGAGGCCGCCGACGCGGTCGTTCTCCTCGCCGCGTGCGGTGAGCATGATGATCGGGATTTCGCGGGTCAGCGCATCGCGACGCCAGCGCCGCGCCAGTTCCAGACCGCTGGTGCCCGGCAGCATCCAGTCGAGCAGGATGAGGTCGGGTACGCGCTCGGCGATCGCGGCCTGCGCCTCGCGGGCGTCGCCGGCGTGGACCGGGTCGTATTCGCCCTTGCGCAGGGCGAAGGCGACCATGTCGCGGATCGCGGGTTCGTCGTCGACGATCAGGATGCGCTTTTGCATGACATGCTCGATTGGGCTGGCTGTAATGCACCGCAGGGCAGCAGGGGCCGCACTTGGGTACGGCCACAGTAGACGACATTTTTATGACTGAATCGTGACGGCGGACATGTGCGATGACAGTTGCGGCATGTGCCGCGGATTCAGACGCCGATCGCGTCGGCGATGTCGGTATGCAGCGCGGCGAGGCCGCGATCGAACGTCGCCAGACGCCCCTGATGATGCCGGGCGAGGCCGGCGAGATAACTGTCGGTGACTTGCCGATGACCGAGCACGCCGGCCCACGAGATGTCGGCGTAGCCGATGTCGTCGCCCCAGAACGTGTGCCGGGGGTGCGCGGTCAGTTGCGCCAGGACCGAGACCGCTCCGGCGGCGTCCGCGACCGCGCCGAACCGCAGCAGCAGGCGGATCAGCGTGCCCTGGGTGATCGGACAGGTGGCGAAGCCGCCGGTGTCCGCGGCGAACCACTCGACCGCAGCAGGGTGATGCACGTGGGAACGATCGACCAGGGCGACCAGCACGTTGCCATCAAGCAGATGGGTCATGGGTCGTCGTCCAGGGCTTTGACATCGTCTTCGGTCACCGGTTGGCGGGAAGCGACGACGGGCAGACCGGTGAGCGGGTGAAGCGCATAGACCGCCGCTGCTTCGCCGATCCGGTTCGACTGTTCGGATGCGGCCAAACCGCGGCGCATCAGTTCGGCCACCGTTTGCCCCAGGCTGCGCCCGGTGTGCCGGGCGAGACTCGTCGCTATCCGATGCAGGTCTTCGGGGAGGTCGATGGTGGTTCGCATCATCGCATCATGATGCGATGATGCGAACGCGTCAAGATCGGGCGGTCAGCGCCGTTCCAGCACTTCGTCGCGAACGCCCAGGCGCTTCAGCTCGAGTACGGCCGGGGTGATCGCGGCGATCCGCGCTTCGACGCGGGCGCGGGCGTAGTAGTCCAGCTCGGGCCGCTTCAGCAGGGTGTTGAGCTGGATCAGCGCGCGCTCCGGCCGGCCGTTGAGGAATTCGGCTTCGGCATAGGCTTCGCCGGCGCGGATCGGGTCGCCAGCGACTTCGCTGGCGCGCGCGAAGGTGCTCTGGAAAACAGGATCTTCCTGACTGCCGATCAACAGCGGTCGCAGCACCGACTGCGCGCGCTTGCCGGCGCCGACATCGTTGCGCTCTGCGAGAAGCTGCGCATAGCTGAGCGCCGCCGCGCGGTGACCGGGCATCCTCTCCAGCAGAGCGTCCATCCGGGTGTCGGCCCCGCTGAGGTTGCCGCCACGGGCTTCGGCTTCGGCCATGGCGATCACGATCCACGGATCGGTCGGATATTTGGTGAGCAACGGAGTCAGTTCCTTCGCGGAAAGCGCGTAGTCCCCGCTGCGCTCACGGGCGATCGCCAGCCCGTAGCGCTGCGCGTCGCTCAAGGGTTTGGACCGGCGATGACGTTCGTACTCTTCGATCGCAGCGCTTGGGGTATTCGCGCTGAACACCCGGATGCGTTCGCGCGCCCAGCCGAATTGCACGCTGTCGTTGACCCGCGCCGGACCGTTCACGCGCAGGCCGGAAGGAATCAGCGGATTTTCGCTGGTGATGGTGCTGCCTGCAGTGAACGCGGCCGGTTTGGACGACAGCTCATCGGCGCGCTGCTTGGCTTCGCTGATGCGGGTGGTATTGACCGGATGTGTGCGCAGGTAGTCCGGCGCGCGTTCGCGTTCGCCACCCCGGTTCACCCGCGAAATCGACTGCATTCGGGTGAACATGCTGGCCATCGCATTCGGGTCGTAGCCGCCGCGCGCCAGGGTCTGGATGCCGATGCGGTCGGCTTCGGATTCGTTGGAACGGGTGTAGTCGATCTGCCGCTGGGCCATCAGCGCCTGGGCCGAGGCCAGCGCGGCCATCGAGGCGTCGTCGGAGGAATTTCCGCCTGCGGATTGCGCGACTGCGATCGCGCCGAGCATCGCCAGCAGGATCGGCACGCTGTCCTTCTGCGCGCGCTCGACGCTGCGCAGCACGTGGGTCTGGGTGACGTGGGAGACTTCGTGAGAGAGCACACCGGCGACTTCATCTTCGGTTTCGGCCGCCAGCACCAGTCCGGCGTTGGTGCCGATGTAACCGCCGAGGGTGGCGAACGCGTTGAACTGCCGGTCCTTCAACATGAAGAAGGTGAACGGATGCTGCGGTTTGTCGCTGGCCGCCGCCAGACGATGACCGACCGATTGCAGCCAGCCGTCGATCAGCGGATCGTCCAGCACATAGCCGTAATGCCGCAGTTGGCTGAGCATCATGCTGCCGTATTCGGCCTGTCGGGTCGGATTGAGCAGTTCGTTGGCCGATGAGCCGATATCCGGCAGCCGGTTGTCCTGCGCCGGGGCGCAGACGGCGGCGAGTGAAAAAGTCAGTGCGGCGATGACGACCGGCAAACGCATGGGCGGGTTCCAGTAGCGATGTCTTGGGACAGCGGAGTTCGTGGGGCAGTGGATTTCGTGGGACAGCATGCCGGTTATCGACGGGGAAGGCGTGAATGCGCTGTTAATCCGCCCCGCGACTTCATTCGACCATGCGAGTGCGCTGTCGTTCCCTGCATCGCAGCGTTTCGCAGCGCGGGTGGAAAACAGCGGAGGCGACCCCCATCATGATGGCCACATACGACCGCCAGCGTTGTGCAGCGAGGAGACCATTTTGAGCGACAACATGCCCCAGACCCCGACGATCACCCTCTACACCAGCGCGATCTGCCCGTATTGCATCTCCGCCAAGAACTTCCTGAAAAGCAAGGGCCTGGACTGGACCGAGATCCGGATCGACACGGATCCCGCCGAACGCGAGCGAATGATGGCTCGCGCCAAGCGCACCAGCGTGCCGCAGATTTTCGTCGGCGATGTTCACGTCGGCGGTTTCGACGACATGATGGCCTTGCATCGCGCCGGCAAGTTCGAGCCGCTGCTGTCCGGGGAAGGCGCATGAGCGATACGGGCGAAAACGAGCAGGATCGTGTTGCCGAGTTCAGCGCTTTCCGCAAGCGCATGAACGAGCGGATCCTGGCCGAGCCCAATCAGGTCGTGCGCCGCTTCTTCGCCCTCGATACCCAGACCTATCAGGCCGGCGCGCTCGATGTGAAAACCAAGGAACTGCTGGGGCTGGTCGCTTCGCTGGTCCTGCGCTGCGACGATTGCATCAGCTATCACGTCGCCCAGTGCAAGGAAGCCGGCGTCAGCCGCGCCGAGATGTTCGAGACCTTCTCGGTCGGGCTGGTGGTCGGCGGTTCCATCGTGATCCCGCATCTGCGCCGCGCGGTGGATTTTCTCGACAGGCTCGAACAGGGCGAAGCCGCAGCCACCCCGATGCACGACCACGGCTGATGCCGCCGCGCCGCCGGATGCTGGCGCCTTCGACCAACGTCTGAACGCGATTCCCGGCAGGCATCCGGCCGTTCCGGCATAATTCGCGGGCTCGTTGCGCGTCTGCTTCCCCACTGCGGATCGCGTCCCGCTCCTCACGAATTCGCATGACCCGCCGCGTCGCGCGCCGGGTTCGCACGCAAGATCGCCTGCATCAAAGACAGCCTGGAATACACCATGACCCAAACGATTACCGTCATCCGCGGCGATGGCATCGGCCCCGAGATCATGGACGCGGCATTGTCCGTGCTCGACACCATGAACACCGGCCTGACCTATGAAGAAGCCGACGCCGGCATGGTCGCGCTGGAGAAGCACGGCGAATTGCTGCCGCAGGCGACGCTGGATTCGATCCGCCGCAACCGCATCGCCCTCAAGAGCCCGCTGACCACGCCGGTGGGCGAGGGTTTCAGCTCGATCAACGTCGAGCTGCGCAAACGCTTCGACCTGTACGCCAACGTGCGCCCGGCGAAGTCGTTCCCGAACACCAAATCGCGCTTTCCGACCGGCGTCGACCTGATCACGGTCCGCGAGAACACCGAAGGCGCGTACATCGGCGAAGGCCAGTCGCTGTCCGAGGACGGCGAGACCGCGATGCTGACCCAGAAGATCACCCGTCGCGGCTCCGAGCGCATCGTCCGCTACGCATTCGAGCTGGCGCGCAAGACCGGCCGCAAGAAGATCACGGTCGTCCACAAGGCGAACATCCTCAAGTCGACCTCGGGTCTGTTCCTGCGCACCGCGCGCGTGGTCGCTGCCGAATACCCGGACATCCTCTGCAACGAAATGATCGTCGACAACACCTGCATGCAGCTGGTGATGCGTCCGGAACAGTTCGACATCATCGTCACCACCAATCTGTTCGGCGACATCATTTCCGATCTCTGCGCCGGACTTGTCGGTGGTCTGGGCTTGGCGCCCGGCGCGAACATCGGCACCGAAGCCGCGATCTTCGAGGCGGTGCACGGCTCGGCGCCGGACATCGCCGGCAAGGGCGTCGCCAATCCCTGCGCACTGCTGCTCGCGATCGGGCAGATGCTCGATCACGTCGGCCAGCCCGAGAACGCCGTGCGCCTGCGCAACGCGATCGTCGCGACGCTGGAAGCCAAGGATTCGGTCACTCCGGATCTCGGCGGCACCGGTACGACGATGTCCTTCGCCAAGGCGATCGCCAGCCGGCTGTAACGGCCGGCTCCGACTGAAGCCTGATCGCAGGCTTCAGTCTTTTGTCTCTTCCGATAATGCCGGTGCGCGCACCACCGTCACCGTGCACGGCGCCTCCGCGACCACATGCGCGGAGACGCTGCCGAGAATGCGGCGCATGCCGGTCACGCCGCGCGCGCCCATGATCAGATGATCCACGCCGTTGTCGCGCGCGTAGTCCAGCAGCGCATGCGCGGGGTCGCTGTGTTCGAGCACGTGCACGGTCACGCGATGCTCGTCCAGCCCGAGCGGCCGTATCCAGTCGCGCAATGCGATCAGACGCTTGACGTGGCGGTTGCGGCCCTCGGCGTCGAGGTTGCTGTCCAGGCCGATGCGCGCGGTACGCATCACGGTCACGCAGGCGAGCCGCGAATGCGGAAACGTCGACACGATCCGCTGCAGATTGCCGCGCAATGCGGCGCACAGGGCCGCATCCTCGTGCTTCAGATCGATCGCGACCATCAGCAGCGGTGCTTGGTCGAGATGGTCGCTGACCGCTTTGCGCGGCCCGCGATCGCGACCGAAGTTCTGCCACCAGCGGCGCATCACCGTGAGCCGGCCATCGCGATGGCTGCGGTCGGCGCGTTCGGTCAATGCGACCTGCTCGGGATGCTGCAGATCGTGCGCAAGCTGTGCGGCGGTCGCGTGTCGCGCGTCGGGATCCACTTCCAGACAGCGCAGGATCAGTTCCTGCAGCCAGCGCGGGATGTCCGCGCGGATCGCGCGCGGCGGCACGGGGTCGCGATACAGCCGGCGACGCAGCCCCGCCGGGCTGCCGGGATTGCCGAACGGGCGTTCGCCGGTGGCGAGGTGATAGAGCGTCACGCCGAGCGCGAACAGATCGCTGCGCGGGTCGTCGCGCTGGCCCAGTACCTGTTCCGGCGCGATGTAGGGCGCGGTGCCGATCGGCACGTTGAACTGTTCGCTGAGCAGATCCGGCAGATGCGCGTGGTGCGACAGCCCGAAATCGATCAGTGCGATCATCCCGTTATAAGGCGGGCCGTCGGGACGGCGCAGCAGATTGCTCGGTTTGATATCGAGATGGATTACTTCCTGCTGGTGCAGGGCGTGGATCGCGGTCGCCGCCAGCGCGCCCAGTTCTGCGACCTGCTGCGGCGGCAGCGGCGTCTTTTCCAGCAGCGGCCGCAGGGTTTCGCCGACCAGGTGTTCCATCACCATCCACGGCTGATCCTGGTATTCGCCGCCAGCGATGTAGCGCGGCACGTACGGGCCGGTCAGCTGTTGCAGGATCATGCGCTCGACTTCGAAGCCGACGATCTGGGTCGCCGCTTCGCCGTAACCGATCCGCGCCAGTTTCATCAGCAGCGGCATCGTGTGGTCCGGATGCGAGACCCGCCACAGCGTGGCCATGCCGCCTTCGTGCAGCGGTGCGATCAGTTCGAAGCCGTCGATCGATAAACCGGGTTTCAGCGGTACGGGCATGTCATTGACCCTCCACCAGACGTCGCGCCAGGGATTCGGGCATACCGGCGGCGACGATCTTGCGCGCGGCGGTGTGATGGTCGTAGGCCACGCGGAGTGTGGTCAGCGTGCCTTTGGCGGTGTCGAACAGTCCGCAGCACGCGGCGGGATTGCCGTCGCGCGGCTGGCCGACCGATCCCGGCAGCGCCAGCCAGCGCCGACTGCCGATCAGCGGCATGGCGGTGCCGGGCGAAGGCGAGAAATGACGTGCGCCGCCCTCGGGCTGCGAGTGGTACAGCGCCGGCTCGTGGACATGACCGCAGAACGTGACCCGCTGTTTGGTGGCGGCGATGCTCTGCGCGGCGGCCAACGCATTCGAGATGTAGCCCCACTGCTGCGGCGCCCACGCGTTGGCGTGCACGTAAAGCCGGTCTTCGTCTTCGATGCTCAGCGGCAGCGCGGCGAGGAACGCGCGCTGGCTTTCATCAAGGCGGTTGCGGGTCCATTCGATCGCGGCCTGCGCGTGCGGATGCTTCGTCGATCCCGTGTCGTCCTGCGCGTCGCGCAGCACGGCTTCGTCGTGATTGCCGTAGAGCGCGAGCCCACCGTCGGCGACCAGCGCTTGCACGGTATCGATCGTCCATTCGGGATCGGCGCCATAGCCGACGATATCGCCCAGGATCACCGCGCGATCGAAGCCCAGCCTGCGCAGTTTCGCGAGGCAGGCGTCGAGCGCCTCGCGGTTGGCGTGCAGATCGGCGAGCAGGGCGAGGCGCATGCGATGGACCGGCGGGGAATCGCCGTCATCGTAGGTTGCGGCTACCGACCCGGCGATAGGCGATTGGTCGTAGGCGTCAGCGCTTCGGCTTCGCCGCGGGTTCCTGCGCGGTGCGCACCGGCAGCGGCACGTTGCACAGATCGATGTGGCCGGCCGGGCGCTTGTAGAAATCGTCCCGGCGGTTGCGGCGCG
This sequence comes from Lysobacterales bacterium, assembly GCA_017302135.1. GTDB lineage: Bacteria > Pseudomonadota > Gammaproteobacteria > Xanthomonadales > Xanthomonadaceae > Lysobacter_I. Next base: position 409,284 of record JAFLDZ010000002.1, on the reverse strand, counting down.
CTTCGACCAGCGCCTCGAACAGCGGCGTATCGGTGCGCAGCACCTGCAGTTTCAGGCGTTCGGCCGGTTTGAGATCGGCGGCGATGCGGATCGACCGGATCGTCAGGCGCTGCTCAGGCTTCTCGTAAAAACCCAACGCGCCCGTGCCGCGCGGCAGCACGCTGAGCAGTTCGATGCCCTGCACGACGCGGCCGACGGTGGTGATGTTGCGATCGAGCTGACGCGGCGACTGCCCCGTCACGACGTAGAGTTCCGCGCCGGTGCTGGAATCGGCGGCGATATCGCGTCCGGCGCCTACCATGCCGTAACAGTGCGCGAGCCACGCGATGCCGCCTTCGCTGCGGTCCAGTCCGATCGGGAAACCGCTGCTGAAACCGACCTCGGACGCCCAGCCGTCGACGTCGGGCAGACGGGTGAACGACAGGTTTTTCAGTGGCCGGGTGAATTCGGCCGGCAGTTTCGCTTTCGCGCCTTTCGGCAGCGGTTTGCGCGCGGCCTCGGTTTCGGCCGGATCGCCCCACTGGACCACGAAATTGTCCTGCGAACGGTTGATGCTCAGGCCGTCCCAGTAGCGGCCTTTCGCCAGCGCCCGGATGTTGGCGACGTGCGCCGGTGCGAAGTCGGGCGCCAGTTCGATCACCACGCGGCCGGCGGCGAAATCCATGTACAGCGTCCGCGCCGGATCGAGCGTGCGCCAGTCGCCGGGCTTCGAGCCGTCGAGCAGTTCCTGCATCGACCTGGATTTGGGGACGGGCGGAACAGCGGGCGCTGTCTGCGCGGAAGCGGTGAGGGCGGCGGACGACAGCGCGGCACCCAGCAGCGCGAGAGAAAGGCGGGTGTGGATCGTGCTCACGGTGGGCTCTCCCTTCGATTGACCGCCGATTCTGGCCCAGAAGGCATGCCCGGACCAGCGGCGGCTGTGGGTCGGCGGTCGCAATGACCTCCGGCACATCCACTATGTGCAAGTTATGGATAGAGTGATCTCCACGATATCCAGCTGATCACCGCAGAGGCTGTCATGCACTCTCCACCGCTCCCCGACGGAATCCCCAACGAAGCCGCCGACGACACCAGCGAAGCGCTGCTGCGGAAGTTCCAGAAGGAACTGTCGGCCGGCACCGTGTCGCTGGCGCTGCTGGCGGTGCTGGGCGCCGCCACCGAGCCGATGTACGGCTACCAGATCGCCAAGACCCTGGAGCGTCAGGGCGACGGCGTGCTGAGCGGCAAGCAGAGCGCGCTGTACCCGGTGCTGCGCAACCTGGAAGGCGCCGCGCTGCTGGAAAGCCAGATCGAGCCGTCGATCAGCGGCCCGCCGCGCCGTTACTACAGCATCACGCCCTTCGGCCGCGAGATCCTCTCCGCCTGGAGCAACGCCTGGTGCGCCACCCGAGATTCCGTCGATACCGTTCTGAAAGGAACCCAGCCATGAATGCCCGTTCGCTGCCGACCAATATCCCCGATTACCTCGAACACCTGCGGCGCTCGCTGGCCGGCGCCGACCCGGCGCTGATCCAGGACGCGCTGTACGACGCCGAGGAATACCTCCGCTCGGAAATGGCCGAGAACCCCGACAAGAGCGAAGCCGAGGTGATCGCACAGGTCGCGTCGAGCTACGGCGCGCCCGATGAAGTCGCCGACATCTATCGCGATACCGAAGTGAAAGTGCAGACCGCGCTGCGCGCGCCGCCGCCGCGCCAGCACCGTTCGCTGCTGGGCAAATTCTTCGGCGTGATCGCCGAACCGCGCACCTATGCGGCGCTGTTCTACATGCTGCTGTCGATGGCCACCGGCATCTTCTATTTCACCTGGGTGGTCACCGGCATTTCGCTGTCGGCGGGTCTGGCGGTGCTGATCATCGGCATTCCGTTCGCGATCCTGTTCCTGGGATCGACTCGGATGTTCTCGCTGCTGGAAGGCCGCATCGTCGAAGTGATGCTCGGTGAGCGCATGCCGCGCCGGCCGCTCTACAACAGTCGCGGCAAACCGTGGATGGCGCGGATCGGCGAAATGCTGTCCGATCCGCGCACCTGGACCACGCTGCTGTACATGGTGCTGATGCTGCCGCTGGGCATCATCTACTTCACCCTGGCGGTCACCCTGCTCAGCGTGTCGCTGTCGTTCATCGTGGCGCCGGTCATGGTGCTTGTCGGATACGCCGCGTACAACCCGGATTTCGAAGGCTGGACGCTGCTGGGCATGGAAAACGGCGTCCTCACCACGTCGCTCGAATATTTTTCGCTGCCGCTGGTGTTCATTTCCGGTGTGCTGCTGCTGTTCGCGACCCTGCATCTGGCGCGCGGCATCGGTTATCTGCACGGGCAGTTCGCCAAGCATCTGCTGGTGAAGAGTTCGCAGTACAGCTGAGTGTTTCCAGTCGCTCGTAGTGTGGGGCGGAACCGGCGTCACTTCGCAGTGCGCCGGTTTTGTCGTTGGCGGGCGGTCAAGGTGGAGCCGTCGACATCAGTCGAGCCAGCCCATTTTGGCGAGCCAGGATTTGAATTGTGGTGTTTCGCGGACGCTGTCGAAATCCTTGTCAGCGGCGATGTGTTCGCGGGTGACGAGTTTGCCTGCTGCGTGTGATTGGTCCAGCCAGTGGGTCATGTCTTCAAGCTCATTTCGCATGGTTTGGATCTTGGCTCGTCATGGTGACCGGCTCTACCCGCGCAACATCACGCACCGACAACCAATGCGGTTCGTTGAGCTGGCAAAGAGCCAATACCAACAAACAGTCTCATCACCGCAATGACGCTGGGTTCCCGCGTAGGCGGGAACGACGGCAAGAAAGATTTTCGCCAGCAGGCAAAGCGCAAAAAAGCCGGCGCATCACGCGCCGGCTAAATATCTCGCGATGCATCGATCAAGCCACATCGCCATTCCGGAGTTGAACGCATCATCGATGCGTTCAACTCCAGCACGCGGACCTTCCGCGATCAACCCAAATCATCACCCCAGATCAAACCGATCGTTATTCATCACCTTCACCCAAGCCATCACGAAATCGCGCACGAACTTCTCATTCGCATCCGCAGATGCATAAACTTCAGCCAGCGAACGCAACTGCGAATTCGACCCGAACACCAGATCCACCACCGTACCCGTCCACTTCAACGCACCCGTCTTGCGATCGCGCCCTTCCAAAACATTCGCATCAGCGGAAGAACGCTGCCACGCGGTATTCATATCGAGCAGATGGACGAAGAAATCGTTGCTCAGCGTTTCCGGGCGCTGCGTGAACACCCCGTGCGCTGCGCCGCCGGCACTGGCGCCCAGCACGCGCAGGCCGCCGATCAGCGCGGTCATTTCAGGCGAGGTGAGCGTCAGCAGCTGCGCTTTGTCGAGCAACAGTTCCGCAGCAATGCCTTCCAGCCCCGGACGGATGTAGTTGCGGAAACCATCGGCCATCGGCTCCAGCACAGCGAAGGACTCGATATCGGTCTGTTCCTGCGACGCATCCGTGCGGCCCGGTGCGAACGGGACGACCACATCGACGCCGGCTTTCTTCGCAGCGGCTTCGACCGCAGCGCACCCGCCGAGCACGATCAGATCCGCCAGAGAGACTCGTTTGCCGCCGGTCTGCGCGCTGTTGAACGCGGTCTGGATGCGTTCCAGCGTCGCGAGCACGTTCGCCAGTTCTGCGGGTCGGTTCACGTCCCAATCCTTCTGCGGCGCGAGGCGGATGCGTGCGCCGTTGGCGCCGCCGCGTTTGTCGCTGCCACGGAATGTGGACGCCGATGCCCAGGCGGTCGTGACCAACTGCGATACCGACAGGCCGGAGCCGAGCAGCTTGGCTTTCAGATCGGCGATGTCCAGCGCATCGATCAGCGGATGATCGACGGCGGGCACCGGGTCCTGCCAGATCAATACTTCTGCAGGCACGAGTTTGCCCAGGTAACGGGCGCGCGGGCCCATGTCGCGATGGGTGAGCTTGAACCACGCGCGTGAGAAAGCATCGGCGAAGGCGGCGGGATCGGCGTGGAAGCGGCGCGATATCTTTTCGTAGGCCGGATCCATGCGCATCGACAGATCGGCGGTGGTCATCATCGGCGGATGCGACTTGGACGGATCGTGCGCATCGGGAATCATGTGTTCCGGCTTCGGATCTTTCGGCGTCCACTGGTGCGCGCCGGCCGGGCTCTTGGTCAGCACCCATTCGTTGCCGAACAACACGTCGAAGTAGCCGTTGTCCCAGGTGGTGGGGTTGGGTTTCCACGCGCCTTCGATGCCGCTGGTGGTGGCGTGCGCGCCGCGACCGCTGCCGAAGGCGTTGGCCCAGCCCAGGCCCTGCTGTTCGATCGAACCGCCCTCGGGTTCCGCGCCGACCAGCTTCGGATCGCCTGCGCCGTGCGCCTTGCCGAAGGTGTGGCCGCCAGCGACGAGAGCGACGGTTTCTTCGTCGTCCATCGCCATGCGCGCGAAGGTTTCGCGCACATCGCGGCCGGAGGCGACCGGGTCCGGGTTGCCGTCCGGGCCTTCGGGGTTGACGTAGATCAGGCCCATCTGCACCGCACCGAGCGGGTTCGCCAGCTGGCGATCGCCGGAGTAGCGGCTGTTGGCCTTGTCGCTGGTCGCCAGCCATTCGACCTCGGCGCCCCAGTTGATGTCTTTTTCGGGTTCCCAAATGTCGGGGCGGCCACCGGCGAAGCCGAAGGTCTTGAAGCCCATCGATTCCAGCGCGACGTTGCCGGCCAGGATCATCAGATCGGCCCAGCTCAGCTTGCGTCCGTATTTCTGCTTGATCGGCCACAGCAGGCGGCGGGCCTTGTCGAGATTGCAATTGTCCGGCCAGCTGTTCAGCGGGGCGAAGCGCTGTGAGCCGTTGCCGCTGCCGCCGCGGCCGTCGGAGATGCGGTAGGTGCCGGCCGAGTGCCAGGCCATGCGGATGAAGAGTCCGCCGTAATGGCCCCAGTCGGCGGGCCACCAGTCCTGCGAATCGGTCATCAGCGCGGTCAGGTCGGCGACCACGGCATCGAGATCGAGTGTCTTGAATTCAGCGGTGTAGTCGAAGTCTGCGCCCATGGGGTCGGACTTCTCCGAGCGCTGATGCAGCATGTCGAGATTCAGCTGGTTGGGCCACCAGTCGCGGTTGCCGCGACCGCCGCTGGCCATGGTCTGGTGCTGGGCGCCGTGCGGGAATGGGCATTTGGATTCGGTCGACATGGGTGTCTCCTGGGGCGCAACGGCCCGATCGGGGAAAGTGGAGCCACCGTACGCCTGGGGGGCGATAAAGAGAATTTGATTGTTTGGACTGTTTTGATAGTCGAAGACTATCGATTGACGGAATTCGATCTGGCGAAGCGGATGCTGCGTTCAAGCCAGATCAGCGGGCGTGGCTGGAATGAGGTGCTTCATGGGGCCGTGGTGAGTGTCGCTGTATGCATCGCAGTCAGCCACCGCACCTCGCGAGGGTGGCTTGGGCATCGGCGAGGTCGAGGGAGCCAAGATGGGCGAAAATCTCCACCGCGCGCTTGGCATGGGGCAGGGCCTCGGCGGCTTTGCTTTGGCGCACGAGGGCTATGGCCAGGCGGTAGTTGTTGCCTGCAATCAATTCTTGGCGGTGGACGGCTTCGGACAAAGATAGGGCTTCACGCGCGAGAGTTTCGGCGGCCGACCAGTCCTTGCGGGCGAGGGCCAGAGCAGCCAGATCGCCGGTCATTCCAGCCATACCCTCAGCCCAATCGGCGGCGCAGGCTACGCGCAGTGCCTCGCTGTAGTGCGCCTCGGCAGCGTCGTAGTCGCCAAAGAGTCGTTCAGCACCTGCGAGGTCGCTCAGGCTGATCGCTATACCCACACTCTCGGCGTCGAGGCTGCGGTCTAGGTCGAGCGCCCCCTGGTAGGCAGCAATAGCGGCGGGGTAATCGCCTTTAAATAAATGGCCTACCCCGCGTAATCCGACGGCCCTCGCTAGTTCGCGGGCACTGGCCTTGGCCGTGGCCCAGTGCGTGGCGGCGCGATCGGCACAGGCGAGCACTGCATCGGCTTGTCGGCGCAGAGAGTGAATGTAACCGGTGTGATAAGCACGCCAGCCAGCCTTATCGTGGTCGGCAGCGGCCACGGCTTGAACTTCGGCTTTCTCGCTGAGGGCGAGCCATTCATCCCAGTGCCCGTGAAATTCGAGGAAGTCCGCGAGCGCAGCGCACACGGTTTGCAGGCGCATGTTGTCGCCTTCGAGAAACAGCGCCAAAGCAGGGGCTATGCCGGGCCAAGCAGCTTCGAGCAAAGGGAAGTGGTCATGGTTCTGGTAGCCGTTCTCGATGATGAGCGCATAGGCGCGCTGCTCCAGCCGATCGCCAGTGTCCGCCACCACCTCGGATTTTTTCCTGCGCAGAAAGTCCGCGACCATGGGCACCAGAGTGAAGGCGGTCAGCTCATCGTTGGGGACGGCGAGTGAACGATTCACGAGGCCGCGCAGGGCGCGGTCGGTCTCTGCTTCCGGCAGCCCGGCGTTGGCGGCGACATGCTCCACCTTGGCCGGCAGGGTGAAGTAGGTGAGCGCGCAGAGCGCCCTGGTCTCGGCGTCGCTGAAGTCCTCCACCAGATCGCCGAAGATGAATTCCAGCGGGTCGTTGTCCGGCGGGCAGGACCGCAGGAAATCGAGCGCATCGGTGAAGCTGAGGCAGTGGCCGCGCCCGATCTGTCCGGCGGTCCACCGCAGCAGCAGCGGCTTGCCGCCGGTCTCGCGGTAGAGCACGAGGCGATCCGCTTCGCTGGTTTTGGCGAGGTGCGGGTTGTGCGTGGCGAGTTCGGCCAAGGTGTCGAGCGCGGCTTGTTCGTCGAGTTTTTCGAGAATGAGTTCTTCCGCGCCGGAGCCGATGCGCCCGCGGCTGGTGAGGATGGCCTTGCAGCCGGCGGGAAGTTTCTTGATGAAGGTGAAGAGGGTGTCGCGCTCAGGTTTGAGCAGGCTTTCGAGGTTGTCGAGAACCAGCAGGGTCTGTGTGCCGCGCAGGGCATCGAGCAGCAGGCGCGGGCGCTGGTCTTCAGCAACCTTGAGGATGTCGTCGCGGTCCAGCTCGCGGGCGAGTTCACCGAACAGCTCGACCAGACCGCTGAGCAGAAAGACGCTGGGGTCACGCAGGCCGTCGTCGTCCAGTTCGCGGCTCTTGAGCGAGATGAAGACGATCTTTCTGAAGATATCCGGCGGCGCATCGTAGGCGGCGCGGACCGCGAGCGAGGTCTTGCCCATCCCGCCCGGGCCATCGATCAGCGCGCCCCAGGTGCGCGAAGCCGGGTCGAGGGCATCGGCGATCGTTTTCAGTTCGTTCTCGCGGCCGAAGAACGGTTGCAACCTGGGCAGGTTGTGGGGGATGTCGGTGTTTGGAACGGATGCAACAACGACGGCGGGTTTGGTGTAGTAGTCCTTCGGGTGGCCTTCGTTGAGCGCGAGGCGTTCGAGGATGAGGGTGACGAATGCTTCGGGAGTTTTGTCGTCTAGTTCGATGAAGCCGGCACCTCCGAACAGCCCATCAACATGAGCACGTTTGAATCGACAAAGCTGCACTTTGTCGCGTAGGCGTTGCTGCAGCAGATGGTGAATCGCAAGCCACTCCAGGCCTGTCCATTCCTTCACGTCGTAGTTGGGGCAGACGACGACGACCACGAGATCGGACTCGTGATTGTAGAGATTCGGTAAATAGATGCCGAGATCATTTCGGGCGAATTCCGCCTCATGGTACTTGTCGTAGAGAATCTTCTCCGGCCCGAATTGCCTGGCTAGCAAGTCAGCGGTCTGTTTCACGAACGCGCGCTTTTCCCCAGCAAAGGAAAATGCGATGCGAAAGCGTTTCGTACTTACAGGAGAATCCATTGCTCCACTCGATCATCATGAAACCCCAAGCCGGGGTGCGGTTTGGATTCTGCGCACGCAGGCCGAAGACCGTCAATGCGACGTGTGCGACGGTGGTGCCGGGGCTTGCGGGATCGGGCGGCGTGCGACTGGGCGCCGCTCCGGATCCCGGACGAAATCTCAGCGATTGCCGCCCAGCAGACCGCCGCCCAGTTTCAGCATGTCGCTCAGGTCGACATCGCCGTCGCCGTCCTTGTCGAGCACCGCGCCGAGCAGACCGCCGGCCAGGCCGCCCTGCTGGCGCACCTGCTGCTGCTCCTGGCCGAGGATCGCACCGAGCACATCGGCCGTCGGGTTGCCGCCGCCCAGACCCATCGACTGGCCACTGCCACCGTCGTTGCCGCCGAACATGCGCTTGGCGAGATAGGCCATCACGATCGGCGCGAGAATCTTCATCAGCATGCCGGCGCGATCGCCGCCGAGGCCGGTGGCTTCGCCCAGACGCTGTTCGGCGCGGCCCTGCTGGCCGCCGAGGATATGCCCGAGCATGCCGGCGCCGTCGGTCTGCCGGCTCTGCGCGCCGCCCAGCACCATGCCGAGCAGGTCGCCGATGCCGCCGCCACCGGTGTGGTCTTTCTGCAGCGCCCCGAACAGCGCCTCAGCGCCCTGCGGTTGGCTGGCGTTCTTGCCCAGCGCGCCCATCAGCAGCGGCAGCGCTGCGCTGACCGCGCCGGCCGCCTGGTTCTGGTCGATGCCGAGTTGCCGGGAAATCTGCTGCAGCGGTGCGCCCTGGAGTTGGGCGAGCAGATCGTTGGTGAGTGCGGTCATATGGGTCTCCTCGAGCCTCGATGGGCAGTGAGGCTGCACTTTAAGCCTTGGCCGATGCTGAAAGCGGTCGGCCGCGGGTTTTTTTTGAATCGGAAGCGTTTCCGCCCGGCGTCGGCGACGACGTCGCGGTCAAATCTCTTCCGCGACGATCACATCGAACTCGCCCGCGAGCACGCGGTCGAGCCGCCCGCTGCGCCAGCCGCGCGCGCTGTCGCGGACCAGCGGCGAGGGCGCTGCGCGATAGCGTCGGCAGACGCGCAGTTCTTCATCGAGATTCAGCAGGTTGGGGCGCGGCTTGCCCGGAAGATCTGCGGCGACGCGCACCATCGCCGCGATCCGCCGGGTCGTGCCGTCGTCTTCGGATTCGTGTTCGAGCACGTGCAGGCCGTGTTCGCTTGCGAGAAGAGCCTGCGCGCCGAAACCGCTCACCGCCAGTCGCGCGCGACAGCGCTCCGCGTCCTGTTCCAGTACCTCGACGCGCATGTTGCGGCGTTCGGCCCAGGCGATGTACATCGACAGCAACTGTTGCCACCACAGTCGCGTCTGTGCCGGATCGCGCTTGAGGTCGGATGGGCTGGCGGCCAGCGACAGCAGCGCATCCTGCGGGCGCTGCTCGACCACGGTGGTTACTGCATGCTGCATCAGCCACAGCAACTGCGCATGACGGCTGACGAACGCCGCGTTGCCGCCGTCGCGGCGCAGCCGCTCGCCGAGACGCTGTGCGTTGTCGAGCGCGCTTTCGATGCGATCGCGACGTTCGATGCGATCCAGCACGTCGAAGCGCTCCGCACGCGACCAGAAATCGCGCTCACCCATCGCTGCGTAATCGGCATCGCGCGCGTCGGCCCATGCCGGCGCGGCGAGCGTATCGACCAGACTGTCCAGCGACCCCTGCAGACGCGCGATGGCCGAAGACGTCGTGTCCGGCGCGTAGATCAGCGTGCGCAGATCGCTGCCGGCGATGGCGGCGACGCTGGGCATCGACGGCGTGACCGGCTGGTTGGGGTCGATGAACTCCACATCCAGACGATCGCCCGCGCTGCGCACGAACAGGAACTGGTCGCCCTGCGGCGTGCGGTGTTCGACGATGCTGCGCGCCAGCGGCGCGAGCAGATGCTGTTCGATCGCCCTTCGCAGCGGACGCGCGCCGAGGTCCGGCGTGAAGCCGCGGTCGAGCAGGAATTCGATCGCCGACGGTTCCCATTCCACCGCCCAATCCCGGTTGCGCAGGCCACGACGGCCCATAGCGCGCTGCAGTTCCTTGTGCAGGATCTCGCGCATCAGCGCGCGATCCAGCGGCGTGAACAGCACGATGCGATCGAGGCGGTTGAGGAACTCGCGGCGGAAGGTTTCGAACAGCGCTTTCTCCACCGTGCCGCGCGAGTAACCGCCGGCCGCCGAAGTGAATCCAGGCCCAGCGCTGCGGCTCAAGGTGGAGCCGGCGTTGCTGGTGAGGATGATGATGCTGTGGCGGAAATCCGCGACGTTGCCGTTGCGGTCGCTCAGGCGGCCGTCGTCGAACACCTGCAGGAACATGTCCCACACGCGCGGGTGCGCTTTTTCGAATTCGTCCAGCAGCACCACCGAGAAAGGCTGCTCACGAATGCGCGCGACCAGCGAACGCGTGCTGCCGTCGCTCGATACGTCGGTGAGCCGCCACGCGGCGTCTTCGGACTGGAATTCGCTCATGTCCAGACGCAGCAGACGTTCGCTGCTGCCGAACAACAATTCGCCCAGCGTCTTCGCCAGTTCGGTCTTGCCAGTGCCGGTCGGGCCGGCGAACAGGAACACGCCGATCGGTCGACTGCTGTCGATCAGCCCGGCCTTGAGCATCGCGATGCGGTCGACCAGACATTCCACCGCTTCGTCCTGACCGATCACGCGCTTGCGGAAGAACGCGCGCAGCGTGTCGAGGTCGAGACTCTTGCTGTCGTCGATCACATCCAGCGGCAGACCGCTGCGCCGCGCGATGCCGCGCAGCAGCGCATCCGTCGTCAACGGCAGCTCGCGCGCGTCCGCGCTGCACGCGACGCGCAGGCTCTCTTCGAGCAGACGCAGTGTGCGCCCCGGTTCGTGCTGCTCGGGAAAGAACTGCGCGGACATGCGCTGCGCTTCGTCCAGCGCACGCGCATCGATCACCGTCGTGCCCAATTCGGCTTCGCGCGCCGCGCCCCAGCGCGCCAGCAGCGCGCGCAAGCCGTCGGTGTCGGGCGACAGCAGGGCCACGGTCTTGACCAGATGCCGCAGCGTCGGTCGCGCGATCAGCAACTGCGCGAGCTGTGCGGGCGAGAGTTCGCCGACCATCCGTACCTGGCCGCGCTCCAGCGCCGGCAGCAGCATGTCGAGAATGCCGCGCGGGTCCTGGCTGTGCCCGCCCTTGTGCAGCAGATCGTAGAAATCCTGCACCCGCCACAGCGCGCGCGGACGGTCGAGCGCGGTCAGCATCTCGCGCACGCGCTCTTCCAGTTCGCCGATGTATTTCTGGCCCGCCAGCACTTCGGCGGCAGAGGCTTCGAACAGCAGCCAACCTTCGCCCTGCAGGCGCGCGAACAGACGATCGACCAGCACCGATTTGCCGACGCCCTGTTCGCCAGAAATCAGCACCGAGACCGGCGGCGTGGCCTGCAGCATCTCGTGCAGTTGCGCGATCTGGCGATCGAGTTCCGGGTGATCGACGATGCCGCCGTTCGTGCTTTGCGGCGGCGTCCACAGCCGGCCCACACCGCCCAGCGTGCGCCGCTCGCGTCGCCGCGCCACTTCGTCCGTCACCTGTGCGAGATACGGCGCCAACACGGGCTCGGCGAACGACTTCAGGCCCTCGGCCAATTGCTCCAGTTCGTACTCCTGCAGCGTGTCCAGGGTCATCGTCCCGACGCTGCCCGACGGATGCGCGCCCGCCCACTGCAGATACTCGCGCAGCCTCTGCCGCAGCGGCGGCTGCTCGTACCACCATTGACGCAGATGCCGCAGCAGACCGGGCAGAGCAGCAGCGTCCTCTCGCGACTGCAGATAATCGATCATGAAGCGCAACTGGTACCAGCCCGGCGGCGGCGTGGCCGCCAGCGCAGCGGCGGCATCGACATCGTCGCGTTCGCGCAACGCCACATAGATCATGCAGCCCAGCGGGCCGCTGTCGCTTTCCAGCTGATCCAGCACTTCTTTCGCATCGAAGGTCTTCCCAGCCAACAGCGCCACGCCCTCGCGGAACTGCGCCAACTGCAGCAGATCCTCCGGCCGCTTGATGCGCTCATCGTCCGTCTCGATCTCGCCGCGCAGCCGGTATAGACGATCGCGCGGTGTTTCTTCGGGAGTCGCATCGGGCGCGGCAGCATCCGGCGCCGGCAGTGCGGCTTCGGTCGTCGTGGTGTCTGTGGCTGCGTCGGGTGTCGCGGCCCCGGTCGGCGCGCGCCGCAGCCAGACCGTCAAAACGACGCCGAACAACAATCCCGCGATGAAGATTCCGATGGTCACGCGTTGCTCTCCTGTCAGCGCGCTAGTGTAATGGAGCGGTGTGCTGCACTTTGCATGATTTTTGGCGCATTGGAATGGACAGGGCCAGGACCTGTGTCGGCGTAGGAGCGGATGGAGAATGCCGCTCGTCCGGACAGGCTCCCGATGGCAACGATCCCGTGGCTATACTCGCCGTGAGCATCGATCATGCATCGATACGCTCGCCCATATCACGACCATGGAGGGATTTGAATATGAAACAGATCAACATTCGGTGGATGGCCGTCGCTGCGCTCGCGTTCGGTCTCGGTTTCGTTGCGTCCGTGTCGGCACTCGATTCGGATCCTTATTGCTACAGCGACTGCCAGACACAGATGAACGAGTGTCTGTTACAGGTGCCCGAGCATCAGTTCAAGATTTGCGCCCGGCAATATCGGGAATGCATCGCGGGATGCGAACAATAATCTGATTGGCTTGACGAACCGCCCGAGAGCGGTTCGTCAAGCAGATGGCGGAGACGATTCGGGTTTCACTCCAACGCCTTCAACCGGTACAACGCCTCCAACGCCTGCTTCGGCGTGAGTTCGTCCGGATCGATCGCCGCCAGCGCATCCAGCGCAGCGGAAGAAGACCCAAACAAACCGATCTGCTGCGGCGCATCCAATGCCTGCGGCGTCAGCATGGGTGCGGGATCGCTGCGCCGCTGTTCCAGTTCCGCCAAGCGTCCACGCGCTTCGCGCACGACGCTCTTCGGCAGGCCGGCGAGAGCGGCGACCTGCAGGCCGAAGCTGCGGTCGGCGGGGCCGTCTTTCACGGCGTGCATGAACACCAATGTGTCGCCGCCGTGTTTGTCGTGGTGCTCCACCGCGTCCAGATGCACGTTGGCGATGCCGCTGCCGGGTTGGGCGAGGGCGGTGAGTTCGAAATAATGCGTGGCGAACAGCGTGTAGGCGCGATTGGTTGCGGCCAGATGCCTGGCGCAGGCTTCGGCCAGCGCGAGGCCGTCGTAGGTCGAGGTGCCGCGGCCGATTTCGTCCATCAGCACCAGCGACTGCGCAGTGGCGTGATGCAGGATGTAGCTGGTTTCGCTCATCTCGACCATGAAGGTCGATTGTCCGCGCGCGAGGTCGTCGCCCGCGCCGATGCGGGTGAGGATGCGGTCGATCGGGCCGATCAGCGCTTTCGATGCAGGCACGAAGCTGCCGATGTGCGCGAGCAGCACGATCAGCGCGTTCTGACGCATGTAGGTGGATTTGCCGCCCATGTTCGGGCCGGTGATCACCAGCATGCGCCGTGCGGTGCCGCCGTCTTCGCCGTTGAGCGAGAGATCGTTCGGCTCGAACGGTTCGTCGCGCACGGCCTCGACGACCGGATGACGGCCGCGTTCGATGTGCAGGCGTGCGTCTTCGACCAGTTGCGGCTGCGACCAGTCGAGTTCGCGCGCGCGCTCGGCGAAACAGGCGAGCACATCGAGTTCGCTCAGCGCACCCGCTGCGCGCTTCAATGGTTCGAGATCGCGATTGAGTTCGTCGAGAATGCCTTCGTACAGCAGCTTTTCGCGCGTGAGCGAGCGGTCCTTCGCCGACAGCACTTTGTCCTCGAACTGTTTCAGCTCTTCGGTGATGTAGCGTTCGGCGCCGGTCAGCGTCTGCCGGCGCGTGTAGTGGACGGGCGCCTTGTCGGCCTGGCCTTTGCTGATCTCGATGAAGTAGCCGTGGACGCGGTTGTAGCCGACCTTGAGCGTGGCGATGCCGCTGCTCGCGCGTTCGCGGGCTTCCAGGTCGATCAGGAACTGGTCGGCATGGGTGCTGAGCGTGCGCAGTTCGTCGAGTTCGACGTCGTAGCCTTCGGCTATCACGCCGCCGTCGCGGGCCAGCACCGGCGGCTGCGGCACGATCGCGCTGGCCATCCACGCGGCCTGCGCGTCGTGTTCGCCCAGTTCGGCGCACAGCGCCTGCAGTCGCGGCGAATCGATGCCCGACAGCGCATCGCGTACCTTGGGCATCAGCAGCAGGGCGTCGCGCAGTGTCGACAGATCGCGCGGGCGCGCGCTGCGCAGGGCGATGCGGGAAAGAATGCGTTCGATGTCGCCCAGGCCGCGAAATGCCTCGCGCACGCTGGCGTCGGCGCGCTGCGCAAACAGCTGCTGCACTGCGTCATGACGTTCGCTCACGACCCGGCGATCTCGCAGCGGGCGATGCAGCCAGCGCCGCAGTAGGCGTCCGCCCATCGGGGTGATGGTGCTGTCGAGCACGCCGAGCAGGGTATGCCGGGTGTCGCCGTCGACGCGGGTGTCGAGTTCGAGATGGCGCCGCGTGGCCGCATTCATCGCGATCGCGCCGTCGCTGGTTTCGATCCGGATCGCGGTGAGGTGCGGCAGCCGCTGCTTCTGGGTTTCTTCGACATAGCCGAGCAGCGCACCGGCGGCGGCGATCGCAAGCGGTTTGCCGTCGATGCCGAAGCCGGTGAGGTCGAACAGATTGAAGAACTGCAGCAGTTGCCGGCGTCCGCTGTCGGCATCGAACAGCCACGGTGCGCGGCGGCGAACGCCGTGACGGGTGGTCAGCGATACCGGCCAGCCGTCTTCATCGGGGATCAGCAGCTCGGCGGGATCCAGTCGCGCGAGTTCGGCTTCCAGCATGTCCTCGCTGGTCACTTCATTGACCAGGAAACGTCCACCGGCGAGATCCGCCCACGCCAGCCCATAGCCGTTTTTCCCGCGGGATACGGCCATCAGCAGCGTATCGCGGCGATCCTGCAGGAGCGCTTCATCGGTGACCGTGCCCGGGGTGACGATGCGCACGACCCTGCGTTCGACCAGGCCTTTCGCCAGCGCCGGGTCGCCGATCTGTTCGCAGATCGCGACCGATTCGCCCAGCGCGACCAGACGCGCGAGGTAGCCTTCGTACGCATGCACCGGCACGCCCGCCATCGGAATGGGCTGGCCGGCGGAATTGCCGCGCTGCGTCAAAGTGATGTCGAGCAGACGCGCGGCCTTGCGCGCATCGTCGTAGAACATTTCGTAGAAATCGCCCATCCGGAAAAACAGCAGCACGTCGGGATGCTCCGCCTTCGCAGCGAAGAACTGGCGCATGAGTGGCGTGTGCTGTTCGCTGGCGGTGCGCGCCGGAGATGCGGGAATAGGGGCGGGATCGGGCACGGGTTGACTGCGGTCGGGCCCAGATGCGCAATGGCGCAGCGGAGGGCAGGCCGCCTAGTATGCCAGCGCCCGTCGTCCCTGCGTTTGGTCATGCTTACAGTTTTCGAAAGCTGTGTTAACGTCCGCAAGCGGTTGTCAATTGCACCATGGTAAGGGTAAACGAGCCATCGAGCCGTTCCGACCGGAACAGCTCCATGGGCTGCCTGTGCACTGATCAGCAATGCGCTTGAACGCGTGCCGCCGATGGTCGATCAACGGCCACGTAACGATTACGACATCAATGACTATGGCGAGGGGGATCAAATGATTCATCGTGCACCGCAACATTCGACGCTTACCCGGGCACTGCTGCTCGCGCTCATCGGCCTGGTGCAAGCGCCGCTCGCGCTGGCCCAGGAGGCCGGCTCCGGAGAGGAAGAGGCGACCACACTCGATCAGATCACAGTGACTGCTCAGAAGCGCGAAGAGGCGCTGCAGGATGTGCCAGTGGTGGTGACAGCGTTGTCCGAGCAGATGCTCGAAGAGAACGGCGTCCGCGACATCAAGGATCTGCAGCATGTGGTGCCGGGCCTGACCGTGACCAGCACCCAGAGCGAATCGCAGACCGTCGCCCGCATCCGCGGTGTCGGTACGGTGGGCGACAACGCCGGCCTCGAATCTTCGGTCGGCATCGTGATCGATGGCGTTTTCCGCCCCCGCAACGGCGTCGGCTTCACCGATCTGGGTGAGCTGGAACGGATCGAAGTATTGAAGGGCCCGCAGGGGACGCTGTTCGGCAAGAACACATCCGCCGGCGTGATCAATGTGATCACCAAACGCCCGAGTTACCAGCAGCGCGTCGAAGGCGAAGTGACCGTCGGCAATTACGGTGCCTTCGGTGTGTCCGGGTCGTACAACGACGCCTTCAACGACATGGCCGCGTTCCGCCTTTACGCCGCCAAACGCAAGCGCGACGGATACGTCGATGTCACCACCGGTGCCGGCCCGCGCCAGGAAACCGAAGATCAGAACCAGAACTTCCATACGTTCCGCGGCCAACTGCTGCTTGAGCCGAGCGAGACGCTCGATATCCTGCTGACCGGCGATTTCAGCAACCGCGACGAAAGCTGCTGCGCCAGCGTCACCACCATCCGTGGCCCGACCGCTGCGATCATCGACGCGCTCTCGCCGGATTCCGGCGTCATACCGGTGGCCGATCCCTACAGCCGCCGCGCCTTCGCCAACCGCAGCAGCGCGCAGTTCATCAAGGATCAGGGCGTGAGCGCCCAGGTCGACTGGCAGACACCTTGGTTCGGCGGAGCGACGCTGACCTCGGTCACTGCGCAGCGCAAATGGGAAAGCACCAACGGCATCGATTTCGATTACAGCACCGCCGACCTGTTCCATCGCAACCCGACCAAAGACGACAACTACACCGCCTTCGACACCTTCAGCCAAGAGCTGCGTTTGACCGGCGCTTCCGACAAGTTCGACTGGCTGGTCGGTGGTTTCTATGCCGACGAGACCCTGAAGCGCAACGAGGCCTACCGCATCGGTTCTGCTTACGAGCCCTATCTCTCGATTGCGCTGCTTTCGCGGATCAACCCCGCGCTCGGCGCCAGCCCCACCGCGCCGCTGTTCCTGTCGCAGGCTTCGGGCCGGCCGTTCGGGACCGTGTTCGCCGGCCATGCGGCCGCCGACCGTTACAAGCAGGAATCCAAGAGCATCGGCCTGTTCACCAACAACACCTGGCATGCCACCGATGCGCTCGATCTGACCCTCGGCCTGCGCTATACCCGCGAGAAGAAGGAACTGGCGTCGCGCTACAGCAACCCGAACGGCGGCCTTGGCTGCGCGGCGATGCTCTCCAATCCGGCGCAGGTCGTTGCCGCTCTGGTTGCGCGCGGTCTGAGCGTCGCCCAGGCCTCGGCTGCGGCACCGCAGGTCGTCGGTTTCGCCTGTTTGCCCTGGACCAACGTCCAGCACAACGGCCGCAGCACCGATCAGGAACGCGACGAGAAGGAATGGTCGGGCACGGTGAAGGCGGCCTATCGCTTCAACGACAATGTCATGGCTTATTTCTCGGCGGCGCGCGGTTACAAGGCCGGTGGTTTCAACCTCGATCGCGTGCAGTCGAACACGGGTCTGTCCAGCGGTACTGCGGGCATCCTGCCGGTGAACGACACGTCGTTCGGCGCTGAATTCGTCGACAGCTACGAGTTGGGCACCAAGACCACCTGGCTTGGCGGCAATCTGCTGCTCAATGCGACCCTGTTCCATCAGGAATACTCCGACTTCCAGCTCAACAGTTTCCTCGGCACCAGCTTCGTGGTCCGTTCGATCCCGAAGGTGACCTCGCAGGGTCTGGACGCCGAACTGCTGTGGCAGACCGGTGGCTGGATGCTGCAGGGCGGTCTGACCTATGCGGATACCCAGTACGGCGACGATCCGTTGCCCGACGCCGATCTCGCGTTGCTGCCCGGCAGCCGCCCGAGCTTCGCGCCGAAATGGTCGGTCACCGGTTCGGTCGGTTACGACTGGAGAATCGGCGGCAGCCTGAAGGCCAGTGCGCATCTCGGCGCCAAGTACATGTCCGACTACAACACCGGCTCCGATCTCGATCCGCAGAAGCAACAGGACGGTTACGCCCTGGGCAATGCGCGCTTCGCCATCGGTTCGCGTGACCAGCGCTGGACCGTCGAGCTGTGGTCGCAGAACATCACCGACGCCGAGTACTACCAGGTCGCGATCGACGCGCCGCTGCAGACCGGCACGTGGAATGCCTTCCTCGGCGCGCCACGGACGTATGGCATGACGCTGCGCATGCGCTACTGACCGCGAAGCCCGTTCGCTCGCAGACGGCCCGCCTCGCGCGGGCCGTCTGTTTTTGCAGGTTGCGGGTAGTCGATGCCGGGCGCATGCTCGGTCCCGGGGAATGACACAGGAATCCATTCGCTGCCGACGCGGTCTCGACCACATCAGCAACGGAGGAATTCGAGCGCCGGATCCATACGCGATCCGCCCTGCGCTCGGAAGGCACGGAACTCCGGTTGTCGGAGTTCCGAAGACAAGGCTCGTAGCCAAGGAGAATGTTCGATGTCCAGATTTTCGTTCGCGCATACCAGCACGTCTCGCGATATTCGCAATCGTCATGCGCCTCACGCGCTCGCAATCACTATCATTCTGGGGCTAGCGTTGTCGGGGTGCGGCCCCAAGCCGGAAGAGCCTGCGGCGAAGCCCGAATTGGCCGTCGCGCCGCCGAAAGCCGCTGCCTCTGTCTGTCAGGCCAGCAGTAATTGGATCAGCAACCCGAATCCGCCGCTGGCGGTTGCCGCCGAAGAATCCTTCTGCGATTTCTACCAGTTCTCGTGGCAATGGTTCCTCGCCGAAGTGTCGCCATCGCCGACCATGGCCGGCGAGCGCGTGTTCGAAACCAACCGTCTGCATAATCCCACTGTTTCCAGCGGGCAATGTTCGCTGCCCGAAATGCTCGGCCGCGCCAGCGCTGCGAAGATGCTCGCGATGCGCGCCGACAAACCGCAGGACTTCGAGGACACCCAGGCCGACGGCAACGCGCTGTACGACCAGAACGGCAACATCCTGCGCTACAACATCTGGTATTCGCGCGCCGAGTGCCAGGCCACCCAGACAGGTTTCACCGAGGGCACATTCGAAATCAAAGTGTCGTGGATGATCCTGCCCAAGCCCGATGCCTCGTACTACACGATGCAGGCCACGCTGCCGGGCAGCACCACGCCGGTGACGCTGGGCATGGTGGGGTTCCACATCGCCAACTGGACGTCGAAACATCCGGAGATGATCTGGGCCACGTTCGAGCACAAGAACAATGCTCCGCTGTGCGACGGCAGCAGCCCTGCGCCGGCCAACGGCTGGGCCTTCGCCAGCAGCGACGCGGCGCAATGCCTCACCGCGAATCCGCAGCCGACCTCCGGGCCGCCCAACACCGCCTGCGCGCAGTTCAATTTCGATACGCCGGATCCTTTCCAGGGCACGCCGCCGGCGACCAATTCGCCGAACAACATCTGCCGCCAGTTCGCCAACGGCAACCAGCCCGGCACGTCGATCAACGGCAACGACAATGCCGCCAATCTGCTGGCCATCCAGCAGCTCAACGACCAGTTGGTCGGCCCGCAGGGCATGCTGACCGCGCTTCCCGACACCGACCCGATGGCGATCTGGAAGCACTACATGCTGATCGGCGCGATCTGGACCAAGGACGGTGCGGACTCCGGCAATCCGCCAGTGGCGTACACCGTGCATGAAAAAACCGGCGACAAGATCGTGCCCGGCGATGCGACCAGCCTGCAGCGCGGCTCGCTGGAGCTGACCAACATGAGCATGGAAACCTTCCAGCAGGGCGACACCTCATGGGCGCCGAACTGCTTCGGTTGCCATGGCTTCTCGAAGACCGATCCGCTGGATGTGAGCCATATCTGCCCGAGCCTGTTCGCTGCGGACAGCAACGGCAATTGCGTGGTCCAGGACACCGGGGTGGTGCCGGCAACCGCATCGGCAGCGCCAGCGGCGGAGAAGAAGTAATCCGGCAGCTTCCCGATCGCAGTGACGACAATGGCCCGCACACGCGGGCCATTGCTTTTGTGGCGGCGCCGGCCGTTATCATGCGGAACAGGCGCTCCGCACGCGCCTTCACGGACCCGCCCCGCATGACGTTTCCCACCGACGCCGAACTTCGCGAACACGCCGAAAGTCTCGGCGCCCGTTTCCGCGCATCGCGCCACACCCTCGTCACCGCCGAGAGCTGCACCGGCGGCTGGATCGCCAAAACCGTCACCGACATCGCCGGCTCGTCCGACTGGTTCGACTGCGGCATGGTCGCCTACAGCTACGAAGCCAAGCAGGCGATGCTCGGCGTACGCCCGGAAACCCTCGAAGTACACGGCGCGGTCAGCCGCGAAACCGTGATCGAAATGGTCTCAGGCGCGCTGGTGCACGCGGGCGCCAGCATCGCGGTCGCCGTTACCGGTATCGCCGGCCCCGGCGGCGGCGCCCCGGACAAGCCTGTCGGCACGGTCTGGATCGGCTGGAAACGTCGCGGCGGCTATGCCCACGCCCAGCTTTTCCATTTCGATGGCGATCGTGAAGCCGTACGCCGGCAGACCGTCGGCGCTGCGCTGCGCGGACTGGAAACGCTGATCGGGACGCCCTGAGCGTCGATTGCCGGGCGGATGGCTGTCAGCGTTGACGGGACCGATCGTTAGTAGTATTACTACTAACCATGGATCTGACCGAAACCCAACAAGCCATCCTCGCCCTCATCTCCGAGCGTATCGCCGCCGACGGCGTGCCGCCTTCGCAGACCGAGATCGCCCACGCCATGGGCTTCAAGGGTGTCCGCGCCGCCCAGTACCACATCGAAGCGCTCGAGCAGGCCGGCTGCATCCGCCGCGTGCCGGGGCAGGCGAGGGGCATCCGGCTGGTGCACGAGGCCGCGAACGACGCCCTCGACCTCCCGCCCATGCCCGCGCTGCCGGACGACGTCCTGCGCCTGCCGCTGCTGGGGCGGGTCGCGGCCGGTCTGCCGATCGGTGCGGACCTCCGTTCCGATGACTACATCTTGCTTGATCGCGCGCTGTTTTCGCCGGCACCGAATTACCTGCTGAAAGTGCAGGGCGACTCGATGATCGACGAAGGCATCTTCGAAGGCGATCTGGTCGGCGTCTATCGCACCAGCGAAGCGCGCTCCGGACAGATCGTGGTCGCGCGCATCGATGACGAGATCACCATCAAATTGCTGAAGATCGGCAAGGACCGCATCCGCCTGCTGCCGCGGAATCCCAGCTACGCACCGATCGAAGTGCAGCCCGATCAGGATTTCGCGATCGAGGGCCTGTACTGCGGACTCGTGAGGCCGAATCGATGAGCATCGTTCGATGACCAGCCGGCGAATGAGGTGTTTTCCTACCCCGCGTCGAGCGATTTTCCGATATTTCCGCACTGCCCCCGCGAATACATTCTGTCCTGTCGCAACCTGTGCGACAGACCACCCCTAATCTGCTTCCACACCAGACATTGACCCATTCACTGACGAGGATTCCACGATGGACGAGAATAAAAAGCGCGCGCTTTCCGCAGCCCTGAGCCAGATCGACAAGCAGTTCGGCAAAGGTTCGGTCATGCGCATGGGCGACCGCCCGGTCGAAGCGGTCGAAGTCATCGGCACCGGTTCGCTGATGCTCGATATCGCACTGGGCATCGGCGGCCTGCCGAAAGGGCGCGTCGTCGAAATCTACGGCCCGGAATCCTCGGGCAAGACCACGCTCACCCTGCAGACCATCGCCGAATGCCAGAAAGCCGGCGGCACCGCCGCATTCATCGATGCCGAGCACGCGCTCGACCCGATCTATGCGCAGAAGCTCGGCGTCAACATCGACGAACTCCTGCTCTCGCAGCCCGACACCGGCGAGCAGGCGCTCGAAATCGCCGACATGCTGGTGCGCTCCAATGCCGTCGACATCGTCGTCATCGACTCGGTCGCCGCGCTCACCCCGAAAGCCGAAATCGAAGGCGAAATGGGCGACCAGCTTCCGGGCCTGCAGGCGCGCCTGATGAGCCAGGCACTGCGCAAGCTGACCGGCAACATCAAGCGCAGCAACTGCATGGTCATCTTCATCAATCAGCTGCGCATGAAGATCGGCGCGATGATGCCGGGCCAGAGCCCCGAAGTGACCACCGGTGGCCACGCGCTCAAGTTCTATGCCTCGATCCGTCTGGATATCCGCCGCATCGGCAGCATCAAGAAGGGCGAGGAAATCATCGGCAACCAGACCAAGATCAAAGTGGTCAAGAACAAACTCGCACCGCCGTTCAAGCAGGTTGTCACCGAAATCCTTTACGGCGAAGGCATCAGCCGCGAAGGCGAACTCATCGACATGGGTGTCGAAGCCAAGCTCGTCGAGAAGTCGGGCGCCTGGTACAGCTGCGATGGTGAGCGTATCGGCCAGGGCAAGGAAAATGCCCGTCAATATCTCAAGGAGAATCCTGCAATGGCCGTGAAACTCGAGGCTGCGCTACGCGCCCAGTTCGTCCCGGCGGATGCACCCCGTGATGCTGCCGTGGCGGAGGATGACGCAGAAGTCTGATGCAGCGGGGGCGGGTCGGATGGCCTCGTCAGCGGACGGCCCGCCCCCGACGCACTTTGCCTGTATTCGCAGGATCGAACACGACATGTCATGGATGGCATGTCGGCGGGTCGGAGCCCCAACTCCAGATCCGCATTCGCGGCACCGCTCGCCGGTGGGGTCGCATGCCGGGAAGTCTCAGGGATGGGGGTTTCCGGTTCTTCTTCAGCAAGCATGGCATGAGGCGCGAGGCCGAGCGCCTGCATCCTGTCTTGTGGCACATCGGAAAGTCCTGACGTCTTGCTATGGTGTCAGGCAGTCCTTTCCTTCGGTGCCACGATGATGCGCATGTCCATTTTGATTCTGCTTACGCTGTCGTCTTTCGTGTCCAGTGTTTTGGCGGCGGATGATGGCGCCAAGATCCGGTTGACGCCCGGCGCTGCACCCGCGTCCGCGGAGCTGGTTGCATTGCTCGCCGAGAAAGATCGTCAATTGTTCGATGCGGTATTCGGGTGCAAGCTCGATCTGCTCGCCACGCTGGTGGCCGACGACTTCGAGTTCATCCACGACAAAT
This sequence comes from Lysobacterales bacterium, assembly GCA_017302135.1. Classification (GTDB taxonomy): domain Bacteria; phylum Pseudomonadota; class Gammaproteobacteria; order Xanthomonadales; family Xanthomonadaceae; genus Lysobacter_I. Next base: position 386,413 of record JAFLDZ010000002.1, on the reverse strand, counting down.
GGGGGCAGACCGCCGATTCCGGCGCACGGTTCCTCGATGCCATGCGCGAAAATTGCAAAGGGCAGCAGACCGGGCAGAACTTCCGCGCGCGACGGGAGCTGGTCGAAGGCAGTATGACCGTGCATGTATTGAACAACTTTGGCGCGATGCAGATGGGCGAACACCGCTTCTATGCGCTGCAACCCGGTTCGCCGGATCGCCTGACCGAAGACGGCAGGTTCATCGATGTGTGGCGTCAGATCGACGGCGAGTGGAAGCTCGCACGGGTCATCAGTTACGACCATCGTCTGGCGGAGTGAGGCGCGGATACCGCGAGCGCTAGACCGAGAACACCACATTGCGCTGGCCCTTGAGCAGGACCGGTCGTCGAGATAGCAGCGCAGTGCCTGTGCCAGCACACGACGCTTCAAAGGTGAACGCCTAGAGTCCGTCGACCGCCCGACGACCCAATGCCGGATCGTCGGTAAAGAACCCATCGATGCCGAGTGCGAGATGCGCGCGGATCTCGGCGATCGATCCCGTCTCGTGCCGCGCGGCGGGTCCGCCGTCGCCGCGATGTGCGCCATCGAGAAAATAATTCTCCGGGCGGAAGGTATAGACGATCACTTGCAGCCCCGCCGCGTGCGCCTCGTCGAGCAGCCGGCTGCGACCGTGCACCGCGTCCAGGTCGCGATATGCGGGGCCGATCGCGTCAGCGTAGGTTGCGACCTCCCGTAAGCCATCAGCCTGCATCATGGCCCCGTAGCGAAGCGGTGCGCCTGCGATCACGGTGTCGTACGGGCGATCACCCGCGCGACCGAACAGTTGCAGTAGCGAAATATTCGGTTGGCTACCGATCTTGCCGCGCAGCTCGCGCAGGTTGGCGACCTCGAAGGACTGGATGATCACCGGCGCCGTGCGTGCATGCGGGTGCGCACGCAGTGTCGCAAGCAGTGCGTCTTCCATCGCCAGACCGAGCGTGGCGAAATGGCTCGGATGCTTGATTTCCGGTGCCAAACCGATCATCCGTCCGTGCTTCGCGGAAGCCTCGGCAGCGAGTGCGATGATTTCGTCGAGCGTCGCGATCTCAAACCGTCCATCGAACGCGGTCGAGCGCAACTCCGGTAAACGCTCGCGGGCGCGCAGCGTCTTCAACTCCTTCAGCGTGAAGTCTTCGGTGAACCAGCCTGTGGCCCGTTCGCCATCGATGGTCTTTGTGGTTTTGCGCGAGGCGAACTCGGGATGCCGCGCCACGTCGGTCGTACCGGAAATCTCGTTTTCGTGCCTGGCGACCAGCACACCGTCGCGGGTGTTGACCAGATCCGGTTCGATCAGGTCGGCTCCGTCATCGATCGCCTTCGCGTACGCCGCCAAGGTGTGTTCCGGGCGCAACGCGCTCGCACCGCGATGGCCGATGACAAGGGCTTTGAGCGAAGGCATCGACACGGGTTCCTGCGGGGCGGGCACGGAGACGCATCCTGCCAAGGTCAGCAGCAGGCAGAGGCATGCGGGCAGGCAGTTCGGCATCTGGCTTCGCAGCGGGGTGGAGGATGGATCATGCCACTGTCGTATTTCAATAGCGTAACTCAGACAGGCCAAGAGCCTGTTTGCAATCTCCGCAGGCTCCGCGCGTCCAGGCCAAGGCGGGGGTGTCCTCCTGTACAGTCCCGGTCATCGTGACGATTTCGCCGGTATGGGGCGCCTTGGCGATGCGGCAAACCTGCCATCGCCCTTGATGGGCTGACGCGATACTATCGGGACGCTGGGCCGCAGCCCGCTTGCATCTTCAAACAGGCGGATTTCCCCTGCTGCGCTGGAGACGGCACGATGCCTCTCGAACTTTCGCATGGGCGGATGGCTGGTAATGTGCAGCCTGCAGGTATCAATACCACCATTATTTCCTGGGAGGGATGCGGATGGCATCCGTGAGTGCTTTTTTATACGACAAATACATGGCTCGCGTAGAGAACGCATCCTTGAAAAAATGGAGGGAAGAGCTTTTCGCCGGCGTGAAGGGCGACGTGCTGGAGATCGGGGCCGGCACAGGCGCGAGCATCGATTTTTATCCGTCGGGGGATATCAGATTGATCATGGCCGAGCCCGACGAGGGCATGCGGAACAGGCTCAAGCAACGATTGGCCAGAAGCGGGCGGGCAACGTTCTCCGTGGCTTCCGGCTCCGCCGAAAACATCGATGCTGCGGACGAGTCTTTCGACTTCGTGATTTCCTCGCTTGTCTGTTGCTCGGTCATGGATGTCGGAAAGGCTTTGCAGGAAATAAAACGGGTCCTGAAACCCGGTGGCCGGTTCATTTTCATCGAACATGTCGCAGCCGAAAAGGGATCGGCCAAAAGAAAATGGCAGGAACGTTTCAATCCGCTCTGGGTGAAAGTGGCGCGGAACTGCCATCTCAATAGAGAAACCGAGCAGGCGATATCGGCTGCCGGATTCAGGATCGAGGAAATCAAGAACGACACCATGCGTTCTTCCAATCCCCTTGTGAGGCCGGCGATCCGCGGCGTTGCGGTGAAATGCTGAAGTGTGTCGGAGGTGTGCGCACTCTGGCTGTCAGCATGGAATCGCAGTCTTCGATGGCATGAAGTGGTTCTGGGAATCTTGGTGCCGCTGTCGTCGAATTTTGTGATGTCCCGGCTGGAGGAAATTCGGATAATGTAATGCTTGTCGTGCTGTCAGCAGCTTGAACCGGGGCGTGGAAGGATAACCGCTGCGCGAACTGGAATTCATCAGGGTCGAGGATTGGAATATGTCAGAGTCTGTTCGGTGGAATAGTCAGCCACACGACCTGTGGGCCGGAAAGCATGCGCAAGGGAAGTTCGTCGACCTTGGCGGGCGCAAGACCCATTACATCGAAAAAGGCGAGGGCGCTCCTCTCATCCTGTTGCACGGATTTTTCTACGACTCGTATCTCTGGGCCGAAAACATCGACGTATTGGCGCAGCATTTCAAGGTATATGCGATCGATCTGTGGGGCTGCGGATACAGCGCACGCGAACCTCTGGATTTCGGTTATTCGCAGTATGCCGATCAGGTGCGCTTGTTCATGGATGCCATGGGAATCCAACAGGCATCGTTCGCGGGTCAGTCGATGGGCGCGGGAACCGCGATCAAGTTCTGCGTGCAGCACAGGGACCGTGTCAAAAATCTGGTGATGGTCTCTGCGGCCGGATTACCCAATCCCTTGCCTGCGATGGCGAAGTTCTTCAACTTGCCGATGATCGGAGAGTTCTTCCTCGGCATGGATACCGATGCGTTCCGGAAAACAGCCCTCAAGGATGTGTTCATCCACGACAAATCTCTTGTCACCGATGCTTACTTCGCGGACGTGACCCGGCCGCAGAAGATCGAGAAAAGCATCGAAGCCGGGCTGAAGATCCAGAGAAACAGATTCTTCGATACGCTGAGCGATGAAATCGCCCTGTTGGGCGGAATGGCCGTTCCGGCGCTGCTGGTCTGGGGCAGAGAAGACAAGGCGATTCCGGTCAAAAGCGGAGAGGACATGCATCGCATCCTCAAAGGTTCGCGTCTTGAAATCCTGGACAAGGCCGGACACGTCTCGAATTTCGAGCAGGCCGAACGCTTCAATACCCTGGCGTTGGCGTTCTTGCTGACCTGAGGGTACGGCCGCCGGCGCGCCGTTGTTCGAACATGGTTTTCCGTAGCGGGGCGAGTTGCGCTGCAATGAAGCCGGCTTGGCCGACACGATTTGCTGGCGCTGCGGTGCCGGGATCCTCAAGCGTTCAGGCTGCGGCGTTTCCGCAACGCATCAGGGCCGATGCGCTGGTTCAGAGCCGTGGAACTGATGTATCAACCACTTTCCGGACTTGCGTTCCAACACTGCGGTCATCCGGTAAGGCATGCGCAGTTCACCGTCGATGTCGCTCAACACGATATCGCCCTGCGCGAAAATCCACGACACATCGCCGGACGAAGAAACCTTTTTCTCTCGCCAGTCCCATGAGTACGTGACCGGGTGACTCATCAAACGCTCGAAAAACGCTCGAATCTCATCGCCGCCGATCGCGAGTTCGTTCGCCTCGGAGGCGAGCAACAGAACGTCGGCATCCGCTGAGAATTCTTCCGCGACCGACAGGTCGCGCGCGAGCATGTAGGTATTCATGCGGTCCAGGACATGCAGCGCCTCATCCATCGCGTCATCCGGTTTGTCTTCCATGGCGTCCATCGTTGCTTATTTCCTTGTTTCGATTGGTGTCCGGCTCGAATCGCTTGATCAGGAACGAACGATCAAGCATGCGCTTCGCGGATGTTTCAAGTGCGGTTGTTTCAAGCCCCGTAAAAATTCCGGTACCACTCCACGAACTTCTTGACACCGACCTCCACCGAGGTGGTCGGCGCATACCCGGTATCCCGCGCCAAGGCGCTGACATCGGCATAGGTGTCGGGCACATCGCCGAGCTGCAGCGGCAGCAGGTTTTTCTCGGCCTTGCGGCCCAGACACTCTTCCAGCACTTCGATGTAGCGCAGCAGCTCGACCGGGCTGTTGTTGCCGATGTTGTACACGCGATAAGGCGCTGAAGACGTGGCGGGGCTCGGGTTCAGCGGGTCGTGGGTGGGGTCGGGGCCGGGCACATGGTCCAGGCTGCGGATCACGCCATTGACGATATCGTCGATGTAGGTGAAGTCGCGGCTGTGCTTGCCGTGGTTGAACACGTCGATGGGCTCGCCGGCCAGGATTTGGCGCGTGAACAGGAACAGCGCCATGTCCGGACGCCCCCACGGGCCGTAGACGGTGAAAAAGCGCAGGCCGGTGGTCGGCAGATTGAACAGATGGCTGTAGGTATGCGCCATCAGTTCGTTGGCTTTCTTGCTGGCGGCGTACAGGCTCACCGGGTGATCGACGCTGTCTTCCACCGCGAACGGCAGTTTGCGGTTCGAACCGTAGACCGAGCTGGACGAGGCGTAGACCAGATGCTCGATGTTGCGATGCCGGCAGGCTTCGAGAATGTTGAGGAAGCCGACGATATTGCTGTCGATGTACGCGTGCGGATTTTCCAGCGAATAGCGCACGCCCGCCTGTGCGGCGAGGTTGACCACGCGGTCGGGTTTGAAGCTGTCGAACGCGGCTTCCAGCGTCGCGCGATCTTCCAGCGAACCCTTGACGAACGAGAAGCCCGGCTTCGGCGTGAGCAGCGCGAGGCGCGCGTCCTTCAGCGTGGGGTCGTAGTAAGCGTTGAGATTGTCGTAGCCCAGCACTTCGTCGCCGCGTGCGAGCAGGCGGTGGCTGAGCGTGGAACCGATGAAGCCGGCGGCGCCGGTGACGAGAACGCGCATGGAAGTCCCCGGTGTGTTTACAGGCGGCCGTCGACCGCATCTCGCGGCAGCACTGCCTTCACGTCGAACAATACGCTGCCCGGTTTGCCGAACCGGCGGATGCCTTCGACGCCGAGTTCGGCGAATTCGCGATGCGACACCGCGAGGATCACCGCGTCGTAGCTGCCCGCCTGCGGCTGTTCGGTCATCGCGATGCCGTACTCCTCGTGCGCCAGAGCGGCGTCGACCCACGGATCGTGCACATCGACCTGTGCGTGGTAGTTGCGCAGTTCGGCGAGGATATCGACCACACGGGTGTTGCGCAGGTCGGGGCAGTTTTCCTTGAACGCGAGGCCCAGCACCAGAATCTTGGCGTTGGCGATCGGCAGCCCGCGCTGGGTCATCGCCTTGATCGTGCACTGCGCGACGTGCTGGCCCATGCCGTCATTGATGCGACGGCCGGCGAGGATCACGTCGGGGTGATAGCCGATCTGCTGCGCCTTGTGGGTCAGATAATACGGATCCACGCCGATGCAGTGGCCGCCGACCAGGCCGGGTTTGAACGGCAGGAAGTTCCACTTCGTACCCGATGCCGCCAGCACCTCGTGGGTGTCGATGCCGAGGCGGTGGAAGATCAGCGCCAGTTCGTTGATCAGCGCGATGTTGACGTCGCGCTGGATGTTCTCGATGACTTTCGCCGACTCGGCGACGCGGATACTGGAGGTCTTGTGGGTGCCGGCATGGATGATGCTGGCGTACAGCGCGTCGACCACATCGGCGGCTTCCGGCGTGGAACCGGAGGTGACCTTCATGATGGTTTCGAGGCGATGCTGCTTGTCGCCCGGGTTGATGCGCTCCGGGCTGTAGCCGGCGTAGAAATCCCGATTGAATGTCAGCCCCGATTCGCGTTCGACGATCGGTACGCAGACTTCTTCGGTCGCGCCGGGATACACGGTGGATTCGTAGATCGCGATACCGCCCGGGCGGATTGCGCGGCCGACGGTGCGGCTGGCGGATTCGAGCGGACGCAGGTCGGGGCGCTTGTACTCGTCGATCGGCGTGGGCACGGTGACGATGAAGACATTGCAGCCGACCAGATCCGCAGCGTCGCAGCTGAAGCGCAGTTTGTCGGAAGCGCGCAGTTCGTCCGCCGACACTTCGAGCGTGTGGTCGTGGCCTTGACCGAGCTCGGCGACGCGCTTGGCATCGATATCGAAACCGATCACCGGGTAGCGCTTGCCGAAGGCGGCGGCCAGCGGCAGGCCGACATAGCCCAGGCCGAGGATGGCGATACGGATGTCGTCTTGGGCGGGGAGCGCGGCCAGCATCGTGCGGAATTCCATTGAGAATGTGCGGAGTGAAGTTTACCAGCCCTGCCGATGACGCCACCGGCGCGGCACGATGGGCGTCGCGCGACTTGCTCTGCTAGTCTTCGGCGCTGTCACCGGCGTTCCTGCTGCAGTCTGGTCTTCCGGAGTCTGATCCTCGGGGGGCACCACTGGAGCTATCCGGGGAGTTGACGCGGAAAGCGGGTGGCTGCGGCCATGACGGTCCGCGACATCCCTGTTTCGGACGCTGTTTCGACGTTTCCCTCCGAAGTACATCACTTCTCACGGTCGATTTCATTCCTATGCACGTTCTGGTCTGCGGCGGTGCCGGTTACATCGGAAGTCATACCTGCGTGGCCTTGGCCGAGCGCGGGCATCGGGTGGTCATCGCCGACAACTTCAGCAACAGCGCACCACCGGTGCTGGAGAGACTGGCGCGCTTGACCGGGCAGGCGCCCGACGCGCGCCGCGTGGATGTGCGCAACGCCGCTGCGCTCGCGGCACTGTTCGCCGGGCATCGCTTCGATGCCGTGATCCACTTCGCCGCGCTCAAGGCGGTCGGCGAATCCTGCGAACGTCCGCTGGATTATTTCGACAACAACATCTCCGGCACGATCACGCTGCTGCAGGCGATGCGCGCGGCCGATGTACGGCGTCTGGTCTTCAGCTCGTCGGCCACGGTCTACGGCGAGCCGCAGTCGGTACCGATCGATGAGGACGCACCGCTGTCGTCGACCAATCCCTACGGCCGCACCAAGCTGGTGATGGAGCAGCTGATCGGCGATGTCTGCACCGCCGATCCGGGTTTCCAGGCGATCAGCCTGCGCTACTTCAACCCGGTGGGCGCGCATCCGTCGGGCCTGATCGGCGAGGCCCCGAACGGCGTGCCGAACAATCTGATGCCGTACATCTGCCAGGTCGCGGCGGGCAAGCGCGAACGGCTGCAGATCTATGGCGGCGACTGGCCCACGGTCGACGGTACCGGCGTGCGCGATTACATCCATGTGATGGATCTGGCGCAGGCGCATGTGCATGCGCTGGAAAAATTGGACGGCGTGCGCGGCCATCTGCCGCTGAATCTGGGGGCGGGTCGCGGGATCAGCGTGCTGGAGCTGCTGCGCGCCTTCGAGACCGCCAGCGGCCGCGAGATTCCGTATCGTATCGTCGATCGCCGTGTGGGCGACGTGGCCGAGGTCTATGCGGACCCGTCGCGCGCCGAGCGCCTGTTGGGCTGGCGCACGCAGTTGGATGTCGATGCGATGTGCCGAGACGCCTGGCGCTGGCAGTCGATGAACCCGGACGGCTACGCCGAGACCTGAAGCGCGCCCGACAAGTCCTGTTACCGGTTACACGCGCTCGGCCGCACCGAAGTGATCCAGCACCAGAATCCGGCTGCGACCCGGGCGGGTGCCCAGCTTCAGCGCGCGATGGACATAGTCCGATGCGGCGCTGCAGGCATCGATCAGGGGCAGACCGAGCGCAAGCTGTGCGGTGATCGCCGAAGCCAGCGTGCAGCCGGTACCGTGCGCATCCAGATCGAGCCGCGGGTGGCGGATCTCGCGCCGCATCCGGCCGCCGCTTTCGCGCCGCGCCGAAAACAGATCGATCACTTCGTCGCCGCCGGCGAGATGGCCGCCTTTGAGCAGCACCGCGCCGGCACCGAGATCGAGCAGGGCATCGCAGGCCTCGCGCATCGCGTCGAGGTCGGGAATCGGCCGGCCGAGCAGGAATTCCGCCTCATGCAGATTCGGCGTGATCACCGTCGCCATCGGCACGAGGCGTTTGCGCAGTACTTCGATCGCGGTGTTGGCCAGCAGCTGCGCGCCGGACGTGGCGACCATCACCGGGTCGAGCACGATGTGCGGCGGACAGTGCTGATCCAGCGCTTTGGTCACCGCCTGGATCATGTCGGCGTTGGCGAGCATGCCGATCTTGACCGCGCCGATGTCGAAATCCTCGAAACAGGCGTCGATCTGGGCGCGCAGGAATGCCGGCGGCGGCACTTCCACGGCAGTGACCCCACGGGTGTGCTGCGCGGTGAGTGCGGCGATTGCGCACAGGCCGTGCACGCGATGCGCGGCGAATGTCTTCAGGTCCGCCTGGATGCCGGCGCCGCCGCCGGAGTCCGAGCCGGCGATGGTGAGTGCGGAGACGGGGGGCGAGGAGATTGTCATGACCCGATTCTGACCGAAGATGCGAGCCGGTCAAAGTCGCATGCGCGACGGCGTCGGGCACCTGTCATTTCCGACAGGCTCTACGGCGTCGAAATGCTTGCCCGCCGTGCCCGCCGGGGTGTCCGGCATGGCGAGGTCACGAGGCGAGATCGCGCCCGGCGGTGCCGGCGATGAGTTCCCCGGCGAGGAGCAGCGCGGCGTCGTAGTTCGGGGCGATATGCAGCGCACCTTCGCGCGGATGCAGATGCATCTGCCCGAAAACCCGTCTGGGCTGCGGCTGCAGGCCGGAGAGGATCAGGAGGATGCCGCGCCGCTGGCACCGCTCCAGCAACGCCTCCAGCGCGTGCATGCCGCTGGCGTCGATCACCGGCACCAGACGCATGCGCAGGATGAAGACCTTGGGTGGCACCCGGAACTGGTCGAGCAGATCGTCCAGCCGGTTGGCGGCACCGAAGAACAGCGGGCCACTGATCTGGAAGGCTTCGACGCCCGCAGGCAGGCGTGCGCGCTGGTCGGGATCGGCCCCGGAATCCTCGTCGTCGCTCATCTGCATGCCGGACTGTACTTCGACCGCTTCCGCCATCCGGAACATGAAAACGAAGGCGGCGACGACCACGCCGGCCTCGATCGCCAGGGTCAGGTCGAAGAACACGGTCAGGAAGAAGGTCAGCAGCAGCACCAGGCGGTCGCCCTTCGGCGCCGACAGCGTGTGGCGGAAGGCTTCGACCTCGCTGATATTCCAGGCCACGATCAGCAGGATCGAGGCCAGCGCGGCCAGCGGGACGTACTGCATCAGCGGGGCGAGCAGCAGCATGAACACCAGCAGGAAGGCCGCGTGGAGGATGCCGGAGAGCGGCGTACGTCCGCCGGCGCGGATGTTGGTGGCGGTGCGGGCGATGGCGCCGGTGGCCGGCAGGCCGCCGAACAGGGCCGACGCGGTGTTGGCCACGCCCTGCGCGACCAGCTCCATGTTCGAACGATGGCGCCCGCCGGTCATGCCGTCGGCGACCACGGCCGACAGCAGCGATTCCACCCCGGCGAGGAACGCGATGGTGAACGCGCTGGGCAGCAGTTCGCGCGTGCGCTCGAACGGAATATGCGGGAAATCGAAGGTCGGCAGCGCCGAGGGCAGGCCGCCGAATTTGGTACCGATGGTTTCCGCCGGCAGCGCGAAACCCAGGCAGACCAGCGTGCACAGAAGCAGCGCGATCAGGAATCCCGGCCACGCCGGGCGCCAGCGCCGGAGCCCCAGAATCGCGATCAGGCCCAGCAGCGTCAGCGCCACGGCAGCGGGCTGGGTGGTGGCGATGTGCTTCGCGTACGCGGCCCAGCGCGGGATGAATTCCGCCGGGACCTGGCCCATCTGCAGGCCCAGCGCGTCCTTGATCTGGCTGGAGAAGATGCTCACCGCGATGCCCGCCGTGAAACCGGTCACCACCGGCTGCGGCATGTATTTCATCAGCGTGCCGAGCCGCAGCAGGCCCGCCGCGATCAGCATCAGCCCGGCCATCAGCGTGCAGAGGATCAGCCCGCCGTAGCCGAAATTCGCGATCACCCCGAACACCACCGGAATGAACGCGGCCGTCGGCCCGCCGATCTGGACTTTCGAACCGCCGAGGAAGGAGATCAGGAAGCCGGCGATGATCGCGGTATGCAGGCCTTTTTCCGGGGTCGCGCCGCTGGCGATCGCCAGCGCCATCGCCAGCGGCAGGGCGATGATCGCCACCGTCAGCCCGGCGACGGCATCGGCGCGCAGGTCGGCGAAGCGATAGCCGCGCCGCAGGGAAGTGAACGTCTTGGGACGGAATTCGCGGAAGTACGCGCGCCATTCGCTGCGGTTCACTGGTCGGCCTCCTTCAATCGAACGCCGCGACCCCTGGCTTGGCTGATCTGCTCGTTGCCGATCAGTTCGACGCCGGCGCTCTCGATGGCATCCACAATCTTGGTCAGCGAACCGACCACGCCACGGACATTGCCGTCGCTGGCCTCCATGCGCTGGATGGTCGGCAGCGATACGCCCGAGAGTTTCGCAAGCTGGCGTTGGTCGATGCCGAGCAACGCCCGGGCGGCACGCATCTGGGACGCGGTGATCATGGGTGGACTCCTGCGGTGCAGGGGCATTGTCCACTCTTTAGGTATCAAACATCAATGACTGAACATCATTAATGATGCTTAAAGCATCAATTTGGGCCGGCCGTCGGTGCGTCAGGTGCTCAGCGGGCGTCGAAGTCCGCCGGGATGAGCGAATGCACGATCGCTTCGCGCGGTTCGCCGTCGACGATGATCCCGTTGCGGGCGATACCCTCGCAGACCGCGCCGAGTTTGATCGCCACTCGCAGGCTGGCGCGATTCTCCGGCTGGACCTGGATGACGAGCCGCTGCAGGCCGAGCGTGTCGAACCCGAATCGCGCGGCCTGCCTCGCGGCCTCGACGGCAACGCCGCGTCCGCGCGCATGATCGGCGACCCAGTAACCCAGATGCGCCGAGCGTGCAGCGCGGATGCGATGGTTGAGGCCCACGCTGCCGAGCAACTCGCCCGTTGCCGTATCGAACGCGCCGAAATGGTATTCCTCGTCGGCATCGCGCCTGCGCATGCAGTGCGCGATCCACGTTTCCGCGTCCGTACGCGCGTAGGCGGGCGTCGCCCACGGCAGCCATTGCGACAGCGTGGGCAGCGATGCGGATGCCGTGTCGAACAGTGCATCGACATCGCCCGCAGTCCATGGACGGATGAGGATGCCGTTGCGTGTATCGAACGCGCTCATGTCACGGTTACAGCACTTCCGACGCGTAATCGGCCAATCGCGAGCGCTCGCCGCGTTTCAGCGTGATGTGCGCGCTGTGCGCCCAGTTCTTGAAGCGGTCGACGGCGTACGTCAGGCCCGAGGTGGTTTCGGTGAGATAGGGCGTATCGATCTGTTCGACGTTGCCCAGGCAGATGATCTTGGTGCCCGGACCGGCGCGCGTGATCAATGTTTTCATCTGTTTCGGCGTGAGGTTCTGCGCCTCGTCGAGGATCAGCCAGCGGGTCAGGAAGGTGCGGCCGCGCATGAAGTTCAGTGAACGGATCTTGATCCGCGAGGCCAGCAGATCGTTGGTCGCGGCGCGGCCCCAACTGCCGCCGTCCTGGGTGTTCGGCATCAATACTTCCAGATTGTCGGTCAGCGCGCCCATCCAAGGCGTCATCTTTTCCTCTTCGGTGCCGGGCAGGAACCCGATGTCCTCGCCGACGCTCACGGTCGCGCGGGTCATGATGATTTCGCGGTAGCGCTGCTGGTCCATCGTCTGCGCCAGGCCTGCGGCAAGCGCGAGCAGGGTCTTGCCGGTGCCGGCGGTGCCGAGCAGGGTGACGAAGTCGATCTCCGGGTCCATCAGCGCGTTCATCGCGAAATTCTGTTCGCGGTTGCGCGCGGTGATGCCCCAGACCGCATGCTGGTGGCTGCGGTAGTCGTCGATGATCTGCAGTTCAACGGAAGCATCGTCGACCCTGGCGACGCGGAATTCGGCTTCGTCGTCGCCCGGCAGATACACGAACTGGTTCGGATACCAGTCGTCGCCTTCGATCCGCGAAACTTTGTAATACGTGCGTCCCTTTTCGGTCCACGATTTCAGGCCGTCGCTGTAGCGCTGCCAGAAGTCTTCCGGCAGCGCCGTGGTGCCGGTGTACAGCATGCTGAAATCGTCGAGCGCGCGGTCGTTCTCGTAGTCTTCGGACGGAATGCCCGCAATCGCGCCCTTGATCCGCAGGTTGATGTCCTTCGAGACGAACACCACCGGAACCTCGGGCTCCGCTTCGCGCAGTGCCAGGATCGCGCCGAGAATATGGTTGTCCGGAATCACTGCACCGAAACGCTTGCCCGCATCGAAACTTTCGGTCTGGAAGCGCAGCTTGCCGATGCTGTCGGCGGCGCGCAGTTGCAGGCCTTTGGGCTGCGACAGCGTGAGGCCCGATGCGATCTTGTCGCTGCCGTGGGTTTCGATCAGCTCATTGATGAAGCGGCTGACCTGGCGCGCATTGCGGCTGGCTTCCGAGGTGCCTTTCTTGGCGTTGTCCAGTTCCTCGATCACCTGCATCGGCAGGAACACATCGTGTTCCTCGAATTTGAACAGCGCGGTGGGATCGTGCATCAGCACGTTGGTGTCGAGGACGTAGATGCGCTTGCCTTTGGTCATCATGCGTAGGCGCTACCGGTTGGGGAAGTCGGAAGGGAATGGATACGGAGCTGGATCTCCACGCAGCCGAAAATCACCGCAGCCCGCGTTGCGGGGCGATGGTCGGCATTGCGAGGACGTTGGATCACCGGGCCTGGGCAGCCTTCAGCGCGTCGAGCACGGCTTGGGCATGCCCGGGGACTTTCACGCCGCGCCATTCGGCGGCGAGCTTGCCCTTCGGATCGATCAGGAAGGTGCTGCGCACGATGCCCAGTACTTTCTTGCCGTACATGTTCTTTTCGTGGATCACGTCGAAGGCCTCGCACAGGGCTTCGTCGGCATCGCTGACCAACTGGAAGTCGAAGCCCTGTTTGGTGCAGAAATTCTGGTGCGATTTGATCGAATCGCGCGACACGCCCAGCACGGTGGTGTCGAGCTTCGCGAACTTCGGTAGCAGCGCGTTGAAATCGATGCCTTCGGTGGTGCAGCCCGGGGTCGAATCCTTCGGATAGAAATAAATCACCAGCCATTGGCCGGCGTAACCGGAGAGTTTGGCGGTACTGCCGTCGGACAGCGCCAGCGGCAGCGAGAGCGTGGATTTCGGGAGTGCCTTGCCGGCTTGAAGCTTGGTAGCGTCGGTCATCGTCAGAACTTCATCGGGTCCATGATCGCGTCGAGGTTCAGATGGTCGCAGAACTCGAGGAAATCGTCGCGCAGTCCGGCGATATGCATGTCCGCCGGTACGCCGATGGTGACCTGCGCGGAAAACATGTCGGCGCCGGTCTGCATCGCACGGTAGCGCGCGCAGTGCAGGCTCTCGATGGTGATCCCCTGGCGGTCGAAGAAATCGGCCAGCTGATAAAGGATGCCCGGCTTGTCGGCGGCCACCACTTCGACCACGTACGGCAGCAGGTTCGACTGCAGCGGCTTCGGGCCGGTGCGGTACCAGATCAGCTTGAAGCCTTCCTCGCGCTCCAGCTTGGTGAGCATGGCTTCGAGTTTGGCGATGGCGTCCCAGGGGCCGACCGCCAGCGCGGTGACCGAGACATCGCGGCCCACCGTGGACAGGCGCGAGTCGACCAGGTTGCAGCCGCTGTCCGAGATCCGCCGGGTCACCGCCAACAGGGGCGACTGCGGATGCGTCGTATAGGCGTTGATCAGCAGGTAGTTCTCGTTCGGCGCAGGCCGGGCGGCGGTAGCAGATTCGGTCAAGGTGGCGTCCGCAGCGAGGGAAGTATTGCGAAGTGGTTCGATCGAGGGCCGGTCGCGCCATGCGCGGTCCGGACGTCGCCAGCATACTTGGCCGTGGTTTCAGGCCGCAAGCGAAGTCTGACGATTGCGACAGTGGTGCTTGCGAGGGCTTGCGGGCAGTTTGCGTGCCGTGATGCAAGTGGTTGATTCGCATGGCCGCGAACCGCTGGAGTGGGGTGCCCAGGAAGCCATTCGGCGTCGCAGGGTTGTTTCGCGAAGGATGGAGTGTTCACACCTTCCCAAGTAACATCCGGAACTCCGGCGTCGGACTCCCACGCCGTCCCTCCATGCATTCCTAAGGCATCCGCGTGTATCTGTCCGGCAGCATCACCGCGCTGGCGACGCCGTTCACGGCGTCCAGCGACTCCGATGGCGAACTCGACCTTCCGGCGTGGGATCGTCTCATCCAGACCCAGATCGCGGCCGGGACTCAAGCCGTGGTGGTGGCCGGTTCGACCGGCGAGGCGAACGCCCTGTCCGACGGGGAATACGACCTCCTGCTGCGCCGCGCCGTGGCCGTGGTCGCCGGACGCATCCCGGTGCTGGCCGGTACGGGGTTATCCAATACCGCGAAAACCATCGAAATGACCCGTCGTGCCGCCGCATGCGGCGCGGATGCCGCGCTGGTGGTCGCGCCGGCCTATGTTCGACCGACCCAGGCGGGTCTGATCGCGCACTACCGCGCGCTGGCCGATGACGGCGCATTGCCGGTGGTGCTGTACAACGTCCCCGGGCGCACCGGCTGCGACCTGCTGCCGGCCACCGTCGCCGAGCTGGTGGCGCATCCGCGGATCGTGGCGATCAAGGAAGCGAGCGTCGACCCCGAGCGGATGACCGAACTCCTCGCGCTTCGCTCGCCGTCGTTCGCGGTGCTGTCCGGCGACGACCCGACCGCCGCGCGCGCGATGCTCGCCGGCGCCGATGGCGTGATCTCGGTGGCTTCGAATGTGATCCCGGCGGCAATGCGCCGGCTCAGCGATCTTGCCTGCTCGGGCGCACGCGCAGACGCGGAGGCCTACGCGGCGGAGCTGCAGCCGATCTTCGATTTCATGAGCATCGAACCCAACCCCATTCCGGTCAAAGCGATCCTCGCGCGTCAGGGGATCGGCCATGGCCTGCGCCTGCCGTTGACCGAACTGTCGTCGGTCCACGCCGCCGATGCCGAAGTCATCGCGCATCGGATTGTCGAGATCGAACGCGCCGCATCCGCGGCACTCGCTTCGCCCGCCGCTCGTGCGGCACGGGCGGGGTGAATACGATCCCGCCTGCTGTCCTTTACCGTATCGCGGGCACATAGCCCGCGCCGATTTTCCGAGGAGAACCCATGTCATCGATTCGTCCGAACCACCGCAATGCCCTGTCCCGTGCCGCGAGGATCGCGATGGTGGTCGCGATGTCCGCCGCCGTGATCGGCGCCTCGGGCTGCAGTTGGTTCCGCAAGAAAGACGTGTATGCGATGGATACCGACGCGCGTCCGCTGGAATTTCCACCGGCGTTCGATGCGACCGAGGCCGAGCGCAGTCTGGCGACGACCGCCAGCGGTTCGGTCACGCGTTCTTCGCTGCCCGGCGCCGAGCCGACGACGCGCGCGCTGGGCTTCAGCGTCCCCGGCGATCGCGCGACGGTGTTCGCACGGGTGGGCGAACTGCTCGGTGCCACGCCGGGCTTGACCATCGCCAGTCGCGCCCAGTTGCTTGGCGCGTTCGATGTCGATTACGAAGGCCAGAAGTTCCTGATCCGGATCAGCGAGGGCAGCGGCGGCAGCAACGTCTCTGCGGTCGATCCGCGTGGTCAGCCTGCGGACAACGCAGCAGCCTCCAAAGTGATCGCGGCGCTGCGGGCGGCACTGGTCAAGAACTGATCCGCGCCAATGGCCGGAATGCGAAACGGGCGCCGAGAGGCGCCCGTTTCCGTTTCAGGGAGTTTCAAAGCGGAGCGTCCGCTCAGCGCTCCAGCAGCGGCAGCTTGCCGGTCTTCCCTTCCCATTCCTTGGCATCGGGCAGGGCGTCTTTGCGGGTGGTGATCACCGGCCACGCCGCCGACAGTTCCTTGTTCAACGCGGCGAAACTCTCCTGCCCCGCAGGCACGTCGTCCTCGGGGTAGATCGCGTTGATCGGACATTCCGGTTCGCACAAGGTGCAGTCGATGCACTCGTCCGGATCGATCACCAGGAAATTGGGACCTTCATGAAAGCAATCGACGGGACAGACTTCGACGCAATCGGTGTACTTGCACTTGATGCAGTTTTCGGTGACGACGAAAGGCATGGTTCGATCCGGGGCAACGAGAGCGGACAAGCGGGCAGTGTAAGGCGACGCGGGCGGCAGGCGAAGCGGTCTGGGCCGCTCCAGTACAAACGACGAAGCCCGCACATCACTGTACGGGCCCCGGAGTTGGCGCTCCCTACGGGATTCGAACCCGTGTTTTAGCCTTGAGAGGGCCACGTCCTGGGCCTCTAGACGAAGGGAGCAGTTGAACTACGCTCCATCGGCGACGCCCTGACATCTTCGTCCGGAATCGTCGCTTTGGTTCCGCCCTTCGCCGCAGCGAGCGGCGGGGGACGGACAGGCTGCTAGTATAGCGGGTCAATCCGGAGGATGAACAAGGATCCGGCCCCAAGGGGTCGAACCGACTCCGACCCGTCCGCGCTTTCGACCATGGTTTCAATGACCGATCCCACACTCCTGCCGACCGCGCCGCGCACCATTCCCCGTGATCAACACGCGATTTCGCGCAAGGACATCAGTCCCAGCGCGCTGCGGGTGCTGTACCGCCTGCATGAGGCGGGCTACGGCGCGTATCTGGTCGGAGGCGCGGTGCGCGATCTGCTGCTGGGCGAGCACCCGAAAGATTTCGATATCGCCACCGACGCCACGCCCGAGCAGGTCAAGCACCTGTTCCGCAATTGCCGGCTGATCGGCCGGCGCTTCCGTCTGGCGCACGTGGTGTACGGCCGCGAGATCATCGAAGTGGCCACCTTCCGCGCCAACATCGACGACGGCAGCGGCGATCGCGAGCAGGATCAGGAAGGCCGGGTCCTGCGCGACAACGTCTACGGCAGCATCGAGGACGATGCGGTCCGCCGCGACTTCACCGCCAACGCGTTGTACTACGCGATCAGCGATTTCTCGGTGCGCGATTACGTCGGCGGTTTCGAGGACGTGAACAACCGGGTGATGAAGCTGATCGGCGACCCGGAGACCCGCTATCGCGAGGATCCGGTGCGCATGCTGCGCGCGGTGCGGCTCGCGGCCAAACTGCGTTTCAGGATCGATCACGAAAGCGCCGAGCAGATCCCGAAACTCGCGCCGCTGCTGCAGGAAGCGTCCGCAGCGCGGCTGTTCGAGGAATGTCTGAAGCTGTTCCTGTCCGGCCACGCCGAGGCCAGCTTCCTCGGGCTCGAAGCCCACGGGCTACTGGCGGGGCTGCTCCCGGAAACGGCGGTTGCGCTGGCTTCCAATCGCAGCGGTGCGCTCCGGCGGATGCTGCTTGAAGGTCTGCGCGCCACCGACGCACGCATCGCCGCCGATGAACCCGTCTCGCCAGCGTTCCTGTTCGCGCTGCTGCTGTGGCCGGCCTATTGCCGCACGCTCGCGATGCTGCAGGCGCAGGGCGTGCATGTGGCCGAAGCCGAGCGCCGCGCCGCCGATCGGGTCACCTTGCATCAGGTCACGACCGTGGCCCTGCCGCGCCGGTTCTCGCTGCCGATGCAGGAGATCTGGCTGTTGCAGGCGCGGTTCACCCAGCGTCAGCGCAAGCGCGTGGTCCGGCTGCTGTCGCATCCGCGCTTCCGCGCCGCCTACGATTTCCTGCAGTTGCGCCAGTCGGCATCCGACAGCCACGCCGAGGACATCGCGTTCTGGGCAGAGGCGCAGCGCGACCCCGACCATGCGCTCGAGGTTGCCGCCTTGACGGCAGAATCGGACGAGGAAGGCGAGTCCGCCGAATCTCGCGGTCCGCGTCGCCGCCGCCGTCGGCGCCCGGTCGTCGTCGGGCACTGATGATGTCGTCCGTGCCCCTGCCCACGCCCATGCCCGAGGTGGTGCTGGACCGCAGTCCGGTGCTGGCGTTCGTCGGTCTCGGCGGCAATGTCGGCGATTCCGCCGTCACGTTGCGTGGCGCCGTACATCGGCTGATGACCGTGCCGCGCAGTCGGGTGGTTTCGGTCTCGCGGTTTTATCGGACCCCCGCCTGGGGCCAGGAAAACCAGGCCGATTTCGTCAATGCGGTGGTCGCCATCGAGACTGCATTGCCGGCGCGCGTCCTTCTGAATGAACTGTTGAACATCGAACGCGACTTCGGCCGCGAGCGCGCCGCCGACGGCAGCGGTCGCTGGGGGCCGCGTGTGCTCGATCTCGATATCCTCCTGTACGGGGAGCGCGTGATCGATGAGCCCGGCCTGCATGTGCCGCATCCCTATCTGCACGAACGTGCATTCGCGCTGGTCCCGCTGCTCGATCTGGTGTCCGATATCGACATCCCCGGCCGGGGCAGCGCCCGCCGCGCGCTGGTGCAGGTCGGCGGTGCGGGCATCGAGTCGCTGGTGGAACGCTGATGTGCCGGAAAGCGCCTGCTCCGAACTGACCGCTCCGAACTGCTAGGCTAGCCGCCCCGGCCTCTTCCCCCGGCCCCATTCTGGATGCATATGGCCATTCGAGAAGACAAGCCCTGGACCGTGCCCGCATTGGCCGATGCCAAGCGCAGTGGCCGCAAACTGGCGATGCTCACCGCCTACGACGCGGTTTTCGCGCGCGTGTTCGACCGCAACGGCGCGGACCTGATCCTGGTCGGCGATTCGCTCGGCATGGTGGTCAAGGGACAGGCCTCGACGTTGCCGGTCACGGTCGACGATATCGCGTATCACACCGCTGCAGTCGCCAGTCATCTCGAACGTGCACTGCTCATCGCCGATTTGCCGTTCCAGGCCGACGCCACGCCGGAACGCGCGCTCGACGCCGCGACCCGGCTGCTGCAGGCGGGTGCGCAGATGGTCAAACTCGAAGGCGCAGGCCCGCACAAGCTCGAAGCGATCCGGTTCCTGGTCGAACGCGAGATCCCGGTGTCCGCGCATCTGGGGCTCACTCCGCAGTCGGTGCTGCGCTTCGGCGGTTTCAAGGTGCAGGGGCGCGAGGCGCTCGCCGCCGCGAAACTGCGCGAAGACGCGCGCGCGGTCGAAGACGCGGGCGCTTCGCTGCTGGTGCTGGAATGCGTGCCGACCGCGCTCGCGCAGACGATCACCGCCGCCAGCGCGATTCCCACCATCGGCATCGGTGCCGGCCCGCATTGCGACGGTCAGGTACTGGTGCTGCACGACATGCTCGGCCTCGACAGCGGTCACCGCCGGCCGAAATTCGTGAAGGATTTCCTGGCGGACGGCGGCTCGGTCGCGGGCGCGGTGCAAGCGTATTGCGCAGCGGTGCGCGATGGAACGTTTCCCGATGCCGAGCATGCGTACGCATGAATCCTGTCCGCGCGTCGATGACCGGTTTTGCCGCAGGCTTGATGACGCTTGCGTTCGCCGCTGCCGCCGCGAAGCCGAACGTTCCGGTGATCGTCGGCGTCGAAGAAGAACTCGATGCCTGCGGCAGTTGGGCGGAAGTGTCGGGGCTGAATCCGAAGGGCGACGGTTTTCTCGCGGTGCGCGGCGGCCCGGGATCGGATTACCCGATGCGCGATCGCCTGCGAGCGGGCGACGCGTTCTTCGTCTGCGACGTCTCGCGCGACGGCAAATGGATGGCGATCGTTTATCCCCGCAAGGGGCAGACTTCCGACGCCTGCGACGTTTCCGGCGCGGTTCCGAAGGCGCGCGAATATCGTGGTCCCTGCGCTTCGGGCTGGGTCAACGCCGCCTGGGTCCGGATCCTTGCGGGCTGACGCGCCACAATTCACCTCATCGAACACATCCATGATCGAAACCATCGTCGAACTGCGTCACCTGCGCGAACGGATTCTCGGCTGGCGCCGCGAAGGTCTGCGGATCGGCTTCGTGCCGACCATGGGCAATCTCCACGCCGGCCACTATTCGCTGGTCGCGCTGGCGCGGCAGCATGCCGACCGGATCATTTCCAGCGTGTTCGTGAATCCGACCCAGTTCGGCCCCAGCGAAGATTTCACCCGCTACCCGCGGACGCCGGAAGCCGATACCAGCGGGCTCGAAGCCGCCGGCTGCGACGCGCTGTGGCTGCCGACGGTGGAATCGATGTATCCCTTCGGCGTCGATCTGGCGGTGCGCATGCGCGTGCCGGGCGTCGCCGACGTGCTGGAAGGCGCGCATCGCCCCGGCCATTTCGATGGCGTCTGTACTGTTGTCGCACGCCTGTTCAATCAGGTGCAGCCGGATGTCGCTGCATTCGGCAAGAAGGATTTCCAGCAGCTCGCGGTGATCCAGCAGATGGTCACCGATCTGGCATATCCGCTGACCCTGCTGCGCGGCGAGATCGTGCGCGAAGCAGACGGATTGGCGATGAGTTCGCGAAACCAGTATCTGTCGCCGCAGGATCGCGTGGTCGCCGCCGAAATCAACCGCACGCTGTTGGACATGCGCGCGCTGTTGCAGGCGGGCGCATCGCGCGCTTCGGTGGAAGCAGGCGCTGCGCTGCGCCTGGGCGATGCCGGATTCTCGGTGGACTACGCCGCGATCCGAACGCCGGATCTGGCCGAACCCGATATCGAGCCGGCGCGTTACGCGGGCCCCGGTGCGCGCGTCGCGTTGATCGCAGCGCGCCTCGGCCGGACCCGGCTGATCGACAATCTCGAATTCGATCTCGGCTGAATCTCCCGCCTCGCAGTCGCGCTGGTTTCGTTTGCATGCCGGCGTCGCCGCCGGCAAGGCGGCGATCTGGCAGAATCCGCGCATCGCACGCGCGCCGCACGAATGAGCCTGACATGTCAAACCCGCACGACACCGTGTTCGATTCTCTGCAGCCTCACGCCGAGCGTTTGCGACAGTTGCCGATCGCGCGGCTGATCGCCGACGACGCCGCACGACCGAAGGATTTCGCGCTCCGCGTCGGACCGCTTTACGCCAGTTTCGCGCGCCAGCATTACGACCGTCCGACGCTCGATGCGCTGTTCGAGATCGCCGAAGCCGCCGACCTCATGCAGGCGGTACGGCGTTTGTTCGACGGTCACCTGGTCAATGTCACCGAAGGCCGGGCTGCGCTGCATACGGCGCTGCGCAGCGATCTCTCGGACATCGATCACGTGCGCGACGCCTCGGCGCAGGCGCGCGCCGCGCGCGCACGGATGGCGACGATGGTCGAAGAACTGCTCGCTTCGGGCGTGACCGACGTGGTCAGCGTCGGCATCGGCGGTTCCGATCTCGGCCCGCGTCTGGTCGCCGATGCGCTGGCCGATGCCGTGGGCGGCCCGCGTGTGCGTGTGCATTTCGTGTCCAACGTCGACGGCAATGCGGTGCGACGGACGCTGGCCAGGCTCGATCCCGCGAATACCGCCGCGATCCTGATTTCGAAGACCTTCGGCACACAGGAAACGCTGCTCAACGGCACCGTGGTCCGCGACTGGCTGCAGAACGACAGCCGCGTGTATGCGGTCAGCGCCAACGTGCAGCGCGCTGCGGACTTCGGCATCGACGAACATCGCATCCTGCCGATGTGGGATTGGGTCGGTGGCCGCTATTCGCTGTGGTCGGCGGTGGGGTTTCCGATCGCGCTGGCGATCGGCATGGAAGGTTTTGAGCGACTGCTCTCCGGCGCCGCGGACATGGACGCGCACGTGCTGGCGACGCCGCTGCGCGACAACGTCGCGGTCTGGCATGCGCTGACTGCGATCTGGAATCGCAACGCCATGCATGCCGCGTCGCAGGCGGTATTGCCGTACGACGAACGCCTGCGCCTGTTGCCGAATTATCTGCAGCAACTGGTGATGGAAAGCCTGGGCAAATCCGCGCGTCTCGATGGCGCCGTGCTCGCCGGCCACACCGTGCCGGTGTGGTGGGGCGGGGCGGGCACCGATACCCAGCACAGTTTCTTCCAGGCCTTGCATCAGGGCACGCAGATCGTGCCGGCGGATTTCATCGGCGTGATCCGCGCCGATCACGCGCACGACAGCAATCACGCCGCCTTGCTCGCGAATCTGCTCGCGCAGACCGAAGCCTTCGCCAACGGCCAGGCCAGCGACGACCCGCACCGCGCCTATGCCGGCAACCGCCCGAGCACGCTGCTGCTGCTCGATGTGCTGACGCCGGAGTCCCTGGGCGCGCTGATCGCCCTCTACGAACACAGCGTCTATCTGCAGTCGGTGCTGTGGGGCATCAACGCGTTCGACCAGTTCGGCGTGGAGCTCGGCAAGCAGGTCGCGAACAAATTGCTGCCTGCGCTGCAGGGCGATATCGACGCGGACGACCCGGTGACGCGTGCGCTCTTGTCGGAAATCAGGCGTCGCTCGTAATCCGGTGCGCGACACGCGCACCCTATGCGCGGTGTTGCTTCAGCGCCCATTCGACATGCTCGCGCACCATCCCATCGTCGATCTCGCTTCTGGATTGCAGTGCAGCGATGGTTTCCGGCGTCGTCGGCGCATTGCCCAGCGCGATCGCGAGATTGCGCAGCCAGCGCGCGTAGCCGCTGCGACGGATCGGTGAGCCTTCGGTGCGCTGCATGAATTCGGCTTCGGTCCATGCGAACAGATCCGCCAGCGACGCCGTGTCCAGAGCGTTGCGCGCGCGGAAATCCGGCTCGTCGGTGGTCTTCGCGAATTTGTTCCATGGACAGACCAGCTGGCAGTCGTCGCAGCCGAAGATGCGGTTGCCGATCAGGGGCCGTAATGCTTCGTCGATGCTGCCTTCGTGCTCGATGGTGAGATAGGCGATGCAGCGCCGCGCATCCAGACGATACGGCGCGACGATCGCCTGGGTGGGGCAGATGTCGATGCAGCGCGCGCAGGTACCGCAGTGCGCGGTGGCCGGTGGGTCGATGGGCAGCGGCAGGTCCACGTAGAGTTCGCCGAGGAAAAACCACGAACCGCCGTCCTTGTCGATCAGGCAGGTGTGTTTGCCGATCCAGCCCAGCCCGGCGTTGCGCGCCAGCGCGCGTTCCAGCACCGGTGCGGAATCCACGAACACGCGATGACCGAACGGGCCGATCTCGTCAGCGATGCGATCGGCGAGCTTCTGCAGCCGGTTGCGCATCAGCTTGTGGTAATCGCGGCCCAGGGCGTAGCGCGCGACATAGGCGCGTTCGTGGTCGTCGAGCGTGGCCCAGGCTTCGTCGGGGTCGCGGCCATAGTCCATTCCCACCGAGATCACCCGCAGCGTGCCCGGCACCAGTTCCGCCGGGCGGCTGCGCTTGTCGCCGTGCTGCGCCATCCACGCCATCGAGCCGTACAGCCCCTGCGCAAGCCAGTCGCGCAGATGCTGCTCGTCTTCGCCCAGTTCTACATCGGCGATCCCGCAGCGCTGGAAGCCGAATTCGCCCGCCAGCGCTTTGATCCGCAAGGCAAGTGCAGGCAGGTCGATGTCGGTGCTCGTATCCACGCCGCGAGTATAGAATCCGGGCATGCCTATCGCTTCCCTCAATGATCTGCCGAAGCTCTACCGCAGCGGTGCGGTCCGCGCCGCCGAGCAGGTGGCGATGACGCGCTTCGATCTGGATGAAGACGACCTGATGGCCCGTGCCGGCCTCGCTGCCTGGCGTCTGCTGCTGGATCGCTGGCCGCAGGCGCAGCGGATCGGCATCGTCTGCGGTCCCGGCAACAACGGCGGCGACGGCTACGTCCTGGCCGAACTGGCGCGCAGCTCCGGTCGCCATGTCTTCGCGCTGCGTCTGGGCGACAACGTGAAGGCGGGCGCGGCCCGACGCGCCGCCGATGCGTATCTGCGGGCAGGCGGCGAAGCGGCGATGTTCCTGGTCGACGACGGGCTGCCGCAGGTCGACGTGTGGGTGGATGCGCTGTTCGGCATCGGCCTGCAGCGCCCGCTCGAAGGGATGGCGGCCGATCTCGTCGCTGCGCTGAATCATCAGGCCTCGCCGGTGCTGGCGCTGGATGTGCCTTCCGGCGTCGATGCCGACAGCGGCCATCATCACGGTCTTGCGATCAAGGCGGCCGTCACACTGAGCTTCATCGCCGGCAAACCCGGTCTGTACACGGGCGCCGGTCGCGCGGTCGCTGGCGAAGTGGTGATCGACAGCCTTGGGCTGGGAGATCATGTCTTCGACGATCTCGAACCGGCCGCACGCATCGCCAGACCGGAGGCGCTGCCGCAATGGCTGAAGCCACGCGCGCGCAATGCGCACAAGGGAAGTTTCGGCACCGTGCTGTGCATCGGTGGCGATCACGGCTTCGGTGGCGCGGTCGCGTTGTGCGCGGAAGCCGCGCATCGCGTCGGCGCGGGGATGGTCAGCGCGGCGACGCGTGCCGAGCACGTGCCGGTGCTGCTGACGCGCTGTCCGGAAACCATGGTGCGCGCGGTCGAGTCCGGTTCGCAGCTCAAGCCTTTGCTCGATCGTTGCACGGTGATCGCCATTGGCCCTGGACTGGGGCGTGGCGAATGGGGCGAAGCGCTGCTCGAAGCCGCACTCGCGCAAGACCTGCCGATCGTGATCGATGCGGATGCCCTGAATCTGCTGTCGAATTCGCCGGGAACGCTGGAAATGGCGGTGCTCACGCCGCATCCGGGCGAGGCCGCGCGCCTGCTGCGGACTTCCGTTGGCCAGATCGAACAGGACCGCATCGCGTCGGCGAAACGCTTGGCGGACGAATACGGCTGCGTCGTGGTCTGCAAGGGCGCCGGCACGGTGGTCGCGGCGCCGGATGAAATTCCGGTGATCGTCGATGCTGGAAATCCCGGTATGGCTACCGGCGGGATGGGCGATGTGTTGACCGGCGTGATCGCTGCGCTGATCGCACAGGGATGCGCGAACTTCGATGCGGCGATCTGCGGCGCACTGCTGCACGCTGCCGCTGGCGATGCCGCTGCCCACGACGGCGGCGAGCGCGGGCTGCTGCCGTCGGATCTGTTTCCGCAACTGCGCCGCCTCGCGAATCCGGCGCGGGGCGCATGAAGACTGTGATCGAACACACTGCTGTCGTGCTGTATCTGGAGGACGCGGAAGCCACCGAGCGCTTGGCGCGCTCGCTCGCGCAAACCGCTCCGACGCCGGCCGTGGTGCATCTGCAGGGCGATCTGGGTGCCGGGAAATCCACGCTCGCACGCGGTTGGCTGCGCGCATTGGGCGTGACTGGCGCGATCCGCAGCCCGACCTACACCCTGGTCGAGCGCTATCCGCTGTCGGCGGGTGAGGCTCTGCATCTCGATCTGTACCGGATCGGCGATGGTGCCGAGCTGGAATTCCTGGGCCTGGACGATGTCGACGCCGCGCTCTGGCTGGTCGAGTGGCCGGAGCGGGGCGGCGATTCCCTGCCGGCCGCCGATCTGCGGATCGGCCTGGCGATCGAGGGCGAAGGCCGTCGCTGCGAGCTGTTGCCGATGACCCCGTCAGGGGCGTCCTGGCTGGCTCGCGTGGCGCCCGTGCATGGGTTTGCGGCCTCTTGCTGATGCCAGAGCAGAGGAAGTTCCGGCAGGTTACGGATTATTAAGGGAAAAGTGCTTGAAAAAATCCCCGGCTGGTGATTGACTACCGCTCATGCGCGCGAAGGGGACCACCATCCAGCAAATCATTCTGGGCCTGGCATTGCTGGCGGCCCTGTGCTGGAACCTTGCGCAAGCGAATGAAATCAATGCGTTGCGTCTGAGCGACAGTGCTACCGGCACCCGCGCCGAACTGCAGCTCCAGGGCGATGTCGCCTTCAGGACGATGACCC
This sequence comes from Lysobacterales bacterium, assembly GCA_017302135.1. GTDB lineage: Bacteria > Pseudomonadota > Gammaproteobacteria > Xanthomonadales > Xanthomonadaceae > Lysobacter_I. Next base: position 360,460 of record JAFLDZ010000002.1, on the reverse strand, counting down.
TGTCCAACCCCGACCGCTTCGTGGTAGATCTTCCCGATACTTCCACCGGCCGCACCCTGCAGTTGCCTGCGCCTGCCGGCGTGGTCAAGGCCGTGCGCAGCGGCAAGCCCACGGCCGGGACGACCCGGATCGTGTTCGATCTCGCTTCACCGGTCGCGCCGGTCAAGCCGCGCCTCGAACGTGGTGCCGATGGTGTTCGTCTGGTGCTGGAATGGCCGGGCGATGGCGCCAGGCCGCTCGCTGCGACCCCGGTATCGACAACCCCGGTATCGACACCGGTCGTGCCGTCCGTCGTCACGCCATCTGCCTCCACGCCAGCCGCCACCGTAACGGCCAAGCCCGCACAGATGCCCACGACAGCGATCTATTCACAGGTTGCGGCGGCGCCGCAGTTGCCGTCTGTCCTAGACCAGGTTCTGCCTGCACTGACCGCGCCCGCCATCACCGCGCCTGCGGCAACCAAACCCCCGGCGACCGTCGTGCCACCGGTGTCCACACCCGTGGCGGTGATCAAACCTGCCGACCCGGCGGCCAAGCCCGTGATTGCGGCAGTCGAACCGCCCGTTGCGGCCGGCAAGACCCTGCAGGATCTGCGTGTTGGCACCAGGCCGCTGATCGTGGCCATCGATGCCGGCCACGGCGGTCAGGATCCCGGTGCGCACGGCCCCAGCGGCAAGCGCGAAAAAGACGTGACCCTCGCCATCGCCCGCGAACTGGCCCGCCAGATCAATGCCACCCCCGGTCTCAAAGCCTATCTGACCCGCGACGCCGATGTGTTCCTGCCGTTGCCGCGGCGGACCCAACTGGCGCGGCAGGCCAAGGCCGACATATTCATCTCGATCCACGCCGACGCTGCCGAAAATCGCGCCGCAAAAGGTTCGTCGGTGTACGTACTGTCGCTGCGCGGCGCATCTTCGCAGCGCGCGCGCTGGTTGGCCGACAAGGAAAACGCAGCCGATCTGATCGGTGGCGCCGGTGCGCACAAACCCGACAACACCCTGGCCTCGGTGCTGCTCGATCTCACCCAGAGCGGCCAGATGAGGGCGTCGGAAGATGCGGCCGGTCACGTGCTCTCCGGCCTGAAGACCATCGGCAACAACCACAAGCCGGCGATCGAACGCGCCAATTTCTCGGTGCTGCGGACCTCCGACATGCCGGCGATGCTGGTCGAAACCGCGTTCATCTCGAATCCCGACGAAGAGCGTCGCCTGATCGATCCGCAGTACCAACGGACGATCGCGCGCGCGGTGCTCGATGGCGTGAATACCTACTTCACCCGTCAGCCGCCGCCGGGCACGATCTTCGCTGCGCGCGCCAAGGCGCTCGAAGGCGCGGTCGTGGCCAGCGCTGCAGCTCCGTCCGCCACCGCGACGGGCGGAAGCCCCTGACTTCTGGAAGTCCTGAAAGTCCTGAGAATCGGGCTTTCGCGCCCGCAACGCTGACGTATCATCCCGGGAGATGAACTTCCGGGCTTCGCATGCGTCGATATCCACTGATGGCCGTAATGCTCGTGATGGTTGTGTCGGCCGGCTGCGGGCGGGTGACGACGGCGACAGCGGGTGTCGATTGCGAGCGCAGCAAACTCGCCGACATGCATGAACTGGTCGAGGAAGGCCGTGTGGTCGAGGACAGCGCCGTATTCGACCGCGCCCACGACGACATGAGCCTGTCGGCATTGGTTGCGACGCTCGGGCCGGCCAGCCGCGACATCGGTTCCGGCCTGCATATCTTCGTCTGGCAGGCGCGCGACGGCTCGACGCTGCGTGCGAGCGCCGGCGGGCTCTGCGACCGCGTTCTGAAATTCGAGCGCATCCGCAGGTGACAGTGCGCCGCACTTCACCGACCATTGCACGCAACACTCCGCAGGCTCTTTCCTCTCCGTGACCATCCGCCAACTCCCCGACACCCTCATCAACCAGATCGCAGCCGGTGAAGTCATCGAGCGGCCTGCATCGGTGGTGAAAGAGCTGGTCGAGAACGCCATCGATGCCGGTGCAAGGCGCATCGATATCGATCTGGAAGACGGCGGCGTGCGTCTGATCCGCGTACGCGACGATGGCGGCGGCATCGCGCCGGAAGAACTGCTGCTGGCGGTGCAGCGCCACGCCACCAGCAAGATCGCCTCGCTCGACGATCTGGAAGCGGTCGCCACGCTCGGTTTTCGCGGCGAAGCGCTGCCGTCGATCGCATCGGTCAGCCGCTTCAGCATCGCATCGCGTCGCGGCGACGACGGCCACGGCAGCGCACTGCCGGTCGACGGCGGTCGCGTCGGAGATCTCGCGCCGAAGCAGCAGTCCCCCGGCACCACGGTCGAAGTGCGCGATCTGTTCTTCAACGTGCCGGCGCGACGCAAATTCCTCCGCGCCGAGCGCACCGAACTCGGTCATATCGAAGAGTGGCTGCGCCAGCTCGCGCTGGCGCGGCCCGATGTCGAACTGCGGGTCAGCCACAACGGCAAACCGCTGCGACGCTACAAGGGCGATCAAAGCGGAGGCGACAGCGGCGCGCTGTTTTCCCGCGACCGCCTGGCGGAAACCCTGGGCGAAGAATTCCTCGCCAACGCGCTGCAGGTCGATCACGCCGCGCCGCTGTCCACCGACAGCGGCAGCTTCATGCGTCTGCACGGCTGGATCGCGCAGCCGGCGTATTCGCGCGCCAGCGCCGATCAGCAGTATCTGTACGTCAACGGCCGCGCGGTGCGCGACCGCAGCGTTGCGCACGCGGTGAAGCAGGCCTATGCCGATGTGCTGTTTCACGGGCGCCAGCCGGCGTATGTGCTGTTTCTCGAAGTCGACCCGCGCCGGGTCGATGTCAACGTGCATCCTGCGAAGCACGAAGTGCGTTTCCGCGATGCGCGGCCGATCCACGATTTCGTCTACCGCACCCTGCACGCCGCTCTCGCCGAAACCCGCGCCGGCATCGCTGCGGGCGTCGCCGACGGCGTGCCTGCTCTGGCGTCTTCGGATGTCCAGGCGTATTCCACGAACAGCGCGGCGCAGAGCGGTGGCATGCCGCAGTGGAACCGGCCGATGCCGCAGACCGGTCTTGGCCTGCGCGTCGACGAGACCCGCGCCGCGTACACCGCGCTGTATGCGCCTTCCTCGTCGCCGCAGCCTGCGATGCGCCCGCTGCCCGAAGTCGGCGATGGCGACGTGCCGCCGCTCGGTTACGCCATCGCGCAATTGCACGGCATCTACGTGCTCAGCGAAACCGCCGATGGCCTGATCGTGGTCGACATGCACGCGGCGCACGAGCGCATCGGCTACGAAAAACTCAAGACCGCGCACGACAGCGTCGGTCTGCGCATGCAGCCGCTGTTGGTGCCGCAGACCATCGCAGTGTCGGCGCGCGAAGCGGATGCCGCCGAGCGCGAAGCCGACACGCTGGCCGTGCTCGGTTTCGAGATCACCCGCAGCGGGCCGCAGAGTCTGACCCTGCGCGGCGTGCCGGGACTGCTCGCCGACGGCGAGGTCGAAGCCTTGTTTCGCGACGTGATCGCCGATCTGGTCGAGCACGGCGAATCCAGACGGGTGGCGGCGGCGCGCGACGAACTGTTGGCGACGATGGCCTGTCACGCTGCCGTGCGCGCCAATCGCCGTCTGAGCGTTCCGGAGATGAACGCGCTGCTGCGCGAAATGGAAGCCACCGAACGTTCGGGGCAATGCAATCATGGACGCCCGACCTGGGCGAAATTCACTTTGGGCGAGATCGATCGCTGGTTCTTGAGGGGGCGTTGAACATGGATACGATCCAGATGCGTAAAACCGCAGTCGTGCTTGCGCGTGCCGCCACCTTGTCGTTGCTCTTGGCGACGACATCGGCCTGCGGCGACAAGAAGACGGCCGAAGATGCGCCGTTGAGCGAAGCCGAAGCACAGTATCTGTCCGAAGAAAGTCTCTGGCGCATGCAGCGCCAGGAAGACCTGACCCAGCCCGACGGCTGGTCCAGCCTGATCGGTCTGCACTGGCTCTCGCTGCAGTCGCACTACGTCGGCAGCAGTGCGCGCAGCGGTATCCGCATCGCGATGGGGCCGGAGTCGTTGGGCATGTTCCAGCGCAACAATGGAAAAGTGTTCTTCACGCCCGAACGCGGGCTTGCGCTGACGCTCGACGGCCAACCGTTCAAAGGTCGCGTCGAACTCAAAGACGACAGCAATGGACCACCCAGCGTGCTCGGCTTCGACGAAGGCAAGGGCAAGCTCACCGTGATCGAACGCGCCGGCAATCGCGCGCTGCGGGTGAAGCATGCCGATGCGCCGACGCGCACGAATTTCAAGAACATCGATTACTGGCCTGCCGACCGGAATTGGCGCGTCGAAGCGACCTTCGTCCCGAATCCTCCCGGGACCACGCTGCCGATCGCCACGATCATCGGCACCACCGAGAACATGCCGAACCCCGGTGCGCTGGAATTCCAGCGCGATGGCAAGACCTATCGCATCGAGGCGCTGGATCAGGGCGAAACGACGCTGTCGCTGATCATCGCCGACCGCACCAGCGGCCACGAAAGCTACGGCGCTGGCCGTTATCTCGACGTGCCGCGCCCGGATGCGAAGGGCAAGGTCGTGATCGATTTCAACCGCACCTACAATCCGCCCTGCGCGTTCACGCCGTTCGCCACCTGTCCGCTGCCGCCGAACCAGAATCGACTGGATCTGGCGATCACCGCCGGCGAAAAACGCTACGGCGTCAAACACTGACGCCGCGTCATCGACATCACTTCAAGGAACGCCATGATCTTCAAATCCGTGCTGCTCGGCATGCTCGCTGTCTCCGCCGCATCGTTTTCCGCGGATGCCGCTACACCGTCGCGAGCCGCAACTGCAGCCGTAGCGCCACCGGTACCGCTGATGTGGAAAGTGTCGGACGCCGACAACGATCTGTATCTGCTCGGGTCGTTCCACATGCTCAAGCCCAGCGACTATCCGCTGTCGGCCGATGTCGACGCGGCTTTCGACGATGCCGAAGCAATGGCATTCGAACTGTCGCCGCAGGAATTGCAGTCGCCCGAGTTGGGGCAGGCGATGGGCATGGCGGCGCTGCGTACCGATCGCACGCCGCTCAACAGCGAATTGCCCGACGCAACCATCGCGAAGCTCGACGCCTGGATCGCCGCCAACGGCAAGGCCCTGCAGAAGATGGGCATGCCCGCACAGGCATTGCAGATGTTCGAGCCGTGGTTCGTCGGGCTGACGATTTCACTGGTCGAGATGGACAAGCAGGGCCTCGATCCCGAAATCGGCCTCGATATGCACTTCATCGGCCGCGCGCAAAAAGCGTCCAAGCCGACGATGGGCCTGGAAAAAGGCAGCGAACAAATCGCGGTATTCGACGGGATGACCAAAGCCGAGCAGTTGCAGTTTCTGGACGAATCCCTGAACGAAGCGGTGAACGCGAAGGTCGAGATCGAGAAGCTGCACACCGCTTGGCGTCGCGGCGCCGCCGCCGAGCTGTTGGATGGCATGGCCGGCGACATGCGCCGGGATTATCCGCAGCTCTATCGCAAGATCAACGTCGCCCGCAACGACGCATGGGTGCCCAAGCTGCAGCGCATGCTCGACGACGAAAAGACCGACGACACCCTCGTCGTCGTCGGCGCGCTGCATCTGCTCGGTGAGGACGGCGTGGTCGAGAAACTGCGCGCCAAGGGTTACAAGGTCGAGCGCATCTGTTCTGCGTGCGCGGCCAGCAAGAAGCGATAAAGCCAGCGGAAAAACCAGCAACAGAGACGCTCAGCGGCCGGTCGCGTTCTCGTTTGCGATGGCGCGATGCTTGCGCTCGTCGATGCTGTCGATCAGGACGATCTTCTGCCAGATGTTGGACGACAGTCCCGTGGTCAGGTTCTGGATGTCGTTGACCGCGCCCAACACCTGCGGATCGTCCATGTCCTGCACGTACAGCGCCGCGAGTTTGCTGATGATCGCCAGCATCTCGGTGCAGTAGTCGAGGTAACGGGACAGTTCGAAGCGATTGAGCGTGCGCTCCGGCGAGGAGGCGGTCGCGCCATCCGCCGAGAGCAGTTGTTCCGGGTCCTTGGTCAGCTGGTGCATGTCGATCACGTGCGCGAGGCTGCGCAACTGATGCAGCGCGCGCAGCGCGGCCCGGCGTTTGATCCGGGTCTCCAGCGACGACAGGAAAAACACCGCGATCCCGAGAAAAATCAGGTCGTTGATCGCCGACTCGATGATCTGCAGCAGCGCGAACCATTCCAGTTGCGACGACGGCGCGCTGGCGGATGCCGCCAGCACGATGGCGACTGCGACCATCGCCAGCAACGCCAGTGCGACGCCCGCGCGGATCCACCAGCGCGGCCGGCGGATGTGTTCGATGGTTTCGGTGGTGTCGCGCGCGACGGCCAGCAGTTCCCGGCTCACTTTGAAAAGCCCGGAATTCTCGAAGCGCTCGTCGATCCGCGTGCTCAACCGCGCGCCGGTGGCGATGATGGCGGCGGCATCGAGCGCAAGGTAGGTCATGGCGTCGACTCTGCAGCGGGCAGCAGCAGGATGCAATCCACCGGGCACGCCGGAATGCACAGCTCGCAGCCGGTGCACAGCGGTTCGATCACCACGTGCATGTGCTTGGCCGCGCCGATGATGGCGTCGACCGGGCACGCCTGGATGCATTTGGTGCAGCCGATGCAGTCCGCTTCCACGACCACCGCGACCTGCGGTGATTTGTGCAGACCGCGTGAGTGGTCGTACGGCACTGCAGGCACGCGCAGCACGTGCGCCAATGCGCGCGCGCCCGCATCGCCGCCGGGAGGACAACGATCGACGCCCGCTTCGCCGAGCGCCATGGCTTCAGCGTAGGGCCGGCAGCCTGCGTAACCGCATTGTCCGCACTGCGTCTGCGGCAGGATGCGGTCGATGCGTTCGACGAGATCGATACTCACGGGGTCGTGGTGCTGTCCGCTGCCGAGCAGTGCGCTGCGAAACCTTCAGCGGTATTGTCGAAGCCCGCCTGCTTCGCCAGTTCCCACGGACGCACGCAGGCGCGTTCGCGTGCGCACCACGTGTAACCGGCGGGCGCGAGGCAGCCATGCGCGTCGCGGTCGCCGCCGATTGGGCGCGGGGCGGGCTGCGGGTCTTTCGGGGCCGTATCGCCCGTCGACGTGCCGGCACAGCCGGTGGCCAGCACTGCGATCAACGCGGCGAGCCACGCGATCGACCGGAGGGGGTGATGAAGATTGTTGCGCATCGGCATCTCCGCGAATCAGCGCACTGGCATTCCAGGTTCGGCGCCGCTGTCGGCATCCAGCAACGCCAGCGCGCCGCCGTCGAAACCGGCGGAGAGGATCATGCCCTCGCTCAGGCCGAAACGCATCTTGCGCGGCGCGAGATTGGCGATGAACACCACGTTGCGGCCGACCAGCGTTTCCGGCTCACCGTAGCTGCCGCGGATCCCCGAGAAGATCTGCCGCTTGCCCAGTTCGCCCGCGTCCAGCTCGAAACGCAGCAACTTGTCCGAGCCCTCGACGAATTCGCACGCCAGCACCTTGCCGATGCGCAGATCGAGCTTCGCGAAATCGTCGATGCCAATGAAACCGCCCGCAGCAGCCTCGGCCTTCGCCACTTCGCTCTTCGCCGCCTCGCTCTTCGTAGGAGCGGCTTCAGCCGCGAGCTTCGATTCCGAATCCGCAGGCTTCGCGGCTGAAGCCGCTCCTGCAACAGCGGCATCGGTCGGCTTCATCGATTCTCTGGAGGCTTCGGTCATGGCTTCGATCTGTTTCGGGTCGATTCGGGTGAAGAGGGCTGCATAAGGTTTTATCGCGTGATTCAGCAGTGGGGCATCCAAATCGCTCCAGTGCGAGGCCGGGGCGGAAAGGAAAAACTCCGCTCGCAATGAGGTGTCGGGAAGAATGGGTTTCAAATAAGCATTGATCAGTCTGAAAATATTCAATGCCGTCGTGCAAACAGCGCGAAGGTCGTCATGCACGGAGGGATCGCTTTCAAGCTGCTTTGCCAGCTTCCATGGCGCTCGATCGGCGATGTACGCATTGGCTTCATCGCAGGCCTCCATGATGCTTCGGAGCGCGGCGGCAGGATTGTTTGCAGCATAGGCGGCAATGATTTCATCGCGCCTTGCAAGCGTTCTCGAATAGAGTTCTTCGCCATGTCCTGTCGTAAATCCGCTGCCGATCACACCATCGCAATGCTTTTCGATGAAGCCAGCACAGCGGCTCGCGATATTCACGAACTTTCCGACAACGTCGCTGTTTACGCGCGCGACGAAGTCGCTCAGATTCAAATCGACATCTTCGACTTGACCGTTGCTTTTCGTGGCGAAGTAATAGCGCAACGCCTCAGGATGCAGTCCGCTGTCGAGATAGGTGCGCGCTTGGATGAAAGTGCCGCGGCCCTTCGACATTTTCGTGCCGTTGACGGTGAGATACCCATTCACATGCAGCCGCGTCGGCGTGCGGAAGCCCGAGCCCTGCAGCACCGCAGGCCAGAACAGGCCGTGGAAATTCACGATGTCCTTGCCGATGAAATGATGCAGCTCGGCGTCGCTACCGGCCTTCGTGAACGCATCGAAGTCGTAGCCCTTCGCATCGCACAGCGACTTGAAGCTGCTGAGATAGCCGATCGGCGCGTCCAGCCAGACGTAGAAATACTTGCCGGGCTGGCCGGGAATCTCGAAGCCGAAATACGGCGCGTCGCGGGAGATGTCCCATGGGCGCAGGCCGCCGTCGGAGTCCAGCCATTCCTGCAGCTTGGCCTTCATGCCCGGCACCATCACGTCGCCGGACAGCCATTCGCGCAGGAAATCGGTGAACTGCCCGAGTTCGAAGAAGAAATGCTCCGACTCGCGCATCTCCGGCGTGGCGCCGCTGATGACCGAGCGCGGTTCCTTCAGATCCGTGGGCGCGTAGGTGGCGCCGCAGTGTTCGCAGTTGTCGCCGTACTGGTCGGGCGTGCCGCAGTTCGGGCAGATGCCCTTGATGTAGCGGTCGGGCAGGAACATGCCCTTGGCCGGGTCGTAGAACTGCTGCACCGCGCGCCGGCCGATGTGGCCGTTGGCGTCGAGCCGGGCGTAGATCGCCTCGGTGATCGCGCGGTTGCCGGCCGAGTGGGTGGAGTCGTAGTGGTCGTAGACCACACCGAACGCGGCGAAATCGCGCACGTGCGCGGCCTGGATGTCGGCGATGAAGGCTTCCGGCGTGGTGCCGGCTTTTTCGGCCGCCAGCATGATCGGCGTGCCGTGGGTGTCGTCGGCGCAGACGAAGTGGACGGTGTCGCCCGACATCCGCCGCGCCCGCACCCAGATATCGGCCTGGATGTAGCCCACCAGATGGCCGAGATGGATCTGGCCGTTGGCGTAGGGCAGGGCGTTGGTGACGAGCGCGGAACGAGTCATGGGCGGGGCGGACCAGCAGCGGAAACGGCCGGCGATTATCGCATGCGCCGCTACGGCGACTCCCGCAGCCAGGTCTGGGTGCGGCCGAGCAGGGCCAGGCCGAGGAAGCCGCGCACTTCAAGCTTCTTGCCGCCCGCGATGGGCGTCATCTTCACCGAGTATTCCTTGCCGTTTTCCGGGTCGAGGATGCGGCCGCCGCCCCAGACCTTACCTTGGGGTTTCAGCCCCCAGGCGATGGTCATGCCGAGGATCGGCTGGTTGTGGCGTGCGCCGCTGCAGTCGTCGCAAAGCGGGTTCGGGCCGTCGCTGGTGTCGATCAACTGGACGATCTTCGCCGACAGCGTGCCGTTGCCGGCCTGGGAGACTTCGATCACCGCCTTGGGCTTGCCGGTGGCATCGTCGATGCTGCGCCAGCGGCCGAGCGGGGTGTTCTGGGCCAACGCGTTCAGCGGCAGCAGGCAAAGCAGGGCGAACAGGGCGAGGAGGCTGCGGATCATGGCTGAGGTCTGTCTGGAGTGGACATGCTGGATGCGTGCACATTCTGGATACGTGCATATGAAAACGGCCCGCGAATCGTTTCCGATCACGGGCCGTTCGGGCGACGCTTGTGCGCTGGATCAGTTCTCGCGGGTCCAGACCTGTTTCTTGCAGATCGGGCCCAGGCAGCCGGAGACCTCGAACTTGCTGCCGCCCGCTTGCAACTGGGCCTTGGATTTGTAGGTCTTGCCGTTGGTGAGTTTCAACACCTGGCCGCCGGAGAAGCTGCCATCGGCACCGGGCTTCTGCCCCCACATGATGACCATGCCCTTGATCGGCTTGCCCTTCTTGTCGCCGCTGCATTCGGTGCAGACCGCGTTGGGCTGGAACAGGGTATCGACGACCTTGGCGGCGTAGGTGCCGCCCTTGGCTTCGTAGACATCGACGATGAGTCGGGCTTTGCCGGTTTCTTCATCGTAGGTTTTCCATTGGCCGACCGGCGAAGCATTCTGGGCCGACGCGACGAATGCTGCGGCCATCATCGGCAACGCGAGCAGTGTCATGAGTGATTTGATGCGCATCTTTCCCCTCCCAGGGCGTGGATCATATTGTCGAGCCCGGCTTGGCGGGAGCCGCGCCGGGGCAGGTCTTTATACCGCATCCGGGGAGGTATGGAAGCGGGGGCGGGCGGACGCGCCGAAAAATCCCCTGCTGCCGATGCCGATCGTTCAGCAGTCCACGTTCCGACACGGAAATCCAAGAGCCCTTGGTCGAAGCCCACCTGCGCGCGCAGGAACGAACCGCCCTGCGCGCGTATCGGCAGCGGGGCCGATTCAGCGTGGATCGACCGCTCTTATTCGGCGCTGTGCAGCCATTCCACTCTGGCATTCTCGTATCGCTTCGCATTGAACACGCGCGGCAGATCTTCGAAGGTGGCATAGACGCTGTCGGCGACCTCCATGTTGAACAGGAAGTACGGAACTTCGACATCGATATCCATCAACAGTTTGACGTCGATCTGGTTTTCGCCTGCCGGCGTGAACTGCCAACGACTTTGCATGTGTCTTACCCGGACGCAGCAGTCATCGGGCGGCAGTTTGTCGGGTGCTGCCTTGAACTGGACGACCACCACTTTGGTGACGGGGTCTTTCGACAATTGCGTGTTGAGAAGATACTCGCGCGGCGCGAAGGGGGTGCCTACATTCTGGACCCATAGCTGCGTATAGGACGCGGTCTTCGGATCCCAAGGGTCGACAGCGCGCGAGACGAAGCAATTCGCGTTCCAGTCGGCGCAATTCTCGAGACTGTCGTCCATCATGCCCGACACTGCTTTGTCCATCGTTGTCGGGACACGTCTCGTCGCCATGATCTTCAGGACAGAAGATCCGGGCGATTTGATGGAATAGACCTTGATGCCATCTTTGTCGATGACCAGTTCCGGCTGATCCGAGCCAGAGTACTTCCATGCGAAATGCGCTGTCAGTGCTGCGGCGCAAAGCACGCCGAACACGATGAGCAGGCGGGACTTGAAGCTTCTTTTTCGCCGTTGTTTGTTTTCTGGCTGCATGTTCTGTCTTCTTCGACTGAATGTGTGGTTGCTGCGATTCAAGCGCTTTATACGGTCTTCCGATGGAAGGCGTGTCGATGCGTTACTCGTAGCGCAGAGCGTCGCCCGGCTCCATCGAGACTGCGCGTCGGGTAGGCATGAAAGATGAAACGAAGATCACGAGCGCGATCAGAACGAATACGCCGGCAGTGACCGGAATCACGTTCTCGAGAACGTTCGAGATGGTACCACTCATGGATGTCGTCATCGCGATGCCGACGCAGCCACCGACGATTCCGACGCCGAGATATATCAGCGCCTGGCGCAGGAACTTGGCGGTGACTTTCCACTTCGTGCAACCCAGTGCGCGCAAGACGCCTATTTCCTGCGTCCGCTGCGCGACCGACCGGCCGATCAATCCGAACAGACCTGTCGCGGCCAAGGTGATCAATACCAGACCTATGCCGCTGAACCCGGGGACAAGCGACTTGTAGGAGTTGATCGCGACCAGATACTCATCCAGCTTCTGCAGATTGTGCAGCGGCAGATCAGGATTCACGGAAAACGCAGCGGCATGCAGTGCCTCTCGGCTGTTGGTCGCCGACGCCGGCAATTTCACGAGCAACTGGAATGCCTCGGGAGCCGCTTGACGCAATGGCTGGTAAATCACGCCGATCGTCGCGGGATAGGGCTCCGAGACGGCAGATACCACGCCGACGACTTCGAGCCATGGGCCGTTTTCATTCGGATTGAGGCGCAGGCGCTGGCCGATCGGATTGCGTCCTGGCCAATAGCGCTCGGCCGTTCGTTCGTCGACTACCGCCACGCCTGTGGATGAACTGTCGTCGGTGTTGTCGAACAGCCGGCCACTTTTGAGATCGATGCCGAGCAATGCGAAATAACTTTCGGACACGGCGGCGACGGGGAGGGTCAAAGTGCCGTTCTGGGCGACATCCGTTCTGTCTCCGAGAATGGCAGGGACCTCCTCCGGCGCGGTCGGCGGAGCTGTCGCGAATGCGACTTCCGCACCGGGTATCCGCTCTTTGATGGTGCCAGCGAGTTGATCCCAGTAAAGCAGACGCTGATTCGGGTCAGCGTAGCGCGAATCGAAAATCGTCGGATAAGTCGAGATCATGCGCTGCGTGGATTCCACGCCTAGCGGCTTGCTCAATTCTTTGTTGACAGCGAGCACTACATTCGCGCAGATGACCAGCAGCAGCGAGGACACGAATACCTGCAAGCCGACCAGGATGCTGGCGGTCTTGTTCCCGCCGCGCGTCGCGATTCCACCTTTGCCGCTTCCGGCCAGGGTCATCGCTGGATCCAGTCTGGAAAGACGCCATGCGGGGATCAGCGTGCTGGCCAGCCAGAGGAAGATCGCAACCCCTATCGCGGTAAGCAAATCGAACGGTCTGATCACCAATTCATTGGGATCACGCCCGGCCGCCTGAATGCGGGCGGTGAATTCGAGCAATCCGTGGGCCCAGTCCACTGCCATCGCTGCGAGAAAGCCACCCAGTACGAGTCCGAACAGCACGACGAATGCGGACTGCAGAAGACACTGGCGGATCAGGCGCATTCTGGTGGAGCCCAATGCGGTCCTCAGCGCAAGTTCGCGAGCCCGCTCAAGCAGCATGGCGAAGATGATCAGGCTGATATTCAAGCCGCCCAGCAACAACACGGCGACGGCGATGAAGGTGGCCATGGCGACAACCGCGATGTTGCCATGCGTGTACATGCGATTTGCGGGAAAGAGATCGAGTTTGCGGTCGGGGCCGAAAAGACTCTTGTGCGTTTTGCCGACTTCGTCGACCACTGCCTGCATGCTCTGCAGCGCTGCTTCCGCCTCTTGTCCCTCTTTCAGAATGACGATGGGTGACAAGGTGACGGTCGAATCGCTCGGATTGGCGAGATTGGGCAGTTGCAGCGGGAACCAGATCTCGAAATCCTGGAAAGCGAAGAAATCGTCGGGCAACACACCGATGACCCGCACGGGTTCGCCGTCGATGCGAGTTTGCTTGCCGACGATCGCGGGGTCGGCCGCGAAATATGTCTGCCATGTCGAGAAGCTCAAAACCGCCGTGCGAGCGGCACCGATCTGACTGTCCGCAGCATTGAAAATTCGCCCCGACTTCGGCTTGACCTTGGTCGCGGTCAGGAGCTGCGGGCTGATGGCCGCTGCGCGCAGCCGCGTGCTCGCCTGGCCTTCGCTGAGGACGGCCGGCTGTTGCGAAAACGCCCCCAGGTAGTCGACAGCGGTCCCTCGCTTCTGCAGTTCTTGATACGTATAGGCGTCGATGTAGGGACTTTGCGATTCGGATTCGTTCTCGGCAAGCTGGAGGCTCAGCCAGCGCTGCGAATCCGGGAACGGCAGCGGCTTCAAGAACATGTTGTAGTCGATCACGTACACGAACAGCGACAGACCTACGCTGAGCGCCACGACGATGATGCAAAGCAGCGAGTTGCCGGGAGCCTTGAGAAAAAGACGCCATGCATACTTGAGGTCGAACATCATATTGGACAGCATCGAGGCACCTCTAGAATTTTTGGTCCATCAGAACGGATGACTATTTTGTTTTGATGATTTGGGTAAATCGGGAGCTTCAAGCATGAATCGCACGGTGGCGTGACGGAAATGCGGTGGCAGATTTCATTGCGACGAAAACCATATCGTTTTTGATTCCTCGCCCGCGCATGGGTTGCTGGTGCAGCGGATTCGAGTTGTTCGCCGACGAGCGTGCTCCGTACCGCCGTACCCGGTACTGCCATGCCCGACACGGCGCCTGGCGTGCCTGTTGGCGCGCCAATGCATCAATGCTCAAGCAAGATACGGGCCATCGCAGTTTCTTCGGTCATGATTCCCGGAATTTGCGGCGTTTACAGGGGTATATCACCTGTTTTTCCGGTCGCCCGCCCGCGAGCATATTCTGCTGCTGCCCTCCTCGAATCCCGGATATGGGATTGCTTGTTGCGGGAATGTAATACCCCGGCCCCTACCGCGGCACGCGGACTGTTTATTCGCCCAGGCCACCGACCCTGCCCGCGGGATATGTGTCGAATGTCCTGTGGCAGTTCTGTGACTTGCTCCGATCCCCGATCGCAGCACAGCCGCAATGCGACTGTTGCTGCGCCTGCACGGTGAGCGATAGAGCATGCTGGGTTCGCCACTGCAAAATTCGCCGCTGCAAAATAAAGAGCCCGGCGTTTGCCGGGCTCTTCAGCTTCTAGCGGATGCCGCTTTGTGTTATCTGAACTTGTACTGCAACTGCGCCGAGATCTCGCGACCCACCGGGCTGTAGCCGCGCCAGAAGTACGGGTAGCTGTTGAAGCCGCTGTCGTCCGGATGGAAGTTGTTCAGCAGGTTGTTCACGAAGAAGCTGGCGGTCAGCTTGTCGGTGATCTTCTTGCTCGCATTCACGTTCCAGATGAAATACGGAGCAATGCGAGCGGTTTCCTGCCAGTTCGGCAGGCTGCCGTAGCGGGTCATGAACAGGTTCGCTGTCCAGTCGCCCTTGTTCCAGCCGACCGATCCGCGGATACGGCTGCGGAAGTCGAAGTTGCCCGGGTCGTCGCGGAAATTGCGGTCGATCGGGTCGGTCGCGAAGGTCTGCGTCTCGTTGCTCAACCGGTGCGACCACTCCATGCTGAAACCGTAATTGCCGAAGCGTTCGGTGTCGAGGCGATACTTCATTGCGGCATCGATACCGGTCACGCGCTCATAGGACTGGTTCACCGGTCCGCTGCGGATTTCGCTGATGCGGTCGGTGGGCTCGCCGATCGCCGGGTTGCGGGTCACACGGCTGATGATCTCTTGGCAGAACGCGGAGTTGATGTCGAACTGGTAGGTCTGGCGGGTACGGGTCAGGCCGGTACGGCAGCCACCTTCGGCATCGAGAATGAATGTCGACGACAGGTTGGCTACCGCGCCTTCCAGCTTGATGTCGTAGTAGTCGATCGAGAGGGACAGCGAATCCATGATGTCCCAGACGAAGCCGGCCGTGAACGACTTGCCGGTTTCCTCTTCCAGCGTGGGCTCGCCCATGCTGGTGGCAAACACCGAATAGATGTTTGTCGTGCCGCCGCAGAGGACAGCGCCTGCCGGGGGACTCGGCGGCAAGGTGGCATAGCCGCCAGTCGACAGACACCGATAAGTGTCGAGCGCATTGCCGAAGCTGCCGCTGCCCTCGTTGTAGACGTAATGCATATCCGGCGCTTTGAAGCTTGTCGAATAGTTGCCGCGGACCAGCAATGAATCGAACGGACGCCATTCGAGGCCTGCGGCCCAGGTCTTGGCATCGTCGACATTGGTGATGTCGTCGTATTTGTCGAAGCGGCCCGCCAGACTCATCTTCAGCGATTCGAAGATCGGAATGCTCAATTCGCCGCCAATCGCATAACGGTCGCGATCGCCGCCGCCGTTGGTGCCGGTGAGGTTGTAGGCCAGACGGTTGGTCGGGAGGATCGCGTCGGGCGAGTTCAGGTCGTAGCCCTGCTGCGTGCCTTCGAGCACCGCCGCGAAACCAACCGGGCCGGCGGGCAGTTCGAACAGATCGCCGCTCAGCACGAAGCTGCCCTGGTTTACCCACGAATGCGATTCGTACTTGAGGATCGTCGACAGCGAGCGGTACTGGGCCGGGGTGAGCGGCGAGTAGAAACGGTCGAGATTGATCAGGTAGCGCGGCGTCCCGGTGGTATTGAGACGCGGGCCGAAGAAGTAGTCGGTGACCGCCGAACCGTCCAGACGCGGGCGCGTACGGGTGGCGTAGTAGTCGGCGCGGCCGATGGTGAAGTCCCAGTCGAAACGGTCGGCGAAGGTGCCGCGCAGACCGACTGCGAGATCCGCCGATTTCTCATCGAACTTCTGGTTGGTGTTTTCGATGCCGCCGTATTCCTGCGGCGTGAAAATGCGCTGGACCTGGACGTTGCCGTTGATGCCGGGGTTGGTCGCGAAAATGGTCGAGGTGATGCCAACGCCATCGGTGTGCGGGCCGCTGATGAATTCGACGCCACCGCTCAGTTCCGACTTGGAATGGAAACCGGTCAGGCTGGCCCAGCCTTCCATGCCGTTGTCGAACTGCCAGGTGCCGTAGAGATAACCGGACAGATCGTTGTTGCCGTTGGTGATGGACTGATAGCCGACGTCCTTCAGATAACCGCAGGCGTTGCCCTGCGTGTACGGCAGGCGGGTCACGCTGTGGACGGCACGGAAAGTCCAGTCGACGTATTCGCCGCCGAATCGATCGCACGTCCCTGCGGGGGGGGCGATGAATGTGTTGGGAGTATTCGCCGGCAATCCGACCCGGTTGATGCGGACAGCAGCAGCAGGCTGAATGCCGACCACGTCAGGCGGCAGCGGATTGTCCAGACGCGAATCCATGAACTCGCGCTGGTAGGCGTAGATCGGCTCGTCCGCGAAATACTGGAGGGCGTAGGTCAGGCTCCAGTTGTCGCCGGTCTTGCCGCCGACCCACTGCAGATCGGCGAAATCGCCGCCGCCGGTGGTGGCGGTGCCGGTGCGCAGCTTGAACACGTC
This sequence comes from Lysobacterales bacterium, assembly GCA_017302135.1. Classification (GTDB taxonomy): domain Bacteria; phylum Pseudomonadota; class Gammaproteobacteria; order Xanthomonadales; family Xanthomonadaceae; genus Lysobacter_I. The sequence continues at coordinate 343,548 of JAFLDZ010000002.1, read as the reverse complement.
GCCTTCATAGTTCTTCTTGAGAACGATGTTGACGACGCCGGCCACGGCGTCGGAGCCGTAGATCGCCGAAGCACCGCCGCTGAGGATCTCGACGCGCTCGACCGCAGCGGTCGGAATATTGCCGAAATTCTGGAAGTTGCTCTGGCCGTTGTACGGGAACGGATAGTCCGCAGCGCGGCGGCCGTTGATCAGCAGCAGCGTGCGACCCGGGCCGAGGCCGCGCAGATCGATGGGGCTGCCGTTCGGCGTGAAACCGCCGGCGGAGTTCAGTTCGTTCTGTACCGAACCGGAATTCTGGGTGATGGTTTCGAGCGCGTCGGAAACGCTGACGAAGCCTTCTTTTTCGAGCTGTGCGCTCGAGATGACGGTGACCGGCGATGGGCCTTCGACTTCGGCGCGCTTGATGCGGCTGCCGACGACTTCGATGCGGTCGAGATTCTGCGACGGCGCAGTGGTCGTCTGGTCTTCGTCCTTGTCGCCTTCGGTGTTGGTGTCCTGGGCGAGCGCCATGCCCGAGATCAGGAACGTTGCCAGGATGGCGGAGGTCAGTTGGCTGCGTCGCAGCCTGAGCTGTGTACGAGAAGTCATGGATTTCCCCGGTTGCAAGTGATCAAACGAATAGAGACGGCAGATGGTCCCCCTGCCGTCCGAGGCTGAACTTAACATGACTTTAACGATGCTGTCATGTGAATCAGGTAGGCGGGCGGGATGATTTTCCGCGCCTGCGTCATGCTTTTCGGAGTGGTCCCAGAAGAGACAAGATCGGTAAATCGGGCGCCGTCTGGCCAGTGGCAGGCAGGACCGCCACAATGGCTGGATGAAGACACCCGCCACGCTCCGAATTCCACCTCATGCAGTCCAGCCCGAGCTGTCTCCCTTGCCCCGGATCCGCAACATCATCGCGATTGGATCGGGCAAGGGCGGTGTCGGCAAATCGACCACCTCAGCCAACCTTGCCGTGGCGCTGGCCGATCTCGGCGCCCGCGTCGGGCTGCTGGACGCCGATATCTACGGCCCGAGCATTCCGACCATGCTGGGCCTGTCGGGCCGCCCGGACAGCCCCGACGGGAAATCGATCATTCCGATGCGCGCCCATGGGATCGAGACCATGTCGATCGGTTTTCTGGTCGAACAGGACACGCCGATGATCTGGCGCGGGCCGATGGCGACTTCGGCGTTGACCCAACTGCTCAACGAGACCCGCTGGGGCGGCGATGACGGTGAAGGTCTGGACATCCTGATCGTCGATCTGCCGCCGGGCACCGGCGACATCCAGCTGACCCTCGCGCAGAAGATTCCGGTCGCGGGCGCGGTGATCGTGACCACGCCGCAGGATGTCGCCACGCTCGACGCCCGCAAGGCCTTGAAGATGTTCGAGAAAGTCCATGTTCCCGTGCTCGGGCTGATCGAGAACATGGCCCAGCACATGTGCTCGAATTGTGGCCATGTCGAACATCTGTTCGGCAGCGGTGGCGGCGAGCGCATGGCCGCCCAGTACGGTGTTCCGCTGCTAGGTTCGCTGCCGCTGGAGATCGCGATCCGCGAGCAGGGCGACGCCGGTACGCCGGTGGTGCGCGCCGCACCCGCGTCCGCAGCCGCGCAGGCCTATCGCGATGTCGCGCAGCGGCTGCTCGCCGAATTGGACAAACGCCCGCGCGTGAAGGCCGAAATCGGCGCGCAGCTGGTCTGAGCGGACGCGCCCGCCGCGTGTCCGGGCGAATCGACGGCATCCCGTAGAATGCCGCCTCTGACAATGACTGAAATCGGGCCACACGGCCCCGGGACGAGTGCATGAGCATCAAGAGCGACCGCTGGATCCGCCGCATGGCCGAGCAGCACGGCATGATCGAGCCGTTCGAGCCCGGCCAGGTCAAGCATGCCGCCGACGGCCAGCGGATCGTCAGCTACGGCACCTCCAGCTACGGCTACGACGTGCGCTGCTCGCGCGAATTCAAGGTCTTCACCAACATCAACTCGACGATCGTCGATCCCAAGCATTTCGACAGCGGCAGCTTCGTCGACATCACCGCCGACCAGTGCATCATTCCGCCGAACTCCTTCGCGCTGGCGCGTACGGTCGAATACTTCCGCATCCCGCGCGACACCCTGGTGGTGTGCCTTGGCAAGAGTACGTACGCGCGCTGCGGCATCATCGTCAACGTGACCCCGCTGGAACCCGAGTGGGAAGGGCACGTGACCCTCGAATTCAGCAACACCACGCCGCTGCCCGCGCGCATCTACGCGAACGAGGGCGTGGCGCAGATGCTGTTCTTCCAGTCGGATGAAGTCTGCGAGACCTCGTACAAGGATCGCGGCGGCAAGTACCAGGGCCAGACCGGCGTGACGCTGCCGCGAACGTGAGCATTTCTCCAATCGCCATCGAGACGACTTGAATGAATGAAGACAACCCCTATCGCGCGCCTGAAGCCGCGATCGTCGACACGCGTGCCGGCACCGATCTCGCCGATCGCGGCGTGCGTCTGGGCGCTGCCATCATCGATACGCTGATCCTGCTGGTGGTGCTGCTGCCGGCGATGTTTTTCGGCGGCTATTTCACTGCGGTCATGGCCGCAGCCCGGACCGGAGAAACGCCTTCGTTCGGTCTGGTCGCCCTGTGGGGTGCGATCGGCCTGGTGCTTTTCGTCGTCGTTCAGGGGTATCCGCTCAGCACGACCGCGCAGACCTGGGGCAAACGGCTGCTCGGCATCAAGATCGTGGACATGGAGGGCAACAAGCCTCCGTTCGGAAAGCTGCTGGCGCTGCGGTATCTGCCCGTCCAGGTGGTCAGCCTCGTGCCGATCGTGGGCAATCTCCTGCCGCTGATCAATGTATTGCTGATTTTCCGCAGCGACTACCGCTGCGGACACGATCTGATCGCAGGCACCCGGGTCGTCAAGGCGCGCTGATGCCGTCGCCGGGCGTCAGGATCCGTGTCCTCCGATGCGCGGTCGCGCATGCTTGACCTCGTCTACGACAGTTTGCGCCAATCGCGCCTGCTCGAAGCGGATCGCCTGCTCGCCACGCTGCTGCAGCAGCGGCCGCGCGACCCCGAGGTGCATCGCGCCCGTGCGATCGCAGCGCAGATGGCTGGCCGGATCGATGTCGCGATCGATGCGCTGCGGACCGCCGTCGATCTGGATCCTGCGTCGGTGGCGTTGCAGATGGAGTTCGGGCAGTTGCTGGCATCGAACGGGCACGTGGTCGAGGGCATCGAGACGTTCCGCAGGGTCACCGGGCTGCAGCCGGGGCTGGCCGAGGCGTGGTATCTGCTCGGCATGGGCCTGTACACCGCTCATCGCGATGATGAGGCGTTGCCGGCGTTCCTACGCGCGCATGCGCTGGCGCCGGCGCATCCGCTGATCGCACGCGGACTGGCCGAAACCGAATACGTCCTGGAGCATCACGCCGAGGCGCTGGCGCTGTACGAACGCCTCGCCGCCTCCGGCCAATCGGTCGACGCGATGTTGTCGCTGCGGCTGTCGCAGTGCAGGCGACGGCTGGGCGCGCCGCAGGCCGCGCTGACGGCAGTGCGCGCCGCGCTTGAACGCTTCCCCGACGACGCGGCGCTGTGGATGGAGTTGGGATGGGTCGCGGAAGATCTCGGCGACGCGGCGCAGGCACAGGATGCGTATGCGCGTGCGCACGCGCTGCGGCCGGCGTGGGGCGATCCGCTCGCCGCTTCCATCGCGCTGCTGCGTACGAAAGCGCCAGACGACCTGCTGCGCGATGCCGAAGCGCTGCTCGCGCAGGGGAAGCTCTCCGAGCTTGAGCAGGCCTATCTGCATTACGTGCTGGGCAAACGCGACGATGCGGGCGGCGCCTATGCCGATGCCGCTCGCCATTGGTCCGCTGCGAACGCGCTTCGACGGCGCATGGATGGGGGATTCGATCGCGAGGAGTATTCCGCGAAGATCGATGCCGCGATCGGAACGTTCAACGAGGATCTGCTGCGCTCGCGCAATGCCGATGCGCTGCACGACGAGCGCCCTGTTTTCGTGCTGGGCATGCCGCGCAGCGGAACGACGCTGGTCGAGCAGATCCTCGCCGCGCATCCGCAGGTTCACGGCTGCGGCGAATTGACCGGCATCGTTGCGATCGCACAGGACGCTTTCGAGCGCACCGGGCTGCGCTGGCCGCAGGACGCTGCGGGTTTCGACGCCGCATGGCTGCGCCGTCGCGCCGTCGATTATCTGCAGGCTGCCGCGAAACCTGCGCCCGACGACACGAAACGTCTGGTCGACAAACAGCCCTACAACTTTCTGCACGTCGGATTGATCGCGATGCTGTTCGCCGACGCGCGCATCGTGTGGTGCCGGCGCGACCCGCGCGACGTTGCGCTGTCGATCTTCAGCGAAAGTTTTTCACCATTGTCGAGTTATGCCACCGATCTCGACGATATCCGTTTCTTCATCGAAGGCCAGGAGCGCCTGATGCGCCATTGGCAGTCGGTGTCGCCGCTGTCGATCCTCGAAGTGCGTTATGAAGACGTCGTGACCGATACCGAGACGCAGGTGCGCCGCCTGATCGATTTTGCGGGTTTGCCCTGGGATGCAGCCTGTCTGGCGTTCCACAGCAGCGGCCGCTCGGTGCAGACGCTGAGCCGTTGGCAGGTACGCCAGCCGGTGCACTCGCGCTCGGTCGGGCGTTGGCGGAATTATCCGCAGTGGTTCGACGAAGACTGACGGAATCCAGTCGCCGCCCCTGTCGGCATTTCAATGCGTCGCGTCTGTCACGATGCGATGTCCAGCGATGACTTCGCCGCGCAGGCGCTGTGCGGCGAGCCAACTCGGGTTGATGGATTCGCCCTCGAACGGATTGAAGCCGGTCACCAGCACGGTCGGCAGCGATTGTCCGCTTATCGCGCTGCGTTCATCGGAATGCTCTCATCGAAACACGATCACATGCATCAGCACGATGTTGCAGATCAGCAGCAGCGCGCCGGTACGCCACTGGGCGCGGATCACGCCATGCGGATCCTTCAGTTCCAGCAGCACGGCCGGGACCAGATTGTAATTGGCGGCCATCGGCGTCATCAGCGTGCCGCAGTAGCCACAAAGCATGCCGATCGCGGCCAGGGAGGCGGCGTCGGCGCCGTGCAACTGGACGAGCAGGGGCAGGGCGATGCCGGCGGTCATCACCGGAAACGCGGCGAACGCGTTGCCCATGATGATCGTGAAGGCGGCCATGCCCAGCGCATAGGCGACGACGACCAGGAACGCGTTGTCCACGGGGATGGCCGTGCGTACGAGTCCGGCGACCGCCTGACCGACGCCGGCGGCGTCGAATACGCTGCCCAGGGTCGCGAGCAGCAGCGGCAGCAGCGCCGCCCAACCGATGGCATCGACCAGTCTGCGCGATTGTTCGATGGCGCTCCATGGCGATTGCCGGGTCAGCCTGCACGCGGCGGCGAGTGCGATCAGACAGGCGATCGCGAGCGATGTCAGGGTGATGGTGTTGGCGCTGTCGAACAGCGGCTTTCCATTCCATTCAACGTGTTTCAGACCGAGCGTACCGATCAGGGTGATCGCGGGGATCAGCAGCGCCGGCCAGAACAAGCGGTTGTTGAGACGTCTCGCTTCGCCGCGCTTGTCTTCGGCGCTGGTTTCCCGATAACGCCCCGTGCGCAGACCGCCGAAACCGGCGAGCAGGACCAGCGCGATCACGCAGATGCCGACCGTGCGCACCGGCATGCGGTCCGCTGCGAACAGCAGCAGCGCCAGCAGCGCCCAGAACAGCGCGGTGGTACGACGACGCGGATTGCCGGTGTCGCGCAAGCCGCGCCATGCCAGTGCAGCGAAGTAAGTGCCGAGCAGCCAGTAGACGGCGATCATCGAGATCATGCGTCGGTCTCCGGCGCTGCCTGCTCGTTGGTTGCGGCCGAGGCCTGTCGCGCGGCCAGCGCGCGCTCGAAGCGGCGGATGCGCCATGCGTGGATGACGAAGGCGCAGATCGCGGTGGGAATGCCCCAGAGCGCGATCTGCAGCGGCGCCAGCTCGATGCCGTTGTCCTTGAAGAACGATTGCATCAGCAGCACCGCGCCGAAGGCGATGAAGATGTCTTCGCCGAAGAACAGGCCGACATTGTCGGTCGCTGCGGACATCGCGCGGATGCGCTCGCGCTCCGCCTCGGGCAGCGCGCCGTGCGCGGTTTCGGCAGCGCCTTCGGCCATCGGCGCCAGCAGTGGCCGCACCGCCTGCGGGTGGCCGCCGAGACTGGTCAGGCCGACTGCGGAACTCGCCTGGCGCATCAGCAGATAAACGATCAGCAATCGCGCCATCGTCGCGCCGCGCAGACGCGCGATCCACGCCTGCGCATGTTCCTTCAGACCGTGGCGTTCGAGCAGACCGATCACCGGCAGCGTGATCAGGAACAGCAGCAGGAAGCGCTTTTCGGTGAACGCCTTGCCGAGGATGTCGACCACCTCCAGCGGCGACAGCTTCGCCGCCAACCCGGCCACGAAACCGGCGATCACCACCACCAGCGCGGTGTTGAGTCGCAGCAGAAAACCGAGCACGACGGCGAGCACGCCGAGCAGGGGCCAGTAGTTGATCGCGACGTCGGTCATCGCAGAGGCTCGATGGGTTGAATGCGCACGCCGGCCGTAGTCAGTGCGGTGTGCAGGGTGCGGGCGAAGTCGGCGGCATCGGCGCGGTCGCCGTGCAGGCACAGCGTGTCGGCTTGCAAACGCAGCGTGCGGCCGTCGTGCAGCGCGATGGCATTGCGCAGCGCGAAACCCAGCGCCTGCGCGGTGGCGGCATCGGATGCCAGCAGCGCGCCCGGCGTGCCGCGCGGAAGCAGCCGGCCATCGGGGTCATAACCGCGTTCGGCGAAGACTTCATGCGCCGTGCGCAGACCTGCGGCTTGCGCAGCGTCGATCGAGACAGTGCCCGACATCCCGATCAGCAGCAGCGACGGATCGTAATCGCGCACGGTCTCGGCGATGGCAGCGGCGATGTCGGGGTCGCGCGCGGACTGGTTGTACAGCGCGCCGTGCGGTTTGACGTGGCGAAGCGTTATCCCCTGTTCGCGTGCGAGCCGATCCATCAATGCGATCTGATCGCGTACCAGCGCGACCAGCTCTGCATGCGGCAAGGCCAGTTCGCGACGGCCGAAGTGTTCACGATCGGCATAGCCGGGATGGGCGCCCGCGACCACGCCATGGGCGCGGCACAGACGCAGCGTTTCGCGGATCGTCGCGTCGTCGCCGGCATGCGCGCCGCAGGCGATGTTGGCCGAGCTGATCCACGGCATGATCGCCGCGTCGTCGCCGCAGCCTTCGCCGAGATCACAGTTGAAATCGATGCGTGGCATGGCGGTGTCAGCGCTCCAGCGGATCATTCAGGGCAAGGTCGATGGCCCAGTGTAGCCGCGCGATCTCGCCCTGCCGGCGCCGCGCCGCAGCACGTGCGGCGATGGCATCGACCGCGACGAAGCGCAGCGTATCGCCGGCACGCCGCTGCGCGAGACGCGGCAGATCGGCGGCGATCACATGCCCCAGGCGCGGATAGCCGCCGACCGTCTGCGCATCGGCGAGCAGCACGATGGGCTGGCCATCGGGCGGTAGTTGGATCGTGCCGGGAGCGACCGGCGCCGAGATCTGCTCGCCTGCGGTCGCGACGATGGCATCGCCGGAGCAGCGCAGACCCTGGCGATTGCTGTGCGCGTCGACATTCCAAGCGCGTTCGGCCAGCATCAGCGCCTCAGTCGATGCGCTGGGCACGTAGCGGATCGCATCCTGCATCGAGGCGACGGGGTCGAGCGCGATCCACCATTTCGGCGACGTTGGCGCATCGACCTCGATGGCGTTGCGCGCGCCGAGCGGCAGGACATCGCCAGCACGCAAGGCGCGACCGTCGAGACCGCCGAAGCCGCCGCGCAGATCGGTGCTGCGGCTGCCGAGCACGGGCGGCGCATCGATGCCGCCCGCGACCGCAAGCCACACGCGCAGGCCGCTGCGGATCGTGCCGAGTCGCAGTGTTCCCGCAGGCAGCGTCACCGGTCGGCCACATGGGACGACATGGCGCTGTGCGTGCGCATCCTCGAAATGCGCGTCGATCCATGCGCCGCACAGCGCGATGCGCGTGGGCTGTTCGAACTCGAGCACGGGACCGCGCAATGTGAGTTCGAGCACGGCGGCATCCGCAGGATTACCGACCATGTGATTCGCGAGCGCTGCCTGCGCAGCATCCAGCGCGCCCGCATGCGCGACGCCGAGATGACGCCAACCGCTGCGGCCGCGATCCTGCACGGTGGTCAGCGCGCCGCCGTGCCGCACATGCAGCATCATGCTTCGCTTTCCAGTCGAGCGAAACGATCGGCATCGATCGCGACGAAGCGGACGCGATCGCCCGGCGCGAGCATCGACGGCGGGTCGCGCTGCGCATCGAACAGACGCAGCGGTGTGCGTCCGAGCAACCACCAGCCGCCGGGGCTTTCGCGCGGATAGATACCGGTTTGCGCGCCACCGATCGCGACGCTGCCGGCAGGGACGCGCGCGCGTGGCGTTGCCAGCCGGGGCAGGGCCAGCATCGGGTCGAGTCCGATCAGATAGGGGAAGCCCGGTGCGAAGCCGATCATCGCGACCGGATACAGCGCTTCGCGATGGCGTGCGATCAGTTCGGCCGGCGCGATGCCCAGTTCGGCTGCCGCAGCATCGAGGTCCTCGCCATGCGCGCCGCCATAGCAGACCGGGATCTCGATGATTCGCGATGGCTTGGCTGTTGTCGTTTCGATATCGGCGCGGCACTGCATGCGCAGCCAATCCAGCGCGGTATCGGCGTCGATGCTGTCGCTGTCGAAAAACACGCCGAGGCTGGTGTAGGCGGGGACGATATCGAACAGCCATGATGGCGCGGATGCGCGGATGCGTGCAGCGAGCGCGTGAACGCGGGTATTGGTTGCGGCGTCCGCTGTCGTCCCGAGATGGATCAGCCAGGCATCGTCGGCGAGCGCTTCGAAACGCGCTGGAGTCATGCGTTCAGCGCATCGCGCAGCACTTCGACGCGGGCGATCAGCAGCTCCGGCGAATAGGGCTGCGCACTGGCGGTGCCCCACACCGGTCGCGGCCAGGCGATATCGTCCTGGAAGCGGGCGATCACATGCACATGCAACTGCGGCACCATGTTGCCCAGCGCGGCCACATTGAGCTTGTGCGGTTTCACCGCGACCTGCAGCGCACGGCTGGCGCGGTCGATCTCCTGCATCAGTTGCGTCTGTTGTGCGGGATCCAGATCGATCAGCTCGATCGCGTTCTCGATCCGCGGTACGAGGATCAGCCATGGATGGTTGGCATCGTCCATCAGCCGCAGTTCGCACAGCGCGAACTGCGCCAGCGGGTGAGTGTCGTCGGCGAGCTGCGGATGCAGATGCCAGCCATGGACGTCATGCTGGGATTGGCGGCTCATCGCAGGTGCTCCTTCAGGAAATCGGTGGTGCGCTCCCAGGCCAATGCGGCGGATTCGGGCGCGTAATTGTGGCGCTCGTCGCAATTGAAGCCGTGGCCGGCCGGGTAGGTGTGCACGGTGGCGTCGGGGTGGTGCTCACGATGCTTCTGCACATCTTCGGCCGGGATCAGCGGATCCTGCTCCCCGAAATGGAACAGCATCGGTGCGCGCGCCGGTTCGCCCAGGAACGGCACGCTGCGCCCGCCGTAGTAGGTGACCGAGGTCAAGCCCTGGCGGGCGTTGGCGAGCATCGCCACGGTGCCGCCCCAGCAGAAACCGACCACGCCGACGCGGTGCCCGGACTCGCGCAGCCAGCGCGCGGAGGCCGAGACGATCTGCAGCGCGCGCTCGAAACCGAGGCTGGCGGCATAATCGCGTCCGCGCGAGACGCCGGTGTCGTCGTAGCCCAGTTCGACATCGGGCTGCACAGGATCGAAAAGCGCAGGCGCCATCGCTGTGAAGCCGGCTTTCGCGAACTGGTCGGTGACCCGGCGGATGTGCGGGTTCACGCCGAAAATTTCCTGAACGACCACGACCGCACCCAGCGGCGGCTGTTCGGGCCGCGCCAGCCAGCCGCGGACCGGGCCTGCCGGCGTCGTCAGGGGAATCCACTCGCCCATGGTCGGTCTCGTACTGTCGGGGCTTCCATCCTAACGCCGCCGCCGCGACACGTGGGCAACGGGGCGGCGAGGGGCGGGACGCTATACTTCGCACCCGTTTTTCAACTTGCGGAGCCCGTTCGCGGCTCCCGGATCGTGCCCATGTCTTTACCCGAAGTATCTTCCAGCGGTCGCAAGGTCGGTTTTGTCAGTCTCGGCTGCCCCAAGGCGCTGGTCGATTCCGAACGCATCCTCACCCAGCTGAAAGTCGAGGGTTACGACATCGTCCAGACCTACGACGATGCCGACGTGGTGGTGGTGAATACCTGCGGCTTCATCGATTCGGCCGTGACCGAATCCCTGGACGCCATCGGCGAGGCGATGGCCGAGAACGGCAAGGTCATCGTCACCGGCTGCTTGGGCAAGCGCCCGGAGCAGATCCGCGCAGCGCATCCGGGAGTATTGGCCATCACCGGCCCGCAGGATTACCAGAGCGTGATGTCGGCCGTGTACAAGGCGCTGCCGCCGCAGCACAACCCGTTCACGGACCTGGTATTGAAGCGTGCGGACGACAATGACATTGGCATCAAACTCACGCCGAAGCACTACGCCTATCTGAAGATTTCCGAAGGCTGCAACCACCGCTGCAGTTTCTGCATCATTCCGTCGATGCGCGGCGATCTCGTCTCGCGTCCGATCGACGATGTGCTGCGCGAAGCCGAGAAACTGGCGATGGGCGGCGTGAAGGAACTGCTGGTGATTTCGCAGGACACCAGTGCCTACGGCGTCGACGTGAAATACGCCGAGCGCAGCTGGCGCGGCAAGCAGTACCAGACGCGGATGAAGGCGCTGTGCGAAGGCCTGTCCGAACTCGGCCTGTGGACGCGCCTGCATTATGTGTATCCGTATCCGCACGTCGACGACATCATCCCGCTGATGGCGGACGGAAAATTGCTGCCTTATCTGGATATCCCGTTCCAGCACGCCAGCCCGCGCGTGCTGAAACTGATGAAGCGCCCGGGCGCGGTCGACAAGACGCTCGAGCGCATCCAGCGCTGGCGCGACATCGCCCCCGACATCACCATCCGCAGCACGTTCATCGTCGGCTTCCCGGGCGAGACCGAGGCCGAGTTCGAAGAACTGCTGGATTTTCTCGACGAAGCGCAGCTCGATCGCGTGGGTGCGTTCGCGTATTCGCCGGTCGACGGCGCGGCAGCGAATGCGCTGCCGGACCCGGTGCCGGAAGAAGTGAAGCAGGAACGGCTGGCGCGTTTCATGGAACGGCAGGCGGAGATTTCCGAAGCCAAGCTCGCCGACAAGGTCGGCAGCGTGCAGCGCTGTCTGGTCGATGCGGTCGACGGCGATCTCGCCATCGCCCGCTCAATGGCCGATGCGCCGGAGATCGACGGCCTGGTGCAGATCCAGAACGGCCTCGAAGCCGGCCTGCGGCCCGGGCAGTTCGTCGATGTGCAGATCATGGGCAGCGACGACCACGATCTGTACGGCGAAGCAATGATCGACGATTGACCGGTTTCGATCGGCATGGCGAAACGCCGTTTCATCGCGCCATCGCGAAGCGGGCTGGACGCCGGCGTCTTCGCGCATCCCGTGTTCGATGGTCTGGCGGTTTTCCAGGATTGGTTGACATCGCCGACATGGCCGACACCGGCGCAGTTGAACGATGCGATGCCGTTCGCAGACAAACGATTCGTGCAGCAGGACCAGACCCTGATCGACGACGGTCTGCACTACGAAGTCCGCATCGCCGAACGCCACGCCATCGCGACCCGCGCGGAGAATTGGCACGATCTGTTCAATGCGATGATCTGGTGCCGTTATCCGGCCATCAAACAAGCGCTCAACGCGCGGCAGATCGCGCATATCGCCACGATGGGCATCGCGCAGCGCAACCGCGCGCAATACGCGCTGACCCAGTTCGACGAAGCCGGCGTCATCGTGCGCGTGCGCGATCCCGCGCTGCTCGCGCTTTGGGATCGGCACGATTGGTCCGCGCTGTTCCACCGGCACGCCTCCGCATGGCGATCGGGCGATCTGCGCATCGCTGCAGTGATCGGCCATGCCCTGCTGGAGCACGCGCTGGTGCCGGAGCTGTTACTCGTGGGGAAATGTCTGGTGGTGCAGGGCGATGCCGACGATGAAACCTGCGTCGCGACCGTTGCTGGCGCGATCGCCGAAGGACGCGTGTTGAACGACCCGCAGGAACTGCGTCCGCTGCCGTTGGCCGGCATTCCCGGCTGGTATCCCGGCCAGAGTGCCGCCTTCTACGCCGGGACCGAATGTTTCCAGCCGGTACGTGCAGGGCGGGCATATCCGTCGCCACTCTGATCGTGTCCTGGAGATGTTCCACAACTGTCCGGGCCTGAGCACGGAATGATGACGGGACCATCAAGACAAACTGTCAAAGTGCTCCCGTCCAACACTACAGGGAGAAGCGACATCGGAATCGACTGTTTCTGAAGAACTGAAATTCGGGGCGCGATCTGGGTCGTGCTGTTCGGGCTGGTGGTGATCGCCTGTCGGCGCCGCCGGTAAAGCGAACGCCGAGAACGTCGCCAGACGCGCACTCGCCGCGCTGCCGCCGGAATCGGCGCGGCATGTGCTGGGTGGTTGAACTGTCGGTATGCGTCGATCACAAACAGGTCGCCATCAATCCCGTCGCATAGGGTGCTGCCTTGGCGCACAGCTTGCTTTTCGCTATACGGGTTATTGGCCGGGAGTAGAGGGTATGTCGCCGCGATCTCGCGGCTGGTTCAAGATATCAGCTGGACAAGCCGCCACCGATGGATGAAAACCCGGGTCTTTCTGCCAATGCCGCCATGATCTTTACAAAATATCCAAATAGGCGCGGGTCGCTCTTGCTGCCTTTTTCGCTCCTCATGATAGCCATCGCTTTTTCATGTGGAATAGCCTTCTGGTAAGGACGATCCGTGGTCATTGCGTCATAACTATCCGCCAGCGAGATAATCCTCGAGCAAACAGGAATCTCTGTTCCGCTGAGTCCATCCGGATAGCCGCTTCCGTCGAATGCTTCGTGGTGATGCCGCACAATAGTTCCAAGCTGGGATGCATTGGCGTGAGGAATCGCTTCGCAAATGGTTTGGCCCAGTTCCGAATGACGTTTCATGATTTCCCATTCGGCGTCATCCAACTGACTTTTTTTGAACAGCACATCATCCGCGATGCCGATCTTGCCAATGTCATGAAGTCTCGACGCTACCCGGAGGAGACTTCGTTCATGGCTGTTCAATTCGCAGGCAAGCCCCAGGAGCCGGCACAAGTACTCAACCCGGCCACAGTGCATGCTCGTGTAAGCATCCCGCTGACACAGCACAACTCCGAGGGACCTGCGTTGCTGCAGTAGAGTCGGCATTGGATTGAACTCTCTGCAGTTGGTTTGACGGTTCAGGTAACCGCCCTGTGGCAGTGCGGCGAACGCATGCTGGCAAGTCGCCTGGATCGCATGCGCGCACCCTTGGTTACGGACAGCACGCTTATCGGAAAGCGCGCCCGCGCCACTTTAGCGCGGCGGATCCACCAACTCCATCGGCTCGATCACCACTCGCTTCAGATGCAGATTCGCGACGTGCTCGGAGGGTTTGCCGCCGTCCCAGAACTGCCAGCGCGTGCTGAGTTCGTCCGGGCCCTGGAAGGTGAAACTGGCGTCGTGCATGTGCCCGGCTTTGGTGGGATCGAAGTTGATCGCGCCGTCGAAGTCGAACACCACGCGGTCGCCGCCGGTATCGCGGGCGCGCATTTTCGGGTGATGGCCGCTGGCGCAGAAATGCACCAGCACCACATCGTCGCCGTCGCGCACGTACAGCGTGCGCATTTCGTGTGATGTGCCCGGGAACAGCAGTTCTTCCACCGCATTGCCGCCGGCGGTGACGGTGTAGGTGACGTTGGTATCCGGCATCGAATTGCCGTCGAGGCCCGTGCCGCTCCATTCGCCGGCGAGCGCCTTGAAGCGTTCGAGAAGATGCGGTTTTGCAGCGGATGGAACGGTGGACGCATCTTGCGCTGAAGCGGGCAGGGCGATTGGCAGCGCGAATGCTGCGAGCAGGACGGTGGCGATCAGACTGCGCATGACGGCGGCTCCGGCGGCGGTGGGGCCGATGCTACGCCTTGGGACTGCCGTTGCAATATGCGTAATCCGGTGTCTGCGTGTTCAGACGGCGTATTCGACCGCGACGATGAAAAACCGCTGCGGCCCGTCCGGCAGTTGCGCTTCGAAGTCGTCGTCGATGCGTTTCTTCAGCATCGCCCGCGCCAGCGGCGAATCGATGCTGATCAAGCCCAGCTTTGCGTCGGTCTCATCGGGGCCGACGATGCGGTAGCGGCTGATCTCGCCGCTGACCGTGTGCTCCACTTCGACCGTTGCGCCGAAGAACACGGCTTCCGGGTCGCTGGGGGCGGTATCGACCACGCGCAGCGCTTCAAGGCGCTTGGAGAGATAGCGGACCCGGCGGTCGATCTCGCCGAGCTGCTTTTTGCGATAGATGTATTCGGCGTTTTCCGAGCGGTCGCCCTCGGCCGCAGCGGCGGCGAGGGCTTTGACCACCTCGCGGCGGCGCACGCGCCAGAGATCGTCGAGTTCCGCCTTGAGCCGGGCATGGCCCTCACGGGTAATGAGGGCCGTGCTTTTTTCGGCCGGAGGCCGCCAGCGCGACATGCAGGCTGATGTCGGGGCTTACTTGGTGTCGGCCTGACGCGTGAGCGTGGCGCCGCCGACGATCTTGACGCTGTCGTTGGACTCGATGTCGAGCTGACGGTCGGTTTCGCCCTTGCTGTTGGGATCGAGCGTGACTTTCTTGCCGCCCTTCTGCAGCGTCCAGGTGCCGTCGGTGGCGTTGCCGTCGATGCTCAACGCATAGGTGCCGTCGGCATTGATGTCGAGGGTGGTGTTGTCGGCGGCATAGCGGCCGTCGAAGGCTTTGGTATCGAAGGTGGGCGCGGCGGCGATCGGGGTCGAGTGATCCTCGATGATCGCGGCATCGGTGCCGGGGACAGGTGCCGGCGGCGGCGGCGGTTCGACGGTGCGGGCATCGATGCCGGGGTCGGCAGCGGGCTCGACCGGGGTTTCCGCAGTCACTTCGGTGGCCGAAGCGGCTTCGGCTTCTTCGGCGGCATCCTTCTGGCAGCCGGCGGCGAACAGGACGAGGGGCAGGGCGAGCCACAGCAGCGGAGCGGACGTTCTGGAGGTCATCGTTGGAGTCTCGATTGGTCGGAGGGTGAAGAGGGATGAATCGCGTCAGCGCTTGCCGCCGAAGATACCGCCGAGCAGGCCACGCAGGATCTGTTTGCCGAGCTGGTTGCCGACGGTGCGCGCGGTCTGTTTGGCCATGGTTTCGACCATGCCCTGACGACGTTTGGTGCCGAACACCGCGTCCTTCACCGATTGGCCGAAGCCGCCTTCCTCGGCATCGTCCTGCGCGCGGGTGCGGGCGGGCGGGGCCTTGGCCTGTTCGGTGGCGGCTTCGACTTTCTTCATCAGCATTTCGGCGGCGGATTCGCGGTCGATGCGGGTGTCGTAGCGGGTGCCGACCGGGCTGCCGGCACGCACCTGGGCGCGTTCGGCTTCGGTGATCGCGCCCATCCTGCAGCGCGGCGGAGCGATCAGCGTGCGCTCGACCGGCATCGGAATGCCTTTGTCCTGCAGCGTCGATACCAGCGCCTCGCCGGTGCCGAGTTCGCCGATGGCCTTGGCCACGTCCAGCGCCGGATTGGCGACGAAGGTCTGCGCTGCGGTCTTCACCGCTTTCTGGTCGCGCGGCGTGAACGCGCGCAGCGCGTGCTGGAAGCGGTTGCCGAGCTGGCCGAGGATGTCGTCCGGCACGTCGTCGGGGAACTGCGAGCAGAAATACACGCCGACGCCCTTGGAACGGATGATGCGTACGACCTGCTCGATGCGCTGCTGCAGTGCGGGCGGGGCGTCGTCGAACAGCAGGTGGGCCTCGTCGAACACGAACACGAGTTTGGGTTTTTCCAGGTCGCCGACTTCGGGCAGACTTTCGAACAGTTCCGACAGCAGCCACAGCAGGAAGCTCGAATACAGTTTCGGCTTCAGGATCAGCTGGTCGGCGGAGAGGATGTTGATGACGCCGCGGCCATCGGTGTTGGTGCGCATCAGATCGTTCAGTTCCAGCGCCGGCTCGCCGAAGAACATCTCGGCGCCTTCCTGTTCCAGCCGCAGCAGCGCGCGCTGGATCGCGCCGACCGACTGGGTGCTGACCAGGCCATAGCTGGTCGAGATGTCCTTGCGCTCTTCGGCGACCAGGCCGAGCAGGGCGCGCAGGTCTTCCAGATCCAGCAGCAGCAGGCCGCGGTCGTCGGCCAGCTTGAACACGATGTCGAGCACGCCGGCCTGGGTATCGTTGAGTTCGAGGATGCGGCCGAGCAGGGTCGGGCCCATTTCGCTGACCGTGGTCCGCACCGGATGGCCGAGCTTGCCGTAGAGGTCCCAGAACACCACCGCGTTGGCTTCGTTGCGGTACTCGGGGTTGCCCATCAGCGCGAGGCGCTGCTGGATCCTCTCGTTCATGCTGCCGGCGGCGGCCAGGCCGGCCACGTCGCCCTTCACGTCGGCCAGGAACACCGGCACGCCGATCCGCGAGAACCCCTCCGCAAGCGTCATCAGGGTCACGGTCTTGCCGGTACCGGTGGCGCCGGCGATCAGACCGTGGCGATTGCCGAACTTCGGCAGCAGATGCACGTTGCCGCTGGTATCGGTGGTGATGGCCTTGCCGACCAGAATGGGGTCCATGAAGGGTCCTCGGAGTGGATCGTGGAATTCTATTCGGGATCGGGCCGGCGCGTGCGCGCGATCGCAGCGATGCGGCGCCGTTTTTGCGGTCTCATGTCGACGCTGAACTCCGGTGAGGGCCGTGACTTTGGCGGGTTGCCCGCATCGGCCCCGGGGGCTACCCTGCAGCTCCCCGTTGGTGTCGCTGTTGTTCATGTCCGAATCCGCTGCCGTTTCCGGGCCGTTGGCCCGTCTGTCCCCGTTTCTCCGCTCCCTCTGCCTGCTCGCACTGCTTGTGCTGGCGGCGTTCCCCCATCGCGATGCCCAGGCGCAATCGCGCCGCGAGCGCGATCTGGACGCTATGAAGATGCAGATGGCCGGCGCCGAAGGCCGGTATCGCAATGCGTTGATCAAGATCGACAACAACGATCCCGCCGGCCTGCTTGAAAGCAACGCCGCGCTGGAAGACATGGAGGACGTGATCTCCGCCTGCGTCAAGGTCAAGGGCTGCCCGATGTCGCAGTTGCTGACCAGCTACAAGCGGCTGTTGAAGACCGACGTCGACGCGCGGGCCGCCACCGATGCGGGCGATGAAGACGGCCAAGCGCTGATCGATACCGAACTGGCCACCGGCAATGTGCCGAGCTCGGCCGAAGCCGCCGCGCTGTTGAGTGCCGATGGCCAGCGTTTCGTGAACATGGTGCAGATGAACCCGGCGGTGCAGGCCGGCATCCGCCGCTGGCTGACCGACATGCGCGTGTCGCTGGTCCAGAGCCACGAGAACTACCAGTACCTGCGCCATCTGATGGCGCCGTCGTTCGAGCGCAACGGTCTGCCCGAAGCGCTGCTGTTCGGGATCATGGCGAAGGAATCCACCGGCCGCGTCCACATCGGTTCGCGCGCGGGTGCGGTCGGCCTGCTCCAGTTCATGCCGGCCACCGGGCGTCGCTTCGGGCTTGGCCCGGACGGCACCGGCTTCGATACCCGCTACGACCCGCGCGCTTCGGCCGATGCGGCCGCGTCCTATCTCAGCGAGCGCTATTCCGAACTTGGCAACAACATCGAGCTGTGGCTGGCCGCCTACAACGGCGGCGAGGGCCGCGCGCTGCGGGTGTTCCGCGCCAATCCGAACCGCAGTTTCTGGGAGGAGTCGGTCTACAACCAGTTCCCGGCCGAAACCAAGGACTACGTGCCGATGGTGATCGCCGCCGCCTGGCTGTATCTGCATCCGAAGGAATACGGTCTGAGCTTTCCGAAGATCGACGCCAAACCGGCGACGATCCGTCTGGCTCGCGCCACGTCGATCTACGAGCTCACGATCTGTCTGGGCAACAGCGGCACCCGCGACGGCTACATGCGCGCGCTGCGCAATCTCAACCCGCGCTTCGAAGCCGACGGCTGGATCGCCAGCGGCACCACGCTCAATGCGACCGTGAAGATCGCCGGCCTCTACAACCGTTATTGCGTCCAGGGCGAACGCGCCGAGCTGGCGAAGCGGCTGGTCGAAAGCGAAGTGAGCGCGGCCATCGTCAGGGTCGGGCCGCTCGAATCGGTCGTCGCCACCGCCACCGGCGTGGACGGCACCGTCGCACCCGCCGGAGCGCAAGCGCAGGACAAGCCCAAGCCGAAAGACACGCCGAAGCCCAAAGCGGCACGCCAGCACAAGGTCGAACGCGGCGATACGCTGGTGTCGATCGCGCGCAGGTATTCATGCGATCTGGGCGATCTGGCCAAGGCCAACGGCATCAAGGGACCGCGTTATACGGTGCGCCCGGGACAACGCCTGAAATTGCAGGGCTGCGGCGGCTGATCAGGACCCGAACTGGTAGCGCACCAGCGCCAACGCCAGCGCGAACAGATAGCCGTAGCCGAAGCGGTCGATGCGCAGACGCGTGTCGCCGCGTCGCGCACGCCAGCGACCCATGGCCATCATCGCCAGCCCCGCCGCCAGCGGGGTGAGGACGATGTTCGCGATCCGCCATGCTTCCGGCATCAGGTTGTGGGGAAAGACCAGCAGGCTCAGTCCGCCGACGATCGCGCCGAACAGCGCATAGCCGATCGCGGCGATCCAAGGATTCGGCGGTTTCCTCAGCGGCTCCCCGATCGAGTGGATGCCGAGTTCGACCAGACATTCCACGACGATCTGGATCAGCAACTCGCCAAGCAGTTCCAGCAGAAACTCCATCGCGCGCTCCAAGCTTTCCGTGGTCGGGTTTTGGATTCAGAAAGCGGCCATCTCGATGCCCGACAACTTCCACAGCAGGAGTTTGTCGCGCTTGAAGATCAATGTCGAAGGCGGGATGGCATCGTCGTCGGGCTGGAGCCTGACCGTGAAGGTGCTGACGTCTTCGTAGCCCATGTCGGCCTGCCATTGCGGCAGATATCCGCCGTCGCCGGGACTGGCGTCCTGATTGCGCATGTCGGTGCTCGCCAGTCCGTCCACTGAGAGTCCGTCGAGCGCCAGCCCGCGCCCCAAAAACATCAACGACAGCGCCTGCGGTGTCAGCATCGCGTCGATCATCGGGTCTGCGATCGCGATCGCCAGACGTGCGCCCAATGCACCGAAAGCGCTTGCCGTATCGTTGCCGCCGATACGATCGTTCATGGCATCGGCAAGCTGGCTTTTGACGCTCTCGCGCAGCGCCGGGAAATCGATATGCGCGGACAGTGCCTCAGCGTCGCCGCGCTCTGCCGCCAGACGCATCGAACGCACGGTGAGGTGCGGCGCGAAATACATCCAGACGCAGAACGCGAGGCCGAGGACGACGAAGGCCAGTTTGACGATGCGGTTCATGCGTGGCTCCGGCGCGACGGGCGCCCGCTGCGAGTCTAGCCGGAGCCGCAGTTCTATGCCCGACGACTACCCAAACTGCAGTCGAAGCGACTTTTCGCTCACTTCGTGGTTCTGGACGAACACATCGCCGCTCGTTCCCTTGCTCACGTTCTCGTAGGTCTCGAATCCCAGACCGTCGCCGTTGTCCCACTCGATCTGATCGCCGATCTCGACCGACCAGTCGGGGTCCAGTTCGATGATGGTGTAGCCGGAGTCCGCAGTCAGAATCGCGGCGGCGCCCTGGTCGGGATCGATGATGGCGATGGTGCCCTTGCGACGCATGTCGTTCTCCTTGTCTTGCGCGACCCGTATGGATCGCGTGCCGCTGCGCGACGGATGTCGCGCTCCCTGGTCAGCCGTCGAACACTGTCAGCCGGCTGATGGGAACTTAAGCGTTATGGCAGGACAAGATCAATCGGCACGAGCTATAAGAAGTGACAGGTTTTTGGCAACGACCGCTGCCCGTTCAGGAGCTGCGTGTCGGATGTGCGACTCAGTTCACGCTCGCCAGCGGTTGGCCGAGCCGCACCGGCGTTTCCGGTTTCAGGATGTCGGACAGTTTCGCCACACCCTTGGGCAGCAGCACGATGACGGTGGAGCCGTAGTTGAAGCGCGCCATTTCGGCGAAACGGTCCAGTACGATGTTCTGGCCGCGCCAGTCCTTGCGGGTGATGCGGTCGCCGTAGGCCGGGATCTCGACGCCGCTCCATACGGTTTCCACGCCGGAGACCAGCAGCGCCCCGACCATCACCTGGCACATCGGGCCGAAGTCGGTATCGAAATGGCAGACGAGGCGTTCGTTGCGCGCGAACAGTCGCGGCACCGATTTCACCGCATCGGTGCCGACGCTGAACAGCCGGCCCGGGACATGCACGGTTTCACGCAGCGTGCCGGCCCACGGCATGTGCACGCGGTGGTAGTCGCGTGGCGAGAGATACACGGTCGCGAACACGCCGTCGGCGAACGGCGCGGCGTCGGCTTCGTCGCCCAAGAGTTCGGTGGCGGTGAAGGATTGGTCCTTTGCCTGAAAGATGCGGCCATCGACGATATCTCCGCACTGGCTGATGCGGCCGTCGGCCGGCATCAGCAGCGCGCGCGGGTTGCCGTCGGGCAGCCGCGCCCCGGCTTTCAGCGCGCGGGTGAAGAATGCATTGAACGTCGGATAGGCGCGCGGGTCGGATTCGGCTGCTTCCTCAAGATCGACCTTGAATTTCCGGGTGACGGTGTCGATCAGCCACTGCTTGATCGCCGGACTGCGCGAATAAGCCAGCCGGCGCGCCGCCGCCGACATCAGACGGTGCGGCAGGGCATAGGTCAGCGTCGTGATCAGCCCCACTTATTTCCCTGCCTTGGTGAGTGCGATCAGATCCTCGGCGATGGCCTTGGGCTTGAGCGGCGGCTGGATCACGCCGGCCATCCGCCCCTGCGGGTCCAGCACCACCACGGCGGCGGAGTGATCGATGGTGTACTGATCGGCCGGAGCGTCCTTGCCCAGCGGCACTTTGGCGAACACCAGCGACAGCGATTTGGCGAACGCTTCCAGCGTCGGCAGGTCGGCGGTGGCGGCGAGGGTGTCCTTGTGGAAGCCGTGGGCATACTCGCCGAGCTTCTCGATCGAGTCGCGCTCGGGGTCCACCGAGACGAACAGGACCCGCGGTCGTGTGGTTTCGGGCAGTGTCGCCCAGCGCGCTTGCGCCTGCGCCAGTTCGGCGAGCGCGGTCGGGCACACGTCCGGGCAGTAGGTGAAGCCGATGAAGACCAGCGTCCAGTGTCCGCGCAACTCGCCGGGGACCAGTTGGGTCCGATCCGACTGCTGCAGCGTGAACGCCGGCAGTTCGCGCGGCGTCGTCAATCTGCGGACGGTCTGCAGCTCGGGGCCTGCGGCGGCGCGATCGCCGTAAAAGTATTCGGAGGCCCAGAGCCCCGCGCCGACGGCCAGCGCGACCAGCAGGATCAGAAAGGTGGTGCGGTTGAACATCGCGGCGACTTCTCGGGAGATGGCGAACAGGTGCGGCCATGATAACCGCGCGGCCGTTATACTTCGCGGTCACGCCGCGCGATCCCCTCAAGCCCAGACCCCGCCATGACCGACGAGCTGCAGACGATCATCGACCTGATCCGGTATGGCGCCAGCCGCTTCAATGCGGCTGGACTGACCTTCGGCCACAGCTACGACAACGCGCTCGACGAGGCCACCCAGCTCACCCTGCACGCCCTGCATCTGCCGCACGACCTGCCGCCGGTCTACGGCCAGTCGCGGGTCACGCTGGCCGAGAAGGAAGACGTGCTCAAGCTGTTCCTGCGCCGCATCGAAGAGCGCATTCCGGCCGCTTACCTCACCGGCGAGGCCTGGTTCGCCAGCCTCAGCTTCAAGACCGACGCCCGTGCGCTGGTACCGCGTTCGCCGATCGCCGAACTCATCGAATCGGGCTTCGAGCCCTGGCTGGGCGGTCGCGAGGTGCGCCGTGCGCTGGATCTGTGCACCGGCTCCGGCTGCATCGCCATCGCCATGGGCCATCACAATCCCGACTGGCAGGTCGACGGCATCGACATCAGCGACGATGCGCTTGCGCTGGCGGCGGAAAACAAAGCCCGTCTGCATGCCGAAAACGTCCGCTTCCTGAAGTCGGACCTGTTCGCCGGTCTGCAGGGCGAGCATTACGATCTGATCGTCACCAATCCGCCCTACGTCACCAACGACGAAACCGACGCGCTGCCGAAGGAGTATTCCTTCGAGCCCGAGCTGGGCCTGCGCGCGGGTGACGACGGCCTCGATCTGGCCCTGCGCATCCTCCGCGATGCGCCGCTGCACCTTACCGAAGACGGGCTGCTGATCTGCGAAGTCGGCGAATCCGAGCGCGCGCTCAGCCGCCTGCTGCCGGAACTGCCGCTGGCCTGGGTCGAGTTCAAGGTCGGGCAGATGGGCGTGTTCGTCGCTGAATGCCGCGATCTGGTGACCTATCACGCGCGCATCCGTCAGCTGGCCGATGCCCGCGATGATGCAGGCAATTCCGCGCTGCGCGCACCTCCGGCACCGGCCTCCGCCGGATTGTTCTGAGGCCTGCCGCGTGAGCAACAGCTTCGGTCATCTGCTCCGCGTCACCACGTTCGGCGAATCGCACGGGCCGGCGATCGGTTGCGTGATCGACGGTTGCCCGCCCGGGCTTGCGATCAGCGAAGAGGCATTCGCCCATGACCTCGGTCGTCGCGCCACCGGGCGCACCCGTCACACCTCGCAGCGCCACGAAACCGACGCGGTCGAAATCCTCAGCGGCGTCTACGAAGGCCGCACCACCGGCACGCCGATCGCGCTGCTGGTGCGCAACACCGACGCGCGCAGCAAGGACTACAGCGATATCGCCGCGCAGTTCCGTCCGGCGCACGCCGATTACACCTACTGGCAGAAATACGGCCATCGCGATCCGCGCGGCGGTGGGCGCAGCAGCGCGCGTGAGACCACCATGCGCGTGGCCGCTGCAGTCATCGCCAAGCAATGGCTGGCCGAACGTCACGGCGTGACCGTGCGCGGCCATCTGTCGCAGCTCGGCGAAGTGCTGCCGGATTTCTCGGTGGACGCATTCGACTGGAACGCGGTCGAGGACAACCCCTTCTTCTGGCCGGTCGCCGCACAGGTGACGGCGCTGGAACGCTACATGGATGCGCTGCGCAAGTCCGGCGATTCGGTCGGCGCGCGGGTGACCGTGGTCGCCGACGGCGTGCCGCCGGGTTGGGGCGAGCCGGTCTACGGCAAGCTCGACGGCGACCTTGCCGCAGCGATGATGTCGATCAACGCCGTGAAGGGCGTGGAGATCGGCGACGGTTTCGCTTCGGTCGCGCAGAAAGGCAGCTTTCACCGCGACGAGATGACCCGCGAAGGTTTCCTGTCGAATCACGCCGGCGGCATTCTCGGCGGGATCAGCAGCGGCCAGCAGGTGGTGTGCTCGGTCGCGTTCAAGCCCACCTCGAGCCTGCGTTTGCCCGGACGCGGCATGAACGTGCTGGGCGAAGAAGTCGAAGTGGTCACCACCGGCCGCCACGATCCGTGCGTGGGGATCCGCGCAACGCCCATCTGCGAAGCGATGATGGCGCTGGTGCTGATGGACCAGGCGCTCCGCCATCGCGCGCAGTGCGGCGATGTCGGCGAAATTTCGCCGCGAATTCCCGGCGCTGTCGAGGCCGATCCGAAACGATAGCGGCCAGTCGCCGAATCCAGCCCCCACAGGCAACGACTGCGCCGCGCAGAAAACATCAGACAACCATTCCTCTAGGCGCGCCTTCGACCGGGATTCGACAGCCCGGGCATGAAGGCCCTCCTATCCCAAAAAAACAAGGAGATCGAATGAGCAGGCAATTCAAGGTGGCAGTGGTCGGCGCGACGGGCGCCGTGGGCGAAGTGATGCTGACGGTGCTGGCCGAGCGCAAATTTCCGATCAGCGAGATATATGCGTTGGCGAGCGCGCGCTCGGCCGGCGAATACGTGAAGTTCGGCAACGACGAAGTGATGGTGCGCGACCTCGCGACCTTCGATCCGACCGGCATCGATATTGCGCTGTTTTCGGCCGGCGGCTCGATATCGAAGGAATACGCGCCGAAATTCGCGGCTGCCGGCGCGGTGGTGATCGACAACTCCTCGGTGTTCCGCGGCGATGCCGATGTGCCGCTGGTGGTCAGCGAAGTCAATCCCGACCAGATCCGCAACCGCCCGCGCGGCATCATCGCCAATCCGAACTGCTCGACCATGCAGTTGATGGTCGCGTTGGCGCCGATCCATCGCAAAGTCGGGATCGAACGCATCAATATCGCGACCTACCAGTCGGTGTCCGGTACCGGTCGACGCGCGCTGGAGGAACTGGGCAAGCAGACCGCCGCGTTGCTGAACTTCCAGAGCGCCGAACCCGAGGTCTACCCGGTGCAGATCGCGTTCAACGTGATCCCGCACGGCGGCGATTTCCTCGACAACGGCTACACCAGCGAAGAGATGAAGCTGGTGTGGGAGACCCGCAAGATCCTCGGCGACGAGTCGATCCAGGTGAACGCCACCGTGGTCCGTGTGCCGGTGTTCTACTGCCATTCCGAGGCGGTGCACATCGAGACCCGCGAGAAGATCACCGCCGAGGAGGCCCGCGCGCTGCTAGAACAGGCACCGGGCGTCGAGGTGGTGGACGAGCGCAAGCCCGGCGGTTATCCCACCCCGGTCACGCACGGCTCCGGTCGCGATCCGTCGTTCGTCGGGCGCATCCGCGAGGATATCTCGCACCCGCGAGGGCTCGATCTGTGGGTGGTCTCGGACAATATCCGCAAGGGCGCGGCGCTCAATGCGGTGCAGATCGCCGAGCTGGTCGCGGCCGAAGGCTGACCGCAACCGTTGCGAACCCCGGGACAGATGGCTAGAGTCTCGGGGTTGGCTCGGGGGACAAGCGTGATCAAACACTTGCGCATCACAGTTAGTGTGCTACTGGCAGTCGCGGCATTCCTGTCGCCGCTGTCGGCGTGGGCGCTCGGACTGGGCCAGATCAATGTGATCTCACAGCGCGACCAGCCGCTGTTGGCCGAAATTCCGATCATTTCCACCGACTCCTCCGAGCTGGAAGCCCTGCAGGCGCGTTTGGCTTCGCCCGAAACCTTCGCCCGGATCGGCCTGTCGCCGCCGCAGGGCATCGTCTCCGATCTGCAGTTCTCGGTCGCGCTGGACGCCCGTGGCCGCCCGGTGATCCGGGTGACCAGCGCCGCGCCGGTGCAACAGTCGCTGCTGACGTTCCTGGTCGAAGTCGACTGGGGCAAAGGCCGCCTGGTCCGCGAGTACTCGGCGCTGCTCGATACCCCGCAGACCGCCGCCGCGCCCGCGCAACCGCCGATCCAGGAAGCGACGGTCGATCCGGGCAATGCCGTCGTCCGTCTCCCTGACCCGCCGCCAGCGCCCGCCAACCCTCTCGAAGCCGCCGCGCCGATCGCAGTGCCGCTGCCGCCCACGCCCACCGAGCAGACCGCATCCATTCCCGACGATGTCCTCAGCTCACCGGTGCCGATGCCGATCCCGTTGCCGGTCGAGCCCACCGAGGTGGCGACCGCGACGCCGATCGATGTCGTCAGTGGCGGCGATACCCGGGCCGTGCGCCCCGGCGAAACCCTCGGTGGCATCGCCGCAGGGCTGGGGCGCGGCCACAGCCTCGACCAGACCATCCTTGCGTTGCTCCGCGCGAACCCCGAAGCCTTCATCGACGGCAATGCCAACCGGCTCAAGGCCGGCGCGGTGCTGCGCATCCCCGACGACGCCAGCATCGCCCAGTACACGCCCGACGAAGCGGCTGTCGTGGTCCGCGAACAGGCGGCGCAGTGGCGCGGCACCGGACGTGCGCTGCCGCAGCCACCGGCAGTAGTGGGCGCGCCGACGGGCGATCCGGCACCGGTCGCGGCAACAGCGGCGGCAACGCCACGGCCGCCTCGCGCCGCGCGCCCGGCCGCGCAGGCACGACTCGAAATTGTTCCGCCGTCGGCCAGCGACGCGCGGCGAGCAGGAACGCGATCCGGCGTCAGCGCCGGTGGTGAGGGCGAGATGTTGCGACAACAGGAACTGCAGCAGACCAAGGAAACACTGGTCGCGCGCGACGCAGAGGTCCAGGAGCTGAAGGCGCGCGTCGCCGAGCTCGAACAGCTGAAACAACAGCAGGACCAACTGGTCGCGCTCAAGGACAGCGAACTGGCGGCGGCGCAGCAGCGCCTCGCTACGACCCAGGCAGCCGACACCAAGACGACAGCGCCCGAGAATCTCGGGCCATGGCTGGGTGTCGGTGCAGGCCTGCTGGTGATCGGTCTGCTGGCCGGATGGTGGTTGCGCCGTCGTCAGGCGGCTGCGGATGTCGGCAAGCCGGATCGCCAGCGTCTCGCCCCGGTCATGACCGAGCCGGTCATGTCCGGTTCTGCTGATGTCGACCCGGAAGTGCAGGGCGCATTCGTCGAAGACGAGCTCTCGCCGCAGCCGCAACCCTTGCCGGTCGAGCCGGCATGGAACCGTCTCGCCAAACCGGCCGAGCCGGAGGCCGAGACACCCCCGCCGCCCACACGTGGCGTGCCGACTTGGCATTCCGGCGATTTCGAAGTCGGTCCGCTCAATCCGGCGCCTCCCGGCCAAGGGCGCCTCGATCTGGCCCGCGCCTATCTCGACATGGGCGATCGCGACACCGCGCGCAGTCTGCTGCAGGAAGTGGCGACCCGTGGCGACAGCGTCGCTGTGCGCCGCCAGGCCGAACAGCTGCTGCGGGAACTGGGCTGACGCCCCTCCGGGATCTGTCGATGCGATATGCCCTTGGCGTCGAATACGACGGCAGCAATTTCAAAGGATGGCAGCGGCTCACGCCTTACGGCCAGGTGGGCGGGCCGCGCACGCTGCAGGTCACGCTCGAAGACGCGTTGTCGGGGGTCGCCAGTCATCCGGTCGAAGTGATCTGCGCCGGGCGCACCGACGCAGGCGTGCACGCCGAATGTCAGGTGGTGAATTTCGACAGTGATGCGCGGCGCGACCCGCGCGCGTGGGTCCTGGGCACGACCACGCGTCTGCCGCCCGCGATGCGCGTGCGCTGGTGCGTGCCGGTGAGCGACGAATTCAATGCCCGGTTTTCGGCGCGTGCGCGGCGTTATCGCTACCGCCTGTTGAATCATCAGGTGCGGCCCGCGCTGGGCAGGCAATATCTGGCATGGGAGCGTCGCAGACTGGATGCCGACGCGATGCATCGCGCGGCGCAGAGCCTGCTGGGCGAGCAGGATTTCACCAGCTTCCGCACGGTGCACTGCCAGGCCTCGCATCCGCGCCGGCACCTGCAGTTCATCGAAGTCAAACGCGAAGGCGACATCGTCACGGTGACCGTGCAGGCCAATGCGTTCCTGCATCACATGGTCCGCAATATCGTGGGTTCGCTGCTGATGATCGGAGCCGGCGAGCGCCCGGAAACGTGGATGGGCGAATTGCTGGCGGCACGCGATCGCAGCGTCGCCGGTCCGACCGCGTTCGCGCAGGGATTGGTCTTGATCGGTCCGCGTTATCCGCGCGAATGGCCACTGCCCGAAGAAGTGCTGCTCGATGCCTGACCTGCGTCGCACCCGGATCAAATTCTGCGGTCTGACGCGCGCCGAAGACCTCGCCCAAGCCTGCGCGCTCGGCGTCGATGCCATCGGATTCGTGTTCGCCGGGCGAAGCAAGCGCCGGGTGTCTCCGCAAGCCGCCGCCGCGCTCCGGCATACGCTGCAGCCGTTCGTCGATACCGTCGCGCTGTTCATGGACAACGATGCGGATACCGTGCGCGACAGCATCGCGACGGTGCGGCCGACCTGGCTGCAGTTCCATGGCGGCGAGGAAGATGCGTTCTGCGCCGGTTTCGGCCTGCCATACCTGAAAGCCATCGCCATGGGGGGCAATGCGGACATTGATGCGGCTTCGCTGGAGCGCGACTACCCGCGCGCCGCAGGCTTCCTGTTCGACAGCAACGCCAGTGGCCAAGCGGGCGGCAGCGGCCACACGTTCGACTGGTCGCGCGTCCCTTCGGATTGCCCGCGACCGTATCTGCTCGCCGGCGGATTGCATCCGGATAACGTGTTCGAGGCGATCCGCGCCACCGGCTGCTGGGGCGTGGATGTCTCCAGCGGCATCGAAAGCGCGCCGGGCGTGAAAAATCATGAGCGGATGCGGCGATTCGTGGCGGAAGTCAGGCGCGCAGACGGTATCCTGTAGCGCTGCGCGCATTGGCTGGGATGCCCGGCGCGTTCCTCCATCACGCGGCGATATCTCCATGCTCGACACGCACACCGACTACAACGCCTTTCCGGACGCAGACGGGCATTTCGACCGCTTCGGGGGCCGCTTCGTCGCCGAGACCCTGATCGGCCCGCTGCAGGAACTGGCGGCGGCTTACGACACGGCCCGGATCGATCCCGCATTCATCGCCGAGTTCGATCGCGATCTGAAGCACTACGTCGGCCGCCCGAGCCCGATCTATCACGCCGAGCGGCTGAGCGCGAAAGTCGGCGGCGCGCGCATCCTGCTCAAGCGCGAAGACCTGAACCACACCGGCGCGCACAAGATCAACAACACCATCGGCCAGGCGTTGCTCGCCAGCCGCATGGGCAAGCCGCGGATCATCGCCGAAACCGGCGCGGGCCAGCACGGCGTGGCCTCGGCCACGGTCGCTGCGCGCCTCGGCCTGGAATGCGTGGTGTACATGGGCGCGACCGACATCGAGCGCCAGAAGATCAACGTCTACCGCATGAAATTGCTCGGCGCGACCGTGGTGCCGGTGACCAGCGGTTCGGCCACGCTCAAGGACGCGCTGAACGAAGCGATGCGCGACTGGGTGACGAATGTGCACAACACGTTCTACATCATCGGCACCGTCGCCGGCCCCGACCCGTATCCGCGCATGGTTCGCGATTTCAACGCGGTGGTCGGCCGCGAAGCGCGCGCGCAGATGCTCGCCGATTACGGCCGTCTGCCCGATGTCATCACCGCCTGCGTCGGCGGCGGCAGCAACGCCATCGGTATCTTCCACGCCTTCCTCAACGATGCCGGCGTACGCCTGGTCGGCGCCGAGGCGGCGGGTGAAGGCATCGCCAGCGGTCACCACGCCGCGTCGCTGGCGGCAGGGCGTCCCGGCGTGCTCCACGGCAACCGTACGTATGTGCTGTGCGACGACGATGGCCAGATCATCGAAACCCATTCGATCTCGGCCGGTCTGGATTATCCGGGCGTCGGCCCCGAGCATGCGTTCCTGAAGGATCGCGGTCGCGCCGATTATCTCGGCATCACCGACGACGAGGCGATGGAGGCTTTTCATCTGCTTGCGCGTACCGAGGGCATCCTGCCGGCGCTGGAATCCGCCCACGCAATCGCGCAGGCGATGAAGCTCGCCCGCGAACTGCCGAAGGATGGCCTGGTTCTGTGCAATCTGTCCGGTCGCGGCGACAAGGATGTGCATACGGTCGCGGCGCGGGAAGGCATCATCTTCTGAATGGGGTGCGCCTCGGCGCACCGTTCAAGAAAGCACGAGGTGCGCTTTGGCGCACCGTTCAAGAAAGCACGGGGTGCGCTTTGGCGCACCGTTCAAAAAAACAGCGCACTTCGTTGCGCCGAATGAAGAGCAACGGTGCGCCAAGGCGCACCCTATCGAATGAAAGCATGAACCGCATCGACGCCCGCTTCGCCCAGCTCAAATCCACCGGCCGCAAGGCATTGGTGCCGTTCATGACCGCAGGCGATCCCTCGCGCGAGGCCACGGTGCCGGTGATGCACGCACTGGTGGATGCCGGCGCCGATGTGATCGAACTCGGCGTGCCGTTCTCCGATCCGATGGCCGACGGCCCGACCATCCAGCGCAGTTCCGAACGCGCCCTGGCGCGCGGCGCCGGGCTGACGTTCGTGTTCGAAGCGGTGCGTGAATTCCGCACAGTGGATGCTCACACCCCGGTGGTGCTGATGGGCTATCTCAACCCGGTCGAGATCCGCGGCTATGCGCGTTTCGCCGAAGAAGCGGCTGCGGCCGGCGTCGACGGTCTGCTGGTGGTCGATCTGCCGCCGGAAGAGGCCGACGATCTGCGCATCGCGATGCGGGCGCACGGACTGTCGCTGATCCTGCTGGCCTCGCCGACCACGCCCGACAAGCGTCTGGACAGGCTCTGCGCCGACGCCGAGGGATACCTCTACTACGTCAGTTATGCCGGCGTGACCGGCGCCGACCGCCTCGACACCGGCGACGCCAGCGGGCACCTTGAGACCATCCGTGCCCGTGCCGGCGTGCCCGTCGTGGCTGGCTTCGGCATCAAGGACGCCGCCAGTGCTGCGGCGATGGCCCGTTCGGCCGAAGGGGTGGTGGTCGGCAGTGCGCTGGTCGCCGCCTTGGCCGAAGCCACCGACCCCGCCGATGCTGCGACGCGCGCCCGTGTTTTCCTCGCTCCGCTGCGGGCCGCCCTCGACGCCGGTTGACCGGCGACACCGGCCGGGACAGGCCACCATGCGGCGGCGAACGGAGTAAACGGGACAGTCTTGCTAGACTGCGGATTCTGGGCCGATCGGGCCTGGCCCTGTCCCTACCAGAAGACGACACTCGAACGCATGTCTTGGCTGAAGAAATTGATGCCCGTTCGGATCCGCACGGAAAGCGGAGCCTCCCGCAAACGCAGCGTGCCCGAAGGGCTGTGGGAAAAATGCGATGGTTGCGGCGCCGTGCTGTACCGGCAGGAGCTGGAGGACAACCTCGAGGTCTGTCCGAAATGCGCGTTCCACATGCCGATCCGCGCCCGCGCCCGCCTCGCCGGGTTTCTGGACGCCGGCACCGGTGCTGAAATCGGCGCCGAACTCGGTCCGACCGATCCGTTGAAATTCAAGGACCAGAAGAAATACATCGAGCGCATCAAGTCGAGCCAGAAAGCGACCGGCGAGCGCGATGCCCTGATCGTGATGGAGGGCGCGCTGCGACAGCGCCCGATCGTGGTCGCCGCGTTCGATTTCGCTTTCATGGGCGGCTCGATGGGATCGGTGGTCGGCGAACGCTTCGCCCTTGGCGCCGAACGCGCCCGCGACATCGGCTCACCTTTCGTCTGTTTTTCCGCCAGCGGCGGCGCGCGGATGCAGGAAAGCCTGTTCTCGCTGATGCAGATGGCCAAGACCTCGGCTGCGCTCGGGCGCCTGCGCGCGGCGGGTCTGCCGTACATCTCGGTGATGACCCACCCGACCACCGGGGGTGTGTCCGCGTCGTTCGCGATGCTCGGCGACATCAATATCGCAGAACCCGGCGCGCTGATCGGCTTCGCCGGCCCGCGCGTAATCGAACAGACCGTGCGCGAAACGCTGCCCGAAGGGTTCCAGCGTCCCGAATTCCTGCTCGACCACGGCGCCCTCGACCAGATATGCGACCGCCGCGAACAGCGCGAGCGCATCGCCCGTCTGGTCGCGCTGCTGATGCGCCAGCCCGAACCGGAAGAAGAAGCGGTGGTGGAAGGCTGACGGTGGAAACCAGAGGCCTGTCGAGGCCGAGATCGGCTTGCCTCGTGACCTGAAAGAAATACATCATCCCCTGCGCAAGCGAGGATGACGGGATCCGAGCGCTTTCCCCGTCTTCTCCATCACACTTCACGGCGTTCTTCCATGACAAGAAAATACTTCGGCACCGACGGCATCCGCGGCAGGGTCGGCGAGGGCGTCATCTCGGCGGACTTCGTGCTGCGCCTCGGTAACGCCTACGGCCACGCGCTGCGCAGCGCGGTCCACCATATCGACGAAAAAAACGGCGACGAGTGGCGCAAGCCGGTCGTCGTGATCGGCAAGGACACGCGCATCTCCAACTACATGTTCGAAGCCGCGCTGGAGGCCGGGCTGGTCGCGGCCGGCGTCGACGTACAGCTGATGGGGCCGATGCCCACGCCGGCGGTGTCGCATCTGACCCGTTCGCTCGGCGCCGACGGCGGCATCGTCATCAGCGCCTCGCACAATCCGCATTACGACAACGGCATCAAGTTCTTCTCGGCCGAGGGCGAAAAACTCGACGACGCGACCGAGCTGGCGATCGAGGCCGCACTCGACAAGCCTTTCAGCACCGTGCCTTCCGACCAGCTCGGCAAGGCGGTGCGCACCCGCGACACCATCGGCCGGTATGTCGAAGCCTGCAAAAGTTCGGTGCCGCGGCGTTTCGATCTGGGCGGCATGAAGATCGTGGTCGATTGCGCCCACGGTGCGACCTACCAGATCGGCCCGCTGGTGCTGCGCGAGCTGGGTGCCCAGGTCGAGGCGATCGGCGTCGATCCGAACGGCCTGAACATCAACGATGGCGTTGGCTCGACCCACCCGGAAACGCTGGTTGCGCGCGTGCTGGCGAGTGGCGCGGATCTCGGCATCGCCTTCGACGGCGACGGCGACCGGCTGATGTTCGTCGACAGCGACGGCACGGTGCGCGACGGCGACGATCTTCTGTACGTGCTCGCGACCGACTGGCAAGCCAGCGGCCGTCTGCGTGGCCCGGTGGTCGGCACGCTGATGACCAATTACGGACTGGAACGTGCGTTCGCCGAGCGCGGAATCGAATTCCTGCGCACCAAGGTCGGCGACCGCTACGTCCACCAGGCGCTGATCGAGCGTGCCGCTGTGCTCGGCGGCGAAACGTCCGGCCATTTGCTGTGCCTGGACCGGGTCAGCTCGGGCGACGGCATCATCAGCGCCCTGCAGGTCCTGGAAGTGCTGCGCCGGCGCGGGCTGACGCTGCAACAGGTGCTGGCCGGTTTCGCCAAAGTGCCGCAGAAGACGGTGAACGTGAAGATCGCCGCCGGCGGCAAGCCCGCCGAGGCCGACAGCGTCAATGCGGCGCTGGTCGCAGCCCAGGCGGCGGTAGAGGGCAGGGGAAGAGCGTTCCTGCGGCCTTCGGGTACCGAACCGGTGGTGCGGGTGACCGTGGAGGCCGACGACGAGGCGCTGATGCAGGGCACCCTCGACCGCCTCGCCGCAGCTGTCCGCGCTGCTGCTTGATCGCGATCAAAGCCCACCAGGCCACTCGACAGGCAGAATTCCGCACCTCGCATGCCGGCCCGGTCCGGCAGCGGTAATCTTGACGACGACCCTCAGGACGATAGAACCCATATGAGCGACCAGCCTTATATCCCGACCCTCGACATCCGACGTTTCGACACGGACCGCGATGCTTTCGTTGCCGAACTCGGTGCGGCCTACCGCGAATGGGGGTTCGCCGGCATCCGCGGCCACGGCATCCCGCAGGAGCTCATCGACGGCGCCTACGACGCATTCCTGCGCTTCTTCGCGTTGCCCACCGAAATCAAGATGCAGTACCACGTCGCCGGAGGCGGCGGTGCGCGTGGGTATACCCCGTTCGGTGTGGAAACGGCGAAGGATTCCAAGCACTTCGATCTGAAAGAGTTCTGGCACGTCGGCCGCGAAGTTCGCGATGCCAGATACGTGGAGGTGATGGCGCCGAACGTGTGGCCGTCCGAGGCCCCGGAATTCCGCGACCGCGCACTCGCGCTCTACGGCGCACTCGACAGCCTTGGTTCGCGCATGCTGTCGGCGCTTGCGCTGAATCTCGGTCTGGCCGAGAACTACTTCGCCGACAAGACCGACAACGGCAATTCGATCCTGCGCCCGATCCACTATCCGCCGATCACCACCGACGATGTTCCGAACGTCCGTGCTGGCGCGCACGAAGACATCAACCTGATCACCTTGCTGGTGGGTGCCAGCGCCGAAGGCCTGCAGGTGCTGTCGCGCAAGGGCGAATGGGTGCCGTATACCGCTGCCGCCGACACCATCGTGGTCAACATCGGCGACATGCTGCAGCGACTGACCAACCATGTGCTGCCGTCGACGACGCATCGCGTGGTCAACCCGCCGGGCGAAAAGGCGCGTCAGCCGCGGTATTCGACCCCGTTCTTCCTGCATCCGAATCCGGATTTCGTGATCGATGTGTTGCCCAACTGCGTGACCGCCGACAACCCGAACCGTTATCCCCAGGCGATCACCGCACAGGGCTATCTCGAAGAACGGCTGCGCGAGATCGGACTGATGTGATCTGTGCGGGCGCCGGCTTTCCCGGCGCTCGTGATTCGACACACCCAAGCACTGAAAAAGCCCCCGGTTGTCCGGGGGCTTTTTTTTTCGAATGTCCGCACAGCGATCCGGTTGACGGATGTCGCGCTCAGTCGCTGTCGCGGAACTCCTTGCTGCGGCTTGCCACCAGGGATCGCGCCAGCCCGTCAGGCAGGTATTTCGAGATGCCTGCGATCACCCGGTTGGCGCGCCCGGTCACATAGCGGGTCCGGCCCCGTTCCACCGCGTCCAGTCCCAGTCGGGCAACGCTGTCGGCGTCGAGCCACAGCAGCTTCGGCAGTTTCGACACCCGTTCGCGCATGCCATTGACATCGTGGAACTCGGTGTAGGTGAAGCCGGGGCAGAGCGCGCACACATGCACACCCTTGTCCCGGGTCTCCATCGCCAGGCATTCGGAGAACCGGATCAGGAAGGCTTTGGTCGCCCCGTACAGCGTGTGACCCGCCGAGGCCGGAACCAGGCCGGCGAGCGAGGCCACATTGATGATCCGTCCATAGCCAGCCGCCTCCATCGCCGGTAGAAAACGATGGGTCAGTTCGCAGACCCCCGTCAGCATTACCTGCAGGGAGTCTGCATGGGTCTTCCAGTCGGCGGACAGAAAACGTCCGGGCACGCCATAGCCGGCATTGTTGACCAGATGTGCCACGTGCAGGCCTCGGGATGCGATCTCGGCGTGCAGCGCCGCCGGCGCGCCGGGATCGGCCAGATCAGCCGCCAGCACCACGACATCGACCTGCTTGCCCAATTCCTCGGCCAGGGCCTGCAAGCGTTCGGTCCGACGTGCGGTCAGAATCAGCGGTACGCCGCGACGGGCGTATTCGCGGGCGATCGCGGCGCCGATGCCGCTCGATGCGCCGGTCACCAAGGCATGGCCTGTCGGTGTGCTCGCCGGAGTCTTCGGGCTCATCCTGTTCTCTGTCGATGGGGATGGCCAAGCATACCTGTGCCTCCGACGATGGTCCGCCATCGGCTATCCTGTCGCATCTCGATCCGGAGCAGGCCATGCGTCGCAAAATCGTT
This sequence comes from Lysobacterales bacterium, assembly GCA_017302135.1. Taxonomy (GTDB): domain Bacteria; phylum Pseudomonadota; class Gammaproteobacteria; order Xanthomonadales; family Xanthomonadaceae; genus Lysobacter_I. Next base: position 308,303 of record JAFLDZ010000002.1, on the reverse strand, counting down.
GCAGGAAACTGGAAGCTGCATGGCAGCAAAGCGTTCGCTGCGGATCTGGTCACCGCGATCGCTGCGGGCATGCCGGCAGCCGGGGTCGATGTCGTGGTCCTGCCGCCGCTGCCTTATCTGGGCGAACTGATCGAGCGCTTCGAGAAGCACGGGCTGCTGTTCGGCGCCCAGGATGTCAGCGCCAACGAAAAGGGCGCTTACACCGGCGAAGTCTCGGCTGGGATGCTGGTCGACATCAATGCCCGTTATGGCCTGGTTGGCCATTCGGAACGCCGCCTGTACCACGCCGAGAGCGATGCCCTTGTCGCCCGCAAATTCATCGCGGCCAAGCACGCCGGGCTGGTTCCGATCCTCTGCGTCGGCGAGTCGCTGCATGAACGCGAAGCCGGACAGACCGAATACCGGATCGAGACCCAGCTCGCCGCGATCTTCGAAGTTGCGGGCGCCCAGGCTTTTTCCGGTGCTGTCGTCGCTTACGAACCGGTCTGGGCGATCGGTACCGGAAAGACCGCCACACCGGCCCAGGCGCAGGCGGTCCATGCCTTCATTCGTGGCGAAATCGCGGCACGCGATGCTACAATCGCCGGCTCGCTGTCCATCCTGTACGGGGGCAGCTGCAAGCCGGACAACGCGGCCGAGCTGTTCGCACAGCAGGACGTGGATGGCGGGTTGATCGGCGGCGCCTCGCTGGTGGCGTCCGATTTTCTTGCCATCGTCGCGGCCGCACGGGCCTGATCATTCGGGTTCCGCGCGGACCGGCGCCCGCATTCCCTTTCTGACGAGCGCCAACGATGCTGTTGATCCTCAATGTTCTGTACGTGCTGGTTGCGATCGCCATGATCGCGCTGATCCTCATGCAACGCGGCGCGGGTGCGCAGGCAGGCTCGGGCTTCGGCGCAGGCGCCTCGGCTACGGTGTTCGGCTCGCGCGGCGCGTCGAATTTCCTGTCGAAGTCGACCAAGTGGCTGTCGATCGTGTTCTTCTCGGTCGCCCTGTTCATGGCTTGGAACGCGACCCACAGCGCCAAGCCGAAGGCCGCATCCGAACAGGATCTCGGCGTCATGTCGCAGACTGCGGTGCCGAAGGCGGATCAGAAGGGTCCTGCGGGACAGCCGGCTCCCAAAGCGGTTCCGCAAACGATCCCGGCCGCGCCGACGCAGTCGGTTCCTGCAGCCCCGACACCCTCGCAGCCGGCACCTGCTGCGACGCCCCCTGCCTCGCCCGCGCCGAAGGGAGGCTGATCGGCATAAGGATTCGGGGTATGCCGGGCGAAGTTTCCTTGCGCCCGGCGCTGCCGACATTCGTCGCATGGCGGATGTCTTGGCAAACGGTGATGATCAGCATCCGGCTCTTGTTGCGTCGGCCCTGCGATTCGCATCGACAAGGGTGCGACTTTCACTCGACATCCTTTACAATATCGCGGCTTCGCGAATACAAGACGCGAGACCGAAGCAATTGCCCAGATGGCGGAATTGGTAGACGCACTACCTTGAGGTGGTAGCGACGTAAGTCGTGGGGGTTCGAGTCCCCCTTTGGGCACCAATACTGAAGTTCGTGCACGGAAGCATGGACTTGTGAGTCAGGGAAGGCGGGCGTCAGCGATGGCGTCCAACCAATGGCTCTCCGTGAGAACCGCACCTGTCGCGCGGTTCTGCGAAAGGCTGGGGGGCCAGGAACGGCGCATTGCGCTCGTTCCCGGCAGCGGTCGCGGAGACGCGGCCCGGTTTCCACGACCCGTCGACACAACTCAACGCCGAGAGAACTGAAGTGCTGGCCGAATATCTGCCGACCCTGCTGTTTCTGATCGTTGCCACCGGCATAGGCATCGCCCTGATCGTCGTTGGCAACTTCCTTGGTCCCAAGCGCTTCGATTCCGAAAAGCTGTCGCCCTACGAGTGCGGTTTCAACGCATTCGAGGACGCGCGGATGCGCTTCGATGTGCGCTACTACCTGATCGCGATCCTGTTCATCGTCTTCGATCTCGAAATCGCCTTCGTCTACCCGTGGGCGCTGGTGTTTCGCGAGCTGGGCGTGTTCGGGCTGATCGAGATGGGCGTGTTCCTGGGGCTGCTGTTGATCGGTTTCATTTACGTCTGGAAGAAGGGTGCGCTGGAATGGGAGTGATTTCGTTACCCATGCGCCGGATCGGGCATCCTGCCGCGACCGCCGCACAAGCGCCCGCGGCCAAGCCGCGCCCGTTTGTCGCGACGAAACCTTACGGTTTCGCCGCGGCGGCACATCCCTGTGCCGATACATACGCTGACGCAGGTGGTTGCTGACATGGGCGTGATCAATTCCATTCAGAAGGTCGCGGATTTCGCGAACAACCCGATCCCGGAAGGGCGGGTCGACGACATCCTTCGCCCCGAAAGCCTGCTCTCCGCAGACGGCAATCCGCTGCTTGAGCATGGTTTCGTCACCACCAGTTTCGACGTGCTGTGGAACTGGGCGCGTACCGGCTCGATGTGGCCGATGACCTTCGGTCTGGCCTGCTGCGCCGTCGAAATGATGCATGCCGGCGCCGCGCGCCTCGATCTCGACCGTTACGGCGTAGTCTTCCGCCCGTCGCCGCGCCAGTCCGATGTGATGATCGTCGCCGGCACCCTCGTCAACAAGATGGCCCCGGCGCTGCGCAAGGTCTACGACCAGATGCCCAACCCGAAGTGGGTGATCTCGATGGGCAGCTGCGCCAACGGCGGCGGCTACTATCACTATTCCTATTCCGTGGTGCGCGGCTGCGACCGCATCGTGCCGGTCGATGTCTATGTCCCCGGCTGCCCACCGACCGCCGAAGCGCTGGTCTACGGCATCCTGCAATTGCAGAAGAAGATCCGTCGCGGCACCAATTTCGGCGACAACATCCAGGGTGTCCGCTGACATGGCAGAAACCGCCTTCGTCGAGCGCCTGCGCGCGCGATTCCCGGACGCTACCGTCACTGTCGCCGTGCCGCGCGGCGAAGTCGGTATCGAATTCCCGAACGGCGATTGGCATGCCGGCTGCGCTGCGCTCCGCGACGAGTTCGGTTTCGAGTCGCTGGTCGATCTGTGCGGCGTCGACTATCTCGGTTACGGCAGCGACGAGTGGGATACCGACGTTTCTTCCGAAGGCTTCAGCCGCGGCGTCGAAGGACGCGGTGCGGGCCGTTTCAAGTACGGCGAAACCACGACGCAGCAGACCCAGGGCATCGAAGGCCAAGCCATCGAGTCCGTGTTGCACCGTCGCTACGCCGCAGTTGCGCAGTTGCTGTCGGTACAGCACAACCGCCGCGTGCGCGTGAAAGCCTTCGCGCAGAACGACGATCTGCCGATCGTGGCGTCGCTCACCGATCTCTGGCCGGTCTCGAACTGGTTCGAACGCGAAGCCTTCGATCTGTTCGGCATCATCTTCGAAGGCCATCCCGACCTGCGCCGCATCCTCACCGATTACGGTTTCGTCGGTCATCCGTTCCGCAAGGATTTCCCGCTGATCGGCAACGTCGAAGTCCGCTACGACGAAGAGAAGAAGCGCGTGATCTACGAACCCGTCACTTCCGTCGAACCCCGCGTCGGCGTGCCGCGCGTGATCCGCGACGATGCACGCTACGCCACCGCTTCCGGCGAGTCGGCCGCGCGCAAGGCGGAGGCATCGAAATGACTGCGACGCATCCGGCTAATGAAGCTTTCGCAAGCAACGCTGCGGAATCGAAGCAGGAAATCCGCAACTACACGCTCAATTTCGGTCCACAGCATCCGGCCGCGCACGGCGTGCTGCGCCTGATTCTGGAGATGGACGGCGAAATCGTCCAGCGTGCCGACCCGCACGTCGGGCTGCTGCATCGCGGCACCGAAAAACTCGCCGAATCCAAGCCGTTCAACCAGTCGATCGGTTACATGGATCGGCTGGATTACGTGTCGATGATGTGCAACGAACACGCCTACGTCCGTGCGATCGAAACCCTGATGGGGATCGAGGCGCCGGAACGTGCGCAGTGGATCCGCACGATGTTCGACGAGATCACCCGCATCCTGAACCACTTGATGTGGGTCGGCTCGAACGGTCTGGATCTCGGCGCGATGGCGGTGTTCCTGTACGCCTTCCGCGAGCGCGAAGAGCTGATGGACGTGTACGAAGCCGTCTCCGGCGCGCGCATGCATGCGGCCTATTACCGGCCGGGCGGCGTGTATCGCGATCTGCCGGGAAAAATGCCGCAATACCGCGAATCGCCGTGGCGCAAGGGCGGCAAGCTCAAGCGCTTCAACGAATGGCGCGAAGGCTCGATGCTCGATTATCTGGAAGCGTTCACCCACGACTTCCCGGCGCGCGTCGACGAATACGAAACCCTGCTCACCGACAATCGCATCTGGAAACAGCGCACCGTCGGCATCGGCGTGATTCCGCCGGAACAGGCGCTGGCCTGGGGCATGACCGGCCCGATGATCCGCGGCTCGGGCATCGCGTGGGACCTGCGCAAGAAGCAGCCCTACGCGAAATACGCCGAAGTGGATTTCGATATCCCGGTCGGCGTGAAGGGCGACTGCTACGACCGCTATCTGGTCCGGATCGCGGAAATGCGCGAGTCCAACCGCATCATCCAGCAGTGCGTGAAGTGGCTGAAGGCGAATCCCGGCCCGGTGATGATCGACAACTACAAGGTCGCGCCGCCGAGCCGCGAATCCATGAAGGACGACATGGAAGCGCTGATCCACCATTTCAAACTGTTCACCGAAGGCTATTGCGTGCCGGCCGGCGAGACGTATTGCGCGGTCGAGGCGCCGAAAGGCGAGTTCGGTTGTTACCTGGTATCCGATGGTGCGAACAAGCCGTTCCGCGCGCATCTGCGCGCGCCGGGCTTCGCCCATCTGTCGTCGATGGACACGATCGTGAAAGGCCACATGCTGGCCGACGTGGTCGCGATGATCGGCACCTACGACATCGTGTTCGGCGAAATCGATCGCTGAGGCGCAGAGAAGAATGAAAGCGACTGGAAATTTCGAAGCCTGCCGCAACGTCGACCCGATGGTCGCGTTGTCCGACAAGACGCGGGCGCATATCGATCGCTGGCTGACCAAGTTTCCGCCGGATCGCAAGCGTTCGGCGGTGCTGCAGGGCCTGCACGCGGCGCAGGAGCAGAACGGCGGTTGGCTGAGCGACGAGTTGATCGCCGCGGTCGCGAAGTATCTCGACCTGCCGCCGGTGTGGGCGTACGAAGTCGCGACCTTCTACTCGATGTTCGAGACCGAAAAAGTCGGTCGTCACAACGTCGCGTTCTGCACCAATATCAGCTGCTGGCTCAATGGCGCCGAAGATCTGGTCGCGCACGCCGAGAAGAAGCTGGGCTGCAAGACCGGGGAATCCACCGAAGACGGCCGTATCTTCCTCAAGCGCGAGGAAGAGTGCCTGGCCGCGTGCTGCGGCGCGCCGATGATGGTCATCAACGGTCATTACCACGAGAAGCTCGACGTCGCGAAAGTCGACGAGCTGCTCGACGGTTTGAAATAAGGCGGGCGACGAGATGGCACATCACGGCTCCAATGCGCACGGCCCCCATGTCACCGGCCCCGTCGGCCCTGCGCCGAAGGAACACCAGGTCGTCTACACCACGCTGCATTTCGACAAGCCGTGGTCCTACGAAAACTATCTCAAGACCGGCGGCTACAGCGCGCTGCGCAGGATCATCGAAGAAAAGATTCCGCCGGAACAAGTCATCGAAATGGTGAAGGGTTCGGGGCTGCGCGGTCGCGGCGGCGCGGGCTTCCCCACGGGCCTGAAGTGGAGCTTCATGCCCAAAGGCACCGGCATGCAGAAGTACATTCTCTGCAACTCGGACGAATCCGAGCCGGGCACCTGCAAGGATCGCGACATCCTGCGTTTCAACCCGCATGCGGTGATCGAAGGCATGGCCATTGCGTGCTACGCGACCGGTTCGGCCGTCGCCTACAACTATCTGCGCGGCGAGTTCCATCACGAACCGTTCGAGCATCTGGAAGAAGCCACCGCCGAGGCCTACAAGCACGGCTGGCTGGGCAAGAACGTGCTCGGTAGCGGACTCGACATCGATATCCACAACGCGCTCGGCGCCGGCGCCTACATCTGCGGCGAAGAAACCGCGCTGATGGAATCGCTGGAAGGCAAAAAAGGCCAGCCGCGCTTCAAGCCGCCGTTCCCGGCCAACTTCGGTCTGTACGGCCGCCCGACCACGATCAACAACACCGAAACCTACGCGTCGGTGCCGGCGATCATCCGCAACGGCGCCGAATGGTTCCTCAATCTTGGCAAGCCGAACAACGGTGGGCCGAAGATCTTCTCGGTGTCCGGCCATGTCGCCAGGCCGGGCAATTACGAAGTTCGTCTCGGTACTTCGTTCGCCGAGTTGCTGGCGTTGGCGGGTGGCGTGCGCAACGGCCACCAGCTGAAAGCGGTGATCCCGGGCGGTTCGTCGATGCCGGTGCTGCCTGCCGCGACCATGATGGGTCTGACCATGGATTACGACGCGATCCAGAAGGCCGGTTCCGGTCTGGGTTCGGGTGCGGTGATCGTGATGGACGAAACCGCGTGCATGGTGCGTGCCTGTCAGCGCATCGCGCGCTTCTATTTCAAGGAAAGCTGCGGCCAATGCACGCCGTGCCGCGAAGGCACCGGCTGGATGTATCGCATGCTCACCCGCATCGTCGAGAAGCAGGCGACGATGGACGACCTGCACATGCTGAAGGCGGCTGCGGGTCAGATCGAAGGCCACACCATCTGCGCGTTCGGCGAAGCCGCCGCATGGCCGGTGCAGGGCTTCCTGCGTCATTTCTGGCACGAATTCGAATACGCGATCGTGAACCGGCGTTTCCTGGTCGATGACCAGCGCGCGGGTACCGTGGTTGAACAGGCAACGGCCGAGAAGGTGACGGCATGAGTACCGAAACCGTCAATGCTCCTGTCGCGCCGGTCGTTCCCGAGGGCCATGTCGCCATCGAGATCGACGGCCAGTCGCTGTTCGCGCCGAAGGGCTCGATGATCATCCATGCCGCCGACAAGGCCGGCATTCCGATTCCGCGCTTCTGCTATCACGAGAAGCTGCCGATCGCCGCGAACTGCCGCATGTGTCTGGTCGACGCCGAAATGGGCGGACGGCCGATGCCCAAGCCGCAGCCGGCCTGCGCCACGCCGGTCGCCGACGGCATGAAGATATTCACGCGCAACGAAAAAGCGCTGAAAGCGCAGCGCAACGTGATGGAATTCCTGCTGATCAATCATCCGCTGGACTGCCCGATCTGCGATCAGGGCGGCGAGTGCGAACTGCAGGATCTGTCGCTGGGCTATGGTCGCTCGGTCAGCCGTTTTTCCGAGCGCAAGCGCACCGTGGCCGATGAGGACATGGGGCCGCTGGTCGCCACCGAAATGACCCGCTGCATCCAGTGCACGCGCTGCGTGCGTTTCACTGCGGACATCGCCGGCACCTACGAACTCGGCGGCATGCAGCGCGGCGAGAATCTGCAGATCGGCACGTTCGACGGCAAGCCGTTGACCACCGAACTGTCCGGCAACGTCATCGACGTGTGCCCGGTCGGTGCGCTCACCAATAAAGTGTTCCGCTTCCGTGCGCGTCCCTGGGAACTGATCGCGAAGGAGTCGCTCGGCTACCACGATGCGCTCGGCAGCAATCTGTTCCTGCACGCGCGTCGCGGCGACGTGCTGCGTTCGGTGCCGCGCGACAACGAAGCGGTCAACGAATGCTGGCTGTCGGACCGCGACCGCTATTCGCATCAGGGCTTGGGCGCCGAAGATCGCGCAGTGAAGCCGCTGATCAAGGATGGCGACACCTTCCGCGAAGCAAGCTGGGAAGAAGCGCTGACCAAAGCCGCCGACATCCTGCGGGCCAACCGTGGCGACGCGCTCGGCATGCTCGTGCACCCGGCGACTTCGAACGAAGAGGGCGCGCTGCTCGCCCGTCTCGCCGAAGCGCTTGGCACCGGCAATCTCGATCACCGTATCGCCCAGCACGACCTGTCCGATGGCGCGCCCGCCGCGCAGTTCGGCATGTCGGTCGCCGATCTCGAAATCGCCGATGCGATCGTCATCGTCGGATCGAATCTGCGCCATGAAGTGCCGCTGCTGCATCAGCGCCTGCACAAGGCCGCGAAGCGCGGCGCGAAGATCCACGTCGTCAATCCGGTCGATTTCGATTTCACCTTCAAGGCGGAATCGAAGACCATCGTGCCACCGTCGCAACTGGCGTCGACGCTGGCCGCTTTCAATCTCGACAACGCCGCGAAAGTGGCGGTGATCGTCGGTGCGGTCGCCGAAAATTCCATCCATGCCGCCGCGATCCGCAGCGCTTCCGCTGCGTTCGCGTCCGTGCATAACGCTGCGCTGTGCCGCATTCCGCAGGGCGCCAACGCGTTGGGGCTTTCGCGCCACGGCGTGCTGCCGACAGCGCTCGATGCGCAGGCGATGCTGGCCGATCCGCGCGCCGCGTATGTGCTGTACGGCATCGAACCCGGTCTCGACTTCGCTGACCAGGCCTGCGCACTCAAGGCGCTGGGTGCAGCCAAGGTCGTGGCGTTCAGTCAATTCGCCTGCCGATCCACGCGTTCGGTCGCCGACGTGATTTTGCCGATCGGCGCGCTGCCGGAAATCGACGCCACGCTGACCAATCTCGACGGTCGCGATCAGCGTGCGATCGCCGGCGGCAAACTGCCGGGTGATGCGCGCCCGGGTTGGCGCGTTCTGCGTGCGCTCGGCGGCGAACTCGCTGCCGCCGGCTTCGAGTTCACCGATCTTGCCGGCTTGCGTGCAGGTATCAGGACGCGCGATGTCGCGATCAATGCATCGAAAGCGCCGACGGCGACGGGCGACGGTTTCGAGCTCGCGGTGTCGCAGGCCATCTATCGCGTCGATGGCGTGACCCGCCGCGCCGCCGCGCTGCAAGCACATCCGCTCAATGCCGGTCCGCGCATCGTGCTGCATCCCGCCGAAGCCGCTGCTGCAGCGCTGGCCGACGGCGCGATGGCCAAGGTCGACAACGGTGTCGGCACTGCAACGCTGCAGGTCGTCGTCGACGATCGCGTCGCCAAGGGCGCTGTCTGGATCGAGTCCGGTTACGGCCCGACCGCCGCGCTTGGTGCGGGACGCGTTCGCGTCACGGCGGTCGCATCGAAGGGAGTCGACGCATGAACATGCTGTTCGACGCCCTGCGCGATTGGATCCTGACCATGGGCACCACCGGCGCGATCCTGTGGATCGTGCTGAAGATTCTCGCCGTCGCGATGCCGGTGATCATCACCGTTGCGTTCTACGTGGTCTGGGAGCGCAAGCTCATCGGCTGGATGCACGTCCGTCACGGGCCGATGTACGTCGGTTGGGGCATCCTCCAGGCGTTCGCGGACGTCTTCAAATTGCTGTTCAAGGAAGTGATCCAGCCGAGCAGCGCGAACAAGCCGCTGTTCATCCTCGCACCGATGATCGCACTGGTGCCGGCGTTGGCCGCCTGGGCGGTGGTGCCGTTCGACGCGAAGCTGGTGCTGTCGAATGCGAATGCCGGCCTGCTGTATCTGCTGGCGATGACCTCGCTGGGCGTGTACGGCATCATCCTCGCCGGCTGGGCCTCGAACTCGAAGTACGCATTCCTCGGCGCGATGCGCGCGGCCTCGCAGGTCGTGTCCTACGAAATCGCGATGGGCTTCGCGCTGGTCGGCGTGCTGATGGCGGCGGGCAGCCTCAACATCACCGATATCGTGGTCGCGCAGTCCGGCAACGCCGGCCCGTTCGAGTGGTTCTGGCTGCCGCTGCTGCCGCTGTTCGTCGTCTACTTCGTGTCCGGGGTGGCCGAAACCAACCGCGCGCCGTTCGACGTGGTCGAGGGCGAGTCGGAAATCGTCGCCGGGCACATGGTCGAGTATTCCGGTTCGCAGTTCTCGCTGTTCTTCCTGGCCGAATACGCCAACATGATCCTGGTCAGCTTCCTGACCGCGCTGTTCTTCCTCGGCGGCTGGCTCAGCCCGCTGCAGGGCTGGATCACGGCGGACGTGTCGCCGTGGGTCGACTGGATCTGGAAGGGCGGCTGGCCCTGGCTGCTGATGAAGGTGTTCCTCTTCGCCAGCCTGTTCATCTGGTTCCGTGCGTCGTTCCCGCGCTACCGCTACGACCAGATCATGCGTCTCGGCTGGAAAGTCTTCATTCCGATCACTCTCGTGTGGATCTTCGTCACGGCGTTGATGGTGTTCTTCGGCGTGTTCGAGGCGGGGATGTGATGAACAAGGCGATGTCCTATCTCAAGAGCCTGCTGCTGCTGGAACTGTTCCAGGGCATGTGGCTGACGCTGAAGTATCTGTTCCGTCCCAAGTACACGCTGATGTACCCGATGGAAAAGACCCCGCAGTCGCCGCGCTTCCGCGGCCTGCACGCACTGCGCCGCTATCCGAACGGCGAAGAGCGCTGCATCGCCTGCAAACTGTGCGAAGCGGTGTGCCCGGCGCTGGCGATCACCATCGATTCGGAACAGCGCGCCGACGGCACCCGCCGCACCACGCGCTACGACATCGATCTGTTCAAGTGCATCTTCTGCGGATTCTGCGAGGAATCCTGTCCGGTCGATTCGATCGTGGAAACCCATCTCCACGAGTACCACTTCGAAAAGCGCGGCGAGAACATCGTCACCAAAACGCAGCTGCTGGCCATCGGCGACCGTCTCGAAAAAGAGATCGCCGAACGCCGCGCCGCCGACGCCAGCTACCGCTGAACATGCATCGTCGAATGAACAAGTCTTTCTGAGGGCCGCCGTGGAATTCACCACTCTCGCATTCATGGTTTTCGCCACGGTCGCCGTCGTTTCGGCGGGTGCGGTGATCACCGTGCGCAATCCGGTGCACGCCGCGCTCTGCCTCGTGCTGACCTTTTTCACCGTGGCCTGCACCTGGATCCTGGCCGGCGCCGAGTTCCTCGGCGTGGCGCTGATTCTGGTCTACGTCGGCGCAGTGATGGTGCTGTTCCTGTTCGTGGTGATGATGCTCGACGTCGATACTTCGCCGATGCGCGAAGGCTTCGTGCGCTATCTGCCGCTGGGCTTGCTGGTCGCGGTGGTGATGCTGATCGAGATGCTGACCCTGATCGGCGTGGAAGCGAAGTTCGCGTCGACATTCGGCGAGGATCCTGCGGCTGCGGCCGGATTGTCGAACACCGCCTGGCTCGCCAATGCGCTGTTCACCCAGTACATGCTGCCGTTCGAGGTCGCTGCGGTCATCCTGACCATCGCGGTGGTCGCCGCAGTGATGCTGACCCTGCGCCGCCGTGTCGGTACCAAGCATCAGAATCCGGGCGAGCAGTCGCGCGTTCGTGCGCAGGACCGGGTCCGCCTGATCAAGATGGACGCGGTACGTCCGGCGCAAGACAGCGATGCCGTCGCAGCCGATGAGGTGAAATCATGATGGGACCGCTGGCCCTCGGGCACTACCTGGCGTTCGGCGCTGCGCTCTTCTGCATCAGCCTGGCCGGTATCTTCCTCAACCGGAAGAACGTCATCATCCTGCTGATGTCGATCGAGCTGATGCTGCTGAGCGTCAACATCAACTTCGTCGCGTTCTCGCGCCACCTCGGCGACGCCGCCGGTCAGATCTTCGTGTTCTTCATCCTGACCGTGGCCGCTGCGGAGGCCGCGATCGGCCTGGCGATCCTGGTCACGCTGTTCCGCAATCGGCGCACGATCAACGTCGCCGAAATCGACACACTCAAAGGCTGATGGACAACGGTATGGAACACGTACTTTCCAAGTCCATCCTGGTCGCGATCGTCCTCGCGCCGTTGATCGGAGCGATCCTCGCCGGGCTGTTCGGCCGCCGCATCGGCCGGGTCGGCGCGCACAGCGCGACCATCCTCGGCGTCGGCATCAGCTGCGCATTGTCGTGCTACATCCTGTGGCAGTTGGTCGCGCAGGGCGTTTCGCCCTTCAACCAGAACCTGTACACGTTCTTCGATGTCGCCGGTTACGACGCCCACGTCGGTTTCATGGTCGATAAACTCACCGCGATGATGATGGTCGTGGTGACCTTCGTCTCGCTGCTGGTGCATGTCTACACCATCGGTTACATGGCCGAAGATCCCGGCTACCAGCGCTTCTTCAGCTACATCAGCCTGTTCACGTTCTCGATGCTGATGCTGGTCATGAGCAACAACTTCCTGCAGTTGTTCTTCGGCTGGGAAGCGGTGGGTCTGGTGTCGTACCTGCTGATCGGCTTCTGGTTCAAGCGGCCGAGCGCGATCTTCGCGAACATGAAGGCGTTTCTTGTCAACCGCGTCGGTGACTTCGGTTTCCTGCTCGGGATCGCCGGTGTGCTGTTCTGGTTCGAGACTCTCGACTACGCAACCGTGTTCGCCAACGCGTCCAGCACGATCGGCGGCGGCCAGACCGTCGCGATCTTCACCGGCTACGAATGGTCGGTGGCGACCGTCATCTGCATCTGCCTGTTCATCGGCGCGATGGGCAAGTCGGCGCAGGTACCGCTGCACGTGTGGCTGCCGGATTCGATGGAAGGCCCAACCCCGATCTCGGCGCTGATCCATGCCGCGACGATGGTGACCGCCGGCATCTTCATGGTTGCGCGCATGTCGCCGCTGTTCGAGCTGTCGGAGACCGCGCTGAACTTCGTGCTGTTCATCGGTGCGACCACCGCGTTCTTCACCGGCCTGATCGGTATCGTCCAGAACGACATCAAGCGCGTCGTGGCGTATTCGACGCTGTCGCAGCTCGGTTACATGACCGTCGCGCTCGGCGTGTCGGCGTATTCGGCCGCTGTCTATCACCTGATGACCCACGCGTTCTTCAAGGCGCTGCTGTTCCTCGCGGCCGGCTCGGTGATCATCGGCATGCACCACGAGCAGGACATGCGCAAGATGGGCGGCCTGCGCAAGTACATGCCGATCACCTTCTGGACCAGCGTGCTCGGCACGCTGGCACTGGTCGGCACGCCGTTCTTCAGCGGCTTCTACTCGAAAGACACGATCATCGAGGCTGTCGCGCACCACGCGCATGAATCGCCGACCTGGCTCGCGAACTATGCCTACCTGGCGGTGTTGCTGGGCGCGTTCGTGACCTCGTTCTACAGCTTCCGCCTCCTGTACATGACGTATTTCGGCGAAGAGCGCTTCCGTCGCGCGCACGACGCGCACGGTCACGACGACCATGCGCACCACGATGCGCATGCGGAACACGTGCAGGACGATCATGGCCATCACGGTGCGCATGAACCGCACGAATCTCCGTGGGTGGTGACTGTCCCGTTGATCCTGCTCGCGATTCCGTCGGTCGCGATCGGCTTCCTCACCGTCGGGCCGATGCTGTTCGGCACGGATTGGAGCGGTCATCACGCACAGTTGCCGTTCTTCCTCGGCGCGATCGACGTCAACGAAGCCAACGACGTGATCGGCAAGCTGAAGGAAGAATTCCACGGCCCGGTCGCTTTCGCATTGCATGGTTTCATGGCGCCGGCGTTCTGGCTTGCCTTTGGTGGTTTCGCGTTGGCGACGCTCATGTATCTGATCAAACCGGAACTGCCGGCCAAGTTCGCGGCTTTCCCGCCGTTCGCCCTGGCGCGACGGATCCTCGAAAACAAATACGGGATGGACGATCTGTGGATCGGCGGCTTCGCGGGCGGAGGTCTTCTCGCCGGCAAGCTTGCGCGCAGGAACGACGAGAAGGTCATCGATGGCTTCTTCGTCAACGGCAGCGCGCGGATCGTCGACCTGGTCTCCGGTCTGCTGCGCAGAACCCAGTCCGGCTATCTCTACCATTACGCCTTCGCGATGATTCTCGGCCTGATCGCTTTGCTGGCCGTGTTGATCAAGTTCTGGCGCTGACTTCGATGTCGATCGAAACGAACTGACGGATACCGAATCGCGATGCAAAATTGGCCTCTTCTCAGCATCCTGGTCTGGCTGCCCATCGTCGGCGGCGCAGTCGCGCTCGCGCTCGGCAATCAGCGGGCGCACACCGCGCGCTGGCTGGCGCTGACGGTCGCGTTGGCGACGTTCGCCCTGAGCATTCCGCTGCTGACCGGGTTCGATCACTTCACTTCGGCGCTTCAGTTCGTCGAGCAGCGCGAGTGGATTCCGGCCTACGGTATCCAGTACCACCTCGGCGCCGACGGTCTTTCGGTCGCGCTGATCGTGCTGACCACGCTGGTCACCGCGCTGGTGCTGATCGGTGCGTGGGGTTCGATCGACAAGCGCGTGAACCAGTACGTGGCCGCGTTCCTGTTCCTCGAAGGCCTGATGATCGGCGTCTTCGCCGCTGTCGATGCCATGCTCTTCTATGTGTTCTTCGAGGGCATGCTGATTCCGATGTTCATCATCATCGGCGTCTGGGGCGGTCCGCGTCGCGTGTATGCGTCGGTGAAGTTCTTCCTGTACACCTTCCTCGGCTCGGTGTTCATGCTGGTCGGGTTGATTTACCTGTACCTGAAAGCGGGCAGCTGGCAGTTGCCCGACCTGTACGCGCTGCCGTTGGCCGCGCATGAACAGATGTGGCTGTTCTTCGCGTTTTTGATCGCGTTTGCGGTCAAGGTGCCGATGTTCCCGGTCCACACCTGGCTGCCCGACGCCCACGTCGAAGCGCCGACCGGCGGCTCGGTGATCCTGGCGGCGATCATGCTGAAGATCGGCGGCTATGGTTTCCTGCGCTTCAATCTGCCGATCGTCCCCGATGCCAGTCACGAATTCGCCTGGCTGGTCATCGCGCTGAGCCTGATCGCCGTGGTCTACATCGGGCTGGTCGCGCTGGTGCAGGAGGACATGAAGAAGCTGATCGCCTATTCGTCGATCTCGCACATGGGCTTCGTCACGCTCGGCATCTTCATCGCGATGATGCTGGTGCGCGATGCCGGCAATCCCGAAGCCGCGCGACTCGGCATGCAGGGCGCGATGGTGCAGATGGTGTCGCACGGCTTCATCTCCGGCGCGATGTTCTCCTGCGTCGGCGTGCTCTACGACCGCATGCACAGCCGCATGATCAAGGATTACGGCGGCGTCGCCAACGTGATGCCGTGGTTCGCCGCGTTCATGGTGTTCTTCAGCATGGCCAACGCCGGACTGCCGGGCACCTCGGGTTTCGTCGGCGAATTCATGGTCATCCTGGCCAGTTTCCAGGCGCATCCGCTGCTCGCTTTCACCGCTGCGATGACGCTGATCATCGGCGCCGCCTACACGCTGTGGCTGGTGAAGCGCGTGGTGTTCGGCGAGATCGGCAATGCCCATGTCGCCGAGCTCGAAGACATCAATCCACGCGAATGGATCGTGCTTTCGGTCTTCGCTGCAGGCGTGCTGCTCATCGGTCTGTATCCGAAGCCGTTGACCGATCTGATGGAACCCGCCATCGCCCAACTCGCCAGCCAGCTGGCGATCAGCAAGCTCTGAGACCATCATGATTGCAAACAGCGTCACTCCCGCCGATCTGATGCCGTTGCTGCCCGAGCTGGTGCTCGTGGGCGCTGCGTTCGCACTGCTGCTGCTCGATCTGTTCGTCAGCGAGCGTCAGCGCGGCATCGTCCATATCCTGGCCATCGCCACGCTGATCGCGGTCGCAGGCATGATCGCTCTGGATGTGGGCGGGCAGGGCACGGTGCTCAACGGCATGTTCATTCGCGACACCATGGCCGACGTACTGAAATGGGTGGTCTGTGTGATCAGCGCGCTGGCGATGGTCTACACGTGGTCGTTCCTGCGCGAGCGAGGCCTGTACAAGGGCGAGATCGCGGTACTGATGCTGTTTTCCGTCGCGGGCATGATGCTGCTGATCTCGGCCGGCAATCTGGTGATGGTCTATCTCGGCCTCGAAATGCTTGCCCTGTGTTCCTACGCGCTGGTCGCGACGGACCGCGACGGTCCGCTGGCCTCGGAAGCGGCGATGAAGTATTTCGTGCTGGGCTCGCTGGCATCGGGCATGTTGTTGTACGGCATGTCGCTGATCTACGGCGCGACCGGCAGTCTCGATCTCGCTGCGATCCACGCCGCGACCACTGACACGCCGATCCTGTTGACCGGGATGGTATTCCTGGTCGCAGGCATCGCGTTCAAATTCGGCGCCGCGCCGTTCCACATGTGGCTGCCGGACGTCTATCAGGGCGCACCCACGCCGATCACCCTGTTCATCGGCGCTGCGCCCAAACTGGCCGCGTTCGCGATGGCCTACCGGCTGCTCGAAGCCGGCGTCGGCCCGCTCGACGAGCAGTGGCGGACGCTGTTGTCCGGAATCGCGGCGCTGTCGCTGGTGGTCGGCAATCTGATCGCGCTGGCGCAAACCAATCTCAAGCGCATGCTCGCCTATTCGACCGTGTCGCACGTCGGCTTCCTGCTGATGGGCCTGGCCGGCGGCGGGGCGGTCGGCTATGCGGCCGGTATGTTCTACGCCATCAGCTATGCAGTGATGGCGGCGGCGGCGTTCGGCACGATCGTGGTGCTGTCCCGGGTGGGCTTCGAAGCCGACCGGATCGAGGACTTCAAGGGCCTGAACGCCCGCAGCCCGTGGATGGCGGGTCTGGTGTTGTGCGTGATGGCCTCGCTGGCCGGTGTGCCCCCGTTCCTCGGTTTCTGGGCGAAGCTGGCGGTGCTGCGCGCGGCGTGGGAAGGCGGCCAGATCTGGCTGGTCATCGTCGGTATCGTGTTCGCGGTCATCGGCGCGTTCTATTACCTGCGGGTGATCCGTGCGATGTACTTCGATGAACCCGAGGGCGAGCCGATGATGCAGCGCGAAGACTTGTCTCTGCGCGTGGTGTTCGCGGTCAATGCCCTGTCTCTTCTGGTACTGGGCATCGCCTGGAATCCGATCATGGCCTGGTGCCAGAAGGCTTTCGCCTAAGCTGAATCGGCTGCGTCCGTATCTGCGGCAGCCGCTTAGGCCGCATAACAATGGCTTGCATTTTCACGACGCTGTCACCATAATTCCGCTCCTGATGCGGGGTGGAGCAGTCTGGCAGCTCGTCGGGCTCATAACCCGAAGGTCGCAGGTTCAAATCCTGCCCCCGCTACCAGCTTTCAAGTTCGAAAATCGCCATGTTTCAAGGCGATCGACGAACAGGGAAGTCGGGCTTGGTCGAAGCATGAGCTGCGCTTCGACGCCGAAATCCAGCGGTATCGGACAAGGGGCCCGCGAGGCCCCTTTTTCATTCCGGAAATTTTATGGCGGACAAGGCCACCGACATCTCGAATCTACTGTCGCCGACGGTGCAGGCTCTGGGCCTGGAACTGCTCGGTGTCGAGTATCTGCCTTCTCCGGGCGGCGCGTTGTTGCGGCTTTACATCGATATTCCGCAGGATGCGATCGGCGATGCGGAAACACCGCGCATGGTCGGTATCGAAGATTGCGAGTCGGTCAGTCGGGAAGTCTCCGCACAGCTCGATGTCGAGGATCCGATCAGCAGTCACTACACGCTGGAAGTGTCGTCGCCGGGTGTGGATCGTCCCTTGTTCACTCCCGCGCAGTTCGCGCGCTTCCTCGGTGAGCAGGCCAAGATCGGCTTGAAACTCCCGCAGGACGGGCGCCGCAAGCTGCAGGGGAAGATCGTTGCGGTCGAGGGCGAGCGGATCGACGTCGAACTCGACGCCAAACCCGAGCCGCAGCGCGTTTCGATCGCTTTCGAGAATATCGAGAAGGCGCGTTTGATCCCCGATTGGGCTGCGCTGGGTTTCGGTCCGGCGAAGCAGGAACCACCGGCGAGGCCCGACAGGAAAAGACCGGCCGGAAAATCGGCAGGCAAGCCGAAGGGTAAACCGAAGGCCACGCGGTCTTCGGGCAGTTGAACGGGATTGCGGCGCTTCGTACGCGAAGGGCTTCCGGCGCAGACCTGGCATCACGTCTTCGCTTCCAACCAAGACACGACATTCAAGTTTTAGAGGCGTAACAGAATGAGTAAGGAACTCCTGCTTGTCGTCGACGCGGTCGCCAATGAAAAGGGCGTGCCCGAGTCGGTCATCATCGAGGCCCTCGAGGCGGCGCTGGCGACGGCGGCCAAGAAGCGGTATCACGAACAAGATGTCCTGACCCGCGTGTCGATCAATCCGAAGGACGGCAGCTACGAGACCTTCCGTCGCTGGGAAGTGGTCGCCGACGATGTGGTGATGGAGTCGCCCGACCGCCAGACCCGTCTGATGGATGCCGTCGACGAAGTCGAAGGCGTGGAAGTCGGCGACTACATCGAAGAGCAGATCGAGAATCCCGAATTCGGCCGCATCGCCGCGCAGGCCGCCAAGCAGGTGATCGTGCAGCGCGTACGCGAGGCCGAGCGCAATCAGGTCGTCGATGGATGGAAAGACCGCGTCGGCGAACTGGTGACCGGTATCGTCAAGCGCGTCGAACGCGGCAATGTGTACGTTGACCTCGGCGGCAATGCCGAAGCCTTCATTCCCAAAGACAAGGCCATCCCGCGCGACGTCGTGCGCGCCGGCGACCGCGTTCGTGGCTATCTGTTCGACGTGCGCAGCGAGCCGCGCGGCCCGCAGTTGTTCATCAGCCGCGCTGCGCCCGAATTCATGATGGAGCTGTTCAAGCTTGAAGTGCCGGAAGTCGGCCAAGGTCTGGTTGAAATCAAGGCCTGCGCCCGCGACCCGGGCGATCGCGCCAAGATCGCCGTCATCGCCTACGACACCCGTACCGATCCGATCGGCGCCTGCATCGGCATGCGCGGTTCGCGCGTGCAGGCGGTGTCGAACGAACTCAACGGCGAGCGTGTCGATATCGTCCTGTGGTCCGACAATCCGGCGCAGTTCGTGATCAATGCGATGGCCCCGGCGGAAGTGCAGTCGATCATCGTCGACGAAGAGAAGCACTCGATGGATCTGGCGGTCGCCGAAGAGCGTCTGGCCCAGGCGATCGGCAAGGGCGGCCAGAACGTGCGCCTCGCCAGTCGTTTGACCGGTTGGCAGCTGAACGTGATGACCGCCGATCAGGTCCAGGCCAAGAGCGAAGCCGAGCAGACCGCCGCCCGTCAGCTGTTCATGGCAAAACTCGAAGTCGACGAGGAAATCGCGAGCATCCTGGTGGCCGAAGGCTTCAGCACGGTCGAGGAAATCGCTTACGTGCCGGTCGGCGAGCTGCTGGCGGTGGAGGGTTTCGACGAAGACATCGTCGAAGAGCTCCGTTCGCGCGCCCGCGACGCCCTGCTGAACGAGGCCCTGGCAGTCGAGGAAGAGCTGGACGAGCACCAGCCGGCCGAGGATCTGCTGGGTCTGGACGGCATGGACAGCGATACCGCATACGCACTGGCCGCGCACGGTGTCCGCACCGTCGACGACCTGGGCGAGCTGGGCGCGGACGAGGTGGCGGAGTTCGGCATCGAGGGTCTGGACGAGGCCCGCGCTGCGGCGCTGATCCTGGCCGCCCGTGCCGAGGAAATCGCCCGTCTCGAACGCGAAACCTGAGCCACGCAACACGATTAGAATCCAGCTCGTGCCGAGCGCTCTCTTACCGAGAACGATCTCACCCGAGGCCGGTCTGCCCCCAGTCCAGCCTCACGCGAGCCCAGCAGTACAACCAGCAGCTTCACAATAAGCAGCCCACGCGCGGCACCGTCGAACCATCGCCGGCCGCGCCTCAGGATACGGACACCGAATGTCGCAGCAAACCACCATCCGCACACTGGCCGAACTGGTGAACACGCCGGTCGAGAAGTTGCTGAAGCAGCTGGCCGAGGCCGGCATGAACTTCAGCGGCCCCGATCAGACCGTGACCAGCGCCGAGAAGCTGAAGTTGCTCGGTTTCCTGAAGCGTTCTCACGGCAAGGGCGAAGCCGCTGCCGAAGAGTCGGTCGGGCCGAAAAAGATCACGCTCAACCGCAACCGCAAGCAGGAAATCACTGTCGGCGGCGGCAAGAATCGCCAGACGGTCGATGTCGTGGTGCGCAAGAAAGTCACGCTGGTCAAGCCGCAGGACGGACGTCCCGCACCCGGCAGCGACGATGAACGCGCCGACATCATGCGCAAGCTCGAAGAATCGCGCGCACGCAATCTCGAAGAACAGCAGCGGTTGGCCGAAGACGATCGCAAGCGCGCCGAGGCCATCGCCGAACGCAAGCGGCTCGCCGAGGAAGCGGTGGTCCGCGCTGCCGCTGCGGCTGCGCCCAAGCCCGCCGGCGGTGAGGAATCCACGGCGGCTGCAACGACGACCACGGCGGCGACTCCCCGCCCGAAGACCGGAGCCCACGGACACGCCAAGCCTGCGCGTACCGAGCCGGCCCGCGTCGACGATCGCGCCGGCCAGAAAAACAAACCGAACCGCGGCTCGCACGCGATGGTCGCCGACGTCGAGGACGACGACAGCACGGCCCGTTTCGCCGGCCAGCTGCATCTGTCCCCGACCGAGCGCGATCGCCGTACGACTGCGCGTTCCAAACCCAAAGCCAAGCGTCAGCTCGAACAGAGCCGCAGCGGCGGCGGGCAGCACGGTTTCACCCGTCCGACCGAAAAGGTCGTCCGCGAGATCGCCATCGGCGAAGCAATCACGGTCTCCGATCTGGCGCAGAAGCTGGCGCTCAAGGGCGGCGATGTGGTCAAAGCCCTGTTCAAGATGGGCGTGATGGCCACCATCACCCAGTCGATCGATCACGACACCGCAGTGCTGATCACCGAAGAGCTCGGACACAAGGCGATCCGCGCCGGTGGCGACGATGCCGAAACCGAACTGATGGCGCACATCGAGGACCAGCAGGGCGAGAAGACCTCGCGTCCGCCGGTGGTCACGATCATGGGCCACGTCGATCACGGCAAGACCTCGCTGCTCGACTACATCCGCCGCACCAAGGTCGCGGCGGGCGAAGCCGGCGGCATCACCCAGCACATCGGCGCCTATCACGTCGAAACGCCGAAGGGCGTGGTCAGCTTCCTCGACACCCCGGGCCACGCCGCGTTCACCGCGATGCGTGCCCGTGGCGCCAAGCTCACGGATATCGTGATCCTGGTGGTCGCCGCCGACGACGGCGTGATGCCGCAGACGGTGGAAGCCGTGCAGCATGCCAAAGCGGCCGGCGTGCAGCTGGTGGTGGCGGTCAACAAGATCGACAAGTCCGGGGCCGATCCGCTGCGCGTCAAGAACGACCTGCTTGCACACGGTGTGGTGGCGGAAGAATTCGGCGGCGAAACCCAGTTCATCGAGGTGTCGGCCAAGACAGGTCAGGGCGTCGACGAACTGCTCGACGCGATCCTGCTGCAGGCCGAAGTGCTCGAACTCAAGGCGGTCGCCGAGGGCCACGCCACCGGTGTGGTCATCGAGTCCGCGCTCGACAAGGGCCGCGGCCCGGTCGCGACGGTACTGGTCCAGGCCGGCAGTCTGCAGAAAGGCGATTATCTGGTCTGCGGCGTGCAGTACGGACGTGTCCGTGCGCTGTTCGACGAAACCGGTACCCAGGTGCCGTCGGCGGGTCCGTCGATTCCGGTGCAGGTGCTCGGCCTGTCCGGCGTGCCGGATGCCGGCGACGACTTCGTGGTCGTGGCCGACGAGCGTCTGGCGAAGGAAGTCGCACAGCAGCGCGATACCAAGCGCCGCGAAACGCGTCTGGTCGCGCAGGCGGGCAACCGCATGGAAGACATCATGGCCCAGATGGGGCAGGGCGGCACCCAGCTCAGCCTCAACCTGGTGGTCAAGGCGGACGTGCAGGGTTCGGCCGAAGCGCTGCGTCAGGCGCTGGTCGGCCTGTCGAACGATCAGATCCGCATCAACATGATCGTGTCCGGCGTGGGCGGCATCACCGAATCCGACGCCAATTCGGCGCTGGCGGCGAAAGCCACCATCATCGGCTTCAACGTCCGTGCCGATGCGTCCGCGCGCAAGGTTATCGACGCGAACGGTCTCGATCTGCGCTATTTCTCGATCATCTACGACGTCATCGACCAGGTGAAGCAGGTCGCATCGGGTCTGCTCGGCGTGGAGATCCGCGAAGAGATCATCGGCACCGCGCAGGTTCGCGATGTGTTCCGCAGCTCGAAGTTCGGCGCCATCGCCGGCTCGATGGTCATCGAGGGCGTGGTCAGGCGCAACAAGCCGATCCGCGTGCTGCGCGACAACACCGTCGTTTTCGAGGGCGAACTGGAATCCCTGCGTCGCTTCAAGGAAAACGTCGACGAAGTCCGCAACGGTACCGAATGCGGTATCGGCGTGAAGGCTTACAACGACGTGAAGCCGGGCGACCAGATCGAATGCTTCGAACGCATCGAGGTTCAGCGCACGCTCTGAGCGCGCGCTGTGAAACTCTGAAGACGATCCCGTGAAGAAGTCCTTCCATCGCACCGATCGCGTCTCCGCCCAGCTCCGCCGTGAGCTGGGCACCATCGTGCACGCCATGGTGCGCGTGCACGGCCTGCCGTCGGTCAGCGTGTCCGATGTCGAGGTCACCCGCGACATGGCGCATGCCAAAGTCTTCGTGACCGCGCTGCAGCCCGAGCGCGCGAAGGAAGCGATGAAGGGCCTCAAGGAACTGGTGCCGGAAATCCGCCACGAGCTCTCGCGTGCGGTGAAGATGCGCCACACCCCCGAACTGCATTTCCACTACGACGATTCCGTGGACCGCGGCGAGCGCATCGACAACCTCCTGCGCGATCTCAACACCGATTCGTAGGGCGGGCCCCTGGCCCGCCATCGCGAGCGTTCTACCCGCAAAGTCGAATGATCGAAACAGTTTCGCTCATTGCCTGATGCGATCGTGATGATCGAAATGGTGGGCCAGCGCCCACCCTACAGAACCGGTCGATTAGGACATATCATCCCCCGATGGCCGAGGCTTCCCGCAAACACTTCCGCAAACTCGACGGCATTCTGCTGCTCGACAAGCCGCAGGGACTCAGCTCGAATCAGGCGCTGCAACGCGTGCGCCATCTGTTCCGCGCGGACAAAGCCGGGCATACCGGCAGCCTAGACCCCCTGGCGACCGGTCTGCTTCCGGTCTGCTTCGGCGAAGCGACCAAGATCGCCGGCAATCTGCTCGGTTCGCGCAAGGCCTACGACACCGTGGCCCGGCTCGGGATCGTCACCGATACCGATGACGCCGAGGGCGTCCTGCTGCGCGAGCGCCCCGTGCAGCGCTACGACATCGGCACCATCGATGCTGCGCTGCGCGATCTGACCGGGCGCATCATGCAGCGGCCGCCGATCTATTCGGCGCTCAAGCGCGGCGGCGAACCGCTGTACGTGAAGGCACGCCGCGGCGAGACCATCGAAATCGATCCGCGTCCGGTCGATGTCCATGCCTTTGAATTGCTGTCCGAAGCCGATCTGCTCGATGGCGACGAACCGTGTCTGCGCCTTCACGTGGAGTGCGGTTCGGGCACGTACGTGCGCAGCCTCGTGCGCGATCTTGGTGAAGCATTGGGCTGCGGTGCGCATGTCGCCGAACTGCGGCGGCTGTGGGTGGATCCCTTCCGCGATCCGCGGATGTGGACGCTCGAATCGCTGCAGGCGCTCGCCGAACGCGACGCGCACTGTCTCGATGCCTGCCTGCTGCCGATCGAAGTGGGGCTGGTCGGCTATCGCCGGGTCGATCTGACCGAGGACGGCGTGCGCCGGTTCGAACACGGCCAGCGGCTGCAGGTGAGCCATGAAGTCGCCGGCGAATGCGCGGTGTTCGATCCTGCCGGACGCGCGCGCGGACTCGCGCGGATCGATGAGGAAGGCAGCCTTTCGCCGCAGCGGTTGTTCCACTGCCAACATCCCGGAAAACACTGAACTCACGGAGCCGTTGCATGCCCAGTTTCCGCTTCCTTCGCCCTCTGTTGCTGTCGCTCGCGCTGCTGTGCGCAGGGCCGGTCGCTGCTGCTGAACTGACGGTCGACATGCCGCCCGAGCAGGTCGCACGCGAAGCCTACAGGCGTATGCAGACCGCCGACTGGGTTGCTGCTGCCGAAACCTTCGATCCCGCCGCGCTGAAGCGCTTTCGCGAACTTCTGCTGCCGGTGCTCGATGTGGTCGGCGTGGCCGGCAAGGATCGCGCCGATCAGGAGCAGGACAATGAGCAGGACAAGGCGTCCGCCGGTGCGCTCATGCTGTGGGTGCTGTTCGCGCCTGCGACCTCGGTCGAGGAAATCAAGGCGCTGTCCGACCGCGAGGTCTTCGCCCGGATCATGGCCAATACGATGTCGCTGGCCAGCGCGAAGCTCGAAGGTCAGGACGTGATCGGGAGCGTGGCCGAGGGCAGCGACATGGTGCATGTGGTCACCCGCAATGTCGCCAAGGTCGAGGCCATGACCATGACCAAGGTTGAAGCCATCACCCTGCATCGTACGCCGCATGGTTGGCGGCTCGCGCTGACCGGCGATCTGGAAGGGCTGGCGGAAACGCTGCAGGCTTCGATCGCGCCGCCTCAAGACCCTGCTGCGGGCGACGATTCGCCTTCACCCTGAACGTTTTTTTGCGGCGCGGACCCATGTGCGGCCGGCCGCCGACCCTTGTTCGAACCGGGGGGCGGGGCTACAATTCCGCTGCTGTCCGGGCCGGATTTGATCCGATCCCCGGACAGCGTCCTTTCTGCAGTTTCACTGTCCATTTCATTCAGGCGGATTCTGCGGTGCGCCGTGCCGGTCGAGACCGGTGCCGTTCCTGCCGATCACGCGTCCAAGAGGCCTTACATGTCCATCGATTCAAGCACTGTCATCGAAGCGCACAAGCGCAGCGAGAACGACACCGGTTCGCCGGAAGTCCAGGTTGCGCTGCTCACCGCGCGCATCACCCAGCTCACCGATCACTTCAAGATGCACAAGCAGGACCACCACAGCCGTCGTGGTCTGTTGAAGATGGTCAACAATCGTCGCAGCCTCCTCGACTACCTGCATCGCAAGGATGCCGAGCGTTACAAGGCCCTGATCGAGAAACTCGGTCTGCGTCGCTAAGCATCACCCGACCGCGGCGCAGCAATGTGCCGCGGTTTTGTTTTTGGGCCCGCGAGGCCCGGTTTGGCAGAGTCAAGGCAATTCGCTACAGCGCAATCCGAATCTTCGTATTGCCCGGCCGCATCGCGCGGCCACCCGGACCGGGGCAGGGGCTCCGACCGGTTCATCGACAAAGATTTTCGAGGACATTCCAACGTGGCAAAAGTGACCAAGCGTTTCCAGTACGGCAAGCACACCGTGGTGCTCGAGACCGGTGAAATCGCCCGCCAGGCCGGCGGCGCAGTGATGGTGTCGGCCGAGGGCACCGTTGTGCTGGTGACGGCCGTCGCCGCGAAGACCGCGCGCGAAGGGCAGGATTTCTTCCCGCTCACCGTCGATTACCAGGAAAAATTCTATGCCGGCGGCCGTATCCCGGGCGGCTTCTTCAAGCGCGAAGGCCGTCAGACCGAAAAGGAAACGCTCACCTCCCGCCTGATCGACCGTCCGATCCGCCCGCTGTTCCCGGAAGACTTCAAGAATGAAGTCCAGATCATCGCGACCGTCATGTCGCTGAATCCGGAAGTCGATGGCGACATCCTGGCCCTGCTCGGCGCATCCGCCGCGATGGCCCTGACCGGCGCGCCATTCGACGGCCCGATCGGCGCCGCCAAGGTCGGCTACAAGAACGGCCAGTACATCCTCAACCCGAGCACGACCGAACTGGTCGACAGCGAACTCGAACTCGTCGTCGCCGGCACCAAGAGCGCGGTGCTGATGGTCGAATCCGAAGCGAAGGAACTGTCGGAAGACGTGATGCTCGGCGCGGTGATGTTCGGTCACCAGCAGATGCAGATCGCGATCGACACGATCAACGAACTCGTCGCCGAAGCCGGCAAGCCGAAATGGAACTGGCAGGCTCCGGCCAAGAACGATGCCATGATCGCTGCGATCAAGGCGGCGGTCGGCGACCGTCTCGGCGGCGCCTTCCAGGTGCGCGACAAGCTCGAGCGCAAAGACGCGATCTCGGCGCTGAAGAAAGACGTGATGGCCGGCCTCGCCGGGCAGATGGAAGCCAACGGCTGGAATGCCGCCGAGGCCTCGAAGGAATTCGCCGAACTCGAATACCAGACCCTGCGCGATTCGGTGCTGAGCACCAAGATCCGCATCGACGGTCGCGCGCTCGACACCGTGCGCCCGATCACCTCGAAGGTCACGGTGCTGCCGCGCGTCCACGGCTCTTCGCTGTTCACCCGCGGCGAAACGCAGGCGATCGTGGCGGTCACCCTCGGCACGGCGCGCGACGGTCAGGTCATCGACGCGGTCGGCGGCGAATACAAGGAACATTTCCTGTTCCATTACAACTTCCCGCCCTATTCGGTCGGTGAAGCCGGCCGCATGATGGGCCCGAAGCGTCGCGAAATCGGCCACGGCCGTCTCGCCAAGCGCGGCGTGCTCGCGGTGATGCCGACGATGGAAGCCTTCCCCTACACGATCCGCGTGGTGTCGGAAATCACCGAGTCCAACGGTTCCTCCTCGATGGCTTCGGTCTGCGGCAGCTCGCTGGCGCTGATGGATGCCGGCGTGCCGATCAAGGCGCCGGTCGCGGGCATCGCGATGGGTCTGGTGAAGGAGGGCAGCGACTTCGTGGTGCTGTCCGACATCCTCGGCGACGAAGACCATCTCGGCGACATGGATTTCAAGGTCGCCGGCACCGAGAAGGGCGTCTCCGCCCTGCAGATGGACATCAAGATCCAGGGCATCACCGAAGAAATCATGAAGACCGCGCTGGCCCAGGCCAAGCAGGGTCGTCTGCATATCCTCGGCGAGATGGCCCACGCCATGACCGCCCCGCGCGCGGAGCTGTCCGAGTACGCGCCGCGCCTGATCACCATCAAGATCCACCCCGACAAGATCCGCGAAGTGATCGGCAAGGGCGGTTCGGTGATCCAGGCGATCACCAAGGAAACCGGCACCCAGATCGACATCCAGGACGACGGCACGATCACCATCGCGTCGGTCAGCGCCGCCGCCGGTCAGGCCGCCAAGTCGCGGATCGAGCAGATCACTTCCGATGTCGAGCCGGGCCGCATCTACGAGGGCAAGGTCGCCAAGCTGATGGACTTCGGTGCGTTCGTCACCATCTCCCCCGGCAAGGACGGTCTGGTCCACGTGTCGCAGATCTCCAACGACCGCGTCGAGAAAGTCAGCGACGTGCTCAAGGAAGGCGACATCGTCAAGGTCAAGGTGCTGGAAGTCGACAAGCAGGGCCGTATCCGCTTGTCGATGAAGGCGGTCGAGGAAGGCGAAGGTTAAGTTGCATACCGTCGCATAGCGACGCGATCGGTCCGGAGTTCATCGGGCCGCGAAGGGTGGGAGTTGTCGGGTGCGCCCGATTGCGCCCACCCTTTTTCGTTGGTGCCGGTCGCGCGCCTGTTGCGTACCGGATGTGAAAACAGTGTGCTAGGGTTTCATCTCGTCGCGAAAGCATGCGGCGATGCGGACCGCAGGAGCGGTCTGTGTGGATCAACAGGGCGTGGTGCAGCATGGACGGCACAGGATCGGGCGAAGCCCGGCAAGCAGTACCCACATCGTTGTTCGTACTGTCGTTGCCCCGTTCGCTGTCCACGGTGGTCTATCACGCCGCGTGCATGTCGCTCGATTTCCGCCAGCCGGCGTGGACGACCGACGGCGAGCTGTTGAATTCGGACCGTTTCGCCCGTTCGCCCGGCGACGACGCCGGCGAGCCGGGCACCAAGTACACGCTGCGTGAGCACGCACCGGACTTCTTCGACGATCTCGGTCGATTTCTCGACCGCACGGTCTCCCTGCACGGACATGGCTACAAGGATGTCGTGCATCCTTTCGTCTGCACGGCGTGGCTGGCGGACGGGCGCTTCCGCACGCTCAAGCTGCGTCGCGATCCGGCCGAAGTCGCGATGTCGATGCTGGCGCGTGGCTGGCATTACCCGGCGACGGTGGCGTCGCCCGGACGCGCGCTCGATGCGGCCGTGATCGAAGGTTTGCTGCGCGCCTGGCGCGCGATCGATGCGGTGCCCGGCGTGACCCTGGACTACGACGCCGTGATCGCCGACGAAGATGCATTGCATGCCGCGCTCGCCGAACTGTATCCGGAAGTGCCGCTGCGTCGCGTCGGTTTCATCGACGGCGCGTTCGGCAACTATCGTGATCATCAACTCGCCAGGCGCGAGACCGACGAATATCGCCGGCTGTCGGCGATCGTCGATGCGGTGGAACGCGATCTCGACGCGGTGCCGCATTCGGTCGGACAAGAACGAAAGACGATGGGAGCGTAATACAACCAAGACAACGACCACGACAAGGGGGTGTCGCCTCAGAAAACAGTGTCATCGGATCTTGCGATAAAGGAACGTCCATTCAACCAACAGGAAAGGAAAGATCATGAAGATCATCAACAAGACCAACGATCGTCTGTACTACCTAGTGACTCCGAGCGGGACCACGCTCTCCGGTTCCCAGGTCATCGCCTCGGGCGTGGTCGACAAGGGCAATGCGCTCGAGTTTCCGCTGCCGGAAGGCAAGAGCCCGATCGTGTACGTGAAATCGATCGGCCAGTACGACCAGGGCTATTTCTCGGCGCAGCCGGCGGACGGCAACGGCACGGTCACGATCGCGGTCATCACGTCCTGACGCGCTTCGCTGCGGCCTGCGGTCTGTCCGCAGACGCTGCGATCGCGAGTGGAACGCAGCCCGCTGTCCGGGCTGCGTTCTCCAGAAAAACCACAGGAGCAAGCGCAAGGATCCGCATGAACGCAATTCCATCGACGGCATCCCGTCCCCCGGTCCTGTTCGTTGGCGACGCCGTGGCCGCCACCGGCTTCGCGCGCGTGATGCACAGCCTGTGCGAAACGCTGCAGTCCGATTACGACATCCATCAGATCGCGATCAACTATCACGGCGATCCGCACGAATGCGCCTGGCGGATCTACCCGGCGAAACTCGGCGGCGACGCGTTCGGCGTCGGCCGGTTGCTGCCGCTGGTCGAAAGCGTGCGTCCCGCATTGATTTTCCTGCTCAACGATCTGTGGATACTCGCCGACTACATGACGCAGTTGCGTACGCTGCCGCAGATGCCGAAGGTCGTGATGTACTGCCCCGTCGATGCCGGTCCGATCGAGCCCTCCGCCGTCGAACGCATCGAGGGCGTCGACAGATTCGTGGTCTATACCGAATTCGGCAAACGCGAGATCGAAGCCGCGCTGTCCGCCGTGCGCCGCCAACGTCCCGACTTCGTGTTTCCGCAGATCGAAGTCATCGCCCACGGCGTCGATACGGTGCTGTTCCATCCCTTGTCGTCGGAGGATGTCGGCGAATTCGCGTCGCCGGGCCGTCGGCATGCGATCCGGTCGATCTTCGGCGACGATCCGGAGATGGAGGATGCCTTCATCGTCCTCAACGCCAACCGCAATCAACCGCGCAAGCGCATCGATCTCACCATCAAGGGCTTCGCGCAGTTCGCCGTGGGCAAACCGGCGAACGTCAAACTGCATCTGCACATGGGTGTCGAGGATGCGGGCTGGAATGTCGTGCATCTCGCGCGCCGCTACGGGATCGACGAGCGGATCATCCTGACCACCAACGGCGACAATCTGCCGTCGGTGCCGATCGAGCAGCTCAACACGATCTACAACGCGGCCGCCGTCGGCATCAACACATCGATCGGAGAAGGCTGGGGACTGGTCAGCTTCGAACATGCGGCCACCGGCGCCGCGCAGATCGTGCCGCGTCACTCCGCATGCGAAGAGCTGTGGCAGGACGCCGCGCTGATGGTCGATCCGGTAATGAGCCTCACCACCGAGGGCATGCTCACCGAAGGGCATTATGTTTCGCCTGAAGGCGTGGCTGGGGCGCTGCAGCGGCTGTACGAGGATCGCGGGTTGCTGCACGAACTGTCGCAGGCCGCTTATCGCAACGCGACCCGACCCGAGTATCGATGGCCGGTGATCGCGGGACAGTGGCGCCGGGTGTTCCAGACGGTGCTGGCGTCTCCGGTGTGATCGGAGCGTAACGCGTGTTCCAAGTGTCCTGCGCAGCGCGCATGCGGCGTGTGCAAGAATCGAGGCATGCGATGTTGTCTGCTCACGATCTTGCTGTACCTGCCGGCTTTCGACGCTTCGGCGCAGGCCGCGATGCCGCAGGTGTCGACATCAGAAGCGGATCGTGCCGACGATGCTGAAACCCTGGACACCGTGACCGTGACCGGCGTTGCGCGCAGCCTGCGCCGATTGCCGGGCAGCGTTTCGATCGTCGATGCCGGGACCCTGCGCGGCGGCCAGCGGCAGGTGAATCTCTCCGAGCCGCTGCAGCGCGTGCCGGGGTTCACTGCGCTGGACCGCCAGAACTACGCGCAGGACCTGCAGATCCAGTCGCGCGGTTTCGGCGCGCGTTCGACGTTCGGTATCCGCGGCATCCGCCTGATCGTCGATGGCATTCCGTCCAGCGCTGCGGACGGGCAGGGCCAAGCGGCGGCGTTTCCGCTGTCGTCGCTGGATCGCATCGAAGTGCTGCGTGGACCGCTGGCGCTGCAGTTCGGCAATGCGGCCGGCGGCGTGATCCTGGGCATCAGCGATCTGGGCGGGACGCCCGGCATGTCGGCGGAAGCGTGGGCGGGTCGCGACAGCCGGCGCGCGAGCGTTCGCATCGACAGCGGCGATGACGACGATGCATGGCGCTGGCGCGCGAGCGGCAGTGCGTTCGCGACCGATGGCGCGCGCCCGCACAGCGCGGCGCGACGCACGCAGGTCAATGTCATCGGCGAGTGGTCGCGCAGCGAAGGCGAGCGCCTGCGCGTGGTCTACAACGGGTTGCGCCAGCCGCTCGCCGAGGATCCGCTGGGACTGACGCGCGATGCGTTCGCGCGCGATCCCGGAAGTACCGATCCATCGGCGCTGGCGTTCGATACCCGAAAAACCGTGCGCGAGGACCAGTTCGGCCTGCGCTGGCAGCGCGACGATGCTTCGGGCGGCGGGCGCTGGCTGTCGGCGTATCGCGTCGAGCGTGCGATCGAACAATTTCTTGCGGTGCCGGTCGCGGCGCAGCGCGCACCGGGCAGCGCCGGCGGTGTGATCGATCTGGGCCGGGGTTCGACCGGCATCGATGTCGGTCAGTGTTGGGCGAATGCGCGCGGTTCCATCGCGTTGGGTATCGAGGCGGTGCGTCTCGATGAAGCCCGTCGCGGCTACGAGAATTTCGTCGGCGATCGACTGGGCGTGCGCGGGCGTCTGCGTCGCGACGAACACAACCGCGTCGATGCCTTCGATCTGTACGGTGCCGGCGATTTCCGTTTCGGCGAGGATTGGACGGTATCGCTGGGCGCGCGCCGCGCCGCGCTGCGCTTCGGAAGCGACGACCGTTATCTCGCCAACGGCGACGACAGCGGCGCACGGCGCGACGTGCGGACCGCTTGGTCGTTCGGCGCGGTGCGCGCGTTCGCGCAGGGCGAAATCCATGCGAGCTACGGTCGCGGTTTCGAGACGCCGACCTTGAACGAACGTGCATATCGACCGGATGGCGCGTCGGGGTTCAATCGCGACCTGCGTGCGGCGGATCTGCGTTCGTTCGAAGTCGGCGCGCGCTGGCGCGGCGACCGGGGCGATGCCTCGCTGGCCCTGTATCGCGTCGATGGCGAGGACGAGATCGTGCCTGCCCTCAATCGCGGCGGGCGCGCCAGTTTCGCCAATGCGGGCGCAACGCGTCGCGAAGGCATCGAGTTCGGCGCAGCCGGCCAGTTTGGTGCGAACTGGGGCTATGCGCTGGCGGCGAGCTGGATCGATGCGCGCTTCGTCGACGGCTTCGCGTTCGCGGTCGCCAACGGGCCGCTGATCGAAACCCGGATCGTCGAAGCGGGCAATCGCATTCCCGGGATTCCGCGCGCTGATCTGTTCGCCGAATGGACATGGCGTTCCGACGACGGTCGCTGGTCGAGCGCACTGGAAGGGCGTTGGCTGGGCGAGATCGCGACCGACGATCGCAACACCGATGCCGCGCGAGGCCATGCGCGTTTCGCATGGCGCGGACAGTGGCATGCGCGACGCGACCGGGGCTGGTATGCGTTCCTGCGCATCGACAATCTGACCGATCGCAGCGACGCGGGCTCGGTGATCGTCAACGAAGCCAACGGCCGTTACTTCGAGCCCGACATCGGCCGCAGCGCGACCATCGCCATCGGCTGGTCGGGGCGGCGTTAAGCCGCCCGCGTTGAGAGCGCTGCGATCAGGAAAGACCGAGCGCAGCGAGCAGCCGCTGGATCCAGTTTTGCTCGTCGCGTTGGCGTGCGCGGATCGCACGCGAGCTTTCGCGCATCGACTCGCCGTATGCGGGCTGCGGATTGGCCGGCAGGTTGGCCATGATCCGGGTGTCGTCCGTGGCCACGTATTGCGGCGCGATATCGCTGCCCTGGAAGATGCCCATCGGCGTGTAGTTGGCGTAGCCGGGGAAGACGGTGCCGAGTTTGTTGTTGCCCATGCGCCGGATCAGCAGTTCCGAGAACACGCGGCGGAAGTCGGTGGTCACCGGGATGTCGCCGAAATAGGGCGACAGCACCTGCGGATCCAGTCCCAGCCACTGGCCGTAGAACTTTCGCCCGTTTACCGGGCCACCGAGAATCAGCATCGGATTGCCGTAGCCGTGGTCGGTGCCGCCACTGCCGTTCTGGCGCACCCGACGGCCGAATTCCGACTGCACGATCACGGTGACGCGCGCCGCTTCGCCCCCGGTGTTGAGGTCGTTGTAGAACGCGGTCAGCGCTTCGGAGAGTTCGACGATCTTGTTCTGGAAAAAGTGGTAGCCGCTGCCGGCGGTGCCTTGGCCGTCGTGGGTGTCCCAACCGCCGATGTCCAGCGTGGCGATCCGCAGACCGAGGTTGAAGCGGACGGATTGGGCGACTGTCCACAGTTGGCGGGCGAGCGTGGTGGTGGGCCACCCGGCGGGGAGCGTCGAGGTATAGGCCTGCTGGCCGATCACACGCAGCGCCGAGTCGGCGCGCATGCCGCCGACTTCGACTCCGGTCTGACCGGTCCACAGCGACGCCAGCGTCTCGTTGATGCCCTTGGTGCCCGCAGGCATGCCGCTGCGGAACCGCTGCCACTGCCATGCGCCGGTATCGAGCGAAAAGTCGGTCGGGCTCGGCATCGACAGCGCCTGCGTCGACCCCAGCAGATTGGCCGGCTGGCGGCTGTTGACGGCAACGACCGGCATGACCGGGTTGCCGGTGACGCCCGGTTGCGTACTCCAGGCGCGGGTGAGCCAGCCGCTGCTGCCGCCCTGTTGTCCGGGCGTGCCCAGGTCGAGGTACAACTGTGCATCGAAGTGGCTGCGGGTGACCACCGTTGGCATGCCGCAGCTGTGCACGATCGCCAGCTTGCCGGCGTCCCAGAGGCCTTTCAGGCCCGCTGCGCCGGGGTGCAGACCGAAGCCCGTTGCGGTGCCGTTCGCCAACGTCAGCGGCAGTGCGCCGTAAGTGCCGCTGGCGGCGATGTTCAGCGAAGGCCGCGCCTCTTCGTAAAAGCTCCGGTCGTTGCCGGAGACGGGCGGCACCAGATTCAGTCCGTCCATGCCGCCGCGCAGGAACACCAGCACCACGGTGTCGTAGGTGTTGACCGCAGCCTCCGCTTCGCTGGAAAACAGCAGACCTGGCCCGGCGGCCCCGACGGCGGCGGTCGCGCAGGCGCCCTTCAGGAATTCGCGGCGATCGATGTGGAGATTTGACATGGAGGCTCTCCTCAGCGGCTCATGAATTCGGGGGACATCAGGATCAGCGCGACCATGCTGCGCAGGCGCTGCTGGTTGTAGTGCACTTTGGGGTTGCTCGCGGCCCAGGTATCGGTATCGGCGATGACCTCGGTCGCGGTGCCGTTCTGCGCCATGAACGCGACCAGCGTTTGCCGGCGCGATGCGACCGGGAGCCCGCCGAGAATGCGCTGGCACCAGAAATCGACGAGGTTGTTCGCGGTCCAACTGCTCACGTTGCTGCGCGTCAGGTCCAGGATGGGTGCCATGGGCACGCTGTTCTCGCTGGTTTCGCTGATCCAGTTCAACAGCTTCCAGCTCATCGCGTAGCTGTTGGAGCCCGACCAGGCGACGCCGGTGTCCGGGTAGCCGTTCGGAGCCGGCCATTCGTAGGGCGTATTGCCGGTGGAACTCATGCGCCAGTACATCTCATCGCTTTTCGCATCGCCGACGCGCATGTTCCAGTCGGATCCCAATGCGCGCAGCGCGGCGGCGGTGAGCTCGAACGGGCGCCGGTTCTTCTGGCCCCAACTATGGATGAAGGCGTTCGACAGCAGGATATGGCGCAGGGTCAGCGCGATCTGGTTCGGGCTTTGCCAATTCGCGCGGAAGATCGCGGCGGCGCTGTCGATCAGCGCCTGATCGGGCTTGTCGGAGACGAAACGGCGGATGAGTTTTTTGCAGATGAATTTGGCGACGCGTGGATGGCTGGCGAGACGGTCGAGGATGTCGCGGCCGTCCTTCAGCGACGGCTGTTCCGGATTGAGGAACTTGCCGAGCACGAATTTCGGGCCGGAGTCGTGCCAGGCCTGACGGTAGACGAAGGTGCCGTCGTCTTCGGTCGGATATTGCCAGTGGCCGTCCTTGACCGACCAGCCGGTGAATGCCGAAGCGGTTTCGTACACATCCACATCGGTGTAGCCGATCGGATAACCGGGGTCTTCGGGGCAGGGCGGGACCTGGAACGGATCGACGAAGCCGAGATAGTTTTCGGCGCCCAGCGTATGCAGTTCCAGCAGTTCCCGCGCGAAGTTCTCGTTCGGGCCCGAGCGCGTGTTCGAAGCATTGTCGAGGAAGTACATCATCGACGTGCTCTGCGCGACCGCTTCAAGCATCGTGCGGAAGTTGCCGAACGCATTGCCGCGCATCACGTCGCGGCTGTAATGCACGTAGACCGGTCCGGCGGAAAAATCGTTGATGGCGACGTTGAAATGGTTGTGCCAGAAGCCGACCATCACTTCCTGCAGCTGTCGCTTCGAATGCACCGCACGGACCAGCGCCGACCGCTGCACTTCCCAGGCGGGGCGCATGCGGATGTCGTAGACGGGATCCGAAGCGACATGGTCGGCCCACAGTTGGGTCAGACTCTTGCCGAGCGTGGTGTAGCCGGCATTGGTCAGGCGAGTGTCGAGGGCGCTGTCGTCGATCGCCGCAGGATTGAGCTGTTGATCCACGAACGCGGTCAGTCGCGCCGTGTCGCTGGCGCCGAGCGCGTTGAATTGGGATATCAGTGCCGGCGTGATGCCGAAGGTCAGATGATTCAGGACACGCACCGCGAATGGCGCGCGCTGCAGCGTGAGCAGCTCCGCCTGCGAGATGTTCGCCGTCGATGGGCCGGACATGCGCGGTGTGCGTTGAGATGCTGCGACCGTGTCCGCTGTCGCGGCTTCGGGCAGGCGATTCGGCGGAGACTTGAAGCGGAGAGGACCTGCAAGCCCGTAACGGCGGGCGATCACGGCATGCATCGCTTTACGGCGTGAATTCGAGAGCGGTCTTGCCATCGGTAGACTCCAAGTCATGCCTCGCGGACAGGCAACCACAGCACTATAGGCCGGATTTCTAGGGCAGATCGTGAAGCTTCAGCACCGGATCTGTGACGGAGGCCGCGATCCCGTCATCTGGTCGTTTTCGATGCCGTAAACGTGCAGACGTCATGTGCACTGCTGCACCTGAACAGGCCGTCGCAACGGCCTGGGATGCGCTGCCTGCAGATCGATTACGACAAGCCCAACGCAGCCAGTAGACGTCGAATCCAGTTGCGGTCGTCACGCGCGCGCGCGCGCAGCGCCCGCGACGTTTCGCGCAGCGATTCGCCGTACACCGGCTGCGGATTGGCGGGCAGATTCGCGATGATCTGGCCTTGACTTGTGCTGGCGATGTACTGCGGCACCAGATCCGTGCCCTGGAAAATCCCCATGGGCGTGTAGCCGGTATAGCCCGGGAAGATATCGCCGAGTTTGTTGTTGGCCATGCGCCGGATCATCAGTTCGCTGAAGACGCGACGGAAGTCGGTGGTCACCGGGATGTCGCCGAAGTAGGGCGCCAGCACCGCCGGATCGAGGCCCAGCCACTGGCCGTAAAGCCTGCGACCGTTGACCGGCCCGCCCATCACCAGCAGCGGACTGCCGTAGCCGTGATCGGTGCCGCCGCTGCCGTTCTGGCGCACGCGACGACCGAACTCCGACTGCACGATCACCGTGACCCGGGACATCTCGCCGGTCGGGTTGAGCTCGTTGTAGAACGCGGTCAGCGCCTGCGACAGTTCGGTGATCTTGTTCGAGTAGAAACTGGTGCCGGTGGTGCCCTGGTTCTCGTGGGTGTCCCAGCCGCCCAGATCGATGGCGGCATAGCGCAGGCCCAGATTGAAGCGGATCGATTGCGCCACCGTCCACAGCTGGCGCGCGAAGGTCGTCGTCGGCCAGGCGACCGGCGTGGTGGGCAGGGTCGAGGTATAGCCCTGCTGTGCGATGAGTCGCATCGAGGCATCGGCGCGCTGGCCCGCGACCTCCACGCCACTTTGCCCGGCCCAGAGGCTGGCCATGGTTTCGGTGACGCCCTTGGTCCCGACCGGCATGCCTGACCGATAGGCCTGCCACTGCGGCGCGCCCGAGGTCAGCGCGAAGTCGCCGGGGCTCGGCATCGACAGCGATTGGGTGGAGCCGCGCATGTTGCTCGG
Organism: Lysobacterales bacterium; assembly: GCA_017302135.1. Lineage (GTDB taxonomy): Bacteria > Pseudomonadota > Gammaproteobacteria > Xanthomonadales > Xanthomonadaceae > Lysobacter_I. The sequence goes on along the minus strand of JAFLDZ010000002.1, from coordinate 271,782 downwards.
CTGCCGGCTGGCGACGGCCAGCAGCGGCATCGCGCTGCTCGTGCCAGCGCTTTGCGTCTGCCACGCCCGGGTCATCCAACCGGTGCTGGCGTTGAGGTTGCCGGGTGTTCCCAGGTCGAGATAGGCCTGGGCATCGAAGTGGCTGCGGGTCACCACGTTCTGTATGCCGCAGCATTGGACGATCGCGAGTTTGCCCGCATCCCAGATGTCGCGCAGGCCGACGGCGGACGGGTGAAGTCCGAAACCGGTGGCGGTTCCGGCGGCCAACGTCAGCGGCAGTGCGGCGGGATCGCCGGTCGCTGGAATGCGCAACGTCGGGCGCGCTTCCTCGTAGAAGCTGCGGTCGTTGCCGCTGACCGGCGTGACCAGATTCAGGCCGTCGAAGCCGCCGCGCAGAAACACCATGACCACGGTGTCGAACGGATTCGCGGCCGCGTATGCCTCCTGCGAAAACAGCAGACTCGGGCCGCCGACGGCGCCGACCGCTGCGGCGGCACCGCAGCCCTTGAGGAATTCGCGCCGATCAAGATGGATATCGTTCATCGGGAAGTCCTCAGCGGCTCATGAATTCGGGAGACATCAGGATCATCGAGACCATGCTGCGCAGCCGCTGCAGGTTGTAATGACGCTTGAGATCGGTGGTCGCCGAAGTGTCGGTATCGGTGATGACGTAGGTCGCCGGGTCGCCGTTCTGGGCCAGGAACGCCACCAGTACCTGCCGGCGCGAAGCGACCGGCAGATAGCCGAGAATCCGCTGGCACCAGTAATCGACCAGATTGTTCGCGGTCCAGCTGGCGACATTGGCGCGGCTCTGCGCCACGATCGGCAGCAACGGCGTCAAGGCGGTATCGGTGTCGAGCGTTTCGGTCAGCCAACTCAACATCTTCCAGGTGGTGACCATGTTGTTGGAACCAGCCCAGCTCACGCCGACATCCGGATAGCCGTTCGGCGCGGCCCAGTCGTAGGGCGCATGGCCGGTGGCGGCCAGACGGTTCATGAAGTCGTTGCTGCGGCTCTCGCTGATGCCCTTGATCGTCCAGTCGCTGCCGCAGGCGCGCAATGCTGCGGTGATCAGCTCGAACGGGCGCCGGTTCTTCTGTCCCCACGCGTGGATGAAGGCGTTCGACAGCAGGATGTGGCGCAGGGTGAGCCGCAGTTGATTCGGGTGTTGCCAATTGGTGCGGAAGACCGCCGCCGCGCTGTCGATCAGCGCCTGGTCCGGTTTGTCGGAGACGAAGCGCCGGATCAGTTTTTTGCAGATGAACTTGGCGACCCGCGGATGGGTGGCCAGACGGTCGTAGATATCGCGCCCGTCCTTCATCGCCGCCTGCTCGGGGAGGATGTACATGCCCAGCACCTGCTTGGGACCGGCATCGTGCATGGCCAAGCGGTAAGCGAACGTGCCGTCGTTTTCGGTCGGAAAGCCGTTTCCTCCGTTCTTCACCGTCCAGCCGGTGAACGCTGCGGCGGTGTCGTAGACGTCGAGATCGGTGTAGCCGATCGGATAACTCGGGTCTTCCGGCGCGGGCGGCACTTCCGACGGATTGACGAAACCGAGGTAATTCTCCGCACCCATCGCGTGCAGTTCCAGCAGTTCGCGCGCGTAATTCTCGTTGGGACCGGAGCGCGAATTGCTGCGGTTGTTGAGGTAGTACATCATCGCGGTGCTCTGGCCCACCGCTTCGAGCATGGTGCGGAAATTGCCGAAGACATTGGCGCGGATCACGTCGCGGTTGTAGTGGACGTAGACCGTCGCAGCGGTGCTGCTGGTGATGGCGACATTGAAATGGTTCTGCCAGAAATCGACCATCGTTTCCTGCAACTGGCGTTTCGAATATGCCGCGCGCATCAGCGCCGCGCGCTGGGTTTCGCGCGCCGGCGCCGAACTGTCGGTGGTGACGAGCGTGTGGTCGGCCCAGAGCTGGGCCAGCGATTTGTTGAGCGTGGTGTAACCGTTGGCGGCAACCAGCCGGGTATCCAGCGCACTGTCGTTGATCGCAGCGGGATTGAGCTGCTGGTCCACGAAGGCGGTGAGACGTGCGGTGTCGTTGCCGCCCAGTGCGTTGAATTCGGTGATCGACGCGGCGGTGGCGCCTGCGGTCAGATTGTTGAGCACGCGGACGGCGAACGGCGCGCGCTGCAACGTGAGCAATTCCGCTTGCGAGATGTTCGCCGTACCCGGACCGGCCATCATCGGCGTGCGGGACGTTCCCGTGGCGGCGGGTGCAGACTGCGGTGCGTCGGTTTCGGGCCCGCTGTCGGATTCGTTCGCGATTCGCGGCATCGGCTGGAAGTGCAAGGGCCCCTTGATGCCATTGCGGCGTCCGATCGCGGACAGGAGGGCTTTACGCCGTGAGGTAGGGACGATCGGTCTGGACATCGCGCATGCTCCGGTGATGCGTGGGCCCGTTGGCAGCACGCGGCGCAATATTGACAGGATATCCGTGGCCGCATCACCCGCAGCGACGGTTCAAATCGTGACAGAGACCACGGTCCTGATATGCGGGTTGATGCGCGGTTGAAAACGCTTACTGCGCGGTCCACCCGCCATCGATCGGGAAGGAGGCGCCGGTCACGTTATGGGCCTCGCGCCGACACAGCCACAGCACCATCGATGCGATGTCTTCGGGCAGCGACATGCGCAGGCTCGGCTGCTTTTCGGACAGCAGCGCGCGGACGCCGTCATCACGGCTGCCGCCATCGCGCCGGGCTTCGATCTGCGGTTCGATCAGCGCGGTTTCCACCCAGCCCGGGCAGATGCAGTTGACGGTGATGCCGCCGCTGTCGCGGGTACCGGCGGCGGCGTATTCCAGCGCAGCGACCTTGCTCAGGCCGACGATGCCGAACTTGCTGGCCACGTACGGCGCCTTGTTCGCCGAGGCGACCAGACCGTGCACGGAGGCGATGTTCACCACGCGGCCATAGCCGCGCGCCGCCATGCCGGGCATCGCCAGACGCATGCTGTGGAACGCGGAACTGAGGTTGATCGCGAGAATGTCGTTCCACTTCTGCGTCGGCATCTCGGCCAGCGGTACCGCGTGCTGGATGCCGGCATTGTTCACCAGCACGTCGAGCGGCGACCACGCGTCGATCGCGGTCATCATCGTTTCGATCTGGTCGGGGTCGCGCAGGTCGGCGCCGAAGTGGCGCACATCGGTCGCGCCCGCGTCGCGTACCGCCTGCAGGGCGGCTTCGATCTGCTCCGGCGTGCCCAGCCCGTTGATCGCGATCTTCGCGCCCGCTGCCGCCAAGCCACAGGCGATGGCCAGACCGATACCGGAAGTGCTGCCGGTGACGAGGGCGGTGCGCGAAGCGAGGAAGGTGTCGGACATGTGAGGACTCGGCAGAAAGATCGAGTAAAGCGCAAGTGCGCTGAGGGGATTATGCGGCTTCAAGCGTAGGGCGGGCCCTGGCCCGCCATTGTGATGTTTCCGATCGCGGCGCGCGATGATCGAAACCGCTCTGGATCATCGCTACTTTCAATTGAGAGTTGGCAATGGCGGGCCAGGACCCGCCCTACGAGGTTGGCACCACCCGATCACACCAGCCCGGTCAGATAGAACGCCGCGATGACGACGAACACGGCCGAGGTCTTGATCAGGGTGATCGCGAAAATATCCTTGTAGGCCTGACGATGGGTCAGACCGGTCACCGCGAGCAGGGTGATCACCGCGCCGTTGTGGGGCAGGGTATCCATGCCGCCGGAGGCCATCGATGCGATGCGATGCAGGGCATCCATCGGAATCTGCGCAGCCTGCGCGTTGGCGATGAAGGTTTCGGCCATCGCCGCCAGCGCGATGCTCATGCCGCCCGAGGCCGAACCGGTGATGCCGGCCAGCGCGGTCACGGTGATCGCTTCGTTGACCAGCGGATTGGGGATCGAACCCAGTGCGTTCGCCACCACCAGGAAACCCGGCAGCGCAGCGATGACCGCGCCGAACCCGTACTCGGAGGCGGTGTTCATCGCCGCCAGCATCGCGCCGCCGATCGCCGTCTTCGCGCCTTCCGCGAAACTGGCAGCGACCGGCTTCCATGCCAGCACGATCACGCTGAGGATGCCGACCAGCAGCGCGCCCTGAACCGACCAGATCGCCGCCACTTTCGACACTTCCTGCACCACCGGCGCGGCGTTGCCGATCACTGCGGGCACGAACTCGTGACTGGTGCCGTAAGCCTGCGGAATCCAGATGGTCAGCAGTTTGTTGACGACCCCCACCAGCAACAGCGGCGACAGCGCCAGCAGCGGGTGCGCGAGCTTGCTGTCGGCGAACGGTGCCGGCTCGTTGCTGAGTGTCGCCGGGTCGCCGTAACCCTCGCCGTTGCGCTTCGCCGTGCGCCGGCGCCATTCCAGATAACTCATGCCCATCATCAGGATGAATATCGCGCCGATCGTGCCCAGCCAGGGCGCCGCCCAGGTGGTGGTGCCGAAGAACGAGGTCGGAATGATGTTCTGGATCTGCGGCGTACCGGGCAGGGCGTCCATGGTGAAGGTGAAGGCGCCCAGCGCAATGGTGCCGGGGATCAGCCGCTTCGGAATATCGCTCTGACGGAAGAGTTCGGCAGCGAAGGGATAGACCGCGAACACCACCACGAACAGCGACACGCCGCCGTAGGTGAGTACCGCACAGACCGCGACGATCGACAGCATCGCGCGTTCGGCGCCGAACAGCCGGATCACCGCGCTGACGATGGACTTCGAGAACCCGGACAGTTCGATCAGCTTGCCGAAGATCGCGCCGAGCAGGAACACCGGGAAATACAATTTCAGGAACCCGACCATCTTGTCCATGAACAGGCCGGTGAACATCGGCGCGACCAGCGAGCTGTCGGTCAGCAGCACCGCGCCGAGCGCCGCGATCGGCGCGAACAGGATCACGCTGTAGCCGCGATAGGCCACGAACATCAGGAAGCACAGCGCCGCCAGCACGATCAGAAAGGACATGTGAGGGCTGCCATGAACGATTCCTTGGGGATGGTCCGCGGGCTAACGCCGCGACGAAAAAAGAAGCGGCCGCGCGGATGCGCGGTCGGCTTCGGGCAGCCAGTGTCGGCAGCCGATGCGGCGCGGCCCATTGTCCGAAGGTACAAGTGCCCGTCTGGCCGTCACTGCCTAGTCTTGCCGCAACGTGCCCGCCAAGCGTGCGCGGTCCATCCGTTGAGCTCCTTACCCTTCGAGCTCCATTCCACCGAGGAACCGATCAATGAGTCGTCACCAATCCGCCGTCCGCCACCCGGCTCCGGCCGCGCGCAAGCGCATGATCCTGCCGCGCAGCAGCCTGAGTCTTGCCGTATCGACGGTGCTGGCCTTCGGACTGTTCGCGCCGATGGGATATGCCCAGGACGCCGCCGCTGGCGCCGAATCCGGTCAGAACACCTTGGATACGATCACCGTCACCGCGCGCAAGCGCGAAGAGACCCTGCAGGAAGTGCCGATCGCAGTGACCGCGTTCACCGCCGACTCGCTCGACAAGCTCAATGTCGAAGACCTCAGCGATCTCGATGCGCAGGTGCCGAACCTCACGCTGTACGCCGCGCGCGGCTCCAACAGCACCATCACCGCATACATCCGCGGCGTGGGCCAGTCCGACCCGCTGTGGGGCGTCGACCCGGGCGTCGGTCTGTATCTGGACGACGTGTACATCGCCCGTCCGCAGGGCGCGTTGCTCGACGTGTTCGACGTCGGCCGGGTCGAAGTGCTGCGCGGCCCGCAGGGCACGCTGTACGGCAAGAACACCATCGGCGGCGCGATCAAGTACGTCTCCAAGCCGCTGCCCAGCGCGTTCGACGGTTTCGCATCGCTGACCATCGGCAACTATAACCAGCGCGACATCAAGGCGGCGGTCGGTGGTCCGATCGGCGGCGAAGACAGCGGCCTGCGCGCGCGCATCGCTGTCGCCAAGCTCGATCGCGATGGCTTCGGCGAGAACATCAATACCGGCGCCCAGGTCAGCGACAAAGACGTCACCGCCGTACGCTTCAACCTCGGCGCCTATGCGGGCGACGATTTCGACGTGCAGTTCGCGTTCGACTGGATGGACGACAGCTCCGGCGTGCGAGGCGCGCGGATGCTCGCCCCCAACCGCTTTGCGCCGACCCTGCAACCGTTGGACGACCGTTACGACGTGCGCAACGGCATGCCCAACGTCAACGACACCACGCTCAAGGGCGCTTCGGTGGCGGTCAACTGGCGTCCGAACGACAATTTGACGGTCAAATACGTGGCGGCAAAGCGCGAATCCGAGACCGAAACCAATATCGATTTCGATACGCTGCCCAACACACTCGCCGACGTGAAGGCGTTCTACACCGACGAACAGGTCAGCCACGAATTGCAGGTCAACTACGATGCCGGCGGCCGTGCCCGCGGCGTCGTCGGACTCTACAAGTTCGATGGCCGCGCTGGCGGACGGGTGTTGAACAACTTCTTCGGTCTGGTCTTCGGCGACACCCAGGGCGACATGTTCACCGAAAGTCTCGCCGCCTATGCCGACTGGACCTTCGACCTGACCGACAAGCTGAGTCTCGATGTCGGCGCGCGCTTCACCGACGAAGACAAACGCGCCGATGTGCTCAACCGTTTCTACACCGACGGCACCTACACCACGCTGCGTCCGGCCGCGCCGATCGCCGCCGATTTCGACAAGAGCATCAACTTCAAGAACACCTCGCCGAAGATCTCGCTCGGCTACCAGTTGAACGACGACATCCTGATCTACGGTCTCGCCAGCCGCGGCTTCAAGTCGGGCGGTTACAACATCCGCGCCCAGGCCACCGCTGTGCCGCGTTCGGCCGAGCCCTTCAACGACGAACAGGTCGACAGCTTCGAAGTCGGCAGCAAGATGGCGTTCTTCGATCAGCGCCTGTTCCTGAATCTCTCCGCGTTCCACAACATCTACAAGGACATCCAGCTGTCGGTGTTCACCTCCTACGACAGCAACGGCGACGGCACCGACGACGCATTCTTCGGCGACTTCACCAATGCCGGCGAAGGTACGGTCAACGGTTTCGAAGTCGAATACCAGTGGCTGCCGACCGCCAACTGGCTGGTGTCCGGCAATCTGGCGTGGCTGGACGCGAAGTACGACCGTTTCCTTTACGCGGGTGTCGACATCGCCGACGAGCAGACCTTCACCAACGCGCCCGAATTCTCCGGCGCGGTCAATCTGGAATATCGCACCGAGCTCGGCAGCATGGGCAATCTGTCCGCGCGCGTGGGCTACAGCTACCAGGATGATGTGGTCGCCACCACCGAAATCATCCGCAGCGGCGCGGTGCCGATCACCCAGGATGGTTACGGTCTGATCAATGCCGGCGTGATCTGGAAGCCGAATACCTCGTGGACCCTGTCGCTGCAGGGCAGCAACCTGGCCGACGAGGAATACCTGACCACCGGTTACAGCCTCAATGCTGCGCTGGGCGTGTTCACCGGTTTCTACGGCCCGCCGCGCCAGTACACGCTGTCGGCGCGCTACGATTTCTGATCGCAACGCACCTGAGTCGCATCCCTGAAACAGCGGCGGACGAAAGTCCGCCGCTGTTTTTGTAGGAGCAGCTTCAGCCGCTCCTGCAAAGAGCTAGGGCGCCGCACGCCCGGTGCGCGGATGCCCATCTGCGATATCCTCCCGATTCGAGAGAGATCAGTCCGCATCGGGGATATGTCGAAGACCGCCACCCAGCCTGGAACCACGAGCACAGCATGCTGAGCATCGGCGTGGTGATCCTGGCCAGCCTGGGGTGGCTCGGCATCATGTTCGCGGTCGCGGTCTACGGCGAACGCCGGCCACAGGCCCTGGCGCGGCGCTGGCCGGATATCTACGCGCTCTCGCTCGCGGTGTATTGCACCTCCTGGACGTTCTTCGGCACCGTGACCCAGGCGGCACGCTACGGCTGGCCGCTGCCGCCGACCTTCGTCGGCACCATCCTTCTCTACGTTTTCGGTATCGGCCTGCTGATGCGGCTGGTGCGACTGGTGCGCGAGAGCAACAGCACGTCGATCGCGGATTTCGTCGCCAGCCGGCTCGGGCAGGATGGCTGGCTGGCTGCCGCCGTGACTTTCGTTGCGGTGCTCGGCATCGTGCCTTACATCGCACTGCAGCTCAAAGCCGTGGCGATGAGCTTCGCGCTGCTGGTTCACGACGATGCGGTGCAGGTGCCGGCGTGGCAGGACAGTGCGCTGTACGTGGCGCTGGTGATGGCTGCATTCGCGATGCTGTTCGGCACGCGCAGCGCGAGCGCCGCAGAACACAATCGAGGTCTGATCCTGGCGATGGCGTTCGAGGCGCTGCTCAAGCTCGGCGCGATGCTCGCGATCGGCGTATTCGCCTTCGGACTGCCGGCGGCGCCTTCTGCGACCGAACTGCTGCGACCGCAGGCGGGCGATCTTTCCGGCTTCGCGCCGCTGGTGCTTCTTGGCATGCTGGCGATGTTCACGCTGCCGCACCAGTTCCACGTCGGTGCGGTCGAATGCCGCGACGAGCGCCACGTGCTGCGCGCGCGCTGGCTGTTTCCGCTGTATCTGCTGCTGATCGCGATTCCCATCCTGCCGCTGGCGCGCGCGGGCGACGCGCTGCTCGGCGCGCAGAACGTGCCGTCCGATCTGTACGTGCTGGCGCTGCCGCTGTCGCAGGGCCGCGAGGGGCTGGCGCTGCTCGCGTTTCTCGGCGGTCTGAGCGCGGGCACCGGCATGGTGATTGTCAGCACGGTCACGCTGAGCCTGATGATCGGCAACCACTGGCTCACGCCGCTGTGGCTGCGCGGCGTCTGGGCACCACGCAGCAGCGATCGGGCCACGCCTTCCGACCAACCCGATCTGCGCGGCGCGGTGCTGGTACAGCGCCGGATCGGCATCCTCGCGATCGTGCTGCTGGCCTGGGGCTACAGCCGTCTGATCGCCGGCAACGACGCGCTGGCCGATGTCGGCGCACTGTCGTTCTCCGCATTGGCCGCGCTGGCGCCTGCGCTGGGCTTCGCGCTGTGGCGACCGCAGACACCGCCGCGCGCGGTGCTGCTGGGCATCGCCGCAGCGGTCGCGCTCTGGGTGTGGCTGCTGCTGGTGCCGGCACTGGTCGAAGCGCGTAGCCTCGAGACGCAGTGGCTGCGCAAAGGCCCCGGTGGCTGGTCGATGTTCGCGCCCGATGCGTTCTTCGGACTGACAGGCTGGAGTCGGCTCGGGCGCGCGGTGACGATGAGCCTGTTCGCGGGCGTGATCGTCACCTTGTTCGCATCGACGCGCGCGACCGCATGGTGGCAGGCAGGGCCGCGTCGCACGGGTGCGCGGGGACTCGCGCTCGATACCTTGCGCGATGCCGGGCGCCGTTTTCTTCCGCGCGAAACCGTCGACGCCGCACTGCTGGGCGCGCCCGCCACCGGTGCGGTGCCGGTGCTGCAGGAAACGCGGCTGGAGCGCGAACTCGCGGCGGTGCTGGGGTCGGCGTCCGCACGCCTGCTGCTGGATGCCGCGCGTCGTGAGGCGGGCCGCGATTTCGATACCGTTGCCGCGATCGTGGGCGAGGCCTCGCAGGATCTGCGCTTCAACCAGCGTCTGCTCGAAGCCGCGCTGGAGAACATGAGCCAGGGCATCAGCGTCGTCGATCGCGATCTGCGTCTGGTGGCATGGAACCACCGCTATGCCGAACTGTTCGGCTACCCGGACTCGCTGCTGCGCGTGGGCGTGCCGGTCGCGGATCTGGTGCGCTACAACCTGCGCAACGGCTGGAACGCGAATTCGATCGAAGAGGAAGTCGACAAGCGCGTGCGTCACATGCACGCCGGTACGCCTTACGTGAGCGAACGTGTGTTTCCAGACGGCGGTGCGGTGGAAATCCGCGGCAACCCGATGCCCGGTGGTGGCTTCGTCGCCACGTTCACCGATGTCACCGCGTTCCGTCATGCCGAGGCCGAACTGATCCGCGGCAACGAAACGCTCGAACAGCGCGTGGCCGACCGCACTGCGCGGCTCGACCAGGCGCGCGCCGACGCCGAGCGCGCCAACGACGCCAAGAGCCGGTTCCTCGCCGCGATCGGCCACGATCTGCTGCAACCGCTGCATGCGGCGCAATTGTTCACCGATGCGCTGGTCGAACAATTGCCGGCCGATGCGCAGCGCGCCACCGCGCAGCAGATTCGCGGAGCGCTGGATTCCACCGGCGATCTGCTCTCCGGGCTGCTCGACATGTCGCGACTCGAAGCCGGCGGCCTGGTGCCGCAGTTGCGCGTGTTTCCGCTGGCGGATGTGCTGGAGCCACTGGCATCGGAATTCCGCGCACTGGCGGCAGAGCGCGGGCTGCGCTTCCGCTACCGCGCCACACGCGCCTGGGTGCACACCGATCCGCAACTGCTGCGGCGGGTGCTGCAGAACTTTCTCGCCAACGCCGTGCGTTACACCGAACGCGGCGGCGTGCTGCTGGGCGTACGTCATGACGCCGGCCAACTGCGGATCGAAGTGCACGACACCGGCCCCGGCATTCCCGAATCGCAGCAGTTGGTGATCTTCGAGGAGTTCCGGCGTGGAGACGGCGCCGCGGGGCAGGGACTCGGCCTTGGTCTGGCCATCGCCGACCGCATCGCGCGTCTGCTCGATGCGCCGCTGCGATTGCGCAGCCGCAGTGCGCGCGGAACGGTGTTTTCGCTCACCCTGGCGTCGATCGCCGCGCCACAGCAGGAAGCGACGCCTGCGGCAGCGGGCCTCGAAGGGCTGCGCATTTTGATCGTGGACAACGATCGACATGCGCTGACGGCGCTGCGCACGATTCTCGAAAGCTGGCATTGCCGCGTCGACGCCGCAGCCAATGGTGCGGATGCCGAAGCGCTGCTGGCTGCGGGCGCGGATCATGCGCTCTGGCTGTTCGACTACCACCTCGACGATGGCGATACCGGCGTGGCGGTGCAGGCGCGGCTCGCGCAACGCTTCGGCCCGCGTCCGACCTTGATCCTCAGCGCCGACGACAGCGGCGACGTACGCCGCATCGCGCTGGAACATGGCCTCGGCCTGCTGCCGAAGCCGGTCAAGGCGCTGGCGCTGAAATCGATGCTGCGACGGATGCTGACCGCACGCGCGGCATGATCGCCTGCGCCATGCCGTTTCATTGGGTGCGCGTGTCGCGCACCAGCCTTTCGCGATGATCTCGAACCCGGTGCGCGACACGCGCCCCCTATAATCGCTCGCCACACAGGAAGCTTCGCATGCCCTACACCCCGATCGTCGCCACTCTCGGCTATGTGCTGTCGCCGGATCGCAGGCAGGTGCTGTTGATCCATCGCAATGCGCGGCCCGACGACCAGCATCTCGGCAAATACAACGGTCTCGGCGGCAAGCTCGAGGCCGACGAAGATGTGGTCGCGGGTATGCGTCGCGAGATCCACGAAGAGGCCGGTATCCACTGCAATGCGCTGGTCCTGCGTGGGACGATCAGCTGGCCCGGCTTCGGCAAACAGGGCGAGGACTGGCTCGGATTCATCTTCCTGATCACCGCTTACAGCGGCACACCGCATGAGACGAATGCCGAAGGCACGTTGGAGTGGGTGCCGGTCGAGCGCATTCTCGACCTGCCGCTGTGGGATGGCGACCGCCGCTTCCTGCCGCTGGTGTTCGACGACGACCCGCGCGGCTTCCACGGCGTCATGCCGTATCGCGATGGCAAGATGGTGTCCTGGGCGTATTCGCGGGTCTGAGCGATGTGCGATGTCCACTCCCGGTCATGTCCGGGCTAAAGTTGGCCGCCGATTCGATAAAGGGTTCCGCATGAAACAATTCGTCCTCACCTTGATCGCCGTGCTCATCGGCGGTTTCCTGGCGCTGCTGGGCTACGACCGGTTTATCGTCCAACCGCGCGAGGCTGCAGCGACCAAGGCCGAGGCTGCCGCCAAAGCGCAGACAGCACCGGCGAATCCGCAGGTCGATCTGGGTCGTGCGCGCGCCGAAGCGCAGCAGGTTGCCGACGAAGTCGAAGCGTCGGTGCAGCGCAGCGTCGACGGCGCCCGCCAAACGATGGATGCCCAGGCCAAGCTGATGGACCGCCGCGCGCTGATTGCGGAGGCCGCCAGCCGGGCGACGATGTTCCGGGTGTCGCTTACCGAGTATTACCAGAGCAATGGCCGCTGGCCACGCGATGCCGATGAAGCAGGACTGCCGGCGCCGACCGAAATGCGCGGCGGGGCCGTTCGCGAAATCAGGTTGGGGGAACAGGGCGTGGTCACGGTGAAGATGGACGAGCGCTTTCCCGAGGGCAGCGCGATCGTGCTGCGGCCGGCCGCGAACGCGGCGTCGGGCATGGTCGACTGGACCTGCGAGGTCAAGGGCGACGAGTTGAAGCAATCCCTGCCGAGATGCAAAGGCTGATGATGATCTGTCGCCGCGCGATCAGTTGCGGCGGACCAGCACCACGGTGATGTTGTCCGAGCCGCCGCCATCGAGCGCGGCGGCGACGAGACCATCGACGCATTCCTGCGCGCTGCATTCGATATGCGAGAGCACCTGGGACAGGTTGCCGTCGTCGACTTCCTCGGTCAGTCCGTCGCTGCATAACAGAAGCTGCATACCCGGGCGCAGTTCGCCGGACAGGGTTTCGACGTTGAGATTCTGCGGATCGGTCACGCCCAATGCCTGGGTCACCACGTTGCGATGCGGATGGGTGCGCGCCTGATCGACGGTGATCGCGCCCTGCGAGATCAGTTCCTGGACATAGCTGTGATCGTGCGAGAGCTGGGCCAACTGGCCGTCGCGCCACAGATAGGCGCGACTGTCGCCGACCCAGGCCACTTCGAAGCGGTTGCCGAGGATGCGCAGGGCGACCACGGTCGTCCCCATCGGCAGGGCGTCGCTGCGCTGGCGCGAGACGCGGATGATTTCCTCGTCGGCGGTGCGGATCGCCTGGGCGAGGGATGTGCCCTGGCGGATCTCGCGGACGATGGTCTCGCGGGCGAGCGCGCTGGCCACTTCGCCGTACTCGTGACCGCCCATGCCGTCGGCGACCAGCCACAGCCCGAGGTCGCTGTCACCGTAATAGGTGTCCTCGTTGAGCTCGCGGCGCAGCCCGGCGTGGGTCAAGTGACCGAATTCGATCATGCAGCGGCCATGGGGGAGAGAGTCAGCCATATCCTCGGGGGTATACGTAATCGCGGGATGAAACCGGACGCGGGCGAAAAAGACCGCCGATCCGAACGCTGGCATTCCGGCCTTTGTCGCTCCTGATCCAGCAGATACTCCCGCCAGATACGCAAAGCGCCCCGCGAGGGGGCGCTTTGCGTATCTGGCGGAGAGGGGGGGATTCGAACCCCCGGTGCGCTATAAACGCACGCCTGATTTCGAGTCAGGTACATTCAACCGCTCTGCCACCTCTCCGAAGGTGCTCGCGACGATGGATTCGGGTCCACAGCTGCGGGGCGCCATCATAAGGGGCAGGGCGCCCGGGGACAAGGCGCGTACACTTGCGGCCTTCCTTACTTCATCGCCAGATACGCTGCCATGTCCGAAATCCTCGCTCCCGTCTCGTTCGGCGAACTGCTCGACAAGATCGCCATTCTCCAGATCAAATCCGAGCGGATGAGCGATCCGGCCAAGCTGGCGAACGTCCGCAATGAGCTGTCGGCACTCGAGAACAGCTGGATGGCGCATCCGGCGGCAGGCCACGACATCGCCCGCCTGCGCGCGCAGCTGAAGGCGGTCAACGAACGGCTTTGGGTGATCGAAGACGACATCCGCATCAAGGAAAAAGCGCAGGCTTTCGACGAGGAATTCATCCGTCTTGCGCGCAGCGTCTATTTCGAGAACGACGAGCGCGCACGGATCAAGAAGGACATCAACCTGGCGCTGGGTTCGGCCTACGTCGAAGAGAAGTCCTATCAGGACTACCGCGCTGGCGCGACGCCCTGAGCGTCGCGTAGTCGATTCAGTCCTCGGCAGAGGGCTTTCATTCGCCCGACCTTGCCCGGACCAACGAGTCCGCGACCGCTGTCGTCGGTCGTATTCGTTCGTTTCAGGTCTTCGGACCCTGTAGACGCCTGCACGATGATCGCGGCCACGGAACGCCCGGGCGCTGCCGGACGCATCGCATCTGGACTTCAACCTTGCGGCACAGGCTGTCTCGGACGCTCGACACCTGGTCGTGTGAATGACGACCCTGAAACTGCGACATCGTCCACATTTCACGATGTCGAGTGGAATTGCTACCGATACTATCTCTGCCATCAATATTCACATAGTACGGTTCACTATTGGTAGCAGGTTTCTCAGTACTGTCAGGAAAACCCGAGGTTTTCAGCGTATGGCTACCAGAATTGGCTGAAATCCGGGTGCCCACCATCTTCCCTTCCGCATCGCTTGCGCTTACGTTTCACCTGCACGTGATGGATCGCAGTCGACGCTCAGGCGGGGCTTCGATCCCGGGGTTCCCGGTCAGCCGGGACACTTCGCAGGCACACGGATGTGCCACGTGCATTCGCCCCGCAGGGGGCGACGCGAGACTCAAGGATGAGTGTCGTGTGCGTTCGGTGCAGGATGCACGCCATTGCCTGGAAGGACCCGGCATCGTAAGGAAACGATGGGCAGAACCAAGGTCGATGCGCGGGCCCCAGGGAGGGGGCTTGCGCCGACTGACCCGGACACAGGCCGTATCACGGACGAGGCGGATCGAGATTCGGACATCTCGACATCGAAGGCATACGGACGAACCCTCGCGATGCACCATCGCGGGGGTTTTTTGTCGTCCGTCGATTGGCGTCTGCTGACGTTCAGTCGTTCTCGCCGCGCACAGCGCGGCAACGCTCGAACGCCGCGATGCCATCCTCCACCGTCGCCAGATCCATCACCCCGTCGTGCTCGATCTTGGTGCCCCATTTGAGCGCGCTGGCGGGCTTGCCGAGATATTTCCGTGCGGCATCATCGTAGCGGTCCACGCAGAAACGGAGGTCGGAATACGGCCCGCTGCGACGCGGGTTGCTGGCGGCGTGCAGGCCGAGCACTTTTGTGCCCATCGCATTGGCGATGTGCATCGGCCCGGAATCCGGCGTCATCAACAACTCCGCGCGTTCCAGCAGCGCCGGCAATTGCTTGAGTGTGTCCTTGCCGACCAGATCCAGCGCGGGCGTCTGCATCGCGGCGAGGATGGCGTCGCTGGTATCGCGTTCCAGTGCACTGCGGCCGCCGAGCAGCACGATCCGCCAGCCGCGCCCCGCCGCATGGTCGGCGACGGCGGCGTAGCGCTCCGGTCGCCAGTTGCGCAGGGCGTGGCTGGAGCAGGGCGAGATCGCCAAGGTCGGCACGCTGTCGTCCGGCCATTGCGCATGCGCCCACTCGCGCGCCGCATCGGGCACCGGCAGGTCCCAGATCACTTCGGTCTGCTTCAGACCCAGCGGTTCGCAGAAGCTGCCGATGGCGTCGAGCACATGAATGCCGGGCCGGTCGGGGATGCGTTCGTTGATGAAGAGGCCGTGCAGGTCTTTCGAACGCGAGCGGTCGTAGCCGATCTTCCGCTTCGCCGGAAGGAACGCCGACAAGAGATTCGCCCGGGCCGCCACCTGCATCTGCAGCAGCGCGTCGAAGCGTCGGCCCTGCAGTTCCCGGCGCAGCGCGCGCATGCCGGCGAGACCGGTCTTCTTGTCGTAGACGAGGAATTCGACTCCCGGAAGTCCATCCAGCAGCTTCTGCTCGCCCTTGCCGATCACCCAGGTCAGCGCGACTCCGGGCCAGGCCTCGCGCAGGGTGCGGATCAGCGGCAGGACATGGGTCACGTCGCCCAGCGCGGACAGGCGCAGCAGGCAGATCGACTGGGGGACGTTCAAAATATTTTCTTCACTGGCAGTTGATAGACTCGGTCAATGGCCGCCTTCGATGCCACCGAAAGCCTGACGCCGTTCCGCGATGCGCGTGGAGCGGGGGGAGGGGCGATTCTGTTCGACTCGACCTGCCTGCGGCAAGCGGGCATGCGCGGCGTCGACCCGCTTTGGTTCGATCCGGCCTGGTGGGGCGAACGCGCGGAGGCCGTTGGCAGCGGTGGCCGAGGCGCCGCTTGGTTCGTCGAAGGCATGCCGTCGGAAGGCGGTTTCGGCCCGGCGGTGCTGCGTCACTATCTGCGCGGCGGCTTCGCTGCCCGATTCAGCCGCGACCGTTTCGTCTGGCGCGGCGTCGGCCGGATCCGCAGCTTCGACGAATTCCGCCTGCTCCGCGAGCTGCTGCGCCGGAAGTTGCCGGTGCCGCGCCCCATCGCCGCGATCTACTGGCGCGACGGCATGTTCTATCGCGCCGGCATCCTGCTCGAACGCCTGCAGGGCGTGGCATCGCTGGCCGATCGTGCCGCCGCCGTCGGCAGCGCAGCGCCCTGGCAAGAGGCGGGCCAGACGATCGCCCGCATCCACCGCGCGGGGCTGGACCACGCCGATCTGAACGCCCACAACCTGCTTTTCGAAGACAGTGGACGCGGCTGGGTCATCGATCTGGACCGCAGTCAGCTGCGGATCCCCGCCACGCCGTGGCGCGAGGCCAATCTCGCCCGTCTGCAGCGCTCGCTGCTGAAGCTGCGCGGCGCACGCAGCGAGGCCGAGGTGGAGAAGGATTACGCCACGCTGCGCAGCGCGTACGATGCGCTCTGGCAGCGCGGGACATAAGCGATGAGTTGGGCTTTGCGGTTTCATGGCGTCGGCAATGCGGCGGCGGTCGAATTGGGCTCGGCGATGGCGACCATCGAGCGCGACGCGCGGCCGTGGTTGACCATCGACTGCGGCGCCGAAGGGCTCAGCGCCTTCCTTGCGCACTACGGCGAAGCGCCGCGCGCGCTGTTCGTCACCCATACCCATCTCGATCACATCGGCGGCTTCGAGCGGCTGTTCATCGATGCGTTCTTCGACCCGGCACGGCGCGGGCGCACCCGCATCTACGTGCCAGCGCGCGTGGTGCCGCTGCTGCACCAGCGCGTCGGCGACTATCCGAATGTCCTCGCCGAAGGCGGCGCGAATTTCTGGGATGCGTTCCAGGTCATCCCGGTCGGCGACGCCTTCTGGCACGACGGCCTGCGCCTGGAAGTGTTCGAAACCCGTCACCACTGGCCGCAGACCAGCTACGGCCTGCGCCTGCGCGGCAGCGTCGTCTGGACCAGCGACACCCGGCCGATCCCCGAAGCGCTGGCGCGATACGCCGATGCCGACGAACTGATCGCCCACGACTGCGCGCTGCACGGCAATCCTTCGCATTCCGGTATCGACGACCTCGAACGCGAGTATCCGCCCGTGTTGCTGGACCGCTGCATCCTCTACCACTACGCCAGCGCCGCCGACGGCGAAGCCCTGCGCGCGCGCGGACGGCGTATCGCCCATCCCGGCGAATGCATCGCGCTCGCCGAGCCGACCGCACCCCGGACAGAGGTTTCCGGCACAACCGATGCCGCGCATGCTGCCTCTGTTCCGGCATAAGCCACGTACCTGGAAGCGATGAACGCCGTTCCGCAACCCATCGACCTGCCGCGCGATGCCCTCGGGCGTCCGCTGCACGACCTGCGCCTGTCGGTGATCGAAGCCTGCAATTTCCGCTGTCCGTACTGCATGCCGGCGGAGCGCGTGGCCGACGATTACGGTCTCGATGCCGCGTCGCGGCTGTCTTTCGATGAGATCGAACGGCTGGTGCGCGGTTTCGTGCGCGTGGGCGTGCGGAAATTGCGCATCACCGGCGGCGAACCGCTGCTGCGCAGGCGCTTGCCCGAATTGATCGCAAGGCTCGCGGCCATCGAAGGTCTCGACGATATCGCCCTGACCACCAACGGCAGTCTGCTCGCCGCGCAGGCCCGCGCGCTGCGCGACGCCGGATTGCATCGGGTCACCGTGAGTCTCGATACTCTCGACGCCGTGCAGTTTTCGACGTTGTCCGGTGGGCGCGGCGATCTTGCCGAAGTGCTGCGCGGCATCGGCGCGGCGAAGGCCGCCGGTTTCGCGAAAATCAAGCTCAACTGCGTGGTCCAGCGCGACGTGAACGACGACGAGGTCTTGCCGCTGGTCGAATTCGCCCGCGAACACGGCCACACCCTGCGTTTCATCGAATACATGGATGTCGGCACCTGCAACGACTGGAATATCCAAGGCGTCGTGCCTTCGGCCGAACTGCGCGACCGGATCCACGCGCGCTGGCCGCTGCATGCGCTCGGCCCGCAGTATCGTGGCGAAGTCGCCGCGCGCCACGCTTTCGACGATGGTCGCGGCGAGGTCGGTTTCGTCAGTTCGATCAGCGCACCGTTCTGCGGCGACTGCCATCGCGCACGCGTCTCCGCCGATGGGCGTCTCTACACCTGCCTGTTCGCGGGCGAGGGCACCGATTTGAGACCGTGGCTCGGCGGCAGCGACGCCGATGTCGTCGAACGGCTGACCGGTCTGTGGCAGGCGCGCGGCGATCGCTACAGCGAATTGCGTAGCGGCCTGCGCAGCCCGCGCAAGCGCGTCGAAATGTTTCTTGTCGGAGGGTGAGCATGCCGCGTGCAACGCTTGCAGAAGCCGGATGGCTGCGCGTGCCTTCGGGCTTGCCGCGCGCGACGCTCGATGCGTTGCCGGTGGATGCCGCGCTCGCCGATGGCGATGCCGGTTCGCGCAACCTGCTGACGGAAGTCTGGTGTTCCGAACTCGTCGCGCCGCTGCGCAATGGTCTGCAGGCGCTTGGGTTGCTGTCGAGCGACGCGGTCGCCGTGCAGTGCACGCTGTTTCGCAAGACGCCGGACTGCAACTGGAAGGTTCCGTATCACCAAGATCTGTCGATTCCGGTGACCGGGCGTGTGGCGCATGCCGCCTTGTCCGGTTGGTCGATCAAGCAGGATGGCTGGTACGTGCAGCCGCCCGTCGAATTGCTGGATGGATTGCTGGCGGCGCGACTGCATGTCGATCCCTGCGGCGATGACGACGGCGCGCTGCGCGTGGTGCCGGAAACGCATCATCTCGGTCGCCTCAGCCCTGACCGGATCGCAGTGATGGACAAGCGGCGCGACGAAGTTGTGTGCAGCGCGGGTTCCGGCGATCTGTTGTTGATGCGTCCGCTGTTGTTGCATGCCTCATCGAAAGCCGAACGGCCAAGCGGCCGTCGCGTATTGCATTTCCTGTTCGCGCCGCCGGATCCCGGCTGTGGGCTGCAGTGGAGGATCGCGGTTTGAAAAAGCGTTCAAGGCTGACCCATCTCGACGCGCAGGGCCGTCCAGCGATGGTCGACGTGTCGGCGAAAGCGATCACCGCCCGAGCTGCAACGGCCGAATGCCGGGTGAAATTCCCCGCTGCGGTCGCCGCACAGTTGCGCAAGAGCGGACTGAAAAGCGCGAAGGGCGGTGTCGTCGAAACAGCGATCGTCGCCGGCACGCTGGCGGTGAAGCGCACGCACGAGCTGATTCCGTTCTGTCATCCGCTGCCGATCGACGGCATCGGATTCGCCATCGATTGGCGCGGCGAGCGCGAGCTGGAGATCGTCTGCACCGTCAACACCATGCACCGCACCGGCGTCGAGATGGAAGCGCTCACCGGCGCCACGGTCGCCGCGCTCACCGTCTACGACATGTGCAAAGCGCTGTCGCACGCCATCGTGCTCGGTCCGGCGAAGCTGCGCGGCAAGCGCGGCGGCAAGCGCGACTTCGGCGCAGTCGCGGGAACAGCCTGATGTCGATGCTCTCAGTGCTCTATTTCGCCAGTCTGCGCGATGCCGCAGGCTGCGACAGCGAGCGTGTCGATCATGACGGCGATCTGCGTTCGCTCTATCTCATGCTGCAGGCGAAGCATGGTTTCGCGCTGCCGCTCGAACGCCTGCGGGTTGCGATGAACGGCGCGTTCGCGCGTTGGGACGATGTCCCCGGCGACGGCGCCGAGATCGCATTCATTCCGCCGGTCAGCGGTGGTTGAGATGATCCCGCGCTTCGCCATCGCCGATGCCCCCTTCGAGATCGCTCCGCTGCGCGCGCACCTGCTGCGCGCGGAAGCCGGCGCCTATGCGAGCTTCGAGGGCTGGGTGCGCAATCACAACGAGGGCCGCGCCGCGCTCGGGCTGCGCTACGAAGCCTATGTCGCGCTCGCCGAAGCCGAAGGCCTGAAGATCGTCGAGGAAGCGCTGGAACGGTTCGAGATCGCCGATGCCGCGTGCGTGCATCGCGTCGGCGATCTGGACGTCGGCGATCTCGCGGTCTGGGTCGGCGTCAGCGCCGCGCATCGCGACGCCGCGTTCGCCGCCTGCCGCTGGATCATCGACGAAGTGAAATCACGGGTGCCGATCTGGAAACACGAGCGCTATGCGGAAGGCGATGCCGCGTGGCTGCATCCGGAATGAGTCCGTCGAGACGACTCAGCTCACGCTGTCGAGCAGCCGCTTCGCCGCCGCGCGCGCTTCCTTGCTGACTTCCACGCCGCCCAGCATCCGGGCGAGTTCTTCCTGACGCTCTTTGGGCCCCAGCCGCTGCACCGCGCTCTGGGTCATGCCGGCGGCTTCGGCCTTGCTGACGCGGTAGTGGGCGTGGCCCTGCGCGGCGACCTGCGGCTGGTGGGTCACGCACAGCACCTGCCGGGTTTCGCCCAGCGCGCGCAGCTTCTGGCCGACGATCTCGGCGACCGCGCCGCCGATGCCGGAATCCACTTCGTCGAAGACCATCGTCGGCACCGCATCCAGGCCCAGCGCGGCGACTTCGATCGCCAGCGACACCCGCGACAACTCGCCGCCCGAAGCGACCTTGCGCAGCGAGCGCGGCGGTTGCCCGGCGTTCGCCGAGACCAGGAATTCCACGCGCTCCGCACCGAGCGGGTCGGGGCGTTCGGCATCGTTGGGCTCCAGTGCGATCTCGAACCGGCCGCCGCCCATGCCGAGTTCGGCGATCAGCTCGGTGGTCGCCTTCGACAGCGTCGCGGCCGACGCGCGGCGCGCGGCGCTGAGCGTGGCAGCAGCCTCGCGCCAGCGATGCGTGGCGCCGACGATTTCGTCATCCAGACCGATCAGCCGGGTGCTGGCATTGCGCAGGGTTTCGAGTTCGGTCACTAACCGGTCGCGGACTTCGATCAGCGCCTCGGGCGCGACCCGGTGTTTGCGGCCGAGATCGTGCAGGCGGGTGAGGCGGTCTTCCAAGGTCTCGAACTGGTCGGGATCGAGTTCCAGATCGTCGCGGATGCGCTGCAGCTGCCGGGTGGCTTCGTCGATCTGGATCGCAGCGGCATCGAGCATGCTGTCCACTTCGCCCAGTCGCGGCTCGTCGTTGCGGGCGCGGGCGATGTCGCCGCGCAGCTGTTGCAGGGTCTGCAGCAGGGAGGGGGCGTCGTCGCCTTCGAGCCGGGTCAGCGCGTGTTCGCAGGTTTCGATCAGGGTAGCGGCGTTGGCGTGGCGACGATGGTTCGCGAACAGGTCGAGGATCGAGGCCGGTTCCAGCGTTTCGCGCTCGAGTTCGCGCCATTGGTGGTCGAGCAGGTCGATCCGGTCGGAGACATCGCCCGCGCGCGACAGCGCATCGCGTTCGCGCAGCAGTGCGGACCATGCCTCTGCGGCGTCGCGCACCGCCGCCAGCGGTGCGGCGTGACGACCGAAGGCATCCAGCAGATCGAGTTGGCTGGCTTTCGACAGCAGCGCCTGGTGTTCGTGTTGGCCGTGGATTTCGACCAGCAGGCCAGCGAGCTGCGCCAGTTGGGTCACCGTCACCGGCCGGCCGTTGATCCAGGCCCGAGAGCCGCCGTCCGAACGCAGCGTGCGCCGCAGTTGGCAGCCGGTGTCGTCGTCCAGCTCCTGTTCGCGCAGCCACGCCAGCGCTTCCGGGCGAT
The DNA here is from genome assembly GCA_017302135.1 of Lysobacterales bacterium. Lineage (GTDB taxonomy): Bacteria > Pseudomonadota > Gammaproteobacteria > Xanthomonadales > Xanthomonadaceae > Lysobacter_I. Next base: position 250,044 of record JAFLDZ010000002.1, on the reverse strand, counting down.
CGGTCAGATCGAATTCGGCGTTGAGTTCTGCGCGCTCGGCGCCGTGGCGGACCATGCCGCTGTCGGCGCGCAGGCCGGACAGGAAGCCCAGCGCATCGACCAGCAGCGACTTGCCGGCGCCGGTTTCGCCCGAAATCACGGTCATGCCGGGGCCGAATTCGAGCTCGGTGGCGGAGACGACGGCGAAATCGCGGATGGAAAGATGAGTCAGCATGGGGCGGGATTGTGCCTGAACCCGTCTCAATGTCCGAGACGGCATCGGGGGTTGGCATCGTGGGCTGGCATCGATTCGGGCCCGCAGCGGCGTCCGTGGGCGCGATCGATAGGTATGATCGACGGGTATGCACCGTCCCATCGACTCCGGCTTCGATTCGCGCGCCCTTGATCCCCGCGCCCGCCTGCTGTTGCGGACGCTGATCGCGCGTTACATCCGCGACGGCGAGCCGGTCGGTTCGCAGACGTTGGCCCGGCACGCCGGTCTGGACGTCAGTTCGGCCACGATCCGCAACATCCTGTCCGAACTGGAAGACGTCGGCCTGCTCTCGGCACCGCACACATCGGCCGGACGGGTGCCGACGTCGCAGGGCTACCGGGTGTTCGTCGACAGCCTGCTGCAGATCCAGCCGCTGGCCGAGGGCGAAGTGGCGCGGTTGAGATCCGAGCTGGCGCCGGGGGCGGGCACCAACAGTCTGCTCGGCAGCGCTTCGGAGCTGGTGTCGGCGATGACCCATTTCGTCGGCGTGGTCAGCGTGCCCAAGCGCGAGCAGTTCGCCTTCAAACACGTCGATTTCGTGCCGATGGACGGCCAGCGGGTGCTGGCGATCCTGGTCTTCGCCGACAACGATGTGCAGAACCGCATTCTCCACACCCGCCGCAGCTACGATGCCGGCGAACTGGAACGCATCGCGAACCATCTCAACGCCCACTACGCCGGTCGGCCGCTGACGGAAGCACGGGCGCTGCTGCTGGCCGAACTGCGCAATGCCAGGCAGGAAATGGAGGCGCTGATGGCGCAGGCGCTTGAGCTGGCCGATCAGGCGCTGGCGACCGACGCCGAGGACATGCTGGTGGCCGGGCAGACCCGTTTGATCGGGATGCAGGGCCTGTCCGATCTGGACCGGCTGCGCGAGCTGTTCGAGGCCTTCGCCAGCAAGCGCGAGATCCTGCAAGTGCTGGAACGGACGCTGCGCGCGCCGGGCGTGCGGATCTTCATCGGCGAGGAAACCGGCATGGCGCCGCTGGATGGCGTATCGCTGGTCACTGCGCCCTACGGTGTGGGCGGGCGGACGTTGGGCGTGCTCGGCGTGATCGGCCCGACCCGGATGGCCTACGACCGGGTGATTCCGGTGGTGCAGGCGGCGGCTTCGGTGTTGACCCAGGCGCTGGGGTCCGAAGACGGCCGCTGAGTGCTGTCGGATGTGGGGTTGGATGTGGTGGGCCGAGAAGAGAGCTCGGGGCTGAAGCCCCTCCTACAGGACGGGGGCCCTTGATTCCTGTGGGCCCGGTCCCCATCCCTCGGCGGTCGGTGGGGTTCCTCCTTGTCCCCGCCTCCGGACCGGGCACGAATCGAGCTTATGAATCAGGAACAGACCCCACAGGAAGACCAGACCCACGCAACTGACGGAGTGGTCACCGAAGGCACCCCGCAGGCGATCATCGAACAGCTGAAAGGCGAACTCGAACAGCTTCGCGCGGACGCACTGCGCGAGCGCGCGGATCTCGACAACCAGCGCAAGCGGCTCGCGCGGGAAGTCGAAATGGCGCGCAAATTCGCCAATGAACGCCTGCTGGGCGACCTGCTGCCGCTGTTCGACAGCATGGAGGCCGGCTTGGCCGCCGCTGCCGAGGGCGACCCGCTGCGTGCGGGCATGGAGCTGACGCTGCGCCAACTGCACCGCATCGCCGAGGCCAATGGCCTGCTGGAGGTGGCGCCGGCGGCCGGCGACACCTTCGACCCGGAACGGCATCAGGCGATGAGCATGATCGACGCCCCGGGCGTGGCCCCCGGTGCGGTCGCCCAGACGTTCCAGAAGGGCTATCTGCTCAACGAGCGCCTGCTGCGGCCGGCGCTGGTGGTGGTGGCGAAGCAGGACTGAGGCCGGCCCCAACCTCATGCAGGAGCGGCTTCAGCCGCGATTGCCGCCGCGGCAATCCCTAGATCGCGGCTGAAGCCGCTCCTGCAAAAGCTTTGTCGACCGCATGGCAGCGCTTGAAACATCCGCGCCAACCCCCACAAACAGACCATCGGCGGCCGCGAGCCGCCACCAATCTCCAACGTTCCAGAGGACATCATCATGGGCAAGATCATCGGCATCGATCTGGGCACGACCAATTCGTGCGTCGCGATCATGGAAGGCGGCAAGGCCAAGGTCATCGAAAACAGCGAAGGCGACCGCACCACGCCGTCGATCGTCGCCTACACCAAGGATGGCGAAGTCCTGGTCGGCGCCAGCGCCAAGCGCCAGGCCGTCACCAATCCCAAGAACACCTTCTACGCGGTGAAGCGCCTGATCGGCCGCAAGTTCACCGACGCCGAAGTGAAGAAAGACCTCGACCTGGTGTCCTACGCCATCGTCGAACACAACAACGGCGATGCCTGGGTCGCGACCAGCGACGGCAAGAAACTGTCGGCGCAGGAAGTGTCCGCGCGCATCCTCGAAAAAATGAAGAAGACCGCCGAAGCCTATCTCGGCGAAACCGTGACCGAAGCGGTCATCACCGTGCCGGCCTACTTCAACGACAGCCAGCGTCAGGCCACCAAGGACGCCGGCAAGATCGCCGGTCTCGACGTCAAGCGCATCATCAACGAGCCGACCGCGGCCGCGCTGGCCTATGGCCTCGACAAGGGCGACGGCGGCAAAGACCGCAAGATCGCCGTGTACGACCTTGGCGGCGGCACCTTCGACGTCTCGATCATCGAGATCGCCAACGTCGACGGCGAGAAGCAGTTCGAAGTGCTGGCCACCAACGGCGACACGTTCCTGGGCGGCGAAGATTTCGACAAGCGCGTCATCGATTATCTTGTCGAGGAATTCAACAAGGATCAGGGCATCGATCTGCGCAAGGATCCGCTCGCGCTGCAGCGCCTGAAGGATTCCGCCGAGCGCGCCAAGATCGAACTGTCGTCGTCGCAGCAGACCGAAGTGAATCTGCCGTACATCACCGCGGACGCGTCCGGTCCGAAGCACCTCAACATCAAGCTCACCCGCGCCAAGCTCGAAGCGCTGGTCGAAGAACTCGTGAAGCGCACGATCGAGCCTTGCCGCACGGCGCTGAACGACGCCGGCCTGCGCGCCAGCGACATCAGCGAAGTGATCCTGGTCGGCGGCCAGACCCGCATGCCGAAAGTGCAGGCCGCAGTGACCGAGTTCTTCGGCAAAGAGCCGCGCAAGGACGTCAACCCGGACGAGGCCGTCGCGATCGGCGCCGCGATCCAGGGCGGCGTGCTGGCCGGCGACGTGAAGGACGTGTTGCTGCTCGACGTCACGCCGCTGTCGCTGGGCATCGAAGTGATGGGTGGCGAGTTCAACAAGGTGATCGAGAAGAACACCACCATTCCGACCAAGGCGACGCAGACCTATTCGACCGCCGCCGACAATCAGAGCGCGGTGACCGTGCACGTGCTGCAGGGCGAGCGTGCGCAGGCGGTGTACAACAAGTCGCTGGCCCGCTTCGATCTGGCCGGCATCGAAGCCGCGCCGCGCGGCGTGCCGCAGATCGAAGTCACTTTCGACATCGACGCCAACGGCATCCTGCACGTGTCGGCGAAGGACAAGAAAACCGGCAAGGAACAGAAGGTCGAGATCAAGGCCGGTTCGGGTCTGTCGGACGACGAGATCCAGCGGATGGTGCAGGACGCCGAGTCGCATCGTGAAGACGACAAGCGGTTCCATGAGCTGGTGCAGGCCCGCAATCAGGCCGATGCCCTCATCCACGCCACCCGCAGCGCGATCAAGGACAACGGCGACAAACTGCCGGGCGAGTTGATCGGTCGCGCGGAAGGCGCGATCGCCGAAGTCGAAACCGCGATGAAGGGCGACGACAAGGTCCAGATCGAGGCGAAGTCCAAAGCGCTGGAAGAAGTCGTGCAGTCGCTGATGGCCGCCACCAATGCGGGTCAGGCGCCAGGCGGCGATGCCGGCCCCGGCGCGTCTTCGGCCAAGAGCGATGATGTCGTCGACGCCGAATTCACCGAAGTGCGCGACGAAGACAAGAAGTGATGCAAACCGGTGCCGCCGCACGCGAATGCGGCGGCACCCGGCTATCGATTCCTCGATTCCTCGATCCCTCGATCGTCGAAGGTCAAAGGTCAAAAAGAGCGGTCGCGTTCTTTTTGACTTTTTTGCTTTCGACTTTCGACTTGCCGGCAGCAGCAGACCCGTGAGCAAACGCGATTACTACGAAGTCCTGGGCGTCGCCCGCAACGCCAGCGAGGACGAGCTGAAGAAAGCCTATCGCCGGCTGGCGATGAAGCTTCATCCGGACCGCAATCCGGACGATGCCGGCGCCGAGGCTGCTTTCAAGGAGGCGAAGGAAGCCTACGAAATGCTGTCCGACGCCAGCAAACGCCGCGCCTACGATGCGCATGGGCACGCGGCCTTCGAACACGGCACGGGCGGTGGTGGTGGCGGTCACGGCCAAGCCGACATCAACGATATCTTCGGCGACATCTTCGGCAATATTTTCGGCGGCGCCGGCGGCGCGCGCGGTCCGAGGCGCGGCGCCGACATCGGTTATGTGATCGAACTCGATCTCGAAGATGCGGTCGCCGGTGTCGACAAGCGCATCGAAGTGCCGACGATGGTCGGCTGCGGCCCGTGCAAGGGCAGCGGTTCGGAAGACGGCAAAATCGAAACCTGCGGCACCTGCCAAGGGCGCGGACAGGTCCGTTTCCAGCGCGGCATTTTCGCGATGCAGCAGCCGTGTCCGACCTGCGGCGGGCGCGGCCAGAAACTCAGCAATCCCTGCAAAGCCTGCCACGGCGCCGGTCGTGTCGAAGAAGAGAAAGTCCTGTCGGTGAAGATTCCCGCAGGCGTCGACAACGGCGATCGCATCCGTCTGGCGGGCGAGGGCGAGGCGGGACCGGCAGGCGCCGCTGCGGGCGATCTCTACGTCGAAATCCGGGTTCGCGAACATCCCATCTTCCAGCGCGACGGCGACGATCTGCACTGCGAAGTGCCGATCCGCTTCTCGCAGGCGGCGCTCGGCGACACCGTGCGCGTGCCGACACTCGGCGGCGAAGCGGAAATCCGGGTGCCTCTGGAAACCCAGACCGGCAAAGTGTTCCGCCTGCGCGAGAAAGGCGTGAAGTCGGTGCGCAGCCGCAGTACCGGCGATCTCTATTGCCGCGTCGTGGTCGAGACGCCGGTGAACCTGACCTCGCAGCAACGCGACTTGCTGGAACAGTTCGAAGCGACCTTCGTGGGCGAGAGCGCGCATCGTCATTCGCCGCGTTCCAGCACTTTCATCGATGGCGTGAAGAGTTTCTGGGAGCGGATGACGTCGTGATGACCCGGTGATCCGGGCGACGTTCGCGCCGCAGACATTCCGGTTGCGAGCGCGATGATCATCACCGCCACAGCCAGGGTCACGGCCACGGTCGGTGCCGGATGCTGCGGCGCGGTTTGACATCGCCTGGAGCCGGTAAGACCCTTGGCGGCGACGGCGCATCGTGCGCCGTCACGCGCGCTCGTCTGCGCGCGTCCAGGAGATAGGGGCACCGCCCCGGGATTGCCGGTGCTGCCGGCCACGGGTCGGGTTCGCCCCCAGGAACAAGGAGATTCCTCATGTCATTCGATTCACGCGTCGCCCGCAGGCTCGCGCTCGCTTCCGCGTTGTCCGCAGCGGTATTGACGGCCCCCGCATTCGCTGCCGGGCGCGTTCATTCATCCCCCCTCAGCGAATACGATCCCGCCGACGGTTTCATCGTCGGTTATCGCAACGGCAGCCTGCTCAAATCGGATGCGACGCTGATGCAGCGTTCGCTCACCGGCGCGGTGGCGTCCGTCTTCGGCCGCAGCGCCGCGCCGGCGCTGCGACGCGAACGTACCCTCGGCATCGGCGCCGAACTCATTGCCGTGGATCGCAGGCTCGACCGTGCCGACGCCGAACGGCTGATGCGGCAGATCGCGCTCGATCCCGATGTGGAATATGTCGAGCCGAATATCCGCCTGCGCGCGGATTTCACCCCGAACGATAGCTATTTCTATCTGCAGACCAACTTCAGTAGTACGGGCGAGAACACCTACGCCACGCAAGCGTGGGATACCGGATATCGCGGCCAGGGCAAGATCATCGCGGTCATCGATACCGGAATCACCAGTCATCCCGATCTGAACGCCAACGTCATCGCGGGCGGTTTCGATTTCGTCAGCAACACGTTCATGGCCAACGACGGCGGCGGGCGCGACAACAATGCGGCCGATCCCGGCGACTGGGTGACCGCGAATCAATGCTATGCCGGCTCGCCGGCGCAGAACTCCAGTTGGCACGGGACGCATGTCTCCGGCATCGCCGCGGCAGTTACCAACAATGCGACCGGCGTCGCCGGCATGGCGTTCAACGCGCGCATTCTGCCGGTACGCGCGCTGGGGCGCTGCGGCGGCACCCTCGCGGATATCGCCGATGCGGTGACCTGGGCTTCGGGCGGCGCCGTGGCTGGCGTTCCGGCCGTGGGTGCGAACCGTGCCCATGTCATCAACATGAGTCTCGGCGGCGGTGGCGCCTGCAGCGCAGCCATGCAGAATGCGATCAATGGTGCGGTCGGTCGCGGGACGGCGGTGGTGGTGGCGGCAGGCAACAGCAACGCCAACGTGTCGGGCTTCACTCCGGCCAGCTGCGCGAACGTCATCGTGGTCGCGACCCACCGCCATACCGGCAGTTTCTATGGCGAGAAGGAACCGTTCTCGAACTACGGCAACGGCGTCGATCTTGCGGCGCCGGGTTACAGCATCGCATCGACCTACAACACCGGCACGTCGTCGCCCGGTGCGGCCACCTATGCCTACCTCAGCGGCACGTCGATGTCGGCGCCGCATGTCGCCGGGGTCGTCGCGATGATGATGTCCAAGCCGAGCGCCGACTGTGCGCCAGCGGTTTGCGAAACGATCCTGAAAACCAACTCCGATGTATTCATGGGGCCGGTGCAGTATTACATCGGCTGGGGACGCCTGAATGCATTGAAAGCGTTGAACGCGACGCCTTGATTTCAGGTTGCTCGATTCAAACTTTGTTGTCGTTGCGTTAAAGCATCGGCCGGCCGATTCACTCGGCCGGCCGAATGCCATATCGTCGATCACGTTCGCGTGAGCGCTGTTCTTCCATCATGGTTAACGGTTTTTTTCTGTCCGGATATTTTGATATCCGATCGATTTTGTTAATGTTTATCGATCTGGTGATCGTCGTCACGCAAACGAACCCGATTTTGAATCCGGCTGTATTGACGACGTCATCCGCGGGTCGCATGTTATGCGGCGGGCACAGCATGTGCCTGCAACGTGTCCGACTAGGGCTCCAGCATGAAGTTGGGGGAAGGTCGCCCGGGGAATAGGACATTCCTGCCGCATCTGCGGCATTCCGATTGAAATATGGAGATTTCACAATGTCATCCAACAACTCGCGTCTGCGCCGCCGTGCGCTCGTACTCGCGCTGTCCGCTGTGTGTCTTTCCGGTACCGCGCTGGCTGCGGAACGTGTGAGCACCAGTGGCCTGGGCAACAATGAACCGGTCGATGGTTTCATCGTCCGCTATCGCGACGGCAGCGCAAGCAAGCTCAGCGTGGCCACCCAGCAGCGTTCGCTCGACCAGGCCGCCTCGACCGCGTTCGGTCGCGCCAAGGCGCTCACCCTCAAGCATGAGCGCACGCTCGGGATCGGTGCCGAGCTGGTCCAGACCGATCGTCCGCTGGACCGCACCGAAGCCGAAACGCTGATGCGCCAGATCGCGACCAATCCGGACGTCGAATTCGTCGAGCCGAACATCCGCCTCTATCCGAACCTGACGCCCAACGACGCCTTCTTCAACCTGCAGTATGGTTTCCAGAGCGGCGTCGGCGGCAGCAATGCCGATCAGGCCTGGAATCTCGGCTTCCTCGGCGCGGGCAAGATCGTTGCGGTCATCGATACCGGCTACCGGCCGCACATCGACCTGAACGCCAACGTCATCAACGGTTACGACTTCATCACCAACCCCGCCATCGGCAACGACGGTAATGGCCGCGACGCCAGCGCGCTGGATCCGGGCGACTGGACCACGTTCGTCGGCCAATGCTACGCCGGCTCCCCGATCACCAACTCCAGCTGGCACGGCACCCATGTTGCCGGTACGGTTGCTGCGGTCACCAACAACGCCACTGGCGTGGCGGGCATGGCTTTCAAGGCCAAAGTGCTTGCGGTGCGTGCGTTGGGCCGTTGCGGCGGCACCTTGGCCGACATCGCCGATGCGGTCACCTGGTCTTCCGGCGGTGTCGTGGCCGGTGTGCCGGCGGTCGGAGCCAACAAGGCCAGCGTGATCAACATGAGCCTCGGCGGCGGCGGCGCGTGCGCCGCGGCTTCGGCGATGAATGTCGCGATCAATGGTGCGATCAGCCGTGGTACCACGGTGGTGGTGGCGGCTGGCAATAGCAACGCCAATGTGGCCGGTTTCACACCAGCGAGCTGTCCTGGTCCGGGGGTCGGCACCACGAACGGCCTCATCGTAATCGGCGCCACCGACTCCGCCGGCGTCAAGGCCAGCTTCTCTAACTTCGGCGCAGGCGTTGACGTGTCCGCGCCGGGCGTGAAGATCGCTTCCACCCTGAATGCCGGCACCTCCGTGCCGGGCGCGGACAACTATGTGTACTACAACGGCACGTCGATGTCGTCACCGCACGTGGCCGGTTTGGCCGCGCTGATCCAGTCCAAGCCTGCCGTCGACTGCTCGCCAGCGCGGGTCGAAACGCTGATCAAGACCTGGATCAAACCGTTCGGCGTGCCCGCACCTGCGGCAGGGACCATGGGCACTGGCATCATCAACGCGTTTACGGCTGTGCAGAACGCGCCCTGCTGATCGTTCATAAGCTTTGATGCCCAACGCGCGCAGCGCGGACCCCGGCTTCGGTCGGGGTCTTTTGTTTTGCGTGGTGTCAATCGGCGGCGGCGGGGGCTCCGGTATGCTGCCGAGCCTGTCTGCCATCCGCATCGTTGAGGTCTGCATGTCTGCTCCTGTTCGAGTCCTGATCCACGGCGCCAGCGGCCGGATGGGCCAAGCCTTGTTGCGCCTTGCCGCTGAACGCGAGGATCTGACCATCGTTGCTGCGGTGGCGCCGCCTTCGGCCGATGCCGCACTGCTCGGTCAGCCCTTCCATCCGTTGAACAGGATCGAGCACGCGCCGGACTTCGATGTCGCGATTGATTTCAGCCTTCCGGCCGGCGTCGACGCCATTGTCTCGCTGTGCGCTGCACGCGGTGCGGCTTTCGTGTCCGGCACGACCGGGCTCGCTTCGCAGCAGCGCGCGATGCTGCGCAGTGCCTCCAGCCAGATTCCGGTGCTCTGGTCGGCCAATTTCAGCCTCGGCGTGGCCGTGCTGGAGGACCTGGTCGAACGCGCCGCTGCCGCATTGCGTGCCTGGGACTGCGACATCGTCGAGTCCCATCACAACCGGAAGCTCGATGCACCCTCGGGTACAGCGCTTGCGCTGGGCGCCGCCGCGCAGCGCAGCGGCGCTGAACCGCGCTATGCCAGTCTCCGCGCCGGCGATATCGTCGGCGAGCATCTGGTGCAGTTCGCAGGCCAGGGCGAGCGGATCGAACTGATCCACCGCGCCACGAACCGCGACATCTTCGCCCGCGGCGCATTGCACGCGGCCGTCCGGATCGCAGCACGCGCGCCGGGCAATTACCGGCTGCGCGATCTGCTGGATTGAACGGCCGGAATGGACGCAATGCGATGACCCAATTTCCCGTGATCGGCATCGTCGGCAGCGATGGTGCCTACGGCCGCTGGCTGCGGCGATTCTTCGAAGACCGGATGCGGCTTCGGGTCCTGGGTCACGATCCGGCGGCGCCGCACAGCGACGCGCTCGAGCGTTTGCTCAGCGAAGCCGATGTGCTGCTGTTCGCAGCGCCGATCCGCAGTACCGAAGCGATCATCAACGACTGTCTGCGTCGATCGGCGGGCCGCGAGCGCGGCCGGCTGTGGCTGGACATCACTTCGATCAAACAGGCGCCGGTGGCGGCAATGCTGCGGTCGCAGGCGGAAGTCGCCGGCCTGCATCCGATGACCGCACCGCCCAAGGCACCGACGTTGAAGGGCAAAGTGCTGGTGATCTGCGAAGCGCGCCTCGATGTCTGGCGCGATTGGCTGTCGCTGTTGTTCGATGCTCTGCAAGCCGAATGCGTGCGGGTCACGCCCGAGTATCACGACCGGGCAATGGCGCTGATCCAGGCGATGGTCCACGCCACCCATCTCGCGGAAGCCGGTGTGATCCGCAGTCATGCGCACCACCTCGGGCCGCCGTCGGCGCTGCTGCCGCTGCGTTCGGCATCCTTCGAACTCGATGTCGCGGTGATCACCCGCATCCTCTCGCTCAATCCGCAGATCTACGAAGACATCCAGTTCGGCAATCCATATGCGCAGGAGATGCTGGACAGTCTGGTCGGCGAACTGTCCGCACTGCGCGACCTGATCGCCACAGGCGACGATGCCGCGAGGGCCGGCTTTCGTGCGCGATTCCTGCAGGACAACCGCGCGCATTTCGACGCGGGAACCTTGGCCGACAGCAATCACACGTTCGAACGAGTGGGTTATCTGCTCGCCGATCTGGTCGAGCGGGTTTCGATCAGCGTGCACCTGCCCGAAGACAGCCCGGGTGCGCTCAGAGCGCTGCTGCAGGTGTTCGAACGTCACGGTATCAGCCTGTCGTCGATCCATTCCTCGCGCACGCCAGCCGGCGAGGTGCATTTCAGGATCGGATTCGACGCGGGGCTGGATGCCGGGGCCTTCGCCGCCGCGATCGCCGAGATCGACGCCAGCCGGATGGGCAGGGTGCTGGCATCGTCGGCGCCGTGACGCTGTCGCGTCTAGCAGGGTGTTGAAAAACGCACATCCCGTGCGTTTTTCAAGTCGCCAGTCCGGCACATGTCCGGATTGGCTCACAGCGAATCAATCGCTTACGTGCTTGCTCCGCTGTCGCAGCCATCCATGGCTGCGCTAGCAGGCTGTTTTTCAACAGCCTGCTAGAGCGCGACTGAACGGCTTGCGGCGAAAGCGACGCAGTCCGGCCGGCCATGCCGTGCATGCGTTCAGGTTGCGCAGACGTCTGTAGGCCACGCAAATTCCGCTGGCGGAGGGTGGGTTGCGTCCGTACAATTCCCGCTCGCCTGATTCCCTCACGCCCCGGACCGGTTAGACACCGCGCCCGAGGCTTTGTGCAACCTGATGTAGCCCGACATAGGCGAACCACGTGACCGAAACCGCAATCCTTGTCCTCGAAGACGGCACCGTATTCGAGGGCGAATCCGCAGGCGCGCCCGGCCTGTCCGTCGGCGAGGTCGTGTTCAATACGGCCATGACCGGGTATCAGGAAATCCTGACCGATCCGTCCTACGCCCGTCAGCTGGTCACGCTGACCTATCCCCACATCGGCAACACCGGCTGCACCGACCTCGACGACGAGGCCAGCCAGGTCTGGGCCTCGGGTCTGATCGTCCGCAACGTGCCCCGCCGCCCCAGCAGCTGGCGCAGCCGTGTCGCGCTCCCTGAATGGCTGAAGGCGCGCGGCATCGTCGCCATTTCCGAAATCGATACCCGCAAACTGACGCGCCTGCTGCGCGATCGGGGCACCCAGAACGGCGCGGTGATGGCCGGAGACATCGATGTGGAGAAGGCTCTCGAAGCCGCGCGCAAATTCCCGGGCCTCAAGGGCATGGATCTGGCGAAAGTGGTCAGCACCGGCGAACGCTTCGCGTGGCGCGAGGGCCAGTACGATCTCGATCGCGATACCTTCGTCAGCGCCGAGCCGAAGTTCAAGGTCGTGGCCTACGACTTCGGGGTGAAGCGCAATATCCTGCGCATGCTCGCCGAGCGCGGCTGCGATGTGACCGTGGTGCCTGCGCAGACCTCCGCCGCCGATGCGCTCGCGCTGAATCCCGATGGCGTATTCCTGTCGAACGGCCCCGGAGACCCGGCACCCTGCGATTACGCGATCACGGCGATCCGCACGTTCATCGAGCGTGGAATTCCCACCTTCGGCATCTGCCTCGGCCACCAGCTGCTCGGTCTGGCCTCCGGCGCACAGACGCTGAAGATGAAGTTCGGCCATCACGGCGCGAATCATCCGGTGATCGACCTCGACAGCGGTCGGGTGATGATCACCTCGCAGAACCACGGCTTCGCCATCGACGAATCCACCTTGCCCGCGAACGTGCGCGTGACCCATCGCTCGCTGTTCGACGGCAGCAATCAGGGCATCGCGCTCACCGATGCGCCGGCCTTCAGTTTCCAGGGCCATCCTGAAGCCAGCCCCGGTCCGCACGATGTCTCGCCGCTGTTCGACCGGTTCGTGGCGATGATGGCTGCTGCGTAATGTCCACCAGGACCCGCCGCCGCTGGTTGCGCAGGGCAATCGTCGCCATCTGCGTCGGTGCGCTGTATCCGGCTTTCGTGCTTGCGACGGTCTACACGACGACAGCGCAGTCCGATCTGCCCGGCGGGCGCCACGGTCCGCGCGATGCCTACCGACACAGCCTCGCCAGTGCGACCGTGGCCTACACCGGCTCGCCGCGCTGGGTGGAATGGGTGACTGCGGTGATGGAAAACGGTGGGCGTGGCGACGACTCGCGCGCGATGGATGCGCACAACAACCTGCTGGGCGCGCGGATCGGTGCAGACGCGCACAGTTGGGCAGGGATGCGCGCAGCGGTCCTGGCGGCAGTTCAAACCGGCGGAATCGATGTGCGGGACCCGAACCGCATCACCTGGTTGCCGCAGACGCGTTGGCAAGAACGCGCTTATTGAGCGACATGACCACACCTCCATTCCAACGACTTACGACCCGACCGGATACCGCACGATGAAACAGCTTTCTCTCCGCGATCATGCCCGCCTGGGTTTCGCCACGCTTTTGGCGTTCGCCGCGCTGGGGACTGCGCAAGCTGCTGAAAACACCGCGCCAGCGGCCTCGAACGCGGCGCGCATGACCGATCTGCAGGTCCGGATGATGCCGTTCGGCGCGATCTTCGACACGCTCGCCAGCGAGAACCCGGCCTGGCCGCTGCAGGACAAACCCGATGCGGTCACGCCGAAGCAACTGAGCTGCCTGCGCGACCAACTCTCCACGCCTGGATATCGCCGCTACAAATTGGCGCAGGTCGAGACTTATGTCGCCGCCAATCCTTCGCGGGTGGATGCGGAGATCGCGCTGCTGGAACAGGGCGCGGCCGATCTCTTCGGCAAGCTGGTGACTGCCGGTGCAGAAAGCGAGCGCAGCGGCGTCGAAGCCGATCCCGCCGTCGTTCTGAAGGACGCCTCGCCGGAACAGATGCTGTCGTTCGTCACCTTCTTCAGCGATCCGAATCACGCCGGACTGCGCAAGCTGTCGGGGCTGGGCGATGCGCTCGGCATCGACAAATCGGCCGAGGAAAACGAATCCGCAGGCGAAAAGATCGGTTCGACCATGATGATGCAGATCATGCTGACCGCGATGTCGACCTGCAAGGTGCCGACCACGGTACTTTTCGGCAAGTAATGCATCCCGCGACCTGCGGCCGTTCCAGATTTCCACATGTCCACATTTTCCGAGTAACGAGATGCCCAAGCGCACCGACATCCAGACCGTCCTGATCATCGGCGCCGGCCCGATCGTGATCGGCCAGGCCTGCGAATTCGATTATTCAGGCGCACAGGCCTGCAAGGCGCTGCGCGACGAGGGTTATCGCGTGGTGCTGGTGAACAGCAATCCCGCCACGATCATGACCGACCCGGAGATGGCCGATGCGGTCTACATCGAGCCGATCAACTGGCGCACGGTCGAGAAGATCATCGCCAAGGAAAAGCCCGATGCGCTGCTGCCGACGATGGGCGGCCAGACCGCGCTCAACTGCGCGCTCGATCTCGCCGACAACGGCGTGCTGGAAAAATACGGCGTCGAGCTGATCGGCGCATCGCGCGAAGCGATCCGCATGGCCGAAGACCGCGAGCTGTTCCGCATCGCGATGAAGGAGATCGGTCTGGAATGTCCGAAAGCCGAGATCGCGCGCACGCTCGAACAGGCGCTGGACATCCAGTCGCGCGTCGGCTATCCCACCATCATCCGCCCGAGTTTCACGCTCGGCGGCAGTGGTGGCGGCATCGCCTACAACCGCGAAGAATTGATCGATATCGTCAAGCGCGGCCTTGAACTCTCGCCGACCACCGAAGTGCTGGTCGAGGAGTCGGTGCTGGGCTGGAAAGAGTTCGAGATGGAAGTGGTCCGCGACAAGTCGGACAACTGCATCATCGTCTGCTCGATCGAGAACTTCGACCCGATGGGCGTGCACACCGGCGACAGCATCACCGTCGCGCCGGCGCAGACGCTCACCGACAAGGAATACCAGCGCCTCCGCGACGCCAGCATCGCGGTGCTGCGCAAGATCGGCGTCGATACCGGCGGCTCCAACGTGCAGTTCGGCGTCAATGCGCAGACCGGCCGCGTGGTGGTGATCGAAATGAACCCGCGCGTCTCGCGCTCGTCTGCGCTGGCCTCGAAGGCGACGGGCTTCCCGATCGCCAAGGTCGCGGCCAAGCTCGCGATCGGCTACACGCTGGACGAATTGAAGAACGAAATCACCGGCGGCCTGACGCCGGCGTCGTTCGAGCCGAGCATCGATTATGTAGTCACCAAGATTCCGCGCTTCGCGTTCGAGAAATTTCCGGCAGCCGATGCGCGCCTGACCACGCAGATGAAATCGGTGGGCGAGGTGATGGCGATCGGCCGCACCTTCCAGGAATCGCTGCAGAAAGCGCTGCGCGGCCTCGAAACCGGCAAGGTCGGACTCGATCCCACCGATCTGGACCTGCGCACCGATGAAGGCATGGCGCGGATGCGCCGCGAGGTGAAGGAAGCCGGCCCGGAGCGCATGTTCTATCTCGCCGACGCATTCCGCGCCGGGCTGTCGGTGGAAGAGGTGCATGCGCTGTCGTTCGTGGACCCGTGGTTCCTCGACCAGATCGAAGAACTGATCGCCTGCGAACGCGAAGTCGCTGCGGCCGGTCTCGAAGGCCTTGATGCGAAGCGTCTGCGCGCGCTCAAGCGCAAAGGTTTTTCCGACGCGCGTCTTGCGCAGCTGGCGGGCACCAACGAAACCGCCGTGCGCGCGCTGCGCAAGGCGTTCAACGTACGTCCGGTGTACAAGCGCGTGGATTCCTGCGCTGCCGAGTTTTCGACCACCACCGCGTATCTGTATTCCACCTACGAAGACGAGTGCGAAGCCGCGCCGACGTCGCGCGACAAGATCATGGTGCTGGGCGGCGGTCCGAACCGCATCGGGCAGGGCATCGAGTTCGACTATTGCTGCGTGCATGCCGCGCTGGCGCTGCGCGAAGACGGGTACGAGACCATCATGGTCAACTGCAACCCGGAAACCGTCTCCACCGATTACGACACTTCGGACCGTCTGTACTTCGAGCCGTTGACGCTGGAAGACGTGCTGGAAATCGTGGAACTGGAGCAGCCGAAGGGCGTGATCGTGCAGTACGGCGGGCAGACGCCGCTCAAACTCGCGCAGGCGCTGGAAGCCAACGGCGTGCCGGTGATCGGCACTTCGCCGGATTCGATCGATCTGGCCGAAGACCGCGAACGCTTCCAGAAACTGGTCGAAAAACTCGGCCTGCTGCAGCCGGCGAACCGCACCGCGCGCAACGCCGACGAGGCGCTGGCGCTGGCGCGCGAGATCGGCTACCCGCTGGTGGTGCGCCCGAGCTATGTGCTCGGCGGCCGCGCGATGGAAGTGGTCTATTCCGACGCCGACCTGTCGCGATACATCCGCGACGCGGTGAAGGTCTCGAACGATTCGCCGGTGCTGCTCGATCGTTTCCTCGATCACGCGGTCGAAGTCGACATCGATGTGATCGCCGACAAGGACGGTCACGTGCTGATCGGCGGTGTGATGGAGCACATCGAGGAAGCTGGCGTGCATTCGGGAGACTCGTCGTGCTCGCTGCCGCCGTATTCGCTGTCGGCGCACACGCAGGGCAGGCTTCGCGAACAGGTCGTCGCGCTGGCCAAGGCGCTGAACGTGGTCGGGCTGATGAACACCCAGTTCGCGATCCAGCAGGAAGCGGACGGCACCGATGTCATCTTCCTGCTTGAAGTGAATCCGCGCGCCTCGCGCACCGTGCCGTTCGTGTCCAAGGCCACCGGCATGCCGCTGGCGAAGATCGCGGCCCGCTGCATGGCCGGGATGACCCTGGCGGAGCAGGGCGCGCTGAAGGAAATCGTGCCGCACTACTATTCGGTGAAGGAAGCGATCTTCCCGTTCGCGAAATTCCAGAATGTCGATCCCATCCTGGGGCCGGAAATGCGCTCGACCGGCGAAGTCATGGGCGTAGGACGCAACTTCGGCGCCGCGTTCGCGCGCGCGCAGGAAGCCGCCGGCATCAAGGCGCCGCCGGTCGGCAAGGCCTTCATTTCGGTGCGCGACCCCGACAAACAGCGGGTGCTGGCGGTGGCCGAAGAGCTGATCCGGCGTGGTTTCGGCCTGGTCGCGACCCGTGGCACCGCTGCATGGCTCGGTGCGCAGGGCGTGGCCTGCGACGTGATCAACAAGGTTGTCGAAGGCCGTCCGCATATCGTCGACCTGATCAAGAACGGTGAGATCACCTATATCGTCAACACCACCGAAGGCAAGCAGGCGATCGCCGACTCGTTCTCGATCCGGCGCGAGGCGCTCCAGCATCGCGTCACCTATTCGACGACGATTGCAGGCGCGAAAGCCTTGCTGCATTCTCTCGACTTCCGCGACAGTGGCCCGGTCTGGGCGCTGCAGGAATTGCACAAGGAACTGGATCCATCATGAGTCGAGCCCCCCTGACCCTGAAAGGCGCGCAGCGCCTGCGCGCCGAACTGGAACAACTCAAGAGCGTGCAGCGCCCGGCGGTGATCAGCGCGATCGCCGAAGCACGCGCCCACGGCGATCTGAAGGAAAATGCGGAATACCATGCCGCGCGCGAGCAGCAGGGCTTCATCGAGGGCCGCATCAAGCAGCTCGAAGCCGAGCTGTCGCATGCGCAGGTCATCGACATCTCCACGCTCAACGCCGGCAGCCGCGTGGTGTTCGGCGCGACCGTGACCCTGGCCGACGTGGAGACCGAGGACGAGAAGCGCTACCAGATCGTCGGCGACCTCGAGGCCGACATCAAACTCGGGCTGATCGCGATTTCCTCACCGATCGCGCGTGCGCTGATCGGCAAGCACGAAGGCGATGTGGTCGAAATCGATGCACCCGCAGGCCGGCGCGAGTACGAACTGATCCAGGTCGCGTACGAAGGCTGACGGGGTCGCGACGATGGCGCGCGCCATCTTCCTGCTGCCTGCGTGGTCGAGCTTCGGTCGGCAGGGCTTGTCGCCGGAACTCGCGAAAGCATTCGGGCGCGCGGGTGCCGCCGCGCCCGGTGACAGCGGCGTCGATGCGCAGCTGATTCGTCATTTCACCGCGACGCCCGCGCAATGGGCGCCCGCCGCGATCATGCGTCAGGCCGATGTCGGCGATGCTGCGGGCGCTGCATGGCTCCGCGCCGATCCCGCGCACGTGCGGCCGGAAATGACCGGTGCGCGTCTGCTGGGCATCGGCGAACGGCTGTCGTTGTCGCAGGACGATGTCGATGCGCTGCTGCCGGCGTTGAAGCCGGTGTTCGGCGACAGCGGTTTCGCGCTGGATGCACCGACGCCGGCGCGCTGGTATCTGCGCCTGCTGCGCGAAGCGAAATTCCCGCAGTTCAGTGCGCCCGACGCGGCGCTGGGCGAGGATCTGTTCGAACACCAGCCCGACGGTCCGGAAGGGCGTCGCTGGCGCGCATTGCTCAACGAGGTGCAGATCGTGCTGCACAACCATCCGTGGAACGTGCAGCGCGCCGAACGCGGGCTGGTGCCGATCAACGCGCTGTGGGTCTGGGGCGGTGGCGTGCTGCCCGATCGTATTGCCGCCGATGCGCGGCACGTGCACAGCGACGATGATCTGCTGCGGGCATTGATCACGCTCGCGAGCGGTACCGCGCAACCGCACGCGGACGCTTTCGATAGCGCATCGACTGGGCATGGCGATGTCGCGCTCTACGATCTGCGCCGATACCGTGATTTCGCCGTATTGCAGCGCGATTGGCTGCTGCCTGCGGTGCGGGCGCTGCGCGCGGGCGGGCTCGCATCGCTCGTTCTCGATGCTGCGGACGGCACCCAACTGCTACTCGCGCCCTCGCAGCGCTGGCGCTTCTGGCGCGGCGCGTGGGCGATGCCGGTGCCGGCATCATCTCGACCGCACGCCGCAGGTCCCGCATGACCCGTACGATCCGGCGCCGCGATGCTGCGGATGCACTCGACGCGCAGGGCGACTGGCCGCCGCAATTGTCCCCACTGCTGCGCCGTGTCTACGCCGCGCGCGGCGCGCACACCTATGCGCTCGCGCAACCGCGGCTGCCTCAACTATTGCCGCCGGACGCGCTGCTCGGCATCGATGCCGCAGCGCGCCTGCTGGCCGATGCGATGACAGCGGGGCGACATATTGTCGTGGTCGGCGATTTCGATTGCGATGGCGCGACCGCCTGTGCGGTCGCGGTGCGCGGGCTGCGCATGCTGGGCGCGCAGCAGGTGTCGTACGCGGTGCCCAACCGCATGGTCCACGGCTACGGGCTGTCGCCAGCGCTGGTCGAAGATCTCGTCGGCATGCGTCCCGAAGTGCTGGTGACGGTCGATCACGGCATCGCCTGTCATGCCGGTATCGCGGCGGCGAAAGCGCATGGCTGGCAGGTGCTCGTGACCGACCATCATCTTCCGGGCGAACTGCTTCCGTCGGCCGATGTGATCGTCGATCCGAATCTGCCTGGCGACACGTTTCCGAGCAAAGCCCTGGCCGGCGTCGGGGTGATGTTCTACGTGCTGCTGGCGCTGCGCCGGCAGTTGCGCGATGCCGGGCGCTTCGATGGCGATCCACCGGACTTGTCGGTGCTGCTGGATCTGGTCGCGGTCGGCACCGTCGCCGATCTGGTGCCGCTGGACGCGAACAACCGCACCCTGGTCGCGGCCGGTCTGCGCCGACTGCGCGCCGGTCGCGGCTGCGCCGGTCTGCACGCGCTGATCGAAGTGTCGCGCAAGCAGGCGCCGACGCTGACCACCAGCGACATCGGTTTTTCGATGGCGCCGCGCATCAACGCCGCCGGTCGTCTGGAGGACATGGCACTCGGCATCGAATGCCTGCTCTGCGACGACCCGCGCCGTGCGCGCGAATTCGCCGAAGTGCTGGACGGCATCAACGCCGAGCGTCGTGGGGTGCAGCAGCAGATGGTCGGCGACGCCGAAGCCGCGCTGGCCGGGCTCTCGTTCGATATCGACTCCGGTCGTGCCACCGTCTGTCTGTATCGCGAGGACTGGCATCCCGGTGTCGTCGGTCTGGTCGCGTCGAAAATCAAGGAACGTGTGCATCGGCCGGCGGTGGCGTTTGCACCCAGCGACGCCGGCAGCGATCTCTTGCGCGGCTCAGCGCGTTCGATCGCCGGTTTCCATATCCGCGATGCGCTTGCGGCGGTCGACGCGCAGCATCCGGGCCTGATCGAAAAATTCGGCGGGCATGCAATGGCTGCCGGACTCAGCCTGCGTCTGACCGATCTGCCGCGTTTCCAGACTGCGTTCGAGCGTTGCGCCGCAGCAATGCTGTCGCCGGAATTGCTGCAGGACGTGATCCTCAGCGACGGCGCGATGCCGCCGGAGGCCTGCGACATCGGGACTGCGCTCGCGCTGCGCGATGGCGGACCGTGGGGGCAGGGCTTTGCGGAGCCGTTGTTCGACGATGTCTTCGAGGTCGTCGGCTGGAAGATCCTGGGCGAGCAGCATCTGAAGCTCGAACTGATATGGCCGGGCATCGCGATGAAGCGCTTGAACGCGATCCACTTCGGCGGCTGGACCGGGGAACCACCGGCGCTGCGTTCGCGCATCGCGTATCGACTGCAACCCGATGATTGGCGCGGCGGAGACGCGGTGCAACTGGTCGTCGTGCATCGCGAACCCGCAGCGGCATGATTCCGCTATCGTCCCGGCAGCAGACGATCCGCCCAACCCCGTTCCGCTGGACGGCCCGTTCAACAGACATCTTCCGCAGGGGAAACACCATGTCCCGAGGCTTCGTCAGCTCTGCCGTCCTTACACTCGTCACCGGGCTGTTGCTCGGCCAAACGATTGTGTCGCCCGCCGGTGCACAGCGCAGACCTGCGCCACCCGGCGCGCTGCCACCCGAAACCGCGCTGATCGCACCACCGCTGATCTCGGCCGTCGGCGCCGAAATTCCGGTCGCGCTCCGCTCCGCAGAAGTCCAAGTGGAGACCGATGGCGGACTCGCGCGCACCACGCTGATGCTGACCCTGTACAACCCCAACGACCGCCAGCTCGAAGGCACGCTTCAGTTTCCGCTGCAGGCAGGTCAACAGGTCAGCGCGTTCGCGCTGGATGTCGGCGGCGAACTGCGCGATGCGGTGCCGGTACCGAAACAGAAGGCGCAACAGGTGTTCGAGAGTATCGAACGCCGTAACGTCGACCCGGGTCTGCTCGAACAGACCGCAGGCAATCATTTCCGGCTGCGGGTGTATCCGATCCCGGCGCGCGGTACGCGTCAGGTACGTCTGGCGATCGATGAAGCGCTGCGCCGCGAAGATGGCGCGTGGCGGCTGGATGTGCCGGTGCAGTTGCTCGCCGATGCCGATCATCTGTCGCTCGCGATCCGTACCCGTGGTCTGGGCGCGGTGCCGGTGCAGCGCGGCACGTTCGACGCGCTGCGCTTCGAGCGCGTCAAGGGCGGCTATGCCGCCCGCCACGAAATCCTCCGCGAGCGGCTGCCCGCATCGCCCGGGATGCGCCGCCTGCCGCCGCTGGGTTTCCGCTTGCCTGCGATCGCATCGCCGCAATCCTATGTGCAGGCTTTCGACGCCGACCGCTTCGCGCTGGTCGATCTGCCGCTGGCGGTCGCATCCAGCCGCCAGCGCACGCTGCCGTCCTCGGTCGGCCTGCTGTGGGATGCGTCGGGGTCGGCACGCAAGCGCGACCGGCAGAGCGAATTCGCGCTGCTCGATCGCTACTTCAAGGCGATGCGCGATGGCAGCGTAACGCTGCGCCTGCTCCGTGATGTGGGTGAAGACGGCGGTCGCTTCCAGATCCGTGACGGCGACTGGAGCGCGCTGCGAAAAGCGCTCGAAACCGCCGTGTACGACGGCGCCAGCGATCTCGCCGATTGGACGCCGGAAGCCGGCGTCGGCGAGTACCTGCTGGTCAGCGATGGTCTGCGCAATTATGGCGACCGTGCATTCCCTGCGCTGCGCGAGGGCCAGTCGCTGTATGCGCTGAGTTCCGCAGGCGCGAATGCCGATGCCACGCGCTTGTCGGCGCTCGCCGAAGCGCGCGGCGGACGTCTGGTGCAGTGGCAGGGCCGTGAAGGTCTCGACGGCGCGAGCAGCGCATTGCTGAGCGATGGCAGCCGCATCGTGGGGCTGGAAGGCGAGGGCATCGAGGACCTGACACCGCAAGCCTGGGCTGCCGATGGTGGGTTGCTGCGCATCGCAGGACGTCTCACCGAACGCACTGCGACCGTCCGCGTGCGCCTGAGCGAAGGCGGCAAGCTGCGGACCGTCGAAATCCCGGTGGCTGCGGATGCGCCCGAAAGCAATCAGGTGGCGACGTTATGGGCCAGCTGGCAGGTAGCCGCGCACATGGCCGAGCCTGAGCGCCATCGCGCTGCGATCACGCGTCTGGGCCAGCGTTTCGGCCTCGTGACCCCTGGTACATCGCTGCTGGTGCTGGAAGCTGCCGCCGATTACGTGCGTTACGAGATCCCGGCGCCGGCCGCGCTGCGCGCCGAAGTCGATGCGTTGCGTCGCTCCCGGACTGCCGAAAAAGCGCAATCGCGCAGCCAGCGGTTGGAAGAAGTCGCGCTTCGCTTCGCCGAACGCCAGACCTGGTTCGCGCGCAGATTCCCGAAAGGCGCGCCGCCGAAGCCCAAAGCCGAAAAAGACGAGGTCATGGTCACCGGCGCGAGCGTCGGCGGCCGATCGGATGCGCAGGATGACCGCGCCAGACGTTCGGAGAATGAAGCTCTGGCGGATATGCCCCGTTCGCCGCCGCCGCCCCCTCCGCCACCGCCTGCCCCCATGCCGTCCCAGGCGCCGGCCGAGACCGATGCCTTCATGGCAGGGACCGAAGCGCCGGCCGGGTCGGCCGCACCGGCCGCGAATCGGGCGATCAGCGCCCGTGCGAAAGACGACGGCGCGTCCGCAGGGCAGGGGGTGTCGATCCAACTGCAGGCCTGGGCTCCGGACTCGCCGTACGCCCGACGGCTGCGCGAGGCCAAGGCCGAAGACCTTTACAGCGTGTATCTCGATGAACGCGACAGTCATGCATCCAGCACAGCGTTCTATCTGGATGTCGCCGATCTGCTGCTGCAGAAGGGTCGTCGTGCCGAAGCGCTGCGGGTATTGTCGAATCTGGCTGAACTCGATCTCGAAAACCGCCATGTTCTGCGCGTGCTCGGCTATCGCCTGATGCAGGCCAAGGACTATGCCCGGGCGGTCGAAGTCTTCCGCGACGTGCTGCGGCTCGCCGACGAAGAACCGCAGAGCCATCGCGACCTCGGGCTTGCGCTCGCGGCGGCCGGACAGCGCCAGGAAGGTATCGAACGCCTGTATGAAGTCGCCGCGCGTCCGTGGGACGGACGTTTTTCTGAAGTCGAGCTGGTCGCGCTCAACGAACTGAACGCGGTCATCGCGACCAGCCCGCAGGCGCTCGACACCGCCTTCATCGACCGTCGTCTGCTCAAGAACATGCCGCTCGACCTGCGCGTGGTGCTGGCCTGGGACAGCGACAACAGCGATATGGACCTTTGGGTGACCGACCCCAACGGCGAACGCTGCTACTACGGAAACCGCAACACCTACCAGGGCGGACTGATCTCCGACGACTTCACCGGCGGCTACGGCCCCGAGGAATTCGTGCTGCGCGACGCCAAGCCCGGCAAGTACAAGGTCGAGGCCAATTTCTTCGGCGACCGCCAGCAGATCGTCACCGGCGCAACCACGCTGAGCATGATGTTCAGCACCGGCTGGGGCACGCGCCGGCAGCAGGATCAGAGCGTGACCCTGCGTTTGAGCGGGCAAAGCGAGACGGTGTTCGTCGGCGAATTCGAAGTGAAGTGAGGCATTGGGAGCGTCGGCCCGGAGAGTCGGCGCCTCTTTCCGGCGCGTGGCCGTTGTCGTCTTCGTGCTGCGTTGTCAGCAATCGGGAGCCGCAATGGCTTCCGGACGATCGCGACCGAAGGCCATGCCCGGTGTCGGCTGAGGCAATCGGCGAGATTTCTCGATGGAACAGACCAGAAGGAAGTCGATCATGAAATCGAAGATGAAGGAGATCAGTCTCACATTGGCGGTCGAGGTGGCGGAGGATGTGGCCCCGGACGATGTGGCCGCACGGTTTGAAAAAGCGCTCGTCGGGCTCGATGACAAGGTGGCCCGCATCTCGGATGTGGTGGTCCGTACGGTGCCCCGCTTCGATGCTCCGGGCGCCGGAGGATACGAAAGCCGTATCTGGGAAAAAGCGACCTGCAAGGCGACCAATGACCCTCGGGAGCGGTTGGAGGATCCGGTCACCGAAATCGAAAGACTCTCGGAGCAGGCCAAGCGCCTCGAATCCGAAATCGCCTCGCTGCATGCGAATCTGAACAAGTTGAAGAACGCACAGGGGCGCTGAGCCATGTCCCACTATGCGTGGGCCAGCCATCGCACTTTCCCGCTGCAGGGTGAAGACCTTGCAGTGCTGGCGGATCGCAATTCCGGGTGGTGCGTGCTCACCCGGGACGAGTACCTGTCCCTGAATGCGGCGTTGCCGATCAGGATTGGCGAAGCAGACGCGCCGGCGGCCCTTGATCGCCTTTGGGCAGCCGGCCTCGCGACGCGTGACGGGCTTCATGCGGATCGCGCGTTGTATCAGCCGTCCACGTATCCGACGGCGGTGCTGCTCAAACTGACGGGCACCTGCAACATCGAATGCGAGTACTGCTACGACTACGATGCGAAACGTTTCAAGGCTCAGCAGTCGTTCGCATCGATACGCGACACTCTGCAACGACTGCTTGATCGGCAGGACCGCATCTCGGTCGCATTCCATGGCGGCGAGCCATTGCTGAGGTTCGGCCTGATCCAGGATGTCGTGGACTGGCTGGCCCCGCATCGCGCCCGCATCGGTTATTCGATACAGACCAACGCGACGCGGTTCACGCCAGCAGTGCTGGACTTCCTCGATCGGCACGACTTCTCGGTGGGTATTTCTCTCGACGGTGTCGATGAAGCGAGCAACGGACTGCGCACGACCCGTCGTTCGCCGACGCCGTTGGAGGGCGTGCGGCGACTCATGCGCGAACGCCCCGAATTCGTCCGCGATCGCTGCGGATTCCTCGCGGTGGCGTCGCAGACCTCGGCGCCCGGGTTGCCTGCTTTCGCGACATGGCTGCAGGCATTCGGCGTGAGCGGTTTGTCCATCACGTTCCTCGATCTCGCAGGGCGGGGGGCCGGGCTCGTCGACCAGCGGCTTTCGCCCGACGAGGCGGTCGAGTTGTACCGCACGCTGATCGGAATGATCCGACGGGGCGAGATCAAGGAGCTCGGGATCCGCAACCTGATCGCGAGGATGCACAATCTCTTCATGTTGCAATCGCGGGATATGTGTTATCGCGGACCCTGCGGCGCGGCCGGCGACTTTCTGGTGTTGGATGCCGAGGGTGGGCAGCGGACCTGCGATTGCGTGTACCACCCGTACTTCGAGGTCGAGGCCGCAGATGTGGACGCGCCTTCGCAGTCGCAACCGGCGCGGCGTGCGATTCTCGACCGGCACGAGTGGTTGCGGACCGAGGGCGATACCTGTGCGACCTGTCCCATCTTCGGGCTGTGCGGCGGTACCTGCGTGGCCAAGGCCATCGTGCGGACCGGTACCGACCGGAGCGTCGATCCGGTCGAGTGCGCATTGTCGAAGTACATCTACCCGGAACTGTTGCGCGAATTCGTGGCTGCCGAACGCCCACTCTTCGAATATTACGCCAGACATGAGGCCAAACCATTCGAATTCCTTGCGGCTTGAGTCTGCACCGGTGCATGCAGCATTCGACCACATCGCCCAAGCGGCCACGCAGCGCTTCGACGACGATGCACTGATCGCGGCTTTGCGCACCGATCCGGAGCTTGCCTCGCGCGGTCTGCGCCGATGGTTGGCGGCTGCGCTGGACGATGAGGTCCGCAAAGCGCACTGGACCTACCGCAAGGTCGCATCCCGGCTGGGCTGGCCGAAACGTCCGACCTTCGAATCGGAATACATCGAAAATTCCGCCGATTACTATCGCTGCGCCGCAGCTGTCAGCGCCACTGCGGCATCGTTGCCGATGGCGCCGCGTGAGCTGTGGCTTGCCTGGCATCATCCTGCCGCACCGCGACTGATGGCAGGAGTGGCCGATGCGGGCGTACTTACCCTGATCGCCCAACGCGCCGACTGGATGCTTGCATTGATGGGCGAGCGCAATACGCTGTCCTTCCGTAGCCCGGGGAGCGGCATCGGATTGCTCCGAGCGTTTCGGGAGGGACGCGCGGTCGCGTGCATGATCGATTTCTGTTATCCCGAATCCGCCTGCGCGGAAGGTCCGTTCCTGGGATTTCGGGTGCGCACTCCGATCGGTGTGCTGGCGCTTGCTTCACGCTTCGGCTATCGGCTGACACTGATCGGGTACCGCGGAGGCACGCCCACGATCGCGGCGCGAGTGGATGCCACCGGGCGACCGGTCGATGAACTTGTGGATTGGGCGAACCACGGTTTGCAGCAGCAGATCGCCGCCGATCCCGCTGCATGGCTGCTCTGGCCGACGCTTGACCGCCGCGCCTGCGATCTCGACTACGACTGAGCCGGTCCGGGATGCCGGCAGGGGAATATCGACTCCGCATATCGCCGAAGACCAGCGAACCGGGGATGGCTGATGTCGCGGGACCGTTTCTGCGTCACGGTCGAGGCCGTGTTCCGGCCTCTGGTGGAGCGCGGCTTGCCGGAATCTAACCTGCTAGAATCCGCGATCTTTGTTGCAACCGCACAATCACGTCATGATCGAACTCAATCCGATCCGCCAGCGCATCGCCGACCTCCGTGGTCGGCTCGATTCGCTCAGGGGGTATCTTTGACTACGACGCCAAGGCCGAGCGTCTGGAAGAAGTCAACCGCGAGCTTGAAAACCCCGATATCTGGAACGACTCCGAACGCGCGCAGGCGCTGGGTCGGGAGCGTTCGCTGCTCGACAAGACCGTCAACGGCATCCGCGATCTGAAAGAAGGTCTGGCCGGCGCCGACGAACTGCTCGAACTGGTCGAAATGGAAGAGGACGACGACACCGCGCTGGCGATCCAGGCCGATGTCGAGCGCTATGCCCGTGGCGTCGACCAGCTCGAATTCCAACGCATGTTCTCCGGCAAGATGGATTCGGCGAACGCCTACGTCGACATCCAGGCCGGCGCCGGCGGCACCGAGGCGCAGGACTGGGCGGAAATGCTGCTGCGCATGTATCTGCGCTGGTGCGAAGCGCGCGGCTGGAAGGCCGAACTGATGGAAGCCAGCGCTGGCGACGTCGCCGGCATCAAATCGGCGACGTTCAAGGTCGAGGGCGATTACGCCTACGGCTGGCTGAAGACCGAAATCGGTGTCCACCGCCTAGTGCGCAAATCGCCGTTCGATTCCGACAACCGCCGCCACACTTCGTTCACCTCGGTGTTCGTGTCGCCGGAAGTCGAGGACGATATCGATATCGACATCAATCCGGCCGATCTGAGAACCGACGTCTACCGCTCGTCCGGTGCGGGTGGTCAGCACGTGAACAAGACCGAGTCGGCGGTGCGCATCACCCATATTCCGACCAACACCGTGGTGGCCTGCCAGAACGGCCGCAGCCAGCATCAGAACCGCGACACCGCGATGAAGATGTTGAAGGCCAAGTTGTACGAGTTGGAAATCCAGAAGCGCAACGTCGAGCGCGATGCGCTGGAAGCCACCAAATCCGACATTGGTTGGGGCAGTCAGATCCGCAACTACGTGCTGGATCAGTCGCGGATCAAGGACCTGCGCACCGGCATCGAGCGCACCGATACCCAGAAGGTGCTGGACGGCGATCTCGACGAATTCATCGAAGCCAGTCTGAAATCGGGGCTTGAAGCGGGTTCGAAACGTTCCGACGCCCTGTAAGCCCATGGTTCGCGGTATCTGCCGCGAATCCATCGCATCCTCATCGAAGATACCGCCATGACCGAAGAACAGACTTTGCCGCCGGACGAGAATGCATTGATCGCGGAACGCCGCGGCAAGCTCGCGGCATTGCGAGGGCAGGGCGTGGCGTTTCCGAACGATTGCGTTCGCAAGCACTATGCGCGCGATCTGCAGGACGCGTACGAAGATGCTGACCGCTGGACCAGCGAAGCGCTGGATGCCACCGGTCGCCGCATCAGCGTCGCCGGCCGGTTGATGGCCAAGCGGGTCATGGGCAAGGCCGCGTTCGCGCAGATCCAGGACATGACCGGCGGCCTGCAGTTGTTCCTGCAGTCGAACACGCTGGGCGGGACGTACGACGCTTTCAAGGGTTGGGACGTCGGCGATATCGTCGGCGCCGAAGGCAGCCTGATGCGCACCAGGACCGGCGAACTGTCGATCAAGGTCGACGCACTGCGTCTGCTCACCAAGTCGCTGCGTCCGCTGCCGGACAAATGGCATGGTCTGAGCGATGTCGAACAGCGCTACCGGCAGCGTTACGTCGATCTGATCGTCAATCCCGAGTCGCGCGAAGTGTTCCTGAAGCGCTCGCGGATCGTCTCGGCGATCCGGGGTTGGCTCGATGCCCGGCGTTTCCTGGAGGTGGAGACGCCGATGATGCATTACATCGCCGGCGGCGCCACTGCGCGACCGTTCACCACCCATCACAATGCGTTGGACCTCGACCTCTACCTGCGGGTCGCGCCGGAGCTCTACCTCAAGCGCCTGGTCGTCGGTGGCCTGGAGCGGGTCTACGAGATCAATCGCAATTTCCGCAACGAGGGCGTCAGCACCCGCCACAACCCGGAATTCACCATGCTCGAGCTGTACGAGGCCTACGCCACGTACCACGAAGTCATGGACCTCACCGAGACCATGATCCGCGATGTCGCCCGCGACACGGTCGGTGTCGATGAGATCGAGTGGGACGGCAATACGATCGACCTGGGCTCGGTTTTCCGGCGCTGGAAGCTGGAAGAAGCGGTGCGGGAGCGTAATCCCGAGATTTCCGCCGCCGATTGCCGCGACCGCGAAGCGCTGGCGGCGCACTGCGCGCGGCTGAAGATCCACGTCAAGCCGGGCTACGGCTGGGGCAAACTGCTCCTGGAAATCTTCGAGAAGACGGTCGAAGGCGATCTGATCCAGCCGACCTTCATCACCCATTACCCCGTCGAAGTCTCCCCGCTGGCACGCGAATCGGACACCGAGCCCGGTATCACCGACCGCTTCGAGCTGTTCATCGGCAGCAAGGAGATCGCCAACGGCTTCTCCGAGCTCAACGACCCTGAAGACCAGGCGGCACGGTTCCGCGCCCAGGTCGAAGCCAAAGAGGGGGGCGACGACGAAGCCATGCACTACGACGCCGACTACATCCGCGCGCTCGAGGTCGGCTTGCCGCCCACCGGAGGCCTCGGCGTCGGTATCGACCGTCTGGTCATGCTGCTGACCGGGTCGACTTCGATCCGCGATGTCCTGCTGTTCCCCTACATGCGTCCAGAACAGCCGTGAGATCAGGCAGGTCGTAGGTCTTCCAGTAATCAGCCATGCTCCCGTCGGATCGAAAGTCATCCGCTCAACCAGGGGCGTCCCATCCCGCTATCATCAGGAATGCACCGGTTCTTTGCGCATGGCATAGAATGGTCCGCATCACGCGACATGCGAGACAAGGCACGGAATTTGCTTTAAATTCTGGGCATCGATCAACCTCCGATCCATCACGCAGGCAAGGACGCACGGTATTCGCATGTGGGGCAACTCCGTGAAAATCGTCATCGTTGATGACCAGACTTCCGCACGCACGATGCTGCGGCATATTCTCGAGGACATCAGTCCGGAACTCGAAGTGTTCGACTTCGGGGATTCGGAGGAGGCGTTGCGCTGGTCCGAGAGCAATCGCCCCGATCTGCTGCTGCTCGATTACCGGATGCCGGTCATCGACGGATTGGAGTTCGCCCGCCGCTTCCGCCGCGCGCTGACCAACCGCGACGTGCCGATCGTCCTGGTGACCGTGGTCGGCGACGAGCCGATCCGTCAGGCCGCGCTCGATGCCGGCGTGATCGACTTTCTGGTGAAGCCGGTCCGGCCCCGCGAGCTCCGCGCGCGCTGCCGCAATCTGCTGCAACTCCGTCAGCAGTCCGAGTCGATCAAGCAGCGTGCGCTGTCGCTGGAGCAGCGCCTGCTGTCCAGCATGCACGAGGTGGAAGAACGCGAGCGCGAAACCCTGTCGCGCCTGGCGCGAGCGATCGAGTACCGCGATATCGGCACCAGCGCCTATCTCGAACGCATGGCCCACGTTGCCGGATTGATCGCCGAGGGTCTCGGCATGTCGGAAGACGAGGTGAGGCTGATCGAACTGGCCGCCCCCCTGCACGATATCGGCAAGATCGCGATTCCGGACGATGTGCTGCTGAAGCCGGGCCCGTTGGACGAACAACAGCTCGCCATCATGCGCCGGCATCCGCAGATCGGCCATGAGCTGCTCAGCGGCAGCCAGAATCGTTTCATCCAGGCCGGCGCGACCATCGCGCTGCGCCACCACGAGCGCTACGACGGCAGTGGCTACCCCGATGGGCTCAGCGGTGCGCAGATTCCGATCGAAGCCCGCGTCGTCGCCGTGGCCGACGTGTTCGATGCGCTGATTTCGCCGCGACCCTATAAAGCGCCGTGGAGCTTCGACAACGCCCTCGATTTTCTGCTGGAACAGAGCGGCAAGCTGTTCGATCCGCAATGCGTGCAGGCGCTGGTTCAGAACAAGCCCCGGCTCCAGGACATCTGCGAACGCTATTCCACCAGTTCGCAGCGTCCCGGGATGCAATGAGTCTCAACGTGCAACTGCCGCGCGGCTCAATATTGCGGGTGCGGCTGTGCGCACGGAACAGTCGATGCCTAATGCTTCAGGTTGCGAAGAATCAGTTCGCAGATATCGTCCATGGAGGGATTTTTCGGTAGGTCCATCATGTCGAAGGAGAACTCGAGCTCATTCTCGATATCGAGCATCAGGTCAACCATCAGGATCGAGTCGATGCCAATGTCATTCTGCCGCGTTTCCGGGGTCACCAATGCTTCATCGATCTGGAATTGCCTGTGGAGCATGCGTTTGAGATGCCCCATGATTTGCTGCTTGTCCATGTACAACCTCGGAAACGGTATCTCCGCGCTCGTTCAGAGCGCGAAACGTGCCCGCCCGCGCTCGCCCCCTTCTATCTCAAAGTCCGAGAAACGAATCGTCGAATACCCGGGCCGCGTCGATCTTACCATGTGAGAAGGACTTCCCAGAGATGGATTCGAACGCAACCAATATCCACTTGGAAAACAGCGTCCGCGCTCAGGCGGAGCTTCGACTCAAGCTGGGCTTCAGCGTTCTGGTGCTCATGGTGTGCGCCATTCTCATCTGGGGCACGTCCTCTCCGACGATCGGCGTAAGCGAAATCCTTGTTCTCTCGATCGTGTACAGCGGCTACAACCTTGCCGCCTGGTATCTCGCGCGTCACCACACTTCAGTGCCTCCACGCGACATCGTGATGCTGACGGCGATCGTCGATCCGATCATGCTTTCGTGCTGGCTGTTCTTCATGGGCAAGCCGTCGGTCCTGTTCGCGAGCTTCTACCTGTTCACCATCCTCGGGTTCGGCTTCCGGATAGGCATCACGTCCCTGCGAATCTGTCAGGTGGTGTCCATGACCGGTTTCAGCCTGGTCGTGTTCTATTCGCCGATCTGGCGTGCCGAAATGATGGCTGCCATCTCGCATGGCGTGCTGCTGCTGATCGTTCCGCTCTATGCCTCATCCTTGATCCGGAATCTGCACGCGGCGCGCAACCACGCCGAGCGCGAGAGCAAGGCCAAGTCGCAGCTGCTCGCCAATGTCAGTCACGAGTTGCGCACGCCACTGACGGGTATCGTTTCCTCCGCCCAACTGCTCGCGGCCGAAACCGAGGATCCCGCAGTCGCATCACGTGCGGCGGCGATCCTGACATTGTCGGCGGCGCTCGACGGAGAAATCAAACACCTTCTCGACCTGTCCAAATTGCAGTCCGGCTCAGCCCTGTCCGAACAGGCGCCGTTCGAACTGGAGGGTGTCGTTCGTCATGTGAAGGTTGCGCTCGATCCGATCGCGGCGCGCAAGAACATCAGTCTCGACGTTCATCTGGATCCTGCGATCACGCATCCGGTGCTCGGTTACGAGCACGAGCTGATCAGTGTCGTGATGAACCTTGCCGGCAATGCGGTGAAGTTCACCGATACCGGGGAAGTTGTCGTCGCGGTGACGTTGATCCGCGATCGTCCAAACGAGTACGTGATCGGATTTCGTGTCGCCGACACCGGTATCGGCATCGCGCCGGAGCATCTGGGGCGCATCTTCGAACCGTTCTACCAGGTGGAAGCCGGCACGACGAGAAAGTACGGCGGCACTGGTCTCGGCACTTCGATCGCGCTCGAGCATGTCAAGCACATGGGCGGCACACTGCAGGTCGACAGTCAGGTCGGCAAAGGAACCGTCTTCTGGTTTCAATTGCATTTTCAGAAAGCGCTTGATGCGCCATCGCCGACCGCTTCTCCTGAGCCGGCGCCGGAGCTTCTCGCGATCGCAAGCAAGCATGTGCTTATCGCCGACGACCATCCCATGAATCTGCGTCTGTTGCAGGAAATGCTCGCCAAGGACGGGCATCATGTGACTGCGGCCCAGTCGGGCGAGGAGGCATTGCGTTGCCTGTCGTCCATCGAATACGACGCCGTGTTTCTCGATTTCAACATGTCCGATATCGACGGTGCGCGCGTTTTCCAGATCTATCGTTTCGGCAAGATCAAGGCTGCGCCGACGTTTTTCATCACCGCCGACACCTCCGAGAAGACAGCAGCCAAGCTGCTGGCGACCGGCGCATCGGGCCTTATCCATAAACCGATCACATTCCACAAGCTCCGCACGGTGCTGGCTGCCGAACCCGGAAGCACGCCGGTCACTACGGCCGGCGAACCGGCAGGCATCCCGCCGCTGGCCCAGCAACGGCCCCCGCCTTCATTGTCCGGTCAGCTCAAATTGGTGCCGCCGGAATACATCAGCCCCGAAGCGATCGAGAACCTTCGCGAAGTCAATTCTTCGAAGCAGTTCCTCGACACCATGCTTACCGAAGCCATCGCCGACATCGAGAAGCTGGTCGATCAGCTTTCCAACAATATCGAGGCGTCGGATGCGGAAGAAATCCGACATCTCGCGCATTCGCTGAAGGGTGTCTGCCTCAATGTAGGTGCTGTACGCCTTGCCTCTACCGCAGGAAAGCTGATGGGAGCCACGACGGTCGAGCTGCATGCGACCCGCCATCAATGGATGAAGGAAGTGCGCGATCTATCGGCCCCCAGCATCAAGGCGTTGAATGCGATCATGGAGCGCCAGGCGGTGATCGATGACCGCATGTGATCGCGATGACCGGCGGGGGCGTCGCTGATGTCCGCCCCTCACCGCCGAGGCGCTCATGCCGCTTTCAGTTCCGACCTTGGCTGGCGTCCGCCTTCCTGCATCATGATCAGCATGTCGAGCGCACGCTTTTCCTCGTTGCTCAGATTCATTGCCAGTTCCACCCAGTCCTCGACGACCTGCAAGCCTTCGATGTAGTCGATCGGTGCGGTGCGAATACGACTCTGCTGTACTTTCAGGTACGACTTCTGCCGGGACGCGTGGCGTGCGATGTAATCCTCGACTGCGCGTTCGCCGGAGCCCTGCGGGCAAATTTCGTCGATCAGTCCCATGGCGAACAGCTCGCGTGCGGTATAGATGTTGTTGCTGGTCATCATCCGCTCGGCTTTCACCACGCCGATACGGCGGGACAGCAAAGCCATGGCACCCGTGCACGGGAAAAGGCCGAACATGATTTCAGGGAAGCCGAACGTGCTCTGCTCTTCCGCGACGATGTAATCGGCGCTCAGCGCCATCTCGAAACCGCCGCCGAGCGCGCGTCCCTGCACCAGGGAAATCGATGTCATCCGGTCCTTCAACAGGTTCGACCAGTCGAACAGCAGTTCGAAGGACTGGGTCGAGTAGGCGTGCAACGTTTTACGCAGTTTCTCTGTGATGCAGGTCCTGAAGTGGCGGAGGTCGCCGCCGACGCTGAAATATTCCGGGTCCGAAGACTTCACGACGAGGTAGCCGATATCGACGGCATGGCCTGCGGATCCCCATGCGCCGCCTGTTTTGGCGAGTCCATCGATGATGCCGCGCAATTCGGCCAGCAAAGCCGGGCTGAAATTGTGCAGACCGTTCGAGGCATCCGCATGAATGGTCAACCACAGGCTGTCTTTTTTCATTCTGCGGACATCGGTGGATATGCGGCGTCCGCTGTTGATGGAATCGTTCGATGCGAAAGCCTGATAGAGATTGCTGTTCACGGATATTTCTCCTGGTGGATGAAAGGTCTGGGGAAAAAAGGGGGATTGGGTCAATTCAGGGGGAGGTAACGCGAAAAAACAAGAGCGACATTCGTGCCGCCAAAACCGCATGAAAATGAAAGTGCAGCTCGTACAGGCTGCTCACTCAAGGCCCTGCATGGGATATGTCGGAGTGCGCATTGCGCATCGATATGGTCCAGATTCGCCGTTGCGGGCAGGACCGAAGTATTCATCGCGATCACTGTGATCACGGCTTCGAGAGCGCTCGCCGCGCCAAGCAGATGGCCATGCACGCCTTTGGTCGAACTGACCCGGGGGGCATCCGCCGAGTCGCCGAAGACACTGCGGATCGCACGGGCCTCTATGGCATCGCCACCGCCGGTGGCAGTGGCATGCGCGTTGATGTATCCGATATCGGATGCGGTCATGCCCGCATCGCGCAGGGCTTCGCGCAGCGCCAGCTCCTGACCTTCCTGCGCGGGCATCCCGATATGGTGGGCGTCGCTCGCGATGCCTCTGCCTGCCACGTATCCCCATATCTTCGCGCCGCGCGCGCTGGCGTGGGGTTCCGATTCCAGCATCATGAAAGCGGCGCCTTCTCCGAGCACCAATCCGGTCCGGTTGGACGAGAAGGGTTTGCAACTTCGACTGGGATCTTCGGGGTCGGGTTTCGACAGCGCACGCGTGCCGTCGAAGACTCCGATGAGGCTGGCGGTCAGGGGAGCCTCTGCGCCACCGGCGATGGCGACATCCAGATGGCCATCGGCGATCGCGCGCGCAGCCTCGGCGATGGCGATGCCGGACGAACCGCAGGCGCTCGCATGGGTGATCACGGGGCCACGGATACCGTGACGAATCGAAATCTGCGCGGCGCCGGCATTGCCCATGATCGCCATGGCCGAAAATGGCCGCGATGCCTGCTTTCCCGCGAGGAACATTTGCTGGTACCACGATTGCGCCGTGGAAACGCCGCCGTTGACATTGCCGTAGTGGAGTCCGGCGCGCAGGCCTTTATCGCGGAAGTCGTCGAATGCGGCATCGGCGATAGCCTGATCGGCTGCAATGATCGCCATCTGCTGGCAGCGGTCGAGGAACGGCCGTTCGAGTGGGGGAAACGATTCGGCGAACGAACGCTCGATGACACCTGCTGGAAAGCGCTTATGTAACGGCGGGACGTCGACAAGGCCGATGCCTGATCGAGTCGTGATGATCGATTGTTCGAGTTCTGAGACGCTCATTCCGATCGGTGAAAGGACGCCAAGACCGGTGATAGCGACTGCGTTTCTGCTCATTTTCGTTGTATGCCTCCGGTGATGGGATTCAACGGGGACTGACCGTTGCGGCCGGATAGAGTGGCCTTCATGTCGTTCCGCCGTTGCATGTGCAACCTGCCTGCCGCGTGTCGTACGAAGATCGCACAACGCATCGAGCGCGCTTGGTGGCGAAGATGTTGAATATCCTGATCGCCCGCCCCTGCTTTCGATGCGATGACCATATGGATAACGATTCCGGGCGGTTTCGGCGGACTTCCTGTGGAAGTGGCCGAATGGGCGATCGCAGTGGAATTCCACATGCCGCCTCGAGCCGGTGCCATCGAAGCACGACATGGATTCGAGGCGAGCCCGACCGGTAACGCTAAACCTGGTTCGGCGTGTCGAGATGGATCATCAGATTTCCCCAGTGGTCAGGCGGCGCATAGGCCGGGCGATCCGGTGCGGCCACTCGGCGATGAAGCCATACGAACGCCCGTTATCGCCTGTATGCGCCGAAAATCTAGAAACTTCAAGTTGGGCCAGCGCACAAACGAAGACAGGCCGACCTGAAAGTCGACCTGTCTGAGTAGAACTGCGAACTACGTCGCTTTATGCCGCCGGAGGAGGGTCTCGCAGCTCGCGGCGAAGGATCTTGCCGACATTCGTTTTCGGCAGCTCGGTGCGGAACTCCACCAATTTCGGCTGTTTGTAGCCGGTGAGGTTTTCGCGAGCGTGCGCCTTCACCTGCTCGGCGGTGAGATTCGGATCCTTCTTGACGATCACGACCTTGACCGCTTCGCCCGACTTGTCGTCCGGGACGCCTACGGCCGCGACTTCAAGCACGCCGGGCATCATCGCGATCACATCTTCCACTTCGTTGGGATAGACGTTGAAACCGGACACCAGAATCATGTCTTTCTTTCGATCGACGATATAGAAGAAACCGTTTTCATCCACGCGCGCGATATCGCCGGTGTGCAGCCAGCCATCGCTGTCGATGCTGTGCGCGGTTTCTTCCGGGCGCTGCCAATAGCCCTTCATCACCTGCGGACCTTTGATGCAGAGTTCGCCGGTCTCGCCTTGCGGCAGGATGCGGTTTTCCTCGTCCTTGACGCAGGCATCGGTGGACGGAATCGGCAGCCCGATGGCGCCGTTGTATTCGGGCAGATCCAGTGGATTCATGCACGCGGCCGGCGAGGTTTCGGTCAGGCCATAGGCTTCGACCAGCGTGCAACCCGTAGTCTTCTTCCAGCGCTCGGCGACCGCCCGCTGCACCGCCATGCCACCACCCAGGGTGAGACGCAGGTGGGAGAAGTCGATCTTGTCGAAGCCGGGCGTGTTCAACAAGCCGTTGAACAGGGTATTCACACCAGTGATCGCGGTGAATGGAATCGCGCTGAGTTCTTTCACGAACCCCGGCATATCGCGCGGATTGGTGATCAGGTGGTTCTGTCCGCCGAGCTTCATGAAGACCAGGCAATTCGCTGTGAGCGCGAAGATGTGGTACAGCGGCAGGGCAGTGATGATGATTTCCGAGCCTTCGCGCGTGTTGGCGCTGATCCAGGCATTGGATTGCTGCATGTTGGCGACCAGATTGCGATGGGTGAGCATCGCGCCCTTGGCAACGCCGGTGGTGCCGCCGGTGTATTGCAGGAACGCGATGTCATCCGACGCGATGTCGATGGCCGGCAACTTGTGCATCTGGCCGAGCGTCAGCGTGTTCTTGAAACGGACGGCTCCCGGAATGTCGTATTCCGGAACCATCTTCTTCACGTACTTGAGAACGAAATTGACGATCGCACCTTTCGGAAACGGCAGCATATCGCCCAATCCCGTGGTGATGACCTGCTTGACCGAGGTTTCGGGAAGCACGTCCTGCACGGTCTTGGCGAAGTTGTCGAAGACGAGGATCGCGCTGGCGCCGGAGTCGACGAGCTGATGTTTCAGCTCGCGTGCGGTGTACATCGGGTTGGTATTGACCACCGTCAGGCCCGCGCGGAGCACACCGAAGATCGCGATCGGGTACTGCAGGCAGTTCGGCATCATGATCGCGACGCGATCGCCTTTCTTGAGCTTCAACTCGCCGAGCAGGTAAGCAGCGAATTGCCTGCTGTATTCGTCGACTTCGGCATAGGTGATGGACCGGCCCATGTTCGAGAACGCGGGACGATCGCGATATTTCTCCAGCGACGACTGGAGCACGGATACGATCGAGGGATACTCGTCCGGATCGATCTGTTGAGGCACTCCTGCGGGATAGCTCGCAAGCCACGGACGTTCAAGATTCATTAGGCCCCTCCACCTGTTGTTCGACCGCTGGATTGCGGTTCTGGATATCTACCCGGATTGGAGCATAGGCTCTAGGGGGCCGCAAGACGCAGCCGTATGTTTCGGCCAGCACCCGACCGTTCGCCCCCGGTGAATGGCGGCGGCCGGTCGGTTGTCTGGTCAGCCGTTTTTTTTCGATGCGAGTTGCCGCAGCACGTAGTGCAGGATGCCGCCGTGCCTGAAGTATTCGACCTCTTTCGGGGTCAGCAGCAGGACCCGTGCGGCGAAGCGCCGTTCGCCGCCATCGGTTCTGCGCGCCACCACGGTCGCGACCTTCCCCGCACCGTCACCCAGGCCGGTGATATCGATGATCTCGGATCCGTCGAGCCCCAGGGTCTGCGCGTTGTGGCCGTCCTCGAATTGCAGCGGCAGCACGCCCATGCCGACCAGATTCGAGCGGTGGATGCGCTCGAAGCTCTCGGCGATCACCGCTTTCACCCCGAGCAGGTTCGTACCCTTGGCCGCCCAGTCGCGGCTGGAGCCGGTGCCGTATTCCTTGCCGGCCATCACTACCAGTGGCACGCCATCGACCTTGTAACGCATGGCTGCATCGTAGATCGCCAGCTGATCGCCCGAAGGGTAGTGCAGGGTGTTGCCGCCTTCTTCGCCGCCCAGCATCAGATTCCTGATGCGGATATTGGCGAAGGTGCCGCGCACCATCACATCGTCGTTGCCGCGGCGCGAGCCGTAGCTGTTGAAGTCGGTGGGCGCCACGCCGCGCGTCTGCAGGAACTTGCCGGCGGGCGAGTTGGCCTTGATGTTGCCGGCCGGTGAAATGTGGTCGGTGGTGATCGAGTCGCCGAACAGGCCGAGGATCCTGGCGCCATGGAGATCGTCGATGGTTCCCACCCGCATCGACATCCCTTCGAAATAGGGCGGATGCTTGATATAGGTGGAAGCTTCGTCCCAGCGGTAGGACTCGCCCTCCGGGGATTCGATCCGGTTCCAGCGACTGTCGCCCTTGAACACGTCGGCGTAGTTTTTCGCGAACATCTCAGGGCCGACCGTGGCGGCGATCATGTCTCCGATCTCCTTGTTGCTCGGCCAGATATCGCGTAGATACACCGGCTCGCCGCTGTTGCCGGTGCCCAGCGGTTGCGTGGTCAGGTCGATGTCGATCGTGCCGGCCAGCGCGTAGGCCACCACCAGCGGCGGCGAGGCCAGATAGTTCATTTTCACTTCGGGGTGGACGCGGCCCTCGAAGTTGCGATTGCCCGACAGTACCGAAGCGACGACCAGGTCGCCGTCGGCGATGGCTTTCGACACTTCGTCCGGCAGCGGGCCGGAATTTCCGATGCAGGTGGTGCAGCCATAGCCGACCACGTAGAAGCCCAATGCTTCGAGATCGTCGAGCACGCCTGCTTTTTTGAGGTAATCGGTGACGACCAGCGACCCC
This sequence comes from Lysobacterales bacterium, assembly GCA_017302135.1. GTDB lineage: Bacteria > Pseudomonadota > Gammaproteobacteria > Xanthomonadales > Xanthomonadaceae > Lysobacter_I. The sequence goes on along the minus strand of JAFLDZ010000002.1, from coordinate 211,167 downwards.
GGGCCGAGCGATGTCTTGACCCACGGCGCGGATTTCAGGCCTTTGGCGACCGCATTGCGCGCGAGCAGGCCGGCGCCGAGCATCACCGCCGGGTTGGAGGTGTTGGTGCAGGACGTGATGGCGGCGATCACCACCGAACCGTCGGTAAGTTCGCAGTCCTGGTCGCGGAGACGGATCTTCGTTTTGGGCTTGGCGGCCAGTTGTTCGGCCTGCGGCTGGGCCCCGCCTTCCTCGATGAAATCCGAGACCTGGCCATTCTTCGCTGTGCGCTGCGCGGTAAACCCGGACAGATGGGTATGGAAATCGGCCTGCACCGCTTCCAGCAGCACGCGATCCTGCGGTCGCTTCGGGCCGGCCATCGAGGGCTTCACGTCGCCGAGATCAAGCGCGAGCGTGGCGGAGTAGGTGGCTTGCGGCGTGGTCGTGTCGTGCCACAAGCCCTGCGCCTTCGCATACGCCTCGACCAGCGCGATATGCGCTTCGCTGCGACCGGACAGGCGCAGATAGGTGATCGATTCGGCGTCGATCGGGAAAATGCCGCAGGTCGCGCCGTATTCCGGCGCCATGTTGGCGATGGTGGCGCGGTCGGCCAGCGGCAGATGCTGCAGGCCTTCGCCGAAAAACTCGACGAATTTTCCGACCACGCCATGCTTGCGCAGCATCTGGGTCACGGTGAGCACCAGATCGGTCGCGGTCGCGCCTTCCGGCAGTTTGCCGGTCAGCCGGAAACCGACCACCTGCGGAATCAGCATCGACGATGGCTGGCCCAGCATGGCCGCTTCGGCCTCGATGCCGCCGACACCCCAGCCGAGCACACCGATGCCGTTGATCATGGTGGTGTGCGAATCGGTACCGAAGACGGTGTCCGGGAAGGCGTAGGTTTCGCCGTGGATCTCGCGTTCCATCACCACCCGGGCCAGGTGTTCCAGATTCACCTGATGGACGATGCCGGTGTTCGGCGGCACCACCTTGAAGTTGTCGAACGCCTTTTGCCCCCAGCGCAGGAAGCTGTAGCGCTCCTGGTTGCGCGAAAACTCGATCTGGCCGTTGAGGTCCAGCGCTTCGGCCTTGCCGAAGACATCGACCTGCACCGAATGGTCGATCACCAGTTCCGAGGGAATCAGCGGATTGATCTGCTTCGGGTCGCCGCCGAGGGCCGTCACCGCGTCGCGCATGGCGGCCAGGTCGACCACGCAGGGCACGCCGGTGAAGTCCTGCAGGACGACGCGGGCCGGCATGAAGGCGATTTCGGTGTCCGGCTCTTCAGTGGCATCCCAGCGCGCAACCGCCTCGATATGCTCGGGCAGGACGGTCAGGCCATCCTCGTGCCGGAGCAGATTCTCCAGCAGGATCTTCATCGAATAGGGCAGGCGGGCGAGGGGTCCGAAGCGGGGTTCGAGTCGGGGCAGGCTGAAGTAGGTCAGGGAACGACCGTCGATCGTCAGCTGGCTGCGGGTGCCGAAGGCGTCGCGCATGGCAGTGCTCCACGGTGGGGGATGGGGCGATTATCCGCCGGGTACACGACAAGGGAAGGAGCGGCGTCCCCGGAGTGCGACTTGCACGGTGCAGCTCCGATGGCGTGCGCTGCGCCCGTCTGGCGTAGAGTATGCGAAGAAAAGTATGTATCATCTGCACATACCGAAACCGGAGCCGCCGATGGAAGCGACCGTCGCCGAACGTGGCCAGATCACCCTGCCCAAAGCCGTGCGCGATGCATTGGGCCTGACCAAGGGCAGTGTGCTGAAGGTTGAGCTGGAAGGCAGCCGGATCGTCCTGCGCAAGTCGGTGGACGATGCCATTTCCCGCGCCCGCGGGCGATTCAAGCTCGACGGTTTCGCCTCCACCGATGAGGCGATGCAGGCCGTTCGCGGTCATGCCGTCGATGACGACGGCGAGCCAGAACCGCAGCCATGATCGCGATTGATTCCTCCGTTCTCATTGATCTTCTCGCCGACGGCCCGCACGCCGACGCCGCCGAAGCCTGCCTGCGCCAGTGTCTGAGCGCGGGCCCGGTGGTGGTCTGCGATGTGGCTTTGGCCGAGGTCTGCGGCTCGCTGCGCGATGGCGCCGAGGCGCTGGCGGTTCTGGAGGACATGAGCATCCGTTTCAGCCCGTTGGAAGCCAAATCGGCGCTGCGCGCCGGCGAAATGCAGCGTCGCTACCGCCAGCGCAACGCCGGAGACGCGCGCGCCGCCCCCGATTTCCTGATCGGCGCCCATGCCCTACTTCAGTGCAATGGACTGATCACCCGGGACGACCGATTCTTCCGCGATTACTTCAAGGGTCTCAAGCTGATCGTGCCCGCAGCCTGATGCCGCCACCCGACACACGCCCACCCAGGAGTTTCCCCATGCTCGCCGCCTACCGCCAACATGCCGCCGAACGCGCCGCGCTCGGCATCCCGCCGCTGCCGCTGAGCGCGCAGCAGACCGCCGAGGTCATCGAACTGTTGAAGGCGCCCCCGGCCGGCGAGGAAAGCGTCCTGGTCGAGTTGATCAGCCATCGCGTTCCAGCCGGCGTCGACGATGCGGCGAAGGTCAAAGCGTCGTATCTGGCCGCCATCGCCTTCGGCAAGGAAATCTGCCCGCTGATCAGCCGCGAGCGCGCGACCGAACTGCTCGGCACCATGCTCGGCGGCTACAACATCCATCCGCTGGTGGAATTGCTCGATGATGCGGTCGTCGGCACCATCGCCGCCGAAGCGCTGAAGCACACGCTGTTGATGTTCGATGCTTTCCACGACGTGGAAGAGAAGGCGAAAGCTGGCAACGCCAACGCCAGGTCCGTGCTGCAGAGCTGGGCCGACGCCGAATGGTTCACCAGCAAGCCGGAAGTGCCGCAGAGTCTGACGGTCACCGTGTTCAAGGTGCCGGGCGAAACCAATACCGACGACCTGTCGCCCGCGCCTGACGCGACCACGCGCCCGGACATCCCGATGCATGCATTGGCGATGCTGAAGAACACCCGCGAAGGCGCGCCGTTCAAGCCCGAGGAAGACGGCAAGCGCGGCCCGATCCAGCAGATCCTCGACCTCAAGAACAAAGGGAATCTGGTCGCCTATGTCGGCGATGTCGTCGGCACCGGTTCCAGCCGCAAGTCCGCGACCAATTCGGTGCTGTGGTGGACCGGCGAAGACATTCCTTTCATTCCGAACAAGCGTTTCGGCGGCGTCTGCCTGGGTTCGAAGATCGCGCCGATCTTCTACAACACGATGGAAGACGCCGGCGCCCTGCCGATCGAACTCGACGTGTCGCAGATGCACCAAGGCGACGTGGTCGAACTGCTGCCTTACGCCGGCAAGGCGCTGAAGAACGGTGAGGTCATCGCCGAATTCCAGGTCAAATCCGACGTGCTGTTCGACGAAGTGCGCGCTGGCGGCCGCATTCCGCTGATCGTCGGTCGCGGCCTGACCGCGAAGGCGCGCGAATCGCTGGGTTTGCCGGTATCGACCCTGTTCCGTCTGCCGCAGCAGCCCGCCGACACCGGCAAGGGCTTCTCGCTGGCGCAGAAGATGGTCGGTCGCGCCTGCGGCCTGCCGGTGGTGAACGGCCAGCAGCCCGGCATCCGTCCCGGCGCCTACTGCGAACCGCGCATGACCTCGGTCGGCTCGCAGGACACCACCGGCCCGATGACCCGCGATGAGCTGAAGGATCTGGCCTGCCTCGGCTTCTCCGCCGATCTGGTGATGCAGTCGTTCTGCCACACCGCCGCGTATCCGAAGCCGGTCGATGTGAAAACCCACCACACGCTTCCGGAATTCATTTCCAACCGTGGCGGTATTTCGCTGCGCCCGGGCGATGGCGTGATCCACAGCTGGCTCAACCGCATGCTGCTGCCCGATACCGTCGGCACCGGCGGCGACTCGCACACCCGTTTTCCGGTTGGCATTTCGTTCCCGGCGGGCTCGGGTCTGGTCGCTTTCGCTGCCGCCACTGGGGTGATGCCGCTGGATATGCCCGAATCGGTGCTGGTCCGCTTCAAGGGCAAGATGCAGCCGGGCGTGACCCTGCGCGATCTGGTCAACGCGATCCCGTTGTACGCGATCAAGGCCGGTCTGCTCACCGTCGCCAAGCAAGGCAAGCAGAACATCTTCTCCGGCCGCATCCTCGAAATCGAAGGCCTGCCGGACCTCAAGGTCGAGCAGGCGTTCGAGCTGTCCGACGCTTCGGCCGAACGCTCCGCAGCAGGCTGCACCGTACATCTCAACAAAGAGCCGATCATCGAGTACATCAACAGCAACATCACGCTGTTGAAGTGGATGATCGCCGAAGGCTACGCCGACGCGCGTTCGCTGGCCCGCCGCATCCAGAAGATGGAAGCGTGGCTGGCCGACCCGCAACTGCTGCAGGGCGATGCCGATGCCGAATACGCTGCTGTCATCGACATCGATCTGGCCGACGTGCATGAGCCGATCCTGGCCTGCCCGAACGACCCGGACGATGTGAAGACGCTGTCGGAAGTCGCCGGCGCCAAGATCGACGAAGTGTTCATCGGCTCGTGCATGACCAACATCGGTCACTTCCGCGCCGCCGCCAAGCTGCTCGAAGGCAAGCGCGATATCCCGACCCGCCTGTGGGTGGCACCGCCGACCAAGATGGACGCGTCCGAACTGACGAAAGAAGGCCACTACGGCACCTTCGGTACGGCCGGCGCGCGCATGGAAATGCCCGGCTGCTCGCTGTGCATGGGCAATCAGGCGCAGGTGCGCGAGGGCGCAACGGTGTTCTCGACCAGCACCCGCAACTTCCCGAACCGCCTCGGCAAGAACTCGAACGTGTATCTGGGCTCGGCGGAACTCGCCGCGATCTGCTCGCGTCTCGGCCGCATCCCGACCAAGGCCGAGTACATGGCCGACATGGGCGTGCTCGACGCGCAGGGTGCCGAGATCTACCGTTACATGAACTTCGACAAGATCGCCGATTACAAGGATGTGGCGGATACGGTCGGCGCCTGATCGCCGATCAGTACGTTCAACAGCAAAAAATGAAGCCCGGCGATAGCCGGGCTTTTTTAGTTCCTGCTTGCGCCGAAGGAATAAGGTGTATGCATGATCATTCCGAATTTGTCTGGCGCTTCAGGCCAACGTATCCGAGGAATATTGGATATTGGTAGCGTTAAAAGAATTTCGTCGTCAATATCCGCAGTGAGTAGTGGGTCTATTCTTGAATAAGAAAATGACGATTCTGGAGGGTTATCTGGTGTGATTAGAAATGCAATAGGAAAGAACTTGATCAGTGTGAAAATTGAATTCGGAATTCCTGTTCTTACCGAGACGTAACCGGCAATCCTTATGACAACTTGATCGTTGCTTGGGTATGGCCAGCAATAAAGTTTCAATTTCGTGGGCCATGGTGCTGACGAATTAAGGAAATAGTCGGTCAGAAGTTCAAAGTCAGGTCCTTTTCGGTGCAGGTCAATCCCATGGGCCATCAGGTGCCCCAGCACGCTTCTGACAACTCTGTTCAGCTTTGTTGTAATTTGAATCGGTAAAAACAAGCGTGACTCGATTTTTTCTTTTAGTAAATGCGAAAAATCGATCAATTCCGGATCATACTCAGACCCTAACAAAACGTTGTTGCAGTTTGAACAAATGGACTTGTATTTGACGCCGTTCTGAAAAAAACGTTTTGATCTTTTTTCAGCTTTTGTACCGATCAATCCCATAATATCCATGAGGTAGGCTTGCCCTACTTTTGGGCATCCTTTTGGGGGTATGTGATCTTCAGTGAGTCTTGCGGTCTTGCCGCAAATGTTGCAAACGCCAACCTCAGGGCCGCGTGTTTGTAGACGCATAAAGTCAATCCAACTCCGCCTCGATCGCCGCGATCATCGCCCGCTTGCGCAGCACGAAGTCCCACAGCGTGCCGCCCATCTGCCGCCACAGCACCGCTGAGCGCAGCGCGGCGAGGAGCAGGGCGCGGATCTCGGCGACCACGTCCGCCTGCTGCAGATAGTGCGGATTGCCCTGGACGATGACCTTCGGGCGCAGATGGCTGATGGTGTCGGCATAGAGCTGGCCGAGTTTCGAAATCACATCCGGATGGATGCTGCCCTGGCGCTCGGCGATGCCTTCGAGCGCGCGGATACCGTCGAGGACCTGCTGCGCCACTGCGTCGTCGGCGACGAAGCGTCGTTCGATCTGCAGCACCGACATGCCGAGTTTCGGCAACGCCTGATCGCTGCTGCGGTCGGTGAAGTAATCGCGCAGCAGCAGCAGGCCGCCGCGCAGGGATCGCGCGTTGTTGCCGTAGACCGCCTCGGCAGATGCGGCGTCGATCCGGAACACGCTGTCGAGCGCATTGCGTTCGCCTTCGCCATCAGCGTGGCCGGTATCGGCGATCTGCCGCACCAGCTTCAGCGCCTGCATCATGCCGGCGAGGGCGAGAACTCGGGAGCGTACATCCATGGTCATGTTCGTCAGTTTTTCGTAGGAGCGGCTTCAGCCGCGATGGTCTGCAGACGTCGCGTCTGCTGCTGTGATGTCGAATCGGCGAGGTCTTGTTCAAGCGGCGCATCGGTGGCAGCGATGACCGCGCCGCCGAGGCAGACCTCTTCGTTGTACAGCACCAGCGATTGCCCGGGCGTGACTGCGCGCTGCGGACGCGCAAATACCACCGCCAGCGTGCCGTCGGGCCGGACTTCCACCTCGCAGGCTTCGTCGTGCTGACGATAGCGGGTCTGCGCCGTGCAGGCGAAGCGCGCTGCAGGTGGCGCACCGGAAATCCAATGCGCGGACTCGGTCCACAGCCGGGTCGACAGGAGATAGCGCGAATCGCTGCCCTGATCGACGATCAGGGTGTTGTCGTGCACGCGTTTGCCGACCACGAACCACGGTGCCGCCGCGAAGCCGCGCACGCCACCGATCTGCAGTCCTTCGCGCTGGCCCAGGGTGAAATAAAACACGCCCGGGTGTTCGCCGACCCGGCGCCCATCGGGGGTCACCATCGGCCCTTTTTTCGCGGGCAGGTACTGCGAGAGGAATTCGCGGAAATCGCGCTCGCCGATGAAGCAGATGCCGGTCGAGTCTTTTTTGGCGGCGGTCGGCAAGCCGGCCGCCGCGGCCATCCGGCGGACGTCGGTCTTGATCAGGTCGCCCAACGGGAAGAGTGTGGCGCGCAATTGCGCCTGGCCCAACTGGTGCAGGAAGTAGCTCTGGTCCTTGCTGCGGTCGGCGGCGCGCAGCAACTGCCATTGGCCTTCGTGCTCGCGCACTCTGGCGTAATGGCCGGTAGCGATGAATTCGGCGCCGAGTTCGCGCGCAGCGTCGAGGAAATGCTTGAACTTGATCTCGCGGTTGCACAGCACGTCGGGGTTCGGCGTGCGCCCGGCGGCGTATTCGGCGAGGAAATGCTCGAACACGCCCGACCAGTATTCGTTCGAGAAATCGCGGAAATGGATCGGCAAGCCCAGCCGGCCGCAGACCGCCACGGCATCACGGCGGTCGTCTTCGGCGCGGCAGTCGCCGCTGCCGTCATCCGCCCAGTTGCGCATGAACAAGCCGGCCACCGAACGCGATGGGTCGGTGATGGCCTGGTCACGCAGCAGCAGCGCCGCCACGGAAGAATCGACGCCGCCTGACATGCCGACGATGATCCGGGGCGGGACTCGCGGTGTACTCACAACCAGGGGCTCATGCCAGATGCTGCAGCACCGTCAGCGGCGAACGGTGACCGGAGAGGTGATCCGCGACGACTTGCCACACCAGTGGACTGCGGTGACGCTCACGCGCCGCGAGAAGTTCGTCCGGCGTGAGCCACAGCGCCTGGACGATGCCTTCGTCGAGTGCTCGCGTGGGATCGTGGCGTTCGGGTTCGGCAGCGAAGGCGAAGCGCAGGTAATGACGTCCGGGACGATCCTCGGAAGAATCGGGGGCTTTCCACTGGTAGGCGCCCAGAAATGCGGTCAGGCGCACGTCCCAACCGGTCTCTTCCCGGGTCTCGCGCAGGGCGGCCTCCAGCAGGCTCTCGTCGGGTTCGAGATGGCCGGCAGGCTGGTTGATGACCAGCCTGCCGCCGACCCGTTCTTCGACGCACAGCAGGCGACCGTCCGCGACCACCACGGTGGCCACGGTGACATCCGGCTGCCAGAAGCGACCTTCGCGATAGGTCATGCGCCGGAACCTGCAACGGTCAGGGCAGCGATCACAGGTCGTCCCGGTCGCCGCTGAACTCGATCTCCATATCGTCTGCGGTCTCGGCAGCGATATCCATCGCCGACTCCATCTGGGCTGCGTCGATGCTGTCCGGAAGTTTGATCACGAAATACAGCACATCGCCGCCCAATTCCCAGCCGCCGAGCTTGTTCTTGCGGCTTTCGGCCATCAGCTCGAGCGCCTTGGCACCGGTGACCCCGTCTTTGTCGACCCGGGCAGCGGGCGAGAAGATTTCGCGGATGCTGAAGCCGCCGACGCTCTGGGTGGTGCCGCTGACGAACACCAGTTGCGTGCGTTTCTCTTTGGAGTAGTTGTAAGTGACCTTGAAATCGCCGTCGCCGTCGACGTTGTACTTGACGCCACGGGCATCCAGCCGGGATTTGACCGAGCCGTCCTCGGCCTGTGCGGCCGGTGCGAAAGCACTGGCGAGGAGCAAGCAGCCGACTAGCGCGGCGCGAACGGATGACGACATGGGCGATTCCCCTTGGACTGAACGGTCGGAATGACCGCTGCGGTCCGGCATTGTGTTCCGGCAGACCGACCCTCGTCCACGGTACGGCTAGGCGGAGTGGGTAGACCGTTTTGGCGATGCCGCACTTTCTCCTGTGCCGAGCCGGCCGGCTGCGTGTACGCGTCCTGCCGAACCGCCCGATGACCTGTATCGCGCCAACCTGCCGGCGCTAGCTTGCGCGCGGGGGAACCTCAGGAACCATCCAGGGGAAGACGGTTCCATCACGAATCAGGAGTTCTGCCATGAAAACGACCGCTACCTGCGCCATGCTGTGGACCTGCGGACTCGCACTTGCGCTGGGCGCATCCACCGACGCCCACGCCGCCGCGACCGCGAATTTTCAGGGGGCATGCATCTGGAACGCAGCCCATACCCAGTACCTCTGCAACTTCGATACCGCCCGGCCGGCCTCCAGCCCATCGAACTGCTCCGGTTCGTTCGTCTGGAAGTACCAGTGGGACTTCGACGATGGTTCGACGCTGCTGACGGGCAACCCGCTGGCCAGCCACACCTTCCTGGACGGTCCCGAGCGCGTTGTGACGCTGAAGGTCATCTGCTGGAGTGGCGAGATCGCGACCAGGTCGCGCCATGTCTGCAATCGGGTCGGTACGCCCGGCTGCATCAAGATCGACGGCAGATGGTATTGAGGGAACACCGATCATGCCCCGGCGCGATGCCGGGGCGTGCTCGCCCGTTGGTTCCAAAGCATCCGTGCCGCTGAACGGCCCCGTATAATTCCCGGATGGCCAACCACCACGAGCATGAGCACGATCACGGCGTCGCCGTCGAGACCAGCAAACCCGAGCTGGCGCGGCCGCCACTGTATTCGGTCATGATCCTGAATGACGACTACACGCCGATGGATTTCGTGGTGGAGGTGCTGATGCGTTTCTTCAGCATGAACCTCGAGAAGGCCACGCAGGTCATGCTGCATGTGCATACCCGTGGCCGTGGGGTCTGCGGTGTTTTCACCCGCGAGATCGCGGAGTCCAAAGTGGCGCAGGTGAACGAATACGCGCGCCTCAATCAGCACCCCCTGTTGTGCACCATGGAAAAAGCCTGAGTTCGCCCCCAACTCCCTGCCCGAGGGCTGGTATTGTTGACACGCATGGCGCGGAACTTGCGTCTTCCCGTGTGTTGAGCGCATCGTTATGCGGCATGGATCGCACGGTCGAAGCATCCGCAGTGAGTCAGTAAGCGCTTCGGTACGACGCAGTGTTCCAGCTCCTCGGTATTCCGCATTGGGATGGCGCAACCCATCCTGAAACATCCGGGGCCTGTTGTGACCTACCAAGGCACAGTTGGTCCCGACCGGCAGAACTTCTCGGAGGGTCGTGCGACCATGTTCAGCAAAGATCTCGAATACGCCATCGGTCAGTGCTACAAGCATGCCCGCGAGGCGCGACACGAGTACATGACCGTCGAGCATCTGCTCCTGGCATTGCTCGACAACCCCTCCGCTGAAACCGTGCTCAAAGCCTGCAACGCCGATTTTGCCCGGCTGCGCGGCGACCTGGAGCAGGCCATCGCCACTTCGGTCGCGATGCTGGCCGAGGACGATGTCCGCGACACCCAGGCGACGCTGGGCTTCCAGCGCGTCCTGCAGCGAGCGGTCTACCACGTCCAATCCTCAGGCAAAAGCGAAGTTACCGGCGCCAACGTGCTGGTCGCGATCTTCGGCGAAAAAGACTCGTACGCCGTCTACTATCTCAACCAGCAGGGCATCGCCCGGCTGGATGTCGTCAATTTCCTGTCGCACGGAATCGCCAAGACCGGCGAAGGCGCCGAGTCGGGCGGTCAGGATGCGATCGAGCCCAGCAGCGACAGCGAAGCGGGCGAGGGCAAGAACGATCCTCTGGCCGAATTCACCATCAACCTCAACGCGCTGGCCCGCGAGGGCAAGATCGACCCGCTGATCGGGCGTGCCGAGGAAGTCGAACGCACGATCCAGGTGCTGTGCCGTCGACGCAAGAACAACCCGCTGTACGTCGGCGAAGCCGGCGTGGGCAAGACCGCACTCGCCGAAGGCCTCGCGCGCCGGATCGTCGACGACGAAGTGCCTGAAGTGCTGTCCGGCGCTACGATTTTCTCGCTGGACCTCGGTGCGCTCGTCGCAGGCACCAAATATCGCGGCGATTTCGAGAAGCGGCTGAAATCCGTACTCTCGGCGCTGAAGAAGATCCCGCAGGCGGTGCTGTTCATCGATGAGATCCACACCATCATCGGTGCGGGTTCCGCCAGCGGCGGCACCATGGACGCCAGCAATCTGATCAAGCCGGCGCTGGCTTCCGGCGAGCTGCGCTGCATCGGCTCGACCACCTTCCAGGAATATCGCGGCATCTTCGAGAAGGACCGCGCGCTTGCGCGTCGCTTCCAGAAGATCGATGTGGTCGAACCGACCATCGGCGAAGCGGTGGAGATCCTGCGCGGGCTGCGATCCAAGTACGAAGCCCACCACAACGTCACTTATGCCGACGACGCGATCCAGGCGGCGGTCGACCTGTCGGTCAAGCACATCCACGACCGGCTGCTGCCGGACAAGGCGATCGACGTGATCGACGAAGCCGGTGCGCGCCAGCAGTTGCTGGCGCCGGAACTGCGCAAGAGCCGGATCGATGTCGAGGAAGTCGAGATCATCATCGCCAAGATGGCGCGGATCCCGGCCAAGCAGGTCAGCGCTTCGGACAAGGACGTGCTGCAGCATCTCGAACGCAATCTCAAGATGGTGATCTTCGGCCAGGACCCGGCCATCGAAACCCTGACCTCCGCGATCAAGCTCGCGCGTTCGGGGCTGGGCAATCCGGACAAGCCGATCGGCAGTTTCCTGTTTGCGGGCCCGACCGGCGTGGGCAAGACCGAGGTGACCCGTCAGCTTGCGCTGCAGTTGGGCATCGAGCTGGTCCGCTTCGACATGAGCGAATACATGGAACCGCATTCGGTCAGTCGCCTGATCGGCGCGCCTCCGGGTTATGTCGGTTTCGATCAGGGCGGCCTGTTGACCGAGAAGATGGTGAAAACCCCGCATTGCGTGCTGCTGCTCGACGAGGTCGAGAAGGCGCATCCGGATATCTTCAATATCCTGCTTCAGGTCATGGATCGCGGCGTGCTGACCGACACCAACGGCCGCGAGGCGAATTTCCGCAACGTGATCGTGGTGATGACCACCAATGCCGGCGCGGCGCAGGCGGCCCGTCGTTCCATCGGTTTCACCAAACAGGACCACAGCACCGACGCGATGGAGATCATCCGCCGGAGTTTCAGCCCGGAGTTCCGCAACCGGCTCGACGCGGTGGTGCAGTTCCAGGCGTTGGGCTTCGATCACATCCTGCGCGTGGTCGACAAGTTCCTGATCGAGCTGGAAGCGCTGCTGCATGAGAAGAACGTGTCGCTGTCGGCGACGCCGGCCGCGCGCGACTGGTTGGCCGAGCATGGCTTCGACCCGCTGATGGGCGCCCGCCCGATGTCGCGCGTGATTCAGGACAAGGTCAAACGTCCACTCGCCGATGAGCTGCTGTTCGGCAAACTGATGGGCGGTGGCCGCGTCGCGATCGATGTCCGCGACGACGAACTGGTGGTCGAGGCGCAGGCCGAGCAGGAAAAGCTGTTGCCGGCGACGGTCGAGTAGTCCTTCCTTACCTCGGAAAGCAACAAGGCGGCCATTGGCCGCCTTGTTTTTCAATGCGTTGCATGAATCATTTCATGCGATAGGTGATTCGGCCCTTGGTGAGGTCATAGGGTGTCATTTCGACCTTGACCTTGTCGCCGGTGAGAATGCGGATGTAGTTCTTGCGCATGCGCCCGGAGATGTGGGCGATGATCTCGTGGCCGTTCTCGAGTTTCACCCGGAACATCGTGTTCGGCAGGGTCTCCGAGACCGTACCTTCAAATTCAATGACGTCGTCTTTCGCCATGCGCCTTGGGCTGCCGTTGAGGTCGGGCACAAAGGCCCAACGAAGCCGCGCATTCTGCCACGCAACGGCCCCAACCGCAAAGAAAGCCTCAGCTGCACGCCAGATGGTGCAGGGGCAGCGTGCCGAACGCAGCCGTCCAGGCACCGATCCGACCGGGTTCCGTCACCCGCGCAGCGACTTCGGCCAGAAAACGGTCGCGCGGCCACGTCTCGGCGCCGCTGCGCAACAAATGCGGGTTTTCGACCTGGGCATCGATCAAGCCCCATTCCCAATCGCGCAACTGCCGGGCGAGAGCGGCCAACGCCGCCTTCGAGCCTCCGGACACCAGGCTGACCATGCTTTCGCCGAAGAACATGCGGCCGACGGCGACGCCATATGTGCCCCCGGCCAGACCACCTTCGCCATCGAAGACCTCGACGCTGTGCGCATGCCCGAGTCGATGCAGGGTGAGATACGCCTCTCGCATCCCATCGGTGATCCAGGTGCCGTGTTGTCCCGGTCGGGGCACGGTTGCGCAGGCGGCGATGACGTCGGCGAACGCGGTATCGGCGCGTGCGACCCAGCCGCTGTGTCGCAGTTGTCTGCGAAAGCGGCGAGAAAGATGGACGCCATCGGTGCGAAACACGGTTCGTGGATCCGGCGACCACCACAGGATCGGTTGATCGTCGGAATACCAGGGGAAGATGCCGTGACGGTAAGCGTTGAGCAGACGCTCCGGGCGGAGGTCGCCGCCTGCCGCCAGCAGTCCGTCGGGTTCGCGCAGCGCAGTCTGAACCGGCGGAAAGGGCGAAGACGGATCGGAAGACAGCCACGGAAGGCGCAGGCTCATCGCCGATCTTCCGGATGCGCACGGAACGGGGAATGGGTCGAGAGCTGCGTGGCATAGCGTCGAACTTCGACCGCTTCTTCTTCGCACCAGCGCGCCAACGGGGCGGCGAAATCCGGATCGGCGATCCAATGCCGGCTGCGCACGAACGCCGGCAGAAAGCCGCGATCGATCTTGTGCTCGCCCTGCGCGCCGGGCTCGAACCTGGTCAGGCCTTCGCGCAGGCAGTAATCGATGCCCTGGTAGTAGCAGGTTTCGAAATGCAGTCCGGGCAGAGTGCGCACGGCGCCCCAGTAGCGGCCATACAGGGTGTCGCCGCCGCGCAGACACAGCGCACCGGCGATGGTGTCGCCTTCGTGATCGGCCAGGATCATGACCAGCTGTCGCGGCATCGTCCGGGCCAGGTGACGCAGGAAGCCGAGCGTCAGCGCAGGCGAGTTGCCGTAATCGGCGAAGGTCTGCAGATAGAACCCGTGCATCGCCGCGAGATCGGCCTCGCTGGCCTCGTCGCCGTGGACGATGCGGAACGTCGCGCCGCTGCGTGCGACCTTAGCGCGCTCCTGGCGGATGTTCTTGCGATGTTTGTGATCCATCGCGCCGAGGAAATCGTCGAAGTGCCGCCACCCGGCGTCGTTGCGCCAGTGGTATTGCACATCGATGCGAGGCAGCCAGTCGTCGCAGGCTGCATCATCGCGTTCGTCCAGAAAGTTGATATGCGCGGAAGAACAGCCCGTCTGCCGGGTCATCTCGATGATCGCCGCAAGCAGCTGTCTCCGCGCAGCGGCATCGCGCGCGAGCAGGCGTGGCCCGGTCACCGGCGAATAGGGCACCGCGCACAGCCACTTCGGGTAGTACTCGCGCCCATAGTGCGCATAGGCACGGGCCCATGCGTGGTCGAATACGAATTCCCCGTGCGAGTTCGTTTTCAGATATCCGGGCGCTGCTGCGATCAGCGTGTCGTTGTCCCAGAGCGTGAGATGACGCGGTGTCCAGCCCCAGTCGTCGCGCAGGCAGCCGTGCTGTTCGAGCCCGGAGAGAAACGCGTGGCTCACGAATGGATTGCGCCCCTCGTGCAGGGCGTCCCATTCCGCAGCAGGCACGGCATCGAGCGAGGACAGCAGACGAACGATCATTCGCGTCGCGGTGAGCGATAGACATCCGGATCATGCTTCTGCATATGCCGCTCCGGCTGCGACAGCGGCGTGAAGCCGAGTTTCGCGTACAGCGACTGCATGTCGCGGGTGACGAGATGCCAGCGGCGCAGTCCCTGCAGGCGCGGGTCGGCCATCAACGCTTCGACGATGGCGCGACCGTAGCCGCGGCCACGATACTGCGGCAGCACGAAGACATCGGCGAGGTAGGCGAACGTCGCCTGATCGGTGATCGCACGTCCGAACGCGACCTGGCGGCCATCGAGGTGACCGCTGCAGCAGATCGAGTTCCGCAATGCGCGATCCAGTGTCTCAACCGGGATACCGGCGGCCCAGTAGGACTCGCCGGACAAATAACCGTGGATCAGTGCGAGATCGAGATCGTCGAAATCCGCGCTGATCCGCAGCATGGTCGATCAGCCTTCCTTGTCCAGGAATTTTTCGGCGTCCAGCGCCGCCATGCAGCCGAAGCCTGCCGAGGTGATCGCCTGACGATAGACCTGATCGGCGACATCGCCCGCAGCGAACACGCCCGGGATCGACGTCTGGGTGGCGTTGCCGTCGAGGCCGGTCTGGATGTTGAGATAGCCGTTTTTCATCGCCAGCTGACCTTCGAACAGCGTGGTGTTCGGGGTATGGCCGATGGCGACGAAGAAACCGTTGACCGCGATGTCGCGGGTGCTGCCGTCCAGCATCGACTTCACGCGCATGCCGGTGACGCCGGCATCGTCTCCCAACACTTCGTCGACGGTGTGATGCCAGACGGTTTCGATCTTGCCCGCCTGTACCTTGGCGAACAGTTTGTCCTGCATGATCTTCTCTGCACGCAGGGTGTCGCGACGATGCACGAGGTAGACCTTGCGGGCGATGTTCGACAGGTACAGCGCTTCTTCGACGGCGGTATTGCCGCCGCCGATCACGGCAACATCCTGATCCTTGTAGAAAAAGCCGTCGCAGGTGGCGCAGGCGGAGACGCCGCGGCCCATGAACTTCTGCTCCGATTCGATGCCCAGATACTTGGCGGTGGCGCCGGTCGCGATGATCAGCGAGTCGCAGGTGTATTCGCCGCTGTCGCCCTTGAGCCGGAAGGGGCGCTGCGACAGGTCGGCGGTGTGGATATGGTCGAAGATCACTTCGGTTTCGAAGCGTTCGGCGTGCGCCTGCATCCGCGCCATCAGATCCGGGCCCATCAGGCCGTGGGCATCGCCCGGCCAGTTGTCGACTTCGGTGGTGGTCATCAGCTGCCCGCCCATCTGCAGCCCGGTGATCACCACCGGCTTGAGGTTGGCGCGCGCGGCGTAGACGGCGGCGGTCCAGCCGGCGGGGCCGGAGCCGAGGATGACCAACTGGGTGTGCTTGGAAGTGCTCATGGGGTCTCGGGATCGGAAGAAAGTACGGCCCGGAACAGGTCCGGGCGAGCAGACAGACATTGTAGACAACGCCGGTCGAATCAAGGCGTCCGTTCGCCGCAGTCGGCGCTGTACACGGAACGCTGCATCGCGATCGGGCGTCGCGCGCTTACCAGTCGTCGTGGCCGGGCAGCAGGCCGCGCAATTCCGCGTCGGTGAGGTTGCGCCACTGGCCGGGTTTCAGATGCCCGAGCTTGATGTTGCCGATCCTGACCCGCAGCAGTTGTTTCACGCGAAGGCCGAAATGCGCGGCCATCAGGCGGATCTGCCTGTTCATCCCCTGCACCAGCACGATCCGGAACCCGCTGTGACCGAGCTTGCCGGTCTTGCAGGGCAGGGTGACCTCGCCGTGGATCGGCACCCCGCGACTCATTCCGCGCAGGAACTCGTCGGTGACCTGGCGGTTCACCACCACCAGATACTCCTTTTCCAGCTTGTTCTCTGCGCGCAGGATCGCGTTGACGATATCGCCGTTGCTCGTCAGCAGGATCAATCCCTCCGAATCCTTGTCGAGCCGGCCGATCGGAAAGATCCGCTGCTGGTGATCGACCAGATCGACGATGTTGTCCTTCACGTCGCCCTCGGTGGTGCTGGTCACGCCCACCGGCTTGTTCAGCGCAATGTAGACGTGTCGGCGTTGGCCCTTGGCGGCCGTCCGCGCTTTCAGCGTCTGGCCGTCGATCTGGACCGTATCGCCTTCGCCGACTTCGGATCCGACGCGCCCGCGCTGTCCGTTGACCGTGACCCGGCCTTCGCCGATCAGGCGGTCGGCTTCGCGGCGCGAGCAGTAGCCGGTATCGCTGATGTGTTTGTTGAGGCGCATAAGTGGCAATGAAGGAATAAGCCGTGCATCGTAGCCTGTAGGCAGCACGAAATCCCGCCCGAAGTCCCGCCGAATGATCTCGTGCAGCATCGAAGATGCCTGTAAGATCAGCCCCCTAGACGCACTTTCTCAGGTATCCGGACACGGTGGCACGCGAGCTTTCCGACCGCAGCAGCAAACCCCGTCGCGCCGCCGTGGCCGAGACTCCCAAAGCGAGTCCGTTCAGGCAGCGGCTGGTGCGCGATATCGCGTTGATCATGATCGCGCCGTTCCTGCTGTACCTGCTGGTCTGCCTGTTCACTTTTTCGCCTGCGGACCCGGGCTGGTCGCATTCCGGCAGCGTGACCGCGCCGCTGCAGAACGCGGGCGGCCGGGTCGGGGCGTGGCTGGCCGATGTCCTGCTCTACCTGTGCGGTTACGTCGCCTTTCTGCTGCCGCTGATTCTCGGGGCGATCGCCTGGATCGCGCTGTTCGGGATGGACAGCGATGGCGATGGCGACGCGGATCTGGGGCCGGCATTGCGGCTGGTCGGGATCGTGGGTTTTCTGGTCGCGGCCACCGGCCTGCTCTACGTCAAGATCGGTGCGGCGCCGGATTTCTCGGCGGGGGCGGGCGGCATCCTCGGTCGTCTGGTCGGCGATTCGCTGTTCCGTGGGTTCGGCCCGGTCGGGGTGAATCTCTTCCTGATCGCGCTGCTGCTGATTTCGATCACCCTGGCCACCGGCCTGTCGTGGTTGGCGGTGATGGACCGCATCGGCGCGCTGGCGTTGAAGATTCCGCCGCTGTTCCGCAAGGGCACGCAGCAGGCGGCCGAGTGGCAGCAGGTGCGGGCCATGCGCGAAGAGCGCGAGGAAGTGCGCAAGGTCGATACCGAGAAGCGCGCCAAGCGCGAGCCGGTGAAGATCGAGCCGCCGCCCGCGCCGGTTGTCGAAAAGAGCGAGCGCGCCAAGCGCGAGCAGCAGATTCCGCTGTTCCACGTCGCCGATGGGTCCGGCATTCCGCCGCTGTCGCTGCTGGACGACCCCAAGCCGCAGCCCAAGGGCTACGACGAGGACACGCTGGAAACGATCTCGCGCCAGATCGAGTTCAAGCTGAAGGATTTCCGGATCGAGGCCCAGGTGGTCGGCGCATACCCCGGGCCGGTGATCACCCGCTTCGAGATCGAGCCGGCGCCGGGCGTGAAGGTCAGCCAGATCAGTTCGCTCGACAAGGACATCGCCCGCGGGCTCAGCGTGAAGTCGGTGCGCGTGGTCGACGTGATTCCGGGCAAGTCGGTGATCGGTCTGGAAACGCCGAACACCAAGCGCGAGATGATCTATCTCAGCGAACTGCTGCGCTCCAAGGAATACGACAAGTCCGCGAGCCCGCTGACCCTGGCGCTGGGCAAGGACATCGCCGGGCGGCCGACGGTCGCCGATCTCGCGCGCATGCCGCATCTGCTGGTCGCGGGCACCACCGGCTCGGGCAAATCCGTTGCGGTCAACGCGATGGTGCTGTCGCTGTTGTACAAGGCCAGTGCGAAAGAGCTGCGGATGCTGATGATCGACCCGAAGATGCTGGAGCTCAGCGTCTATCAGGGCATCCCGCATCTGCTGGCGCCGGTCGTCACCGATATGAAGGAAGCGGCGAACGGTCTGCGCTGGTGCGTGGCCGAGATGGAGCGCCGCTACAAACTCATGAGCGCGGTCGGTGTGCGCAATCTCGCCGGCTTCAACAAGAAGGTGAAGGACGCGCAGGACGCCGGCCAGCCGATGCTGGACCCGCTGTTCCGTCCGAATCCCGAGCTGCAGGAAGCGCCGCCCACGCTGGAGCCGATGCCGTTCATCGTCATCTTCATCGACGAATTCGCCGACATGATGATGATCGTCGGCAAGAAGGTCGAAGAACTCATCGCCCGGCTGGCGCAGAAGGCCCGCGCCGCCGGCATCCATCTGATCCTCGCCACCCAGCGCCCGTCGGTGGATGTCATCACCGGTCTGATCAAGGCCAATATCCCGACCCGCATCGCGTTCCAGGTGTCGAGCAAGATCGACTCGCGCACCATCCTCGACCAGTCCGGTGCGGAGACGCTGCTGGGCCACGGCGACATGCTGTATCTTCCGCCCGGCACGGCGCTGCCCGAACGCGTTCACGGTGCGTTCGTCAGCGACGAGGAAGTGCATCGCGTGGTCGAACATCTCAGGCAGACCGGCGGCGCCCCCGACTACGTGGAAGGCGTGCTCGAGGAAATCCAGACGATGGGCGATGGCGTGGTCGTCGGTCCCACCGGCCTGCCCGAAACCGGCGGTGGTGGCGGAGACGAGAGCGATCCGCTGTACGACGAAGCGGTGAAGATCGTGACCGAAAGCCGCCGCGCGTCGATCTCGGGCGTGCAGCGCAGGCTGAAGATCGGCTACAACCGCGCCGCGCGACTGGTCGAAGCGATGGAAGCGGCGGGCGTGGTCTCGCCGCCTGAACACAACGGCGACCGCACGGTGATCGCGCCGCCGCCGCCGAGGTGAACCACCTGCGGCGAATCCACGTTCAGCATGCGCCGTTCAGACTTCCGGCATCGTTCATCGGGCCTCACCTCGTGACCATCATGCTTCGTCTCTTGACCGCATTTTTTCTGTTCTCGTGCGCTTCGGTCCATGCCAGCGGACGCGAATCGCTCGATAGCTTCACCAAAGGTCTGAATGGCCTCGACGGCCAGTTCAGCCAGCAGGTGTTCGACAGCAAGGGCAAGCGCAAGGAAACCTCCTCCGGCCGGGTCGCGCTGTCCGCGCCACGATTGTTCCGCTGGGAATACCTCAAACCCTATCCGCAGCTGATCGTTGCCGACGGCAAGAAGGTCTGGGTGTACGACCCCGATCTGAAACAGGTCAGCGTGCGTCCGCAGGGCGCGGAGGAGCAGAACAGTCCGCTCGCCGCGCTGATCGACCCGCAGCGGCTCGATCGCGATTTCAAGGTCAAGGACGCCGGTCAGAAGGACGGTCTGGAATGGCTCGAACTCACGCCGAAGCAGGACGAAAACGCCGGCTTCCAGAATGCGCGGCTCGGCTTCGACAAAAATGGACTTGCACGCATGCAGATCCTCGACGCGCTGGGCCAGCGGACCGAGATCAGCTTCAGCAGCTGGAAACGCAATCCCGCGTTCACCGCCAGGACTTTCAATTTCACACCACCGAAAGGCGTGGATGTGGTGGGCGCCCAGTGATGGCGGTCGTTGCCGGTCCGCGTCCGGCCGCTTTCCACGTTGTTCGCGGCATGACTGATTCACGGCTCTGCGCATGGCCTCTCGCCGTGGCCTTGTGCCTCGCGACCTCGACCGTCATGGCGACGGCACCCAGTCCGGCGTCGCCGATGCCGCAATCTTCGCAAGATGCACTCGCGCACGAACGCGAGACCCTCGACGGCGTGGTCGCGGCTTCGCTGGTCGGCGCACTGTCCGAACAGCTCGGCGATCGGCCGGTGAAGATCAAGTTGAAACACGTCGATGTGCAGGTCACCAGCCTGCGCGACCGTCTGGTCAGGGGGCAGGGCGAACTGCAGATCGACACGGCGCAGGACTGGATCGGCTTCCGTTTCAGCACGCTCTACGACGCGATTCTGGAAAGTGCCGGCTATCCCGAACTCAGCATCGGCACCGTCGGCCCGGGCGGCCGCACGTTACCCAACGATTCGAAACTCGTGCGCGAGCTGGACGACCGCGTGGTCGGCATGCTTGGGGTGGAATTCGGCTACCAGCAGGTACGGCTGCAGTTGGACCGGATCGACACCATCGAAGCGGGCACCCGCTATCTGCGCATCGACGCCGACGGCATTGCCGACTTCGGCATCGACGGCACCGCGCCAGCGAGGGTCGAGGCGCTCTACGACCGCGAACAGAACGCCTGGCTGCGCGTGAGCTACACGCTCGATGGCACGCCGCCGCCGGCGTCGCCTGCTCCGATCGGCAGCCGCTGAACGAGCAGGTACCGACCCGCGCCTGCTAAGGTTGCCGATCATTCCTCACGATGCCCGACTCGTGGCCCGGCCAGGCACGCCACCCTCCAATGCCAGTCTGCTCGACGACCGCGACCTGCTCGCGGTCGATCGCGATGCCCTGCGCCCGCTCGCCGAGCGCATGCGTCCGCGCACGCTCGACGAGATGGTCGGCCAGCGCCGGCTGCTGGCGCCGGATACCGCATTGCGCAAGTCGATCGAAACCGGCCATGTGCATTCGATGATCCTGTGGGGCCCGCCCGGCTGCGGCAAGACCACGCTCGCACTGCTGCTGGCCCACTACGCGGATGCCGAGTTCAAGGCGATCTCGGCCGTACTCGCCGGCCTGCCCGAGGTGCGGCTGGTCCTGGCCGAAGCCGCGCATCGCTTTGCCGATGGCCGGCGCACGGTACTGTTCGTGGACGAGGTGCACCGCTTCAACAAGACCCAGCAGGACGCGTTCCTGCCGCATATCGAGCGCGGCACGATCCTGTTCGTCGGCGCCACCACCGAAAATCCATCGTTCGAGCTGAATTCGGCGCTGCTGTCGCGCTGTCGCGTGCATGTGATGGAAGCGGTGTCGGCCGACGACATCGCGGTTGCGCTGCAGCGTGCGCTCGACGATGAAGAACACGGGCTGGGCGGTCGTGGCCTGCGCATCGCGCCGGAACAACTGCAATTGATCGCCACGGCGGCGGACGGCGATGTGCGTCGTGGCCTGACCCTGCTGGAAATCGCCGCCGAACTTGCCGGTGAGAGCGGGGCAGGCGATGCCGATGACCGCAGCACCGCAGGAACGATCACCGGCACGATCCTCGAACAGGTGCTGGCCGATCGCACCCGGCGTTTCGACAAGGGCGGCGAGCAGTTCTACGACCAGATCTCGGCGCTGCACAAATCGGTGCGCAGCTCGAACCCCGATGCGGCGTTGTACTGGCTGGCGCGGATGCTCGACGGCGGCTGCGACCCGATCTATCTGGCCCGACGCATGACCCGCATGGCGGTGGAGGACATCGGGCTGGCCGATCCTCGTGCGCTGCAAATGGCGATCGACGCCTGGGACACTTTCGACCGCCTGGGCAGCCCGGAAGGCGATCTTGCGCTGGCGCAGTTGGTGATCTATCTGGCCAGCACCGCCAAATCCAACGCGGCCTACAAAGCCTTCGGCGCAGCCAAGCGCGATGTCGTCGAATACGGCACCCAGGACGTGCCGCTGCATCTGCGCAATGCGCCGACCAAGCTGATGAAGCAGATCGGCTACGGCAAGGACTACCGCTACGATCACGATGCCGAGGGTGGCGTCGCGCTGGAACAGACCGGTTTCCCCGATGCGATGGGCGAACGGGTGTACTACCAGCCGGTCGAGCGTGGGCTGGAGATCAAACTCAAGGACAAACTCGACCGGCTGCGCGCGGACCGCATCAAGGCGAGACGGGCGAAACCGGAACAGGGCGGGGCTTCCGAATGAATGCCGTCCCTGTGGTTTCCCGCAACCCGACGAATCGGAGAATCGACTGATGGTCGCGCAGTGGTGGCAGCAACTGCTGCTGGTTGCGATGGGCGGGGCGCTCGGCGCGGTCGGGCGGTTCTGGCTGGGCGGCGTGTTGCTGCGGCAGCTCGGCAGCGGTTTTCCGTGGGGCACGCTCACGGTCAATCTCGTCGGCTCGTTCGCGGCCGGCTTCATCGCGATCTGGCTCGAAGGCCGAGGCCCATCCGCACTGTACTGGCGCGCATTCCTGATCGTCGGCGTGCTGGGCGCGTTGACCACTTATTCGGCGCTGATGCTGGAATGTCTGCTGTACGCCAGATCGCAGCGCAGCGGGCTGATGTTCGGCTATCTCACGATCACGCTCGTGGCCGGGCTCGCTCTGGTCTGGCTGGGTGCCCGGGTGGCCTCGGGGCTGAAAATCACCTGACGCGTGCTTGTCTGACGCCTGTTTGCCTGATGCGCGCATGCGGAGTTTTCCGACAGTGCCTGCCGGAAACGACCGGCAGACCGTCTGCGGCATGATCCCTATCGTGGAGTCCTCGCCACGACACGGCTTTCGCCGAGGACATCACCCATGCCGTTCCACGCTTTTCTTCGACTGCCGACGCTCGCGTTGATCGCAGCCTGTCTTATGCCCGCAGCACAGGCCAGCGCGCAGGAGATCCATACCTGCATCGATGCCAAGGGCAGGAAGAGCTACCAGAACATGCCGTGTGCCCCCGAGCAACGCACCGCATCGGTACGTCGCTACGAGGCAACACCGGAAGATCCGGCGATCGCATCGCGCACAGCGGCGATCCAGAAAGAGATGGATCGTCGCAATCATTCCAGCGGCAAGGCGACCATTGTCCGTACCGGCGGCACGCGCCGCGCGGCAGGTCCGACGCCGTGTCAGGCCGCGAAAGCGAAGCGCAAGGCAACGCTCGATCGCGTCGGACTGAAGCGCAATTTCGAACTGCTCAGTCAGCTCGATTCCGAGGTGTGGGAGGTCTGTAAAGGCTTTTGAGCGCTTTTTTGTACGCCGAGTCGGTCACCAGCGGCCTGTCTGCGGCCTTGCGTGGTTCGACCCTCATCCGGCGCTTTCGCGCCAGCTTCTCCCCGCGATGCGGAGAGAAGGAGAGCGGCAGGCGCTGCACTTGGTTTTCTATCGCGATTAGCATCAGGGGAACCGTGGATCGATGGCTTCCTGTTCGATCCGGATCGGTGTCTGCTGCAGTGCGGACGCGATCTGCGGCCATCCGGCCTTGTCGGCCCAGTACGTCATTTTCTTCAGGCATGCGGCCGATGGCGCTTCCGCACCCAGCGCAGCGATATCGAAATCCAGCGGCGACATCAGCCATGGCGACAGGCGTCTGCCATCGGCGTTCGCGACCATCGCGAGCTGCGCGGCGATCCTGAAACCGCCTTCGTCGATATCGCCCCAGTGATAGAGCCTGCAATCCGCAGGCAAAGATCCGAGCAGGCGCGCGAAGAAGGCCCGCCACGCCGGCGAGGGCATGCCGCCGGTGTAGATCAGCAGCGCATCGCTACCGGGCAATTCGCCATTCGGCAATGCGCGCGCGGCGTCGTGGAAGCTGGTGAGATTCTCGATGGTCAGCACGTAGCGCGCCTGTGTTTCGATGGTGCGCACGGCGTCGACCGGGAGGCCGAGATACGGCCGGCACAGCGCGATGGCCGCCTGCGGCAGGATCGCTGATCCCTGTCCTGCGACCAGCACCGGCTGCGGTTCGCGACGCAGGCCGAGCGCCGACCATATCTGCGCGTTGTCCAGACCCGATGCCGTCAATTCGCCGGTCAGCAGCAGGTCGAGCCACGGCGACAGCGCTTCCAGTCGCTTGCTGTCGCGGAAGATGCGGACGCTCTCGCGCCGGAGCAGTCGCTCCTGGGTGTCGTCGCCGCGACAGGCCAACACCGCCTTCGCGGCATCGGAGATATCACGCGCAGCATCGGGGCCATGACCACGGATCTGACGACCGCGCGCCCAGGCATCGAGCACCTCATGCACGACCGGAAATGCCGCAGCGCTGTCGGCAAGCTGCGCGTCGGCGTCGGCCACCCGTGTGCTGAGCAGAGCCACATCCAGATGCGCACCGAGTCGTTCGAGGCTGACGAGTTGCAGCCGCAGCAGACGCGGATGCTCGCCTCCGAAGCGCTCACGCTCCACAGCGATCGCACCGGCGCGTACCGCGAGCGCGATCTCCGCGTCGAAGGTTTCGATCTCGCACAAGGTTCGCAGCGTGGCGTACTCGGGACATTTGGCCGCTGTCATCGGCAGCGACACCATTTCGGACTTCGCCTGCGATCGCGCGCGTTCGCCGCTGCGCAGCAAGCGCATCAACGCCTGCTGCGCGGGACTCACGCGGTGCGCTCCGCTTCGATCCGCGCGATCTCCGCTTGCAACAATTCCGGATGCAGCGCGAACTGGTCGCTGTGCAGCAGCGCGCGACCGGCGTCGGTCACGCGGATGCGTTCCACCTGCAGCAGCGGGCCGTCGCGGAACAGTTCGATATAGCTGTCGAGCACGCCGGTGAGCGTGCCCTGCGCGGTGTCGGGCGCGGCCAGGATCAGCTGCAGGCCGAGCGAACGCAGGTACTGCGTGGTGGCGCGTGCGTTCTGGGCGTCGATCTTGTCGCCGAATTCGTCCAGCATGATCAGACCGAGCCCGCCCTGCTGACCGTCGCGTTTGCCGTAGGCCGCCGCCAGCGCAGCGCCCGCGATCACGTACATCGGCGCGCGGTGTTCGCCGCCGGAGCCCGAACGCATGCGTTCGCTGAGCGTGCCGATGACGCGGCCATCCTGCTGGATGTTGACCTCGAACGTGAAGAACCGGCGGTAGTCGTCGAGCGGCGAGGGCGCATTGCCGCGACCGCCGATCTTCTCCTCGATGATGTCGCGGAAGGCTTCCGGCACTTCGCCCGCGCTGCCGAACAGCGTGTCGGTTTCGCCGACATCCGACACTCGTTCGATGAAGCGGTACAGGTCCTTGAACTCGGGTGCGATCTCGTAGTGGAACCTGTAGCGCTCGTTGTTGGAGAACGCCGGGCTGCTCATCAGCGTCCGGTTGAGGATCTGGATCTGATGTTTCAGGCGCGTGAAGTTGTCGTACAGCGCCGACGCCACATTCGAGCGGAAGGTTTCGACCGCCGTGGCGTAGGCCTCATCGGCCATGGCCTGATGCTGGACCAGTTCGGTGCCCTTGAGATGGGCGATTTCGCCGCGCAGCAGCGTATCGGCCTTGCGCCACTCCTGCGGTTCGACATCCAGCGCGATGCCGTGGTCCTTGGCGTACTGCGCCAGACCGGACCAGGCTTCGGGCAGCACGGCGTTGAGCGCTTTTTCGGCATCGTCGGCGCGATGCAGGCAGCGGGCGATGCGATCTCCCAGCTCGGGATACTTCGCATCGAGTTCGTCGCGATGCTGCTCGACCAGATTCGGGTCGACATCGGGATGCCGGAACGCATCCACCGCCGCGCGCGCGATGCGTTCGCTCTCGGCGTTGAGCCGATCCAGCAACACCTGCGCTGCGGTCGCCTTGCCCTGGATGACGGCTTCTTCACCGACGAGTGTTTCGACCAGCGCTTCCAGCGCATCGCGGCGCTGCAGGCAGGCCTGCGCGTGTTCGCTCAGTTGGATCAGATCCGGATCCGTTTGTGCGGCGCGGCTGTCGCACAGCGCGCGGTAGCGTGCGGCGGCTTCGCGGTGTTTCAGCAGCAGTCCGTGGATCGCCTGCGCCGCATGCTCCGGGCTGCCGATGCGCGTCCAGTCGGCGACGCGCGCATCCAGCGTCTGCCATGCCGCTTCGAGCCGGCGGCTGTCCTGATCGGCGCGCTCGATCTCGTCGCGCAGCAGCTTGAGGCGTTCGCGGTTGTCGGAGGCGCCGATCTTAAGCTCGCTGGCCGCAGGCAGGCGCATGCGTTCGACACCGCCGCCTTTCACCACCAGACCGTCGCGGCTCATGCCCTGTTTCGCGCGAACGACTTCGGCTTCGGTGTTGATGCAGCGCAGTTCGCCGAGCTGGCGGCGCAGATAGGCGAGGGCATCGTCGTCGCCGCGCAGCAATGCGCCGACGTGTCCGTCGCCGATCCGCACATCGGCACGCGATTGACGCGCCTGACTGGTCAGCGCGATCTTCACCCCGTACACGGCACGTCCGCCGTGCAGCGAGCGATACAGTTTCACCGCGCGCTCTTCGTGTTCGGCGGGCACCAGCAGTGCTTCGACGTGGCTGCGCAGGTAGGCTTCGATCGCGCCCTGCCAGGCCGGATCGGTCACCTGCACCAGATCGCAGACCGGGCGAGTGGGAATGCCTTCCTCATCGAAGTAACTCATCAGCCGGATCACGTCCGCACGCAGCTCGGCCTTGCCGGCGTTGAGTCGCTTCTGGTTCTGCCGTGCGTTGTCCGCGCGTCGGCGCGCGGCATCGAGTTCGCTGCGCAGTTCGTGCGCGCGGGTGGCGACCATCGCCATGGTCGGCGCCGCCAGCGACATCGCGGACAGCAGTTCCGCATGCAGCGCATCCGGCGGCAGATCGATGTCGGCATCGGTCTGTAGTTCCGAGATCTGCCGGAACAGCACGCCCCACGGCGCGGCTGCCCGGGCCAGCGTGGTGGTGTCCAGTCCCGGCAGTTCCAACTTCGACACCGCCGCCAGTTGATCGCGGACGGAGCCGGTGTTGCGCATCAGCTC
Source organism: Lysobacterales bacterium (assembly GCA_017302135.1). Classification (GTDB taxonomy): domain Bacteria; phylum Pseudomonadota; class Gammaproteobacteria; order Xanthomonadales; family Xanthomonadaceae; genus Lysobacter_I. The sequence continues at coordinate 184,246 of JAFLDZ010000002.1, read as the reverse complement.
GCGTTTGAGCTGGGTCAGTTCGTCGCGGTCGCGGCCGGCGATCTGATCGAACGAAGCCTGTTCGCTGTAGCCGCGCGTGCCCTGCTGCCGTCTTTGCGCATCTTCTGTCTGCTGGCGCGCGGTGGTGCGGTCGCTGCGCGCCTGTTCCAGCGCGCGCGCGGTGCGCTGGTGCGCATCGCGTACCTGCGTCAGCGCATCTTCGGCGGCATCGACCTGCTCGCTGTGGCCATCGCGGCGATATTCGGCGCCGAGCGCGCGGTACGAAGCCGAGCGTGTCGCCTGAGCGGCGACTTTGCGATACAGCCCTTCGACGATCTCCGCCGCATCGATACGACGCGCGACCTGTTCGATCTTTTCCTTGATCAGCCGGAAGCCTTCGAGCAGCGCGCGGAATTTGCCGATGTCGGTCGGGCGTTCTTCGGCGACCAGGGTGCGCACGAACAGGTCGACATCGTTCACGCGCTGCAGGTTCAGCGCGTTCTGGAACGCCTTGCGATACGCGGCCGGGTCGATATGCACATTGCTCGCCGGGCGCAGTTGCAGCAGCAGGTCACGCAGGAAACGATCGCTGGTGGCGTGCAGCTCGACCTTGGTGCCGGCCGATTTGCAGCGCGCGGCGATCGCGGTGCGGAACTGGATCCAGGTCAGCGGCAGCTGCTGGCCTTTGACTGTTTCGAGGTGGTCGTCGAGGGTCAGCGCGACGCGCGGCAGCAGATACATGCCATGCACGCGATGATCGGGTTCGTCGGCCGATGCGCCGAGCGCGACGCCTGCGCTCAGGATTTCGCCGCTGACCGTATCCTCGAACACCAGACTGATGTACGTGGTCGCAGTCTCGCGCACGCGGCCGTCGTCGCCGGCGCGGTACACACCGAGGCAATAGTCGCGGATGCTGCGTGCGCGATGACTGCCGCCGGCCTGCGCGTTGAAGCGGATCTGGTTGCGGTCCGCGCCCAGCATCACGATCTGCAGCGCATCGAGCAGCGCGCTCTTGCCGGCGCCGTTGGGCGCGATGATCGCGGTGGTTGCGTCCAATTCCAGCGTTTCCGCCTGGAACAGGAAGAACTGGACCAGATGGGCGCGCTTAAGCTGATACATCGTCGCTGTCCCTGTCGGTATCGGCCGCGTCGTTGTTCATGACGCCGCTTCCTTCTTCATTGCCGCCATCTTCATCATCGCGGTTGTGCTGATCGAGCCGCTGCAGCCACTGCGCGCCGACGATCTCGACGATGGCGGGTCGCACCACGATCCGGAACGGCTGCGGGTCGTCGGGTTCGCAGTCGATGGTCCTGCACACCGCCCAGCGCCGCAGCATCCGCAGCGTCTCGCGCAGCGGGCCCAGCTCCGCCATCGGCCGGCCGGTCATCGCCTGATAGGCCTCCTGCAGTTCGGGCAGTTCCACGATCACTTCGCCCTGATCCTCGATCTGGCCCTGGCGCATCGCGGCGTCGTAGCGATGGCGCAGCACCAGGATCAACAGCGTCTGCTCCAGCGACACCGCCGTGCCCTCGCCGTGCGTCGGCAGCGCGACAACATAGCGGTAGTGCGCATTGCGTTCGAGACGGATGCCCAACGGTTCCAGCGCGGCGGCGAAATCGTTGAAGTAGGTTTCCACCAGGTGATACGCGTTCTTCGACATGCGGTCGCTGCTGTACAGTACCTGCTCGGTGACCAATCGGTACGCGGCCCGCTCGAAATCCTGCGTGATGTAAAGGTCGCCGGAGAGTTGGCTCAAGTGTGCCCAGGAACGTTTCATGCCGCTGTGTTTTCCTTGTTCGCGCGATCGCCGCTGCGGTGCAGAACGAAGTGCGGGGCGTGCAGATAGGGGTTGTTGTTGCTGTTGTGCGGAACCGTAGCGTCTTCATTCACGAGTTCGACCCGGAAGCCGCGCAACAGACGATGCAGCGGGTCGTCGCGGCGCAGCCCACCCTTGCGACGACTGCGCAGGGCGAGGGTGAGCAGGGTCTGATACGCGCGGAAATCCTCGATCGTCGCGATATGCAGTGCATCCGAACCGAGCGTCGCACCGGCAGCATCCCAATGCCGGTCGAGATAGCGCGTCAGATCTTCCGGCAGCACCAGTCGCACCCGCTTCATCCGTCGCAGCAGATTCAATCGCGCCAGTTGTTCCGGTGTGGGGTCGGTCTGGACGTTGGCGGTGCGCGGGATCGGGCGGGGCCGCTGTTTCGGCGGGCGCAGCCGCTGTTCGTCCATCAGCCCGCCCGGTGCGACCGGCATGCGCAGCGCGTCTTCCGGCGCGCTCAGCACGCCGCGACAGGCCCGACGCAGCAGGATGTCGAGCTGGTCCGGCGCTCGCAGACGGTAGTCGAGAAAAGCAAGGGCGCGGCGGTTGGCCTGGCGGATGTCGTCGTCCAGCCGTCCGAGGTATTCGTCGATCCGGTCGATTTCGTACAGCCGGCGCAAGCTGCGGTTGAAGCGGTGTTCGGCCAATGCCGGGTCGCCGCCCGGTGCGCGCTCGGCGTACCAGGCCAACAGCTGCGCGCGCAGCGGGCCGTATTCGATCTCGCGCACCATCGCCAGGATCGAGGTGCGCCGCGCCAGCGGGTGGTCGGCATTGTGCAGCTCGGCGTAGTCGCCGACGAACAGTTCGCCGACATAGCGTTCGAACAGTCGCCGGGCGAACTGCGCGGTGCTTTCGGCCTTGCTGAGTTCGGGCATCAGGTCGCGGACCTGCACGCTGATCGCCGCAACGTGCGAGAGCAACTGACGCGACTGGTCGGCGGCTTCGTCCAGCGTGTCGCCCATCGCCTTGCCGGCGATCACCTGGTTCAACTGCAGCTCGATCGCCCGGACCTTGGCACCGAGGAACGTCGGACCGCGTTCGGCGAATTCGATCAGCAGGGTCAGCAGTCGCGAGACGGTGTGGGTCATCGACACCATCTCGCGGGCGCCGATCCGCTCCTGGCGCAGCCAGCCGGCTTGGCGGAAACGTTCGTAGACCAGATTGGCGCGGACCGCCAGCGGCGTGTCCGGCGCTTCGCCATCCTCCTCCCACGGGTCGTCGGTGAGCAGGTAGCGCTCGAAGGCGGCGGTGATCTCGCGGCGCTGGAAGCCGATGCTGGGTGGCATCGGCGCATCCGGGCCGAAGCATTCGTCGAACAGACGGCACAGCAGCCGCCAGTAGTGCATCCGGTTCGGCGAGGCCAGCGGGCCGAACAACCCCTGCGGCAGCATCGAGAACAGTGCGGTTCCCGCTGTCGATGCGCCTGGATGGCCGTTCGGATTGCCGCTCAAGATCGCAACACTCCCGGGAAGTGGGCCGAAGGCTTCGGCAAGCCGTGCATTATCCCGAAAACCCGGGCCGAACCGGCGCATCGAACGGAAATCCAGGCCGCCGGGGTAGCATGCCGGCATGGACCTGATCGAACACCACCCGCGCGACATGAACGCCCACGATCGTGACGCCCTCGATCGCGCGTTCGCGCTGCTCGAATCGCCCTCGGTGGTCGCGAAATTGACGAACATCGTCGGCAAGCCGCTGGAATCGGCGCTGGACAAGCTGCCCGATGGGGCGAGCAAACGCGTGCATTCGGCGGTGCAGGCGGCGCTGACCCGATCGGTGCGGGTGGCGCTGTCCAGTCTGCGCGACGACCCGCGCGCTTCGGCATCGACGCGTTCGCATACGCTGATGTCGGCGGCCAGCGGCGCGGCCGGCGGTTTCTTCGGATTCGCCGGCCTGATGGTCGAGTTGCCGGTGACCACCACCATCATGATGCGTTCGATCGCCGATATTGCCCGCAGCGAAGGGTTTTCGCCGCAGGACCCGACGGTCGCGGAGGACTGTCTGGCGGTGTTCGCGCTGGGCGGGCCGCGCAGCGACGACGACGCGTCCGAAACCGGTTACTACGCAGCGCGCACGATGCTGCAGGAAGTGTTGAAGCAGACGGCGGCACACTTGACCAAGGAAGCGGCGGTGCGTGCAGGCCAGCATGGCGCGTCGAGTGCGGCGGCAGGCAAGGCGGGCGTGTGGCTGGCCAAGTTCATCGAAGCGGTGGCGGCGCGCTTCGGCGTGGTGATTACCCACAAGCTCGCGGCGCAGTTGATGCCGGTGATCGGTGCGGCCGGCGGCGCAGCGGTGAACACGCTTTTCATCCAGCACTACCAGGACATGGCGCGCGGCCATTTCATCATCCGGCGGCTCGAAGACACCTATGGCCCCGAAGCGGTGCGCGATGCGTACATCGGAATGAAGCGACGCTTGCAAGCGCCGGCTTGATTCGCGCTGGGCGATGTGCCAACAACGGCAGCGCTACAGCTGCAGCCGGCTTTCGAAATATCGGGCCGATCCATCCAGCGGATCGATGAACGCCAATGATCGCGCCAACAGCTTGAGCGGGCACTCGGGGTCGTCGGGTGTCTGGTCCGCGAGCTGCGGATACAGCGGATCGTTCCGGATCGGTGCGCCGAGTGCGGCCATGTGCACGCGGAGCTGGTGTTTTCTTCCGGTGACCGGTTCCAGCGCATAACGCCATGCCTCGGGTCCGCGTTCGATCACATCGATCCGGGTGCAGGCGTTCGGCACGCCATCGATTTCCTGGGTGCGGAAGAAAGGCTCGCCGCGCACGAGCCGGCTGCGGCGTTCGAGCGGCCATGTCGCCATCGGCAGCGGCAGTGCGAGTGCCTCGTAGCGTTTGTGGATCGCGCGATCGCGGAACAGCGACTGATAGCGCGAGCGCGTCTTCGGATCGCGTGAGAACAGCATCACGCCTGCGGTGAGCCGGTCGAGCCGATGCAGGGGGACGATGTCGTCCTCGCCGAAGCGTTTCAGCAGACGCGCCAACAGCGTTTCGTTGACGTAGATACCGCCGGGTGTCACCGGCAGGAAATGCGGCTTGTCGACGACGATCAGATGCTCGTCGACATGAAGGATGGTTTCCTGCACCGCCAGACACGGCTCGCTGTCGACTTCACGGTAGTAGCGGATCTCCGCGCCGGTGCGGAACGGCGTGCGTTCGGTCAGCGGCGTGCCGTCGGCGTCGAGCACGCGGCCGCGCGCAAAGCGCGAGTGCCAAGTCTCGCGATCGATCGCCGGAAAGCGTGCGCACAGCGCATCGAAGACGGTGGCCCAGGGGCCGGGCGGCAACTGCAGGCGGCTTGGCGTACTGGTCGCTGACGACACGACAGGCTGTCGAGCAGGCATCTGCCTGTCTTATCGGGACGGACCGGCTTTCACCGGCGGCCGCTCCGGAAACAACCGGTTTACAGGTGCGGGGGACGGACGCAACAGCTTCGTCAAACGGCGCTCGCGCGGGTTCGGGCGGCCGGTGCTGCGGAAGACGATATCGTCCAACTTCCACGTACTGCCTTCGAGCACCCACTCGTAGCGATCCCGCCAGCGGACAGGGGTTCCCTGTACGTTCGCGACGAACTCGACATCGACGGCAGCGCGGTTCTTGCCCAGCATGTTGGTGAGCCGGACATCGTAGCTGTCGAATGCGTGGCCCTCACCGGAATTGAAGCCGAGCTCGGCGATACCGGCTCCGACACCAGCTCCGGCAACGCCGGGTTTGTCGTCCGGCTGTTCCGCAGCGAGCGCGTCCTGTGCGATGCGCACGGCACGCAACGTAGCGCTGAGCTGCTTGCTGAAGACAGCGCGCATCTTGTCGATACGCTTGACCTCCATCAGTGCGACGTCATGGCCGTAGTTATCGAGGAAGGTGCGGGTCAGGGTGCCCGGCGTTTGCTGCAGCTTTTTGCCGCCGGCATGGGCCAGAGGCACCGCCGCGAGAAGCAGGAAGATGGCAAGCAGAGTGCGCATGGTCATTTCATTGTCGGCATGATGAATTCGGCCGGCTTCGATTCCGCGTGCAGGGCGCTGTCCGGCCAGCGCGCGGTGATCGTCTTCAGCCGGGTGTAGAAACGCACGCCGTCGGGGCCGTGCACATGAAGGGGTCCGAAGATCGAGCGCTTCCAGCCGCCGAAGCTGTGGAAGGCCATCGGCACCGGAATCGGCACATTCACGCCGACCATGCCGGCCTGCACGCGATGCGCGAACTCGCGCGCGGCGCCGCCGTCGCGGGTGAAGATCGCGGTGCCGTTGCCGTATTCGTGGGCGTTGACGAGTGCGAGCGCGGTGTCGAAATCGGCCACGCGCATCACGCACAGCACCGGCCCGAAGATTTCCTCGCGATAGATGCGCATGTCGGCGGTGACGCGGTCGAACAGACAGCCGCCGAGGAAGAAGCCACCGTCGTGACCATCGACAGAGTGACCGCGACCATCGACGACCAGCGATGCACCCTCGGCGACGCCGACATCGACATGACCGGCCACCTTGTCGCGATGCGCGCCGGTCACCAGCGGACCCATCTCCGGATCGAGACAGCCGGGGCCGATCTTCAGCGCCGCGACTTTCGGCGCGAGCTTCGCGACCAGCGCGTCTGCGGTGGCGTCGCCGACGCAGACCGCAACGGAAATGGCCATGCAGCGTTCGCCTGCCGAACCATAGCCTGCACCGAGCAGCGCAGAGACCGCACCGTCGAGATCCGCATCGGGCAGCACGACCATGTGATTCTTGGCGCCGCCCAGTGCCTGTACCCGCTTGCCGTTGGCGCTGCCGCGCGCATAGATGTATTCGGCGATCGGCGTGGAGCCGACGAAGCTGATCGCCTGCACGCGCGGTTCGTCCAGCAGCGCATCGACCGCGACCTTGTCGCCATGCACGACGTTGAACACGCCATCCGGCAGCCCGGCCTGTTTCAGCAGATCGGCCATGTACAGCGAGGCCGACGGGTCGCGCTCCGACGGCTTCAACACGAAGGTGTTGCCGCAGGCGATGGCGACCGGGAACATCCACAGCGGCACCATCGCCGGAAAATTGAACGGCGTGATCCCGGCGACGACGCCCAACGGCGCGTACTCGCTCCACGAATCGACGTCGCGGCCGACATTCATCGAATGTTCGCCCTTGAGCAGATGCGGAATGCCGCAGGCGAATTCGACGACCTCGAGGCCGCGGGTCACTTCGCCCTTCGCGTCCGACAGCACCTTGCCGTGTTCGGAGGTGATGATCGCGGCCAGATCGCCCGCGTGACGCTCCAGTAGTTCCTTGAACTTGAACATCACCCGCGCGCGATTGAGCGGTGTGGTCGCCGCCCAGTCCGGGAATGCGGCGGCAGCGGCATCCACGGCCGCACGCACGTCATCGACGGAGGCCAGCGGCACGCGCTTCGTGACCTGGCCAGTGGCCGGGTCGAAGACATCGGCGAAACGCTGCGCAGCGCCGATGCCTGGATCGATGGGCTGACCGGCGATGAAGTGGGGAATGTTCGTCATGCGCATTGAGTCGCCGATTGCGATGTCAGGAAAGCCAGAGGATCGCGCCGTCGCCGCGCCCTGCCGCGCTCCTGTAGAACGCGACCAGCTCGCGGTAGTTCTCGATCAGATAATCGAGCGCTTCGTCGCCGTCCCGTAACCAGATGATCTCCGGGTAGATTTTCGCCTTCTCCATCGCGTGCGGATCGAAGCGCGACTTGAAGACGGTGTCGTCTGGTAGCCAGGCGGCGATGCTGTGCACCTGTTCGGGTTCCAGGAAACGCGCCGGACCGTAGCCGATGTCCTCGCCGATCTCTTCGCCGCCCAACACCGCCCAGCTCAACGGTTCCGCGCCTTCGTCCACTTTGCCGGTGAGCAGGTAGTGGATGCCGTGCCAGGCTTTGTCGACATCGATGTAGTTGGGCGGATCGCTGTCGCCGTCGTCCGGATGCAGATAGCCCTCGATCAGGTAGGGATCGCTTTTCAGCTTCGACAGCGTCACGCGATCGACGGCTGCAAAACATCCGACCATGCCCATGACGCTCTCCTGAGAGTGGAATCCGTTGTGCGGGACAGCTTACGCCAGCGCTTTCGCCGCCGGCACGTATTCGTAGCCCAAGTCCTCGGCGACCGCCCTGTAGGTGATCTTGCCGGCGTGGACGTTGAGCCCGTTGAGCAGATGTTCGTCGTCCAGCATCGCCTTCTTCGCGCCCTTGTTCGCCAGCTGCAGCGCGAAGGGCAGGGTGGCATTGGTCAGTGCGAAGGTGGAGGTGCGGGCGACGCCGCCGGGCATGTTCGCGACGCAGTAATGAATGATGTCGTCCACTTCGTAGGTCGGGTTCTGGTGGGTCGTGGCCTTCGAGGTTTCGAAGCAGCCGCCCTGATCGATCGCCACATCGACCAGCACCGAGCCCGGGCGCATCAGTCTGAGCTGATCGCGCGACAGCAGTTTCGGTGCAGCCGCGCCGGGGATCAGCACCGCGCCGATCACCAGGTCGGTGTCGGGGAGACGCTCTTCGATGGCGTCATGGGTCGAATAGATCGTGGTCAGCTGGTGACCGTACAGCTCGTCGAGATACTTCAGGCGCTCCAGCGAACGGTCCAGGATGGTGACGTGCGCGTTCAGGCCCATCGCCATGCGTGCGGCGTTGATGCCGACCACGCCGCCTCCGATCACCAGCACTTCCGCCGGCTTCACGCCCGGCACGCCGCCCAGCAGCACGCCCGAGCCGCCCTGGGCTTTCTCCAGCGCATGGGCGCCGGCCTGGATCGACATGCGCCCCGCGACTTCGCTCATCGGCGCCAGCAGCGGCAAGCCGCCCTTGCGGTCGGTGACGGTTTCGTAGGCGATGGCGGTACAGCCGGATTTGACCAGACCGGCGGTCTGGTTGGGATCGGGCGCGAGATGCAGATAGGTGTACAGCAACTGGCCTTCGCGCAGCATGGCGACTTCGACCGGCTGCGGTTCCTTGACCTTGATGATCATGTCGGCGCGACGGAAGATGTCCTCTGCGGCGTCGACGATCTCGGCGCCCGCTTTCTGATACATCTCGTTGGTCAGGCCGATGGACTTGCCGCCATCGCGCTGGATCATGACCCTGTGGCCATGGCCGACGAGTTCGCGGGCACCGGCCGGGGTCAGGCCGATCCGGTACTCGTGGTTTTTGATTTCCTTGGGTACGCCGATCAGCATGGCTGGGATTCCATCGAGAGGAGAAGTCGGGGGCGCATTAGGCGGTCTGGCCGATCACATGCGCAAGGGTCTGGAAGATGCGATCGATATGGGCGCGTTCGAGGATCAGCGGCGGCGACAGCGCGATCACATCGCCGGTGACCCGGATCAGCAGGTTTTCTTCGTGGAAACAGCGGGTGAAGATGTCGTAGGCGCGGGCGCCGGGTGCACCCGGACGTGGGGCGAGTTCGATTGCGCCAATCAGGCCGATGTTGCGGATATCGATGACATTCGGCTGGTCACGCAGCGCGTGGATGGCATCGGCCCAACAGGTCTCCAGTTCGATCGCTTTCTCGAACAGATGTTCCTCGGCGTAGGTGTCCAGCGTCGCCAGCGCAGCGGCGCAGGCCAGCGGGTGGCCCGAGTAGGTATAGCCGTGGAACAGCTCGATCATGTTCTCGGGGCCGTGCATGAAGGCCTCGTGGATCCTGTCGGCGATCAGCACCGCGCCCATCGGCACGCAGCCGTTGGTCAGGCCCTTGGCGGTGGTGATCATGTCCGGCTGCACATCGAAGCGCTGCGCGGCGAACGCTTTGCCGACGCGTCCGAAGCCGGTGATGACTTCGTCGAAGATCAGCAGGATGCCGTGTTTGTCGCAGATCTCGCGGATGCGCTTCAGGTAACCCTTCGGCGGCAGCACCACGCCGGCGGAACCGGCGACCGGTTCGATGATCACCGCCGCGATGGTGCTGGCGTCGTGCAGGGCGACCAGCCGTTCCAGGTCTTCCGCCAGCTCGAGGCCGTGTTCGGGCAAGCCTCGGCTGAAGGCGTTGCGTTCGATGTCGAGGGTATGGCGCAGGTGGTCCACGCCGGGCAGCAGGCTGCCGAAGAACTTGCGGTTGTTGGGCAGGCCGCCGACCGAAATGCCACCGAACCCGACGCCGTGATAGCCCTTTTCGCGACCGATCAATCGCGTCCGCTGGCCCTCGCCGCGCGCGCGGTGGTAGGCGAGGGCGATCTTCAGGGCGGTATCGACCGACTCCGACCCGGAGTTGGTGAAGAACACATGATTGAGGCGATCCGGTGCGATCTCGACCAGCCGTTCGGCCAGCGCGAACGGCAGCGGATGCGCCATCTGGAAGGTCGGCGCGAAATCGAGGGTGGCGATCTGCTGCTGTACCGCCTCGACAATGCGGGGACGCGCATGCCCGGCGTTGCAGCACCAGAGGCCGCCGGTGCCGTCGAGGATCTCGCGGCCGTCCACGGACCGGTAGAACATCCCCGATGCACTCGCCATCAGGCGTGGATGCGCCTTGAACTGGCGATTGGCCGAGAACGGCATCCAGAATGCGTCCATGGCGTCCGGTTGCCGGGTGGCCTGGCGGTTGTAGTGGTCGCCGAAACCCGTGGACGGTGCAGGGGAAGTGTCGTCTTGCATCTCGTCTTGCATGGAAGAGGCTCCAGGCCGAAGGTTAGCGCCGGCAGGGTAGCCGGTGCTGAGGGTGGTACGAAGCTTAGCGCGTTGAAAAAACTTTACAACCGATGGCGAAAACCGCAAAAAATGCTGCAAGGCCGCAAACGTGTAAAGTATCCCGCATCAACAAAGTCGACGGATTCTGAATGGATATCGGCGCTCGCCTGCAGCTCATCCGCAAGACCAAAGGCCTGAGCCAGCGCGAGCTGGCCAAACGGGTCGGGGTCACCAACAGCACCATTTCCCTGATCGAGCAGAACAAGGTCAGCCCGTCGGTCAGCTCGCTGAAGAAGGTGCTGGACGGGATTCCGATCTCGCTGGCCGATTTCTTCACCATGGATATGGACACTGGTCCGGTCGACAGCCCGTTCTACGACTGCGGCGAACAGCCTGACGTCGGCAACAACGATATCCATTACTACCTGATCGGCCAGCGCCGGCCACAGCGTCAGATGTGCATCCTTCGCGAAATCATGCCGCCGGGCACCGACACCGGCGAGAGCATGCTGGCGCACGAGGGCGAGGAGGGCGGCGTGATCATCCAGGGCCAGATCGAAGTGACCGTGGGCGACCGGGTCCGCGTCCTGGGTCCGGGCGAGGCGTATTACTTCGAGAGCCGCACCCCCCATCGTTTCCGCAACGTCGGCGACGGCGACGCGATCCTCGTCAGCGCCAATACGCCTGCCACGTTCTGAACTTCCAGGAGTTTTCCCCATGACCGCTCCCCATACCCGCGACAGCTGGCAGGCCCTCGCCGACGGCCTCGGCATCCGGACCCAGGCCTTCATCGACGGCCGCTACGTGGACGCCGCCAGCGGCAAGACGTTCGACTGCCTCAGCCCGATCGACGGCCGCGTGCTGGGCAAGGTCGCGGAGGGCGAGGGCGAGGATATCGAACGCGCGGTCGCCGCCGCCCGGCGCAGTTTCGAGGCGGGGATATGGGCGAATACCAAGCCCACGTACCGAAAGAAGATTCTCATCAGGTTCGCGCAACTCATTGAACAATATGGCGACGAACTTGCGCTGCTTGAAGCGCTGGATATGGGCAAGCCGGTGTCCGACGCCCGTGCCGTCGACGTGGCCGCGACCATCCGCTGCATGGCCTGGACCGGCGAGGCGCTGGACAAGGTCTATGGCGAGGTCGCTTCGACCGGTGAGGACGAACTCGGCCTGATCACCCGCGAGCCGCTGGGTGTGGTCGGCGCGATCGTGCCGTGGAATTTCCCGATGCTGATGGCGACCTGGAAGATCGCACCGGCCCTGGCGATGGGCAATTCGGTGGTGTTGAAGCCGTCGGAAAAGTCGCCATTGACCGCAATCCGGCTGGCGGAGATTGCGATGGAGGCGGGCATTCCCGGAGGCGTGTTCAACGTCGTGCCGGGCTTCGGCAAAGGCGCGGGCGAACCGCTGGCCTTGCATATGGATGTCGATGGACTGGTGTTCACCGGTTCCACGGCGGTAGGCAAACATCTACTGCAGTGCGCCGGGCGCTCCAACATGAAACGCGCCTACATGGAATGCGGCGGCAAGAGTCCGAACATCGTCTTCGCCGACGCTCTGGACCTGGCACAGGCCGCCAAAGCCGCCGCTGGCGCCATCTTCTACAACCAGGGCGAAGTCTGCACCGCCGCTTCGCGCCTGCTGGTCGAGCGCTCGATCAAGGACGACTTCGTGGCCGCCGTGGTCGAGGCCGGCAAAGCCATGCACCCGCGACATCCGCTGGAACCCGGTGCGCCGATGGGCGCGATGGTCGACGAAAGCCAGACCGCCCGGGTGCTGGACTACATCGCCAAGGGTCAGGCCGACGGCGGCCGGCTGCTGCTGGGCGGCAAGCGCGCCGACGTGGTCGCCGGCGGCTGCTACATCGAGCCGACGGTGTTCGACGCCGTCGAACACGACCACACCATCGCCCGCGAGGAGATCTTCGGCCCGGTGCTGTCGGTGATCGCCTTCGACAACGAAGCCGATGCGCTGCGGATGGCCAACGACAGCGATTTCGGTCTCGCCGCCGGGGTCTGGACCCGCGACATCGGCCGCGCGCATCGCGTCGCCCGGAAACTGCGCGCCGGCAGCGTCTGGGTGAATTACTGGGACGGTGGCGACATGACCGCACCGTTCGGCGGCTACAAGCAGTCCGGCAACGGCCGCGACAAGTCCCTGCACGCCTTCGAGAAATACACCGAAGTCAAAGCCACCTGGATCAATCTGGCGACTTGAAGGGAGCAGGGCGCTCCGGTATCCCGAAGCGCCCTGCTGGTCGAGCATCCATGCCCGGCTTGCACGCTCTATTTGTATTTACGGTTCAGCAGGCATCCACGGTCAGATTCGCATCCGGATCGAGATGGCTGAAAGGCGCCGATCCGGTGGAACGGCCGTGCACGGTGTGGCCGCCTTCGGTCACGAACCAGTACGCGCGGGCGTTGTCGAGATTGCCCATGATGATCAGATTGCCCGGCGTGGTGACGTAATCGCCGATGGTCAAACCAGCGCCATCGTTGATCGGATCGTCGCTGCCTGCAGCCGCCTTGCCGATCATGCCGCCGATGAGCGCACCGATCAGCGCAGCGACCGCCACCACGATGGCGGCGATGATCAGCACGACCAGCAGGCACAGCAGATAGAACGGCCCGGATGCCGAGCAGCCGATCGCCGCACCGATCGCCACCGCCGCGATGATGCCGCCGATCCCGGCGATCGCGGCCCCGGCGATCGCGCCGCCGCCTGCGGCGCAGACTTCGGAGCTGTGGAAGATCGCACTGATGATCGGGGATCGTTCGGTGTCGTCGTTGCATACCACCGTCGCCCCGCCGTTGGCGGCGAGATCCCAGTAATCGCACTTGACCACCACATCGATGCGCGGATGACTCGCCGCAAACGGAAACACCCATTCGCTCCAATCGTCGAACGATGGAAACACGTCTTCGATCACGCCGGCCGAACACGTATCCAGTCCTCTGGGCGCTTCGACGCAGTTCTTGTAGAAGAACACGATGATGACGATCATCACGGTGACATAGGCGGCCACCGCGCCGAGCCACACCGCGACCGGCGCGGTGATCCCAAGCAGACTGAACGCCTGGGTGAGAAACGCGACCGTTTCGGCGAATTTGGTAACGACCGTGACGATACCCGAGCCCAACGAGATCAACAGCAGGATCAGGCCCCAAAGGTCCGAAAAGGTGGTTGCGGTCGAAGCACTGCCAACGCCGCAGGCGGGTTTTGTATTGGCCATGGCTCAGCCCTCCTTCGTGCGTTGCGTGGGGTTGCGGCAGTAGCGGCAGAGCAGTCGGCCGACGAGCAGACCCACCAGCATGCCGATCAGGAAGAACAACAGCGGTTGTCCACTCAGGTTGCACAGATAGACGGTGAGCGTGCTGGTCAACAGCGCATTGATCAGCAGCGGGCCCGCGACCGTGGACGCCGAATAGCGCAATGGCCCGCAAAGCAGCGCGAACAGCGCGCCCCAGCAGAACAGCGCCAGCACCAGCGCGATGTAGAGCCACAAGGGATAGGCGACCGGAGTGAACGCCTTGCCCATCAACCAGACGATGCAGAACATGAAACCCGTCAAAGCGCCGATCAGCATGCCGTTGAGTTCGCAAGGACCGAGACGCAGCGTGAAGGGTCGGGTGATGGCGATCATGCTGCGGATGAGTGCGTTCATGAGTCGACCCTCACCAGGAACGTGACGCCACCCAGCAGCCTGCCGCTGCTGTCGTAGCCGACCACGGTGGCTTCCTTGAGGATGAAATCGCCTGCCGGCGGCACGATCGAACCGGGCACGTTCGTGGTCAGCGTGGCGGTGATCTGTTCGCCCGGCGCGAACACGCGGCTGGTCGGTGTGACCGCACCGCCGATATCGTTGGCCAAGACCACGAGTGTGATCGTTTCGGTGGCTGCGGACGCGTTGAGCACCGCGAACTGCTTGCTGGGCGACTTGCCGACCTGCGACGTGCGCACGCCGTGGATGGCCTGATAGCCCAGATTGTTGTCGGCGACCTTGTCGTGGGGATGGCTGATCCGGACCTCGATCGAGACATCGTTGCCCAGCGCCCGCACCGCACCGTTGATCGGGAAGGCCAGGTCCTTCGCGTCGGGCGCATAGCCGAGGCTGATCAGCTGATCGCCCAGGGAGCTGAAGACCGTCCCGATCCCGTATTGCGCCCAACGCACCTGGACCAGGGTGTTGACCGCGCTGGCCTCGTTGGACTCGTTGTGCACCCGGACCAGGATGCTGTCCATCAGCCGCCAGTCGTCCCACCAGTTGGTCTGGATATCCGGACTTTCCCAACTGGTGCTCAAACCTTGGGACAGCCGCTGGCGCTGGCTGTAGATCGCCGGGTCCGGCCGTTTCGGCGGCTGATCGGTACTGATGCATTTGCAGTGCGGGCGTTTGGGTTTCGGCCGCCATTCGCACCGGTTATCGTTTCGACCGACAGTTGCTGCGGCCGCCAAATTGCGCTCCGACATGGCATCCTCCTGAGTCGCGGGCTAGAACCGTGATGATTCTCACGTTCTGATAACACCAACGCTCGATGTTCGAGCAAACGGACACAGAGAAGCGCACTGGCAGAGCCTTACCGAGGCCAATGCGCGCCATACGCTTATTTACATAATATGCATTATGCGAAATAAGATTGGTCGAGCGTATTACACGAACCCCTGATGACACCTACTTGATGCCACGCCGAAAAGAACGAAAAAAAAAGCCGGCCTCCTTTGCGCAGGCCGGCTCTTCGCGGAACTCCTGTGGCTATGGGAAAACCGGGGCCGACTCAGTATTCCTCGATCGTCATGCAGTCCGTGACCGAGACGCGCGAATAAGGCGTGGTGATGCCCCAGGTCACATGCCAGGTACTGCAGTTGTCGTCATGACCGATCGCGCGTACCCCGACCTCATTGGTGCGCGCAGCGTTGCTGTAATAGGTCACATAGAGTTCCTGATTCGGGCCGTAGATCGGATACGCATACGCAGCGATGGCATACGTCAAACCTGCCACCAGAGCACCCCAGGTTGCGGCCTTTTTCAACTTCTTCATGTCCATATCTCCATGTCGGGAACGGGATGGCGCCCCTGCCCGCCGATTCCTGTATACGCCTGTCGAACGACCGGAAAGGAGAACCCTGTCGGAAACCCCAGAGGAGATCGTCGCCGGATGGTGCGGCGTACCAACCACCCTGCCCCAGCGTATTCCGAATCGCAAGCGCCGGGCGGCCTCGGTCACCAGGCATGCACCCGCTTTTCAGGGGCAAGCCACATCGGGTCGCCCAGCTTGATACCGAACGCATCATAGAAGGCGTCAACGTGCTGAAGCGGTGCAACAGCACGGTATGCGTTCGGGGGATGCGCGTCGCGAGCGACCTGCGAGCGCAGAATCCCTTCTTGACCTTTCCACGCCCATAGTTGCGCCCAGGCGAGGAAGCAGCGCTGGTCCTGGGTCAGTCCGTCGATCACAACGTCTTTGTCCGGGTGGCGCGCCAGGTACGTGCGCAATGCGACATGCGCGAGCGTGATGCCGCCAAGGTCGGCCATGTTCTCGCCCACCTGCTGCGCGCCGCTGCCGTTGATCTGGCCGGGCAGATACTCATAGCGATTGGCTTGGGCGATAAGATTTCCCGCCAGCGCATCGAAGGCGGTGTCGTCCACCGGCTTCCACCAGTTCCGCATGTTTCCGTCCTTGTCGAACTGCTTGCCGGTCCAGTCGAAGCCGTGGGTCATCTCGTGTCCGAGAACTGCGCCCATGCGGCAGAAGTTGACGGCCGGATCGACATCGGCGTCGTACATCGGCGGCTGGATGATCGCGGCAGGCACTTCGAACCCGTTCACGGTCGGGTTGTAGCCGGCATTGACCACCATCGGCAGGGTCTTCTGATCGGCGAAGTATTCATGCTCCGCCGGCTTGCCGATCTTCTGGCGCATGCGTTCGAAATCGAGGCGCGAGATATCGGTGATGGACGCGACGAGGTCGTTCGTAATCGCAACCCCGGAATAGTCGACCCACTTGTCGGGATAACCGATCTTGAATTCCAGCGCATCCAGCTTCGCGATGGCCGCAGCGCGGGTCTCACCGGACAGCCAGACCCGGCTCGGCATCCGCTGGACAAATGCGCCTTTGATCAGCCCGACCATTTCGGTGGCCTGCTGGCGTGTCTCGGCCGGGAAGAAATTGTCGGTATAGAGTTTGCTGACCGGCTGACCGAGCTGGGACTTGATGGCATCCAGCGCGCGTTCCTCCATCGACGGCAGGACGCTGACGCCGACGAGGGCCTTGTTCAGCCCGAGTAGCGGGGTATCGAAATCCGGGCTCAGGTAGGGCGTGTAGACAAGGATCGTGCGCAGCCGCGCATAGTCGCGGATGTCCTGCATCGACAGCCCGGCGAGCAGCGCCGACAGCGCCGGAAGATAGTGCGGTTCGGTCAGTACCAGCCTGTCCGGTGACCCGAATTGCAGCGACTTGAGCAGCAGGCCAAGATCGAGTCGGGGAATCTGGGGTTGTAGCTTGTCGAGGGTCGTAACGTTGTAGATCTTGCCGGGATCATTGGCTTGGGCGGGTGGCAGCTTGGCAGCGTGCAGCGCGCGGTCGACCCGGATCGACAGGTCTGCGATGCGCGCGGCTTCGGCTGGCGCGGTTCCGGCCAACTTCAGTACCTGGGCCAGATAAGTGCGATAGCCGGTGATGCGCGACCCGCCTTCGGCCTCTTCGAAAACATCCTCGAAATCGTCGGACAGGCCGAGTGAACCGGCACCGAGGTACATCACGTTGAGCTTGTTGTCGGCAAGGTCGACGTCAGACGAAAACTCGAGGAACAAGGTCGGTCCGCCGTCGCGCGCCGACTGCGCCATGAAATGCACGAGACCGTTCATGTCGCGGATCGCATCAACCCGGTCGAGGACAGGTCCGATCGGAGTCATCCCCTTCGCCCGGCGCGCGTCGAGGTCCATATAGGCGTTGTAGAACGTACCGACCTGCTGGCTCGGGCTGCCCTTCGCCGCAGTCGCGGCATCGCGACCTGCCTGCTTGAGAACCTGTCGCATCTGGTCCTGGACGCGATCGGCGACGATTTCGAAAAAGCCGTAGCTGCCGTGGCGTTCGGGGCGCTGGACGCGGGACAGCCATCCGCCTGCTGCGTATCTGTAGAAATCGGTTCCTGGGGAAACCGATTTGTCCATGTTCTCGACGCTGAAGACCATCTGGTCGGGGCCTGCACGACCGGCATCGCTGGGCTCGCTGGCCGACGTATGAGCCCCGCAAACAAAAACGAGTGTCGTAACAATCGCCAAGCGGCATACAGGAAACGGAACCTTCCCGATCATGCGGTTCATATCGCCTCCGCCATAGTCCTTTTCCAAAAATCTAGACCCGATACAGGAGCCTGTCAATCGCAGGATAGGCAACCGATCGGAGCTGCCCGAAGAGGGCTTGACCAGAACCTGTCCCAGAATCGAAAGTTGTGCTAAACAGCGATAAAACAAGCACCTTGTGTTGCTTGGTCGCGCGGCGACCCACTCCCTGTCTTTACTTTTGAATTCGGCAATCGCGCAACGCATGACGTAAGAGCGTATGACGTAAACCAGCAGTCCACCGGATAGGAGCATCTCGACTATGCGTACCCTCATGCGAGTCAGTCTCATTTCAGTAGCGGTGACCCTGATGACCGCAGGCTGCAAGCCAGCCTCGGATAACGGCAAGGCCGCAGCCGCAACCATCGACAGCCAAGCGGGAGCGCCGGCCACTTGGCCCGCCAGCCTGAATGTCATGGGCGATGGTTACCCCAACCCGGGCGATGCCTGCCGGAAGATCGGTGAGAGCCGGGCAACCGTGAATTACCTGGATGACAGCGCAACGCTCGCAGGCTGCCTGCTCGCCGATGACGCGGCAAAGTTGGGTGGCACCGTGGTCGCGACTGTCGATGGCGTGACCCTGGTGTCGGTGCCCGCGAGCGCGGCCAAGCCCGGCGACGGCGATGGCCAAGGCGACGCCAAGGTCGCCGGGACCCGCTACAACGCGACCGCGCAGATCCGCTGCTCCGGCTATGAGGGCGCGCCCGCCGGGATGTGCGAAGCCGGCGTCGTGCGCGGGACCGAGACCGGCACCTATATCGAAGTCGCGCTCCCCGATGGCCGTCAGCGCACGATCTTCTTCAACAACGACGGCAGCTTCCTCACGTTCTCGACGGCGGAAGCCGACGGCACTGCGGCCATGAAAAGTGGTTCAACCCGCGAAGGCGACACCACCATCGCGACGCTGGGCACGGAGCGCTATGAAATTCCTGACGCATTCGTCATGGGCGATTGATCCATGCCCCTGACAAGCCCCCGGCTGCTGAGGGCGAGCGACCGCGTTCAGGCGACGTAGACCGTCTTGATGTTCATGAACTCGTGGATGCCGTGTTCCGCAAGTTCACGACCAAAGCCCGACGTCTTCGTTCCGCCGAACGGCAGCCTGACATCGCTGCGCACGATGGCGTTGACGAAGGTGGCGCCGGCCTGCATGCGCCGTGCGACCGCTTCGCCGCGGACCTTGTCTGTCGTCCAGACGCTGGCGCCGAGGCCGAAGTCGGTATCGTTGGCGAGGCGCACGGCGTCATCGTCGTCGCAGGCACGCAGGATGCTGGCGGCAGGGCCGAACAGTTCTTCGTGGTATGCGGGCATGCCGGTGACGACGTGATCGAGGATCGTCGCCGGATAGTGCGAAGCGCCCTGCCCCGGCACGCCACCGAGCAGCAGTTTTGCGCCGGCCGCGACGCTGCGCTGCACCTGGTCGTGCACTTCGTCGCGCAGGTCGGCGCGAGCCATCGGCGCGAGCGTGGTGGCGTCCAGAGCCGGGTCGCCGACGGCGAGTTTGGCGACGGCTTCGACGAAACGGGCGACGAACGCATCGGCGATGCCCGGCGTCACGATGAAGCGCTTGGCGGCGATACAGGTCTGTCCCGCATTGCCGAAGCGTGAAGCGACGGCGGCGGGGATGGTCGCTTCGAGATCGGCATCGTCGAGCACCACGAACGGATCGCTGCCGCCGAGTTCCATCACGCATTTCTTCAGGTGTTTGCCGGCCGTCGAAGCGACCGCACTGCCGGCGCGTTCGCTGCCGGTCAGGGTCACCGCCTTCACGCGGGGATCGGCGATGACACGCGCGGCCATCGTGTTATCGATATGCAGCACGCCGAACACACCGTCGGGAATTCCGGCATCGCGCAGCACACCGGCGATGGCGTCCGCGCAGCGCGGCACGTTGGTCGCATGCTTGAGCACCGCGACATTGCCCGCCATCAGTCCCGGCGCCAGGAAACGGAACACCTGCCAGATCGGGAAATTCCACGGCATCACCGCGAAAATGCAGCCCAGTGGCTCGTAGGTGACGTAGCTGCGATGCGCTTCGGTCGCGATCATGCCGTCGCGCAGGTAATCGATGGCATGGTCTGCGTAGTATTCGCAGGCGGACGCCGATTTCTCGATTTCGACCAGTGCTTCCCTGCGCAGCTTGCCCATGTCGGCAGTCATGATCGCAGCGATGGCATCGCGCTGTTCGCGCAGGCGCGCGGCGACCGCACGCATCAGCCCGGCACGTTCATCGAGACTGCGGGCGGCCCAGCCTGGAGCCGCTTGCGCCGCAGATTGCAGGGCGCGTTCGACCTCGGGCTCGCCGACGTAGTCGTAGGTGTAGTCGATCTCGCCGGTCCATGGATGGATCAATCGCACCGTCATGATGTCACCTCAAGTATTGTCTTGGTCCGTACTGGATTGGGCCGCTAACTGGATATCGCGCTGCCTGCGCTTCTCTTCGCGGTACATCAACCACCAGCCGGTCACCGCCGCGAGCGACACCGCCAGCACCATCAGGGTCGCCAGCGCGTTGATCTTGGGACTGAGCCCGAGACGGACCGACGAGAAGACCTTCATCGGCAGCGTGGTCGAGTTCGGGCCGGCGACAAAGCTGGCGATCACCACGTCGTCCAGCGACAGCGTGAACGCCAGCAGCCAACCCGACACCAGCGCCGGCGCGATGATCGGCAGCGTGATCAGGAAGAACACCTTGATCCGGTTGGCGCCGAGATCCATCGCTGCTTCTTCAAGAGATTTGTCGAGTTCCGCGAGTCGCGACGACACCACCACGGTCACGAACGCCAGCGTGAAGGTCACGTGCGCGACCCAGATCGCGACCACGCCTTTCGGCGCGATCCCGATCAAGCCGCCCATCGACACCAGCATCAGCAGGATCGAAAGACCGGTGATGACTTCCGGCATCACCAGCGGCGCGGTGATCATCGCGCCGAACAGGGTCTTGGTCGGAAAATGGTGCATGCGGGTCATCGCCAGCGCCGCCATCGTACCGAGCACCACCGCAGCGGTTGCGGTCCAGAACGCGACTTTCAGACTGACCCAGGCGGCGTCCAGCATCGAGCGATCGCGCATCAGCTCGCCATACCACTTGAACGAAAATCCGGACCACACCGAAGCCAGTCGGGATTCGTTGAAGGAGTAGACGATCAGGATCAGGATCGGGATGTAGAGGAATGCGAAGCCCAGGCCCAGGACCGTCCAGCGGATCGCGCGATTGCTTTGCATCGTGGTGCCGCTCATGTCAGCCGCCCTTCCAGCTCTTTCTGCTGGACGCGGTTGAAGATCAGGATCGGGATGAGCAGCATGATCAGCATGACGATCGCCACGGCCGATGCCACCGGCCAATCGCGGTTGTTGAAGAACTCGCTCCACAGCACGCGACCGATCATCAGCGTATCCGGGCCGCCGAGCATTTCGGGAATGACGAACTCGCCGATCGCGGGAATCATCACCAGCATGCAGCCGGCGATGATGCCCGAGCGCGACATCGGCAAGGTGATCTTGAGGAAGGCCTTCCAAGGCTTGGCGCCGAGATCGTAGGCGGCTTCCAGCAGACGGTGGTCGAACTTCAGCAGGTTGGAATACAGCGGCAGGATCATGAACGGCAGATAGCAGTAGACGATCCCGATGTAGGCCGCGAGCGGCGTGTTGAGGATCTGCAGCGGCGCATCGATCAACCCGATCTTCATCAGCAGGCTGTTGAGCAGGCCGTTGTTGTCGAGGATGCCGATCCAGGCGTAGACGCGGATCAGGAACGAAGTCCACGACGGCAGCACCACCAGCATCATCGCGATATTGCGCGCGGACGGAGACAGGCGCGAGATGACGTAGGCCATCGGATAGCCGATCAGCAGCGTGAACAGGGTCGAGATCGCCGCGATCTTCAGCGAACTGGCGTATGCCAGCAGGTACTGCGAGTCGGAGAACAGCACCGTGTAGTTGGTGAGATTGAGTTTGAGCAGCACCTCGCTCTTCACGAACTCCAGGATCGGCGTGTACGGCGGCTGCGCGATCGCCAGTTTGGCGAACGAGATCTTCAGCACGATCAGGAACGGGATCGCGAAGAACAGCAGCAGCCAGAAGTACGGGACGGCGATGACGCCCCAGCGCGGCCCCGGCAGGTACTTCTTCAGCGACCGGAGGTTCATGACGTGAGCACCACGCCTTCCTTGTCGCCCCACGACACCCAGACTGTGTCGCCCCAGGTCATGCCTTCGCTGGCCCAGCGCTGCTGGTTGGCGAAATTGGCCATGACCTTGTAGCCGCTCGGCAGACGGACATGGAACACCGAGTGGCTGCCGAAGTAGGCGATGTCCTCGATCTTGCCCTGCGCCTTGTTGTAGAGCTGCGCCGGCTCTTCCTTGCTGATCGTCAGCTTTTCGGGACGCACGCCGTATCCCACTTCCTGTCCTTCGAAGCCGGAGACACCGTGACCGACATAGATCGGCACCGGCAGCGATGGCGACTGGATGGTGATGTAGTCGGCCTCGTCTTCATCGATCCGGCCATCGAACATATTGATCGAGCCGATGAATTCCGCAGCGAAGCGGCTGGTCGGCGATTCGTAGATTTCATCGGGCGTGCCGACCTGGCGGATCCGGCCCGCATCCATCAGCGCGATGCGCGTGGCCATGGTCATCGCTTCTTCCTGGTCGTGGGTGACCATCACGCAGGTCACGCCAGACTTCTCGATGATGTCGACCAGTTCCAATTGCATCTTCGAGCGCAGTTTCTTGTCGAGCGCGCCCATCGGTTCGTCGAGCAGCAACAGCTTGGGGCCCTTCGCCAGCGAACGCGCCAGGGCGACGCGCTGCTGCTGGCCGCCGGACAGCTGGTGCGGTTTGCGTTTGGCGAGCTTGCCCAGTTGCACCAGATTGAGCATGTCCTCGACGCGCTTGGCGATGGCCTCTTTGCCCAAGCCGTCCTGCTTCAGTCCGAATGCGATGTTCTGCTCCACGGTCATGTGCGGGAACAACGCGTACGACTGGAACATCATGTTGATCGGACGCTCGTACGGCGGCAGATCGTTCATCACCTGGCCGTCGAGATAGATCTTTCCGGACGTTGGTTTTTCGAAGCCACCGAGGCAGCGCAGCAGCGTCGACTTGCCGCATCCCGAACCGCCGAGCAACGCGAAGATCTCGCCTTTGCGGATCGACAGATTGGTGTCGTCGACCGCGACGAAACCGTCGAATTCCTTGCGGACATCGGCGATGCGGAGATAATCCTCGACCGTGGCCTTGGCGGCGCCGGAAGCACCGTGATGCGGTTTTTCATTGGCGACTGCGGCCATGGATTCCCCTCGGATTCAACTCGAAAACAGCTCGCTCTAAACACAGTTCGATCTAAATGCAGCTCGCTCTGAATTCAGCCCGGAATGCAGCGGGGCAGGCATCGCTGTCTGCCCCGCTGCGACGCATCAACGACCGGTCTTGAGCTGGGTCCAGATCCGCGTGTACTGGCGGTCCACATCGGGCGGGATGATCGCGAAGGTGAAGAGCTTCGCGGTGACATCCGGCGGCGGGTAGATCGTCGGATCGCCGCTGATGTCCTTTTCGACCAGCGGCGTCGCCTTGGGAATGGCGTTCGGGTAGCTGACGAAATTGGTGTTGTTGGCGGCGACCTGGGGTTCGAGCAGATGGTTGATGAATGCATTCGCGCTCTCGACATGCTTGGCATCCTTCGGAATCGCCAGCATGTCGAACCACATCGGCGCGCCTTCCTTCGGGATGGAATAGCCGATCTTCACGCCGTTCTTGGCTTCTTCGGCGCGGTCGCGCGCCTGGATGATGTCGCCCGACCAGCCGACCACCAGACAGGTATTGCCGGTGGCCATCGAATCGATGTACTGCGAGGAATGGAAGTTGGTGACGTAGGGACGGATCGTCTTCAGCAAGGCGGCCGCCTTGTCGATCACCGCTGGATCCTGGCTGTTGGGATCTTCGCCGAGATAGTTCAGCGCAATCGGGATGATTTCCGAAGGCGTATCGAGAAGGGTGACGCCGCAGCCCTTGAGCTTGGCGATGTTTTCCGGCTTGAACACCAGGTCCCAGCTGTTGGTGACATCGGTGTTGCCGAATGCGGCGGTGATCTTGTCGACGTTGTAGCCGATGCCGGTGGTGCCCCACAGGTACGGCACCGCGTATTCATTGCCCGGATCCTGCAGCGCGATGCGCTTCATCATCTCCGGGTCGAGGTTGGCGATATTCGGAATCTTCGACTTGTCCAGTTTCTGGAAGACACCGGCCTGGATCTGTCGGCCGAGGAAATTCAGCGTGGGCACGACGATGTCGTAACCGCTGGAGCCCGCGAGCAGCTTGGTCTCGACCATCTCGTTGCTGTCGAAGACGTCGTAGACCACCTTCACGCCGCTCTTCTTCTCGAAGTCCGGGATGGTGGTTTCGGCGATGTAATCCGACCAGTTGTAGACGTTCAAGGTCTTGTCGTCGTCGCCTCCAGACTTGCCGTCGGTGGACGCGGCGCCGCTGTCGGATTTGTCGCCGCAGGCGGCCAGCAGACAGACGGCGATGGAAAGCCCCAACACTCGCAGTTTCATCGTGATTTCCCTTTGCCCGGTAGGGCGTCAATGGTGTGGCGTGACGGTGGCATCCTCGACAGATTAACGGCTGCGGCCTGTCGCTGCATCTACAGTGCCGCGACGGTTTCGTTCAGCGACTTCCAGGTTTTCTCGAACAGTTCGTCGACCTGCTCGCGGGTGATGATCAGCGGCGGCGACAACAGCATTGAATCATAAGTCGCGCGCAGGATGAGGCCGTTCTTCAGGGCCATGTCCCGGCACAGCATGCCGACCCTGCCCCGCTCCTCGAAGAACGCGCGCTTGCGCTTGTCCGGGACCAGCTCCAGCGCGCCGACCATGCCGGCGATGCGGGCCTCGCCGACCAGCGGGTGTTCGCCCAGCTCGGCCCAGCGCTGTGCCAGATACGGCGCGATCCCGGTCCGTGCACGGTCGACGATGCCTTCTTCCTGCAGGATGCGGATGTTCTCCAGCGCGACCGCCGTGCAGACCGGATGCCCGGAATAGGTGCAGCCGTGCGCAAGTTCTCCGCCCTGCTCTTTCAGTACGCCGGCGACACGATCGTTGAACATCGCCGCGCCGAGCGGGATATAGCCGGAGGTGATGCCCTTGGCGAGCGTCATCACGTCCGGAGTGAAACCGAAATAGTTCGCGCCGAACCATTCTCCGGTGCGGCCGAAGCCACAGATCACTTCGTCGGCGACCAGCAGCACGTCGTATCGACGGCAGATGCGTTCGATTTCGGGCCAGTAGGTCACCGGCGGAATGTAGACACCGATGGCGCCCATGATCGGCTCGCCGATGAAAGCGGCGACCCGGTCCGGCCCGAGTTCAAGGATCTTCTGTTCCAGGCGTCGCGCGGCAACCAGACCGTATTCGTCGGGCGACAGATCGCCGCCGTCGGCGAACCAGAACGGCGGATCGATATGGTGGATGTCGGGAATCGGCAGCCCGCCCTGCTTGTGCATGCCGGCCATGCCGCCGAGGCTGGCGCCGGCCATCGTGGTGCCGTGGTAGCCGTTGTGGCGACCGATGAAGATGTTCTTCTGTGGTTTGTCCTGTACCGCCCAGAAGTGGCGGACGAGACGCAGGATGGTGTCGTTGGCCTCGGAGCCGGAATTGGTGAAGAAGGCGTGATTGAGATCGGCCGGCGTGAGTTCCGCAAGCTTGGCCGACAGCAGGACCGTCGGCTCCACCGTGCACTGGAAGAAGCTGTTGTAGTAGGCCAGCTCCGTCATCTGCCGCGACGCCGCCTCGCCCAGTTCCCTGCGGCCATAGCCGACATTCACGCACCACAGGCCAGCGAAGGCGTCGAGCAGCTTGTTGCCGTTGGCATCCCAGACATAGGCGCCTTCGCCGCGGGTCAGGATGCGCGTGCCTTTTTTCGCGAGCGCCGCGTTGTCGTTGAACGGGTGCAGATGATGTGCGGCATCGAGTTGCTGCAGATGGACGAGATCGGCTTTATCCATGGGATTTCCGGCGGAATGGCGATACGGTGCGATGAAGGATCAGACGTTCAGCA
The DNA here is from genome assembly GCA_017302135.1 of Lysobacterales bacterium. GTDB lineage: Bacteria > Pseudomonadota > Gammaproteobacteria > Xanthomonadales > Xanthomonadaceae > Lysobacter_I. The sequence goes on along the minus strand of JAFLDZ010000002.1, from coordinate 158,426 downwards.
GCAGGAACTCGCGTTCCCACGAACTGATCACCCGGAAGAAGGTTTCGTATTCTTTGCGCTTGACCGAGATGTAAGCGCGCACGAAACGCGCGCCCATCAGGTCGTGCAGCATCGTGCAGCTTTCCAGCTGGTCCAGCGCCTCGCCCAGGGAACGCGGCAGTTCGAAGCCCACATCCTGCGCACTGATGGTCAGCGGCGCGGTCGGCTGCAGCTTCTCGCGGATGCCGAACAGGCCGCAGGCCAGCGTGCCGGCCATCGCCAGGTACGGATTGGCGTCGGAACCCGCGAAACGGCTTTCGACGCGGGTGTTCTCCGGTGTATCCATCGGTACGCGCAGGCCGCAGGTGCGGTTGTCGTAACCCCACTGCACGTTGATCGGCGCGACCTGGCCCAGCGCCAGCCGTCGATAGGAATTCACGTTCGGCGCGAAAAAGGCCATCGCCATCGGCACGTACTTCTGCAAGCCGCCGAGGTAATGCTCGAAGATTTTGCTGTGCTCGCCTTCGCGCTTGCCGGCGAAGACATTCTTTCCGGTTTTGATATCGACCAGACTCTGGTGGATGTGCATCGCGCTGCCCGGCTCGTTCTCCATCGGCTTGGCGAGGAAGGTCGCGTACACGCCGTGGCGCATCGCCGCCTCGCGCATCATCCGCTTGAACAGGAACACCTGATCGGCGCGCGACATGGCGTCGGCATGGATGAGATTGACTTCCAGCTGCGCCGCGCCGGATTCGTGGATCAGCGTATCCACGTCCAACTGCATGGCGTCGCTGTAGTCGTACATCAGGTCGAGAATCGGGTCGAACTCGTTGACCGCGTCGATCGAATAGGACTGGCGTGCGGTTTCCGGCCGTCCCGAGCGCCCGGCGGGCGGCTGCAGCGGGAAATCCGGATCGGTGTTTTTCTGTACCAGGAAGAATTCGACCTCCGGCGCGACCACCGGCCGCAAGCCCAGTGCTTCATAGGCATCAAGCACGCGCTTGAGCACGTTGCGCGGGGCCAACTCATGGCGTTCGCCGGTCTTGGTGTAGCAGTCGTGGATGATCTGCGCGGTCGGATCGGTGGCCCAGGGCACCAGCCGCACCGTGTCCGGGTCCGGACGCAGCAGCATGTCGGCATCGGATGGCGAAATCAGATCGTAATAATCGTCGGGATAGTCGCCGGTGACGGTCGTGGCGAAGATGCCTTCCGGCAGCCGCGTGCCGTAATCGTGCGAGAACTTGTCGGCGGGAATGATCTTGCCGCGCGCGTTGCCGGTGATGTCCGGCACGAGGCATTCGACCTCGGTGATCCGGCGATCCTTCAGCCAGCGCAGCAGCGCGGGCTCGCCCGGCTGCTGCGCGTGCGCAGGTTTCTTTTTGCGGGCGGAGGCGACCGCGGGTTTCGGCGGTGTCTTGCGGGGTGGTGTGCGCGGGCTCATGCGGTCATCGTATCCGTTGTTGCGCGTGCTGGCGGCAGGCATCGCCGAAAGCGCGGAAAATGCCGTGATAGAACGGGTTCTCGACGACGCGCCACTCCGGATGCCACTGCACCGCCAGCAGGAATGTGCTGTTGGAAAGCGGGCCACCGTCGCGGCGATAGGCTTCGATCAGACCGTCCGGCGCGGTCGCCTCCACGGTCAGGGTTTCGCCCAATTGCGCGATGCCCTGCCCGTGCAGCGAATTGACCTGTGCAGTATTGGTGCCGGCGATGCCCGCAAGCAGTCCGCCCGGCGCCAGCGCGACCGGATGGGTCGGCGCATATTGCACATCGAGCGGATCGTCGAGATCTTCGCGATGGTCCATGAAGCCGTCCACTTCATGCACTTTCTGATGCAGGCGCCCACCGAAAGCGACATTGACCTCCTGGAATCCGCGGCAGATCGCGAGAATCGGCAGCCCCAGTTCGATCGCCAGCGGAATCAGCGCCAGCGTGGTCTCGTCGCGGGCGGGGTCGTGGAGATTGCCCGGGTTGCTGGGTTCATCGCTGTAATGATGCGGTTCGATATTGCTGACCGAGCCGGTCAACAGGATGCCGTCGAGTCCTTCCAGCAGCGGCCGCAGCGGCAGCGCGGGCTGCAGTCCGGGGATCAGCAGCGGCAGGCACCCGGCGCCATCGACCACCGCGCGGACGTACTTCTCCCCGGCCGCGAGAAACGGGTGCGGGCCGATGAGTTTGCGGTCGGTGGGCAAACCAACCAGCGGTAGCCGTGCCGATGTGGATGACATGCGAAACGCTCGTCGCGAGGCCTCGGGGGCGTCCACCGCACGTTACCCGGCATGTTTGATTTCTGCAACACTCGGCCACAAGGATGCCCATTCGAACGCGCGACCATGCCCCACCGCACTGATTTCAGCCGAAACGATGGGCATACTGGCGAGATGTCCGTTGAGTATTCTTGACGCCTTCCCGCCCCTATCGGCAACTGTCACACTGTTGTCGAGCCCATGCAGACCGCCGACATCATGCCCGCGAGCCTCAATCCCGAAGATCTTCTTGCGCTGCAACAGAACCCGGACTGCGAGCTGGTCGATCTGATCCTGCCCGATATGAACGGCCTGCTGCGCGGCAAACGCGTCACCCGCAGCGCACTGGAAAAGGTCTACGCCGACGGGGTCTGCCTGCCGATGTCGCTGATCGCCACCGATATCACCGGCAACACGGTCGAAGAAACCGGGCTGGGCTACGACATCGGCGACGAAGACCGGATCTGCCGGCCGGTTCCCGGCACGCTGCGGCCGGTGCCGTGGTCGCCGCGACCGATGGCGCAACTGCTGCTGTCGATGGAAGACGCCAACGGCGGTACCTTCGAGGCCAATCCGCGCGAAGTGCTGAAGCGCGTACTGGACCGCTACACCGCGCGCGGCCTGAAGCCGGTGGTCGCGGTGGAACTGGAGTTCTATCTGTTCGACCGCCTACCCGATGCCCACGGCCGTCCGCAGCCGCCGGTGAACGCGCACACCGGCGCGCGCAACATGAGCACGCAGGTCTATTACATCGAAGACCTCAACGATTTCCACGACTTCATCGACGCCGTCTCCTGCGCCTGCAAAGCCCAGGGCATTCCTGCCGACACCGCCGTGGCCGAATACGCGCCTGGCCAGTTCGAGATCAACCTCAAGCATCGCGACGATGCCCTGCTCGCCTGCGACGACGCGATCTACCTGAAGCGCGCGATCAAGGCGATCGCGCAGAAGCAGGGACTGCAGGCCAGTTTCATGGCCAAGCCGCTCGTCGACCAGGCCGGCAGCGGCCTGCACATCCACGCCAGCGTGCTCGACGCGAACGGCGACAACATCTTCGCCTGCACCCAGGACGCACCGTCGGACACCCTGCGTCACGCCATCGGCGGCCTGCAGCGCAGCGCTCAGGACTGCCTGCTGCTGTTCGCGCCCAACGCCAACAGCTACCGTCGCTTCGTACTGAATGCATTCGTGCCGCTCAACGAAGTCTGGGGGTTCAACAACCGCACCGTGGCCATGCGCATCCCGCACAGCGACGAGAAGAACACCCGCATCGAGCACCGTATCGCCGGTGCCGACGCCAATGTGTATCTCGCCACCGCCGCAGTGCTGGCCGGGATGCTCGACGGCATCGAAAACGGCTACGACCCCGGCGCACCGGTGGTCGGCAACGCCTACGAACAGACCGAGATCCGCACGCCCTACTGGCGCGATTCGATCCGCGATTTCATGGCCAGCGACTTCATCGCCACCCAGTTCGGCGAAACCTTCCGGCACATCTACGGCCAGCAGAAGCTCAAGGAGCTGCACAGCTTCTACCGTGAAGTGACGACGCTGGAATACGACTGGTATCTGCGGTCGGTGTGATCGCAGCCTGAGCGAAGCCTTTGATGACCGTGCCGCTGCCGCCAGCACTGGACGACGATCGCAATCGCGCGATCCTGTCGTATCTCGAAGGTCTGTCGGCGCATTCCGACGTCGCGATGCCGCTCTGTGCGGCCGTGCGCGAACTTGACGGCGCGGAGACTTACTGCCCGGATACCGATGCTTACGCATATGTCGTCGCCTACGCGAACGGACGAATATTCGCTTTTGCCGAAGGAATGCATGGGCTCACGCTGCGGCTGCCACCGCAATCCAGGACTGCAGCGATCGATGCCGGCGCGACAATTTCCGACGTTGCAGATGATTGGCATTTCTTTCCCTTGTTCGGAGCAAAGGGGTTCGAACAAGGCATCTGCGATTGGATCGACCTCGCCTACTCGCATGCGCTGCGGGGCTGATGCCATGCAAAAAGGCTATCCCGCATGAATGCCGCCTACCCGCCGAGTTGGTATGCCGCCAGCACCGGAGCGCTTCCATCGCAACCTGCCCTGGCAAGCGACATCGACGCCGATGTCTGCATTCTCGGCGCGGGTTATGTGGGCTTGTCGACGGCGCTCGAGTTGGCCGACGCCGGTTACAAGGTCGTGGTGCTCGAAGCCGAGCGCATCGGCTGGGGCGCATCCGGCCGCAACGGCGGCCAAGTGCTGCCCGGATTCGGCTGCGGCGAGGCCAAGTTGGCCGCGCTGGTCGGCCGCGACGATGCCCGCAAATTGTTCGACTGGTCGTGCGAGGGCGTGCGCCTGATCCATGAACGCCGCGAGCGTCACGGCATCGACTGCGACTGGCGCACGGGTCACACGACCGTCGCGATCAAACCGAGGCAGATCGTCGAATTGCAGACCTGGCAGCGCGAACTCGAAAACGACTACGACTATCCGATGCAATGGTGGGATCGCGAGCAGTTGCGCGCACAGCTCGATTCGCAGCGCTATCTCGGCGGCCTGTACGACACCAACGCCGGGCATCTGCATCCGCTGAAATACGCGCTTGGCCTCGGTCGCGCCGCGCTCGCCGCGGGCGTGAGGATTTTCGAACACAGCCCGGTGCTGCGGATGACCCACGGCACGAAACCCGTGCTGCATACCGCGCACGGGACAGTCCGCTGCGATTTCGCGGTTCTCGCCGGCAATGCGCTGGTCAAAGGCGTCGCACCGGAGCTGGATCGGAAGATCATGCCGGTCGGCACCTATATCGCGGCGACCGCGCCGCTCGGTGCGGAGCGCGCGCAGGCGCTGATCCGCAACGACATGGCGGTGGCGGACTGCAACTGGGCGCTGGACTATTTCCGTCTGAGCAGCGACCACCGGCTGCTGTTCGGCGGGCGCGCCAGTTATTCCAACTTCCAGCCGCCCAATCTGGGCTGGGTGATGACCCGACGGATGCGCAAGGTCTTCCCACAGCTGGCGGATATCGGCTTCGACCACGTCTGGGGCGGCACCATCGACATCAGCTTCAACCGCGCGCCGCACTGGGGCCGGATCGGCGCGAACGTTTATTTCGCGCAGGGCTTTTCCGGTCACGGCGTCGCTGCGACCAATCTCGCCGGCCACATCATCGCCGAAGCGATCCGCGGCCAGAACGAACGCCTCGACGTGTTCGCGCGGATCGCGCATCACGACTTCCCCGGCGGCCGCACGTTCCGCACCCCGTTGCTTGTCGCTGCGATGGCCTGGTACAAGCTGCGCGATGCGCTGTGGTGAGTCCAATCGCAGAGAATCGTTTGCCGAGGCTTGACGATCCCCGGGGCGCCCTCTAAACTTTCGCGCTCTCCAGACACATGGGGCCATAGCTCAGCTGGGAGAGCGCCTGCATGGCATGCAGGAGGTCGGCGGTTCGATCCCGCCTGGCTCCACCAATGTTCGAAACACTTCTGATCGTTAGGCCGGATCCGAAGTGGCTACAGAGTTCTACGACGTCCCCATCGTCTAGAGGCCTAGGACACCACCCTTTCACGGTGGACACCGGGGTTCGAATCCCCGTGGGGACGCCACAACAAAGCTAAACCCCTGATTTATCAGGGGTTTTTGCTTTTTGGGGTATCAGTTTTTTCCGGGGTTCGGATCGGTCCCGAAGCGAACGGTTGAAGACCTTTTTCAGCAAGCGAAGATTTTTTTTCGCTCCGTGAGGACATTTGGATTTCTCCTCTCTTCCTCACGTAGTCGACGGATCACTACAGGCCTCAACTCTGCAGCTACGACGACAGGACACGGCAACCCGAATGCTCTGACTGTAATCTGCTTACATCTTCTCGGCATGATCGTTCTCCGATTGACCACGAGCGCGTCAACTTCTTGCTTTCCAACCTCATTTGAGGTAAAAAAACAGGAAGTTAGCCGCCCCGGAGTACCGCATGGACATCAGCAAGTCGCAGATCGAAGTTGAAAACCGCTTGGCCCAGCTTGGCTTGACCCAAGCAATGCTGCTGAAAGCAGTCTGGCAAGGTCAACTGGCGTTCGCATCCTGCACCCCCAACCACCCGCCCCTTGTTCGCGGGGTTTGGGCATGGGGTGAAACGGTCAGAGGCCTGCGTGAAGAGCTCATCCCCCGCGGCTGGGACAGGACGGACTACAACAACTACTCCTTGGTCGTCAGTTCCGACAGCTCTATCGCTATCGCTGTCGCTACGGGCGATGAAAGCACTGGACTTGCGTTTGGCACCCCCTGCACTAAGTCCAAGAAAGGCCCGAATACTGCGAGCGCGGTCACCGAGAACCAGGAACAACTGCTCCTGCAGTTTCCTGACATCGAGCCGGAAGCTATCGACTCGATGGTTGGCGACAGCACGATGACTTATATCCTCCTGATTCATCGTACGCAGGACAAAGTGCGTAGCGAATTGTCTCTGCCGACTTCGCTTGGTTCGGATGGCCGTGTCAACGCATGGTCGGAGCGCATCCTTCTTGAAGATATCGATCTAAATGGGGCGCCCATCGATCCGGCCGGCTTTGACGTTCCCGATATCGACGTTCAGATCAAACGGCGCGCATAGTGGACAGGCTGGACGGATTCAATCCGTCCAGGCTGACATTCGCCCGCAAGCGTCGCGGCTTGACGAAGACACGCCTTGCAAAGGCTGTCGGAGTCGAACCGCGTTCGATTACCGCATACGAGAGCGGCGAATTCTGTCCGGACACTAGCAACCTGCAGCGACTCGCATCGCTGCTAAGGTTTCCATTGACTTTTTTTTATGGCGATGATCTTGAGGAACTGTCACCCGACTCAGCAAGTTTTCGCGCTCTGACAAAAATGACCGCAGCGCAAAGAGATACTGCGCTCGGGTGCGGTGCCATGGCGCTGCGGCTGAATGATTGGTTCGAAAAACGATTTGAACTGCCTGAAGCCGCTCTTCCCGACCTGAGTGGGGAAGACCCCGAAGCCGCGGCTTACATGCTGCGCCAGCATTGTGGGCTTGGAGAGCTCCCAATCAAGAACATGGTTCATCTACTCGAGTCGCGAGGCGTAAGAGTTTTTTCGTTGTCTATAGACTCGACTTCAGTTGATGCGTATGCAATGTGGAAAAACGAAACACCCTTCGTTTTCTTGAACACGATGAAATCTGCTGAACGGAGCAGATTTGATGCTGCGCACGAACTTGGGCACCTAGTTCTCCATCGGCACGGATCACCACAAGGGCAAGCTGCAGAAAAGGAAGCAAATGCATTCGCCTCAGCATTCCTAATGCCACGAGCAAGCGTTTTTACGCATGCCCCTCGGTTCGCCTCTCTTGACGCAATAATCGAGAGGAAGAAGATTTGGGGAGTGTCGGCAGCAGCCTTAAGCTATCGTCTGCATGCCATCGGCCATATCACAGATTGGCACTACCGGTCGCTATGCATTGATATCGAGAGGCGCGGCTTTCGCACTAAAGAGCCCTTCGAGATGAAACGTGAAAGTTCTCAGATATTCGCGAAGGTATTCGCAAGTTTGAGGGCGGAAGGTGTTTCCAAAAAATTCATTGCTAATGAACTGCATCTTCACGTCGACGAGGTGGAACAATTGGTTTTTGGGCTAGCGATCACAGGCGTATCAAGTGACCACGCTCTTCATGCCTCTCGTCGATCGGGTTCTGCTCCACCTGCCCTTCGGCTTGTAAAGTGACATTAACTGAAATTTAACCACGTGCCTTAGAACGGCCCGGGGGTTAAGCTCGGATCGCCGTGGGGACGCCAACTCGTAAAAACGACGAAACCCGCTCCGGCGGGTTTCGTCGTTTTGGTCGATGTTGTTCCATTCTTCTTGCCGAGACGCTCCGGACCACAGTCCGGCCCGGAGCGGGAGCTTCACCGGCCGACCGATGCGGGCTGCGGTTCGCTCTGGCCGAGGTTGCGCGACGGATCCGTCGATGGCGTCTGGGCCTGCTGCAGCTTCTGCAGATCCTTGGCGACATCTTCCATCGGCGGCGATTGCGCAGCGTCGGTGCCTACGCGGAAACCGGGCATATTGCCGCCGATCCATATCTTGCCGTTGGAAACCCCTACTTCGTCGGGATTCACTTTCGAGAAGTCGGTCAGCCCATCCTTTTTGGCCATCAACATCGCATTGGCGACCGCATTGTCGGGCACCGACGATGGCAGTTTGTCGCGCAACGACTGGAAATACCCGTTGTCCGGGTGACTGGCGTGCCGTGGATCGCCCGGACTCGGGCCTGCGCCTTCCTCCGATTGCAATCTGGGTCGACTGCTGTCGGTGAATCCACCCGGCAATCGCATGCCGGACAGGCCCAGTTCCTTGAGGTCCACTCTGATTTCGGGGGCAGCATGCTTCGGGTCGATCCGGCGTGCGGCTGCAAGCGCATCTCCCTCCTCTTTCTGGATCATGCCCAGCGCGCGACCGACTTCGTTGCGCGGATAGCCATTGGCGTCGTAGAACAACTTGCCCATCGCCTCGACGTTTTCTTTCGTCGAGGCGATCTTGAGATCCGCGCCGATGGTCAACCCGGGTTTCGCCGTGTAGGTCGGCGGCGACGCGCTGAGGTCCTGCTTGATGTACATCTTCATATCGTCGGGCGAAGCGTCGTAGAGATCCTTCAGCGTCGCTTTCGGATTCTTCGCGGTCACGTAGGAGGCCAGCGTATTGAAACCGGCGATCTCGGCGGTGGTCTCGATCTTGCGCGAAGTCTGGTTGTACGCTTTCAGCTCGTCCGTGTAGTCGTGCGGCGACGGCGTCTTCGCGGTGGCTTTCGCCTGGTCGGTCAGCTTCTTGTCCTGGTCGAGAATGTCCTGACGATTCACGCCATGCTGGATCTCGTGCCCGAGCGTGAAGCGGATGCTGTTGGCCGTCTGGGTCTTCCTGGCCGCATCGTTGAGCTGATCGGCGGAGACCGCGAGCGCCTTGCCCGTGGCGTCGTAATAGCCCAGCGGGCTGGTGCCGCTGATGGCTTCGAATTTGTCGAGGTTGCCCTTTTTGATCGATTCGAGGATATCCGCCTTGAGTTGCGGCGTGTTTTCGATCAGGTCGCGGAAATTCTTGCCGGGATTGGTCGTTGCCGTTTTGTTCGCGGCCTCGAAATCCTTGAGCATCTTGTCCAGTGTTTCTTCGGGGGTTGCCATGTCCGTACGCTCCCGGGTCAGAGATAGGTTTCGATGATCACCATGGACACGCAGGTCTGCGCGTCATGGGAATCGCTCTTGCCGCGTATGTACACGGTTGCGCCGACATCGCCGCGCGTGAACTCCCAGTAATCCTGGGTGTTCAGACGATTGCGCATTTTCCTGGATGCGAAACCGGCGGCGGTCAAGGCCTGGCTGTAATCCTCGATCGGAACGCACACCGGACTCATGTCGGCATCGGCGTCGGTCTGGTCGTTCAACTGGAAGAGCAAGCGATTCGGTTTGTCGCTGGCGTCCGGCGACATCGACCGCAGTCCGTAATACCAGGTGTCGGTGAGTTTGCCTGCGGTGCCGTAATCGTTGCTGTCCAGCGGGTTGATCTCGACTTTCAAGCCGGTGATCTTCTCGATGGATTCGGGTGAGATATCGCGGACGCTGCGGATGCCTTCGATCAGCGCAATCACGCGTTTGGAAAGATCTTTCGCACCGAGCGCGACCGGCTCGGCGGCAATGGGTGATCCAGCGGTCATAGTGGCGTTCTCCTTGGCCGTTGCAGGGAAGTCGTGTCGTGCAGTGCAAGCGGACGCGGCGATGACGTACAGCAATGCCGACAATCCGACGCTCGAAAAGGGGGCGTGGAAAATTCGCAATGGCATCCTCCCATGATGTGCCCGGAACACGCCTGCCAAGCCTACTGCGGGGTTTCAGATCATTCAAACGCAGTCTGCCGGAACAACAGGACGCGAGTCCGGCTACCGTACGGGGCTGGGCTGTTCAGAATCTGTGCCGTACCGGCCGGGAGTATTCAAGCCGTTGATTTGATGAATCTTCCTGCGTCGCGTCGGTCGGCAGCACAAGCAACCGGATTCACGCTCCGGGCACAGGCTGTGGAACGCCCTGGTCGATCGCATGTCCTCGTTCAGCCAGATACTGCAGCCACTTGCCCAGGAACGTGTTCATCCGCAGGCGGTGATCGAGCACTTCGGCTGCGGGCGGGTACATCCCGATGGCGTCCTGCCAGCGGCGGCCGATGTAGCAATGGGTGGCTTCGACCTGCCTGGCGTCGCGGTACAGGCGCAGATACGCGGAAGGATCGGGCTCGCCGGTCACCGGATCGAGCATCGTGTAGCTCAGACGCAGCTCGGTGGTGTAGGCATGCTGGGCGAGGATATCGAGCTGCAGATCGAGGCCGTCGCCGACCGAGGACACGTAACGCCCCGCGGCAAGCACCTCCGGCACGAACAATCGATGCAGGCGCTGATGGTTCTCCGCGTACAGCGCCATCAACCAGGAAAACCGGTTGATTCTTGCGGCGTTGATCGGGCGGGAGACGACCTTGGACATGACGTGGATCGTACACATCGCATGCAGTTCGCGACAGCATTGACGGATCGCGAAAACGCGTGGACGATGGAACTCGCTGCGTGCTGCGTTCGAATCGTCAGTTTCCGGCCGGTCGCGCTCAATACATCTCGCGCTGTATCCCCAGGGTCGACATCACTTTGCTCGCGATCTCTTCGATCGACGTGTGCGTGGTGCTGAGCGTGGGAATGCGCTCGGCGCGCAGCATCGATTCGGCCGCCGCGACTTCGCGCCTGCAGGTTTCCAGTTGGGCATAACGCGAATTGGCGCGGCGCTCCTGGCGGATCTGCTGCAGGCGCGCCGGGTCGATGGTCAGCCCGAACAGTTTGGCGCGGTGCTGGCGCAGCCGCGGCGGCAGCCGGTCGTGCTCCAGATCCTCATCGGTCAACGGATAGTTCGCGGCTTTGACGCCGTGATGCATGGCCAGATAGATGCAGGTCGGAGTTTTCCCCGCGCGCGAGACCGCCACCAGGATCACATCGGCCTCGTCGTAGTTGGTGGCGATGCCGTCGTCGTGGGTCAATGCGAAGTTCATCGCGTTGATGCGGCGGTGGTAGGTCTCGAAATCGACCATGCCGTGCGCCTGCCCCACCCGCGACTGGCGCTGCTGGCCCAGTTCGCGCTCCAGCGGTGCGATGAACGGGGCGAACACGTCCAGCATCAGCGCCCCGCTCTCCGCCAGCACCGCGCTGAGGCTGGCGTCGACGCAGGAATTGATGACGATCGGGCGGCCGCCGGCGGCCTCTCCGGCGGCGCGGATGCGGGCCGCCGCTTCCACTGCCTTCTCCGCAGTGTCCACGAACGGCAAGCGGTCCGTGCGGAAATCCGTGCCCGTGAACTGGGTCAGCAGGCTGTGGCCGATGGTCTCGGCGGTGATGCCGGTACCGTCTGAAACATAGAACACTGGACGAATGGATGACATGCGCTGCGTTTCCCGAACAATCGATTGATTTACATGGAGTTTTTAGTCCGCAAAAGCTGCGATCCGCGCCTTGCGACTACGATTGCGGTCACAGGACAGGCCCGGCAGCGTCCGGCGATGGCTTAAAATATCCGCTTTCCCGGCCCCACGCCGCGTCTTCTTCGGAGACTTCACGCCTTGAACGACAACATCCTCTGGCTGCACGCGCTGCGGCTGTCCGACCTTGCCCGCGTCGGCGGCAAGAATTCCTCGCTCGGCGAGATGATCGGCCACCTGGCCGGGCTCGGGGTGTCGGTGCCGGGCGGCTTCGCCACCACCGCCGAGGCGTTCAAGGACTTCATCGCCCACAACACCCTGCATCAGCGGATCTTCGACCGTCTGGCGACGTTGGATGTCGAAGACGTGCCGGCCCTGAATGCTGCCGGCACCGAAATCCGCAGTTGGGTGATCGACGCCCCGTTGCAGCCGCAGCTCGACACCGATATCCGCGCCGCCTACGCGCAGCTCTGCGCCGAGAACGGAGGCCTGGAGATCGCGGTCGCAGTGCGCTCCTCGGCGACCGCCGAAGATCTGCCCGACGCCTCGTTCGCTGGTCAGCAGGAAACCTTCCTCAACGTGACCGGCGCCGACGACGTGGTGCGCAAGGTCAAGGAAGTGTTCGCCAGTCTCTACAACGATCGTGCGATCGCCTACCGCGTGCATCACGGCTTCAAGCATGAGGATGTGTTCCTCTCCGCAGGCGTGCAACTGATGGTGCGTTCGGATGTCGGTTCGTCCGGCGTGCTCTTCACCCTCGACACCGAATCCGGTTTCCGCGATGTGGTGTTCGTCACCGCCAGTTATGGCCTGGGCGAGAACGTCGTCCAGGGCGCGGTGAATCCGGACGAGTTCTACGTGTACAAGCCGACCCTGCGCGCGGGCAAGCCGGCGATCCTGCGCCGCTCGATGGGCGCGAAACAGATCCGCATGGTCTATTCCGACAAGCCCGGCGAGCGCGTGCGCAACGAGGACACGCCGACCGAGCTGCGCAATGCGTTCTCGATCACCGACGAAGACGTGCAGGAACTGTCGCGGCAAGCGCTGACCATCGAGGAACACTACGGCCGGCCGATGGATATCGAGTGGGCGAAGGACGGTATCACCGGCAAGCTTTTCGTCGTGCAGGCGCGGCCGGAAACCGTGAAGTCGCGCGCGCACGCCACCCAGATCGAACGCTACAGCCTGGGCCATCGCGGCGACGTGGTCTGCGAGGGCCGCGCGATCGGCCACAAGATCGGCAGCGGCGTCGCCCGCGTCGTGCGCTCGCTCGCGGACATGAGCCGGGTGCAGCCCGGCGACGTGCTGATCGCCGACATGACCGATCCCGACTGGGAGCCGGTGATGAAACGCGCCTCGGCCATCGTCACCAATCGCGGCGGTCGCACTTGCCACGCCGCGATCATCGCGCGCGAACTCGGCGTCCCCGCCGTCGTCGGTACCGGCAATGCGCTGGACACCATCGTCGACGGCCATGAAGTAACGGTGAGCTGCGCCGAAGGCGACACCGGTTTCATCTACGCAGGCCTGCTGCCGTTCGAGCGCATCGTCACCGATCTGGACAACATGCCGCCCGCGCCGCTGAAGATCATGATGAACGTGGCGAATCCGGAGCGCGCCTTCGACTTCGCGATGCTGCCGAACGCCGGCATCGGCCTGGCGCGTCTGGAAATGATCATCGCCAGCCACATCGGCGTGCATCCCAAGGCGCTGCTCGACTACGCGAATCAGGACGCCGAGGTCAAACGCAAGATCGACGCGAAAATGGCGGGTTACGCCAGTCCGGTCGATTTCTACGTCGACCGCCTCGCCGAAGGTATTGCCACCATCACTGCATCGGTCGCACCCAGTCCGGTGATCGTGCGTCTTTCGGACTTCAAGTCCAACGAATACGCCAACCTCATCGGCGGCGCGCGCTACGAGCCGCACGAAGAGAATCCGATGATCGGTTTCCGTGGCGCCAGCCGCTACGTCGATCCGTCGTTCCGCGATGCGTTCGCGCTGGAATGCCGCGCGGTGCGCAAGGTCCGCGAGACCATGGGCCTGGACAACTGCTGGGTGATGATTCCGTTCGTGCGCACTCTCGATGAAGGCCGGAAGGTGATCGAAGTGTTGAAAGAGAACGGCCTGGAACAAGGCAAGTTCGGGCTCAAGATCATCATGATGTGCGAAGTGCCGTCGAACGCGCTGCTGGCCGACGAATTCCTCGATATCTTCGACGGCTTCTCGATCGGCTCCAACGACATGACCCAACTCACGCTGGGCCTTGATCGCGATTCGGCCATCGTGGCCAATCTGTTCGACGAACGCGACCCGGCGGTGAAGAAGATGCTGTCGATGGCGATCCAGGCGGCGAAGCGCAAGGGCAAGTACATCGGCATCTGCGGCCAGGGCCCAAGCGATCATCCTGATCTCGCCGAGTGGCTGATGCAGGAAGGCATCGAGTCGGTGTCGCTGAATCCGGATACCGTGGTCGATACGTGGCTGCGATTGGCGAAATCGAAAGCGGGTTGAACTCCGTTTCAGTTTCCAGCAAGCACTCAAGCACAAGGATTCATCCGATGCCCTCGATCCAATCAAGTCTGGCCCTTGGCCTCGCGCTGGCGATCGCCTGCGCACCTGCATTCGCCAAAGACAACAACAAAGACAAAGACAAGGATCAGATCGCGGAAGGCGATGTGCATTCGATGATGCTCGCGCAATGCGCCGAATTGAACGCGCAGTTCCGCGCTACGCCGGGCATCAGTGATGTCCTCAAGACACGCCCCGAGCCCGCGATGTGCGAATGCGTGGGCAAGGTCATGACTACGGACGCCACGATGGCGTCGATGCGCGGCGCCAGCGAAGCGGAGATGCAGAAGCGTGTCGAGAACAAGAACTTCGAGACATTCTTCATCGCCAAGCTGTCCTCGATCTTCTTCTCCTGTCTTTCGCAGGAACTGGACGAAGGCGTCAAGAATTTCCCGCTGGACTGAAGTCGCAGGGTGATCCCTACTTGAGCGTTGCGCCCTTCTGCGACAACCAGGGATGGATTTCGCATACGAGACGCCCCGCTTTCACTGCAGGGTCGTTGTTGCACATGGCTTCCGCACCAGCTCGGTCGGGCACGTCGAGAATGAAGATGCCACGCCAGTCGCCATCGTCCATGAAGGGGCCGGCGACCTGCAGCACGCCTTTGTCCGCATATGCCTGCATGTTGGCCATATGCCCGGCCTGCAGCGTTTTCGCTTCATCCGCAGGGTGATCGCGCTTCGGGCCTTTCTTCAGCATCACGAACCAGTACTGTTTCATGCCCGGGGGCAGTGCCTGCGCAGCGGTTTCGGCAGCCTTCGGCGAAACGGCGGGTTCTGGCTGCGCGGCACCGACAACGAAAGATACCGACAGCAGCAGGGTGGTCATGATTGTTTTCATCGTGGCCTCTTTGTGGTTCAGCCTGTGAATTCACCGAAGCGGGTGCGGTAGTAGCGCAGTTCGGTGATCGAATCGCGCACATCGCTGAGTGCGGTGTGCGCGGATTCCTTGTGGATGCCGGCCATGACCTGCGGCGCCCAGCGCTTGGCGAGTTCCTTGAGCGTGCTGACGTCCAGGTTGCGGTAGTGGAAATAGCGTTCCAGCTCGGGCATGCAGCGGTGCAGGAAGCGGCGGTCCTGGCAGATGGAGTTGCCGCACATCGGCGACGATTTCGGCCCGATCCAGTCCTGCAGGAAGCGGATCGTCTGCAGTTCCGCCTCGCGCATGGTCACGCCCTGCTCCAGCACGCGCTGCCACAGCCCGGAGCGGCGGTGCTGGTTTCGGTTCCAGTCGTCCATGGCCTCCAGCGTTGACAGGTCGTGCGTGATCGCGAACTGCGGGCCTTCGGCCAATACGTTGAGATTGGCGTCGGTGACGATGGTGGCGATCTCGATCACCGAATCATGGTCCGTGTCGAGTCCGGTCATTTCGAGGTCGATCCAGATCAGGCGGCCATCGAAGCGCATGGCTTCGCGTTTCTGGAACTGCTCGTCGGCATCGATCATCGGGTTGGAAGCCATATCGCTCGCATCGCACATCGGGAACCCGCATGATATCCCAGCCTCCTCCGTTGGCCCATGCGTATGGCGCTTACTCCCTCGCTCGATCACCACGCCATCCTCGCCGCGATGCTGGCGCCGGCCCTGTTGATGGCCGCCACCGGCTCGCTGCTGGTGTCGGCCAATGCCCGGCTGGCGCGCGTCGTCGACCGTCTGCGCAGCCTGATCGTAGCCTGGGAGCAGGACGCACCGGATCGCAACGAACGCGATACGCAGATCGCGCGGCATCGCGCCCGCGCCGCATTGGTACTGCGCGCGTGCTGGACGCTGTACGCCGCGCTGGGATTTTTTGTCGGCACCAGTCTGGGCTTGGCGGCCGATGCCCTGCTGGGATTCAAACTCGGTGCCGTGCCCACCGTGCTGGCGCTGATCGGCATGCTCTGCCTGCTGATCGCCAGTCTGGCGATGGGCCGCGAAGTCAGCCTGTCGGTGAAGAGCTTCGATGAGGAACTGGATCAGGAACTGGCGCGGAAGCGCAGTTGATCAGCGTTCTTCATCGCGTGCCTCACGGCGGACCGCACGCTATAACAGCGGTTTGCCTCGTTTGCGGCGGAAGTAATTGGTGAGCATGGCGCTGGCTTCCGCAGCGAGCAATCCGCCCCGTACTTCGACGCGATGGTTGTGGCGCAGGTCTCCGAGCAGATCGAACACGCTGCCGGCGGCGCCGGTCTTCGGGTCGCCGGCCGCATAGACCACCCGCGCGATCCGGGCGTGGACCATCGCCATCGCGCACATCGCGCAGGGCTCCAGGGTGACGTAGAGCGTGCAGCCGATCAGGCGATGATTGCCCAGCATCCGGCCCGCCGCCCGCATCGCCACGATTTCGGCATGCGCGGTCGGATCGTGGTCGCCGATGTTGCGGTTCCAGCCTTCGCCGACGACATGGCCCTCGGCATCGATCAACACCGCGCCGACCGGGATCTCGTCGTCCTCCCGCTCCGCGCGCGCGGCGAGCGCGAGTGCGTGCCGCATCCACGCCGGATCACTGTCGCGCCATGGGGTCGTCGTCTCGGTCTGTTCCGTATTTTCGTCGCTCGATGACATGTCCGGCCGGGATTCGCCGCATTCCGCGTAATGACAGTTCAATGATGATCGCTGGACTGGCCTGTGTCATCTGCCAGCTGGCGAAAGATCGCGATCCATCGAAGGATTCACGCTCCACGAGCGTCCAACAGGGGAAGTTAGACCATGTCCGATACCACAGACCCGTCCGCGTCCGAAACTTGCAAAGCGACACCCATCACGCTACCGCCGACATTGCCGCCCAGCCCGTGCTGTTGCGACAGCGATCCGATCGCCGGCCTGAAACAACTCTTCGTCGATTATTTCCAGGGCGCGGGCATGGCCGCTGGTCGCGACCCCGCGACGCGACCGGTATTCCTGCGCCTGCACGGTGTGGCGCACGGTCGTTTCGTGATCGAACCCGATCTGCCGGAAGCGCTGCGCGTCGGCGTATTCGCGCAGGCGCCGGAATATCCGGTGTGGGTGCGTTTCTCCAGCGACGTGCAGCCGGGCAGGCCCGACATCAAGGGCACGATGGGGATCGGCATCAAGCTGTTCGGCGTCGATGGCGAGAAGCTGCTGGAACCGGACCAGGACGCCACGACCCACGATTTCATCCTGCAGAACCACGATGTGTTCTTCGTCGATACCGCGAAGGACATGTGCGAATTCACCTGCCAGTCGTTGCATGGCAAGGGCGACGACTATCTGCGCCAGCATCCCGTCACCCAGCAGATCCTCGACGACATGGCCAAGCAGGTGCCGTCGGTGCTGGTGAGCGCTTACTGGAGCGTGCTTCCGTCGAGCTTCGGCGAAGGCCGCTACGTCAAATACAAGCTCGAACCCGTCGATCCGGTGCCGCCTGCGGATGGCGGGCCCGACTACAGCGATCCGTTCTATCTGCGCGCCGATCTGCATGCGCGCATCCAGCGCGGCGAAGCGCGGTTCCGGTTCCTGGTGCAGTTCCAGACCAACGATGAGGAGATGCCGCTCGACGCCGCCACCGTGCGCTGGAGCGAAACCGCCAGTCCGCCGATCCATGTCGCGACGCTGATCCTGCCCCGGCAGGATGCCGGCACGCGCGGCCAGTCCACCTACGGCGAGAACCTCGCCTACAACCCGTGGCACGCCCTGCCCGTCCACAAGCCTGCGGGCAGCATCGCCGAGGCGCGCAAGGTCGTGTACCGCGCATCCGCAGCGAACCGCCGCAACGTCAACGGCGTGCCGCAGGCGGAGCCGGTCGTGCCGCGTCCACCGCAATACGCGCCCGGCGTGGATTATCCGGGCGCGAAAGACACCCGCATCGTCCGCGCCGCGATCCATCCGGCGATCGGCATCGCGCGGGTCGGCAACAGCGTCGATGCCTATTACGTCGGCCCGCAGGTCGCCGATCCCGCGCCGCAGCCGGCCGGTTTCTATCGCGACGCGACCGGCGCGCTCAAACGAGAAGCCGCGCAGTTCCGCATCTACGGTTACAACGCGGGCGGCGAGATCGTTCGCGAGCTGACCGCCGATTCCGCCGACATCCTCTGGTCGGTGCATGTCGCCAATCGCAAGGCGGCCTGGTACCAGTGGCAGATCGCGATGGATATCCCGGAGGCCGCGGCGGTCGCCGTGCCTTTGCGGAACGCGAAAGTCGTTGCGCGCGACACGCTGGCGATCGATCCCGGCCCGCGCACCATCGCCGGCAAGAACACCGCGCCGGTGATGTGCTCGGGCGCGTTCACCGATATGCCGGTGAAGATCGGCGAACTGCAGACCGATGCCAGCGGCCGGCTGCTGTTTCTCGGTGGTCACGGCGTTTCCGCTTCGCCCTCGGGCGCGACGATCTTCAACGCCAACGACCCCAACGGTTTCATCAATGCCGACGACTGGTACGACGACACCTGCGACGGGCCGGTCTCGGCCACGGTGAACATCGAAGGGCGCAGCATTCCGGTGGAATCGGCATGGGTGGTCAGCGCGCCGCCGAACTACGCGCCGCAGGTGAAATCCGAGCGGACCATGTACGACCTGCTCTACGACCTGTATGTGCAGGCCGGCTGGATGCAGGCGCCTGCGGAGATATCGTTCGCCGACGATGTCTATCCGATCCTGCAGCGGCTCTCGGGCCTGCAGTGGGTGAACCAGGGTTTCGCGACCCTGTTCGGCCACAACGGCCGCTACGATTTCGAGAACGCGGCGTTCATCGCGCAGCTGTCGGCGAATGTGCCCGCTGGACAATACGATCCCAACGCCGAGCTGCGGCGTCAGGTGTTCAACAGTTTCCGTCCGCCGAATCCGCCCGACGGCAACCAGTTACCCTGGCCGTGGGTCTACGGCGATGCGATGGAAGTGCCGGCCGGCGACAGCCCGCGCCAGAACGCGAGCGTCAGCCAGACCCAGTACGACATCCTGCAGCGCTGGATGACCGGCGACTTCCGATCCGACTGGGGTCCGGCCAAGGCACCGCCGGCCAGCATCGACAAAGTGCCGCTGGCGCAGCAGCCGGCGATGCTCGATCGCGCCGCGCTGGAGTTCTGCCTTGCCGATGCCTTCCATCCCGGCTGCGAAATGACCTGGCCGATGCGGCATCTGACCCTGTATCACAAGCCGTTCCGGATCCGCCTGCGGCCCGAAGGTGTCAAGCCGCCGAACTACGGCAAGACGCTCGATCAGGCGACGGTGCTTTCGGCCAAAGGCCCGCTGCATGCGCAGGCTCCGGGCGATATCAATCGCTGGATGGGCCTGCCGTGGCAGGCCGATACGGCATTCTGCCGCGCAGGTTACGACACTGCGTACGACCCGTTCGCACCGACGTTCTGGCCGGCGCGGGTGCCGAACCATGTGCTGACCGCCGACGATTACGCCATCGTCATCGACCCGGCACAGCCGATGCCGCGACGCATCGAAGCGTTCTCGAATCGCACCAGTTGGAACAAACCGCTGCACGGCACCACCGCCGGGCAGATGGAACAGATGGTGCGGATCTACGGTTCGATGGGACTGGTCGAAGTACGGCCCGGCGTGGAAGGCGATGCCGCGTTCCCGGAGACGATGATGGTGGCGTCGTACGGCCCCGATGTGGATCCGGCGGACGCCTCCAGCATGAGCGCAGCCGCGCAGGCCAAGCCGATGCTGAAAGTCGCATTGACGGGTGAGGTCAATCTGAAGGCGCATCCGAAGTCGCGACCGCTGCCGCAGGCGGCCAATTTCGCGAGCCACGAGGACGCGCAGCAGGCGCCGCTGCCGGTCCGGCATCATCGCCGGCACGACGACTGACGCATGCGCGCAAACGTTTACGATGCCGCGATCGCGGGCGGTGGCCCGGCCGGGGCCGCCGCCGCCATCGTGCTCGCGCGTGCCGGTCTGCGCGTGCTGCTGGCCGATGCCGGCAACGCGCGTTCGCCGCGGCACGGCAAGTACAAGATCGGCGAAGGCTTGCCGCCATCCGCACGCCATCTGCTGCGCGATCTCGGCGTGCACGAACGCGTGCTCGCCGACGGCCACCGCCCCTGCCACGGCACGCTCGCGTACTGGGGCGACGACGCGGCGCACGCCAACGACTTCATGTTCCAACTGCACGGCCATGGCCTGCAGTTGGACCGCGTGCGCTTCGATGCGACTTTATTCGAGCATGCGCGCGTATCGGGCGCGGAGATCGTGCGTGAGGCAAAACTTTCGCTGACCGCATCGGCGTCGAACGACGAGCCCTACCGCCTTCAGCTGCGCACGCGGGGTACGGAAGATGCCATCGAATGCCGCTGGCTGATCGATGCCAGCGGACGATCCGCCACGCTCGCGCGTCAGCTCGGCGCGACACGGATCGATTACGACCGGCTGCTCGCTTTCCACATGCGCCTGCACAGCGACGCCGATACCGATCGCGACGGCCGCACCTGGATCGAAGCCGTCGAACAGGGCTGGTGGTACAGCGTTTTGCTGCCTTCTCGCGAACGTCTTGTCGCCTTTCTCGGCGATGCCGATCTCGCCGATCGCCGTAGTCTGCTCACGCGCGAAGGTCTCTGGGATGCGCTGCAAGCCGCTCCACGGATGCGCACGCTCTGCGACGAACACGGCTACCGGTCGTCGTCGTCGCCGCATGGCGCGGATGCGTCCAGCAGTCATCTCGACCGGGCAGCAGGTCTGCCTGCCGAGGGGCAACGATGGCTCACCGTGGGCGATGCCGCGCTCGCTTTCGACCCGTTGTCCTCGAAAGGCATCTCCAACGCGTTGTACACCGGTCTGCGCGGCGCACAGGCGATCGTTGAATGCGGGAAAGGCGATGCGGATGCGCTTTCGCGCTATTCGGATCATCTGCTCGATATCCACCGCGTCTATCGCGAACGGCTGACCGCGTTCTACCGCATGGAATCGCGATGGCCAGCGTCGGATTTCTGGACGCGACGCAGCGCGGATCATGTGCATCCGCCCACGGACGCTGCTGTTGAGGCGTAGCAGGCTGTTGAAAACAGCCTGCCAATCTGCCGCTAAACCCGACCCGCAGCCGCCAACGCCGCGAATTCATCGTCGGAAAACAATCGCGACCGCACCAGAAAGCGTACGCCCTCGCCGTTCTCCAGCGAAAACATGCCGCCGCGCCCTTCGACGACGTCGATGATCAATTGCGTGTGCTTCCAGTACTCGAACTGCGGCCGGCTGATATAGAACGACGCGCCGCCGATCTCGCCCAGTTTCACGTCGTTGTCGCCGACGAGGAATTCGCCCTCCGGGAAACACATCGGCGATGAACCATCGCAGCAGCCGCCGGACTGGTGGAACATCAGCGCACCGTGACGCGCGCGCAGCTTGTCGATCAGTTGCAGCGCACTCAAGGTCGCCATCACCTGCAGCGGCGGATCGGACATGTCGTATCTCCAGCGCCGCCGGGCTCGAAGCCCGGCGGCGGCAGTGGATCAGAAGAAGCCCAGCGCCTTCGGCGAATAGCTGACCAGCAGATTCTTGGTCTGTTGATAATGGTTGAGCATCATCTTGTGGTTTTCTCGACCGACACCCGACTGCTTGTAGCCTCCGAATGCCGCATGCGCCGGATAGGCGTGGTAGCAGTTGGTCCACACGCGCCCGGCCTGGATCGCACGCCCGAAACGATACAAACGGTTGCCATCGCGGCTCCAGATGCCGGCGCCGAGACCATACAGCGTGTCGTTGGCGATCTGCAGCGCCTCCTCGTCGGTCTTGAACGTGGTCACCGACACCACCGGCCCGAAGATTTCCTCCTGGAAGACGCGCATCTTGTTGTGGCCCTTGAACACGGTCGGCTTCACGTAGAAGCCGCCGGCGAGATCGCCGCCGAGGACATTGCGCTCGCCGCCGATCAGCACTTCGGCGCCTTCCTGCTTGCCGATGTCGATATAGCTCAGGATCTTCTCCAACTGCTCGCTGGATGCCTGCGCACCGACCATGGTGCTGGTATCGAGCGGGTCGCCTTGCTTGATCGCAGCAATCCGCGTCAAGACCCGCGCCATGAACTTCTCGTAGATCGATTCGTGGATCAGCGCACGCGAAGGACAGGTGCAGACTTCGCCCTGATTGAATGCGAACAGCACGAAGCCTTCGATCGCCTTGTCGAGGAAATCGTCGTCGCTGTCCATGACATCGGCGAAAAAGATGTTGGGCGATTTGCCGCCGAGTTCGACCGTGACCGGGATCAGATTCTGGCTGGCGTACTGCATGATCAGGCGGCCGGTGGTGGTCTCGCCGGTGAATGCGATCTTGGCGATGCGCGGGCTCGACGCCAGCGGCTTGCCGGCTTCCAGACCGAACCCGTTGACCACATTGAGAACGCCGGGCGGCAGCAGATCGCCGATGACTTCCATCAGCACCAGGATGCTGGCCGGCGTCTGTTCGGCGGGTTTGAGCACCACGCAATTGCCCGCCGCCAGTGCCGGCGCCAATTTCCATGCGGCCATCAGGATCGGGAAGTTCCACGGAATGATCTGACCGACGACGCCCAAGGGCTCCTGGAAATGGTAGGCGACGGTGTCCTGATCGATTTCGCTGATCCCGCCTTCCTGGGCGCGGATCACGCCTGCGAAATAGCGGAAGTGATCGACGACCAGCGGGATGTCGGCATTGAGCGTCTCGCGGATCGGTTTGCCGTTGTCCCAGGTCTCGGCATGCGCCAGAAGGTCGAGATTCTGTTCGATCCGGTCGGCGATGCGATTGAGGATGTTCGAGCGTTCGGTCGTGGAAGTCTTGCCCCACGCGTCCTTGGCGGCATGCGCGGCGTCGAGCGCGGCTTCGATGTCGTCCTTGTTGGAACGCGCGATACGGGTGAAGACCTTGCCGGTGATCGGGGTGATGTTGTCGAAGTATTCGCCGCCATGCGGTGCGACCCACTTGCCGCCGATGTAGTTGTCGTACTGCGGTTTGAAGATCGCGGTGTGGTCGTGACCGGACGGTTTTGCGAGAGCGTTCATGGCGGACTCCGTGTGGAAGATGTGTCTTCACCTGTTGCAAGTCCGGTGCCAAAGCATCTCTGACGCATTGCAGCATCACTCGAATCCAATCGCGACGAGCACTTGCGACAATCGATGTTGCATTGCACAACATCTGTCGATTGCGCTATGTCGCGGTTTGTGGTGTTTATTGCTACGGCCGTCGCAACGGCTGTCGCATTTTGCGACATGGAGGCACGATGTCCCGCATTCGAAGCAGCACGGATTTTTCGCAGGCACGGCGCGCGTTCTTCGAGCGCGGCAATGTCGCGCCGTCGGAAGTACCGAAGACCATCCTGCAGTCGTGGCAGCGCTGCCGGCGACTCGGGCTTCCCGCAGAGGCTTCGCCGTTGATCGAACCGATCCCGGATGCGCGCCTGCGCGAGATGCGCGAACGCAACGAGCGGCTCTGGCGCCTCGCGCGCGCGGAACTCGCCAGTCTGTCCAGCGATGCCGACGCCAGCGGCAGCATCGTGGTGCTGACCGACGACACCGGCTGGGTCCTCGACGCAGCCGGTCATCCGCAGTTCCTCGACAAGGCTGGACGCGTGGCGCTGATGCCGGGCACCTGCTGGAACGAGGCGCAGGTCGGCACCAACGCCATCGGCACCGCGATCGTCGAGCGCCGCGCGGTCGAAGTACGCGGCAGCGAACACTATCGCGCCACCCACGGCATCCTCACCTGCAACGCCACCCCGATCCACGACCCTTACGGCCAACTCGTCGGCGTGCTCGACATCACCGGCGATTCCCGCGCCCAGCATCTGCACGCGCTGGGACTGGTGCGGATGGCAGTCGCGAACATCGAGCACCGCTATTTCGACGATGGCATCGACGATTGCGAACTGCTTCGCCTGCATCGCGATCCCACGCTGCTGGGCTCGGCGCGCGAGGGCCTGCTGGCCTTCCGCGCCGGCAAACTCGTCGCCGCCAATCAGGCCGGCCTGGCGCTGCTGGATCTGCAGCGCGACGATCTCGGTCGCGCCACCTACGACGGATTGTTCGATGACGCGCTTTCGCTGCTGCGTCGCGATGGTGTTCTGCGCGATCGCTTCGGGCGCGCGCTGTTCGGGCGTATCGATGAAGCGCGCGCGACCCAGCGCATTGCCGTACCCGCAGCACCAGCACGTGGCGTTCATGCCCACGCCATCGCCCGGCCGCCGACACGCCCCATCGACGCACCGCTCTTCGATGCCGCCACGACGGCTGCGCTGGATCGCGCCTGCCGCGTGCTGGATGCCGAATTACCCGTGCTGATCGTCGGCGAAACCGGCACCGGCAAGGAAGTCTTCGCCCGCGAACTGCACCGCCGCTGCGCGCGCCACGGGCAGCCATTCGTGGCGGTGAACTGCGCGGCACTGCCGGAAGGCCTGATCGAAGCCGAACTGTTCGGCTACGAGGAAGGCGCCTTCACCGGCGCGCGTCGCCAAGGCAATCCGGGGCTGCTGCGCCAGGCCAACGGCGGCGTGCTGTTCCTCGACGAAATCGGCGATATGCCGCTCGCGCTGCAGCCGCGGCTGCTGCGTGTGCTGCAGGAGCGCGAACTGTCGCCGCTGGGCGGCGGCAAACCGGTGAAACTCGATTTCGCCCTGATCTGCGCGACCCACTGCGATCTCGAAACCGCCATCGCCGAGCGTCGTTTCCGCGCCGATCTCTACTACCGCGTCGCGCATCACATCGAACGGCTCGCACCGCTGCGCGATGCCGCGGACCGTGCGGCCATCGTCGATGCGCTGTGGTCGCGGATCGCACAGCAACGCGTACTTACCGACGAAGCGCAGCGCGCGCTTGCCGCACACGCCTGGCCCGGCAACTGGCGCCAGCTCGTTGCCTGCCTGCGCACGCTCGTTGCGCTGCATGATGAGGGTGCGAACATCGGTCTCGACGCGCTGCCCGGCTATCTGCAGACGCCGAAACCGCAGACGTTGGCGACCTCTTCGCCGCTCGCCGCAGGCTTCGCGCAGCTCGATGTTCTGGAAGAAACCGCGATGCGCGAAACGCTTGCGGCCTGCGATGGCAACATTGCCCGCGCGGCACGGCTGCTTGGCGTCAATCGCAGCACGCTCTACCGGCGGCTCGGCAAGCCAGCGCGCACGCATTGAGTGTCCCCGGAACGCTGTCTGCCGTTCTCCATGCCTGCCTCGCTTTTCAGCTCGCGTCGAGTCAAATTTAGCAGGCGAAACACGGTATCAGGGAGATCCTGGTGTGTTCCATCGATCGGCAGGCCTCGCCCCGTCATCTGGCGAGGCGAGGCTTGCGATTGTCAGGCTGAGACGAATCGAGGTCTCGGCTCAAGGCCCGACCGACCGGCTATCTGATCATCAGTACGAGGGAAAGCCACCGTTGAACGTGTAACTTGGGTAGTTCCAATCGTAAGTGATGTGGTAACGGTGATAGAGGCGACGATGATGATAGGTGTCGTATGCGGGACCTCTGAAGTCGGGAACCCTCAGGAAATAATCCAATTCAAGGCCGGGGCTGTTGGGATCAATTTCGCCTATGCCCAGCAATGACCATGTCTGGTAACTCGCTGTGCCGTATTGAGTCCCATACTCGGTTTTGGTGCCATCGCGCGGTGTGACGATTGAGATCCTGTTCGTGGTCCAAGCCGGATTGGGATTGACGAGTATCTCGTCCGTGGCGATTTCAGCGCCCGGATACCCGTCCAGATCATTGATGCCACCGGCCAGGAGTTTCCAGCCCGCACGCATCGCGTATCCCTGGGCAATATTCGCCCTGTGATTGATGACGCGGATCGTTTGCTGCCCTGGTGCTACTTGAGTAAGCGCGATTTCGATACTCGCTACGTGCGAGTTCATATTCTGGATTCCGCCAGCAAGAATGGCGATGCTGCCTGGGAAGGTGTACGTACGACCTGCCGTTCCGACGCCGCCGGCGATCCGGATGAAGTTGGCGCCTTTGAAAATCGAGTCGACGCTTCCATTCCCATCCACGTCCGCTCGCGCCTGTAGAACGCCTTGGGCACTTGCCGAGAATACCGGGATGGCCGTCAGCAGCAGGGCTATCAGTAGGTTTCTCATAGTCTGTGACTCCTTCTGTGTTGTGTCGCCTGATGAAGGTTGAGATGCGGCAATTTATTTATGGCCGCGCACTCCCGCTCCCCGGCCGATCCGACCGGGCTTGTCATCGCCGCCCGTAAACGGGACGACTTTTGACAACGCTGTCAATTACGCGCATTCTTATCCCGTGTCAAGAGTCTCCGCTCTGGGGATTGCAGTCTTTTTGCTGCATTTACAGGCGTTTTTCCAACCAGTGGTGATTGAAACGCCGCGAAGGCGTATATGCATGACGATGTCCTCGGAGCGATACCGAAATCATCGCTTGATCCATATTTTCGACTCCATCCGTGACGCGGGGTCCGCCGAAAAAAACCGAAGCGACCGTCATCGTGACGTCACGAAGAAAGGCAGCCATCGCAGGCGCGGCAACATCGCTATTGCAACGGGTGCATTACAAGCGCTTATTTTCGTGCTATTTCCACGATGGGATCGTGCAGTGCTGCATCACTCACGGATCGATGTGATACTCGACCATCGAACACGATGGCAAAGACGACCGCTGCCGTATCGCTACCTCTGATCCTGCAGGTCTTCGTTGTGAAAACATTCGCATTCGCAGTCTCGATTCTCATCCTCTTCACAGGCAGGATCGCCATGGCGACCGAAGAACCGGCCTTCACCCTCGTCATCGATGAGGATGCATTCCAGGTCAGACAATATCCGCCCCTGGCTGTCGCCGAAACGCAGGTCGCGGGCGACAGGAAACAGGCCGCGAGCGCTGGCTTCCGGATCCTTGCCGGGTATGTTTTCGGCGGAAACACCCGCCGCGAAAGCATCGCCATGACTGCACCCGTCATGCAGTCGCCGCCCGTCAGCGAGAAGATCGCGATGACCGCACCGGTCAGCCAGACGGCGGTCGCCGGGGCCTGGGTCATCCAGTTCACCATGCCGTCCGACAAGACGCTGGACACTCTGCCGAAGCCCAATGATCCACGTGTCGTGTTGCGCGTGACGCCGGCGATCCGCGTCGCTGTCATCCGCTTTTCCGGATGGGCGAGCGATCGCGACTTCGAGCGCAAGCGCGCCGAACTGGAGCGATGGATGGCGCAACATGAGTTGCATGCCATCGGCCCGGCATCGCTGGCGCAGTACAACCCGCCGTGGACGCTCGGGCCGCTGCGGAGGAACGAAGTGATGCTGCCAGTCGATGCCGCCACGACCCACTGACGGACACAGCGTGTCCAACGATCGGAACAAGTCAAACGTGCAGCCGACCGGACCCGTTGCAGCGCCCGACGTCGCCAGGACCGGAGAGACCGGCCCGGCGCGACCCGAACGCATTTCATCGAAAAGGATACTGTTGGTCTTGGCGGGAGCGATCTCGTCCATTCTCGTCGCCCTCTTCGCTTTCTATCGCCTGCGCCCGCCGGAGGCTGTCGTGCAAACGATCTCTCCAACGACGATCGAGATCGCTCTGGCCGTGGTCGGCCGGGCGAGACCGAGCGATCTGGTCGAGATCAAATCGCCGAATGCAGGACAGATCATCCGGGTCTTTCGCGACGATGGTGATGCCGTTGCAGCCGATGCGCCGCTGGCGATCATCCGCTCCGCGGTCGAACAAGCGCAGAACGATGCAGATGTCGCGCGCGCAGCGGCTGCGCGTGCGGAAGCGACGCGCGCGAAATCGGCATTCGATCGCACGCGAGCGCTCGCTGCCGATGGATTCGTCTCCCGCGCAGCGCTGGACGAAGCGCGCGCCGCCTTGCTGTCGGCCGAAGCGGCCGTTGCCGCAGCCGTCGCGCAAACGCGGGCGACCGCCGCCAGGACCGGCGAGTTCACGATCCGCGCACCGATGGCAGGCATCGTGCTGGTGCGTCCGATCGATAACGGCCAGGTCGTGTCAGCGGAGACCACGCTCTTCCAGCTCGGCTCGCTGCAGGGCGTCGAGATCCATGCGGATGTCGATGAAACCTATGCGGATGCCCTGCAGCCCGGCATGTCCGCACGCGCTTCGCTGTCCGGATCGAAGTCGCAGTTCACCGCCCACGTGGTCGAAGTATCGCCGCGCGTCGATGCCACCACCGGCGGCCGCCTGGTCAAGCTCGCGCCGGATACCGCAACCCGCATTCCACCCGGACGTTCCATCGACGTCACGATCCTGGTCGCGACGCGCAGGAATGCCATCGTCGTTCCGCGTCAGGCGGTGCTCGACGCCACCACCGCCCCCAAAGTGCTCGTCGTCGATGCGCAGGATATTGCGCGCGCACGGGCCGTGAAGGTCGCCGCCTGGCCATCGTCGAACGCGATCATCGAACAAGGTCTGGCCGCAGGCGATCGCGTGATCATGCTTCCCGCCACGATCGAAGCATCGACAAAAGTGCGTCCACTGGAGCAAGCGGACGGCGACAACGCGTCAGCGGGCGAATGACCGATGTTCGCATTCACCGTGGCCCGTCGCTATCTGCTGTCCAATCGCGCGCAGTCCGCGCTGCTGGTCGCGGGCGTCGCGCTGGGCGTGACCGCTTTCGTGTTCATCACCGCATTGATCGAAGGACTGGCGATCCGGCTGACCGATGAAGTCACCGCGAACAGCGCGCACGTCAGCCTCGAACCGGTCACCCGCATCGCGCGCGTGCTGCCGAATGATGGCGTCGAGACCGAAGCGGTCGCGCTCGTGTCGACGTTCCAGCGGCAACAGATCCGCGAGTGGCGATCGACGGTCGCACTGCTGCGCCAACAGTCCTCGGTGTCGGCGATCAGCACCCAGATCACCGGCAGCGCATTCCTCGTCAAGGGTCAGGCGGTCGCGCCGGTCTCGGTCACCGCTGTCGAGCCCGAAAATCTGGACGCGATCTCGCCGATCAGCAGACAGATCGTCGACGGCCAGCGGAGTCTGGGCGCGGACGGCATCCTGATCGGTGCGGTGCTCGCCGAAACGCTCGGTCTGTCCGCCGGCCAGCCGGTGCTGTTCCGGACCGATCGCGGCGTCGAACGTCTGCTGACCATCCGCGGCATCTTCAAGACCGGCGTGCGCAGTGCGGACGAGCGTGTGGCGTATCTGTCCCTGCAGACAGCACGCCCCTTGTTCCGCCTGCCCGAAGGCCTGACCAATATCGAGATCAAACTGGAGGACGCCAACCGCGCGCGCGAAGTCGCCGCGTTTCTCCACGAGGCCACCGGCCTGCGCGCCACGCCGTGGCAGGAGCGGAATGCGAATCTGGAGGATGCCCTGGCCGCGCAGGCGCAGACGGGCACGTTGATCCAGATGTTTTCGCTGATCTCGGTGCTGATCGGCATCGCCAGCGCCTTGATGCTCTCGGCGAACCGGCGGCGGGGCGAGATCGGCATCATGCGTGCGTTCGGCATCTCGAAATCCTTCATCGCGACGGTCTTCGTGCTGCAGGGATTCCTGATCGGGCTGATCGGCGCCGCACTCGGCTGTATCACCGGCTACGGCCTCTGCGCCTGGCTTGCCACGCTGACCAAGGCCGATGGTT
The DNA here is from genome assembly GCA_017302135.1 of Lysobacterales bacterium. Taxonomy (GTDB): domain Bacteria; phylum Pseudomonadota; class Gammaproteobacteria; order Xanthomonadales; family Xanthomonadaceae; genus Lysobacter_I. Next base: position 128,704 of record JAFLDZ010000002.1, on the reverse strand, counting down.
CGATGGCATTACCGATCGCGCCGAGCCAGGGCGGCTACGTGCTGGTGCTGATCCTCACCACATTGGGCGCGGTGCTGGCGTCGGTGATCCCAGCCCGGGCGGCGGCGCGCCTCGATCCACTGCAGGCGATCCAGCAATGACGGCGGTGCTCGATGCGCGCGGAATCGAAATGACGTTCCGCAATGGCGACGAACTCACCCGCGTCCTCAAAGGGATCGACCTGTCGCTCGATCCCGGCGAACTGGTCGCATTGCTCGGCGCGTCCGGTTCCGGAAAGTCGACGTTGCTGTCGATCGTGGGGCTGCTGCTGCAGCCCACCAGCGGCACCATCGCCATCGGCGGCCAGCGCGTCGACGGCCTGACCGAGGCGCAGCGCGCTGCGTTCCGCAATGAGCGACTGGGCTTCATCTTCCAGTTCCATCATCTGCTGCCCGATTTCACCGCCACCGAGAACGTCGCCTTCCCCGCCGCCGCGCCGGCAGGCGGCATCTCGACCGCCATGCGGCAACGCGCCCGCGACCTGCTGGTCAGGGTCGGCCTGAAGGATCGGATGGACTTCGTCGTGACGCGGCTGTCGGGCGGCCAGAAGCAGCGCGTCGCGATCGCCCGTGCGTTGATGAACAGGCCCGAATTGATTCTGGCCGACGAGCCGACCGGCAGTCTCGACCGTGTTGCCGCGGAGCAGGTGCTCGACCTCATGCGCGAGGTCAATCAGGAAGACAAGGCGACCTTCCTGATCTGCACCCATGACGACGATGTCGCCGCGCGCTGTACGCGACGCATCACGCTGAGCGATGGACGGGTGCAGTCCAGCTGAAGTATGCGGAGGATTCGGGCGGTCGTGACGACGGACGACGGTTTCAGCGCATCGATACAGTGCTTTTGGTGTCACTGCTGACACTGCGGATATCGCCCATCCGTCGTATCAGCGTTTCGGTTCCGCTGGATGTGACTGTCAGCTTCTTGCCGATGCGCATGGTGGCGCGCAACTTGACGATCGCCTGTTTGCGATCAGGAGAAATGGACACCGATTCGATCGTGTACTTGAAATCGGGCTCGATCCGAGTTTTCGACACGAGCTTCTTCATCATCGCCATCGACTCGTCCAGCGATTCGCAGGCTTCCCGGCGGCTCATGGTGATCCGTTCTTCGCCGCGCGGCCCCCGGCTGACATCGACACCGCGGTATTTCTGGTCGTACATCGAGCACAGCGTCTTGGCATCGAAACGGCGGGTGGCATTGATGTTCTTCTGGTAATACGCATAGACGAGCTCTTCGTCGAGCTTCGACATGTTCGAGCGGAACATCTGGAACCCCACTGTCAGCAACAGCAGCACCACCACCATCGCAACCATTTTCTTCATGGCGAAATCCCTCTGCGTCCCCAGTCGTTACAGCTTCGATCCTACCCGGACTATCGATGGGCGTGAAGCCCGTCACTCCCACTCGATCGTCGCCGGCGGCTTCCCCGAAATGTCGTAGACCACCCGCGAGATGCCCTTCAGTTCGTTGACGATCCGGCGCGAGACGGTATCGAGGAAGTCGTAAGGCAGATGCGCCCAGTGCGCGGTCATGAAGTCGATGGTTTCGACCGCTCTCAAGGCGATGACCCATTCGTAGGCGCGCGCGTCGCCGACCACGCCGACCGACTTCACCGGCAGGAACACCGCGAACGCCTGCGAAGTCTTGTCGTACCAGTCGGCCCTGCGCAGTTCTTCGATGAAGATCGCATCGGCCTGCGCCAGCAGTTCGGCATATTCGCGCTTCACTTCGCCGAGGATGCGCACGCCCAGACCGGGGCCGGGGAACGGATGGCGATAGACCATCTCGCGCGGCAGGCCGAGCTCGACGCCGAGGCGGCGCACTTCGTCCTTGAACAGTTCGCGCAGCGGCTCGACCAGGCCGAGCTTCATGTGCTCGGGCAGGCCGCCGACATTGTGATGGCTCTTGATGACGTGCGCCTTGCCGGTCCTGCTGCCGGCGGATTCGATCACGTCCGGATAGATCGTGCCCTGCGCCAGCCACTTGGCATTCGCGAGCTTGTGCGATTCTTCCTCGAAAATGTCGACGAACAGGCCGCCGATGATCTTGCGCTTGGCTTCGGGATCGGTCACGCCGGCCAGTGCGTTGAAGTATCGGTCGGCGGCATTCACGCGCACGACCTTCACGCCCATATGCTGCGCGAACATCGCCATCACCTGATCGCCTTCCTTCCAGCGCAGCAGGCCGGTGTCGACGAAGACGCAGGTCAACTGTTCGCCGATCGCGCGATGCAGCAGCGCCGCGACCACCGACGAATCGACGCCGCCGGACAGGCCGAGAATCACCTCGTCGGAGCCGACCTGAGCGCGCACGCGCGCGATCTGGTCGTCGATGATGTTCGCCGCCGTCCACAGCGCCTGACACCCGCAGATATCCAGCACGAAACGACGCAGCAGCGTCTCGCCCTGTTTGGTGTGGGTGACTTCGGGATGGAACTGCACGCCGTACCAGCGCCGTGCCTCGTCGGCCATCGCGATGATCGGCACGCTGTCGGTGCGCCCGGTGACGCTGAAACCATCGGGAATCTGGGTGACACGATCGCCGTGACTCATCCACACATCGAGGCCCGCGCGGCCCGGATGATCGGTCAGCGCCCCCAGCAGTTTGTCGTCGCCGAGCACTTCCACTTCCGCGTAGCCGAATTCGCGATGATGTCCGCCTTCGACCGCGCCGCCGAGCTGCATCGCCATCGTCTGCATGCCATAGCAGATGCCCAGCAGCGGCATGCCGCTGTCGAACACGGTCTGCGGCGCGCGCGGCGAGCCGTCCTCGGTCGTCGACTCCGGCCCGCCCGACAGGATGATGCCCTTCGGCGCGAACTTCGCGATATCGGCCGGATCGTGGTCCCACGCCCAGATTTCGCAGTACACGCCGATCTCGCGGATGCGCCGCGCGATCAGCTGCGTGTATTGCGCGCCGAAGTCGAGGATCAGGATGCGGTGCGCGTGGATGTCGTCGGCGTGGATGTCGCTATGAGGATTGGTCATGTTCGTTCTGTAGGAGCGGCTTCAGCCGCGAGCTCTGGTTGCGACGATCGCCCTTGCCGGAAAAGCTCGCGGCTGAAGCCGCTCCTACAAAAAGCGGTCGATCATGCTCAACCCATTCTGTAATTCGGCGGCTCTTTCGTGATCTGCACATCATGCACATGGCTTTCGCGCTGCCCTGCCCCGGTCACCTTCACGAACACCGGCTTCTTGCGCATCTCTTCGATGGTCGCGCTGCCGACATACCCCATCGTCGCGCGCAGGCCGCCGGCGAGCTGATGCACCACGTTCGCGAGCGGGCCGCGATACGGCACGCGGCCTTCGATGCCTTCGGGCACGAGCTTGTCGGCGTCGCTGGCATCCTGGAAATAGCGGTCTTTCGAGCCCATTTCCATCGCGCCCAGCGAGCCCATGCCGCGATAGCTCTTGTAGCTGCGGCCCTGGAACAGTTCGGTTTCGCCCGGGGCTTCCTCGGTGCCGGCGAACAGGCCGCCGATCATCACGGTCGACGCACCGGCGACGATCGCCTTGCCGATATCGCCCGAGTAGCGGATGCCGCCGTCGGCGATCAGCGGAATGCGATCCTGCAGCGCTTCGGCGACCATCGACACGGCGGTGATCTGCGGCACGCCCACGCCCGCGACGATCCGCGTGGTGCAGATCGAACCCGGGCCGACGCCGACCTTCACCGCGTCCGCGCCCGCGTCTTCCAGCGCGCGCGCGGCATCGCCGGTGACGATGTTGCCGCCGATGACCTGCAGCAGCGGGAAGGTTTTCTTCGCCCAGCGCACGCGGTCGATCACGCCCTGCGAATGGCCGTGCGCGGTATCGACGATGATCACGTCCACGCCCGCTGCGGCCAGCGCTTCGATCCGCGCCTCGGTATCGCCGCCGACGCCGACCGCCGCCCCCACCAGCAGACGTTCGCTGCCGTCGTAGGCCGCATTCGGGTTGTCGCGTTTCTTCTGGATGTCCTTCACGGTGATCAGGCCGCGCAACTCGAACGCGTCGTTGACCACCAGCACTTTCTCGATCCGGTGCTTGTGCAGCAGCGACAGCACTTCCTCGTCGCTGGCGCCTTCGCGCACGGTGATCAGGCGATCCTTCTTGGTCATGATGTGGTGGACCGGATCGTCGAGTTTCGTCTCGAAGCGCATATCGCGCCCGGTGACGATGCCGACCAGCCGGCCACCGTCGACCACCGGCACACCGGAGATGTTGCGCGCCCACGTGAGCTTCAGCACTTCACCGATGGTGGTGTCGGGGCTGACCGTGAAGGGTTCCTTGATGACCCCGGCCTCGAATTTCTTGACCTTGGCGACCTGTGCGGCCTGCTGTTCCAGGGTCAGGTTCTTGTGGACGATGCCGATGCCGCCGAGCTGCGCCATCGCCACCGCGAGCCGCGCTTCGGTCACGGTATCCATCGCCGCCGAAACGATAGGCAGGTTCAGATGCAGGTTACGGGTGAGCCGCGTGGCGAGGGAAACGTCCTTGGGCAGGACGGTCGAATGCGCGGGGACGAGCGAAACGTCGTCGTAGGTGAGCGCTTCAGCCTGGATGCGGAGCATGGCCGGTCCGGTGGGAATGAAGCGCGTCATTGTAACCGGCCCAGGACGAAAATCGGCGCTGGTGGCGACGGAACGCGCGCCTGCGCGTAGCAAAAATCGTCGTGCCGGCGTTTCAGGAGCCCGAATCGCCCCCGCCTGCGGCTTCCGCCGCTTCCAGCGTGTTCTGCATCAGCGTGGCCACGGTCATCGGCCCCACCCCGCCCGGGACCGGGGTGATCCAGCTGGCGCGGCTGGCGGCTTGATCGAACTGCACGTCGCCGACCAGGCGACCATCTTCGAGCCGGTTGATGCCGACATCGATCACCACCGCGCCGGGCTTAACCCAATCGCCGGGAATCAGGCCGGGGCGGCCGACCGCGACCACGAGGATATCGGCCTCGCCCACATGCCGGCGCAACACTTCCGGCGGCGTGAATTTGTGGCAGCTGGTGACGGTGCAGCCGGCGATCAGCAGTTCCAGCGCCATCGGCCGGCCAACATGGTTGCTCACACCGACGATGGTGGCGCTCTGCCCGCGCACCGCACGGTCGGTGTAGGCCAGCAGCGTGGTGATGCCGCGCGGGGTGCAAGGCCGCAGACCGAACTGGCGCAGGGCGAGATGGCCGACGTTTTCGGGATGGAAGCCGTCCACGTCCTTGCGCGGGTCGATGCGGTGGATCAGCCGGGTCGCATCGGGAATGCCCGGCAGCGGCAGTTGCACCAGGATGCCGTGCACCGCCGGATCGGCATTGAGCCGGTCGATCAGTCCCAGCAGCTCGGCCTCGGACGTGCCGGCCGGCAGGTCGTAATCGAAGGCTTTGATCCCGACTTTCTCCGCCGCGCGCCGCTTGTTGCGAACGTAGGACTGCGATGCCGGGTCGCCGCCGACCAGCACCACCGCCAGTCCGGGACGCCGCTTGCCGGCTGCCACCCGCACATCGACCAGCGCCTTGAGGTCGTCGAGCAGCAGATCGGCGATACGTTTGCCGTCGAGGATATTGGCGGTCATGCGATGAGAACGGTCATGGGAGCGCTGTATTATCGCCCAAACGGACATACCCGGCTCTCCCGACGACATCGCAGGATCGCAGGACCCGATCGCCATGCCGAAACGCCCGCCTCCCGATGTATCCGCAGAATTCGCCGCCGTGCGCCGTTTCCATTTCGCCATGGCGGCCCTGGAATTCGTCGTTCTCTGCGCGATCCTCGTGGCATGGATGTTCCTGCTGATGCCGCGTGTCCACATCTGGTGGATGCTGGTGCCGATGTTGCCGCTGCACCTGGTGTTCCGCCGTATCGCGAAGCGAAAGAGCATGTGCCCGTCATGCCGCACATCGTTGTTGGACGACGACGGATTTTCGGCGTTCGCGAAAGCCTGCGAGCACTGCGGCGCACGATTCCGATAAGTAGAGTTCCGAACAATTCGGATTTACCGCGCATCGCGGGCGGCACGCGTCCGGATCGCGAACGCCAGCACTCTGTCCGCCGACAGCGAACACCGCCTTTGCGCAGCCTCGCAATGCCCAGACGGCGTGGAGATGGCATCATCGGATCTTCCATTCCTCATCGGCACGATCACACCATGGACCCGCAGACCGTCACCGAACTCGAAGCCGCCGCCTTCCGCCGTCTGCGCGACCACCTGATGCGCGAGCGCAGCGACGTGCAGAACATCGACCTGATGATCCTCGCCGGCTTCTGCCGCAATTGCCTCGCGGACTGGTATCGCGAGGCCGCCGTCGAGCGCGGCATCGAACTGGGCAAGGACGACGCCCGCGAAGCGGTGTACGGCATGCCGTTCGGAGAATGGAAGGCGAAGTATCAGAAGGACGCGACACCGGAACAACTGGCCGCATTCGAGGCTGCGAGGAACGCGCATGCGTAGTGTGTTCGTGATCGGCACGCTGCTCGTGATGCTGGTCTATGCCGGCGCATGCTGGTTCCTTCATGCCAAGCAGCGGCAGATGATCTATTACGGTTGGACCACGACCGTCGATGCGGCCAATACCGATTTCGAACTCGAACGTCCCGACGCGACGCTGCGGGGCTGGGTGTTGAACCACGACCAACCTGATCCGATCCTTTATTTCGGCGGCAACGCCGAGCGCATCGAAGCCAATCGCGAAGACTTCGCGCGGATGTTTCCCGGCCGCAGCGTGTATCTGGTGGCGTATCGCGGCTACGGCGCCAGCACCGGCGAGCCCGGCGAAGCGGCGCTGGTGCCCGATGCATTGGCCGTCTTCGACGAAGTGCAGCGACGGCATCCCGGCCAGCGCATCGCGGTGATCGGCCGCAGTCTCGGCAGCGGCGTCGCCAGTCAGGTCGCTGGACAACGGCCGGTGGCGCGACTGGCGCTGATCACGCCCTTCGACAGCATGATCGGCGCCGCGAAGACGCACTATTCGATGTTCCCGGTCGACTGGCTGCTGGACGAACGCTACGAATCGGCGAAAGCGCTGCGCGGTTTCCGCGAACCGATCCTGATCGTGCACGGCGGCCGCGACGATATCGTGCCCGAGGTCTGCACGGAACGCCTGATCGCTGCCTTGGCGGCGCCGGCGAATGTCGTCCGTATCGATGCCGCCGATCACAACGACATTTCGCTCCATCCGGAATTCGGGAAAGCGCTGTCCGCATTCATGTCACGATAGTCGCTCGAAAAAACCGGCGGCGCTATCTGTTCAATTTCAGCAGCGCCGCCCAATCCTGACGATTGAAGTTGTAATCCTTTTCATCGCCGATCTCGAACACCCTCACATCGTCGCCGTCCTTTTTTATCGGCAGCGACAGTAGTCCTCGCGCGTTGAGATTCAGTTTTCGCATCGTCACGCCATGGATGACGTTGCCGCCGATCGCATAGACCTTGCTGTCGCCGTCGATATCCACGCCGATCACGATATCGCAGTGCGAATCGAGCGGTCCGGCAGAGCCACCGAGATACGCGAGCAGTCCCCGGTAGCCATAGACCCGGTTTTTTTCGCGCAGGTAACAGACGAGATCGCCTACCGCCGGTTTTTCTGCAGTGGGATCGACCAGCCGATACGGCCCGTCCACCGGGCGTCGCGCGGCATCCCGGATGTAATAGAAGTGCGAGGAAGAAGTGAGGAAATCGGAGATCTCCGCAGTTTTCATCACATGCGAGACGAACACCGCCGACCAAGGCACATCGATCAGGAAGGCGCGGCACGCGGCTTTTGCGGCCCAGTCCTGCGCGTCGCCGGCGCAGTCGGATGCGCCGTTTCTTTTCGCTTGCCCGCCCTGTTCGATGCGGGTCTTTTCCCAGCGGACGTTGTTGTCGAGCAGACCCGATACCTTCCAGTAGTGGGCGACCCGACGCCAGGCTGGCGTCTGCCCGTCACCGAGCATTTCCTTTTCGCCCTCCATGGCCGCAAGTCTGACGATCCGCCCCTGGGCATTGATGTACGGCCTGCGCCAGAGCGCGTGTTCATCGCAGGCGATCTGGGCGATACGCAAGGCAGCGGGCGAAACTTTCGCCTGTTGTGCGGAGAATTCGCAGACGTTCGCCGCATCGACACGGAAGCACGCCAGCGCCGATGCCGCCAGCACTATGACGCGGAACATCGCAAGTCGATTCATCGTTCGCTCCGATCATTTTTTCTACCGCGCTTATCGGCTGTTGCACGCCGCACCACGACTATTCGCCCGCGCAGAAAACGGCGTAGTCGACGTAACCCGGGAACGCTTTGCCGGATGCGCAGATCGCGCAATCCGGGTCCACCTGCAGACGCGTTTCGCGGAAGCGCATCGACAGCGCATCGAATTGCAGCAAGCGTCCGATCAGCGGATCGCCTATCCCCAGAATCAGTTTGATCGCCTCGGTCGCCTGGATAAGCCCGATCACGCCCGGCAGCACGCCGAGCACACCGGCTTCGGCGCAGTTCGGTGCGGCTTCGGGCGGTGGAGGCTCGGGAAACAGACAGCGGTAGCACGGCGCCTCGCCGCGACGGCGGCCGGCATCGAACACGCTGGCTTGGCCTTCGAAACGATGCACAGCGCCATAAACCAGCGGTTTACCGAGTTTCACGCAGGCATCGTTGAGCAGATAGCGCGCCGGAAAATTGTCGGCGCCATCGATCACGATATCGACGCCATCGAGCAGATCTTCGACGTTCGCGCTGCTCACGCGTTCTGCGATCGCTTCGATGCGCGTGCGCGGATTCAGCGCCGACAGCGCGATCGCCGCGGAGTCGACCTTCGCGGTGCCGATGCGCGCATCGGTGTGCAGGATCTGTCGCTGCAGATTGCTGCGATCCACGACATCGTCGTCGGCGATACGCAGTATGCCGACGCCCGCAGCTGCGAGGTAATACGCCGCCGGCGAACCGAGCCCGCCGGCACCGACCATCAGCACGCGCGCGGATTCGAGTTTGCGCTGCCCTTCGAGCCCCACCTGCGGCAAACGCAGATGTCGCGAATAGCGTTCGGCGAAATCCGCATCGATGTCATCCGCATCGATGTCATCCGCATCGATGCCGCCGAGAGGTTTCACCATCGGCAGCGATTCCGCGATCCATCGCTGGGTGCCGCCAGCGACCGACGCAACGTTCGCGAAACCCTGCGCTCTCAATGCTTCTGCGGTGCGCAGCGAGCGTACCCCGCTCTGGCAGATCAGCAGGACTTCGACGGTAGTGTCCGGCAGATGCTCCGCTGCGGCGGCGATCAATTCACCCATCGCGATGCCCAGTGCGCCTTCGGCCATGCCCAACACGCGCTCGTGCGCTTCGCGTACGTCGATCAACACCGCGCTGCGGCGCTGGCGGTCGAGCGCCTGTTGCGGCTGGATTTCCGGAATGCTCATGCGTTGATTATCGCTCGCTCAATACGGCAGCACATCCACGACATCGCCCGCCGCCAGCCTCTGCTCGCCTTCGCCCAGCACGATCAACGCGTCGCTGTCGGCGGCGGCGCGCATGCGGTGCGAGCCGTCGGCGGGATTGGGCTGGACGTGCAGTCGGCCTTCATCGTCGTACGACAGCCGGCCACGGAGGAATTCCAGCCGGTCGTGGGTCTTGTGCCATGCGGTGTCGAGTCGTGCGCGCAGACGTGGCCGTGGTTCGGCACGCCCCTGCTGGCCATCGAGCAATGCACGGCCGAGGGTGAGATACGTCGCCAGCACCGAGACCGGATTGCCGGGCAGGCACAGGAACAGCGCATCGCCGAGACGGCCGCCGTCGGCGAAGAGCACCGGCATGCCGGGTTTCATCCGCACCTTCCAGAAATGCACGCTGTCTTCGGCCTGCAGCAATTCCGGGATGTGATCCTTCTCGCCTGCGGACACGCCGCCGCAGGTGATGACCACATCGAAGGCATGCCCGGCATGGCGCAGACCCGCGTCGATCGCAGCAGGATCGTCGATCAGATTCGGCCACGCGACCGGCTCGAAGCCATCGGCGCGCAGCAGACCCATCAGCAGTTCGCGATTGCTGTTGTACAGCTCGCCCGGTCGCAGCGGCAATCCGGGCTCGACCAGTTCGTCGCCGGTGGTGAACACCGCGACCGTCGGCCGGCGCGCGACGTCGAGGCGATCCATGCCCTGCCCTGCGGCCAATGCGATGCGGCTCGGCGTGAGCATCTGTCCCGCAGCCAGCAAAACGTCGCCGATCCGCACATCCTCGCCAGCGCGGCGGACGTGCTGGCCCGGCCTGGGGTTCTGCATCACGCGCACGTTGTCGCCATCGAGCCGGGTGTTCTCTTTCATGACCACGCAGTCGGTGCCTGCAGGCAACGGCGCGCCGGTGGTGATGCGTACGCATTCACCGGCGCCGACCGCCAGGTCCTGCGCCCGGCCTGCGAACTGCTCGCCGACCAAGGTCAGCACCGTCTCGTCTTCCGCATGAAGATCGATATGGCGCAGGGCGAAACCATCCATCGCCGAATTGTCGAAACCCGGCTGCGGCAGCATCGCGGTCAGCGACTGCGCGAGCACGCGCCCGTGCGCCTTCGCGAGAGAGACTCGCTCTACAGGCATGCACCGACGTGCGGCGACTTCGTCGATGATGCGACGCGCGTCGTCGAAACCAATACGGGTTGGGAAGCTCATGTCGATGGGAGATCCGTCGCGACGCCGGCGTTGTGGAGATCGTCCGGGGTGTTGAGATTACCGAATCGGAAGCCGGAGAAAACCACCCGGGCCATCCTCAATCGCGACTGCAGCGCGTGAATGGCGCAATCGCCGGCTACGAGGGCGCCTCTGCAGGCGACGAGCAGTGCGTCGCAACGCCACAGCGCCACCAGCGGCTGCAAGCCATCGTCGTCGACCGCGAATGCACCGTCCTCGCCGCGCATGTTTACGAGCGTGCGCAGCAGACAATCGTTAGTGCCGACCAGATCCACGGGCAGCGTGAACAGCCATGGCGTTGCGCAGGCCGCTGCAAGCGCTTCGAGTCCGCCGAGCGGGCCGCCATCGAGGGTAAGGTCCGGGAGAGCGGTCAGATCATGCGCAGCGTATCGACCGGGATCGCGATTCGCCGAGACCAGCAATGCAGCGACTTCGCCCGAAAACCGGCGCTGCCAGCGCAGCACCTGCGGCACACCATCGCGTTCGAGCCATGCCTTGTCGATGCCGCCCAGACGCACAGCCTTGCCGCCTGCGAGCAGACCAAGCGTGATGTCGCTGGGGGAGATGGGAGCCATCACTTCGCACAGGGAGCCGGCTTTCGACAGCCGGATGGAGGGACCGTCCGCTCTACTTGTTCTTCTTCACATGCCGCATCAGACGGCGACGTTTGGCCTGCTGGCCTTCGGTCAGGACATTCTTCTTGTCCTTGTACGGATTCTCGCCTTCCTTGAACACGAAACGCACCGGGGTACCGACCAGTTTGAAGCGCTTGCGGAAGAAGTTTTCGAGATAACGCCGGTAACTTTCCGGCAGGCTGCGCAGGCGCGAGCCGTGGACGACGAAGGTCGGCGGCATATCGCCGCCCGGATGCGCGAAACGCATCTTCGACACGTGGCCACGGATCGCAGGCGGCGGATTGGTTTCGTAGGCGACTTCCATCGCCACCGTGACTTCGGAGGTGCTGAACTGGCGCGTCGCCGAATGGTGCGCGCGATGGATCGCAGCGAACAGTTCGCGCAGACCGGAGCCGTGCTTGGCGCTGATATGGACTGCTTCGGCCCAGTTCACGAACGAAAGCTTGCGCGACAGCAGCCCTTCGGTCTGTTCGCGCTGATAGGTACTGAGGCCATCCCACTTGTTCACGGCGACGACCAGCGCACGGCCGGCATCGAGCACCGCGCCGAGCACGCTGGCGTCCTGATCGGTCACGCCTTCGGTGGCGTCGAGCATGATCACTGCGACCTGGCAGTGTTCGATGGCCTGCAGGGTTTTCACGATCGAGAATTTCTCGACCGCCTCTTCCACTCTCGCCTTGCGCCGGATCCCGGCGGTGTCGATGAGCCGGTATTTGCGGCCGTCGCGCTCCAGATCGACGGCGATCGAGTCGCGGGTGGTGCCCGGCACTTCGGAGGCGATCATCCGCTCTTCGCCGAGCATGCGGTTGACCAGCGTCGACTTGCCGACATTGGGGCGGCCGACGAACGCGATCCGCACGCGCTCGGGATCGTTGTCCAGAACCGCCGAGTCGCCTTCGGCCGGCAGACGCGCCATCACATCGTCGAGCAGATGATCGATGCCATGGCGGTGCGCGGACGAGATCGCCAGCACATCGGCGATGCCGTAGCGCGCGAATTCGGCGAGCGCGGCGCGGGCGTCGATCCCGTCGGTCTTGTTGACCACCAGCACCACCGGACGCGCGGTCTTGCGCAGCCAGCGCAGGATTTCGTCGTCCAGCGACGACGGGCCTTCGCGGCCATCGACGATGAACAGCACGACGTCCGCTTCTTCCGCTGCCGCGCGCGACTGCCGGGCGGTCGCGCCAGCCAGTCCGGCGTTTTCGAGGTGCGTGCTTTCGCCAGCGATGCCGCCGGTGTCGACGATCGCGAACGGGCGTCCCTCGACGAGACGGCAGACGCCGTAATTGCGGTCACGGGTCACGCCCGGCTCGTCGTGGACGAGCGCGTCGCGGGTGCGGGTCAACGCGTTGAAAAGCGTCGATTTACCGACATTGGGACGGCCTACAAGGGCAACCAGCGGCAGCATGGGATCGGATCGAAGTCGAGGAGTTTGAATGGTGGAGCATGAAACGGGTGGGACATGAAACAGGCGGCCCCGGGCAGTCAGACTACCCGGGGCCGCTGGAGAATGTCATCCGGGCCGGTTACTGCAGCCGATAGGCACCGAGATCGCCGCCTGCGGTCTGCACGACAAGGATGCCGTCGACCACCACCGGCGCGGCACGCACGGGGTCGCGACCGACGCGGATGCGCGCACCGAGATCGCCGTTGTCCAGCCGCAGCCAGTGCAGATAGCCTTCGTAATCACCGACGACCGCGAAATCGCCCTGCACCGCAGCACCGGAGAGCATGCGGCGGACAAGACCCGCCTGCTGCCACATCGCCGAGCCGCCGTTCTTGTCGAGCGCCCAGACCACGCCTGCCGGATCGGCGACGATGACGCGGTCGCTGGCGACACCGACGCGTCCTGCACCGCCGTGATCCTGCGACCAGAGCGGACGGCCGCTGGGCGCATCGATCGCGAGCGTCTGCTTCTTGTAGCTGCTGGCGAAGAGCGTGGCGCCATCGAGCGCCGGCGAGCCATCGACATCGGCCATGCGATCGAGTTCGGTGCGGCCATCCGGCACGCCGATCGCCTGATCCCACAGCGGGCGACCATCGACGATCGACAGTGCGGCCACCGTACCGTCGTCGTTGCCGACGAACACGAAGCCCGGGCCGAGAACCGGCGCGTCGTTGCCGCGAACCGTCAACGAAGGAAGATCGTGGTTCCAGAACCAGCGACGCTGGCCGGAGCCCGCATCGAAAGCGGTGACGCGGCCATCGTTGGAGCGCACCAGCACGGTGTTCTGGCCGATGGTCGGCGCGGCGATGATTTCGCTGTTGACCTTCGCGGTCCATTTCTCGGTGCCGGTCGCAGCATCCAGTGCGATCACATCGCCATCCAGCGTGCCGACCACGACCAGACCTTCGCCTGCCCCGGGGCCGCCGGAGACCGGCAATTTGGTTTTGTACTGCCACACGCTGGCGCCGGTCTGCAGATCGAAAGCACGGACACCGCCCTCGATCGCTGCTGCGTAGACGCGGCCATCGGCGACGGTGGGCGCCTGGATGACGCCGATGAGCGGTTCGCCGCTGCCTGCCTTCGCCGTCCACATCCGCGAGACGGTGGCGGATGGCGTGAACTCGGTCAGTTCGGCAGGCTTGCTGGCGGCTTTCTTGGATTTGTCGCCGACTTCAAACCAGCCCTTGACGGTGCTGCAACCGGACAGCGCGACGACGGCGGCAAGGAAGGCGACCCGCAGTACGACGCGTGCGCGCGGGATCGAATGGGAGTTCATCGTGTTCGGCTTGCTCAATGTGACGTGCTCAGGAGGCGGATTCGGGTTTGGGCGGCGTACCGCCGGCCTGCGTCAGTTTCAATTCGACCAGCCGGCGCTGGGGTGCGGCGACATCCAGCAAGGTCAGCGCCTTGGTGTAGGCATCGCGGGCCTGATCCTTGCGGCCGAGCGCGAACAGCGCATCGCCACGGACTTCCTGGGCAACGGCATCGTCAAGACCGGTCAGCAATTTCAGCGCTTCTTCGTTCTTGCCGGCATCCATCAGCAGCCGGGCAAGACGCTGCGACACCACCGGCGCGATCACGGTGTCGTCGATCTTGATCGATCGCAGCGTGGCGATGGCGGCATCGCGCTGCCCGCCGTCGACCTGAGCCTTGGCCAGATCGAGTGCCGCAAGCGCGGCGAACGAGGTTTCCTTTAGGACGCCGGCCTTGGCCTGGGCTTCCTTGAGATTGCCGGATTTGATCTGCTCGAGTACGACCTGATAGTCGTTACTTGCCTTGGTGCGTTTGGCGTTGGCCTGATCCTGCCACCAGAACCAGCCGTAAATCGCGGCCAATCCAAGGGCGACACCACCGATGAGGCCGGCGGCATTCTGGCGCAACCAGGTGCGTACGCGTTCGCTTTGTTCGTGTTCGTCGAGGAGATCGTCGATCGCCATGGGTCGGTATCGTGTCGGTTGAGTGCGGCGGTGTTTGAGGGAGGTTTGGCGGAAACGCATCGCGCCGCGATATCGCCGCGACGTTGTAGCAAGCGGCGCCTGAATCCCGGCCGTCGGAACCGGCCATCATCGTTAAAGATTGGCCGCAGTGCCAAGAGAAGCATCGGCACTGCAGCGGGATTGGGGCGTCACGCGAATTCCCGGATCGCTCCGGCACGGATGGCCGGTGCGGGATCCGGGACTGCGCCGGAGACCCTCAGCGATCGACCGGCTGGAGTGAGCCGTCAGAGGATACCGTAAAGCGCAGGACATTCGCTCGGATGTAAGGCGTCAGGTCGATCGCCTGGCCGCGATATTGCATCGAGACAACCTGGGCGTTACCGAGGACCGCCTTGCCGACCTGTCCGGGCTTGAATACGCGCTGCTGGCCAGGCTGGACGAGCGCCTGTTCGATCACCGTGCCATCGGGCGCGCTCACGCGAACCCAGCTTTCGCCGCTGAAGGTGACCGACAGATCGGCGCTCGACACGGCGCGTTGCGGCATCGGCGGCGTGATCGATGCGACCAGAGTCGTTGGCTGCGCAGCCGAAGCGGCATTGATGTCGGATGTTTTCGCAGCCGAAGATGCTCCCGGCTGCGGCAACGCGAGCGGCGCATCGGCATCGAGGGAAACCGTGTCGATGGCGCTGTCGAGGTGCGAACGGGTCGCCAGCCACACCGGCACTGCGATCGCTGCGGTCAGAACCACGTACACCAGACGCATCTTGGTCTGCTCGGCGACCCGCTGCATTCTGGGCGTGTAGGTCTGCGGGACCAGTTCGACCTGGACGTCCGTCGGCATCGACAGACTTTCGACAATCGCGTCCGCGGGAAGCCCCAACAGACGCGCGTAACTGCGCAGTTGTCCCCGGATGAAGACTGGCGCGCCGATACGGGCCCAGTCCTCACGTTCGAGGGCTTCGATGGCGTAGGTCGGCATTTTCAGCTGCGACCCGACCTCGGATGGCGTCAGACCAGCACGGATGCGGGTCTGACGAAGACGTTCACCGATGCCGCGAGCACTCTCGGGCATGCCGGTCTCGGAGGATGTCATTGCGTGTTGCTCCCCAAAGCAAAGCGTCCTGCTGATGCGAATGCGACGCCCGCCGAGGCGTCGGATCGGTGGATGAGGCACAGGCGGTCATGCGGCCGCATGGACTGTCCCCTCTTCGTTGTCGCCCGTGCCGCGCCCCCCGCGCGATTCGAGCGTCTTGTTGAATTCGGCCTGGCGACGGGTGCGGTCGGCAACCTGTCCTTTCAGCTGGCCGCACGCCGCGTCGATGTCGTCCCCGCGCGTCCGACGGACCGGCGCGATCATGCCTGCGTCGTTGAGCTGTTTCTGGAACGCGCGGATCGCGACTTCGTCCGGGCGCTCGAAACGAGTGCCGGGGAAAGGATTGAACGGGATCAGATTGACCTTCGCCGCGTCCTTCATCTGTACCGCGTTGTCGAACGCGCGCAGCAGGCGGACCAGTTCGCGCGCCTGCTGCGGCTGGTCGTTGACGCCTTTCATCAGCGTGTATTCGAACGTGACCGAAGTGCCTTTCTTGCGCAACGCATAGCGCACGCAGGCGTCCATAAGTTCTTCGATCGGATATTTCTTGTTGAGCGGAACCAGTTGGCTGCGCAACTCGTCATTCGGCGCATGCAGCGACACCGCGAGCGACACGTCGCTTTCCACCGCAAGGCGATCGATCATCGGCACCACGCCGGCGGTCGACACGGTCACACGCTTGTTGGCAAGTCCGTAGCCCAGATCGTCGCGCATCACGCTCATCGCACGGACGACGTTGTCGAAATTCATCAGCGGCTCGCCCATGCCCATCATCACGACATTGGTGAGTTTGCGCTGTTTGTGCGGAACGTTGCCGAGATGGCGCGCAGCCACCCAGACTTGGCCGATGATCTCGGCGGCGGACAGATTCCGGTTGAAGCCCTGGGTCGCGGTCGAGCAAAACGTGCAGTTCAGCGCACAGCCGACCTGCGAGGAGACGCACAGCGTGCCGCGACCCTTGTCGGGGATATAAACGGTTTCGATCGCGTTCTTGCCGTCCATGCCGAGCAACCACTTGTGGGTGCCGTCTTCGGAAGGCTTGTCGAGCTGGACCAGCGGCACGCGTACTTCGGCGTGCTCTTCGAGCTTGGCGCGAAGCAACTTGCCGAGATCCGTCATCTCGACGAAATCGGTGACATGCCGGTGATGGATCCATTTCATCACCTGATGCGCGCGATAGCGCTTCTCGCCGAGCGTGTCGGCGAAGAAGCACTCCAGACCTTCGCGATCGAGGTCGAGCAGGTTCTGCTTTTGCGCGACCTCTTTCATCGCATCAACGCGGGCATAGTTCCGTCGCCGCGAAGAAATACGCGGTTTCGATCGCAGCGTTTTCCAGCGAATCCGAGCCATGCACCGCATTCGCGTCGATCGACGATGCGAAATCGGCGCGGATCGTGCCTGCGGCGGCTTCCTTCGGATTGGTGGCGCCCATCAGCTCGCGATTCTTGAGTACCGCGTTCTCGCCTTCCAACACCTGGATCATCACCGGGCCGGAGGTCATGAATTCGACCAGCGCGTTGAAGAACGGGCGTTCGCGATGCACTGCGTAAAAGCCTTCGGCTTCCTTGCGCGAGAGATGCTTCATTTTCGCGGCGACGACCGTGAGACCGGCCTGCTCGAAGCGCGAATAGATTTGACCGATGACGTTCTTGGCGACGGCGTCGGGTTTGATGATCGAAATGGTGCGCTCCAGCGCCATGAGAAAAGTCTCCGGGGAGTAGTCGGCTGCAGACGAGCGGCCGAAAGATAACATGAAGGGGAAGGAAAAACCCGCGTACTGACGCGGGTTTAGCCGATTCGGCTGCAGAGGATTCTAACCCGGCGCGAGGTCTCCTTGCACCTTTGTCGATGGTCACGTTTTGCAGCACGGCCCGGTTCGGTGTAGTCTCAAACAAGCGTTTGATTCAGCTTGTTGGCGCGAACCGTCTTTCGATGCTCCTCCCCGGACCCGGATCGATACATGAGCAAAGCCCAGTTTTCGACCAAGGAAAGGATCCTCGACGCTGCAGAGACCCTTTTCGCCCAGTACGGGTTCGGCGGCACATCGCTCCGCCAGGTCACCAGCCAGGCCGACGTCAACATTGCGGCAGTCAACTACCACTTCGGAAGCAAGGAAAACCTCGTCAACGAGGTTTTCCGCCGACGCATGGACGAAATGAGCGCGCAGCGCATGTCCCAACTGCAATCGGCCGTGGCCGCCGATCCTGCGGACCTCGATGCGATCCTCGCGGCTTTCGTCGAACCGGCGCTGGCGATGGCCCAGGACCGCCACGGCGGCGGTGCTTTCATCCGCGTCATCGCCCGCGCCTACGCCGAGAAAAACGACGGCCTGCGCCGGTTTCTGTCCGAGCAATACGGGCATGTATTGCGCGAATTCGCCAAGGCGATTTCCGGCTGCATGCCCGGACTGAGCAAGGAAGAACTGTACTGGCGACTCGACTTCCTGGCCGGGTCCCTGACCTATGCCATGGCCGACTTCGGGATGATCAAACGCCCCAGCGGCGTTGCCGAAACGGCGCACCGGCAGCGCGCTGCGCAGGAGCTGATCCGCTTCGCTTCGGCGGGATTCAAGGCCGGCAAGATCAACTGACGGATATCCATTCATTAGTCAATTTTTACTGCATCAAAACCTAAACGCAATCAACAGGATACAGAACATGTCTCAGAAACCGCTTGTACGGCGCGCCGCAGTCCTCGGTGCCGGTGTCATGGGGGCGCAGATCGCCGCCCATCTGACCAACGCCGGCGTCGATACGGTGCTGTTCGATCTCGCCGCGAAAGAAGGCGACCCCAACGGGGTTGTGCTCAAGGCCCTGGCCAATCTCGGCAAGCTCTCGCCCGCACCGCTGGCCAGCAAGTCGTTGGCCGAGGCGATCACTCCGGGCAATTACGACACCGGGCTGGAGCAGTTGCGCGGCTGTGACCTGATCATCGAGGCGATCGCCGAGCGGATGGACTGGAAACAGGACCTGTACAAGAAGATCGCCCCTTTCGTGGCCCCGAACGCGATCCTCGCCAGCAACACTTCCGGCCTGGGAATCAACAAGTTGTCGGAAGTTCTTCCAGAAGAACTTCGCCATCGTTTCTGCGGCGTGCATTTCTTCAACCCGCCGCGTTACATGCATCTGGCGGAACTCATTCCAGCCAGGACCACCGAACCGGCGGTGCTGGAAGGGCTCGAAACCTTCCTCGTCACCACCCTCGGCAAGGGCGTCGTCTACGCCAAGGACACCCCGAATTTCATCGGCAACCGCATCGGCGTGTTCTCGATCCTGGCCACGATCCACCATACCCATGCGTTCAAGCTCGGCTTCGACGAAGTCGACGGTCTGACCGGCCCGCTGGCCGGCCGTCCGAAATCGGCGACCTACCGCACCTCCGACGTGGTCGGCCTCGACACCATGGCCCACGTCATCAAGACGATGGCCGACACCCTGCCCAACGACCCGTGGCACAAGTACTTCAACGCCCCGGCATGGCTGGGTGCGTTGATCTCGAAGGGCGCGCTGGGCCAGAAGACCGGCGCCGGCATCTTCCGCAAGGTCGGCAAGGACATCGTCGTCCTCGATCTGGAGAAGCAGGATTACCGCCCCTCGGACCGCAGCGCGGCGCCTGAAGTAGTCGAAATTCTCAAAACCAGGAACCCGGCCGAGAAATTCGCCAAGCTGCGCGAGAGCCAGCATCCGCAGGCGCAGTTCCTGTGGGCGATGTTCCGCGACCTCTTCCACTACAGCGCTTACCACCTCGCCGACATCGCCGATACCGCCCGCGACGTCGATCTTGCCATCCGCTGGGGTTATGGCTGGGCGCTCGGCCCGTTCGAAACCTGGCAGGCTGCCGGCTGGAAGCAAGTGGCACAGTGGATCGCCGACGACATCGCTGCCGGCAAAGCGATGAGCGATGCCCCGCTCCCGGCATGGGTGCTGGATGGCCGCGACGGCGTGCACGCCGCCGATGGCAGCTTCAGTCCAGCGAAGGCGGCCAATCTGCCGCGCTCGGCGCTGGCCGTCTACAAGCGCCAACGCTTCCCCGATCCGCTGTTGGGCGAGCGCTTCGCGCCCGGCGAAACCGTGTACGAAAACGAAGGCGTGCGCCTGTGGCACGACGGCGACGGCGTGGCCGTGGCCTCGTTCAAGACCAAGATGCACACGGTCAACGATCATGTGCTCAACGGCCTGCAGGAAGCCATCGCGATCGCCGAACGTGACTTCCTCGGCATGGTGATCTGGCAACCGAAGGAGCCCTTCTCGGCCGGCGCCGATCTTTCCGGCGCGCTCGGTTTGCTTCAGGCGGGCGACGTGCAGGGCTTCGAGGCGATGGTCGCGAACTTCCAGGCCACCAGCCAGCGGATCAAGTATTCGCTGGTGCCGGTGGTCGGCGCGGTGCGTGGCCTCGCCCTCGGCGGCGGCTGTGAATTCCAGATGCACACCGCGCGTACCGTGGCGCATCTCGAAAGCTATATCGGTCTGGTCGAAGCCGGCGTCGGCCTGCTGCCGGCCGGCGGTGGCCTGAAGGAATTCGCGGTGCGCGCCTCGCAGGCCGCAGGCCCGGGCGGCGACGTGTTCGCCCAGCTCAAGCCGCTTTTCGAGAACGTCGCGATGGCCAAAGTGTCGGCCTCGGCGATCGAAGCGAAGGAGATGGGCCTGCTGCGCAAGGATGACGTGGTCGTCTTCAATGCCTACGAACTGCTGCATATCGCCAAGCAACAGGCGTTGGCGCTGGCCGAATCCGGCTACCGTCCGCCGATGCCCGCACGCCGCATCCAGGTCGCCGGCGACGTCGGTATCGCCACCTTCAAGATGATGCTGGCGAACATGCTGGAAGGCCGCTTCATCTCCCCGCACGACGCCGAAATCGCTACCCGCATCGCCACGGTGATGTGCGGCGGCGCCGTCGACCGCGGCGCCATCGTAGACGAGGACTGGCTGATCCGCCTGGAGCGCGAGCACTTCGTCGCCTTGGCGCAGATGCCGAAGACCCAGGCCCGGATCAAGCACATGCTGGAAACCGGTAAACCCTTGAGGAACTGAGATTCGAGGCATAAGAGCCGGACTCGCGACCACCGCGATCCGGATCTCCACCGAATCCTTATCAACACGAATCTCGAATCCGGAGTCATTCAAATGAACAAGCAAATCCAGGACGCCTACATCGTCGCCGCCACCCGCACCCCGGTCGGCAAGGCGCCCAAGGGCGTTTTCCGCAATACCCGTCCCGACGACATGCTGGCGCATGTACTGCGCAGCGTCGTCGCCCAGGCGCCCGGCATCGACCTCAACCGCATCGACGACGCCATCATCGGCTGCGCGATGCCCGAGGGCGAGCAAGGCATGAACGTGGCGCGCATCGGCCTGCTGTTGGCTGGTCTGCCGAACACGATTGCCGCGCAGACCATCAACCGTTTCTGCTCGTCGGGTCTGCAGGCAGTGGCGATGGCCGCCGACCAGATCCGCCTCGGTAACGCCGACCTGATGCTCGCCGGCGGCACCGAATCCATGTCGATGGTGCCGATGATGGGCAACAAGATCGCGATGGCGCCGAGCGTGTTCGACAACGATCACATCGCCATCGCCTACGGCATGGGCATCACCGCAGAAAAAGTCGCCGAAGAGTGGAACGTCTCGCGCGAAGACCAGGACGCCTTCGCCCTCGCCTCGCATCAGAAAGCCATGGCCGCGATTCAGGCGGGTGAGTTCCGCAGCGAAATTTCGCCGTACGAAGTGGTCTCGCGCATCCCGGACCTCGCCGGCAATGCCGTCCGGCTGAAGAAAGCACTGGTCGAAAACGACGAAGGTCCGCGCCCGGATTCGTCGATCGAAGGTCTGGCCAAGCTCAAGCCGGTATTCCGCAACGGCCAGTTCGGCGGCACCGTTACCGCCGGCAACAGCTCGCAGATGAGTGACGGCGCGGGCGCGGTGCTGCTGGCGTCGGAACAGGCGATCAAGGACTACGGTCTGACTCCGCTGGCCCGATTCGTCAGCTTCTCGGTTGCGGGCGTGCGCCCTGAAGTGATGGGGATCGGTCCGATCGCCGCAATCCCGAAAGCGCTGAAGCAGGCCGGTCTCAGCAAGGATCAGCTGGACTGGATCGAGCTCAACGAAGCCTTCGCCGCGCAGGCGCTGGCGGTGATCCGTACCTGCGAACTGGACCCGGGCAAGGTCAACCCGCTGGGCGGCGCGATCGCGTTGGGGCACCCGCTCGGCGCGACCGGCGCGATCCGCACCGCGACGATCCTGCACGGCATGCGTCGCCGCCAGCAGAAGTACGGCATGGTGACGATGTGCATCGGCACCGGCATGGGCGCGGCCGGTATTTTCGAAGCGCTCTGATTGCAGATATTGCTGGACTTACCGAAATGGGGCGCAAGCATTCGCGCCCCGTTTCTTCATATCTCTGCGTCGTGGCGATCCCGATGCCCAGACCTGGCTTCAGTCGAGATCGACGACGCCAAGTTCGCTGAGCGCGTTCTTCATCATGCCGCGAGCGGCGTCGCTGAGTGTCTCGTGATCGAGCGCATACCGGATCGTCGCTTCGATCAGCCCGAGATGGGTTCCGCAATCGAAGCGCGTGCCCTTGAACCGATAGGCATGTACGGTTTTTTCGGCAAGAAGCGTCGCAATGGCGTCGGTCAGTTGGATCTCGCCTCCGGCCCCTGGTGTAGTCCGTTCGAGCAGGTCGAAAATCCGGCCATCGAGGACATAACGGCCGACCACGGCCAGATTGCTAGGCGCTACCTCGGGCTTGGGCTTTTCGACGATGGCGCGGATCCGTGCCGATCGTCCGGCGAATGCGTCGGTCGCGACGATACCGTAGCTGGCCGTCTGTTCGTGAGGGACATCCTGGACCGCGATCACGCTGGCGCCAGTGGCTTCGGCGGCATCCGCCATCTGCTTCAACGCGCCGTCGTCGCCCCTGTTCCAGATCAGGTCATCCGGCAGCAGCACTGCGAACGGTTCATCGCCGACGATGGCCTTGGCGCAGAGCACCGCATGTCCCAGCCCGAGCGCTTCGGCCTGGGTCACGAATACCGCGCGCACGTGCGGGGGCAGGATATTCCGGATGAGGTCGAGCTGCTCGTACTTGCCTGACTTTTCCAGCTTCTGTTCGAGTTCGTACGCCTTGTCGAAATAATCCGCGACCGCATGCTTGTAGCGGTTGGTGACGAAAATCAGCGTGTCGCAGCCGGCCTCGATCGCTTCGTCCACCGCGTACTGGATCAGCGGCTTGTCGACGATCGGCAACATTTCCTTCGGCACTGTCTTGGTTGCCGGCAGAAAGCGCGTGCCGAGCCCGGCCACCGGGAAAACCGCCTTGCGGATACGGGGATTGGAAGCCATCAGGTTCTGCGTGCGTTGCGGGCCGGAAATGCTACCACCGTCGCTGCGTGCGCATGGGAATCTCCGCCGGCAGCCGCAGGTACGAATTCGGGCACTGCCTCGCGCAGCATGGTGGCCAGTGCTTCCAGATCATAGCGGACACTGGCTTCGCGCATGCGCAAGAGCGAACCGGCAATGACGTCGACAGGCACCTGTCGGGGTGCCGCCTGCAGGATTTTCGGGTGCGAGGTTGGACGATAGCGTTCGTCCGCATGGAACAGGGTTTCGTGCAATTTTTCGCCGGGGCGCAGACCTGTGTACACGATCGCGATGTCGCGGCCGGGCTGCTTGCCGGCCAGACGGATCATCTGCTCGGCGAGCAAACGGATCGAGACGGGCTCGCCCATGTCGAGCGTGTAGATCGCCTGCTGCGATCCGATCGCGGAGGCCTGCAGGATCAACTGGCAGGCTTCGGGAATGGTCATGAAGAATCTTGTGACCTCGGCATCGGTCACCGTCACCGGGCCACCGCAACGGATCTGCTCGCGAAACAGCGGGACCACACTGCCGGCGGAATCGAGAACGTTACCGAAGCGCACGGTCACGAACCTGGTGGACCTCGGATCCGCCAGCGATTGGCACAACATTTCTGCCAGACGTTTGGTCGCACCCAGCACATTGACCGGATCGACGGCCTTGTCGGTGGAAATCAGTACGAATGTGCCGACGCCTGCCGCAGCACTCTCGCGAGCAACCGTTTCGGTCGCCAGCACGTTGTTACGCACCGCTTCCCGCAACTGCGCTTCAAGCAAGGGCACCTGCTTGTAAGCTGCGGCATGGAAGACTGCATCCGGCTTCACCAGGTCCAGCGCGTGGCGCATGACCGCAGGGTCGCCGCAGTCGCCGAGCACCTGCGCCAGTTGGATGCCTGGAAAATCGCGCCGCAGACGCATCTGCGTCGTGGTGAGCGCAAGTTCGTCGATCTCCACCAGCGCAATCTTGCTGGCTCCATGTCGGGCGCACTGGCGGCAGAGTTCGGAACCTATCGAACCGCCCGCACCGGTGACCAGCACGCTGCGCCCGCCGAGCCAGTCGCGCATCGCCTTCCAGTCAGGTACGACTGGATCGCGGCCGAGCAGATCCTCGATCGCGACTTCCTTGAGTTCGCCGGGCAGCGAACGGCCTTCGAGGATGTCATTGAGACGCGGGACCATCCGGAACGGCAGCCCGGTGCGCTCGCACACTTCGATCACCCGGCGCATACGCTCGGCATCGACTGAAGGCATCGCGATGACCAGGAGTTTCGCTGCGGTCTCCGGGGCGATATTGATCAGATCGTCGATCCGGCCGAGCACCGGAACGCCGTGCAGATGACTGCCGCGCAATTTGCTCGCATCATCGAGAAAACCTACCGGCTGATAGGCGCCGGTGCGACGGAGATCGCGTACCAGCGCTTCGCCCGCCTGCCCCGCGCCAAGAATCAGAACACGCACTGCGGACTTGTCGCTGTTGATCCGTCCATGATCTTTCCACGACCGGTACAGCAGTCGCGGTGCGCCGAGCATCAGCGTCAATACGATCGGATACATCACCAACACCGAACGCGGCGCTTGGCCCAGCCGGTTGTAAATGAAAAGAACCAACAGAATGGCGAGCAGACCGAACAAGCTCGCTTTGAGAATATTGACCAAATCAGGGACGCTGGCGAAGCGCCATATGCCGCGGTAGAGACCAACCTGCCAGAACACCAGGCCCTGTGCCACCAGCACCAGGAGCACTTCGGTGGACCACACTGAAGGCATTACAGCAGCATTGAGCATCGCGTAACGGAACTGCACCAGCCCCGTCCAGCACAGCGCAACCATGCAGAGATCGTGCAGAACAATCGCAGTCCGCGGCCATGCGCCAGCGAGGCGATCTTTCATGCTGCTCATGCACCCTTCTCCTTGTTCACGTCATCAGCGGCCGCGTAACGACGCAACCCGTACCAGAGCCCGCATCCCACCGCCAAGCACACCACAACCACCATTTCCATCCCTCTTGGATTTCTTTTCCAGAGCAACGCCATGCCCAGGCACATCAACAGCGTCCAAGCCGCGTACCCCACGGTTACCGGCGGGTGACGACCTGTGCAGCGGGCCCAGCGCTGATACGCATGCTCGACATGCGGCATCCACCAGCGATCTCCGCGCAGCATCCGCGTGCACAAGGTGAGGCCGGCATCGAGCAGAAACGCACTGAGCGGCAGGAGAACCAGCGGCCAAGCCTGAAGCGGCTTGGCATCCAGAGACATTCCCAGCATCAGCGCCAACGCGAAGCCCAACGCCCCGCTACCCACATCCCCAAGAAAAATACTGGCCCGGGGAAAATTGAACGGCAGGAAAGCCAAGGTTGACGCGATCAACGCCAACCCGAGATGAATCGCAAGCGAATTGCCCGCCAGGAAAATGAAGGCCGCAGCGACCAGCACCGTCTGGGTCGTTGCAAGACCATCGATGCCATCCATGAAATTCCAGATATTCACCAATACCAGTGCAGATACGGATGTCGTCATGGCGACCGCACCGCTGGCACCGGACAGATAGAAGCCGACACCCAGCCCAGCTGCGGCAACCGCATGTACCGCGAGTCGCAGCCAGGGCGATAGCGGACGATGGTCGTCCACCCAACCGATGCCGGCGACCAGCAGCAGGCCGAAACCGGCGCAAGCCAGCAAAACGATCTCGCGGGGTTCCCTCAGGATCATGGCGACCAATGCGACGAGGAACGCCAGCGCGATCGCGATGCCGCCACCGCGCGGGGTTGCGACGCGATGACTCCGGCGCTCACCGGGTTCATCGACCAATTGCCGCTGGAGGGCGTACGCGCGGGCCATCCATGTGCCCGCAGCACCGAGGGCCGCGAACAGCGCGCACCAGGCGATCAGGCCCATCGACAAATCCATTTCAGACCACGGCGTAGTTGAGCAGCGGCTTCACCGTGCCCCACGCTTTGCAACTCGGGCATTGCCAGTGGTGACTCCGTGCCCCGAAACCGCAGCTCTTGCACCGATAGCTGGGATTGCGAACCAGCAACTGTTCGGTGACGTGCTTGAGATCGTGCAGGGTCGCGATGGGGTCGGTGTTATCGGCCAGACTCAGGTCGATCAATGCGGCCTCGCCTCGCACAGAAGGACGTTCCTTCAGTTGCAGCGCCAGATAGTCACGGGCGGCATGTACGCCCTCTCCCGTTTCGACCAGTCGTGTCAGTGCCAGCACCGGCGCGATCCCGCGATAGTGCTCGCACATCTCGGTAAGGAAGTTGCGTGCGCCGCTGGGATCGCCAACGCGCTCGTAGCAGACCGAGAGCGCCGGCAGGATGTCGGGCAGGTAATCCGGATCGTGACGGGCGGCGCGCTCGTAAGCGCGGATGGCCGCCGGGAAATGTCCGGCGTCGTACTCGATCCTGCCTTCGAGCATGCCGGCGCGGACAGTATTCGAATCGGCGGCGTAGGCGCGCGCGATCGCCGCACGCGCCTGATCGCTGTCGCCAGCGGCGCGATGGCGTTCGGCGAGTTCGCACTCGAACTGCGCGATCAACTTGCCCATCGACTCGCCGGTCACCGCTTCAAAGCGCGAGGCCTTGTCGATCGCCTGCTGCCAGTCGCGCTCGGCCTGATAGATGTCGATCAGATGACGCAGTGCCTGAGGCGCACGATCGTCGAGTTTGGCGAGATCACTGAATACGGTTTCTGCGCGGTCTAGCAATCCGGAGCGCATGTAGTCCTCGCCCAGCGCGAGCAAGGCCTGCACTTTCTGCTGATCGTTGAGATCGGGCCGTTGGACCAACCCTTGGTGGAGGCGAATGGCGCGGTCGACTTCACCGCGACGGCGGAACAGATGTCCAAGCGCGACTTGAGTTTCGAACGTGTCCTTGTCCAGCTCGGCCACATGCAGGAACAGTTCGATCGCCTTGTCGGGCTGTTCGTTGAGCAGGTAATTCAGGCCGCGAAAATAGGTGGTCGAAAGCCGGCTGACCTGATGGTCGCTATGGCGTTCGCCGCCTCGTCGACCGATCACCCACCCGATCACCGCCGCCAGCGGAATCAACAAAAAAAACCAGAACCATTCGGAGACAAAGGCCATCTCAGGGCTCCAGTGAGGGGGAAGCAGGAGTCGGTACGTCCGCTTGGTCGCGCTCATGTTCGGTCTTTCGCCTGCGCCGCAATTCACGACGCAACGGCAAGACCACCGACGTGGTCATTGCCAGACCGCCCAACAGAACGCCCATCAGCAATGTGCACAGCAGGATCACACCCAAGCCGGCACGCAAGTGGGTCAGTCCCAGGTCAACCATCACCACCGTCGGATTCAAGGCGCCCAAGACGATCCCGGCGATCAGGAACAGAAAAGCGGCAAGTGCGCGCAGTGGACGCATGGGGCCGAGGCTCGCAGAAAATGGGACGGAAATCGCAGCCAGTGTATGCCGCTGGACGATCAATGAGGACGGATCGAAGCTGTGGCCGGCATCGGGCGTGCGCCCAAAGCAAGCTCGGCAGGGCTCAATCTTCCGACGGCAGCGGAATGACGCCGCTGACCCGGTCACGCAGCTCTTTGCCTGGCTTGAAATGCGGCACGTGCTTGCCGGGCAGCGCCACGGCATCGCCCGTCTTCGGGTTACGACCCGTGCGGGGTGGGCGGTAATGCAGGGAAAAGCTGCCGAAGCCACGGATTTCGATCCGCTCGCCATCTGCCAACGAACTGCCCATCATTTCCAGCAGCGACTTGACCGCAAGATCGACGTCGTCGGCTTTCAGATGACTCTGACGCTGGGACAGGATCTCGATCAGTTCGGACTTGGTCATGGGCGTTCGCAATCCTTCAAATGGCCGCAGGAGACAGGTACGGCGGCGACCCGGTTTGCCCCGGGTCGCCGCAGACCATGGTGCGGATTACTCGGACCGGCTGTCCAACTGCTCGCGCAACAGCGCGCCGAGCTTGGTGGTGCCGCTGGCGGCATCGGACGAGACCTTGTTGTACTCGGCCATCGCTTCCTGGGTCTCGGCTTCGTCCTTCGCCTTGATCGACAACTGCAGGGTGCGACCCTTGCGGTCCATGCCGATGAGCTTGGCTTCGATCTTGTCGCCGACCTTGAGATGCTGGCTGGCGTCGTCGACGCGGTCGTAGCTGATGTCACGTGCGCCGACATAGCCTTCAATGCCGTCGCCGAGGTCGATCATGGCGCCCTTCGCGTCGACTTCCTTCACCGTACCGGTGATCTTCGTGCCCTTCGGATTGGTCGCCATGAACTGGCCGAACGGATCCTGTTCAAGCTGCTTCACGCCGAGGCTGATGCGTTCGCGCTCGGGATCGACCGCGAGCACGACGGCTTCGAGGTTGTCGCCCTTCTTGAAGTTGCGGACCACGTCTTCGCCGGTGGTGTTCCAGCTCAGATCGGAGAGGTGGATCAAGCCATCAATGCCGCCGTCCAGACCAATGAAGATACCGAAATCGGTGATCGACTTGATCTGGCCGGACACCTTGTCGTTCTTCTTGTGGATCGCAGCGAAGGTTTCCCACGGATTCGACGAGCACTGCTTCATGCCCAACGAGATGCGGCGACGCTCTTCATCCACGTCGAGAATCATGACTTCGACCTCATCACCGACCTGCACGACCTTGGACGGATTGACGTTCTTGTTGGTCCAATCCATCTCGGAGACGTGGACCAGGCCCTCGACGCCCGGCTCGATTTCGACGAACGCGCCGTAATCGGTGACGTTGGAGACCTTGCCGAACATGCGCATGTCCGACGGATAACGACGGGCGATGTTGTCCCACGGATCCTCGCCCAGTTGCTTCAGGCCGAGGCTGACGCGGTTGCGCTCACGGTCGTACTTGAGCACGCGGACTTCGAGTTCCTGACCGACTTCGACCACTTCGGACGGATGACGCACGCGCTTCCACGCCATATCGGTGATATGCAGCAGGCCGTCGATGCCGCCGAGGTCCACGAACGCGCCGTAATCGGTGAGGTTCTTGACCACGCCCTTGAGCTTGGCGCCCTCGACCAGCTTCTCGAGCAACTGCTCGCGCTCTTCCGAATGCTCGCTCTCGACCACTGCGCGGCGGGAAACGACCACGTTGTTGCGCTTGCGGTCCAGCTTGATGAGCTTGAATTCGAGCTCTTTGCCTTCCAGATACACGGGGTCGCGCACTGGACGCACATCGACCAGCGAACCCGGCAGGAATGCGCGGACATCCTTGATGTCGACGGTGAAACCGCCCTTGACCTTGCCGCTGATGCGGCCGGTGATGGTTTCGTTCTTTTCCAGCGCTTCTTCCAACTCGTCCCACACCATCGCGCGCTTGGCTTTGTCGCGGGAGAGGACGGTTTCGCCGAAGCCGTTTTCGAGAGAGTCCAGCGCCACCTTCACGGTGTCGCCGACTGCGACGTCGATCTCGCCGGCGTCGTTACGGAACTGTTCGATCGGGACGATGCCCTCGGACTTGAGGCCGGCGTTGATGACCACCACGTCGGTGCGGACATCGACGACGGTGCCGATCACGATGGAGCCGGGCTTGAGCTTGGACAGATTGGCTGCCGCGCTCTGTTCGAACAGTTCTGCGAATGATTCGGTCATGGATTGATTGCTCTGTAGATGACATAGACCGGAGCGCATGCTCGTCGAACGAATCCGCCGAACGTCATGCTGGGCACCGGTCCACCCGTAGGGGCCTGGGCGGGATTGCCTGTGGCCGTAAGAGTGAAAAGTGAAAAAACCGCCGCCCGATGCGCGCGCACCGGATACGTCGGGCCTTGGATCTGCCGCACGAAACTTTTCGTTCGCGTCGCCGAAGCGACCAACGCGTGTCAGGTCACGAGTGCCAACACGCGCTCGACGACCGTATCGATGCCGAGGCCGGTGGTGTCGATGCAAACGGCGTCGTCGGCCGGTCGCAAGGGCGCCACCGCGCGATTGGCATCGCGGGCGTCACGGGCGAGAATTTCCCGCAGCAGGTCGTCGAAGATAACGGAAACCCCCTTGTCTTTCAACTGCTTATAGCGTCTTTCGGCCCGCTCGTCGGGGCTGGCGGTCAAAAACACCTTGAAGGCGGCATCGGGGAAGATCACCGTACCCATGTCGCGGCCGTCGGCAACCAGGCCGGGCGGGCGTCTGAATGCGCGCTGCCGCTCCTTCAACGCCGACCGGACTTCGGGCACTGCGGCAATGGCCGACGCGGCCGCGCCGGCCGTCTCGGTACGCAGTTCGTCGGTGGCGTCGACCCCGTTCACGATCACCCGCAACTCACCGTCGGCGGCGTCCTCGAAGCGGATCTGGGCGTCGAAAGCACAGCGGACCAGGGCCGCAGGGTCGGCCAGATCAAGGCCCGCCCAGCTGGCGGCGACACCGACACCGCGATACAACGCGCCCGAGTCGAGGTAATGCCAACCCAACCTGGACGCGATCAGACGGCTGATCGTGCCCTTTCCGGAGCCTGACGGGCCATCGATGGTCAGGACAGCGGCAGTGCGAGCATCCGCACTGGGCGTCGGGACGGCGGGATCGGACATGTCAGGACTCGGTGAAGATGACGGAACGGCTATTGTAGCCGGCACCCCCGCCTTGCGGCCGGACCTGAGCGGATGCAACCACTTGAATCGCCTGCGAAATGCCGGCAGAATAGCCGGCTGCATTATCTTTCGCGTCATTCCCATTCACTCCAACTGCGTTATCGCCGAGGTTCCAATGAAGGTCTTGTCCTCCCTGAAGTCGGCGAAGGCCCGTCACCGCGACTGCAAAGTCGTCCGCCGCCGTGGCAAGGTCTTCGTGATCTGCAAGTCGAATCCCCGCTTCAAGGCGCGTCAGCGCTGATCCAGCGGTTTTCGATCGGGCGTTGCTCTTCCACCGCCTTGATCGCAGTTCCGGACAAAGGCCGCTTCGCGCGGCCTTTGTTGCGTCTGGACCTCGGGCCGGGATGATCGCGCGCGTCGTGGCGATGCGCTTACAATCGACCGGACCGCGTGGGCGCCCGCCCTTCGCATGCCATCTGCATTCCGCTTGAGGAGATTCCCCCATGCGTCATCTCTCCACTGCCATCCTTGCCGCCGCGCTGCTTGCGGCCGCCCCCCAGGCTTTCGCCGAGACGCTGCTGATCGAGCGCGTGAACGAAGAGGCCGGCATGACGCTCCCGGCGCGGGGCATGCGTATGGCCGATGTCGAACGCAAATTCGGGGCGCCTGCACAGCGTCTCGCGCCGCGCGGCGGACAAAGCCGCAAGTGGCCGACGATCAACCGCTGGACCTATTCGAACTTCGTCGTCTACTTCGAGAAGGATCGCGTGATCGATGCAGTCGCCATCCGCGCTGGCGCCAACGAAGTCGGACCGAAACCGCCGATCCGCTGACAATGACTGGAACGTATCGTTTTCCCGCAGAGTGGGAGCCCCAATCTGCGGTGCTGATCGCTTGGCCGCATGCAGACACCGACTGGGCCAAACGTCTGGTCGATGTCGAAGAAACCTATATCGCGCTCGTCGCCGCGATCACCGCGTTCGAGACGGCGGTGATCTGCATCGCCGACGACGATCTGCAGATCTACGCCGAAGCCCGGCTGCGCTCGGCGCGGGTCGACATGAATCGCGTGCGCTTCATCACCGTCGAATACGACGACACCTGGCTGCGCGACTCGGGCCCGGTGACATTGCGTTCGGGCGAATCCCCATCCTGCCAATTGCTCGATTTCCGCTTCACCGGCTGGGGCGGCAAATTCGAAGCGAATCGCGACGATCGCCTGATCGAAGCACTGGTTGCCCAAGGCGTCTTCGCCAACGCGCAGCGTCATGAGATCGACTTCGCGCTGGAAGGTGGCGGCATTGAAACCGATGGCGCCGGCACCTTGCTCACGACCTGGCGCTGTCTGCACGAGCGTCATCCCCAGGCTTCACGCGAAACGCTGACCGCGAAGTTGTCCGCCTGGCTCGTTCAAGATCGTGTGTTATGGCTCGACCACGGCTATCTGGAAGGCGACGACACCGACGCGCACATCGATACCCTCGCCCGCTTCGCGGCGGAGGACGTCATCGTCTACCAGGCCTGCGACGACGTGACCGACACCCACTACCCCGAGCTGCAGGCAATGGCTGCCGAACTTGCCGCACTGCGCACACGCAACGGTGAGCCCTATCGGTTGTTCGCACTACCGTGGGCAAAACCCGTCTTCGACGAGGGGCGCCGCTTGGCCGCCAGCTACGCCAACTTCCTGATCATCAATGGCGCGGTGCTCATCCCGTCCTACAGCGATGTCGCCGATGCGCGCGCTCAGGAAGTGATGGCTGAAGCCTTCCCGGGTCGCGCGATCGTGCCGGTTCCGTGCCGGCCGCTGATCTGGCAGAACGGCAGTCTGCATTGCCTCACCATGCAATTACCCGAGGGGCTCATCGCATGAGCAAGCGCAGCCATCTGCCGGTCGCACTGATCCAGGAACGCGCCATCATCGACCAGGGCGACGGCAATGCCGAAGCGAATCTGTCGGTGATCGAAACCCGCGTCGGCGAAGCCGCAAAGCGCGGCGCGAAACTCGTGCTGCTGCAGGAGCTGCACAACGGCGCCTATTTCTGCCAGCACGAATCCGTCGACGAATTCGATCTCGCCGAAACGATTCCCGGCCCCAGCACCGAGCGTCTTGCCGCACTGGCCAAACGCCATGGCGTGGTGCTGGTGAGCTCGCTGTTCGAACGCCGCGCCGCCGGGCTGTACCACAACACGGCGGTGGTGTTCGACGCCGACGGCAGCACCGCCGGGAAATACCGCAAGATGCATATCCCGGACGATCCAGGCTTCTACGAAAAATTCTATTTCACGCCCGGCGATCTCGGATTCACCCCGATCGACACCTCGGTCGGCCGCCTTGGCGTGCTCGTGTGCTGGGATCAGTGGTATCCGGAAGCGGCGCGGCTCATGGCGCTCGCCGGCGCTGAGCTGTTGCTGTATCCGACCGCCATCGGCTGGGACCCGAGCGACGAACAGGCCGAAAAGGACCGCCAGCGCGGCGCATGGATCCTCAGCCATCGCGGTCATGCGGTCGCCAACGGACTGCCGGTGCTGTCATGCAATCGCGTCGGTCGTGAGCCATCTCCACTCGGCGCTGCCGGCATCGATTTCTGGGGCAACAGCCATATTCTCGGCCCGCAGGGCGAGTTCCTGGCCGAAGCCGGTAACGAAGCGACGATCCTGATGGCCGAGATCGACATGGCCCGCAGCGAACATGTGCGCCGGATATGGCCATTCCTGCGCGACCGCCGTATCGACGCCTATGGCGACCTGTTGAAACGATATCGCGACTGATCGATGTCGTTGCCCGATACGCAGCGCACACCCGGCGCCGGAAGCGCCGATTCTTCCCTCCCCACATCCGGATGACGATGAGCGACCACACCACCGACGTTTCCACCGCCGCAGAGGATCCCGTCGGCAGTGGCGTACTCCATGGTCAGCCCCATGCGATCGTCGAGCGTGACGGCGTCCGCTACACACTCCTGGGTACGGCGCACGTATCGAAAACCAGCGTCGACGTGGTGCGGGCGGCGATCGCGACCGGCGATTACGACACCATCGCGGTCGAACTCGACCCGCAGCGCGCGCAGGCGCTGACCGATCCGGATGCGCTCGCCAAACTCGATCTGGTGAAAGTGCTGCGTGAAGGCAAGACAGCGGTGTTCGCCGCGAATCTCGCGCTCGCCGCCTATCAGCGGCGGCTCGCGGAACAGTTGGGGATCGAGCCCGGCGCCGAACTCAAGGCCGCCGTGCTCGACGCGCGGGAACGCGGGCTGTCGCTGGAATTGATCGACCGCGATGTCGGCCTGACCTTCAAGCGTGCGATGCAGCGTCTGGGCTGGTGGGGGCGCGCGAAAGTCTCCGTCGGCCTGATGGCCTCCCTGTTCGGCAACGAAGAGGTCTCCGACGAACAGATCGAGGGCTTGAAGGAAGGCGACATGCTGGAGGCGAGCTTCAGCGAATTCGCCGCCGACAGCCCGGCGCTCTACGACACCGTCATCGCCGAGCGCGATGCCTACATGGCTGCGCGTCTGCGCGAAATACAGACGCACGGCAACGGCCGGGAGGTGCTGGCGGTCGTCGGTGCCGGACATCTGCAAGGACTGGCCAAGCATCTGCGCGAAGATACCGAGTCGCCCGAATCGATCCGGACGGCGCTCGAATTCGTGCAGAAGAAAAGCAAGATCCCGTGGTTCAAGATCGCGTTGACATGCCTGATCGTGGGCGGCATCGGTTTCGGTTTCTGGCAAGGCGGTTTCGAGATGGGTACCGAACTGCTGAAGCAGTGGGTGATGTTCACGTCCTCGCTCGCCGCACTGGGCTGTCTGATCGCAGGCGGACATCCGCTCAGTATCCTGACCGCTGCCCTTTTCGCACCGCTCAAGCCCTTTCGCATGGGCGTCCCCACCGGCACCTTCAGCGCGCTTGTCGAAGCGCGCATCCGCAAACCGACCTACGCCGACTTCCTGGGATTGAGGGACGATGTGCAGACTCTGCGCGGCTGGTATCGCAACCGGGTCTCGCGCACGCTGCTGAACTTCCTTCTCACAAACTTCGGAAGCATGGCCGGCATCTGGATCGGTGGCGCAAGGATTCTCGGAAAACTGATGTCCTGAACCAGCACGCGAGGCCCCGCCTCGCGTGCAATCATTCGACGTCGATGGCGGCAACCGCTGCCACCGGTACGCCCTGCTTGCCTCGGGCACGCAGGATCGTACGCCCGGTTGCGGCGCGCATATCGTCGAGGATCGCGTAGATCGTCGGCAGGAACAGCAAGCTGACGATCGTCGAGAACGCCAAGCCTCCAGCGATCGCGCGGGCCATCGGGAAGTAAGACGGGCCATCGCCGCCCATCTGCGTGTTGCCCATCGCGATCGGCACCATCGCAAGGATCGCCGTCCCCATCGTCATCAGGATCGGGCGCAGGCGTTCGCGACTGCCTTCGACCAGCGCATCGGTGCGCGACATGCCGCGTCGTCGCAGGTTGTTGATGTGCTCGATCATCACGATTCCGTTGTTCACCACGACGCCCATCAGCACCAGAATGCCGATGAAGGCCATGATATTGAACTCGGTTGACGTCAACCAGAACAGCCAGAACACGCCGAACACCGAGAACAGTACGCCGGACATGATCGCTGCAGGGAACATCAGCGACTCGAATACCGCTGCCATCACCACATAGATCATCACCAGCGCGATGATCAGATTGAACATCATCTGCTGCATCGCTTCGCCGTCGTCGAAGCCGTTGCTCTGGTCGAAGGTAAAACTGTAGCCGGCCGGAAACGAAACTTTTTTCAAGGTTTCTTCGATGGTCTTGCGCGCATCCTCCGGCGTCACTTTGTCGACCAGATTCGCCTGGATCGTCAGCGCGGTCTGCCGGTTGGCGCGAGAGATTTCGGTCGCGGCAGGCTTTACGGAGACATCGACCATCGCCAGCAACGGCACCATACGGCCGTCCGGCGAGCGCACGGTGAACGCCGCAACATCGGCGACGCCGTACTTCTCGGCCCCGGCGAACCGTACCCAAACAGGCACCTCGTTCTCACCGCGCTTGAATTCGCGCAGCGGGGCGCCACGCAGAGCGAGACCAACGAAGCGCGAAACGTCTTCCGCGCTGAAACCGAAAGCCGCAGCCCGCTCTCGGTCCACGCGCATCGACAGTTCGCTGTTCTGATCTCCGGCATCGATGCGCACGTCGCGCAAACCGGGCGCTCTGGCGAGAATCGGAATCACGTCGTCCGCAAGCTCGCGCAACGTTTGGGTCGAATCGCCGATCAGGCGCACCTGGAGGCTCTGGGCGTTGGGGCCGCCGCCGCCACCGCCCGGGCCGTCATTGTTGCCGATCCCGATCGTCGCGCGCGCCGACTTCGGCAATTCCTTGCTCAAGGTGTCGATGAGCGGCTTGAGCTTATCGGCCTTCTCGATGTCGAAGGTGATCATGGTCGATGCGCCGCCGTCCTCGCTGTACCACGAATACAGCTGTTGAATATGGAAGCGCTTGCGGTTGGCGTTCAGGAAATTTTCGACCATGAGAACTTCATCCGACATCTGTTCTTTGGTGAAACTACCCTTGAACTGATAGTAGACACTGGCTTCGCCGCCCTGGTCTCCGCCGAACATGTTGACCTTGGTCATCTTCATCGGAATCAGGCTGACGAGAATGATCAGCAGGATACCCAGGATGCTCTTCCCTCGATGTTCCAGCGACCAGCGCAACAACTGCGCATAACGGCGCTGCAGGCGAGGAATGAAGCCGCTTTCGCTGCGCACCACAGGAGGCGTTTTCATCCTCGCCGAAGCCATCGGGATCAGGCTTACGGCGACCAGCCACGAAGCCAGGAGCGAAACCGAGATCGTGATCGCGATCTGCGACATGTAGATGCTGATGAAATTGCTTTCGCCGAACAGATTCGGCAGAAACACGATGCAATGGCAGAGGGTGCCGGCGGACAGCGCAATGGCGACGTGCCGCGTGCCGAGAATCGATGCCAGACGAGGGTTGCCCGGATTCTTTTCGCGCTCCTGGTAGATGCTCTCGACCACGACGACCGCGTTGTCGACCAGCATGCCGATCGCCAGCAGCAATCCCATCATCGACAGGATATTCAGGGTGACGCCGAAGAAATACATGAAACCGAGGGTGATCACGAAACAGATCGGAATCGCCAAGGTGACCATCAGCGTCGACGCCCAGTGACGCAGGAAGAAGTACAGCACGGCGATCGACAGCAGCAAGCCGATCAGGCCGGCTTCCGCCAGATCCAGCAGCGATCTGGTGACGTTGTCGCCTTGATTGTCGATGACCTTGATCTGTACATCCTGCAGCGCCGGCTCTTTGCGGATGTTCTCCACTTCGTTCAGCGCGTTGCGCGATACCTCGACGAGGTTGGCGTTGCGCTCCTTGAACACGTCGATGCCGACTGCAGGCCGACCGTCGAGACGACGGCCATAGTTCATCCGCGACGGCTTGAAACGGACATCGGCGATGTCGCGCAGGCGCGTACCCTTGCCGTCGACCACCAGATCGCGCAGCTGGTCGAGATCGCCGAGCTCGCCGATCGGCTGCACGCGCATGCGCTGGCCGCCATCGTTGATCTGCCCGGCGGACACGGAGAAATTGACCGCCTGCAGACGCATGTTCAGGTCATTGATGCCGACGCCATGCGCGGTGAGTCGATCCGGATCGACCGCGATCTCCACTTCGTTCGGCGGCGCACCCGAAATTTCGACGCGCGCGACGCCCGGGATGCGCTCGAGCCTGCGTTTGAACTCGCGCTCGATCATGTCGTACGCCCCGGTCAGATCGCTCTGCGCGGCCAGACGCACGCGCAAGACCGGCTGATCGGTGGTCGAGAACTTCATCACGAAATAGCGCTGCAGATCGTCCGGAAGATCGTCGCGGATCGCGTCGATCCGTTCGCGCGCTTCCGATGCCGCGATCGCCACATCCCGATCCCAGTCCGAAAACTGCAGAAACACATTGGCGCCATCGGCACGCGCCGAGGAATCCATGCGCTTGACCCCGGACATCGTCGAAATCGCTTCTTCTACCGGTCGTAGCACCGTACGCTCGACTTCCTCGGGCGTGGAGCCGGAATACGGCATCTGCACGAAGATGAAAGGCGGCGACACTTCGGGGAATGCTTCCAGAGGCAATCTCAGCGCAGCGATCAGGCCGATCACGAACAGGGACACGAACAGCATCACTGCCGTGACCGGTCGACGGATGCTGAGCTCGGCGACACTCATGTCGCGCCCTCCCTGCCCTCGCCCGGGATCGTATCGGACTCATGGCCGATGGCGTCGGCCGCTTCGATCGCATCGCGACGCGCAATGCGGCCGCGTTCGAGGTAATAATCGTCGGCGCGGCGATCGAGCAGGTCGTAGACCACCGGAATCACCACCAGCGTGAGCAGCGTGGATACCAGCAGGCCGCCGATCACCGTGATCGCCATCGGCGAGCGTACTTCCGCACCTTCGCCGAAGGCCAGCGCAAGCGGCAGGAAGCCGAACAGCGTGCACAGCGTCGTCATGATGATCGGACGCAGACGCGAACGCGCGCCTTCGACCAGCGCGTCGCGTTTGGCGACGCCATCCTCGCGCAGTTGGTTGACCTTGTCGATGAGGATGATCGCATTCTTGGTCACCAGACCGACCAACAGAATCAGACCGATGAAGACAACGACCGAAACCGTTGAACCGGTCAACAACAAGGCCAGCACCGCGCCGACCATCGCCAGCGGAATGGTGAACAGGATGACGAAGGGATGCAGCAACGATTCGAACTGGGAGGCCATCACCAGATAGACGAGAAACACCGCCAGCGCGAAGGCGAACAGCAGTGAATTGATCGACTCTTTCAGTTCTTCGCCCTGGCCGCCGATGTGCATGCGCACGTCAGCATCGAATGGCTTCTCCGCGACCATCTGGTCGACTTCGCGAACAGCGGCGCCGAGGTCGATATCGCGCAGGTTCGACGAGACGATCGCCACGCGCACCTGATCGGCACGATGGATCTCGCTGGGACCGGTAGTGGCGACCACTTCGGCCACCGCATCGAGCGTCACCGGGCGGTTGCTGCCCGGATTGACGATCAGGCGCTTGATATCTTCCAGCGACGAACGATCCGATTCCCGGGCGCGTACCAGCACGTCGATCTTGCGATCGCGGAAGCTGTAGCGGGTGGCCACTTCGCCGCGCACCTTCTGCACCACCGCATCGGCGATCTGCCGCGTGCTGAGGCCCAGTGCACCGGCACGATCCTGATCGAAGCGGATCTGGATCTCAGGAAAGCCCTGCTCCACCGTCGATTTGACGTCGGCGTAGTGCGGGTTGGCCCGCAGCATCGCCGCCATCTGCTGACCGGCGCGTTCGATGGATGCCAGATCCTGGCCGCGCAGTTCGATCTCCAGCGGTGTCGAGAAACTGAACAATTCCGGGCGGGCGAAGTCGACCTGCGCTTCCGGAGTTTCCGCAATGGTGCGACGCAAGCGATCGGTTTCCGCTGCTTCTATCTCCTTGCTGCCGCCATCGGCCATCACCACGGTGAGCTTGCCGATGTTCTCGCCGCTTTCGGTCGGATTGGCGTCCAGACGCGTGCCGCTGCCGCTGACACCGAACACCGTACGGATACCGTCGTCCTTGCTGTGCTTGAGCTGCAGGTCGCGCACCAGAGCATCGGTCGTACTCAAGGGCGTGCCGGGCGGCAGTTTGACCGTCATTTCGAACCGGTCCTGCGCCAACTGCGGGATCAGGTCCGCGCCGAGCATCGGCACCAGCGCCAAGGTCCCGACGAACGCGATGGCCGCCGCAGCCAGCACCAGCGTCGGCCGGGTCAGCGCTGCAGGCAACAGGCGCAGATAGCTGCGTTCGGCGCGCGAATATGGCGACATCGCGAGGTCGCTGAGTTTGCGCATGACCGGGCCAATCACGGCACAGAGACCACGCCAGATCTTGACCACCAGCCACGCAAGCCCGAAGAAGAAACCGCGAACGCCGATACCGAAGCCGCGCTCGGCCACCGCCAAAGGCTTGAGCACGCGCGACTCCGGCTGCCAGGCCGGATGCGGTGGCTCGTCGGCATAGCCTGATGCCGGGCGCCCTTTCAGCGCACTGAGCATCGGGATCAACGTCATCGATACCACAAGCGAAATCGCGATCGCGATCGCAACGGTCAGCGCCTGGTCGCGGAACAGCTGGCCGGCGATGCCCTGCACGAACACCAGCGGTAGGAATACAGCGATCGTGGTCAAGGTGGACGCGACGACGGCCATGCTCACTTCGCGGGTGCCCTGGATCGCGGCTTCGAGTATGCCCAGCCCGCGTTCTCGCGCCTTGGCGATGCTTTCGAGCACCACGATCGAGTCGTCGACCACAAGACCGGTCGCCAACGCCAATCCACCCAGCGACATCACATTGAGGCTGAGATCGAACTGGCCCATGAAGAAAAAGGTCGCGACGATCGAGACCGGCAGCGACAGCGAGATCACGAACGTGCTCCAGCCGTCGCGCAGGAACAGGAAAATGATGAGGATCGCGAGCAGACCACCGATCACCGCATCCTTCTTGACGTCGCTGATCGCATTGCGGATGAATTGCGACTGGTCGTCGATGGTCGTCAGCTCGACATCGTCCGGGATCTGTTCCTCGATCCTCTTGAGCTGCGCGGCGATCGCGTCGGCGGTGGCAACGGTGTTGGCGTCGCCTTCCTTGTAGATCGCCAGTTCGACCGCTTCCTTGCCGGCCAGTCGGATGATCGCTTCGCGTTCTTTGTAGCCTTGGCGTACATCGGCGACATCCTTCAACCGTATCGGCATGCCGCCGGCCACTGCCGAAGAGGATCCGGAGTTCGAATTCTGTACCGATGCCGCAGCGGCCATCGAGGCCGCATCGCCGCTGGCGGCCGCGACGCGGGCCATCTGCTGCGCAGCGCTATCGGCCGCGTTGGCGCCGCCGGATTGCGTCGTGACCAGCATCTCGCGCATTTCGGCGACGCTGGCGAACTGGTTGACGGTTCGCACGAGGTAACGCTGCGAGCCTTCCTCAAGGCGGCCGCCGGAGATATTGATGTTTTCCTGCTGAAGACGGCTCACGACCGTCGAGATCGGCAGATTGAGCTGGGCGAGCTTCTGCTGGTCGATATCGACCTGGATTTCGTCCTCCAGACCACCGCCGACCTTGACCGCAGCCACACCGTCGACCGGTTCGAGTTTCTTTTTCAGATCATCGTCGGCATAGCGACGCAGATCGGTCAGCCGACGGATCGCATCGGCCTCGTCGCCAGCGACCTTCGGCGACAGCGCGAGGCGCAGGATCGGCTCGGTCGATGGATTGAAGCGCAGCAACACGGGCTTTTTGGCTTCCAGCGGCAGAAACACGACTTCCATCTTGTCGCGCACCTCCAGACTGGCCTGGTCCATGTCGGTGCCCCACGCGAACTCGAGCACGACATCGC
Organism: Lysobacterales bacterium; assembly: GCA_017302135.1. Lineage (GTDB taxonomy): Bacteria > Pseudomonadota > Gammaproteobacteria > Xanthomonadales > Xanthomonadaceae > Lysobacter_I. The sequence continues at coordinate 87,629 of JAFLDZ010000002.1, read as the reverse complement.
TCTGGCCCGTGCGCGAGACCGATTTGAGCTTGCGCAGACCCTTGACCACGCCTACGGCCTCTTCCACCGGCTCGCTGATCAGGGTTTCGATTTCGGAAGGCGCTGCTCCGGTGTACTCGGTGCGTACCGTGAGCGTCGGATAGCTCAGGTCCGGCAACAGGTTGACTTTGAGATCGCCGAGCGCGATCACGCCGAACAACACCAGCGTGATGGTCATCATCGCGACGGTGACGCGCCGCCGCGTCGAGAACTCGACGAGATTGAACGGGCCCGTCGACTCGTGCATTGTGTTGTCCTTGCTCACGTCGCCCCCGGGCTCAGTTCTGCTTCGCCGCGGGTGTCGCTGCGACCGCCGGCTTCGCGCCGGGCGCGCCGAGCACCTGGACCAGCGTGCCGTCACGTAACGCAGTCTTGCCCGCGACCACCACCTGGGCGCCTTCGGCCAATCCCGAACGGATTTCCGCCCATTGCCCGTCGATGTAGCCCAGTTTCACCGGCACGCGTGCAGCCTTGCCGCTCTTCACCGCGAATACCGCCGGGTCGCCCTCATCGTCGAGCAGCGCGACGCGCGGCACCACCAGCGCATCGGCACGTTGGTCGTAGTCGATCTTGATCCGACCGAACATGCCCGGCTGCAGCAGGCCGCCGCTTTCGAACGCACAGATCACCCGGAACGTGCCGCTACCGGAGTCAATCACCGGCGCGACGCGATCGACGCGGCCCAGGAACGGCCGCCCGGGCAAAGCATCGACCTGGAGCTGCACCGGCAAGCCGGCTTTGAGGGTGGCCAATTCGCGCTCGGGGACATTGAGCGTGGCTTCCAGTCGCGAGGTGTCGACGATGCGGAAAATCGGCGTATTGATCTGCACGAAGTTGCCGGCCTTGATCGAGCGCTCGGCGATCACACCGGCGATCGGCGCGGTCACGTTGGCGTAGGACATTTCGAGATTCGCGAGGCGATTCACGGCACGCGCGTTCTCGAGATCGAACTTGAGCTGGTCAAGATCGTTGGCACTGACCATCTGCTGCTTGGACAACTGCAGCGAACGGTTGTAGTTGGCCTCGAGTTTGCGCATCTGCGCCGCGCTCTGTGCGGCCTGCAACGCGGCACGGTCGGAGTCGAGTCGGATCAGCACTTGTCCTGCCCTTACCTGCTGGCCGACTTCGACCAGTACCTGCAGCGCGACGCCGGAGGTCTTGGCGACGACCTGCGACTCGCCCCGGGCTTCCAGGGGCGCAGTTCCCGTGTAACTGGCGGCGATCGCCTGTCGCGAGACCCGTGCGACTTCCACAGGTACGGTGTCCTGGGCGGCTTTCTGTTCGGCTTCGGTCTTGGCCTTGTCGGCATCGCCTTCAGCGCCGGATTTGCATGCGGTCAGTACCAGGCAGCTGGCCAGGATCGCGATACCGAGAAGACGGGCACAGGCGATGGTGACCGGTGAGCGCAACGTGGGAGCAGAAGGCATTGTGGGCATCGTCTGGATGGTTGTGAGGTGTTGTATCAAGGTATATCACCCTTCAGCGCTCAGCATCGGCCAGAGGTCATGGTGACCCGGGTCATGCGCATGCGTCCAAACGACAGGGGCAGCCCATCATCATGCCCGGACAACCGCCTCTCGCGGACCAGAACGCGACAAAGGACATGACACGGTTTGGGCTCACGCTATACTGTTCAACTTGCACGCTCGCGACGGTGCTCGGTGTGGATCTCTAACGACACGCCAAGCCGTACGAAGCCTGTGTCCGAATCCCGAAGTCACGCCCGACACCACTGCCCTGACATGACGCCAGACACATGACGCCAGACATGATCCGATCGCCGAATCGTTTTCCGCTGCTCGCCGGCTGCCTTGTCCTCTTCGCATCGCTATCGGCGCATGCGCAGACTTCCACCGCCGGATCCGCCGAGAAAGGCAAACAACTGACCTACACCTGTCAGGGCTGCCACGGCGTCACCGGCTACAAGAATGCCTACCCGAATTACCAGGTGCCCAAAATCACCGGCCAGACGCCCGAGTATCTGGTCAATTCGTTGACAGCGTACAAGCAGGGTTCGCGCAAGCACCCGACCATGCAGGCGCAAGGGCAGAGCTTTTCCGAGCAGGACATCGCCGATATCGCCGCCTATCTTTCGAGTCTGAAGAAGTGAGCGCCGCCCGTATGATGAAACGCCCCCTTGCGATCGCCTTGACCATAGCTATCAGCCTTGTTCTTGCTGCCTGCTCGAAAAGCGAAGCGCCGGCTGCGGAAGGCGAGCCCCACAAGGCTGGACACCAGCACATCGATGCCTACGATGGCGACGCGGCCCGCGGCGCGCTGATCGCGGTCGACAAGAAGTTGAGCACGACCGGTCAGGCGTGTGTGGACTGCCATGGTGCTGGCGGCGCCAAGCCGATCGATCCGACCTATCCGGTCCTCGCCGGTCAATACCAGGACTACCTCTTCCATACGATCCAGCAGTATCGCGACGGTGGTCGAGACCATGCGCTGATGGCTGTCCAGATCAAGGGCGCCGCTGAGGCTGGCAAGCTCGACGACCAGGGGATTGCCGACCTCGCCGCATACTTCGCCTCGCAGGCAGGTCCACTGGGCGATCTGCACAACCGCTGATCGAGGAAGTTTTGCGTTCCGGATCGAAAAGGGAGCCGAAAGGCTCCCTTTTTCATGCCTGCGATTATTTTCTCAGGCTGTCCTTGTCCTCTTGAAGCTCAGGCTTGAACGGCACGTCCGGTGGAGGACGCGCGACGGCTTCCTGATCCTGCATGTTGGGATCGTAGAGCGAGCAGCCACCGCCTGCCTGCAGCAACGACACCGTGCACTCGATTCGCTTGGTGGTGCCCGGGATCGGGATCGCCACTTTCTTGATCCCGCGGCTCACCCATTCTTCCAGCAGCGAGCGATTGGGGGTCCAGAAACGATCGAAACGCGTGGGCGTGTAGTCGAAGGGCGGACGCTTCAGCCATGTGCCCATGCGATCGATCTTCTCGAAGTCTTCGATGATCGTGCCCGGCGGCAAGCCACCGCCGGCACGACCGCCATCGCCCGGTAGACGCACGCTGCCATCGCTGTTGAACAGGCCCGGATTGCGACCGGCCGAACTGTTGCCGGGCGCATTGCGATTGGAGTCGCCCCAATCGTCGCTTCGAGTCGGGCTGGCGGCAGCGCCCGGACGCTGCGATGGTGTTGGCCCCGCACCTGAGGGGGCAACGCTGGTCGGACGCCCAGTGCTCTGTGCCTGCGGTCTACCGCCTGCGGCTGGAGCGTTCGCCGTGGCCGTGGATGGCGAACGTACCGGCGCGGCAGTATCAGCAGGCGCGGAAGCTGCGGGCGTCGGTGAAGTTGCAGCGGTGGGCGCCGCAGTGGGCGCCGGACGAGCCCGCACCTGGATTTCGCCCGGCGTGGCGCGCAGCGTGGGCTCTCGCAATTGCGGCGTGTTTATTGTTGCCTGCGGCAACGCGCGCACTTGGGCTTGTGGCAGCGGCTGCCGCACTTCGATCTCCGCGATTTCGGTACGGAGCGTGGGCACGGTCGGCGTGGGCGACTGCGGAGCCGGACGTTCCAGTACCCGCACCGAAGGACGCGGTTCGAAGGTTTCGACTTTGACGACCTCGGCCGTCAGTTCCTGAGCCGTCATCTGCAACTGCGGCAGCGACAGATCGCGTGGTACCGGCGCCGGCAAGGTGAAATCGATATCGGGCCGGTTGGTCTCGGTCACCACCAGAGATTGCGCGCTCACCGCTTGCGCTGGCTGCGGCGGTTGATCGTTGCTGCTTTCTTGCTGCGGGGCGGACGAGGACGCTGTTGGCGGTGCTGAGGCAGCGGCGGTCTGCGCAGACGCACCTGCCATTGCCGCAGTTGGCGCATCCGTCTCGCCAGGCGCGGGTGCGCCACCGTTCTCGGCGGGTGTCCCTGTCCCGATGTATTCGACCAGCAACGATTCGCCCGCCTCGCGCGCCTCCGGTGGCGCGTCGCCGATGGCCACGTAGCCCACCCACAGCAGCATCAGTGCGAAGAGCAGGTGCAGTACGCCCGAAGACAGGACAGCGATGCGGCGAATACCGCGCTGATCCTGAGGGGCAGGCTCCCACTGTTGACGGGCAAGACTCGCGAACGCCTTCCAACGGCCCAGCTCGACGCTCGCGCCCGGCGGGTCGCCCGGAACTCTGGCCAGCAGAAGGCTGAGGTAATCGGCCAAAGACGCGCCTTTGACGGTACCGGGACGCTCGTTCATCGCCAGGAACCAGGCCCGCCAGGTCGGCGGGAACGTACCGAACGGACGATCCGCGTGCAGCGGCCAGCGTCGCCCGTCACGGGCGCGCAGAATTTCGATCAGTTCCGCAGCGGAAAACACGCGCGGCGCAGCCGGTCAGTTCGACGGACGCGCGATGTAGGGGGCCGTTCCGCTGGCATGGTCGGTCGCGTCGCGCACAGCTGTCACGCCCGGCACCTTCTCCATCAGGGTTTTCTCGATGCCCTGTTTCAACGTCACATCGGCCATTCCACAGCCGTGGCAGCCACCGCCGAAGTTGAGCAGGACCACGCCGTCGGCAGTGATCTCCTGCACCGAAACATGTCCTTTGTGCTGGGCCAACTGCGGGTTGATCTCGTGTTCGACCAGCCAGCGCACGCGCTCCACCAGCGATGCCGATTCGGCAGGGACCTCTCCCTTGATCTTCGGCGCGCGAATCTGCAATTGGCCGCCGGTGGCCTGCGTGGTGTAGTCGATCTCGGCACCATCCAGGTACTGCACACTGCCGGCATCGAGCCAGAGTGTGAAACCATCGCAATCCACGGCCCATTCGTCGCCCTGCAGGTCGTGGGGCTCGGCGAATTCAAGGCGGACGTCCGCACGCGGCGTGCCGGGATGCATGGCGCTCAAGCGCACGCCCAGCCCCGGGAGGGCTTCGCGTTCGATCAATCGGCGGAAATGCGACTGGGCGGATTCGGAAATCTGGATCATCGGGCTATTCTAGCGGCCCCATCCGATCGTGCTCGTCGGCTTGTCGTTACGCTGGCGGAACAGTGTTCAGCTTCGCGCGATCCCTCCCAGGAGTTTTGCCATGTCCGACCTCGTTCCACTGGCCCAGGCCCACTGCATCCCGCGTCGCGGTCATGAGCACCGCCTGCCGCCCGCTCAGATCGCTGAGCTCATGCCGCAACTGCCCGGTTGGGCGCTGGCCGAGAACGGCCATGCGCTGGTGAAGACTTTCGCCTTCCCGGACTACTACCGGACCATGTCCTTCGTCAACGCACTGGTGCATATCGCCCATCGCGAAGACCACCATCCCGACCTCGGCGTGCACTTCGATCGCTGCGAGGTGCGTTTCTCGACCCACGATGTCGGTGGCCTCAGCGAAAACGACTTCATCTGCGCGGCGAAAGCCGACGCGCTGGCCAACTGAGAAGGTCGGTATAGACGCCCCCATGAGCAAATACACGTTTGTCGCGCTGCTCTTCATCCTCTCCGCTACCGGTTTCATGATGGGAGGAATGACGCTCTACGAGAATGCGATGTTCCGGTTCAAGGGACACGATGCGCTGATGGTTGCGACCGACCCGCCGAAGTGGTTGATCGCCCACGACGGCAATTACCAGGCCCGCACTGTCAATGTGAAATACGTGACCGCCGTCGGCGAAATCGCAGTACCGGCAAAGCATGTCTCGGGCGATGAAGCCAGACGATTGGCCGAAGGGGAACGCATCCCGGTGCGATACGTCGAAGGCGATCCGCAACACGTGCGCGTCGATGGCGAAGCAGGCGACATGCCTTGGGGCTGGCTGATTGCCGGCTTCGCTGGGCTGGTTCTGGCCTTGTATGCGCGCAAGCTTGCGCATCGCGAAGCACGTCGTTAGATCGATGTGCGATCCAAGGCCAAGCTGGCTGCATTTTTCAATGCGCAACGGAAGCTAAAGGCTCATGTCTCGGCACACTCCCCTATGGTTCACCGACTTCGGACAAGGCGCCGATGCGCCAATTCGCCTGTTCACTTTCGCCCATGCCGGTGGCGGCGCCAGCGTATTCAGCAATTGGAACAAGGCCTTGCCTGGCGTACATGTGCTGGCTGCACGGCTGCCAGGTCGCGAGTCGCGTATTGCCGAGACTGCGCATTCTGCGATGGACACCTTGACCGATGCGCTGGCCGAGCAGATCGCCCCTCGATTGGATCGCCCATTCGTGTTCTATGGCCACAGCCTGGGCGGTTTGATCGCATTCGAGTTGGCGCACCGCTTGCGCGAACTTGGGCTGCGCCAACCGGAGCGGTTGCTCATCGGCGCCTATCGTTCGCCCGACCGAAAGTCTCCGCACCCCCAGTTGCACGCACTCACCGACACCGACCTCGTCACGGGGCTGAAGCGATATGACAGCATGCCGCAGTCGATCATCGGTTCGCCGGAATTGATGGCGCTGCTGACGCCGATGCTGCGTGCGGATTTTTCTCTGTTCGAAACCTACACCTATCGTGAGCGGACTCCGCTGGATCGGCCTATCGTCGTTTATTACGGTAACGACGACAGGATGATCGAGCCTGCGGAAATGGACGGATGGCGCACAAAAAGCAATGCCCATGTCCGTCTGCATCCAATTGATGCCGGGCATTTTTTCCACCTTGGAAACGAGACCGAACTGCTCGAACTTGTCGCGAAAGAGATGCGTTGCATCATGCCCGTACATTCCGCACATAAAGCTTGACCAATTCGACATGCGGCAGGTACCGGCGACTTCAAGCATTTCGTATTCACCGCGAACATGGAAACACCCCATGGCCTCGCTGATCATCGGCTTCGCAGGGTTTTCCTTTCGCGAAAGTCTGGACGCATCGCGCGGCACTAGGCAATATTCTTGACTGTGACGAAAGGCGGCCAAACGGGATGGCACGATGCTGGGGACTTTGCCTGTATTTCCATCCGTTGCCGGATGCGAAAAAAATTCACGTAGCAACCTCCGACACACTCCAGATTGATCATAAAGACTTGAATACCTAGGGGAATATCATGTTGAATCGAGTGTTGAAGCTCACATGCGCGCTAATGTTTCTGCTGCTGACCGGGTGCGCGTTCAGCCCTGAAAAAATTGATGTCGGCTATTCGCCGTCGAGCAATGCGACGCTCATCCAAGGTGCGTCCGACATCGGCATCAAACTGCAGATCAATGACGTCAGGACGACGACTGATCGCGTTTCCTCCAGAACCAATGCCTATGGACAGGAACTGGGTGCGATTTCACTCAACGAAGACGTATCGACGATCGTGCGAACCGCGCTGGAAACAGAGCTCAGGAACCGGGGTTACCGGGTCGACGGCGGCAAAGTCTCCGTCGTCTGCGACATTCAGGATTTTTACAATCGGTTCCAAACAGGCTTCTGGTCAGGGACAGCGGTCGCCAGCGTACGATTCAACGTCAAGGTCCGGGACAGTCAGGGCAACTATATTTTCTCGGAAACGGTGACTGGACAGGGCCGTAAGGAAAAAATACAGATGGCCACAGGCAAGAATGCCAAACCGGCGCTCGACGATGCGTTGAAGAACGCAGTGAACGCATTGTTCCAGCGAGACGATTTCTATCAGGCGCTCAGGCGTGCCAACTCGATGCCTTGAGGCATCAAGCATCGCAGCGGAATTCCACGACCTGTATCGCCCGGGAAGAATGTCGATTTCTTCCCCGGCGATGCATCAGCCAAGGCGATCCAGCGCATCCACCAACTCCGTCGCCAACGGCGCATCCAGCGCATACGGCACCCGGCCGCTGTCCAATGCGAACTCCAGCGACGCCGCATGCAGAAACAACCGCTTCAGACCAAGTTGTTCGCGCAGGCGTTTGTTGACTTCCGGGTCGCCGTATTTGTCGTCCCCTGCGACCGGGTGGCCGATGTGCTGTGCGTGGACGCGGATCTGGTGGGTGCGGCCGGTTTCGATCCTCACTTCGCAGTAGGAATGCCCCCCACGGCGTTCCAACACCCGGAAATGACTGAGCGAGGCTTTGCCGCCCGCGTGAACCTGCACATGCCGCTCGCCGCCTTGGCGCAGGCCGATGTGCAGCGGCGCGTCGACGCTCATGGTGCCGTCGGGCATGCGACCGACCAGCAGGGTCAGATAGCGTTTGGCGATGCCGCGACCGTCGTCGGCGTCGCTTTCGCGCATCAGCGCCTGCAGCTCAAGCAGGGCCGAACGCTTCTTGGCGATGACCATCAGACCCGAGGTGTCGCGATCCAGCCGGTGGACCAGCTCAAGCGTTTCCTTCGGGCGCAGGGCACGAAGAGTCTCGATCACGCCGAAACTGATCCCGCTGCCGCCGTGGCTGGCGACCCCGGTCGGCTTGTTGATGGCCAGCAGCCGGGCATCCTCGAACACGATGCTGGCGGCCATGGCATCGAGCAGGCCGCGCGCCGGCGTGCCCTTTTCGCCCGGCTCGGCCAGCCGGACCGGAGGGATCCGTACCTCGTCCCCACCTTCCAACCGGGTCTCGGCTTTGGCACGGCCGCCGTTCACGCGCACTTGGCCGCTGCGGATGATCTTGTAAATCAATGACCTGGGCGCGCCTTTGAGCTGCCCGAACAGGAAATTGTCCAGCCGCTGGTCGGCGCGGTCCTCGTCGATGCGGACAAGGCGGACCTTTCCCGCAGGTGGTGTGGAAGACACTGGTTCAGTCATGGGGTCGTGATCCGGGGTGGTGATCTGTTACACTCGCCGCGCGATATAAGGGGTTGATTTCGCAGGGAGTTAGCGACAAAGACGCTTTGGCGTCGAGTCGCTCGAATGGGCCGAAAGCCCGCCTCCCCCGCGATATCCGATGCAGTACGCGACCACCGCCCTCGGGGCGGCCATGTTAGCGGCTTGTCGGCAAAGCCGGTTATCGCCGGGTGCGTCAGACACTCGTGCTGAACACGTCCCGTGCCGCCGCATCGTCGCGCCCCAAGCGCAGCCGACGCAGGCAGCCGGCCTGTAACACGTTGAGAACAACAAGCGCTCCCGCGGTTCGCCGTGGTGTTGCAGCGCTGGAATACTTGAAGCGGCGCATGCCGCGCGCCTGCCGATCGGCAGGCCCGCCTCCGGGCGGGACAAGCGCGCGACGGTGCCGCCGGCAGTCTCCAGAGGCGAAAACGCCCATGGCGTTCCGCGCGCCCGCTCTCGAGCGGGGTTGATGCGCGAGAGGAACGCAAGACCATGAAACGTATGCTGATCAATGCGACGCAGGCAGAAGAACTGCGTGTCGCGATCGTCGACGGCCAGACGCTTTACGACATCGATATCGAACGGCCGTCCAAGGAACAGAAGAAGTCCAACATCTACAAAGGCCGCATCACCCGGCTCGAACCGTCGCTGGAAGCGGCCTTCGTCGAATACGGTGGGGAAAAACACGGCTTCCTGCCGCTGAAGGAAATTTCGCGCGACTACTTCCAGGCAGGCGTGGACCATCACAAGGCCGGCATCAAGGAACTCCTGCGCGAAGGCCAGGAAATCGTCGTCCAGGTCGACAAGGAAGAGCGCGGCAACAAGGGCGCGGCGCTGACCACGTTCATCTCGCTGGCCGGCCGCTACATGGTGCTGATGCCGAACTCGCCCACCGCCGGCGGCGTCTCGCGCCGGATCGAAGGCGACGACCGCGCAGCACTGAAGGCGGCGATGGATGTGCTCGCGATTCCCGATGAAATGGGCGTCATCATCCGCACCGCAGGCGTCGGTCGCGATGCCGAAGAACTGCAGTGGGATCTCGATTACCTGCTCAGCGTCTGGAAAGCCATCGCCGAAGCCGCGCTGAAGAAACCTTCGCCTTTCCTGATCTATCAGGAATCGCGCTTGATCATCCGCGCGCTGCGCGACTACATGCGCGCCGATATCGGCGAGATCCTGGTCGACACGCCGGAGATGTACGAAGAGGCCAAAGAGTTCGTCGAGCAGGTGATGCCGCAGAACCTGCGCAAGCTCAAGACGTACACCGACGATACCCCGCTGTTCAACCGCTTCCAGATCGAATCGCAGATCGAGAACGCCTACGAGCGTTCGGTGCGCCTGCCTTCCGGCGGCTCGCTGGTGATCGACCAGACCGAAGCCCTGACCGCCGTCGACGTGAACTCCTCGCGCGCCACCAAGGGCGGCGACATCGAAGAGACCGCGTTCAACACCAACCTCGAAGCGGCGGACGAAGTCGCGCGCCAGATGCGTCTGCGCGATCTCGGCGGGCTGGTCGTGATCGACTTCATCGACATGGCGTCGAACAAGCACCAGCGCGATGTCGAAAACCGTCTGGCCCAGGCGCTGAAGCACGACCGCGCCCGCGTCCAGCTCGGCCGCATTTCCAAGTTCGGCCTGATGGAAATGTCGCGCCAGCGCCTGCGTCCGAGCCTCGGCGAATCCAGCCAGCTCGTCTGCCCGCGCTGCGACGGTCACGGCCGCATGCGCAGCATCGAATCGCTGTCGCTGTCGATCATCCGGCTCACCGAAGAGCATGCGATGAAGGACAACACCGGCCAGGTGCTGGTCCAGGTCCCGGTGGAGATCGCCAACTATCTGCTCAACGAAAAGCGCCGCGCACTGAGCGAGATCGAGAAGCGCCACGACTCGCCGATCGTGATCGTCGCCGACGAATCGCTGCACACGCCGCATTACGAAGTCACCCGCATTCGCGAGAATGAACTGACCGAAGAAACCTCGAAGCCGAGCTATCAGCGCGGCACGCCGCGCAAGCTGGCGACGATCGCGCTGACGAAGGCGAATCTCAATGTGCCTGCGGCGCCGGCCGTGACCAACGTCAAGCCGGCACGTCCCGCACCGATGCGCGAAGATCGTGAAGAACGCGAGGAAGCCCCCCGCGCAGCCGCAGTGCAAGCGCAGCCGCAGCAGGCATCGGTCCCCGCCCCCGCGTTCGCACAGCCCGCACCGGCCGCCAAGCCCGGTGGTTTCATGGGTTGGCTCAAAGGCCTGTTCGGCAGTGAGCCTTCGCCCACTCCCGCCCCTGCCCGTCCACAATCCGGTTCGCAACAGGGTCGCGATCGCAGCGAACGTCCGGAGCGCAGCGGCGGTCCCCGTCGCGATCAGCGCCGCGATGAACGTGGTCCAAAAGGCCAGCGCGAAGGCCAACGCGACCAGCGTCGGGATGAACGCCGCGACGATCAGCGGCGCAACACGCCGCAGGGTCAGGCTGCGCCCAAGCCGCAGCCGAGCGAGCCGCGCCAGCCGCAGGCCCCGCGTCAGCAACAGCAACCGCAGCAGCAGAAACAAGGACAGCCGCGGCAGCAGCAGAACCCGCCTCAGAGCCCACCTCAACAGCCGTCGCCCCAGCAGCAGCCGCAGCAACAGCAGCCCAAAGCAGCGAACGCCGAAAAGCCCCGTCGTGAGGAGCGTGCGATTGCGGCTTCGGCCGAAGCGCCAAAACCTCAGTCGGTGCCGGCGATCGAAGCGACTGCGATGCAGCCGGTCGTACCACTGACGACCGCAGCGATGCTGTCGACCGGTGAGATCGACACCGCAGCGACGACGACCGATGAAGCGCAGATGGGCGATCAGGAATTCGTGGCCGAAGGCGGCGATGACGCTGCGCAGGATGGCAGCAGCCGCCGTCGCCGTGGCCGTCGTGGTGGTCGCCGCCGTCGTCGTGGCAATGGCGAGGGTGCCGTTGCTGGCGAAGTCATGGCCGACGATGCGTTGGCCGGCGATGAGCCCCAGGTCGCTGTCGACCGCAATCAGCCCGAGTTCGATTTCGACGATCTGCCGGTCGCGGAGCGCGCGCCGCCCGTCGCCCCTGCGCCGGTCGCGGTCGAAGTCGCGCCGCCCGCGCTTGCAGTCGAAACGCCGACGGCACCGGCGCCCGTATGGGTCGAAGCCGAGCCTGTGATCGAAACCGTACCGGCCGAGCGCACGATTGCCGCTGAGCCTGCTGCTGTAGAGCAGACTGCTGTAGAGCCTGCCCCTGCAGAGCTGGCCGCTGTCGAGACTGCAGCAATCCAGACGGCTGCTGTCGAAACCAGCATTGTCGAGACAGCGCCTGTCGTGTCCTTCGCCGCCGAGACCGTCGTCGCACCCAGCGTCGAAGAAGCGCCGGTCGCGACGTTCGCTGCCGAAGAGCCCGTCGCGGCATTCGCTTCGGAGCCCGCTGCTGCCGCTACGGAGCCAACGGCAGCAGCCCCTGTTGCGGAGCCTGCCGTGGTCGTCGCTGCACCGGAAGTCGCGGCAGAACTCGCCAACGACATCGCGGCGCCGCAGTACGGCATCGGTCTGCAACTGTTCGATCCTTTACCGGATGCCGCAGTGGCAACTTCGGCGGCGACTTCCGTTACCGACGACACCACAGACAGCGACACCGACAGCCACAAAGCTTGATGGGCCGCCCCGCGCGCGTCACACGACGCGCGCGGGATCGCTCAAACCATATTGCGAACACAGCCGCGCCAGCGCGATGCTGTCCTGGATATCCAGTTTTTCGAACAGGCGCGCCTTGTGCGTGTTGACGGTCTTGGCGCTGAGACTGAGCCGCTTCGCGATCTCTTCCTGACGCAGGCCCTGGACCATCAGCATCGCCACTTCCAATTCGCGCGGCGACAGACAGTCGAACGGCGACGCTTCGCCGCCGATACCCGCCAGCGCCAGATGCTGGGCGACACCGTTGGCCAGATACCGCTTGCCTCGCGCGACATCGCGCACCGCACGCAACAGTTCGGCAGCATCGCCGGCCTTGCCGACATAGCCGGACGCACCGGCTTCGATCAGCCGTTTCGGGATCGGCCCGTCCTCCAGCACCGACACCACCACGACCTTGCAACCGTAGCCGCCCTTGACGATGCGCTCGGTGACTTCGAGCCCGCTGATGCCGGGCAGATGCAGATCGCACAGCACCACGTCGGGCGCGAGTTTGCGGATCATCGGCAGCGCAGTCTCGCCGGTGTCGGCCTCGCCCACTACCTCGATATCGGTCTCGGCCGCGAGCATCATGCGCATCCCGCTGCGCACCAACGCATGATCGTCGAGAAGAAATACGCGGATCGTCATATCGTTCCCTGTGCAGTTGTCCTGCGCACAGACTAGGCAAGGGCGGCGAGTCGGACAAGCGGACTTCGCCGCATCCCGGGGTAGGAAAACACCTACCCCCTGTCAGCTCAGCCGGGAGCGGGTAATGCCTGACCCGGCTGCCAGCCGCTCGCTTGCAGCGCCTCCAGCAGGCAGGTGACTTCGGTCTTCGCGTCGAGACTGTGCACCGGCAACACCAGCACATCGCCCGGCTTCGCCCAGGCCAGCGCTTCGCGCGCGGCATCGGCTTCGCGCAGGCGCACCGGCAGCGCGGATTCGGGCATCCCGTGACGCAACAATGCTTCGCGGATGACCTGCGCAACTTCACCGGCTTCTCGCCCGCGCAGATAGCCGTCGATATCCTTCACCACCACGAGGTCCGGCGCGAAACGCGCGGCGACCGCCGCCAATTCCCGGATCTGGTCGTCCTCGCGATTGCCCGCCTGACCGAGCAGCAGCGCCATCCGTCCATTGCCGCGACGTGCCTGTGCGATGTCGAGCAACGCGGCCATGCCATCGGGGTTGTGGGCGTAGTCGAGGAAAACTTCGATGCCCGCGAACGCCCAGTGCTGCAGGCGACCGGGGTTGTCGGCATGGCTGCGGCCGAATTCCGCGAGCACCGTGCGGATCGTCGCCACATGGATACCCATCAGCATCGCTGCGAGCGCGGCCGCAGCGATGTTCGCGATGTTGTGGCGCGCGCGGCCGCCGAGCGTCAGCGGCATCTCGACGATGGCGCCGAGATCGAGCGTTTCGACGCCGTCGTCCAGCAGCAGGCGGCCATTGCGCGTCGCGCAGCGAGGCAGCGCCATCGCGTCCGCAGGCAACGCTTGATCGTCGACTGCGAACCACGCGATGCGCGGTGCCGCCTGCGGTCCCTGCTCGCGCAGCAGCGGATCTTCGGCATTGAGCACCAGCCAACCGCCGGATGCACGCTCGCCTGCGACCGCGCGCGCGACCGTGAGCTTGACCGCAGCCAGATCCTCGACCGAATGCACGCCGTATTCGCCGAAGTGATCGGCGCTGATATTGGTGACGACCGCGACATCGGCATCGGCCAGCGCAAGACCGCGGCGCAGCAGCCCCCCGCGCGCGGTTTCGAGCACTGCGGCTTCGACATCGGGACGTCGCAGCAGTTGGCGCGCGCCGGTCGGGCCGGAGTAGTCGCCGCTTTCGAGACGTTCGACATCGGCGGCATCGCTCGCACCGCCGCCGACGAACAGCCCGTCGGTGCAGGAATGCGCGGTGCGCAGGCCGTGCGCGCGCAGCATCGCCGCGATCAGACGCACCGTGGTGGTCTTGCCGTTGGAGCCGGTGACCAGGGCAGTGGGAATCGTGCCCAGCATCGCCCACGGCACGTCGCTCGGCGACGGCAATGCGTCGATCGGCCATGTCCGCCCACGCGTGCCGAGACCGAGGCTCAAGGCATCGTCGTCGTGCAAAGCAGGCACGCCGTGCGCCAGCGCGGCATCGAGCAGTGCGATCGCATCGGGACGGCGTTCTGCGGTCGCGAAACGCTGCAGCGTGTGCAGCGCGGAGGCGGTGTCCTGCGTGGACGGATGTCCGGGCGCATGGAAATCGTGGAACGCCACGCTGGCGCACCACGCCCATTCGTTGATTTCGGTCGCGGTGTAAAGCTGATCCGCAGGCGCGGTGAAGGCCAGCGATGTCGCCGTGCGGTGCACGCGCACCACCGGCTCGGCGCTCGCCCATCCCAATGCTTCGCGCGCCGCGTTGGCGCGCATCCACCACGCCGCGAGCGCGACCGGATCGCGCGCCTGCGGCCCCATGGTCTCAAGCGCCGCGCCGCAGCCGGCGAAATAGAAATTCGAACCGGTGAGGCGCCGCGAGTCCTCGAACGGCGGCTCGGGCGCTTCTGTCTTCGAAACCTGCACTGCCGGGGCGCTCAGTCGTCGCTCTCCCGCGAGATGAAGATGCCGCGCTCATCGCGGCTCACGCCTTCCCACTGCTCGGGCGAGAAGCGGGGCTCGACCGCATCCTCCGCATCGGCGGTCGGCGCAACGACGGCCGCCACTTTCTCGGCGACGCCTTCGGGCTTGAACTTGATGATCTGCTTCCATGAGCGCACCAGCGTATCGGCGAAGACCAGCAGCACGTCGCCGGCCTGGGCCATGCGCAATCCTGCATCGATCGCGTCCTGTTCGTCGGGAATGATGCTGATCTGGTGTTCGGCGACGCCCTGCTCGCGCAGGGCTGCAGCGATCAGCTTCGGCACTTCGTCCGGTGCGCGCCCGCGCAGGCCGTCGTCTCGGCGGCAGATGTAGTGATCGAAACCGCCGGCCACGGCCTTGGCGATGTCGCGCAAATCTTCATCGCGACGATCGCCGGGACCGGCGACGACCACGATCCGGCGACCGGCGACTTCGAGACGCTGGGCGAGATCGGCCATCGCCGCGACCGCGTGCGCGTTGTGACCGTAGTCGAACAGCACCTTGAACGGATGCTCGTTGAACACGTTCATCCGGCCCGGGGCCTGGAAGAAAGTGCTGTCGAACGTTCGCAGGCCCTGGCGGATCGCATCGAGCTTGATGCCCATCGAAAAGGCCATCGCCGCGGCGAACATCGCGTTCTGCACGTTGTGCAGCGCCTTGCCTTCCAGCGTCGCCGGAATCAGGTGCGTCCACAGCAGCGGGATGTGGCTGCCCTTGTCGTACAGCGTGATCATCTGGCCGTTGACACCCGCTTCCAGCGCGCAGGCGCGGCCTCCCGCACGGATGTGCTCGCGGACCAGCCCGTGCGAAGGATTGAGGGTGACGTAGCAGAGCACCTTGGCGTCGGTGTAGCCGCCCATCTTCAGCACGTTCGGGTCGTCGGCGTTGAGCACCGCGCAGTCTTCGGCCACTTCGATGACGATGCGCTTGACCTCGGCCAACTGCTCCAGCGTGTCGATCCCTTTCATGCCGAGATGATCGGACTGCACGTTCAGCACCGCACCCACGTCGATCTTCGGCACGCCCATGCCGGCGCGCAGCAGGCCGCCGCGTGCGGTTTCCAGCACCGCGAAATCGATCTGCGGGTCGGCCAGCACCATGCGCGCCGACACCGGCCCGGTCATGTCGCCTTCGACCGTGCGCTGGCCGTCGATGTACACGCCGTCGGTGGTGGTGAGGCCCGGCGTGAAGCCGGTCATCTTCGCGATGTGCGCGAGCATGCGCGAGGTGGTGGTCTTGCCGTTGGTGCCGGTGATCGCCGCGATCGGCACGCGCGACGGCGCGCCCTGCGGGAACAGCATGTCGATCACCGGGCCGGCGGCGTCGCGCGACTTGCCTTCGCTCGGCGCCACATGCATGCGGAAGCCGGGCGCAGCGTTCACTTCGCAGATGCCGCCGCCGATGTTCTTGTAGCTTTCGGCGATGTTGGTGCTGAGGAAATCGACGCCGCCCACGTCCAGGCCGATCGCCTTGATCGCGCGCACCGCCATCTCGCGATTGTCGGGATGGATGATGTCGGTCACGTCGGTCGCTGTGCCGCCGGTGGAAAGATTGGCGGTGGAGCGCAGATAGATGATGCGGCCGGCTTCGGGCACGCTGTCGGCGGTCACTTCGACCCGCGCCATCATCATCTCGGCCTGGACATCGAGTTCGATCCGGGTCAGCACTTTTTCGTGGCCAACGCCACGTCGCGGATCCTGATTCACGATCTCGACCAATTCGCGGATGCTGTGCTGGCCATCGCCGACCACATGGCCGGGCGTGCGTCGGGTCGCTGCGACCAGCTCGCCGTTCACCACCAGCAAGCGGTGATCGTCGCCTTCGAGGTAGGTCTCGATGATGACCGAGCGCGAGATCGCCTGCGCCTTCAGGAAACCTTCGACCACTTCCTCGTCGCTGGTGAGCCGGATCGAAATACCGCGGCCGTGATTGCCGTTGTACGGTTTGGTGACCACCGGAAACCCGATCTTGCGTGCGGCGCGGCGCGCGGCGCCTTCGCTCTGCACCAGTTCCTGGCGCGGCACCGGCAGACCGAGCGAGCCGAGAATCTTGTTGGTTTCTTCCTTGTCGCTGGCCAGTTCCACCGCGATGTGCGAGGTCTTGCCGGTCACCGTCGCCTGGATGCGCTGCTGGTATTTGCCGTGACCCAACTGCACCAGCGACTGGTCGTTCAAGCGCAGCCACGGGATGTTGCGGTCTTCCGCCGCCTTGACCAGCGACATCGTCGACGGCCCCAGCGCGCGACGCTGCGCGTAGCGGATGAAGGTGTCGCGCGCGTCGGGCCAGTTCCAGTCGTCGGGCACCGCGTCGGCGGAGCGCAATTCCGGCGGCAGCAGCGAACGCAGCAGCTTCAGCGCCAGTTCGCCAGCTTCGATGCCCTCCTCGCGCTGCGCGTATTCGTAGACCACCGAATACACGCCGGGACGGTCGTCGATGCTGCGCGTTTTCCCGAAGGTCACGTCCTCGCCGGCCATGTTCTGCAGCTCGATCGCGACGTGTTCCAGCACGTGGCCGAGCCAGGTGCCCTCGCCTTCCCGCATCCGCCGGATCAGCCCGCCCGGCGTGCGATAGGAGCAGCCGTGTTCGGCCAGCCCGGGCAGCGCATCGACCAACGCATCGATGAAGGCAGGACCGAGTTTTACGGTCGGCCAGGCTTCCAGCCGCCCCAGGTCCAGCTCCAACCGGATCACCGGAAAATGCGCATACAACGAGGGGCCGACGAATACCGAACGATCGAGAATGCGCATGACGGGTGAATACTCCTGGTTATTCCTTGGGCTTGAGCAGCGCGCCTGCCGAAGCCTTGCGCGTGTGCAGGTTGAACGTAGCACCGGCGACGAGGATGTGGAAGCTCAGACCCAGCAGACAGACCGGTTCGCCCTCGTTGACCTGGGCCATCGACGAGAACTGCAGCCCTGCGGCGTCGACCACCGTCACCCCGCCGCTGCCCAGCACTTCCACGGTGTTGTCCGGCGAAATGAAGGCTGCCGTATCTTCGTCCAGACCGATGCCGATCGCGAATGGATTGAAGGCCAGCGCCGCAGTCAGCCGACCAAGACGGTCGCGCTGGCGGAAATGCTGGTCGATGACGAAACGGTTGGTCAGCCCCAGCCCCGGCGCCAGCCGCACCATGCCGGCGATCGGGGTCGGCCCCTCTTCGCCGAACGCGATCATGTGTTCGCTGAGAAAGGCCGCGCCGGCGCTGGTGCCGGCCACGTGCATGCCGCTTGCGTTGCAGATGCGGATCGCCTTCGCCACTGCGGTGCCACCGAGCAGGGTCCCGAGCCGCAGTTGATTGCCGCCGGTGAAGAACACGCCGGTCGCTTCGTGGATGCGCTCGACCCGGCGCGGTTCGTCGGCGTCGCGACGGGTGTCGAAGTCCATGATCGTGACGTTGGCGACGCCGAGGCTGTTGAAGATATCGACATAGCGCGGGCCGGTCGCATTGAGCCGGCTGGCTGTCGGAATCACCACGATGTCGGCATCGGCACCGCCGCAGAGTTCGACGAAACGGGCGAGGATCGCGCGGTCGTTCTCTTTTTCTTCGGCGCCGCCGATCGGAATGATCCAACCGCGCTCTTCCCCGTCGGGGATTTTACTGGGACACATCTGACTTCCTGGGCTTCTTTTCGGAAAGGGAATTTCGTAGAGGATCGGTTATGCATGCGCATGGCCGGCGGCGCTGTCCTCGACACTCGTCTTCTCGAACGGCCCGCGCCGCAGCACAGCGCCGTTGCGCAGATGCCAGGTGCCCTGCGCCATGACATCGGACACATGGTTGTCGGCGTCGAGCACGACGAGGTCGGCATCGGCGCCGACCGTCACTTCACCCTTGCCGGCAAGGCGCAGATGCCGCGCGATGTTGCGGGTGAACGCCGGCAGCACCGCGTCGAGTGCATGCCCGCGCGCCAGCAGTTCACGCACGGTGTCGAGCAAGGCGTGCGCGCTGCCGACATCCATTTTGCAGAGGCGGCCGTCGTGGTCGAACGTCGGCAGACAGCCGCCGGCATCGGAACTGATGGTCAGACGTTCCGCCGGCGCGTCGGCCGCGTGATAGCGCTCCCAGGCTTCGGCGGCGGACCATGCGTCTTCGCCGTCTTCGACCGGGAATGCGGTGATGTCGACCGTGCAGCCACGCCGAGCCAGCGCCAGCGCTTCCTCGAACAGCGCCTTGCGCCGGTTGATGTGCGTGGGATGGAACACCCGCGCCGGCAGTTCGGTCTCATCCAGCGCGCGACGCACCAGTTCGAGCCCGCGCACGCCGTCGCCCAGATGCAGATGCAGCACGCCGGCCTTGCCGCTCATCAAACCGGCGACATGGGCCTCGGACGCGACGCGGACGAATTCATCGAAGGTCGGCTGGCTGGAGCGGTGATCGCTGATCGCCAATTCGCCGACGCCGATGACGGGATCGAGATAAACGATGTCGCCACGGACGCTGCCGGTCAGCGTGACCGGCGGCAGGTGATAACCGCCGCACCAGGCGAATGCACCCAGGCCCTGCTCGCGCAGCGCATAGACGGATGCCAGCAATTCGCCGGGCGTGCGCGCAAGGTCGTCGGTGCCGAGCACGCCGACGACGGTCGTCACCCCGGCCGTCGTGAACCGCGACAGCGGCACCGGCGGCACCCGGGTCGCGAATCCGCCCTCGCCGCCGCCTCCGGTGACGTGGGCATGGCCGTCGATCAGCCCGGGGATCAGGCGATTGCCGTCCAGATCGACCACATCGAGTCCGGCAATGGCCGGTGCAGGCTCATCCTTGCTGCCGATCCACAGGATTTTCCCGCCGCCCACCAGCAAGTGGCACAGGCCAAGGGCCTCGGGCGCGAACACCGAAGCGTTGCGAATGAGGGTCAAAGGACCGGGAAAGGTCATGGGCGAGGCGGAAGGCATCCGGATATTGTAGCTGGCGAGCCGCCTTCATCCGCGTAAACCCCGTGCAGGCCATCGGCAAGCACAGCCCGCAGCACCTCCCTTGGCAAAGGCGAAAGCGCACCTCGCTTCGCGCAGACTGTCGCTTATTACCCCTCTCGCGACCCGGATCCAATGCAACCGGCGCTGCCTGGCGAATTATTTCACGGCCATCGGCCACCGAATCACCAGGCACGTCCGGTAGCGATGAATCCATGCGAACCGAATCGTCCGGCGACAATCGCCGGAAATTTCAAAAAAAGCCGGAAGCGTAAAAAGTGGTGTGGACAGGATCATCGTCGTTCGCTGGATGCGTATTTCAGGGGGACGGACGAAAGCGAAAAACATAGAACGACAGGATCACCCGTAAAAAATTCCGTTTCAACGGTGTACAGAAAAATACAAAGAGCGAACAAGCAGCGAATTGACACCGAAAATAATCGCGTGATATCAAAGTTTCGCGTCACCGATGCAACGTTAATTTTTTTATTCCACACCTTTGGAGAAGCAAGATCATGGCCCGACTGATGCGCGCTACCCGCGTTGCCCTGAACATCCATCCGAACGAGAAAAGCAGTCTGTGGAAAGTGTGGCCGTATTGGGTCGAGTTCTGAACCGGGACCCGAACGGTATTACCCATGAAGAAGGTGGCCGATCATCGGCCACCTTCCCGCGCGAAGAGGAAATGCACTTGGCCGTCGATGCCGAAACCATCGGATTCAATCCCGCTGCCCAGCTCCTGCAGCGAACGCAGCGCGATGGCCCCGTCGTGAAACTTGAAGACGGCGTGATCGGCATTTTCGACCCGGTTCTTGCGCTGAAAGTCGACAGGGAGAACGCCCAGGACCTCAAAGTCGCCGAGTCTCTGGTCGATCTTCTGAAGATACGCAAATCCGCCGAGCCCGTCGCCTGGCGCGAAGTTCGATCGTTGATCGCAGAACAGAGCGCCAAACTCTCGGCGCCTGCGCACATGGAATCGCTCTATGCACGCATGCATGCCGATCTGGGCATGCATTCTGGCAGCAACCAAGACCTGACGAAAATCGTGTGGCAGATGATGTCGCGCACGCTGATTCCGATGGTGATCGACAATGTCGATTCCGAGGGCGCGCACGCGCTCATCGCCGAACAGGAACTGCGGTTCCGGGTGCAGCAGACCCAGCATATTTCGTTCCGCCAGCGCATTTCCGATTTCAGGGTGCTGCGCGCATCCAGCCGTGTGATCTCCCGTGAGCTCAAGCGTCGCGTACGCAGCGGCGACACGCACGAAGACTATGCCCAGTCCCTGCTCTCGCTCGGCAACAGGATCGGTGTGGACCGGGTGACGTACCTCGTGACGGTGCAATTGATCGCCATTTCCGGCGTCCCCGGGATGATGGCCGCTTGCCTGCTGTATGCATTTTCGAAATATCCGGATTGGTACGCACGCATCCGCGAAGAAACCACCGCGCTGGACGCGGATGAGCTGTATCGGCTACCGGTGAAAAAACTTCCATGCACGATGCGCTTCATCAAGGAAGCGATGCGGTTGTGGACCACCCCGTTCGTCACCCGACGCATCGCATCGCGCGATATCGTCCTGGATGGTGTCTCGGTGATGAAAGGCCAGACCTACGAACTCAGCTCGTACATCCAGCATCATTCGCCCGAATACTGGGAAGACCCGGAAACCTTCGATCCCGACCGTTGGCTGCCCACGCGCCGGCAGACCGCACCGAGCGCCTACGTCCCGTTCGGCTTCGCCCCCCGCTCATGCGTCGGCGCTTCGGTCGGCCATGCGCAGTTGCTGCTGTACTGCGCATTGATGACCCGCGACTTCCGCTTCGATTTTGCCGCCGGCCACAGCCCACGGATGCGGATGGACGACGGCTTCGCGGTGCCTGCGGACATGATCGGTACGATTTCGCCCGTCCGGGATTGATGTCCGCACGATCGATGCGCCCCCGCGCTACGGTGGAGACGCATCGAACATATTCGAGCGACTGGTCTCAGACCGCGTATGGCTTCAGCGGTTGAGGGTGACGTGGCCGTTCTTGTTCTTGGCGCTGCTGCCGACCGTGATGCTCAGCCCGCCGCTCGTACGCGCGACGGTGACATTCATGCTGATGCGATTGGGCATGTCCCCGACCCTGATGTCGGTCACGGCGGCCTGCGGCAGTTCATCAGAGGCAGTGTTGTTCGAGGCCGACACACGGGCATTGGTCCCACCCGTGCCCTTGGTGCTGATGGCATGGAACTGGGCGCCGGTCGTGAGTTGGGAAGACAGACCCGCTTCGATCAGTAGCCTGCCGATCGCTGCTTCGTCCCCGGCCCCGACCGCCTTGTCCAGCGCGCCGAGCTTGGCGGCATCGGCATTAATCCGGTCGATGGCCGACTGCGCGGAATCGCAGACCGCGCCGATGTCGGCTTGGGCGTCGGCCGTGCGTGCGTAGCTCGCCGCTGCGGCCCCGCCACCGGCACCTCCGGCCATGGTGCTGACCGACGAGACCGCCCACGACCACGTACCCGTTCCGGTGGAGCAGGCGTTGGCCCCGACTGCCGTGTCCTGCAGCACCACGCCCTCGGGGGCGACGCGGTCATTGGAGTTGTTGCTTTTGGTGCGGGTTTTACCGGCGCTGGCGTCCATTGCTGCGACCAGCAGCAGAGCCAAGGCGCAGGCGGTCGTGAGTTTAAGTTGCGACATCTTCGTTCCCCTTCCGACGGTGTGTGGTTGCACCCTACTTGTGATGGGTTGGGGCTGCAAAGGGGAACTGGACCCGCGCGGCGGTTCGTTCAGCTATGCCTGACTGGATACTCGGTCCATAGTAGGGCGCGAGGTATTCGTAGGGCATGCCCAAGCGCACCGACTTCACCTTGTCGTGCTGCGGAGCGGCGTTCGCAGTCAATCATTCGGCGATCACACAATCCTCAAGTAATGGAAAGCCGATCACCTCGCCACCGCCGTTGCACAACAGCGTGACTCGTTCGCCTTTCGATAGCTGAGCAGCCGCCTCGTTGGATAGACCACTCGCGTGCACTTGTTCCATGAAACCGCCTGCTTGCAACTGCACCACCGCTTTGTCGAATGCGTCGGAAGTGATGTCCTCGATCACGCCCGGCACTTTGAGCGCCTTGCCCTTGTAGCGCTGGTCAGCTGCAATCTCATTCGCTTTGTAGGCCGCGAACAGCTCAGTTGCACTGACCATGATTGCATCGGAAGCCCGAGCACTCGCAACTGGTGCATCCGTGGACGAGGCGACAGAAAAGGCTGGTTCACCCGCATCGGTTTCCACCTTGCTCGCTATGTCACCTACACCAGTCATAGCGGCTCCAAAAATCGCCAACCCGATCAAGTAGATGATCGGCGATGCGATAAGCGAAGCCAGCAATTGCAACAAGCCCGACATCGCCCCCCGTTTGGCCATCGCCACAATCGCAAGGATGAAGGCCACAAGATTCAAAGGCCAGCCTATGAACAGGCCAATTCCGGGAATCGGCACGATGAAACAAACCCACGCGATGGCCAGACAAATCCACGCGGCGCGCGAAGCGGCCGGTGAACCGGATGCAGATGTTGCTTCCATGAACTTCCCCTGTTGTTGAAATCCGATTTGATCGGAATGCGCAGCGGAGTCTCCTGCCGCCGTCGGAGGTGACACTACAACACATGGATCGACAACGACCTGTCTGTTCTTACAGTATGGAAAGACGCATGCCGCCTCACTGCTGAGCATCCTCAGCGAGTACATGTATGACTCTCGCTCACCCAACCATCACTCTGCCTCCGATACGGGGCCTTTGCCTCTGTGGCGGAGAGTGGGATTCACTCGGGCAGCTTCGCTGTGCGCATCTCTCCGGCCCACGCTCACGCGTCTCGCCCTGCCGATGTGTCGAACCCGGCGTGTTCGTCTACCCGCTCTCTCCGCCACATACGCAAAAGCCCCCATTCGGGGGCCCTGGCGTATGTGGCGGAGAGAGTGGGATTCGAACCCACGGTGGGCGTAAACCCACGGCAGTTTTCAAGACTGCTGCCTTAAACCACTCGGCCATCTCTCCATTTAAAATTATGTGCATCTTCGAGAATCGGCAGTTTGACCATCGACCTGCGGTCGATGTTCGCTCCGGCCTTCGGCCTGCGCAGTCAAGACTGCTGCCTTGAACCACTCGGCCACGCTTCCGTAATTTTTTACCTGTGGCTCACGCCGGCTCGGCGATTTTAACCTGCTTCACCGGCGCCATCCCACCCGGGCAGTGCAGGCAGTTGAGACGGGAGGCCTCCAGCAGCGGCGGCAGGCTTTCGGCGAGGTAATCGATGAACATCCGCACCGCCGGCAGCAGGCCGCGGCGCGAAGCGAACACCGCGTGGCAGATGCCCATCGGCAGGCGCCAGGCGGGCAGCACCACTTCCAGCTCGCGGTTGCGCACGGCGTCGGCGCAGATGGTTTCCGGCAGCAGGGTCACGCCCAGTCCCTGTTTGGCTAGCGCCATCAGCATCGGGAAATCGAAGCCGGAGACGCGGGGCTTGAGTTCGACCCGGCGGATTTCGCCGCCCTCGCCCTGCAGTTCCCAGCGCTGGCGAGCCTCGTCCTCGCTCATGCTCAGCGTGGTGTGGCCGGCGAGTTCTTCCGGATCGCGCGGGCGGCCCGCGCGGTCGAGGTATTTCGGGCTGGCGACCAGCAGTTCCTGGATCTGGCCGAAGCTGCGCATCACCAGACTGCCGTCATCGTCGAGCTTGGCGCGCACGCGGATCGCCACGTCGAAGCCTTCGTTGATCACGTCCACGCGGCGGTTGTTGACGTGCAACTGCACGCGGACCAGCGGGTAACGGGCGAGAAAATCGGGCAGCAGCTTCGGGATGAGCTCCTGGGCGATGCCCACCGGCACGCTGACGCGCACGAGGCCGCGCGGTTCGGCGCTGAGCCGGTCGACCACTTCGCGGGCGGCGCTGGCTTCGGCGAGCATCGACTGCGCGTGGCGGTAGACGCTCTGACCGACGTCGGTCACCGCAAAACGGCGCGTCGAGCGCTGCAGCAGGCGCGCGCCCATATCGGTTTCGAGCTGGCTGATGCGGCGGCTGAGGCGCGATTTCGGGATGCCCAGCGCGCGCTCGGCGGCGGCGAAACCCGAGTGCTCGACCACCATGGCGAAGTAGTACAGGTCGTTGAGATCGTTCACGGCGATATTTCCATCTGCGGAACACTGGGGCGTATTGAACCAATTTTATTTCACCCATGCAATGCAGGCGCACGTCACGGACTGGCCGGTAACGGCCACTTTTTGCGCTTGAGGACGTGGGGGAGCCGTCTCGCCCGGTCCCTTCGACCACACCGGAATCCATCCCCGCATGCCCAACGATGACATCACCCGATTGCTGCAGCGTCACCATGCCGGCGACCGCGAGGCGTTCGACCGGATGGTGCCGCTGGTCTACGACCAGCTGAAGGCGATCGCCCATCGTCAGCTGGTTCGCGAGGGTCCGCGCGGCCCCCTGCTCGACACCACCAGTCTGGTGCAGGAGGCGTATCTGCAACTGGTCGACGAGGACGGCGTGGACTGGCAGAACCGGGGGCATTTCTTCGCGATCTGCGCGCGGGCGATGCGCCGGATCATGATCGACGACGCCCGCAGACGGCTCGCGGGCAAACGTGGCGGCGGTGCGATCGACGCGACGTTGGACGCAAACATGGCTGCGGACGCGAGCGAACCGGAACGATTGCTGGCGATCGACGATGCGTTGTCGAAACTCGCTGCGTTCAATCCGCGTCTGGCGCAATTGGTCGAATGCCGCTACTTCGCCGGAATGACCGAGGAAGAAACCGCCGAGGCCATGCAGTCGTCGCTGCGCACCGTGCAGCGCGACTGGATGCGGGCGCGGGCTTGGCTGTTGCAGGCGATGGACCCGCCATGAGCGGGCCAACCGCGTCCGGACCCAGCGCAGACGACCCGCGCATCCGCCTGGACGCGCTGTTCGACAAAGCGCTGGATCTGCACCACGACGCGCGCGAGGCTTTCGTATGCGCGATCGACGCGGAGGACGCCGCACTCGGCCGCGCGCTGCGTGACCTGCTGCGGCTCGCCGCCGATGCGTCGGAAGCGCTGCAGCCACCGCAGACCGCGCCCGCGCGTTGGCGTTCACTGTTCGAGACTTCGCCGCCGACCGATGACCCGCACCACGCGCTGCCCGAGCGTATCGGCGTGTGGCAGCCGCTGCGCCGGATCGGCCATGGCGGCATGGGCACGGTCTATCTGGTCGAACGCAACGATGCCGGGTTCCATCAGACCGGCGCATTGAAACTGCTGCGGCTGGGCGATGAATCGGACGCCTTCCTCGAGCGCTTCGCGCGGGAGCGGCAAATCCTGGCGTCGCTGACCCATCCGGGCATCGCGCGTCTGCTCGACGGCGGGCGCAGCCGCGACGGTCGCCCGTATCTGGTCATGGAATACGTCGAAGGCGAAGCGCTGGACCGCGCCTGCGACCGACAGCGGCTCGATATCGACGCGCGCATCGCGCTGTTCGTGCAGATCGCCGAGGCCGTGGCCCACGCGCACCGCAATCTGGTCGCGCACCGCGATCTGAAGCCCGGCAACATTCTCGTCGGCGCGGACGGCAGACCGAAACTGCTGGATTTCGGCATCGCAAAAGCGCTCTCGGACACTTCCGGCGAACCACAGCACGGCACACAGCCGGACACGCACACCGCGCTGCGCGCCTTCACGCCCGACTACGCCACGCCGGAGCAGGTGCTGGGGCAGCCGACCTCGACCGCGACCGATCTCTATCAGCTCGGACTGCTGCTGTACGAACTGCTGACCGGGCATCGCGCGCAGCGCGCGCTGGACACCTCGCAGCGCGCGCTGGAAGACGCGATCTGCCGCAGCGAGCCGGTGCGTCCGAGCGAACGAATCGCCGACGACGACAGCGAACGCTGTGCTGCGCGCAGTACGACGCCGGGCGCGCTGCGCCGCAAGCTGCGCGGCGATCTCGACAACATCGTGCTCAAAGCGCTGCGCAAGGCGCCGGAGCGCCGCTACGAATCGGCGAGCGCGCTGATCGACGATCTCGAACGCTGGCGCACCGGTCTGCCGGTACGCGCACGCCCGGAAAGCTGGCGCTACCGCAGCGGCAAATTCCTGAAGCGCAATGCGTGGGCGGTGGCCGCCGGCATCGCGATCTTCACGTTGCTCACCGGCTACGCGATCACCGCGACGCTGCAGGCGCAGGCCATCGCCCGCGAGCGCGACCGTGCGCAGGCCGAAGCGGAAAAAACCCGGCAGACACTGGCGCTACTGAAACGCGTGTTCCTGCTGAGCGACCCGCGCGAAACCGGCGGCGTGCCGCTGAGCGCCCGAGAGGCGCTGGATGCGGGCTGGGAGAGCATGCAGGGCGAACTCGACAAGAATCCGGAGATTGCCGTCGAAGTCCTCGCCGTCGTCGCCGAATCGTATGGTCGGGCGGGCGATTTCAAACAGGCGCGCGCGTTGTTCGAGCGCAATCTCTCGACCTTGCGCAAGCTGCCGCAGCCTCAGCCGCTGCTGCTCGCGGGCGCGCAGCGCGGGCACGGCCGGGCGCTGAGTCAATTGGCCGAATACGCTGCAGCGGATGCGGAACTGACGGCAGCGCTCGCCGGCTATCGTCGTCTCTTCGGTGCGCGGCACGAAGAGGTGGCGACGACCATGATCGATATCGCCCAACTGCGCGCGCGGCGCGGCGATCAGCGCGGCGCCGAAGCCATGTTCCGCGACGTTCTGGCGATGCGGCGCGGTCTGTACGGCGAACGCCATCCGCTGGTCGCCGAAGCGCTCAGCCTGCTCGCGATGACGCTGCGCCAGCAGAGCGACTATGCAGGTGCGAAGCCGCTGCTGGAACAGACGCTGACGCTGCGGCGGCAGATCCTGCCCGCGCAGCATCCTGATCTGCGCACCAGTCTGTCGAACCTCGCGATGATCCGCAGTGATCTCGGCGAATACGACGCTGCCGAAAGCCTGTATCGCGAAGCGCTGGCCGGGATGCAGGCATCGCTGGGAAAGGCGCATCCGGAAGCCGCGATCGTGATGGCCAATCTGGGTCGTCTGTTGCAATCGCGACGCGACTACGCAGGTGCTCGCGCGCTGTTCGAGGATGCGCTGCGGATCCGCCTCGCCGTGTTCGGCGAACATCATCCGATGACTGCTGAAAATCTCAACGACATCGGCTTTCTGCTGTCGGAAAGCGGCGACGCGAAAGAAGCGGAACGATTCTATCTGCGCGCGCTGGACGCCTACCCGCCCGATCACAAGGGGCGCGGTGCGACCGTGTTCAATCTGGGTCGACTGGCCGAAAACCGCAGCGAATACGCCACCGCAGAAAGTCGTTATCGCGAGGCGCTCGCGCTGCAGCGCAGGGACTACGGCAAAACCCACGACCGCGTCGGCGCCGATCTCAACCGCTTGGGCATCGTGCTGCATCGCCAGGGACGGCTGGACGAAGCCGAAACCTCGATGCGGCAGGCGCTGGCGATCTATCGCGAACGCCTGCCGGCGGGGCATCAACGTCTGGCGATGGTGCTGCTGCCGCTGGGCGAACTGCTGATCGACCGCAAACGCCATCGCGAAGCCGAACCGCTGCTGCGCGAGGCCTGGCAGGTGCGGCGCGGCGCACTCGGCGACGACGATCCGAAGACCGTCGATGCGGCGAAGGCCTTGTCCCGTGCTCGCGCACAAGACAATGGCTGACCTCGACTAAGGCGATGCCCGCAACGCGCGCGCGCCACAATCGCCGCGCACGCTAATGCCGACCCGGCGCAGATTATTGGTTTCGTCGCGTTCGATCATCCGGTCGGTGGCATCGATTTGCACGTAGAGCACCCAGCGTCCGGGTGCCAGTGCGATCTTCCCGCTCGATGCTGCACTGCCGCCGCTCGCGATCGACGGCAGCAGCGTGCCGTGCAGCACGGCGCCATTGCGCGCATCCCGGGTGATGCGGGTGCTGGTCGGGTGCGACGCCGCGCGATCGGTATTGCGGGTGACGTAGCGGTAGCGGAACACGCACAGACCATCGCGCTTGGCATCGGCGCGATCTGCAGGCACCTCGGCGTCACCGCCCCAGGGAATGAGGATGCCGGCGAGCTGCAGCTCCTGTTCCATTTCCAGTTCGCCCTGCCCCGGTCCGGACGAGCCGGGACGCTCGATCTGCGGGTCGGGCGGGCTTTGCAGATCGCCCGAACCGACAGGCGGCTGCGCAGCGGCATGGATGGACGCGCAGCACAGCAGTGCGACGGCGATCGGCAGGCGGTATTTCGACATGGAGCGACTCCTTCAGGTTGAGTGATGGCGACCGGCGGCGCGGGACACGCACCGCCTCGATCCCTGAGTCGCAGAAAGCCGTCCGATCCCGCCATCCATCGCATCGGACCTGTGCACGCCTTCCATAACGTCGAACGCAGCGTCGGGCGGACTCGGCTGCCCGAACCCCATCGTCCGCTCAACCCATCGACCGACGAACGGTTGGCGGGTTTCCCTCGCAACGCGCGACTCATTCCACGAGCGGACCCGAAGACGGCACGTACACGGCCCGAACGCCCAACGACACCGCCTTCCACCCATCCCATCGGAGATATACCCATGTTCAACGCATCACGCATCGCCCTGTCCGGGGCCGCGCTGCTCTTGCTCGGCGCGAACGCATCCGCCATCGAGCCATCGAAAGGCCTCTATCGCATTCCCTACGCGAACGACACCGAAATCCGCGTCGGCGGCGATCACATCGACCACAGCCCGCCGGGACGCATCGACATGAACGGTCGTGGCGGCGGCACCTATCGGATCGTCGCCGCCGCCGACGGCTTCGTGCGCCATGTCGTCGACGGTTTCGACGACCGCCTCGACTGCAAGGGCAAGCCGGTCAGCGAGCAGAAGAACAACTACGTCTGGATCGAACACGCCAACGGCGAATGGACCAAGTACACGCACATGCGCAAAGGGTCGTCCAGCGGCAAAGCCGGCCTCAGGAAAAACCAGTTCGTCAGCGCCGGCACCTACCTCGGCGACGAGGGCGAAGTGGGCTGCGCCAGCGGGCCGCATCTGCATTTCGAAGTCGGCGTGCCCAAAGCGAGCGATGGCATCACCGCCACCGGTGGCTTCCTCTCCGACAACGACGGCAGCAAGCGCAACCGCATCCCGCGCATCTGCGGCATCGACGACGGCCGCTTCAAGACCGGCAAGACCTATACCGCGCGCACGGTTCCGGGCGTGGTGGAACCCGGCGGCAAGGAATACGCGCGCCACGGCATTCCCGCACGCGATTACCAGTGCGTGGTCGAACAGGCGGCGCTCGCCGGCTATGCGCCCGAATGGATCGACGGTTTCAGCGTTGGCGGCGACGTGCGCTACAACGCGATCTTCCGGCCCGCCGGCAATACCGCCTGGCAGGCGTTCCACGGTTTGAGCGCCGCGCAGTACCAGCAGCGCTTCGACGAATTCACCGGCAAGGGTTTCCGGCCGACCCTGGTCGAAAGCTACAAGCACGGCGACGACGTGCGCTATGCGGTGATTTTCCGCAAGGACGGCGGCCCGCAGACACGCGCCTATCACGGGCTGTCGGCGAACGAACACCAGCAGCGCTTCGACGACTGGACCGCCGCCGGTTTCCGGCCGCGCAACATCGCGGTCAGTGCGGTGAACGGCCAACCGCGCTACACCGCCCTGTACGAAAAAACCGACTACGGCAACTGGTCTGCGAAATCGCGACTCAGCCCCGATGCGTATCAACAAGCCGTGACCGAGAACGACGCCAAGGGCCTGAAGTTGATCTATCTCAACGCCTACGGCCTCGACGGCAAAGTCTGGTTCTCCGCGATCTGGAGCGCGAAGCCGGCGGGTGCGATCAAGGCGCGTCATGGCCTCAGCGCGCAGCAGTACCAGTCCGAATGGAACAGCGCCGGCCGATCGGGCTTTCTCACCCGCGCCGTCACCGGCTACGCCGCAGGCAACGACGCGCGCTATGCGGCGATCTGGCGCAAGTAAACGACTTCACGCAATTCCGGCGCGCTGTCGACGGCAGCGCGCTGGCACATCCCCGAAAGCAAAGGAATCGATCCCATGAAATGTCTGACCGCATCCGTACTGCTGTCGCTCGCGCTGAGCGTCCACACCGCACCGGCGCTGGCCGCCCTCGCCTACTGCACCCCCGCCGCGAACTGCGCTGCAGCAGGTCAACCCTGCGACAACGCCATCAACCATGCCGACACCGAATCGCTGTCGCTCAGCCCGGTCGCGGGCGCATCGGTGATCCGGGTGAAATTGTGCACCGCCACCGACAGCGTCTGCGGCGTTTCCAACCCGGTCCAGTCGGTGACCATCTACGGCAAGATCGGCACACAGACCGTGTACCAGAAAACTCTGAGCAGCCTGAATCCGAACGACCCGCGCGACACCGGCCCCTACACCGAGCTGCCGCCGCTCAGCAGCCTTTCGGTGCGCTGCGGAAACTCAGGTGCGCAGAACAGTTGCAAGATCGTCTGGCAGCATTGCCGGGACACGCTGCCGGTGCAGACGCCTTGAGCGCATGATCCATCCGGACGCGACACGGGCCGCATAGGCGGCCCGTGTTTTCGAACGACACGAGGCAAACCAATGCCTCAGGCGATGCGCTCGGCGCCGCCCATGTAGCCCCGCAGCGCTTCGGGCACAGAGATAGAACCATCCGCGCTCTGGTAGTTCTCCATCACCGCGATCAGCGCGCGGCCGACGGCGACGCCGGAGCCGTTGAGCGTGTGCACCAGCTCCGGTTTGCCGGTGGCGGGATTGCGCCACCGCGCCTGCATGCGGCGCGCCTGGAAATCACCGCAGTTCGAGCAGGACGAAATTTCGCGATAGGTATTCTGCGAGGGCAGCCAGACTTCGAGGTCGTAGGTCTTGCGCGCCGAGAAGCCCATGTCGCCGCTGCACAGCAGCACCTTGCGGTACGGCAGGCCGAGCTTCTCCAGCACGGTCTCGGCGCAGCGGGTCATGCGCTCGTGCTCGGCGTCGCTCTCGTCGGGCTTGGCGATCGTCACCAGCTCGACCTTCTCGAACTGGTGCTGGCGGATCATGCCGCGCGTATCGCGCCCGGCGCTGCCGGCCTCGGCGCGGAAGCACATCGAATGCGCGGTCATGCGCATCGGCAGTTTTTCTGGGTCGACGATTTCGTCACGGACGATATTGGTGAGCGGGACTTCGCTGGTGGGTATGAGGTAACGCTTGCTCGCGGCCTCGCCCTCGCCCACTGCAGTCGAAAACAAATCTTCCTCGAACTTCGGCAACTGCCCAGTCCCCCGCATCGAATCCGCATTCACCAGCAGCGGCACATTCGTCTCTTCGTAGCCATGCCCGCCGGTATGCAGATCCAGCATGAACTGCGCCAGCGCGCGGTGCAGGCGCGCCAGCTGGCCGCGCAACACGGTGAAACGCGCGCCGCTCAGCTTGGCGGCGGTTTCGCCGTCCAGCCAGCCGTGGCGTTCGCCGAGTTCGACGTGATCCTTGACCTCGAAATCGAACGCGCGCGGCGTACCCCAACGATGCTGTTCGACGTTGTCGTGTTCGTCCTTGCCGGCCGGCACCGATTCGTGCGGCAGGTTCGGGAGGCCCGCAGCGATGGCGTCGATCTTCGCCAGCCGTTCGGCCAGATCGCTCTCGCACTGCTTCAGCTCTTCGCCGAATGCCGCCACCTCGGCCATCACCGCCGACACGTCCTCGCCCTTGGCCTTGAGCATGCCGATCTGCTTGCTCTTGGTATTGCGCAGGTTCTGCAGCTCCTGGGTGCGCACCTGGATCTGCTTGCGCTCGGCTTCGAGCAGCAGCAGGTCGGCGACGTTCAGGTCATAGCCGCGGGTCTCCTTGAGGCGGGAAGCCAAGTCGGCGGGTTGGGTGCGCAGCAGGGCGGGATCGAGCATGGGGGACGGATCGCGAAGCGTGACGGGACGCGAATTATCGCCTGAATTACCGCCCAATCCGCACCGATGACGCAGGGATGGATGGAATCCGGCTGCACCAGCCATGCCACAATCGGGCCTCCTCCGCGTCCATCATGGCCCGCATGTCGACAGTCCAACCCAAGCCTCCGCAGGGATCGCCAACGCATGACGCTCCATCCAGGTTGCGCTTCGGTTTGTCCCGCCGGGTGTGGTGGGTAGTGGCCGGCGGCTTCGGCGCCGGTTTCCTGCTGTTCCTGCTGCTGTGGCTGGACATGCGCAACGACGGGGATTTCTATCGCCCCGAAGGCAAGACCGGCGGCGCCGATGGCCAGGTGTTCGAGCCCCTGCCGGCGCCGATGGCCGGCGGCGAGCGCAGCGCCAGCGGGATGTCCGAGGCGGCCGAGGAAGCCATGCGCAACCCGCCGCCACCGCCTCCGCTCGTGGTGCCCCGCCCGACCGAAACGCCCATGCAGCCAACCGTCGCCGATGCCTCATCGCAAACCGATCGTCCGGCGCCGAATCTGGCCCCGGGCAGCGTGCCGGTCCCGATCTCCAAACCGGCGATGAAATACCCCGCAGACGCGCAGCGCAATGGCGAAACCGGCACGGTCGTGGTGCGGATCGAAGTCGGCACGGACGGCGAACCGACCGCCGTGACCGTGGTCAGCCGCAGCGGTTCGCGCTCGCTGGATCGCGCCGCCGTACAGGCCGCGAAACGCTGGCGCTTCCGCCCGGCGCAGCAGAACGGTCGCGCCGTGGCCGCAGCGGTCGAAGTACCGATCGCCTTCACGCTCGAAGGGCGTTGACGCTCCTTCCGGAAAGCGTCTTCAGACGGGGTCGCGGTGATGGCGGCAGGTACTTGCCGCCATACCGGTGGAGGCCGGCTTGAGCGGCCTCCACTTGAGCAGCCTCCGCAATGGTCGAATCCAGAGCGGCCTGGATATCAGGAGCGGGAGCGATCCGATTCGATCACCGGCGCACGATCGGACTCGATCCTCTGGACTCGATCCGATTCGATCCTGCGGATCTCGGCACGCGCTTGTTCATCGTCGGCATCGATCGCCTTCACGGGAGTCTTGCCCCTCATCGGATAAGCATCGAGCAGCGGCCGGTAGCTGTCCCAATAAGCCCTCAGCAGAACCAGATTCAACGATGCGACCAGCGCGAATGCGTAATACCACTGCAAATCGAAGATATAAAACAGGCACAGCACCGCCGAGATGGGCGTCAACAGCGCCACGCCGAGCGCCGGCTTGTAGTTCAGGAGCAGGCTGAGCCCACCGACAAGCTCAATGAACTTCAGGAAACCCCAGAAATACAGGGTGTGCTGCAGGACGGCATGGAAGGACCCGTCCGTGGACTCGCCCGTCCAGTAAGTGTCGAAGAAAATTTCCATGACACCATCGATGGCGCCGAACATGTAAATGATGCCCAGCAGATAACGTGCGATCGTTTCGTACAGTTTGAGCTTGTTCTTCATCTTCCCCTCCAATTATGGACGCTATCACTGGAACCCATGTCGAAATCCCATCGGCGGCATGATGTCCGCTGAATTCGCCGGGCTGGACATCCGGCGACGCATCCGGTGACAGAAGCATGCACCATCAGGCACTGCTTGCGTCCCGCCCATCCCCTTCAACGCCGACCGTGCAGGATGTTTCCTTGCGGAAACGGCACCCGACCCGATCCGGTAACGCTTTCGGCATCTTCAACATTAATCTATTCGGCATGCTCTTTCAAAGCATGCTCTTTCAAAAAATTCTTCCCGGGATATCTCTTGCTTGATCGCATGCATCCGTCCAGGTGCCTGCGTTCTATGAAACGACGACAGCGTGGCGCAGATGATCGGCCACGGCGCGGACGCGGGGCTCTTGAAGTATCGAGAAATGGGTCGCGTCCATATCGGCAATGCTCGGCGGCTGCTGCAGGATCTGGCTCCAGCCATAGTCGCGAGGCCATTGTTCAGCCTGTCCGCCCTGTTCCATCGCCCGATACAGCCTCACATCGATGTCGTGCTGCAGTTTGGCCGGTCGGTAACGTTCGTAACAGCGCAGATTGGCGCTGAACACGCGGTAGAGAATGTCGAGCTGATCCCTGCCGACCTCAAGTTCGTTTTCGGCGAGAATATCGGCCAATTCGTCGATGGTCAGACCCTGCAACTCATCAGCGGAGACCTTCAACCGCATGCCGCTCTGTTCCGCAAGGGCGACGCACAATCCGCTCAAATCCATCGCCCGGTCGATCGCGTCCTGCGCTTGCATGACATGCGGAGCGATGGCGTCCAACAGCACGAGCCGGTCGACTTCCTCGCCTTGCTCGATCAGCAATCGGGCCATTTCGAACGCCACCACGCCTCCATACGAATGGCCGACGAGACGGTACGGCCCATTCGATTGAATCGCCCGCATCGCCTCGACATTGACGGCGGCGGTCGCCTCGACGCTTTCGATCGGCGGCGTTTTCCCATCGAGCCCCACCGCCTGCAGCGCGAAGAAAGGCTGATCGGAGCCGATCGCTTCGCTCAACGCGCGGAACGACAGCACATTGCCGCCCGCGCCGGGTACCGCGAACAAGGGGGCGCCGCCGTTGCCGGATTGAATCTGCACGACGATATCGGAGGCCTGCTCCCCGCGATCTGAAATCAATTGCGCGAATTCAGCGATCGTCGGCGCTGAAAACAGGGCGGCCAGCGGAATCAGACGCCCGAAACAGTCCTTCGTTCTGGCCATGATCCTGACCGCCAACAACGAGTGCCCGCCGAGGTCGAAGAAATTGTCGTTGACGCCGATCGTCTGCGACGGAATCTGGAGCACTTGCGCCCAGATATCCACGAGCTGCCGTTCCGTCGGCGTACGCGCGGCCACGTATACCCGACCGGACGCCAACTGCACATCTGAATTCTCGAGCGCGGAGCGATCTACTTTGCCATTGGGCGTGAGCGGGATCTTCTCCAGGCAGATGAAACCTGCTGGAATCATGAAGCTCGGCAGCGCATTCTGCAGATGCGCCTTCAACTCATCCTGCGTCGGCTGCGTACCGGGATCAATGCTGTTTTGCTTGAACCGATAAAAAGCGATGAGCTGCTTGTTGGCCAATTCGCCGCGCGCTATGACCACAGCGTCATCGATCTGCGGATGCTGGTTGAGCAAGGCTTCGATCTCGCCCAATTCGATTCGAAAACCGCGGATCTTCACTTGCGTATCGATACGGCCCAGATACTCGATATTGCCGTCTTCCAGCCAGCGTGCCATGTCTCCCGTGCGATACATGCGGCTACCGGGTACGAACGGATTCTCGACAAAGCGTTCCAACGTCAGCTCTGGACGATTCAGATAGCCGCGCGCCAAGCCGTCGCCCGCGATATGCAGTTCACCCGGGATTCCGATCGGCAGCAGGTTGCGATTCGCATCGAGAATGTAGATCTGCGTATTGTCGATCGGCTTGCCGATCGGGACGAAATCACGCTCGGCGAGCAGATCCGGCGTGACCGCCACTGCCGTACTGATGATGGTCGTCTCGGTCGGCCCATAGGTGTTATGAAGCGTGATTCCCGGATACCGCTCGACGAACATGCTCGCCTTGCCATAGTCGAGCCTTTCTCCACCGACGATGACGCACTTCAATCCGGACAGGCGGATACCAGACGTCGCCAGTTCGTGAAAGAAAGCAGTCGGCACATTGAGGACGCTGATCATGTGGTCGTCGATCAGCGACTCCAATCCCTGCAATGAAAGGACATCGTCCTTCGGCGCCAGAATCAGCTTCGCGCCGCTGTTCAGGACAGAAAACACTTCCTCCATGAACAAGTCGAAACTCATGCTCGAAAACTGTACCTGGATGTCATCGGCATCGATGCGGTACTGCTTTCTGGCATAGGTATTGTGATTCACAAGGCCAGCGTGCTCGACCAGCACACCCTTGGGCTGCCCGGTCGACCCTGACGTATAGATCACATACGCAGGGTCCTTGGATGTGACCGTACACCGCAATCCGCTTCCATCGACTCCCGATTGCGGGACATCGCGCTCTACAGGCGAATGCGCGCCATCCAACACGACCAGTCCTGCTGCGGAAGTCAGCCCGGCCCGGAGGTCGGCCATGAACTTCTCCTGCGTGAGCACCAGCCTGGTTCCACTGTCCTGCAACATGTAAGCCAGGCGCTCGGGCGGATAATCAGGATCGAGCGGCAGGAAAACACCGCCTGACTGCAGAATGCCCAGCAGGCCCGCCACCATTTCCAAAGATCGTTCTACGCAGAGCCCAACGATAGCGTTCGGGCCGACACCATGCGACTGCAGATGGAACGCAATATCAAGACTCCACTGGTTCAATTCGCGGTAACTCAACATGCGCTTGCCGATCTGGACGGCGGTTCTGTGCGGATACAGCGCTACTTGCTCGGCGAAGAGATCGTGAATGCATTTATCTTTCGGATATGGCGCGCAGGTATCGTTCAATCCGAACAACAACCGCTTCCTCTCGTTGCGAAGGAAGTCGATATCCTTGATTTTCGTCTCCGGCGCCGAGACGACCGCGCCGAGAATCGACAGCAGATGATCGACCATGCGCTCGATACGCTCCGCTCGATACAGCACCGTGCTGTACTCGATCGCGCCCGTCATGCCGTCCGCAACCTTGGTGAAATCGAAGCTCAGATCGAACTTGCTGATGCGACTTTCGAGCGGGTAGTTCTCGACGCCCTCTACAGAGTTTTCGGAATCCGCATTCTCCAGTGAAACCATGACCTGGAACAATGGACTGACCGCCATGTTCCGCCGGAGGCGCATCGCTTCGACGACTTTCTCGAAAGGTGCGTCCTGATTCTCATATGCTTCCAGACACGTGCGTCTCACCGAGGCCAGAATATCGGCAAAAGCACCTTCAGGCGCTACCGCCGTGCGCAGGGCCAATGTATTCACGAACATACCGATCAAGACTTGCGTTTCTTCATACTGCCTGTTGGCGATCGGCGTACCGATGCAGACATCCTCTTGACCGGTATATCGATACATGAGTGTCTTCACTGCAGCCAGAACCACCATATACAACGTGCAGCCGTGGTTGTCCGCCAGAGCTCCGAGCTGCTCGGTCAGTTCGCGATTGATAGAGAATGTTCGCGTGGCCCCTGTGGCGCTTTGCATATTGGGGCGCGGATAGTCTGTGGCAAGCGCCATCATCTCCGGCACACCGGCCAATTTCTCCTGCCAATAGGTCAACTGCTGCTTGAGGATGCCGCTTTCGTCCAGCCAACGACGTTGCCAGACACTGTAATCCGCATATTGGATGGGCAACGGTAACAGCGACGAGTCCATCCCGTTCAGGATCGAACCCAACTCCCTTATCAATATTCCAATCGACCAGCCATCGCTGATGATGTGATGCATATTGACCATCAGCAGGTGGTCGTCGTCAGCCAGTTTGACAATCAGGCTGCGCAACAACGGCCCATGTTCCAAGTCGAATGGTGCCAGGGCTTCGGTTTGCAATTGCAAGCGCGCGCGGTGCTCACGCGACCCCGCATCCATATCGCTGAAATCCACGCGTGCTGGACGAAAATCGAGTTCGTCTGATATCCGTTGATAGGGTTGCCCTTCATGGACTGCGAAAGTCGTGCGGAGACTTTCATGACGGCCCGCGATCTGGATGAAAGCGCTTTCCAACCTGGAGACATCGATTGCTGTTCTGATGCGTACGGCGCCCGCCACGTTGTATCCAGGACTGTCAGGATCCAGCTGATGGATGAACCACAGACGCTCTTGCGAAAAGCTCAGCGGCAGGAAAGGCTCGCGCACGACGGCTCGTATTTCCGGGATTTTGCTACGTTCCGCTTCATGGATTGACGCACTGATTCCCACGATGCTCGAATGTCCGAAAAACGTCTTGAGGGGCAAGTCGACAGAGAACAGCGTGCGTATTCTGGATACG
The DNA here is from genome assembly GCA_017302135.1 of Lysobacterales bacterium. Taxonomy (GTDB): domain Bacteria; phylum Pseudomonadota; class Gammaproteobacteria; order Xanthomonadales; family Xanthomonadaceae; genus Lysobacter_I. The sequence goes on along the minus strand of JAFLDZ010000002.1, from coordinate 48,934 downwards.
ACTTGCATGGCCAGCAGCGAATGCCCACCCAGTTCGAAAAAATTATCGTGAATACCGATCGTGTGCGGCGCGAGCTGGAGCACCTGCGCCCATATGTCGACGAGCTGTTGCTCAACCTGCGTGCGTGCCGCCACATAAGCACGACTGGAGAATATCTGCACATCCAGAGTTTCCAGCGATAGCCGGTCGACCTTGCCGCCTGGCGTAAGTGGCATTTTCTCCAGATGCTGGAAACCTGAAGGAATCATGTAGCCTGGAAGCGTCTGTTGTAGATGCGATTTGAGCTGCTGTTGCAGAATGATCGCGTCTGGTGCCTGACCCGATTCTTTGAGGCGGTAAAATGCGATGAGTTGCTTGTTGGTCTGCTCGCCGCGCGCGACGACGACGGCACTCTCGATCAACGGATGCCGATTGAGCAGAGCCTCGATCTCACCCAGCTCAATACGAAACCCGCGGATCTTGACTTGTGTATCGATACGGCCCAAGTACTCGATGTTCCCATCATCGAGCCAACGCGCCAAGTCTCCCGTCCGGTACATTCGTTTTCCGCACTCGAAAGGGTTCTCAACAAAACGCTCCTGCGTCAGATCTAAGCGGTTGAGGTAACCACGCGCCAAACCATGTCCCGCGATATACAGCTCGCCCGGCACTCCCACTGCCTGCAGGTTTCGATTCGAATCGAGAATATATATCTGTGTATTGTCGATCGGCGTACCGATGGGCACGAAATCGCGGCCAGCGAGCAGGTCAAACGTGACAGATACCGCCGTACTGATGATCGTCGTTTCGGTCGGTCCATACGTATTCTGGAGAGCTATATCCGGATACTGTTCAAGGAATGCGATCGCCTTGGTGTAATCGAGTTTCTCGCCGCCAACGATGATGCATTTCAAAGACGGAAAATCGATCCCGGAGCCTGATAGTTCGTGGAAAAAAGCAGTCGGCACATTAAGAAGACTGACACTGAACTGACTGATCAGTGTCTCTATTCGCGACAACGAGAGCACTTCGTCTTTTGGCGCAATAACGAGTTTCGCTCCACTGTTCAGAATGGAAAAAACCTCTTCCATGAACAGATCGAAGCTCATGCTCGAAAACTGAATCTGAACATCGTCCGCGTCGATGCGATACTGTCTGCGCACATAATAATTGTGGTTGACCAGACTGGCGTGGTCGACCAACACCCCTTTTGGCTGCCCGGTCGATCCCGACGTATAGATGATGTATGCCGGATCGCTTGGCCTGACGCTTTTCAATGGTGCAGCTTCTTTGCGGCTCCGCCATGAATCGTCATGGATCAATGGCGATCGAAGACCATCCAACATTAGAAAGCGGGTCTTCTCCATGCAGTCTTTGCTGAAGACGGATGCGAGCTTTTCCTGCGTGAGTACCAGCTCAGCACCGCTATTCTGCAACATATACGCTAACCGATCAGCTGGATACTCGGGGTCCAGCGGTAGGAAAACGCCGCCAGCCTGAAGAATTCCAAGCAATCCTGTCACCATTTCGAAAGAACGCTCTACGCACAGCCCGACGATGCTGTTCGGGCCTACGCCTTGTGATTGCAGACATGACGCAACGCGCAAACTCCTCTCGTTCAACTCCTGATAGCTCATGGATCCTTCGCCGAACTGCAATGCTATCCTGCTCGGATCCCGCTCTGCCTGCTCAGCAAACAGTTCGTGGATACATTTCGCGCTCAGATGATCGACACGAGTGCGGTTGAAGTCGATCAGTACGCGTTGTTTCTCCTGCGGACTCAAACAATCGAATTCGCCGTTCGATAGGGCGGGATCTTGGATTACGGCGCGCAGCATTTGACTGTATTGCGAGAAAAAACGAGCAATAATATCGCGCGCATACACGGCTGGATCGTAACTCAGCTGGAGCACAACGTCAGGGCCGTCGCTGAAAACCTGCAAGCTCAGATCGGAATCGCCCTCTTGGCCGATACTGCTGATGTATTCAATTTCCGGCCCCATTTCATCGTGACGCCGGGAAAATTCATCGGAATTCAAGAAGTCCTGGTATGCATAGGAGACCTGAAAAATCGCACCACCGCCATGCCGGGCTGCCCTTGCATCGCTGGATTTCAACCCGAACCGGATATCTGCGGCGCCGTCTATGGGATAGCTCGAGTGGTACAACGCATCGATCATCGTGTACTGCACATTCTTCAGATACTGCAGAAATGGGCAATCGTCTTTGCATTCGATCCGAAGCGGTACCATATTGACGAAGAAACCAATATCGGTGGCGTGCTGCTTCTGCGTACGTAACGAGACTGGCATTCCAATGACGAAATCGGATTCGCCGCTGTACTTCTTCAGCAAAATCACGAACACGGCCAACAATACGGAAGACAGCGTCACGCCGGTCTTCACTGCTATTGCTCGCAACGACTCCGACAACTCGCCTCCAAGCTCTTCCGTAAAAGTGGAGCCATCTCCTGCGGACTCGATTGCGTCTGGGCGATTGCCTTGGACCAGTTGAAATTTCGATGGGAAATCCGCAAGTCGACTCTGCCAATATTTGGCATCATCCTGACTCTCTGGAGATGCCAGCATATCCCGCTCCCATGCGGCAAAATCTGCATATCCATGAGAAATTTCTTTCGGCTGTACGAAATCCCCAGCAAGCATGCGTCGATAGTTGTTCAGCAGCGTCTTGAGCAACAATACGCCGGATGCGCCATCGAAGATGATGTGATGCGCAGTGACAAGCAGGAATGCGTTCGTTTCGTCGCGCTGAAACAATTCGATCCGAACCAATGGACCGCGACGCAAATCGAACGGCAGCTTGGCGCTGGAGCGAGCGCGGGAGAGGATCGTGGAATCATCTTCCACATCCAGTCGTGTGCAGCGCAATTTGACCCTGCGACCTGCATCCACCCGGAGAATCGGAACACCGCGATTCTCGTCCACGCGCGCCATCAATATTGGATACTGATCGAGAACAGAATCCCATGCCATTTCAAAAAGCGGCAAATTGATGGCGCCGATGATTTTAAGACATAACGGGATATTGTATGCGCTGGAATCCGGTTCAAGCTCTTGAAGAACGACAAGCGCTTGCGCACCCACAGCCAACGGCCAGTCTTCTGTGCGTACGTTTATTTTTCTGGAGGATGAGTCCGAGATGACGTCGAGCCGCCTCATTTTCAGAAACGTTACCAACTCGATTTTATGAAGTTGGATCGCGATTTTCTGATCTTGTGTCAGAGCCCCCTTCGGTGCATAGCAATTCAGTTGATCGCCATCTACGGTCAAGCGTACGCCGCTGTCCGCAAGCACCGCCAACAACTCGACCACCTTATCCATAAAGGCGCTCCGGCCGTCATTCGTGGCTCAAATATACCTCAGTAATGGATTCGGATGATTGTTTCACTCGCTCTCTATATGCAAATCACCGCTGGAATAATACTCAGCGTCTACTATTGAAATGGAGGCAACAGCAATAAGCACAAGAACAAATTACGGTTGGTCATCAGCACATACCGCCCGAACATGAAGACAAAGAGGTGAGCGAACCCGCGCGTGGGATCGATTGAGCGATGACCTTCGAAAGAAAGCAATACTGCGGGCAAAGCATGCAGTGTCAATAACTATTGTTCGATAGCGACCGGCACAGGCTGTGAAATAATTCTGTCATCGACGAGTTTGCCGTCGAACAAGGAAATTTGTCGCTTGGCTTGCTCGGCAGAACGCGGATCATGAGTGACCATAACAATCGTACTGCCCTCACGATGAAGTGCGGACAACAATTCCATCACCATCTGCGCATTCTTTGAATCCAGGTTGCCCGTCGGTTCGTCGGCGAGCAGAACCTTTGGCTTGCCCACCAAGGCTCGCGCGATAGCCACGCGCTGCTGCTGGCCGCCTGACAATTCGGCTGGGAAATGCTTCTGGCGATGCTCCATTTGTACCTGGGCAAGCGCTTCGGTAACCATCTCCTTCCGCTCCTTGCGACTCAGATTCTTTCGAAAAGTCAAAGGCAGTTCTACATTCTCGAATACGCTCATATCCCCGATGAGGTTGAAAGCCTGGAAAATGAAACCGATTTCCTGGTTTCGAACGCGCGCCTGCTCTGCCTCTTGCAAGCTCGAAACCTCGGTTCCGTTCAACAGATACTTGCCCTCGGTAAAGGAGTTGAGCAATCCCATCACGGACAGCAGCGTCGACTTTCCACAACCTGAAGGTCCGCTGATGGATACGTACTCGCCCGCATCAATCGTGAGATGGATATTGTTCAGTGCCCAAGTTTCCAGATCTTCAGTATAAAAAATCTTCTTGACGGCCTGCAATTCGATCAAATGTTGCTTGCTCATAGCGATCTCCTGGTACACCGATTTACTTTTGGAAAGTGCGTTTTTTGTGATGCAGCTGTTGGTGCAGGCACGAATAATGCAGTCTTTAGCTTATGTAGCATGTCGCAAGCTGTACAAACCCTACCGTGACGAGGAATACCGACTATTCGTAGCGCGTTTCCAGGCCAACACTTTGCGCAAAAGAGACGGTCTTGACGCGGGATTGCGCATCAGTCGGTCGCAAGAGATATACGGGGCATCTGAAGCCGAACCATGGATTCGTCAGCATTGTCGTAACTCACTTGTTGAGCAGGATTCGATCTTTGTTTTGCCACTCGCCTGTTTCGGAGGTGATGATTCTGTCTCCTTCCTTCAACCCGGAAAGAATCTGAAGATAATCAAGCGATACTTTTCCCGCCTTGATCGGTACGCGTATCGCGTAATTTCCACTTTGATCAAGCTTATAAACCAGAATGTCCGCATTGGCTTTCACGTATGCCGGGCGACCAACATACAACGTGTCGGGAAGTTGGCTTAAGTACACCACCCCCTCCACAGGAAGCTGCGGCCGGGCACCAGGCGGAATATCACCTTTAAGCTCGACGTCAACGATCACGATCCCTTCATTCACAGCCGGGTCGACACGCGCCACTACGCCATCGATCGTTCCGTTGCGCGTATCCACGACGACGGCTTGGCCTGCCTGGACTTCGGTCGCCTCACGCGCAGGCACCCGGAGCTCGGCGTACAACTGATCCGGCTGTGCAATACGACCAATCGGCGCGCCGGGCTGCAACTGCTGGCCTACGTCGACGGAGATGTCCTGCACAACACCATCGATGCCAGCAAGTATCTGCAGATTGCCCACTTCATCCTTCGCCCGATCAAGCGCCCTGGCCAAGGCATTCGCTCTCGACTGCCGGACATCGAGCTGGACTTCGATGTTGTCTCGGATAGCATTGAATCGACTTTGTTCAAGCGCCAGTTGTTCAATACCTTGCGCGACGTTGAGCTTACTGCTCTGGTAGTCGATATCGGAAATGATTCGCTGCCCGGCGAGCTTGTTTTCCGCAGCCAGCCGCACTTGAGCCCTCTGCAGCGTGAATTTGGCCTGCGTGAGCATGGCTTCCTGGGTAAGAAGATTCGCCCGTAATTCCGCCTGCGCAGCCTTTGCCTCATTGACAGCGCCCTCCCAAGCGGACCTGGCTTCTTCCGCGCTGGCCACGAGCTGCGGGTTATCGAGTTCGACGAGCAATGCCCCGGCCTTCACGATATCGCCAGGCTTGACGATGACTTTCGCAACACGCCCTGTCACCTGCGATGCCATGTATTCGACGTTCTTGGGTACCAACTGGCCGTTGGCATTCACTTTTATTTCCAACTTCCCACGCTTGACGACGTCGAGTGCGATTTTTGAACGCTCGACGCGCTGCGTAGTGAAATCGATATTGACGAGCACAAAAGCGCCCACCGCCAGGAAAACGGCTGCAACGATGATCAGTGCGCGCTTCCCGAAGAATTTCTTGGATTTGGTTCTTGCATGGTCCATGACTAGCTAATCAAGCAAGGCTCATGCCAATTACAAAAGTGTTTTAAAACAGATGCTTGCAAAAAAGCCCCCTGTTGGAATTCCCACTTATGGGACTCGCGGGTCCACAAGCCAGGCACGCGAGACACGCAACGTGAAACGGTGCTGCGTGCTCGAGATCATGGGCAAATTGTGTAGATGGTGATGCGCCTCAAGACAACAAGTCTGCACGGGTCTCCGGCGCAGCAGATGCCAGAACGCGGGACAGAGCGGACACTGCTTCACCCCTGAGAATCGAAAAATGATCTGCATCGATATCGTAACAACGCAATTTCTGCTTGATCACCGCGCTCCAGCCGTAATCTTCAGGCCACTGTCCGGCATCCGGCAAAGATTGCGTGGCGCGGCAGAGCAACACTTCGATGTCACGCGACAGGCAGGCAGGCCTGTACTGCTCATAGCAACGTCGGTTGGCCTTGAATACGCTGTAAATCGTATCGTATTGTTCGCGCTCGACTGCAATACCCAACCGGCCCAAAAGTTCAAGCATCTTCTCGACCGGCATCTTCCGCAGTTCCGATGCCGAAACATCGAAACGCTTTCCGTTTTGTTCGGCGAGTTCGGTGCAAAGCTGCTTCATATCCTCGAACTCATCATGGACGGCGTTCGCATAGAGCACTGCGGGCGTGACCGAATCGATCAGGGCAAGATAATCGAGGTCCTCCCCTTGCTCCAGCAATTGGCGCGCCATCTCGTAAGCAACAACGCCGCCGTACGAATGGCCGGCGAGCCGATAGGGGCCGTTCGGCTGGATTTCCTTGATCGCAGAGATATTGGCGCGCGCGGTTTCTTCGACACTCTCCAGAGGTTTCGACAGGCCATCCAGTCCGAGAGCCTGCAAGGCGTAGAAGGGTTGTTTGCTGCCCATCCTGTTGCTCAGCTCCCTGAAAGACAGTACGTTCCCGCCGATGCCTGGAAGCGCGAACAGTGCTGGAAACTCACCGTTTGACTGGATCGTCACCACGATATCGGATGCAACTGCAGAACGTTTGGAAGCAGGCGTCGAACCGGATTCATCACCACTGGTGATGCTGTTGATCAAATCGGCAAGTCGACTGATAGAGACCTGCTCAAAGAGAGCTCGGACAGGCAGATCGACACCCAATTGCGACCGGATTCGATAAAGAAGTTGGGTCGCGAGCAGCGAGTTCCCGCCGAGCTCGAAGAAATTGTCGTTGACGCCGATCCTCGCCTGTTCGAGTACGAAGCCCTTTTCCTTGAAAACGTGTGCCCAGATTTCGGCGAGTTTACGCTCCACGTCGGTCCGAGGCGCTAAGTATTCCTGGCTGGATTCCAGACCGACATCCATGCGCGCCAATGCGCCGCGATCGGCTTTACCGTTCGATGTCACAGGAATCGCGGGGACGCAGACGAACGCTGCAGGTATCATGTATTCGGGCAACGTCTCGAGAAGATGCTCTCGCAGGTTCTTGTGCGTTGGTTTGACGTCATCGTCGGCTAACGAATCGGGTATGCGGTAAAAAGCGATCAGTTGCTTGTATCCATCCGGTCCGCGCGCTATCACGACACTCTCGCTCACCGCAGCATGGCGGTTGAGATGCGCTTCGATCTCTCCGGTTTCGATGCGGACACCACCGATCTTGACCTGATCGTCGATTCTTCCGAGATATTGAATGTTCCCATCATCCAACCAACGTGCCAAATCACCGGTCCTGTACATGCGCGTGCCCGGCTCGAATGGATTTGGTATGAAACGTTCCTCAGTCAGCTCCGGTCGATTGAGATAACCTCTCGCGAGATTATCGCCTGCAATGTGCAGTTCGCCGGGCACGCCAACAGGTTGTGGATTGTTGTAGGCGTCAACGATATATATCTGGGTATTGTCGATCGGTGCACCGATAGGGACGAACGGGTATTCGAGTTTCGAGCAATCGAAGTAGGTCACATCGATTGCAGCTTCGGTGGGGCCGTATAGATTATGCAGAATAGCGTTCGGGAATATTCCACGGTAACGATCGACAGAACGTCTGTCCAACGCTTCGCCGCTGCAGAATATCTGTCTGACGCTATGGCATTGACCGATCGCGTTATCCAGAAAAGTATGCAGCATGGAAGGAACGTAATGCAGAGTCGTAACCCGAGCTTCGTTGATCAGGCGCTCGAGATACTGGACATCGGAGTGCCCATTCGGAACTGCGAACACGAGCGATGCGCCGGTCATCGGCGGCCAGAAAAACTCCCATACGGACACGTCGAAACAATATGGTGTCTTCTGCAAAACAACGTCGGCATCATCCAATGCATAGAGCTTCTGCATCCAATGAATACGATTCACCAATGCCTTATGCTCGACCAGAACACCCTTGGGTTTGCCAGTCGAGCCCGACGTATAGATGACATATGCGACATTGTCCGACTTTACGTCGCAGTTGATCACCACGCCACGTTCCGCCAGACCACGAGCAGAAATGACGATGTCGGACCACCCGTCGTCCAAGGTAATGATTACTGTGTTTTGTTCGGCCAATGAACTGATCCGATCCTTCAACCTGCTCTGCGTCAGCACGACTTTTGCAGCCGAATCCTGCAACATATAGCTGACCCGGTCATCAGGATAGCCTGGGTCGATGGGCATGTAAGCGCCGCCAGAGCGCACAATTCCCATGATGCCTGTCATCATTTCGATTGATCGTTCGACGCATAGCGCAACGACAGCATCAGGTCCGATGCCCAAGTGCTGAAGGTGCAGCGCCAAGTCATGTGTATCACGTCCAAGCTCGCCGTAGCTCAGTCTCCGGTCGCCGTACGTGACAGCAGGCCGAGCCGAATCGGCAACAACCTGATCCAGAAAGAAATCATGGATACAACGATCCTCCGGGTAGTCGGCGGCAGTCGCATTCCAATCGATCAGTACCTGCTGCCGATCTTCCGGGGTAGCGATCGGGTAATGTTGTACCGCGAGCGCTGGATTCTTGAGTATTTCCCTCAAGAGTACATGGAAATGATTCAGTAGCGCCCTGATGGTATCGTTCGAGTAGAGCTTTGGATTGCTCTGCAAATGGATGCGGAAAGCATCTTCTTCGTTGAAAACCTCGAATGCGATATCGAAGTCGCCCTCGGCTCTCTGATGAAAGCCTTCGACAGAAGATAAACCGTACTCATTGCGTATGGCTGAAAATTCGGAATCGGCAAGATTGCTGAATTCCTGGTACGCATAGAAGACCTTGAAATCCTGGTCTGCATCGATTTTTCGACCACTCATCATCAATGGAAACGGATAGGCCGAATGGAATACGGCATCCAACATCGTGATTTGCGTTGCCCGCATGAAATCTCCGAGCTCGACCGGCTTTTCGAAGTTCGCACGTATCGGAACAATATTGAAAAAATACCCGATCTCATCCACGAACCGCTGATCGGGACGGACGATCACGGGCATGACAACGACGATATCTTTCTGATTCGTGTACTTGTGTAAAAGCAACTGGAAGATGGCCAGAAAGAATGACGAATACTGCAACGAACTGTTTTTCGCGAAATCTCGGATTGCGATGCAGATATCATCAGGAAGCGCATCGACCAGCACTTCAGGAACGTAGTCGGAAGGCACGGAATGCGGTGAGTCTGGAAGCAGCTTGAAACCATGCAGTTCCCCGCGCAACTGTGCCCCCCAGTATTCCGAATGCCCCCGCCCCTCGTCGGACTGCAGCATCTGCTGTTCCCATACGACGAAATCCTCGTATGCACAGGCTGTTTTCGGTAGGGAAATGACTGCTCCTGATGCCAATTCCTTGTAAAAGCTGAACAATGACCGCAGCAGAATTCCTGTCGAGTACCCATCGAAGATGATGTGATGGATCAGAATGAAAAGACCGACATGGCCTTTTCCCCAACGAAAAACCGTGATCCTCGACAACGGATCTTCGCTGAAATCGAACGGCTCAAGAACCTTGTTCTGGAAATACACGACGACTTCATCGTTGCTTTCGAAAGGCAAAACGATCTGGCTTATCGACGAGCGGCGCCGCTCATCCAGACAATGAAAAGGCTCACCTTCTTTTTCGAAGATTCTCGTTTTCAGTATGGGGTATCGATCGATCACGAGGTCCCATGCACTTGAGAGCAGCTCGATATCGATACTTGCGTCGATACTGACGCAAATCGGCACAGCATGGCTTCTTTCAGGGTTCAGCTTCTGAAGAATGTAGTGCGAACTTTCACCGATGGACAAAGGAAATTCATTATGCGCAGCAGAGACTTGCCTGTCCTCAATGTTATTGCTGACGTTGCTTTTCGTATCCAGTATGCAAATGATTTCGGATTTGAAACGAGAAATTTCGTCGGTGATTTCGGGCGTCAACGCTCCTCTTGGCGCATAGCAACTCAACTTTCCATTTTCGATAGTGAGCTTTATGCTTTTGCTTGCCAAATAATTCAAAAACTGCCAGACATCTCTCATGACGCTCTCCGTCGAAAAGCTGAAAGAAAAATATGAATTGAAATTTACCTGAAGAACCGAGAAGGAAAATCGCGTCGACGAAATGCCTAGAGTTTGAGCGCGACCGATTTCAATTCGGTAAAAGATTCGACGCCTACGCGGCCGAATTCACGGCCCCAACCAGACTCGTGCCAGCCGCCGAAAGGCATATTCGGATCTACCGTGTGATAGCAGTTGACCCACACGGTACCCGCATTGAGCGCACGCGCCATGCGATGCGCTTTCTTCAGATCGCGCGACCACACACCGGCAGCCAGGCCATAGCGGGTGTCGTTAGCCAGCGCTGTAATTTCGGAGACACTCTTGAACGGAACCACGCAAACGACAGGGCCAAAGATTTCTTCCTGCACGACCTGCATTCGGGGGTCAGTATTTGCTATGACCGTAGGCTGCATGTAATAACCCGGCTGATCAATGCGAGAACCACCAAGGATGATTTCAGCGCCAGCACTACGACCGCCATCGACATATCCTTCAATGCGATCAAGCTGCTTCGCCGAAACGACGGGGCCCAAATCGGTTTCCGGATCGAACGGGTTGCCGATTGTCATCCTAGCTACAACTTCTGCAATGCCCGCAACGACCGTGTCATACACGGAATGTTCTACATACAGACGCGTGCCGGCATAACAGACTTGCCCGGCATTGAAGAATGTCGCGTTCGCCGCACCGATGATCGCCTGCTCCATCTCGGCATCGGCGAATATGATATTCGGTGATTTTCCCCCGAGCTCTACTGTAACGCGCTTGAAATCCTCAGCGCACACGCGGACGATGTCGCGTCCCACCGCAGTCGAGCCGGTGAATGAAACCTTGTCGACGCCGGCATGCCGAACCAGTGCCGCGCCAACATCCGCGCCCAGGCCGGTCAAGACCTGAATTACGCCGGGTGGAAATCCAGCCTCGAGCGCAAGTTCACCCAGACGCAAAGCGCTGAGCGGCGTCAATTCGGACGGTTTCAGGATGATCACGCAACCAGCAGCCAAAGCTGCAGACAACTTCATCGCAACCTGCAACAGCGGGAAGTTCCATGGAACGATGCCCGCCACGACCCCCAACGGCTGACGCATGGTATAGGCGTGGTAAGGACTGGCTTGAAGCGCGAGACTGAACGTCTCACCAGTCAACTTCGTCGCCCAGCCCGCGTTGTATCGGATCACCTCTACCGTGAATGGGACATCCAGCATCCGCGTAACCGTCAAAGGCTTGCCTACATCAAGCGATTCGATCTCCGCGAATTCTGCAGCGTGCCGTTCGAGCAGATCGGCCAGCCGGAACAATAGATTGGCGCGATATGTCGGCTGCATCGCCGACCACTTGCGAAATGCAATCTTCGCCGCGGCAACTGCAATATCCACGTCAGCAGCACCGGCTGCTGCAACATCCGCAATCGACTTTCCGTCGGCAGGATTCTCGACGGCAACACGCGCACAGGACTGCGCGTCAACCCATTTGTTATTGATCAACAACTGCTTCGGCCGCTGCAAAAAAGCTGTTAAAGCATCCGAATAGCCCGAGTGCGAGCTTGGAATTGTCTTCATACTACCCAGCGCTTCCCTATGAAACCAAAAAAATTACACAGGACATTGAAGAGATATCAGTGCATTAGAATTGAGTCCATTCGAGATATTTCTCGCATACTGCCTGTCGTTCAGATCTCGTATTCTTTCCACTTTCCTCTCGAGAAGAGAAAAGCGCTCCAAAGCGCCAGTACAGAAAAAGAGATCGGTACGGAAGCATAAACGCCCAGCGAACCCATTTTGAAGCTCACGGCGAGAACCCAAGCCAGCGGCACCTGTAGAATCCAGAAGCAAATGAAATTCAATCGCGCTGGCGTCCAAGTGTCGCCGGCGCCGTTGAATGCGGCCTCGAAGCACATGCCTGCCGCGTAGAATGGCAGCGCGATTGTCACAATCCGAAGCGCAAGCGTTGACTCATGCAACACCATGGGATCATTCGTGAAAATGGCCGAAATGGGCGTCGCGAAGACGAATATCAAAGTGCCGACGATACCCAAGAATATGACATTGTAACGCAGAGCGATACGTACCGCCTCGGCCGCGCGATCCGGATTTTCAGCACCCAGATTCTGGCCTACCATCGTGGCGCCGGCATTGGCCAATCCCAACGCAGGCATCAGCACGAATTGTACGACCCGCAACGCAACGGTGCATCCGGCGAGCGCCGTCGTACCGGAAAGTGCGGCGATACTGAAGAGTCCTATCGCACTTGTCGTGCTTACGAGCATTTGAGCGATACCGCTCCAGGCGGTCACCATGATCAAGCCGATCTCATGCGCTACCGGTTTCAAGTGACGCAACCGCAAACGCAAACGGACATGGCTATGATCGCCAGTGACATGCCATAGCAGGTAGATGACACCCAACCCCCGACTGATGGTCGTGGCGTAAGCGGCGCCGGTTACGCCAAGCTCAGGGAAGGGCCCCCATCCAAAAAGCAGGCATGGCGCCAGAAACAGATTGAGCGCATTGGAAAACCACAAAGCCCGCATTGCCAACACTGCGTCGCCGGCACCTCGCAGAATCGCGTTGATCACGAACATGAGGAAAACGGTGACGTTACCGGCGAACATGACGCGTGCGTACTCGGAACCCAGCGCGACGATCGTCTCATCCGCACCGAGCAGCCTCAGGATATCGGCCGCGAACACGCACAGCAACAAACCCAGCCCGACCGATACCGCGATGCTGAGCAGAATGACCTGCCCTGCCGACTGCGCTGCAGACTCTGTGTCGCCGTTCTCGCCAATGCGGCGTGCGACGAATGCAGTCGCCGCAAACGATATTCCGACAGCAAACGCATAAATCAAACTCATTGCCGCTTCGGTAAGACCAACGACTGCCACCGCTTCGCTACTGAGTCGAGAGACCCAGAATATATTGACGACAGCGAAGATCGATTCGGCGACCATCTCCAGCACCATCGGGATGGCGAGGAGCAGCACGGCGCGTCCCATGGACTCGGTCGTGTAATCGTATTGCCGTCCCTGCAATGCCAGAACGGACACTCGCCAGAATGACTGCACGGCGTTGACTAGATCGTTGGCTCTGGACGACATGCATGCCTCTTTATCATCAACGCGTATATACGATGCGGGACGTACGGGCATGCGTTGGCTCAGTCCCCAGAAGAACTCCGGCCTTCAATATTGCGGGTCAATCCACGTGCTCGAGTGTATCGACTAACCGGGCGGTCTGTCCATGTGTTTCGGGGCGTGCCAACTCGAAAACGAGAGGTGAGTAGCGGCTTACCCTCAGGGAGGCTTATGAGACGTTGATGGCACCCATCACCGCCACTTTGCCTGTGAAACATGCCCCATGCATGGCATGGATTCGAGACAATATGGCTTTAACCGAAGCCATGCCGCATACGCATGTTTGCAGGACACGCTACTTCCTCAGCTGCTCATGGTGCATGGGCGCAGAAAGCCGGCGCAACAGCCGGACGTTCGGGGTAAGAAACACAGTCCGCAAAGCCCCGAACATGGGAATGCAATTCACATCGGTCGTCACTGCGATGAGTCGATCTATGGTAGTTGCAACCGGACCGTGGAGGATGATATACGCAATCAACAGCATGTCCGGAAACTGCAGGCGAGCCAACCGCATTTCTCATACATGCCGGCTGCCGGGCATTGTTCACCTCGCATCGAGAATCATGGTGGCCTACCCCGAGACCCGAGACCCGAGACCCGAGACCCGAGAGTAAGTTAATATCTGCGCAAGGCATCTTTCATTCCATGCAAAAGGACACCAACACGTGAAGATACTTCTTCTCAATATTTGGCAGGATTTCCCGTTCAACCGAAATCTGTTGAATGACGAGGAACATGAAATCTGGCACGTTTGCGACCCAAACGGCCTAAGATACGTACGCAACTACGTTTCCGAAGACGAAGTGAGTGGCATTACGCTTCCGACAGGAGAAGATCCCCGGGAACTGCTGATGGCATTGCAGTCCGTATACCGTGAGTTCCCTTTCGAACGCGTGGTTGCACTCGACGAGCGCACCGTACTTCCTGCCGCATATATCCGCGATGTTTTCAATATTCCGGGACCTCGGGTCGCTGAGGTAGAGCCATTTCGGAACAAGCGTACGATGAAGGAGATTCTTGCGAAGAAAGGCATCCGTGTGATCCGGGACCTCGATCCGTCGACCTTTGAATCCGGCGCCTTCACGCCTTGCGTGATCAAGAAGATCGACGGCACCGCTTCCGGTGGAGTACATCTTTGCCCGACATTGGCCGACTACGAAAAACATCGCGGCGATCTGGCTCACGGATCTCTATTCGAGGAGTTTGTAGAAGGCGACATTTTCCATGTCGATGGCGCGTTCAAGGCAACGGGTATCGTTTCCATGCCCCATGCCTACATCAGCACCTGTTATCACCACTACGTTCTCGGACAGCCGGTTGGATCGGTCGGCATGGAGGAATCGCCTCTCAAGCAACGCCTGAATCAATTCGCGCATGAAGTGATCGCTGCCTTGCCGCTGCGAGAAGGGATTTTCCATATGGAAATCATTCGCACGGCAGACGACGAACTCATCTTTCTGGAAGTGGCCTGTCGTATCGGTGGAGGTGAGGTATATCGGAATTTCGCCGACGTATACAATTTCAACCTGCTCGAATTCTCCATACAATCTCAACTGGGGCTCGACCCACCTCTCCGGGAACTGCGGCAGGATACGATCGCAGGCTGGCTGATGATCAACAATGTCGACCATGTCCCGGGAATTTTTACCGGGGTACATTGCGATCCACTCGCCCTGGACAACTGCATGTATTCGATGTGGCAACCACGCATAGGACGGAAGTACGAAAGCCGCGAGCAAGGATTCGTAAAATTTTCGCTGCGCGGAAAAACATCGTCCGAAGTCAGCACAAGCATTCTTGAACTCATGGATAAAATCAAACTCAACTCGGTACCGTTACCCGATGCCGAAAAGCTGACGTAATTCACTTTCGTGGTCCGCGTTTGTCTTGATAAGCAAACGCGGATTTCACGGAATTCATGCGATTACCGACAATACATTCGACTACAGCATCGCCAAGAGGACTGCCTCGACAGGATTCTTGATGCACCGCCCAGCGGTCGAGTGCGACATTGGTCCTGAGATATCGTATCGGCGAGGATAGGACAGGAAGGGATTACCTACGGATGTCTCGATCCCAAGCCCGACTTACATCGCCTCGATTTCATCCAGGTCGAAATATCCATTGAAATCCTTGACATAGACAGCGGCACGATGGCCGAAAAGCACTGAAGCTTCTGTTCTGGTTTCCAGTGTCCGCGCATCGATCAGTTTGGATTTCACCTTGGTACCGATCGGATGGTTCCGGTTCCATGCCGCGACTTTCTGCTCCACGGTCGGTGCATCGGCATCCTCGACGCGGACTTTCGCTCCAGTCGGTGCCGTTGAAGGCGCAGCCCCTCCAACAGACACGATCCCCTGCACTTTTGGCGGAGTCTTGGTTTGGTCCCGTATGGTCTTGACGAGTCTCACGAGCACATCGCCATGGCCCATTTCTTCAAAGTGAATCGGCTGGTCCGACGATTCGAGCCCAAGTAGATATTGAACACTCTCGGACCATCTAACGGCGCTGGCGATTTGCTGCGACAAGGTTTCCACGACAGCGTCGCTTTCGTAGGGCCTTGCATTAACGTTCGAAATTACAGGTATCGTCGGCGCTGAAATGTCGAACGTTTGCAGGAACGCCTTGAACTCCTTCTGGGCGTCGCTCATGAATCGCGTATGGAATGCTCCACTGGTTTTGAGCGGGAAATAAAGCACCCTGCCCTTTTGCAAGAACGGTTGTGCTGCAACGACTTCATCCTTCAAACCTGAGATCACGATCTGCGAAGGCGTATTGAAATTGGCGAGCGCGACATTCAGGAGCCCATGCTCTTTCAAAGTCGTTTCGATGTATTCCGGTGTCGCGTTCATGACCGCCGCCATGCCGCCGCCAGAAACCCTGCTCATCAGCTGCCCGCGCTTTTGAACCAGTTTCAGTCCAACCTCGAAGTCGAAGCATTCTGCAGCCAACAAGGCATTGAACTCGCCCAGGCTGTGGCCAGCCAGAAAATCGGGCTTTGATCCTGCGGTTTTCATCCATTTGACGTAAGACAACGCGTTGACAACGAACAATGCCGGCTGTGTGAATTGAGTGCTGTCGAGTTCTTTTCTCGGATCATCAAGGCACAACTCCTTGATCGAATATCCGAGTATCGCGTCAGCCTTAGCGGTCAGGTCTGGAAACTCGTCGAACAGCGCGCCGCCCATGCCACGTGCTTGCGACCCTTGCCCCGGAAACATACACGCTTTCATATATCACTCCTTCATATTTACTTGGCAGACGCGAGAAACGCTACACAACGACACGACCAGGCTGGCAGCGCGTTGACCCATGAACGGAATCTCAAGGATCATCGTCGCAGCCCATACGATCCAACCGCACTTATTTGCCGCTGCTCTTCTCATACAGCAACGCAGCAAGCGCGCCGATGTTTTCTGCGTGTATGGTCTCGGCGAGAGGTATATCGAGGACCATTGCTTCGAGAGTCATCATCACGATTTCAGAACGATCGATCGAGTTCGCACCTAAAGCACGCAGGGAATCGGTCCACTGGAACTCATGCGACTCCAGTTGCGGCATGATTTCACGGGCATTCTGCGTGATAAGCGTAAAGATGTCTTCTTTGTTCATTCTTTTTTCCTTTCTTCAGAGAAACGTCCGGCAATCGAATGCCGGCGTCGATTTGTCGTTCAAACATTCGAATCATGATACGAATTCGTACTCTCGATGGAATTCCTTGATTTCCTTCAAGAACAAAGTCGGGCTTCCGTGCGCGGTAAGCGCAGCAGGAATGAAATCATGATTCAGGATCACATTCCGGGTGCCGAACTTGACGGTGTTATTGGTCACCAGCAGTTCGTCGTACTCTTCCATCGTCAACTCGCAGCGACGATCGAGATGATCTTTGATCTTCTGCGCACGCAGAAGCGCTTGACCATTCCCTCCAGCTACACCGCTGAAGAATTCAGAACAGCAACCTGAGCCGTAGGAAAAGCAACCGATTCTTTTCGGCGAATCGAAGTCCCCGTGATCGATTGTGCTGGCGATCGCCATCAGTGTGCTCGCCCCCATGATGTTGCCCACACGCTGACCATAGTTCAGGCTGGGCTGCATGCGATGTGCGAAATCAGCTTCGATTTCATTCGGCCGCGCCTTGGCGATCTTGCGCATGATGTTGCGATGCGCCCCTTTGACCATGCCACCGAAAGGCGTGTGCATCGCCAGGTAACCGAAGGATGAGACAAGGTCTGCTCCTTCGACGCGCTTCTGGTATTCAAGAAACGCTTTCTCGCAACAATCCAAGTAGGACAGAAGCGACAGATCCGCATCGCCGGCTTCCTTGTCTGGCGCCGGCCTGCAGGTATCCATCACTTCGTATCCGTAATACCCGTTGGCCCCGACGTCCACTTGAAAAATATGAGGAGTCTCGCTGATGATCGCGGCTACCGCGCCGGCACCGCTGCTGGGCTCGAAGAAAGACCAGTCCTCCGTCAAGCCTTCGCCACCTTCTTCGACCATGAAACGCGATATGTCCGTAGCGATCAGCAGCACCTTCGCGCCTGGCGACACGCTGGAAAGGATGAAATTGACTGCGGTCTGCAATCCGGCCACGCCCGAATAGCATGCGTTTTTGAGCTCGAATAAACGACAGTTGCGATTCAGGCCCAACAGACTATGGAAATAGGTGCTCATCGATTTGCCGAAATCGAATGCCGATTCAGTGCATGTGATGACTACTTCGATGCGATCCTTCTCTTCCTGGCTCAATGCATCTATCAAAGGCTTGGCTGCGTTCACGCCGAAAGTGATCGGATCTTCATACGGCAACGCGACGGTCTTCTCCTTCATCAGCAGATTTGAGAATCGTGTCATGTCCAGCCCACGATGCAGCGCGAGCTTCTCAACATCGACCCGCGCCGTACCGGCGAAGAGATTCATTGCCTCAATACCTACAACTCGCATATAAGCCTCTGACTTTTATTGATGCCCGGGTATATCGTTGAGAAATACTTCATCGACTGACCTATGCATTTGCTAGTGGAATTCGAAAAATTTTTCGCGGTTGTGCACATGTCTCTGACGAAACTCCGCGAATCTTTTCTTGTCGCGGAAATGCAGGTAAATATTTTCTCGTATGACGCCTGTGAAATTCAGGCCAGGCGCCTTACCGAAGGAGTGCCCCGGGAATATCCTTGTCTCCGGTTTGATCTCGCGCTTCAGTCTCTGCAGGCTCTCGAACATCTGGTACGCCGACTCGACATCGGGACAAATGCCGCACCCCTCAACGAACAGCACGTCCCCGGTGAATAGATTGTCGCCGATAAGATAGCAAAAGCAGCCTGGCGTGTGGCCCGGGGTCAGTATCGGAGTGATTTTCATCCCGCCGATCCACCAGTCGCTTTCGTCTATTCCGACGAGATTTGCGGCAGAAAATCCTGATGCTTCGATCTCCCGTGTCGACATCCATACCGGGCAGCCATACTTCTCTGACAGAACTCCAGCCAAGTCGACATGATCCGCATGCGCATGCGTGAGGAGTACGCCTTCAAGGCTGGCCTGTGCTTGAGACATTGCATGTTCGACGACATCCATCTGCCAAGCGGGATCCACGATGACCGCACGTCGGCTGAAGGAATCGACGACCAGATAATTGTAGTTCGTCATCGAGCCACGCTTCGTTCTCAGCACTTCAACTATCGGCTGGTACTCCTCTGTAATCTGAACAAGCATGGACTGATCGCTCTTCCGATCCGGATATCCGTAATTCATCTGCAAACCACCCAACTGCATATTCCAAAACGCGACTTCGATGGAATGTTCAGGCAGCATTGCCCGAAGCGGAAAAAAAACGCCGACATTGGATTGAAAGTGCGCGAGAACGGTTTGCGTACAGTCGACAACTCCTCCCGGCCAAGGCAGGGAAAAGCGAATAGCTCACGGACGAACGGCGGTCTTGTCGAGTGCATAAGAATACTATTCGTCATTACAGATCCAGAGAAACATCGTATTCGTTGATCCAAGCAGCGACGGACAACACGCGTTCCAGGTCGGCACGCTCGTAATGCAGGGAACGGCTTTCTTGCATCGGACGCTCGAGAAGGCGCTGCACATACCGTTTATTGAACAAATGGACAGCCGGATGCGAGGCATCGCTCATCAGCGCTGTCACCTTGGAGCGCAACGCCCGCTCATAGCTCGGGTCCTGCGTGGATGGATACGGGCTTTTCTGCCGTTCGACGATCGATGCAGGCAGAAGATCTCGTGTCGCGGCACGCAATACGCTTTTCTCCCGCCCGTCGAACGATTTCATGCTCCACGGAATATTGAAGACGTAGTCGATCAAATGAGGATCGCAGAATGGAACACGGACTTCGAGACCGACAGCCATGCTCATGCGATCCTTTCGATCAAGCATGAACTGAAGAAAGCGGGTGAGATGCAGGTAGCTCAGTTCCCGCATGCGCGCGTCGACCGAACTCTCAGCCTCAAGTTTCGGAACCTCGCCGATGGCCTGCGCATAACTCTCGGCCTCGAACTCGCCGAGATTGAGTTGACCGCGCAAGTCCCGATTCAGGATTTCCGCACTGTTGAATACGTTCCCTGTACTCGCCAACCAGGGAAATCTGGCTGCATTGACTACATTCTGGTCGTGGAACCAGGCATAGCCCCCGAATATTTCGTCTGCCGACTCGCCTGAAAGCGCGACAGTCGATTCCCCGCGTATCGCGCGGAAAAGCCGGTAGAGCGACGAGCACATATCGCCCGACAAGTTGAGCGGCATATCGCTTGCACGAAGGACAGTCAGGTTCAATTCGTCGTCGTTCAATTCACGACTATCCAATACGATTTCCGTATGGTTGCACCCTGTGTGCGCCACGAATTCGCGGACATACGGGGTGTCGCTGGATTTGTGCGCGCCACTGCCCGCGAACGCATGGCCGTGGCTCTCGAAGTCGACGGAAAACGAGCGGGTAGCGCCACCGTGTTGCGCAGTGATGCGCTGCGCCATCGCGGTGATCGCCGAAGAATCGAGCCCACCGGAGAGCAGCGTGCACAATGGCACATCGCTGACGATTTGTTGCTCGACGGAATTGCCGAGCAGTTCGGCGACTCTCTGGATCGTTCGCGGCAAATCGTCCTCATGGGCATGCGCCCTGAGTTGCCAGAATTGTCGTTTCTTCAGGCCATTCCGATCGAAACGTATGACTTGCCCGGGTCGGACCTCATACATGCCGGTGTAGACGGTACGTTCCGGGGTTTTCGCCAGAACGAAAATTTCGCGGAAGCTGTCCCTGTCCGCACTCGGCCGCACATCCGGATGCGCAAGAATGGCTTTCGGTTCGGAACCGAACAGAACACCATCTGACGTCGGATAGTAGTACAGGGGCTTGATACCCATGAAGTCCCGGGCCAGCAGCAACTCTTCGCTGCGCGCATCCCAGATCGCCAAAGCGAACATGCCATTCAGACGTTCGAAGACGAGATCTCCCCATTGCAGATACCCGCGCATGACGACTTCCGTATCGCAGCGCGAAACGAACTCATGCCCCAAATGCTGGAGCTCAGCGCGCAGCTCCATGAAGTTGTAGACCTCTCCGTTGTAGCTCAGGCAAACGATCGGTCGATCGCCGTCCTGCTCCAACATCGGCTGCGCGCCACCGGCCAAGTCGATGACCGCCAGACGGCGATGTCCCAGACCGATATGCCGATCGACCCATATGCCGCCGGCATCCGGCCCGCGCAAGGCGAGCGTCTGCGTCATTTCCGCTACGACCTGGCGACGCTCGCGCAGATCGCTTCCATAGCTCAGCCAGCCTGTAATCCCGCACATTATCCGGCGACTCCCGTAGATTGTTCGCGATTGGACGTGGCTTTATCTGCCGGCAAGGCAGTGATCGAATATGCGGTAGACATCATTTGTATTCACTCTCTGCAGATAGGGCAGCTTTGATTTCGGAGCGCTGCAATGCGCGCATGGCAAGCCCCTTGATCTCGGCTAGTGTCTCGCCATGCTCATTGCATAGGCTGATGTCGAAAGTACGGATATTGTCGTGACTTGGCACAGAATCGACCGGCCGCGCATATGCGAAACAAGCGGACGGCACGCGTCGGATGAGCGTCATCTCTTCCATGGCGAACGGCACAAAGCTGATGTCAGCGCAATCTTCGCAAAGTTGCGCGAGCGCAGTCTGGAAGGCACCGTCGATGATGGCCGGATGCAATATGAAATCTTCTCCATGATTGTCGAGGGCTTCATCCAGCGTCAGTCGGGATATCGCGAACGCATCACAAACATGAAGTTCCTGCACGCTTCTGAACGAATGTCCGTAGCCAAATCCACGTGCTTCGAGTCGTTGATAATGCGAAAGCGCATCGAATCTCACGCACTGCGATTCCAGTGTCCGGAGCGGTATCGGATTTCTTTCGACGGAAATCGTTGACGAAGAGAAAACGAGCCTGCCTCTGGAATTTACAATGTTCTGGCCGGCTTCGTCCATAGAGGCGACTGCGTATTCCACGCTGTTTCCGATGCTCTTCACGAACGTGCGAACCAGTTGCACATCGGTGCGCAAATGTAAAGGTGTCGCCCAGACGACATCCGCGATTCCGCCGATTCTCCTGTCGCCCGCCAGCGTCCCACACGCACAGGCGATCTCCAATATCGCAGCCGCCGGCATCTGGCGTGTCCCTTGCAGCGATGTATCGAACGAGTGCCGGCCTGACGATGCGATCCATGAATCGAAAGAGACATCGCTCAGAGTGGATGAGTTGTATGAAACCAGCGGATGCAATCGCTCGTTCTCGGCGAATGAAGCCAGCCTGTGCGGCTGCGGCAAGCCGTCGGTGATCCAGCACCTGTCGGCGACGAACGGATAGGTAGGCGCCGAAACCCGCGACGGCGTAGCACTTCTATAGAGCGCATTCCATGCCGGATCCTCTCCAGCAATCCAACGCTGAGCGCACAGCGCCGCCAGTTGCTGCTGCGGCATATGGGCATGCTCGTCGAGCGCTTTTTTTCTGGGTCTGCGGCGGATATCGGCAGTGCCGGCACTGACGCCGTTCATCCCATCGTTGATCAGCCAACCATGAAGAGCGTTGCGGGCTTCACTTGCGCTCGATGCCACCAGCGTCAATCGCTCCTTCATGGCCTCCCGGCCAAGTTGGAGCGTGTAGCAAAGGCCGGCAAAATCGATGTCCTGTTCTGCATCGAAATAGGCGACGAAACGCTGTGCATAGTCCCGTAGCCGTTCCTGGGTCTCGGCCGAGATCACGAAAACATAGGGACCTTCAACAGGATTCCCGGCACCCCCAGCTTTCGGCACATACTCTTCCAGAATGATGCAGGCATTGACGCCACCTGCGCCAAACGAATTGACGAGAGCGCGTCGCGGCTGGTCATCGATACGATCCCAGCGTGCGAGCGATTGCTGCAGATAGAAAGGCGAGTTCTCCAACTGGAGATCCGGGTTCGCATCTCGCGAGTGCAGCGTCGGCGCAAACTGGTGATGCTGCATCTGCAGCAGCACCTTCGTCATGCTGGCGATACCGGCAGCGGATTCCGAATGACCGATGTTGGCTTTGACACTGCCAAGCGAGCAATACTGCTTTTTCGGAGTTTGACGCTGGAAAGCTTGCGAAAGCGATAACACTTCCAGGCTGTCTCCGAACGGAGTCCCGGTGCCATGCCCTTCCACGCAGCCGATCGATTCAGGACTGATCTTTGCTTCCCTGAAAGTCCGGTCGATCAATTCCGCCTGGGAGTTCGGGTTCGGAGCCGAGTAGCCATTGGATCGGCCGCTGTGATCGTATGCGCTACCGACGATCACGCCGTAAATTCGATCATTGTCGGCAACTGCGTTATCTAGCGGCTTCAGTATGAAACTGCCCACGCCTTCGCCGGGCACGAAACCATCGTCTCCGGCACCGTAACTTCGTGTTTTACCGCCCACCGCAAGCATGCCTCGCTGGCAGAGCGACAAATATTTGGATGGATGCAGATACAGATTGACGCCGCCCGCCACCGCCACCTGGCACTCGCCGCGACGCAGGCTTTCGCAAGCCATGTGTACGGCGACCAGCGACGATGAACATGCCGTGTCGATCGGCAGACTGGGGCCTTTGAAGTCGAAAAAGTACGAAATGCGATTGGCAATGGACCAAGGCATGGCGCTGGGCATCAGCATGTTGCCTTGACGCTGGGCTTCATCCATCAGAAGTTGATACGAATTCGTCGTCACGCCGACGAAGACACCGACATCCGTGCTCTTCCCCTTTGGATGCTTTGCCTTGAGGCTCTCGCGGGTGTAGCCAGCATCTTCCAGCGAACTCCATACCGACTGCAGGAAGAGTCGCTCCTGCGGATCCATGACGTTGGCTTCATCCTTGGGAATCTTGAAGAACGCCGAGTCGAACTTGTCCACATTGTCGACAAAGCCGCCAGAACGGCAGTAGATTTTGCCGTTGATCGCAGCAGCGGGATCCGGATCATAGTACTCATCGGCGTTCCAGCGATCGACAGGTACGATTTCCGTCACATCAGTACCTTCTCGCAGATACTGCCAGAGCTCCGCCATGTTGCTGGCTTTCGCATGATTGGCATGCACGCCGATGATCGCGATCTTCTGCGGGAGATTTCTTTCTGCCGGAAACGGCGATGACGCGGCAGGCGATGGCTCCGCAACCAACCCAAAATCACCATCGTGCGGCGACGCATCGGTGGATTCAGCGATGGATTCGACGGTGGATTCCGATGCAGGCGAGGATTCGCCGAATTTCCTCAGCAAACCGGACCGGGCATGACGAGACAGGAATGACGCGACCTCTTCGACGGTTTCATGCTCGTAAAGCAACGTCTTCGGCAGATCGCCCAGATCGTGTTCAAGCCTGGCGTTGAGCTTGCTGATCACGACAGAATCCAGGCCGAAGGATTCCAGCCGCTCGCGCGTATCGATGCTTTCGGGGTCGAACTTGATTTCTTCTCCGATCATGACCTTGAGGTATTCCACGGTCTTGCCGAGCAAGTCCGCAGTCGATCCAGAGTCGACCGCTGCGACAGGATTCTGGACAGGCGCCGTTCGGCTCGAATTGTCGATGTACCGGCTGATCTGGCTGGGCAGCCCAAAGACGGCGATGCCCTGCACCGCATCCGTTCGAAGCAACTGCTCGAAATACTGCATGCCGTGATCGACAGGCAGAGGCAGCATGCCCGTCTTCGCCAGCATAAGCGCCGCATTTTCCGTTGAAACGTGCATGCCACCATCTTTCCATAGTGGCCAGTCGATCGATACCGTTCGTCCTTTACGCAGGCCGATTGCGCGGCGCCGCTCGCGGATTTCCGCGAAGGCATCGAGGAATTGATTGGCATAGGAGTAGTCGCACTGCCCCACGTTCCCGGTCACGCCCGCAATCGACGAGAACATGGCGAAGACATCGATGTCCTCTGCAGCTGTCGCCCGATCGAGGTGAACCGCACCAAGGACCTTGGGATCGAAAACGGCCTGCATCTGCTCGCGAGATTTATTCAGGACGAAGGAATCCCGGGTGACGCCCGCTGCGTGTATGACGCCATTGATCGTGCCGTATCGCGCTTTCGTTTCACGCACGATGCGTTCAGCATCCTCGAAGCAGGCGACATCGCCTTCGATGTAAACCACTTCCGAACCATGCTTTCCCAGCCTTGCCAGTTTTTCCTCATGCTGCGCCGTTGCGACCGACCGTCCGACCAGAACAAGTCTCGCGGCATAATTTTCGGCAAGGTATTCACCGAACAGAATGCCCAAACCACCAAGACCACCGGTGATCAGGTATACGCCGCGATGCTTCAACAGCGTTTGCCCAGGGACGGCTTTGGATGAAATATCGAGGGGAACAGTCTTCTTGACGCTACGGCTGCGCAATCGTGTCGAAGCGTCGAATCGATACCGAACCTCTTCGACTACGGACGATGGATCCTGCATTTCACTCAACAGGATCGCCATTTCGTCGGCGATGGATAGATCGCAACCTTCATAGCCGTCGATGCAGACTGTTTTTCCGCTGAAGCGCGGCTGTTCCATGACGAGCGTTTTCAGGAAAGCACCGATTGCTGAGTGCTGAGGTACTGGACCCAGAATGCCCGCATTGGAAACGGAGAGCACACGCACCGGATGTTTGGCGTCGATGAACGCCTTGACGAGGTTCAGCAGGAGAAACGCATCCCTGGTCAAGGATTCCGCTGGAATCTGCATGCTGTCGAGGGAATCCCCTCCCCGGCAACGAAGCAAGACCAGCGATGGCAGTAAGTCCCGGTTCCGCAGGGATGCGAGCACGCGTCTGAAGTCCTCTTCTTCGTTGACGCGAACCTCGAATTCTGTCGGACCAGCTTCGCGGAAGTCATCGGCGTATTTGATCCGTATGATCTGCGCTTCGCCTGATCTTCGTGCAAAGTGATCGGTGAGCCCGCTGTAAAGCATGTCGGTATCGTCGAGCAACAGTATCGGCGAGCTGGACAATGGCGCGGAATTCATCGTCACTGGTGCATCGTGCCAACGTACGCCGTAGCTCATACGCTGCGGAGTCTCGGCCGGTGGCAAGGATGCGGGTACGATTACGGGTTGGGTTGCGACGGTCGGCACCGGGTGAAGTGTTTGAACCGAGGTCGTGTCGATCCAATACCGCTGTTTGTTGAATGGATACGTCGGCAAGGACACGCGTTTGGGCGCTTCCTTGCGGCGCAGCATGGACCAATCGATCTCCGTGCCCATGATCCAGAGCCTGGCCAGCTTCGATACGTCGTACGACGACGCAAGGTCGCGTATGAATGCCATGCCCGCACTGCCTTCCACCAGGCGGTTCGCATACTGCGGCATATCGTTCGCGTTGCCGTAGAGGACATGATCTTCGCTGTCACTGGGCGATACATTCGTAGCGATGCCGCGTGAAGCGATCCACTGCCTGAGGCTCGCGACCAGTTCCGGCAGATCGACCGCCATGATCGCCAATCGCGCGGCCATCGACGTACGTCCAACCTGAAGCGTGTAAGCGACATCCTGGGGCGACAGCGACACGTTGCGATCGAGGAAATCGGCGATCCGCTGCGCATGGCGTGCCAGGGTCTTTTCGTCGCGCGCGGACAGAACGAAGACTTCTGGCCGATTGGAATCGACGGCGCTCCTTGGACGCGAATCGATGTATTCCTCCAGGATTACATGGGCATTGGAACCGCCCGCGCCAAAAGAACTGACGCCACTGCGCCTGGGCTGGTCCGCGTGTTTCGGCCATGGCCCGAGCCGGGTTTGCACATGGAATTTCGAGTCGCCGAAGTCGATGTTCGGATTGAGGCTTTCCGCATGCAGCGAAGGCGCGATCTGGTCGTGCTTGAGCTGCAGCAACACTTTCGTGATCGCGGCGATTCCGGCCGCAGATTCCAGATGGCCGATGTTCGATTTCACGGATCCGATCGCGCACGGCTCGATGCGGTCTCCATAACCGTTGAACGCCTTGGAAAGCCCGGCGATCTCGATGGGATCTCCAAGCGATGTCCCCGTGCCGTGCGCTTCGATATAGCTCAATGATTGCGGTTCGATGTGCGCTCGCTCGAGCGCGGCAAGGATCAGATCCGCCTGTGCGTTCGGATTCGGTACGGTATATCCGTTGGTCTTGCCGCCATGATTGATCGCACTGGAGCGCACGACGCCGTAGATATGATCGCCATCGCGCAAGGCATGCTCAAGCGGCTTCAAGAACACAGCACCGACGCCTTCGCCAGGCACATAACCATCGCCGCCTGCACCGAAACTGCGGCACCGGCCGTCGCTCGAGGCGAATTTGCCTTGGCTCAACGTCAGGTATTTGTGCGGATGCACCGAAACATTGACGCCTCCGGCAATCGCCGCATCGATATTCCCACGACGAATCTCTTCGCACGCCATGTGAATGGCGGTCAGCGACGATGAACACATCGTATCGAGCGCGATGCTCGGCCCATGCAGGTTGAAAAAGTACGAAACCCGATTGGCGATGGAGGCCTGCGAAGAGCTGGGAACTCCGACATGGCCTGCGGCAAGCGAGTTGACGCCATACAGTTCGTACTGGCCCCACATGACGCCGACGTACACGCCCGTCCGGGTTTCGGAGAGGCTTTGCTTGCTGTAGCCGGCATCTTCTATGGTCTGCCAGGCAGTTTCGAGGAACAAACGTTCCTGCGGATCGAGCAGTTCTGCTTCTTTTGGAGCGATATTGAAAAAGAGCGGGTCGAATTTGTCGATATCGGAGATGAATCCGCCCCATTTGCTGTAGCTTTTCCCGACCTTGTCGCGGTCCGCGTCGAAATAAAGCGCATGGTCCCAGCGCTCTGCAGGAATTTCCGTGATGCAGTCGCGTCCGTTCTTCAGGTTGTCCCAGAACCCTTCGAGATCGTCGCCGAGCGGGTATCGTCCGCCCAAGCCGACGATCGCGACGGCACGCTCGGTTTGCGCCGATGCCTCGACGAAGCGTTGACGGAACTGGAGCTTCTGTCCAACCGGTTCGCCCTGTGGCGCGACAACCGCTCGCACTTCCTGGCGCGGCTGCTCGGATTCGCCCTTCACGATATCGCGACGGATGATGTCCGGGAATGTTTTCGAAAGATGTTTCGCCAACGCAGCGATCGTCTGATATTCGAAGAACAGTGTCTTGGACAACGATCCGAATGTCTGCTCGAGCTGGTTCGTCAATCGCATCGCGAGCACAGAATCGATGCCGTAGTTTTCGAGCGGCGCATGCGCATCGATCCGGTGTGGCGGCAACTTGAGCAGTGCAGCGAACTGTTGCCGCAGATAGTCCTGAACCAGGTCGTCGATGTTGTCGATGTCGTCTCGGACGATCGCTTCCTGCTTGACAGGCAGCGACGGGGCTTTCGAGGCAATCGGCGCCGGCTTCACCATGCCCAGTGTCGTCCTGAGCTTTTCGACATCGCCTTCCATCACCAGGATTCGATCGCAGTCTTGCGCAAGCCCCCGGTAGAACGTCTGCAATCCATTCGCCGTCGAAAGCGGGTGCATCCCGGTCGTTCGGGCGATCTGCTCCTGCAGCGCCGCGGACAGCTGCATGCCGCCCTCTTTCCACAAGGGCCAATTGATCGACAGCGTTCGGCCGTGCCGTTCGCCCACACGTACGCGATGATTGCGGTATTGCGCGAACTCGTCGAGAAACCCGTTCGCCGCCGCGTAGTCGGCCTGTCCGACATTCCCGAACGCACCGGCGATGGAAGAAAACATGACGAAAAGATCGAGCTCGAGGCTGGCGCTGGCCAGATCGAGATTCAAGGCGCCTTTCGCTTTCGGCGCGAGTACATCGCGGAATTCGATCGCGGTCTTCTTCAGGATGAAACCGTCCGATATCATGCCCGCGCTGTGCAGGATGCCATCCAGATGTCCGTATTCCTGGACGATCGAAGCGATCAATGCTTCGACGTGCGAAAGCTCGGAAAGATCCAACATCCGGTAGTGGAGGCGCCCCGCGCCATGCGCGCTCAAGGCCTCGTAGCGCTGCCGCTTTTCGCCAGTCAGCTCACCGCGTCCCGACAGGATCACGTGGGCTTCATGCGAGTGCGCCAATATCTCCTGTGCGAACAAAGCACCCAGGCCGCCCAAACCACCGGTGATCAGGTAGACGCCGCGATCCTTGAATGCGCTTGCCGGAACGCTGTTGTCGTGCTTTTCCCGCCAGCGCATTCCCATGGGCGACGTGCCGCGCTCGAAACGGATCACCGTTTCCGATGCGAGCCCCTGCGCCTGTTCGAGCTGCTGAGCCAGCATCGAAGCGGAGACATCGCCCTGGCTGACGACCAATTGGCCGCGGAACAACGGATTCTCCAATGCCGCCGATTTCAGCAGTGCCGAAAGCCCGGTGAACACCGACTGTTCGGGGGCATCGCCGATCGCGACCTGCATCAGCACCGCGCCGCTGGGCTTGTTCGACAGTATGGATTTGATCCGGTCGAAACAGGTCAAGGCGTATTCGCCATACCGTTCGGCCAGATTCTTGTCGCCTGGCTTGGATGTCACCGTGCAATGACAATGATGCACGTGACGTTGCAACTCGGCGGATGAAACTCCCGGCAACTCGCACAGGACCACATGCCGTTCAGTCCAGGCGGTGTCCGTGCGCTCTTCCGTGAGGATGGCGCGCCATTCGGGGACGGACGTCAACATCCCGACCGAAGCTTCGCCTGTCCGTGCCGACGACATGCCTTCGAGAACGCGCGTGGCGAATCCGTGCATCTGCACGACGACCATGCCTTGTTCATCGCAGACATCGATATCCAATTTCACGACCGCATCGTCGGCCGCACTGCCCTGCACGTAGCGTACCCATGCGAACATGCGCGCCGTGCAGCCGCCGAAGACACGCACCAGATCGACCGCGAATGGCAGGCGCGCCCGATTCGCTCCGGTCATCAGACCGATCGACGCCTGCAGGGCGCCATCGAGCAGGCTCGGATGAAGGACGTAGGATGCCGCATCGGCACCGACGCAGGACGGCAATTCCAACTGCGCGAGCAGTTGCCTGTCACCACGATATACGCACTTCACCGCCTGATGGGCTGGACCGTAGGTCAGCCCCATCGCGGAAAATTCCGCATAGATGTCGGCCGCTGTCATGGTGCCGAGACCCATCTGGGACGTCAGGCTTGCGATGTCGATCCTGTCCTGTACGACACCCTGCACATACTGCGCACGGCCTTGACAGTGTTCGACCCACTGTTCTTCCTCACCGCTGACGATGTCGTATTCGATCTCTCCGTCCGCGGTCGCGGACAAAACGATGGCTACAGGCGTTTCGCCTCGCACCACCAGCGGCTGCGCCCAGATGCTGTGACGCAATTCGACGACAGCACTGCGCGACAGCGCCGGTACCGCGTGTTCCACTGCTGCACGCGCCATTTCAAGATAGGCGACCGCAGGCAATACGCGTTCGTCCGCATCGCCGAGCTTCACGCGATGATCCGCAAGATACGGCTCATCGCCGCTGAACGTGACGCTGTAACGTTGCTCGGAAAAATCGGAGATGTTCGCGTGCAGCAGCGGATGCAACTGCGCTGCGCCGGCGGTCGCCGCGACGACCGGGCCGGTCCCGGCATCGACCCAGTAACGCTCCTTCGCGAAGGGGTACGTCGGCAGACTCATCCGCCGCGGCAGCGCGCCGTCGTACAGATGCGACCAGCGCACCTCCAGGCCCTTCACCCACAACTCCACCACCTTCCCGTACTTCCGGCCCGACAGCCAGCGATCCACCGCCTGCTGCAGGTCCGCATCGGTGCTGAACAGCGTCAACAATTCCTTGTAGCGGTTCACCTGACCCAGATACAGATCCTCGACCTCGCCTTCGTCGCGCAGGTACGCCTGCAGCGTCTCCACCAGCTGATCGACGCTCTCCACCACCAGGCCCAGACGCTCCTCCATCGCCTCGCGACCGATCTGCAGCGTGTACGCCAGCGAGCCCAGATCCACCGGCGACGGCGCCGCCGCGATGAAGTCCACCAGCCCCTGCGCCTGCTGCTTCAGCTGCGCCACCGTCCGCGCCGACAGCACCACGATCGCAGGGCCCGACCACGCCACCGACACCGGCGCCTCGTACTCCTCCACGATCATGTGCGCGTTCGAACCGCCCGCACCGAACGACGACAGACCTGCGATCCGCGGCGCACGACGACCGTCCACCACCGGCGCCACCCAATCGGTCAGCGTCTGGTTCACCGTGAACGGACTGTTCGCAAAATCGATGTGCGGGTTCAGCTGCGCCGAGTGCAGCGACGGCACCACCTGACGATGCTGCATCTGCAGCAGCACCTTGGTCAGTCCCGCGATTCCCGCCGCCGCTTCGCAGTGGCCGATGTTCGACTTCGCGGAACCGATCAGACAGAACTGGCGGTCCTGGGTCGTGCGGCCGAACGCCTTGTTCAACGCCGCGATCTCGATCGGATCGCCCAGCTTCGTACCCGTGCCGTGCGCTTCGATGTAGCTGATCCGGCGCGCGTCGATCCGCGCTTCGTCCAGCGCCTGGCCGATCGCGCTCGCCTGCGACTGCGGGTTCGGCACCGTATAGCCGTTGGTGCGACCGCCGTGACTCAAGGCGCTGCCGCGGATGATCCCGTAGATGTGGTCGCCATCGCGCTGCGCCTCCGACAAGCGCTTCAGCACCACCGCGCCGACGCCTTCGCCGGGGATGTAACCGTCGCCGCCCTCGCCGAAGCTCTGGCAATGGCCGTCGCTCGAAATGAACTGGCCCGAGCTCAGCACCAGATACTTGTTCGGATGGATGGTCACGTTCACGCCGCCGGCGATCGCCAGACGCGTGCGTCCGAGCCGGAGGTCCTGGCAGGCGAGGTGGATCGCGGTCAGCGACGACGAACACATCGTGTCCAGGGTCATGCTCGGACCATGCAGGTCCAGCGCGTACGACACCCGGTTGGCGATGCTCGCGAAACTGCCGGCCAATCCCATCCGCTGGCCGCGCAGACTCGCCTCGGCGCCGAACAGCTGATACTCGCTGTACATCATGCCGACGTACACGCCGACATCGCTGGAGGCCACGTCGGTGCCGCGCAGGCTTGCGCGCGAGTAGCCGGCGTCCTCGATCGCCATCCACGCATGCTGCAGGAACAGACGTTCCTGCGGATCGATTCGTTCCGCTTCCAGCGGCGACATACTGAAGAACAGCGGGTCGAACTCGTCGACGCCGGTGATGAAGCCACCCCAGCGACTGTAGTGACGGCCGCCCTGCGTGCGATCTTCGCTGAAATAGTCGCGCCAGTCCCAACGCTCGCGGGGAATCTCGGTGATGCAATCCTTGCCGTCGCGCAGGTTGCGCCAGTACGTCGCGATGTCCGGGGACTCCGGGTAGCGCCCGCTCAGTCCCACGATCGCGATCGGCTCGGCGGAATGTCCCGCGCCATCGGTGTCCTGTCGCGCCGGGCGTACCGACAGCGAACGCGATCGTGCCGCCGGCTTCACCTCGGCCACGCGCACGGCCGCAGGCGTCTCCACCGCTGTCGCCGCCGCACGCGACTTCGCGAACAGGCCGCTGAGCACCGGCGACTGCGTCGACACCAGATGCTCCGCCAGCTCCGCAATGCTCCGGTACTCGAAAAACAAGGTCTTCGACAGCGAACCGAACGTCTTCTCCAGCGCGTTCGTCAGCCGCATCGCCAGGATCGAATCGATCCCGTACTGCTCCAGCGGCGCACGCGGGTCGATCCGGTGCGACGACAGCTTCAACAGCGCGGAAAACTGACGACGCAGCCAATCCTGGGTCTTCTCCAACAGCTCGCCATCGTCCAGCGGCGCATCGGATACGATCGGTTGAACCTGCGGCGCAGGCATCGATGCCGTCGCGTTCAACGTCCGCTCGAGCTTCGACAGCACGCCTTCCATCACCACGCTGCGCTCGTCGCCCTGCTGCACGCTGCGATAAAACGCCTGCAGACCGTGCGCCGTCGACAGCGCCACCATCCCCGTCGTCCGCAACAGCTCCGACTGCAGCGCCTCATCCAGCTGCATCCCGCCCGATGCCCACAGCGGCCAGTGGATCGACACCGTCCGTCCGCCGCGCTCGCCCGCCGACACCCGACCGTTCCGGTACCGCGCAAACCCGTCCATGAATCCGTTCGCCGCCGCATAGTCCGACTGGCCCACGTTCCCGAACGCGCTCGCCACCGACGAGAACAACGCGAAAAAATCCAATCCCACATCCCGCGTCGCTTCGTCCAGATGCCACGTCCCCGTCACCTTCGGCGACAGCACCTCGCGAAACTCCGACGCGCTCTTCTTCAGGATGAAGTTGTCCGCGATCATCCCCGCGCAGTGCAGGATTCCGTGCAGTCCGCCCTCCACGGCCAGAATCTCCGCGATCGCGCCTTCCACCTGCGCACGATCCGCCAGATCCAGCGACCGGTAGCGGATGCGTCCCGCGCCCAGCGCGACCAACGCATCCAAACGCGACTGTTTTCCGCCCGACAGCGCACCGCGACCGGTCAGGATCACGCGGCCATGACGCGTCTGTTCCAGCACCGCCTGCGCGAACAACACCCCAAGACCACCCAGACCGCCGGTGATCAGATACACCCCATGTTCCTTGAACACCGGTTCGCACGGCTTCTCCACCTGCGCCTGCACCTGCCAGCCCAGTCCCTGCGGTTGCGTCCCGCGATCGAAACGGATCACCGGCTCCGATGCGTGCGCCCGCGCCTGCTCCAGCTGCTGCGCCAGCGCCGCCGTCGTCACCTCGCGACCGGTCAGCACCAGCTGACCACGGAACAGCGGGTTCTCCAGCGTCGCCGTCTTCAGCAGCGCCGACAGACCCGAAAAGACCGCATCCTCGCCCGACTCGCCCACCACCACCTGCATCAGCACCGCACCCTCGGGCTTGCCCGACAGCACCGCACGGATCCGCTCGAAACACGACAACGCATAGTCGCTGTAACGCGACGCCAGATCCGCCGCCGACGAATCCGACAACATCACGCAGCGACTGCCTGCCAGCAGCGACGCAAGCGCGGCCGCCTCGATCCCCGGAAGATCGCACACCACGACATGCCGTTCGGCCCACGCCGTCGGCGCAGCCTCTTCCGCAACGTCTTCCGCAATCGCACGCCACTGCGGTACCGCCCTCAACACGCCCGACGCCGACGCGTCCCCGGTCGCCGTCGCCGGACCCAGCGCACGCGCCGAAAATCCGCACATCTGCACGCAGACCGTACCCTGCTCGTCGCTCAGATCGATATCGAACTTCGTCACCGCATCGCCATCGCGGCTGCCCGCCGAATAGCGGACCCAGACCCACATCGACGACCCGCACTGGCCCAGCACGCGCACCGTATCCACCGCGAACGGCAGAAGCGCCTGACCCGAACCGTCCATCAGACCCACACACGCCTGCAGCGCGCCATCCATCAGACTCGGATGCATCCGGTACTGGTCCGCTCCGGCGCGCACGCACGACGGCAGCTCCAGTTGCGCCAGCAGTTGACCCGCGCCCTGATACACATGCCGCACCGCACGATGCGCCGGCCCGTACATCAGACCCATCGCCTCGAACGCCGCGTACACCGCATCCGCGCCCAGCGCACCGCGGTCCATCTTCGCGCGCAGCATCGGCACATCCAGCCGCGCCGGCGCCGTCTGAGGCACGTACGCCGCGCGCCCCTGGCAATGATCCTTCCGCCGCGCGCCATCGCCGCTCACGATCTCGTACTCGATCTCGCCGTCCAGCGCACCCGACAGCTCGATCACGACCGGCGTCGCGCCGCGCACCACCAGCGGCTGCGCCCACACGCAGTTGCGCAGCTCCAGCACCGCACCGCGCGCATCCGCAGGCACCGCCTGCTCCACCGCCGCGCGCGCCATCTCCAGATACGCCACCGCAGGCAATACGCACTCGTCCGTACCGCGCAGCTTCACCTGATGATCGCGAAGAAAATGCTCTTCCCCCGTCAGCACCGAGCGGAACGCCTGCCGGCTCAAATCCGATACGTTCGCATGCAACAGCGGGTGCAGCGAGGTCTGCGCAGCGCCAGGCGTGGATACGCGCGTGGAAAACTGTTTGATCAGTTCAAAAGCGTCCGCCTTCGAGAGGCGCTTGCCCTTGAGTTCCGACACCACGTATTGGATGAAATTGGCCATTGCTCAAGCTTCCTTTACTGCACTACCGAATCTGCGCATCGACAATCGCGATGCTGCATCTGCTGTTCGCCCGGTCTGTTTCATCGGGTTTGTTTCATCCGGACTGTTCGCCCGGACTGTTTCGTTCCGATTCGCATTTCTCACACCCACTGTTTCAGCAATGCGACCGCTTGCTGCTCTTCGATCCGATCGCTGTCGACCTGGGCCAGAATATCCTCGATCCATTGCAGGCTGCCCACTTCATCGAACGCGCCATCGATGGGTCCGGAGGACGACTGCTTCTCGATCCAGTAATGTTCTTTTGCGAATGGATACGTCGGCAGGCTGATCCGCAGGGGCTTCGCAGCTCCGTGCAATCGTTGCCAATCGACGTCCGCACCGCATGCCCAGGCCTTGGCCAACTCCGGCAAGGCGCCGCTGTCGAGCCAGCGATCCAGGGTTTCCGCCATGTCTTCGCCGGAGTTCGCGCTGCCTGTGTCGCCGCAATAAACGCCCGCGATGCCGGCTTCTCCCGCCAACCACGAGCGAAGCTGACCGGCGAGCTGTTCGAGCGAGGTCGACACGAAACAGACGCGTTCTTCCATGGCGTCGCGACCGAGCTGCAGGGTATACGCGATATCGCCGATCTCCGGCAGCTGCGGCTGGCCGAGGAATGCAAGGAAATCGACCGCCTTCTCCCGAAGCCTCTCGGCGTTGCGTGCCGAAAGAGGCAGCGCGCAGGCCGTTGACGAACCGGCCGTCCGCGACACTCGCGCTTTCGCGGGTCGTGCGTATTCCTCGATGACGACATGCGCGTTCGTACCGCTGTAGCCGAAGGAATTCACGCAAGCGCGCCTGGGCGCACCGCTGGCGGTGTCCCACGGTTTCGCGGTGCGATTGATGTAGAACGGCGAACCCTTGAAATCGAAGTGCGAATTCTCTTTCGTGACGTGCAACGTCGGCGCAAGCGTCCTGTACCGCAGCGACAGGATCACTTTCTGCACGCTGGCGACACCGGCAGCCGAAGCAGCATGGCCGATGTTGCTCTTGACGGACGACAATGCGCAGTAGCCCTTCTTGTCGGTTTTCTCCTTGAACACGGTCGCGAGCGCTTCCAGTTCGATCGGATCGCCGAGCTTGGTGCCCGTACCGTGCGTTTCCACATAGCTGATCGTCGCCGGATCGATCCCGTATTTGGCGTAGACGCCGCGCTCAAGCTCGATCTGGCTGATGACGCTCGGCGCGGTGATGCCGTTGGTGCGGCCATCCTGATTCGTCCCGGAGCCGATGACGACGCCGTGGATGAAGTCGTTGTCCGCTTCCGCATCCTTCAGACGCTTCAGGACAAGGGCACCCACGCCATCGCCCATCACGATGCCATCCGCCGCATCGTCGAAGGCCCGGCATCGACCGATCGGCGAAAGCATCCCGGCCTGACTCATCGCCAGATAGGACTCGGGCACCAGCCACAGGCTCACGCCGCCGGCGAGGGCCATATCGACCTCTCGACTGCGCAATGCCTGGCAGGCCAGATGCAGCGAAACCAGCGACGACGAGCAGGCGGTATCCACCGAAATAGCCGGCCCTTTCAGATTGAGGTAGTAGGCGATCCTCGCTGCCGCGATGGAGTAGCTGTTGGCGGTGATCGGCGCTGCCAGCACGCCATTCTGCGACAGCAGCAGGCTGTACTCGTTCGTGGAAATGCCGAGGTACACGCCGCAGAGACGATTGTTGAGCGCCCTGCTGGAATAGCCCGCGTCCTCGAATGCCCGATAGCTTTCCTGGAGGAACAGACGATGCTGCGGATCCATGTACTCCGCTTCATCCGGCGAGATGCGGAAGAACAGCGGATCAAAGCAGTCGACATCGCTCATCGCACCGAGCCATCTCGAAGCCATCTTGTCTTTTGTTCTCGGGTCGGCGTCGTAATAACGATCGATGTCCCACCGCGTCGCCGGCACTTCGACGATGCAGTCCTTGCCCGTCTCCAGATTC
This sequence comes from Lysobacterales bacterium, assembly GCA_017302135.1. GTDB lineage: Bacteria > Pseudomonadota > Gammaproteobacteria > Xanthomonadales > Xanthomonadaceae > Lysobacter_I. Next base: position 11,869 of record JAFLDZ010000002.1, on the reverse strand, counting down.
TTCCAGTACTCATCGAGGTTCCGGGCCTGCGGATAACGCCCGGACATGCCGATGATGGCGATGCGATCGTCGTCATCGTCGTGCGCTGGCGCGACAGCGGCCACCGCCTTGCGTGGCGCCAGCCGTGGCGCATGCGTCTTGCCGTGCGCGCGATAAGACACTGTCGAGGCGGCGCTGGATGGCGCGATTGTCAGCGGTTCAAGGGTCAAAGGCTCGACCGGTGCCGCGACGGGGGCCTGGGTGATCTTGAGCTCCGACTGCAGGAACGCCGCAAGTTCGCGGATCGTCGGATAGCTGTAGATCATCGTCGCTTCGTACGAGGTACCGAAATCCTCGTTGATCCGACGTATCCAGGTCACGCCGCTGATCGAATCCAGGCCCAGATGCACGAACTGCTCGTCATCGTCGATCGGCCGACCCTGCATGTGAAGTTCGGCGTCGAGCGATGTCTTCAACCGCGCCTTGATGGATTGCAGCGTTTCGACACGCACGAAGTCCGTATGAGCCGATGGCGCGACCGTCTTTCGTTCGACCGGCACGATGGATGCTGTCGGCGCGCGCTCGAGTTCCGGCCCGGACTGCGGCTTGAGCTCCGACTGCAGGAACGCCGCGAGTTCGCGGATCGTCGGATAACTGTAGATCATCGTCGCTTCGTACGAGGTACCGAAATCCTCGTTGATCCGGCGTATCCAGGTCACGCCGCTGATCGAATCCAGACCCAGATGCACGAACTGGTCGTCATCGTCGATCGGTCGACCCTGCATGTGAAGCTCGGCGTCGAGCGATGTCTTCAATCGCGCCTTGATGGAATGCAGCGTTTCCACGCGCTGGACAGGCTCTTGCGACGTCGCGGCAACCATGACGGGCGCGGCGGCATGGTCTGGCTGACGCACCGGTTTTCGCTCGAACTTGCCTTCGATCAACGCACGCGTGTCCGCACGGCCCACGAACGTCTCGTCGTGCATCGACAGCTCTTGCGCGTACGTCTCTTCCACCCGCGCCGACAGCGATGCCGTCCACTGGCGCTTCAGCGCCTTCAGCACACCGCGTGTGCTGCGCGCCATCCGCCGCGCCAGCGCGTGCGCTTCGACCAAGACCTGCTCGCGCGGCAACACCCGCTGCGCAATCCCACGCGCGCCCAGCTCGCGACCCACGTACTCGTGGCCCGTCAGCAGACTCTCACGGCCCAGGTCATGACCCAGCCGCGTCGGCACCATCAGCGTCGAGCCCGCGCCCGGCGTGAACCCGTAGTTCATGTACGGACTCACGTAGTGGCTCTCTTCGCCGAACAGCACCACGTCCGCGAACATCCCCAGCGACCAGCCCGCGCCGATGCCATGGCCCTGCATCGCCGCAATCACCGGCACCTCGCACTGCATCGCCAGCTGGAAGATCTTGAAGTCCGTGAACTTCGCCGTCCCCGACTGGATCGCCAGCAGACTCTCCTTCGTCCCGCCCGACGCAAAATAGCTGTCGTACCCGGTCAGCACCACCACCTTGTACGCCGCACCCGCGACATGCGCGAATGCCTCCATCGCGCCCGACACCAGCGCCTCGGAGAACATGTTCTTCGCCTCGCGATCGTGCAGCGCGATCTCCAGCACGCCATCGGCGTGCACCGTCGCGGTCACCACCGTCGTCGCCAGCGGCACCACGCCCGGCGATGGCCAGTTCGACGGCTCCGCCTCCACTTCCCAGCCCGGACGCGCATCGATCCGCTGCCGGCGCTGCGACCCGCGCATCCGCTTCCAGGCCGACACGCTCGGCGCCGGCTGCGACTGCCATGCCTGCGCCAGCGCCTGCGCCGTCGACAGAACCCGATCCGCAGACACCACCGTCAATCCGCCCGCACGCGACTGCAGCTGCGCGCCGGTCATCGGCTCGCCCGTCAGCAGCAGCTCCTCGCCCAGCGCCGCGCCCAGACAGGCCGGCAGCGTCCACGCCGCCTCCACCGCCAGCGCGCCGTGCGCGCATGCATCGCCCGCACCGTACCAACCCGCTGCGCTGTACACGCTGCCGTCGCAGGTCAGACTCAACCACCAGGCCGCGCCCTGCGCATCCCCGCCCAGCGCCGCCACCACCGCCACCGGCGACGACTCGATCAGCGACGCCAGCGCCAGGACCTGCTCCGCCGTCTCGCTGCCGTCGAACGGTGTGACCTCGCTCCACAGCACGATCCCGCCCGACGCCTGCGCAGACTCGCACTGCGACAGCGCCTCCGACAGCTGCGCCGTCACCGTTGCCACATCGCGCTGATCCAGACGGATCACCCGAACTTCGGCCTTCGTCTCGATTGCACGCTCCGCCGCCAGATCCGCCGGCGCCAGCGCCTCCACCTGCGCCCGCAGCGAACGCGACAGGTGCGACTTCAGCAACCGCAGCGCCAGCGACGACTTCGTCGACAGCGACCCCGCCAGCGACTGCACCGTCGACATCACCTGATCGCGCGGCACGATCGCGCAGGTCCAGCCCGACGCCTTCAGCTGCGCACCACGCCAATAGCCCGTCGGCGACGACAGCTGTCGCGCCTGCGTCTCGGTGAACCGCTCGCGCAGCCAGCCGTCCTGCGCTGCCAGCTGCGCGCGATCCGAGCCCGCGTATCCGTACTGCGCGTCCTCGCTGCACACCATCAGGTCGCACAGTCCACCCAGCCACCAGCCCGCGCCCGTCGCATCCCCGGACATCGCCGCAATCACCGGCATCGGGAACGTCGCGATCGCGCGGTGCAATCCTGCAGACAGCGCAAGGTTGTACGCCTCCGGACCACCGCACGCGAACCCCGCATCCGTTCCGCTCAACACCACCACCCGCGCCGACGCCGAGGCGCGCACCGCCGCGAACACACGCAGCAACGCGTCCACCAGCTCGGACGTCAGCACATTCTCCTGCGCCGCGATCCGGATCGACACCACACCGTCGCCCTGGTCCAGCACTTCCACTTCGCCCTGCGTCTCGCTGAGTTCTGCAGCGCCCTGCGCCGGAAGTGAGGCACGGGGTGAAGCCACCGACGGCACGCCCATCAACCCGAAGCGCGGCTTGTCCTTCGACGATACTGACCACTGCGACGACGACGACAGCGAGATCGGATCGATCAGCGCCACGTCCGTCGGCTTGCGACGAACCACTTCCACTTCAAACCCGGGAGCCTGCACCGCAGGCTCCAACGATTGCACGCGCGTCTGCAGCGCAATGCGCAGCGGCGCCATCCTCGGCGCAGGCGCTTCCGCTTGCGATGCCTCGGCAAACGCAGGCTCCACTCGCGGCATCGCGACAACATCCGCCACGCCACGGGCGAACGCCCAGCCGCGCAGCGATGCGCAGATCGCGCCCTGCTCATCGCACAGATCCACATCCACACTCGTCGACGAAGACCGCACCCACGCCCAGCCCGACACCGGCAGCGCCACGAACACGCTCAGCGTCGACAGCGACGCCGGTACTGCATCGCCACCGACCAGCACGCGCACTGCCTCCAATGCGCCGTCCAGCAGCGCCGGATGCAGCCCATAAGCCTCCGCACCGCTGCGCTGCGATGACGACAGCTCCACGCGCGCCAGCAGTTCGCCGTCGCCGCGATAGCGACGCCCTTCCGACTCGGCGCGCATCCGCGATTGCAACTGCGCCAGGTCCAGACGCATCCGCGCCGGGTCCGCCAGCAGCACCGCTTCGCCGCGACCGTGCACGCGCTCGCCTTCGTCCGACGCGCTGTAGATCTCGTAACCCACGCCGCCCGCGTCCAGCGCTTCCACCGCAATGCTCACCGGATGCGCCGGCGATGCCGGCACCGCCGACAGCCACTCGATATCCCGCAGCTCGATCGACTCCGCGTCCTGCGGACGCATCGCCTGTTCCACCGCCGCACGCGCCAGCTCCAGCGATGCGGTCTCCCGCAGCGTGCCCTGCGCCGTGCAGAACGGCTCGTCGCCGCGGAATGTCGAACGGTAGCTCTGCTGATACAGGTCCGAGGTGTTCGCGTGCAGCAGCGGATGCAACTGCGCTGCGCCATTCGTTGCACCACTGGTCGCGGCGACCGCGCCGCTACCGGCATCGATCCAGTAACGCTCCTTCGCGAACGGGTACGTCGGCAGACTCATCCGCCGCGGCAGCGCGCCGTCGTACAGACGCGACCAGTGCACCTCCAGGCCCTTCACCCACAGCTCCACCACCTTCCCGTACTTCCGCCCCGACAGCCAGCGATCCACCGCCTGCTGCAGGTCCGCGTCGGTACTGAACAGCGTCAACATGTCCTTGTGACGCTTCACCTGGCCCAGATACAGATCCTCGACATCACCTTCGTCGCGCAGATACGCCTGCAGCGTCTCGACCAGCTGATCGACGCTCTCCACCACCAGGCCCAGACGCTCCTCCATCGCCTCGCGGCCGACCTGCAGCGTGTACGCCAGCGAGCCCAGATCCACCTGCGTCGACGATCCCGCGATGAAGTCCACCAGCCCCTGCGCCTGCTGCTTCAGCTGCGCTGGCGTCCGCGCCGACAGCACCACGATCGCGGGGCCCGACCACGGCGCAGACACCGGCGCTGCGATCAACACCGGTTCCGCTACCACCACGTGCGCATTCGTTCCACCGAATCCGAACGCGCTGATCGCCGCATGACGACGACCGCCCGCAGACACGTCCCACGCCTTCAATTCGCGGTTGATGTAGAACGGGCTGCCCGCCAGATCGATGTGCTCGTTCAATCGCTCGAACTGGATCGTCGGCGGCTGCTGACGATGCTTCAGCGACAGCATCAGCTTGATGAATCCCGCGATCCCCGCCGCCGTCAGACAGTGGCCGATGTTGCTCTTCACCGAGCCCAGCGCGCAGTAACCCGAACGCTGCGTGTACTTCCCGAACGACGCCTTCAGCGCCTCCACTTCGATCGGATCGCCCAGCTTCGTTCCCGTGCCGTGCGCCTCCACCAGACCGATCGCTCCGGGATCGATCCCGAACCGCTCGTACACTTCCTGCTGCAAGCGCGTCTGCGACTGCGGATTCGGCGCCGTGATCCCATTGGTCTTGCCGTCCTGGTTGACGCCCCAGCCTTCGATCACCCCGTAAATCACGTCGTTGTCGCGCTGCGCATCCTCAAGACGCTTCAGCAACACGGCGCCCACGCCCTCGCCGGGCACGAACCCGTTCGCGCGCTGATCGAACGCGAAGCAGCGGCCGTCCGTCGACAGCATTCCCGCCTGCGCGGTCTTGATATGCATGTCCGGACCTGCCGTCACGTACACGCCGCCTGCCAGCGCTACATCGCTCGTACCCGAACTCAGGCTGTCGCACGCATATGCGATCGCCACCAGCGAGGATGAACAGGCCGTGTCGATCGACAGGCACGGACCCTGCAGATTCAGGAAGTACGAAATCCGCGCCGCCAGGATCGAGCTTGCATTGCCGGTGAAACCGAGCGCCGTCAGCCGCTGCTCCGGCGACAGCTGCTGGTAATCGCCGTTCGCGCAGCCGGCGAACACCGCGCAACGGCTGCCCGACAGCGAACGCGTGTCGTAGCCCGCATCCTCGATCGCCTGCCAGCAGGTCTGCAGGAACAGACGCTGCTGCGGATCCATGTACTCCGCTTCCTTCGGCGAAATATTGAAGAACAGCGGGTCGAACAGATCGTATTGTTCCAGCGCGCCCATCCAGCGGCTGTTGGTGCGGCCCTCGGCAGGCGCACCGGCCTGGTAATAGCGATCCATGTCCCAACGGCCGGACGGCACCTCGGTGATGCAGTCCCGGCCTGCGGCGAGATTCCGCCAGTACTGGCCCAGATCCGTCGCCTGCGGGAATTGCCCGGCCATGCCGACCACCGCGATCGCCTGCGGTCGGGAAGCGACTTGCGCTGCAGCAGTCGCTGGCGCGCGCATGCGGGTCGAGCGCAATGCACGCATCGGAGTCGCCGTCAGCGACTGCTTGAGCGTATCGATCTGCGCAGGCTTCAGCGCGTGCATCGACGCACGCGCCGCCGCCGGCTTCGGCAGCGTCCCGCGACGTTCCGCCTCGTCCTTCACATGCCCGCTCAGCTGCGCCAGCGTCGGGTGGCTGTAAACCTTCGTCGCCTCGACTTCAAGACCATAGGCCTCATTGATCTTGCGCACCCAGGTCACGCCCACGATCGAGTCCAGACCCAGATCCACGAACTGCGCCTCGTCATCGATCTCCGATTCCGACAGCTGCAGCTCGTGCGCGAGCAATTTGCGCAGCGTGCGCGTCACCGTCGCCAGCGCATCGCGGCCGTCGATACCCGCTTCATCAGCGGAGATCAGCGGCGCGTGCATCGCCATCGTTCGCATCGCGAACGCCGGCTTGGGCAACGTCCCAAGACGTTCCGCCTCGTCCTTCACATGCCGGCTCAGCTGCGCCAGCGTCGGGTGGCTATAGACCTTCGTCGCGTCGATCTCCAGACCATACGTCTCGTTGATCTTGCGCACCCACGTCACGCCAACGATCGAGTCCAGGCCCATATCCACGAACTGCGCCTCGTCATCGATCTCCGATGCCGACAGCTGCAATTCATGCGCCAGCAGTTTGCGCAGCGTCCGCGTCACCGTTGACAGCGCGTCGCGGTCGTCGTCGGCGATGTCCAGCGTCTCAACGTAGGAGGGCGACACTTCCGTCACCACCGCCGTCTCTATCGCTGCGGCATGACGCACTTCATGCACCACCGTCCGCGCGAACCGGCCTTCGATCAACGCACGCGTCTCCGCACGGCCCACGAACGTCTCGTCGTGCATCGACAGCTCTTGCGCGTAGGTCTCTTCCACCCTCGCCAACAGCGATGCCGTCCACTGGCGCTTCAGCGCCTTCAGCACCCCGCGCGCAGTCCGCGCCATCCGACGCGCCAGCGCGTGCGCCTCGGCCAATACCCGTTCACGCGGCAATACCCGCTGCGCAATGCCCCGCGCGCCCAGCTCGCGACCCACGTACTCGTGGCCCGTCAGCAGACTTTCGCGGCCCAGATCCTGACCCAACCGCGTCGGCACCATCAGCGTCGAACCCGCGCCCGGCGTGAACCCGTAATTCATGTACGGACTCACGTAGTGGCTCTCCTCGCCGAACAGCACCACGTCCGCGAACATCCCCAGCGACCAGCCCGCCCCGATGCCGTGGCCCTGCATCGCCGCGATCACCGGCACATCGCACTGCATCGCCAGCTGGAAGATCTTGAAGTCCGTGAACTTCGCCGTCCCCGACTGGATCGCCAGCAGACTCTCCTTCGTCCCGCCCGACGCAAAATAACTGTCGTATCCGGTCAGCACCACCACCTTGTACGCTTCTTGAGATGCGTGCGCGAAGGCCTCCATCGCGCCCGACACCAGCGCCTCGGAGAACATGTTCTTCGCCTCGCGATCGTGCAGCGCGATCTCCAGCACGCCATCGGCGTGCACCGTCGCGGTCACCACCGTCGTCTCCAACGGCACCACGCCCGGCGATGGCCAGTTCGATGGCTCCGCCTCCACCTCCCAACCCGGACGCGCATCGATCCGCTGCCGACGCTGCGACCCGCGCATCCGCTTCCAGCCCGACACGCTCTGCGCCGGCTGCGACTGCCACGCCTGCGCCTGCGCCTGCGCCGTCGACAGCACGCGATCCGCAGGCACCACCGTCAATCCGCCCGCACGCGACTGCAACTGCGCGCCGGTCATCGGCTCGCCCGTCAGCAGCAATTCCTCGCCCAACACCGCGCCCAGACACGCCGGCAGCGTCCACGCCGCCTCCACCGCCAATGCGCCATGCGCGCAGACATCGCCCGCACCGTACCAACCCGCAGCGCTGTACACGCTGCCGTCGCAGGCCAGACTCAACCACCAGGCCGCACCTTGCGCATCGCCGCCCAGCGCCGCCACCACCGCCACCGGCGATGCCGCGATCAGCGATGCCAGCGCCAGAACCTGCTCGGCCGTCTCGCTGCCGTCGAACGGCGCGACTTCGCTCCACAGCACGATCCCGCCCGACGCCTGCGCAGACTCGCACTGCGACAGCGCCTCCGACAGCTGCGCCGTCACCGTTGCCACATCGCGCTGATCCAGACGGATCACCCGAACCTCGGCAGTCGTCTGCGCTGCACGCTCCGCCACCACCTCGGCCGCTTCCAGCGCGTCCACCTGCACCCGCAGCGAACGCGACAGATGCGACTTCAGCAACCGCAGCGCCAGCGCCGACTTCGTCGACAGCGATCCCGCCAGCGACTCCACCGTCGACATCACCTGATCGCGCGGCACGATCGCGCACGTCCAGCCCGACGCCTTCAGCTGCGCACCGCGCCAATAGCCCGTCGGCGACGACAGCTGCCGCGCCTGCGTCTCCGTGAACCGCTCGCGCAGCCAGCCGTCCTGCGCTGCCAGCTGCGCGCGATCCGAACCCGCATACCCGTACTGCGCGTCCTCGCTGCACACCATCAGGTCGCACAGCCCGCCCAGCCACCAGCCCGCGCCCGTCGCATCCCCGGACATCGCCGCGATCACCGGCATCGGGAACGTCGCGATCGCGCGATGCAGTCCCGCAGACAGCGCACGGTTGTACGCCTCCGGACCGCCGCACGCGAAGCCCGCGTCCGTCCCGCTCAACACCACCACCCGCGCCGACGCCGAGGCGCGCACCGCCGCGAACGCACGCAGCAAGGCCTCCACCAACTCCGACGACAGCACATTCTCCTGCGCCGCGATCCGGATCGACACCACACCGTCGCCCTGGTCCAGCACTTCCACTTCGCCCCGCGTCTCGCTGAGTTCTGCAGCGCCCTGCGCCGGCAGTGAGGCACGGGGTGAAGCCACCGACGGCACGCCCATCAACCCGAAGCGCGGCTTGTCCTTCGACGACACTGACCACTGCGGCGGCGACGACAGCGATGCCGGATCGATCAGCGCCACGCCTGTCGGCTTGTGGCGGGCCACTTCACTCTCGAGTGCAGGCGCACTCGGCGCCGTTGCATCCACGCGCGTCTGCAGCGCAATGCGCAGCGGCGCCATCCTCGGCGCGGGTGCTTCCGCTTGCGTTGCCTCGGCAAACGCAGGCTCCACTCGCGGCATCGCGACAACATCCGCCACGCCACGGGCGAACGCCCAGCCGCGCAGCGATGCGCAGATCGCACCGTGCTCATCGCACAGATCCACATCCACACCCGTCGACGAAGACCGCGCCCACGCCCAGCCCGATACCGGCAGCGCCGCGAACACGCTCAGCGTCGACAGCGACGCCGGCACCGCATCGCCACCAACCAACTCACGCACCGCCTCCAACGCACCGTCCAGCAGCGCCGGATGCAGACCGTAAGCCTCCGCACCGCTGCGCTGCGACGACGACAGCGCCACGCGCGCCAGCAGTTCGCCGTCGCCGCGATAGCGACGCCCTTCCGCCTCGACGCGCATCCGCGACTGCAACTGCGCCAGATCCAGACGCATCCGCGCCGGGTCCGCCAGCAGCACCGCCTCGCCGCGACCGTGCACGCGCTCGCCTTCGTCCGACGCGCTGTAGATCTCGTAACCCACGCCGCCCGCATCCAGCGCTTCCACCGCAATGCTCACCGGATGCGCCGGCGATGCCGGCACCGCCGACAGCCACTCGACATCCCGCAGCTCGATCGACTCCGCGTCCTGCGGACGCATCGCCTGTTCCACCGCCGCACGCGCCAGCTCCAGCGATGCCGTCTCCCGCAGCGTCCCCTGTGGCGTGCAGAACGGCTCATCGCCGCGGAATGTCGAACGGTAGCTCTGCTGATACAGGTCCGAGGTGTTCGCGTGCAGCAGCGGATGCAATTGCGCCGCAGCATTCGTCGCACCGCCGATCGCGGCTACCGGACCCGTGCCCGCATCGATCCAGTAACGCTCCTTCGCGAACGGGTACGTCGGCAGACTCATCCGCCGCGGCAGCGCGCCGTCGTACAGACGCGACCAGCGCACCTCCAGGCCCTTCACCCACAGCTCCACCACCTTCCCGTACTTCCGCCCCGACAACCAGCGATCCACCGCCTGCTGCAGGTCCGCGTCGGTACTGAACAGCGTCAACATGTCCTTGTGACGCTTCACCTGACCCAGATACAGATCCTCGACCTCGCCCTCGTCGCGCAGGTACGCCCGCAGCGTCTCCACCAGCTGATCGACGCTCTCCACCACCAGGCCCAGACGCTCCTCCATCGCCTCGCGACCGACCTGCAGCGTGTACGCCAGCGAGCCCAGATCCGCCGGCGACGACGCCGACGCGATGAAGTCCACCAGCCCCTGCGCCTGCTGCTTCAGCTGCGCTGGCGTCCGCGCCGACAGCACCACGATGACCGGACCCGACCATGGCGATGCCACCGGCGCCTCGTACTCCTCAACGATCATGTGCGCGTTCGAACCGCCCGCGCCGAACGACGACAGACCCGCGATCCGCGGCGCACGACGACCGTCCACCACCGGCGCCACCCAATCGGTCAGCGTCTGGTTCACCGTGAACGGACTGTTCGCAAAATCGATGTGCGGGTTCAGCTGCGCCGAGTGCAGCGACGGCACCACCTGACGATGCTGCATCTGCAGCAGCACCTTGGTCAGTCCCGCAATTCCCGCCGCCGCCTCGCAGTGGCCGATGTTCGACTTCGCGGAACCGATCAGGCAGAACTGGCGGTCCTGGGTCGTCCGGCCGAACGCCTTGTTCAACGCCGCGATCTCGATCGGATCGCCCAGCTTCGTGCCCGTGCCGTGCGCTTCGATGTAGCTGATCCGGCGCGCGTCGATCCGCGCTTCGTCCAGCGCCTGGCCGATCGCGCTCGCCTGCGACTGCGGGTTCGGCACCGTATAGCCGTTGGTGCGACCGCCATGGTTCAAGGCGCTGCCGCGGATGATCCCGTAGATATGGTCGCCATCGCGCTGCGCCTCCGACAAGCGCTTCAGCACCACCGCGCCGACGCCTTCGCCGGGAATGTAACCGTCGCCGCCCTCGCCGAAACTCTGGCAGTGGCCATCGCTGGAGATGAACTGGCCCGAGCTCAACGCCAGATACTTGTTCGGATGGATGGTCACATTCACGCCGCCGGCGATCGCCAGGCGCGTACGACCGGATTTGAGATCCTGGCAAGCAAGATGGATCGCGGTCAGCGACGACGAACACATCGTGTCCAGGGTCATGCTCGGACCGTGCAGGTCCAGCGCGTACGACACCCGGTTGGCGATGCTCGCGAAGCTGCCGGTCAATCCCATCCGCTGGCCGCGCAGACTCGCCTCGGCACCGAACAGCTGATACTCGCTGTACATCATGCCGACATACACGCCGACATCGCTCGAGGCTTCGCCGGTGCTGCGCAGGCTTGCCCGCGAGTAGCCCGCATCCTCGATCGCCATCCACGCGTGCTGCAGGAACAGACGCTCTTGGGGATCGATCTGTTTGGCTTCGCGCGGCGCGATATTGAAGAACTGCGGGTCGAACTCGTCGACGCCGGTAATGAAGCCGCCATAACGGCTGTAGTGCGAACCGCTCTGCGTGCGATCTTCGGTGAAGTACTCGCGCCAGTCCCAACGCTCGCGGGGAATCTCGGTGATGCAGTCCTTGCCGTCGCGCAGATTGCGCCAGTACGTCGCCAGATCCGGCGCCTCCGGGTAGCGACCGCTCAGTCCCACGATCGCGATCGGCTCGGCCGATCGCTCCGCAGCGACTGCCGGCTGCGGCAGCACCAACGGCGACAGGCGCGTCGACAGCGAACGTGACCGTGCCGCCGGCTTCACCTCGGCCACGCGCACGGCCGCAGGCGTCTCCACCGCTGTCGCCGCCGCACGCGACTTCGCGAACAGGCCGCTCAGCACCGGCGACTGCGTCGACACCAGATGCTCCGCCAGCTCCGCAATGCTCCGGTACTCGAAGAACAACGTCTTCGACAGCGAACCGAACGTCTTCTCCA
>JAFLDZ010000019.1 GCA_017302135.1 Lysobacterales bacterium | reverse complement strand
GCCAGCGCTTCAGCAACCCGATCAACGGCAGGTCCAGCGCCGAACGGATGGCCGCGATATCGGCCACCCCCTCGGCGCGGATGCCCCCCGCGCCGCCCTGCACCGCCGCCAGCGCCATGGCGCGCATGTGGTCCGCCCCATGCAGCGGATTGTCCTCGCGCGCCTGGCAGGAAACCACCAGGCTGCCGCGCCGCAGCCGGCGCATCAGCGGTCCGTTCGCGCGCACCGCTTTGCGGAACGCGCCGCTGGTCGCCAGCGCCGGCAGGCACGTCGGTCCGAGTTCGGCGCGCGCGGTGCGGCCGGACGGCAGCAGCAGATGGTCCAGCATCGGTGCCAGCCACAGCAGCGCGCCCAGGTCCCGGCCGTCGCGCGCGCGGCCCAGATCCGGGGCGACGCGGCGGACGAACAGCGCTTCGGCGGCGGCCTTCGCGGTCTGCGCGATGCGCAGCAGCTGATTGGCGCGTTCGATCTCGCCGGCCTGTTCCCAGATCGCCGCCATCATTTCTTCCTGATGGCGACGCACCACCTCCGCGCCCAGCCCGGCGGCGACCCGCCGCGACGGATGCAGATTCAGGGTGCGTACCCAGTCGGGGGTCCGCGGCGGCAGGTCCGGCGCGCTGCGCGCATGCCAGCGGCCGTAGAGCGGCGGCGCCAGCGGCGTGTCGTCGGCGAGACGCGCGGCCAGATGATCGACCAGCGCGCGCGGTGCGTCTTCGAGCGGGTCGTGGCGGTCCGGCATCATCGCCGCGTCGATGCCGAGGACGGCATCGGCTAAGACCGGACCGTCCGGGCCTGCCGGCGTGGAGGCATCGAGGCGCCGGCCAGGGCTGGTCCTTGCATCGAAGGGCTGCAGGCGTTCGACCAATGCGGCGAAACTGCCCGGCGTGCCGGTGGTGAAGGTCCAGTGGTCGTAGACCGGCAGTTCCAATGCCGCCGTCTGCGTCGAAGTCCAGGCGGGACCGAGCAGCGCCGGGTCGCTCAAGGTCACCGGCAGGCCGAGGCCGGCCAGCACGCCGCCCTTGAAGGTCGGCACCAGGCAGACCAGGTAATCGGTGGATGACAGCAGCACCGTCGGGCAGAGCAGGCGCGAGCGGAACCGCGCCGGCTGGGCCTGGGCGCTGGCGCGCACCGCGTCGCGATCGTCGCCCGCCTGCGCGCCGCCTTCCTGCACATGCGCCCATTCGGCGGCGTGCGCGAGATCCGGCAGGTGCGCCAGCGCCGCCGGGCTCAGCGTCAGCACCGACCCATGCGGACCCGCGCCCAGGCTGGCCAGCGTCGCCGGCACGGCGATCAGGCACAGCCAGGGCATCAGCGTATCGGCGGGTGCCGGCGAGGGTGCGTACGGGGTGAACAGCCAGGGCAGGTCGGGGCGCAGGAACTCCACGAATGCGAACAGTTCCGGCGCCGCCGCCGCCACGCCCGGCGCCGGGCTGCGCGCAAGGATCTGGTCCTGCGTCAGCCCGACCACGTCCGCCGGCCCCAGCACCGACAGCGCGGCGCCGGGCGTCTGCCAAGCCGAAGCGCTGCCGCTGTCCGCCTCGTTGCGCAGATGCAGCGCCGTGGACACGGTCGCGCGGACCCGCGCGGACGCCTGCCCGGGCTGCTGGGCGATGGCGGCGGCGATCGCCGGGCGCGCGTAGCGGATGAATCGAACGCTCATGCTTCCACCACCACGACGGCTTCGTGTGCCGGAACCAGCACGGTATGGGCGCCCCCGCCGTCGTTCTGGCGGCGACGGTCGTCCAGCACGGCGTGCCCGGCTTCACCGCCCGGGTGGGTGGTGAGCGTGTCGCGCTCGGCGAAGACATAGGTTTCGGGTTTGACCGCGATCGCAGCGGGCAGGACCACGGCATTGCCCTGCAGACCGGGCCGCACCTGGGTGAAGCCCAGCCCAGGTTGCGTCGACTGCGGGCGCGGACCGGGCTGCGGGCCGATCGGGTTGATGACGGTCTCGTCGAACCGCGCGCCGGCCGGTGCCAGCAGACTGTCCGGCAGCCACAGCCCTGCAGGCGACGCTTCGACGCCGGCGGTCATGGTTTCGAACGCCGGCCGCGACAGTTTCTCGTCGTCGGTCAGCACGTCGAATTCACCCGGCGCGAAATCCTCGCCGACCTCGCGCTTCGCGACGGCCGCGCCGCCGACATCCAGCCGCTCGATCACGAACTTCGCCGGGTCGGTCACCGTGGAGGTGCCGAATTTGCGGATGACCTTCTCGAACGGCAGCAGCCGCTGGCGGAAACCCAGACCGCCCAGCGGATGCACCAGCACCGTTCCCGGCACCGGCTCCACCTTGCGCAGGGTCACCACCGATTCGGTCTCGGCCTTGGGCAGCGCGGTCCAGTTGTCGGCGCGCACCACCTCCGCCGCCAGTTGCACCTGCAATTCCGCGAACTCGCGACCGGCGGCCGGCACCTGCTGTGCGGGCTCGCCGATGATCGCCTCGAACGGGATCCGCAGCGGCACGATGCACTGGAACTCGACCACGCCCGCCACCCGCCACGGCTCCGGCCCGGTCAGCGAGGCTTCCAGCCGCGCCAGGAACAGGGTCGTGCCATTGCGCTTGATCTCGACACCGGCGGCCAGATCCGCAGCGAAGAACGGCGGATCGAAGATCAGCAGCACATCGAACTGCGCATAGGCGTCCACGCTGAACAACCCCAGCGCGGTATCGGCCTGCGCGTGCAGATCGGCGGCGGCGCCGAACTGGATCGCGTTGGAGGTGATCGCGAAATACGACGACAGCGTGAACGTCGGGTTTTCCCCGGTCGACAGCGCGATCGCCAGCCGCGGCGGCGCGCGGAAATCCGGCGGCGGCAGGAAGCGGCGGTTGAACCCGCCCACCGACAGCACGAACGCCTTGGTCGCGCCCCAGGAAATCAGCAATGCCATGCCGCCGCTGACGGCGAACATGGCGATCCGCGAATCGACCAGTCGGGCTTCCACGGTCAGCCGGCCGCGCCCCAGATCGATCAGGCCCAGCACCTCCAAGCGCAGATCGATCACCGGATCGTCCTTGGTCGGCAGCGCCGCGCGCACCCGTCCCAGGATCGCGATCGTGATCGGCGCGGGCACCGACAGCAGCACCGCCACGTCGATTTCCAGCAGCGAGTTCGCGCCCCAGCCGACCTTCACCATCGGACCGAACACGTACCGGTCGCGCTGCGCCGGGAACACCTCGCGGATGTCGTCGATGATGGTGCGCACGTTGGCGACCACATCGCGCGGGAACAGGATCGAGCCCAGCCGGCCTTCGCGTAGCCGGTCGGCCAACACGTCCTGCTCCATGCCGCGATGGATGCCGACCAGACCGCCGATGCCGATCAGGCTGAAGCCGAAGCCCAACTGGATCGGCGGGAACTCGGCGGTGATCACCACCAGCATGCTGAAACCGTCGCTGCCGTCGGGCAGACGCGTGGTGACCACGCCCACCGCGCTCAGCGACAGCGCCTTGATCGACAGTTGCACCGCACCGGCGTACATCGCCTGGTCGGGATCGAAGAACAGATAGCCGCCGCCTTTGACCGGGCCAGTATTGAGTACGAGCCCAATCCCCGATGGCGGCCTGAATCCGACGTCGAACTTCAGTCCTGCGATACCGTCTTCCTGCGGCCCTAACTGCATCTGCAGGCCGATCCGCTCGACAGTAGCCGCCAGTGGGCCGATCGCCAATCCGGCGTCGAGGACACCTGCGACCTTGAGCCCGTGTTCCGAAGCCCCTGCACTGATCCGCATCTGTTTGAGCGTGATCGGCCCGAGACTTCGCTCGATCCTCAGTACGAATTCCAATCCCAGCGCGCCTTCGAAACGAAGCCCACCCTTGCCCGACCATGCGAGCGCCAGATCGCATTCCGCCGCCAGCCCTTCGGACGGCAGGCTTGCTTTGAGGAAACCGTCCTTGGGCGGCACGTTGATCGCAAGCCGAAGCCCTTTGGCGGCGAGCCGGACACTGCCGTCGACATACGGCTCGCTGCTGGAAACGTCGAGCGCGCCGCTGAGCGCCAGATCGCCCAGTTCCACATGGATGCCCGTGGGTTTGCCAAAGCGGAGCAGAGGCTCCGCACCCGGCTGTCGGCCGATCGCCGCGCGCAGCGATAACGCGGCCGCATTGGTCTTGAAGTCGACGCCCGTGCGGCGAATGGCCAAGCCGCCGGGCTGGCCATTCGCGACCAGCGAAGCGCGCCAATCGCCGAGATCGCGCGACAGGCCCAGCGCGCCGCGCGGGATGAAGACGAGTTCGTAGCCGCCGCCCGGCAGATCGAACAACGTGAAGCACAGCACTGTCGTTGCGCTCGTTCCGGTCTGTCCGGTATCGATCGGCAACAGCACGAACAGTGATCGGCGCTCCGCAGCGAGCTGTTGTACCGGCACGACGCCCGGCGCTGCGCCGAGTTCGGACGCCCAGGCGATCACACCGAGATCGCGCAGGAATGCGGCCCAGGCCGGGAACGCGCGTTGCGCGACCTGTTCGGCCGACAGGCCGGCGGGATCGGACAGGCCGAACAGCGCGAAGAATGCATCGCCCGGCGACGCGAGGAATCGTGAGATCGCGTCGAAATCCAGCTTCGGGTACGCGCGTGCGGGCCTGACCACTGTGCCCGACTGCGATTCGATGGCCGGACGCTGGGAGTACGCGAGCACTCCGAACAATTCCATACATGAGCGGATCGCGGGATGGAAGTTGCCGAGCGCGAGCACGACCAGACAGCCGAAGAGATCCTCGACGAACTGCTGTCCCGCATCCTGCGGCAGACCGGACGTGAGCGTCGTGTTCTTGCCGAACGTCGAGAAGCGGCCAATACCTGCCACCAGATCGGGGAGGATCGTCAGGAGGTCCTCGAAGCCGATCGGTTCGTCGGGGTCGAGGTCGCGCAGTTTCGCCAGCGCCGCAGCGAGGTCTGCCGCCAATGCGATGAACTGCGTCGGATCGAGCCCTGTGCCCTGCAGGTCCCAGCCGGTCAGATCGGTCAGCGTCTCGATCGCATCCGGCGCGCTGCCCAGCCGCTCCAGAGGCGCCGTGAGCGAGGTCACGAAACGGAGGATCGAGCGGCCTGCGTCGATCGTCATAGCGCGAGCACCCAAGCGTATTCCGCGATCAACTCGGCGAGGATGTAGACAAGCGCTACAGCAGCCGCAGCAGCGCCAGTGGCCAACCCCGCAGCGAGCGCGGCTTCGATCTTGGCCTTGGCTTCCTTCTGTGCATTTTCGCGCTCGCTGGCAGTCCGTGGAAACTTGAGCGCGTATCTTTCGTTCGGGACCTTGATCAGCCTGTACACGATCGCGCCTGGCGCTGGACTGGCGAACGCGACCCAGCCTCCGGGGGCGGGTACGGTGCCGAACGTGCCGATCTGCCCGGGCAGTCCGGGCAGTGCGGGTATGCCCCACACGTTGAGTATGGCCGCGTACATGGACGCCTCGGTCATGGCTTGGGCGAGACCCTCGCCGTTCGGAC
This sequence comes from Lysobacterales bacterium, assembly GCA_017302135.1. Lineage (GTDB taxonomy): Bacteria > Pseudomonadota > Gammaproteobacteria > Xanthomonadales > Xanthomonadaceae > Lysobacter_I. The sequence continues at coordinate 66,708 of JAFLDZ010000019.1, read as the reverse complement.
CCGCCGGCTTGATCTCGTAGACCCAGCCGGGCGGTTGGCCGTGCAGCATGACCAGTTCGAAAATGTCGGGACGCGTCAGCGCGGCGCTACGACCAAGTGCACTCACTCCTCCTCCGTTCGAAAAATACGAACTCAGCGCATTGAAGATGGATGAGACAGGCGTCGTGTTGGACCAGAATTTCTGATCAATCGGAAATAGGTGCCCGAGGTGCGCTGCCTTATAGAATTCAGCGATGACTGTGTGGATCGCCGTTCCTACGAAATACCCGTACGGCATTTTCGCCGGCTTGTTGAATTCCAGGAAATCCATCCGGGTGCGGTCGAAGTTCAGGGCGATATTCTTCAGCGCATCAAACCAGCCGGGCGGGATGATCATGCCGGCCATCAAGGGCAGCGCCGCGCCCATGCCTGCCGGCCAGACGTGTCCAAGATCGTCGAGATCAGCCGCCATATCAGCGGCCAGTCCTTCGGTTTCCTCCGGTCGGAACCCGAGGCTCACGAATACTTCGGCCATGTCCGGGAACGGAAGCGCAAGGATATGGCTCGTAAGGTCGAGCCAGTTCTGAAGATCATCGGGCGTCACTTCGCGCCGCCCATTGGCCAGACGTGCGGCCATCCATGCTGCGCGCACAGCGGTATCGACGTTGGGCAGCGCATTGAGGCCGGGTTGCAGAATCGAGAGATACGACACGCCGTCGAGCGTGGGCGCGCGCGTCGACAGACTGTGGAGCACGGTGCGGCGGTCGGGCCAGTTGAGCTGTGAGAGCTTGTCGACAGCCAGCACCAGACCCGGACCGAAAGCCGCCGCCTCCAGCTCAAAGATCACCGCCTCCGGCGTGAAGGGACTGTTCCGTGGGCGCGGGTACACCTGCGCGATGGCGTCTTCCACCGCCTGCATGCTGCCGGGTGCATAAGGCAGCCGAGATATTGGCTGAGAGAGTTGGCTACCCTGCATCGCCCAGCCACCGAGGAGGTCGGTCAGCACCATGCCGGCACTCGGGAATCCCCGCGCCTCGCCGATGGCAGCGATGCGCGCAGCAACAGCGTCTGCGAGGTCGATGTTGTCCGTCATGCGAATCGCCTCCAGTCGTGGGCGTATCCGGTCGCGCCGAGATGGAAGATCGCGATGGCGTCTGCGGCATCGAGAGTCTGCTGGCGGCCCATCGATGTACCCCGGTGCAGTGCGGAAGGACGAGACGGTTTCGCCTGAAAACTCCGACAGACGCCAAACAGCCACGTTCAACAACGACATCGGCTCCGCATTCCGGCCATCGTCGATATCGATCGCGCGTAGTGAGAATGATTTGCGGAGCGCGAAGCGTGTGCGTGTGTTTACAGCGGATGAGCGAAGACATGCCTCATGGCGATGGCTTCGACATCACCCGGGCAGGGAAACGCACTGCAGCCACACCGGCGGTACGCCCGGCGCCGATGTGTCGTCCAAAGTGTTTTCGGAATCGGGGTACGTGGTGATCGTAATGTCCAACCAGGGAGAGCGATCGCGGCATATAGCGCAGGCGTCGACAGGCTTGGTGTCGGCGCGCGAATAGATCGCGTTGCAACCAGATCTTCTCAAGCAGGTGACGCGAAGCGCCGGATGATGGGCGCGCTTCGCGACGCGCAAAAAAACGTTGCGGTCGACCTGTGCCGGCAACGCGATCATCGATCGGGCACTCACCGCATTGTGCATGCCATAGGGTGCTGCCTTGGCGCAGCGTTTGCGGCGAGCGGGCGGGTGTGATGAAGCGATGGGGCGACGGCGGCTTCCGGCCCTCACGACGACTGGAACATCAATGGACGTTCACTGCATCCCAGGCTGCGCCAACCGCAGCAATCCGCCGAACCACTGCGATGGCTGGCTGGCGGGCGCGAGCCGAGACTGCGTCAGGCCGTTGTCTGCTCGGCTTCCCTGACCCGGTATCGGCGGTTGAAGATCGCCTGTTGTTCTTCAGGATCCGTCCGCCAACTTTCGAAACGCAGCACGATCCCGTCGAAGTCGTAGTCGTAATTGATCGGCTTGAGAGCCTCGAAGTGGTCCGCCAACAGGCCTGAATCGTCGAGGTAGTTGTTGAGATCGTCCGTGGTCAGCTCTTCGTCCTTCCAGAACTCGTAGACCTTCCCGTCATTCGAACGGATGTGTCCACGCAGGACAACATTGATGAACTCGTGCGCCTGACGAACCGGGTGATGCTCAATTCGCGCGCCAGTGAACAGGCGATTAGCAGTCAGAATACCTGTCCGAATCGTATGCGGCTGCGATAATGCCCAACCGAGCTTTGCAAACAGACCCGTGAGATTCTCTCGCTGCGCTAGCCATGCTTCACGCAGGGCGAGCTGCCGGCCGGCTTTCTGGATGTGACCAAAACTGTTTCGCAACTCGTGCGCGTTGCAAGGGTGATACGCATTCTTGCATTCGAACGCATACAGGCAGCCGTCGCGGTAGGCCAGGATGTCAACGTCATGGTCCTTGCCTTGCAAGCCGACTTCTTCGGCGACCGTGAATCCTCTCTGCCGAAGGGCGTCTACTACCGCCCGCTGCATAGGGTCGGCACCAACAATACGGTTCTCCTGCAGCTGATTGGCACACGCGACGTTTCGTACTAGGTTCGACATGGCGACAAGTGCCGGTGCCGCAACAACGAAGTCACCGGCCACGATGAACGGCGTGTACTGCAAATCCACGTGATCGCGGCTCGAGTCAAACTTGAGAAGATCGAAGATCCGCTGCGCGACTTCGGACGGGAGGATATTGGAGAGCAAGCCCATAAACTCGGCGCGCTGCATGGCGAGCACAGAAGAATGCAGGGTCAATGTTCGCTGCATCTCAGTCGGCTGAGCAGTAATGGCGCGCTGCATCGCGTAGAACAGCAAAGTGAACAGGCGATTGACCTTGAACATGTCGATCGACCGAACGCCCTTTGCAACTTCAAAATGCTTGGTTCCCAGGTCGTCGTAGCTGTTGACGCCTAGCTGGACCAAGCCAAGTATGTCCTCCTTGAAGTAGCGCTCGCTCGCAAAGGGCTCGAAAAATTCTGGCGATGTCGGGATCGCCAACGCGACTCGGGGGAATGGTTTGGGCCTAACGTGGGCAAGTCGGTTTAAACCCTTGTCGAAGCAGTGCTCGCAAATCTGTATGAGCGAGCCGGGCTCACCGTTCTCTTCCCAGAACTCGAGAAGCTCCAGCTGCCGTCCCATGACCTGGGCGTCCATCTGGATGTATCCGAGACGAACGGATTTCTCGATGGACGGGTCGATTGAGCGCATCACGATGCGGCCATCGGCGATCGTCGCCTCATAAGGCAGGCCGTCCAGTAGCATCTCAGCCTTGATCAGTTGGTTAAGCCGAAGCGCGTCAAAGAGGTCCTGTGAGTAAGTGCCGTTGAACTTGTTGAGCGCCTGCGGATCGGTATAGATCCAATCGCTCTTGACGATGCCGAACTCTTCCCGGTAGAAGGCAACCAGTCTGGAGACCGCCTCGCTGATGTCCTCCTTGCTGTAATGGGCTGCTTCATCGGATGGCGCCTCAATATCTTGGTCGTGACCATACGCAAACACATGGTTTGCCAAAGCCAGGAAAGTCTTGAGAGCCTTTCCCTTTCGCGCCTTCATCCGATCTAGCAGCTGGCGCCGCATGCCATGAGCGCGGTCGGCTACGTTGTACAGGGTCAGAAGTGACTCTAGATATCGAATGCTGTGGTCGGAGAGCTTGAGCTCCCCGTGCAGAAGCAGCAGCAGGCTCGCGATCTCGCGTGGCCCGCCGGGGTGGAACCGATAACGCGACGCACGGAGTACTCCGTGCTGACGCAACGTCGCCACCACCTTGTCTCCGGCTGCCATGGCATGCGCGAGGACCACGGCGGCGGCTTCGGCCCGGCGATTGCGGCGCAGGGCGCCCTGCACGGCCTCAGCCATGGACTTGGAGGGCTCGCCGTTGACGGTTTGGCCACGGTTAGCGGTGATCCATGCCGCCATGTCCTCGCGCCGGTGGCGGGCGGCAATCTGGATTCGGGCGGATTCGACGTCCATGGCTACTCGCAAGATTGAATGGTGAGTAAAGGGGTCGGGTCCATTTCGGCATAGTCCACCGCGGGTCTAAAGCAGAAGCCTAAATCAAACCCATTTCCCCACACCCCCAAGCCTAACCATATCTTCATCCTCCGCCGTGCCTCCCGCCGTTCCTGCGAAGAGCGGGGCGCCGCTTATGTGTTACAGCGATGGACCACCATACTTCGATTGACCGCGCTTATCGACACGGCCTGCGCAGCATGCGTCGGCCCGATGCCGGGCGATCGGCGTTCGGTCGTATGAGGCGGTAGCAGCCTGACCGCCCATGCAGCGATCGAACGCGGGAGGCAGGGCGGAGAAGTCAGAAGGAACGAATAAACGCACTGGCTTCTGTTTCGCAACGAAACCTACGCTTGCTGCCCCTATCCACAACTCACAGCCCCGGCAGAATCTTCTCCATCAGCAATTTCGCCGTGATCCGGTGCGGCTGCTGCACGTCGTAGTTGGTGGTGGTGATCACCACCACCACGCGCTGTTCGGGAAACACCTGCACGCTGTTGCCGCCGCTGCCGTTCATCGCGTACGACGACCATACCTTGCCGGCGACCGGGAACTGCATGCGCCACCACAGATAGCCGTATTCGACGCCGTCGTCGACGCGCGCGTGCGGCGCGACCGAGGTCTTCACCCAATCGGCCGGCACGATCTGTTTGCCGGCGTGGCGACCGCCGTCGAGATACAGCTGGCCCAACGCGAGCAGGTCGCGACTGCGCAGGCCGAGGCCGCCGCCGGCTTGCGGCAAGCCCAGCGGCGAGAATTGCCATTCGGGTTTGTCGATGCCCAGCGGCGCGAACAGCGTGCGCTGCGCGTAGGCGTCGAGGCGTTCGCCGACCGCGCCCTGTATCGCGGCGCCCAGCGTAGTCACGCCAGCGGTGCAATAGCGGAAGTTGCGGCCGTAGGGCGAATCCGCCGGCTTCGGCATCCATGCCGGAAAGCCCTGGATCGGCAGATCGACGTAGAACTTCACCCAGTCTTCGACCAGGTACATGCGTTCTTCGTTGCCGCGTGAGTACTGGTTTTCGTCGTGGCATTCGAGCAGCGACGACATCGTCGCCAGATCCTCGAAGCTGATCTTCGCCTTGCGCGCGTCCTGGTTCTCGATGACGCCGCGATAGTGCAGGTACGGCAGCATCGGCGCCTGCGCGTTGGGAATCCTGCCTTCGGCGATCGCGATGCCCAGCAGCATGCCGGCGACGGTCTTGGTCGCGGAGCGGGTGTTGCGCCGCGCTTCTGCGCCGCCGTCGTCGAAATAATGCTCGTACAGCACCTTGCCGTCGCGGGCGACGACCACGCTGGTGATCTGCTTGAAGTCGCCAGCGGCGATCGCGCGGGTCGTTTCGTCGAACGCGGGCGCCTGCGCGAAAGCGGATGTTGTCGCGAGGAGGCAGGACAGTGCGAGCGGAAAACGGCGCATCGGTGGACTCCGTGGAAGCGTGATAACGGGAACGTGTCGATACGCTAGCAGCAAAGCGCTGTGGCAATTGGTACGGATCGAACCATCCGTGGAGACGCTGGTCAGCGCAGGCGCCGGTAATCCGTCGGCGTGCAGCCGAAGTGTTGCCGGAACGCGCGGCTGAAGTGGCTCTGATCGCTGAAGCCGGCCGCGGCTGCGATATCGAGCAGCGGGCGCTTGCGGTCGCGCAGCAGCGCGGCGGCGCGCTCCAGCCGGCATTCGCGCAGGTATTCGCCCGGCGAACGCCCGTAGCGGCGTCGGAACGTGCGCGCGAGCGCGACCGGATGCACGCCGGCCAATCGCGCGAGTTCGTCGATGCGCGGCGCTTGCAGGCAGTCGTCGCGCAGCCGGTCGCGGGCGCGCGCCAGCCACGCAGGGCCATCGTTGCGTTCGATGCGTTGACGCTGCTGCAGACTGTCGAGCAGGGTTTCGAGTCCGCTCTCGATCTGCAGCGCGGAGGCGTCGTCGTCGATCTGCAGCGCATTGCGCAGCGCGTAGGCATGGCGTTCGGATAATGCATCGGAACGCAGCGCGTGCGTGGGCAAGGCGCGGCCGGCGATGGCGGCAGCGGGAATCGAGACGGTGAAGAAGCGACCTTCCAGTCCACGGAAACAGTCGCGATGGGTCGTGCCCGGCGGGTTGTAGATCAGTGCCGGCGACGCGCAGACCTTCGGCATGCCGTGCGCGCTGCTGATGTACTTTCCGGCCAGCACCAGCACGAAATGCGCATCGTCGTGACTGTGCGCCTCCACCTCGTGCTCGGGTACGGTCGGCTGCAGCTCGGCCAGCTCGATCGCACCGACGCGCCGCCGTCGCGCGACGTCGCCGTAGAACATGCCCTTGCGGAAGATCTTCATCGCGACGACGGCGGGAACCCGGACGGGAGACGTGCGCTGCAGTCTGCGCGCATCGCGGCCCGGGTTCCCGTGTCGTTGGTCATCCGCCAAGAGGCGGCATGACCCTCAACTCATCCCACCAGCAACCGGTTCATCCGCGCGATGAACGCGGCCGGGTCGTCCAGATGGCCGCCTTCGGCCAGCATCGCCTGTTCGAACAGCAGCGTGGCGTAATCGGCGGTGCGCGCGTCGTCGTCCGGCGCGGCCTGCAGGCGCTGCAGCAGGGCGTGTTCCGGGTTGATCTCCAGGATCGGCTGCGATGCCGGCGCGGCCTGACCGGCGGCCTGGAACAGCCGCTGCATCTGCAGTGACATGTCGTATTCGTCCACGACCAGACACGCGGCGGAATCGACCAGGCGGTTGGAGACGCGCACGTCCTTCACCTTGTCGCCCAGTGCGGCCTTGATGCGCTCGACCAGCGGCGCGGCGGCCTTGGCGGTTTCCTCCTGCTTGGCCTTGTCCTGCGCGTCGCCCAGTTTATCCAGATCGATCTCGCCCTTGGCGACGTTGCGCAGCTTCTTGCCTTCGTATTCGTGCAGGTAGCCGGACATCCAGTCGTCGATGCGCTCGTGCATCAGCAGCACTTCGATGCCGCGCGCCTTCAGCGCTTCGAGTTTCGGATGGTTGCGCGCCGCGTTCCAGCTTTCGGCGGTGATGTAGTAGATGTCTTCCTGCAGACCGGCCATGCGCCCGATGTAATCGTCCAGCGACACGCGCTGCTCGGCGGATTCGCTGCGGGTGGTCGGGAAGCGCAGCAGTTTGAGCACGCGTTCGCGATTGCTCGCGTCCTCGGCCACGCCTTCCTTCAGTGTCGCGCCGAATGCATTCCAGAAACCGGTGTATTTTTCCGGCTCGTCGCGCGCGATCTTTTCGATCATGTCCAGCACGCGCTTGGTCAGCGCGCCCTTGATGCGTTCGACCTGCTTGCTTTCCTGCAGCAGCTCGCGGCTGACGTTCAGCGGCAGATCGTCGGAGTCGATCACGCCGCTCGCGAAGCGCAGATACGCCGGCAGCATCTGTTCGGCGGCATCCATGATGAAGATGCGCTTGATGTAGAGCTTCAGGCCCTTGCGCTCGTCGCGGCTGTGCTGGAAATCGAACGGCGCGTGTTCGGGCAGGAACAGCAGCGAGGTGAAGTTCTGGTTGCCTTCGACCCGGTTGTGGGTCCACGCCAGCGGGTCGGCGAAATCGTGCGACACGTGCTTGTAGAAGGCCTTGTAATCGTCGTCCGACAGTTCGGTCTTCGGCCGGGTCCACAGCGCCGAGGCCTGGTTGACGACTTCCAGTTCGGTGGCGGCTTCAGCCTCGGCGTCCTCGTTCGCCGCCGGCTTCGCCATGCGGATCGGGAAGCCGACGTGATCGGAATAGGTGCGCACCAGCGAACGCAGTTTCCACGCCTGCAGATAATCGCTGGCGTCTTCGCGGATGTGCAACTGCAGGGTGGTGCCGCGCGGGGTGTCGGCGGATGCGGGCTCGATGCTGAACTGGCCGTCGCCGGTGGAGCGCCAGATCCAGGCATCGTCGTGCCCGGCGCGGCGGCTGGTGACGGCAATGCTGTCGGCGACGATGAACGCCGAGTAGAAGCCGACGCCGAACTGGCCGATCAGCTGTGCATCGACCTTTTGCCCGGCGGCGATGCTGTCGAGGAACCGCCGCGTGCCGGAATGCGCGACCGTGCCGAGGTTCTGCACCAGCTCGTCGTGCGACATGCCGATGCCGTTGTCGCGCAGGGTCAACGTGCGCGCGTCGGCGTCGACCGCCAGGTCGATCGTCAGCTCGCTGTCGTCGGCCATCAGCGCGGGGTCGGCGATGGCCTCGAAGCGCAGCTTCTCGCAGGCGTCGGAGGCGTTGGACACCAGCTCCCGCAGGAAGATGTCCTTGTTCGAATACAGCGAATGGATGACCAACTGCAGCACCTGCTGCACATCGGCCTGGAAGGCATGGGTTTCGACCGTGGGGGTCGCGGCGGGGGTGTCGGTGCTCATCCGGGGGCGTTCCTTGGAATGGATCAGACCCAAGAGGTGAGGCGACTCGCCCGAGTTTCAAGAGCCCCGCACCGAAAATAGGGTCGGGGACCGCCACAGCGGCTTGCGTTGTGGCCTAGCCCCTGCGTGCCGGGGCGGTGTTTGAGTGGCCAGTGCGACAGGCAGGACCATCGACCCCCTGTTCCAGTTCAGTCATCCGTGCCCTCACGGAACCGCCCGCTTTCCGGGAATTCACATTCAAAGAATCGGGAGTAGTAATCCATCGGTATCCAAGAGGGTGTTTCCAATCCTGAATAGGGTCGCGGAACCATTTCCAACGCGAGGCAGCGGTGCATCAGTTGCTTGTAGATCGAAGCCTTTTTAAGGTGGGCTGCGAGATAGATCGCTTCTCGCAGTAAGGTCTTCTGCTCAGGTCCGCATCGATATAGGGCAAGATCTGCCGCTTGTTCATAGTGATGCATCGCTTCTGCGAGTTTGCCGCAGAGCGCAGATTGACGCGCATTGCACCAATGCCACCAATAGTCGATGGCGTAGCGCATTTCGATCCGATCGAACACTTGTCCCATTTCTCGGAGCAGTGCATCTGCGCTGGCAAGCGCGCCGACTTCTTTGGTGCCATGAAGACTGAGAGCATGCATCGCTTGCAAGGCGATTGGAATTACCTCGGTTGCAGGTCTAGCAGCACTGGCGATGGCTTCGTCAAAGTACGGCCCGACATCTGTTGGGCCCGTCTGAAGAGCATCAAGATGCTCTGTAATGTTTCGACGCAGGTCTGAGCTACGGCGCTCAGCCCAGCAAATGGCCCGCGCGACGAGCAACCACCGTAGGCAATTAACGTGAGACGGCATGTTTGGATGTCTGATTCTCAATCGTTCCCACGAATTGAGCACGATGACCACACTGCCCAGATCAGGAAGATACTTACCTTTCCTCCAGCGCTCGACTTGATCGCGTTGTCCGGGATCGCCGTCATGGATGCTGTAGAAGAGGTTTGTCAGCGCCCCACCTCTTATTCCTGCGGTATGTTCGATCCACAGGAAGACAGCGTCGATCGGGTTGACCTCCGGAAACAACGGCGAGTGCGTCTCATTCGGGGCCAGTAGCAGGCGCAAGTCAGGTCCGCCGAATCGGTCCTTGGTTACGACCAGCAGGTTGGCGACCCAAGCAGAGAACAGGTGTCGCTCCAGAAGCGGTAATGCTTCCTCTCTGCTGAGAGCGTCGAGCGAGATTGTGCGCAGCGATCGAACGTACTCATCTTTGACGAAAGCGAGCCACTGACCTACAAGATTGGCAAATGGTGGATCGATCTGGCGTGCAAGAGGCTCGACAATCAATTCATCGATCAGCCCAGAGATCAGCTCCCAGTCGAAGTCGCCCTCACGCGCCAAGCGATCGATATCTCGATTACGACGTTTGGTGTCTAGCGCGCCTGACAGGAACCGCAGGGCCTCTCCAAGGCGGGGGTACGGCGGATCGCAAGTCATTTGTCCATGGCCTCCATGCCTTGAAGTACCCGCCGAACCTGGGCGGCAAAGTTCAGGTGGCTACGCCTGTCGCCAGGGGTACAGGGTACGACCACCAATGTATTGTCCGGGGCACGCAGCTTGCCATGACGGCCCGTCTTGGAATATCGCCACCCTTGGGCGACCAGGGAGGTAACTAGGGTGGCGATGGCCCGGTCGTTGCTGTAGTGCCGAAGTGGGGCGGGACGTGATGAAAGTAGTTGTTTTGCGTTTCGCATGGTGTGCCGGACTTGTCTGGATATGCCCGGCACATTGGAGGCCCCCGCTTGATTGCGGTACGGCGTCAGTGGTCAGAAATTCTTCCGGCCGCCAGTCTTGAGGATGTTGGCGTCCGGGCAGGGACCTCAGTTCACCATAGCCACCCGCCACCTCCGCTGATCCTCCCACAGCATCGGCGGGTTGATCGCCAGGGACAGAAGCTGGACGCCCTCCTGCAGCGTCTCGTCGATGATCGCGGCGATGATGTCCGGGGCCAGCAGGGTCAGTTGATGTGCCGGGCGACGTAGCTGTGGTTGGTGCTTTCGCGGTGGGCGATGTCGCACATCGAGGCGGCCTCGCCAGTTTCCAGCATCCGCAGCCAGCGGTGGCCCCGGCCCAGTGAACCTGACCCCTCAAAACGGACACCAGGAAGCGATACTTTCATCGCCCCCTGCAGGTTCCCATGCAACCCATTACCCGTCGTCGTTACACAGGCGATTTCAAGGCTCAAGCGATCCTGCTGGCCGAGTCGCTCGGCCCAGCCAAGGCCGCCCGGCAACTGGGCATGTCGCCAAGACGCTCGGCAATTGGGCTCGACGTGTCGCGTGCGGATCGCCCATTGAGCGCGCCCAGCCGCAATCCCGTCAGTGAGCTGGAGAGCGAGCTGACCCGGCTACAGGCCGAGAACGCCACGCTGAAGATGGAGCGGATCTTAAATAAACGACGGCGTTCTTCGCCAGGGAGTCCAAGTGAGGTGCGCCATCGTCGCGCGTGAACGGACTCGCTATTCGGTCAGGCAGCTGTGCCGCACGCTGGAGCTGTCGGTCTCTGGTTTCCACGAGTATCTGCAGCGTCTGGAGCGCCCGGATCCAGAGGCCGCACTGCGTGCCGAGCATGAGTCACAAAGGCAACTGTTGGGACAGCGCGGTAGCGAGGGCTTCTTCCGCATGATCGAGAAGGAGGAGGTCACCGGCGTGTATGCCACCAAGGCAGCGGCACACATCGCCATCTAGTGAAACCGCTATTTTTCTGCTGTCGCAAGACAGCAGAACCGCGTCGCGGACACGGACAACACAACGCTCAACGGTTCATCGAGTCTCGAACTCTGGCGATCTGCGCATCGAGGCGGCTGTCTTCCTCCCGGCGCAAGCGATACAGGGTTTCCTCGTCCACCACGCGACCGTCGAACATGAAAACCTTCCGATGGGCGAAGTCGGCGTAGCGGGGATCGTGCGTCACCATGCAAATGGTGGAGCCTGCATTGTTCAGCTCGATAAGCAGTGCCATGACCGCTTCACCGTTCCTGGAATCGAGATTCCCGGTAGGTTCGTCCGCCAGCAGAATCGAGGGCGAGCCGACCAGCGCGCGCGCCACCGCAACACGTTGCTGCTGTCCACCGGAGAGCTGGGCCGGATAGTGGGTGAGACGATGCGCCATCCCAACTTGTTCCAGCGCTTCGAGCACTTTCTCGCGGCGCTCGGCTTTCCTGAAGTCTTCGCGATAGGTAAGCGGCAGCTCGACGTTCTCGAACACAGTCAGATCGCCGATCAGATTGAAGGATTGGAAGATAAATCCAATTTCCTTGTTCCGGATTCGCGCTCGCTCGCTCACGCCGATATCGCCGACCGCAACGCCATTGAGGACGTAATTGCCGCTGCTGGGTACGTCGAGCAGACCCAGGATGGACAACAGGGTCGACTTGCCGCAGCCCGATGGCCCGGTGATGGACACGTATTCACCACGTTCGAGCGCGAAATGCACTCCGGAAAGCGCGTGGGTTTCGACTTCGTCGGCGTGGTACACCTTTCCGATGTCGGTCATGGAGATGAGGGGCGTGACGTCCGTCATGGGTATGTCCGTGCGCTCAGGGTTGTCTCCTGTCGGAAGACAAGGGAAAAATTCATTCGATACGAATACGATCGTACTTGTCCCACTGCGAGGTATCGGACAGTATGATCTGGTCGCCTGATTGCAGGCCCTCGCGGATTTCGATCAGGTTCACCGAGGCTCGCCCGAGTCGAACGGGCACACGCTTGGCGGTACCGGTGGCCGGATCGACCTTGAATAGCTGCTGCTGGGACTCCGGCTGACCGTATGCCGGTCGCCCCACATAGAGCACGTTGGTCAGGCGCTCGATGTGGATCGTGCCATCCACGGAAAGGTCGGGCCGTGCACCGGACGGCAAATCGCCGGTCAGATCGACATCCACCAAGACCGTGCCGGACTGCACCGCCGGATCGATGCGAATCACACGGCCGGAGACGACGCCGTTGCGAGTGTCCACGCTCACGGCCTGACCCACGCGCACATCCTTGACCTGGGTTTCCGGGATGCGGAGTTCAGCCATCAACACATCGGGCCGCGCCACGCGCGCCAGGTTCGTGCCGGCTGCGACCTGCTGGCCTTCTTCGACCGGCACCTGCTGAAGCACGCCCACGATACCTGCGCGCACTTTCAGCCCCTCGAGCTGGCGCGCTCGAAGCGTCGCCGTGCTGCGCAACTGCTCCATGCGCGCACGTTGCGCGGAAAGCTGGGCCTGCATGGTCTGCGCGAATTTGGCGACGCGCTCATTCTCGATGCCCAGTCGCAACCTCAATTGCTCGGATGCGACTTGATTGCGGCGATACTGGATTTTCGAAGTGATGCCCTGGGCGGCGAGCTCGGATTCCGCTTCCGTCTGCAAACGTGCCAATTCGTACTGCGACTCGAGATCGGCGAATTTGGCCTTCTGGTCGAGCAGCTGGCTTTCCAAGGTCATCCGTTGGGCCGCCAACTCGGCTTCGGCAGCGGTAAGCTCGGATTGCGCCGCCAGTTGCGCATCGGCGAGCTCGGGATTGCTCAGTTCGATGATCACGCTATCGGCTTGTACCGCAGCACCCGGCTTCAGCAGGATGCGCTCAACCCGTGCAGGGGTCTCGACCGCGATCCAGCGGATTTCTTTCGGCACCAGCAGGCCGGGTCCGCGGACCTCGCGCAACATCTCGCCGCGCTTGACGCTGTCCAGCCAAAGACTCGCCCGCTCGACCTTGGGCACGGCGGGATCGAGCGTTGCGACGATGCCAAGCAAAGAGACCAAAACCGCCACGCCAACGGCGGCGAAAATCATCTTGAGTCGACGTTTCTTTTTGACGAAATCTGTTTTTCTGATGTCCATATTGCATTCAGTGTGCTGCACCACGGGGAAGCCGTCATGACTCCGGCTCGCTCACCGATACCGCCGCATGACGGCTCAACTCGACAGGTACAACTAACCCACGAGCAGACATCCAGGATGTTACAGAACTTGTGCCGGGCGCAGGGCCTCGGCCTGCCTCCAATGCCTGGCAACAAGGCAGTGACGGCTCCTCATGCGAGTATACCCCATAGCCGAAACAGCAATCCCAACCGGTTGTGTGACGGAGTCCGGCAGACAACTTCCCTCCGGAAGCCGTGAGTGCCGGCATGCACGCGCATTGCTGTGCGTTTACTGTGCATTGGCTGATGCATCGTCGTGACCGCTGCCAGCACCGGAAGTGCAGAGCGACGACAGTCGGCTCCAGGGACGCTGCACGGCAGGCGACCGGGTGATCTGCGGCCGCCTAACCGCGCGACCGGCCGTGAATCGATCGTCCCATGCGGAGGCCTCTGGACCAGTTCCCGGAGGCCCCCGGCTTTGCCGGGGAGGCCGTAGCCGTTTGACATATCCGGGAGTCCATCCCGGAGAGACCGGGATGGATGAATACGAGAGCTTGAATCACACGCAATGGGAGTGCCTGTGCCGCGTGATTTCAATTCCCAAGTGCGCGGTCGGGCCGCACTGAAACGAGCCGTCGAATTACCCCGCACACATTCGCCCATGGCATGATGGTGCACTGAATCCTGATGCGTCGTCGCAGGGCTCCTGCATCGAGCGGAAAGATCGACCGCTACCGACATGGCCACGGGCACGTGAAGTCCGGTCGGTCCCTGGCATCTGCAAAGGACCGGCCGGCGCAGCAGATGCGCGCCGGATGGGGCTGCGGCCATGCGTTGCCCATCCACGTGCGGTTGAACTTCGGTCACGCGATATCTTGATGGTGCATCGAGCGGCGATACCTGTCATGACAGCATCCCCTGGCCATCCCGAAAACCCTTCACTTCGCTCTATACAAGATGACCGAACGCAATCCGAACGGAAACGCTGATTCGACCGCAGCATCGGCGGCGGTGCCGCCGCCGCAAAGCGGTGCGGACTTCGCGCGAAACTTCCTTGCCGTATTCGCTTACAGCCGAAGGGCAATGCTGTTGGTGTGGGAAACCAGTCGGGCGCTCAGCATCGCGTTGGGCGCGGTGACATTAATATCCGGCGTGCTTCCTGCAGCGATTGCGCTCGTTGGCGCCCATATCGTCGATGCCGTGGTGGCCGCCGTCGGATCGCCAAGCGAAGCCGCACGCTTTCGAGCACTGGAACTGATCGGGGTCGAATGCGTCCTGGTGGTCGTCCTTGCGCTGGCTCAACGCGGATTGACGCTGTTCCAATCCTTGTTGCGCGCGCAACTTGGGCAACGGGTCAACGTGATGATCCTGGAGAAGGCGCTCTCGCTCAGCATGCTGCATTTCGAGGACTCGGAATTCTACGACAAGCTCACGCGCGCCCGACGCGATGCTTCCACTCGCCCCTTGTCGTTGGTCATGCGTACTCTGGGATTGATTCAGAGTGTCGTTTCCCTGCTCAGCTTCGCCACGCTTTTGGTGAAGTTCTCACCGTGGGCTGTCGTGCTGCTGCTGTTTTGCGCGTTGCCCGCCTTCTTCGCGGAGGCGAAGTTCTCGGGCGATGCATTCTTCCTGTTCCGCTGGCGGTCTCCGGAAGGGCGGCAGCAGCTCTACCTGGAGCAGGTGATGTCGCGCGACGACCACGTCAAGGAGGTCAAGCTCTTCGGTTTGGGGCCGTTGTTGCTGCAGCGGCATCGCAGTATCTACGAGAAGCTGTACGAAGCGGATCGCGCGCTGTCGATACGGCGCAATACCTGGGGATTCTTCCTGGGCCTGATCGCGACAGCGGCCCTGTATGGCGTTTATGCATGGATCGCGCTGGCGGCCATCGCTGCCAGCATAACTCTGGGTCAGATGACGATGTACCTGATGGTGTTCCGGCAGGGTCAAGCCGTCGTATCCACGGGCCTGGCGGCCATCGGCGGCATGTACGAGGACAATCTGTATCTTTCGACGCTCTACGAATTCCTGGAAACGCCGTTGACTTCCACGGTCGGCGGAGCAAGCAGCGGACTGGTGCAGGATGACGGCATACGCTTCGAGAACGTCAGTTTCCGTTATCCGGGCAGCGCCGTACCGACGCTGTCGAGCATTGATCTTCATATCAGGCCTGGCGAATCTCTTGCGCTCGTCGGCGAGAACGGCTCCGGGAAGACCACGCTCATCAAGCTCCTGACGCGACTGTACGATCCGACCGAAGGACGCATCCTGCTCGATGGCCGCGATCTGCGCGAATGGGACGAAGCCGCCCTTTGCGACCGTATCGGAGTTATTTTCCAGGACTATGTCCGCTATCAGATGCTGGTCGGCGAAAACATCGGCATCGGTGACGTGTCTGCTTTCGACGAGCAGCCGCGATGGCAGGAGGCGGCCGAGAAAGGCATGGCCGCGCAGATCATCGACGGACTGCCGCTGGGGTATTCCACCCAGCTTGGCAAATGGTTCAAGGGAGGCCGAGAGCTGTCCGGCGGACAATGGCAGGCGATCGCGCTATCCCGCGCGTACATGCGCACGAAGGCCGACATTCTCGTACTGGACGAACCGACCTCTGCGATGGATGCCGGCGCAGAAGCCTCGGTGTTCGAACAGTTCCGCAGACTCAATGCGGGCAAGATCGCGATCCTGATATCGCACCGGTTTTCGACCGTCCGCATTGCGGACCACATCGTGGTTATCGAGGCAGGCCGCATCGTCGAGCGCGGCAATCATGCCGAACTCATGGAATTACGCGGTTGTTACGCGCGTTTGTTCACGCTTCAGGCCGACGGATACCGTTAGCGTTTACGCCCTGCGGCGTCGTGTATTTGCCGCAGCGGACAAATTCAGGCAACCGTCGCGCCAACTCACGGCAGGCTCAACCATTCGAACGAAGGGCTCGTCCAATGGCGTTTCGTTTGCGCTACGCCGTTCGCCTGTCGAGAAGGGTACGACTCGCAATGTCGTGCTCATCCGCAGCCGTGAGCATATTCCGCTTCCGCCGAGCGCTGTGGTCGGGAAATGTCCTGGATAACGCGGCTGGTATCGACAATCGGCGAATGCGTCCTGTCGCCGTAACGGTCCATGAGCCGGTCCAGGAGGGCAGTCCTCCCGTTTCAAAACGGTTTACGGTCCGTTCGTACGAGGCAGCATGGCACAGCGGTTGAGCACTGCGGCGAAATGATCTTCGATCGCTCGTACGGTCAGGAATGCCTTCGCGAAGCATCGGCCTTCTGTTCCTATGCGCTCCGCATCCACCTGATTGGACTGGAGCCATGCGTACCGTGCCGGAAGATCGGACAAATCGTCCGCGACAGGAACGTAGTGTTTCCATGCAACCAGACCGGGATAGAAGAACTGTCGCCAGCGGTGCTGCATCAACAACACAGACCCGGTCCAGAGCGAGTTGGCGACACGCTTCCATGTGGACGCAACGCCGTCCGTCGAGACCAGATACTTGTAGAACACGAAATCGGAGGGTGGGATTTCAGACGCTGGGCCGCCGAGGAGTTCATCCAGCTCCTGACGCAATGCCCGCCCGGCGGGCGTGTCGGGGAAGTTGTCGTAATGCGTGATTCTGGCATCGAGAATAGAAGAATTCGAAGCCGCCAGTTTCAACAAGTGGTAGCGGGGGAAATTGTGACAATTCCCCGCGTCGGGATAATTCGGTCCGGTCAACCGCCCCCGCCACTTGATCATTTCCTCCCGGCTCGCGAACGGAATCCGCCCGGCGGCTTCGTCGATCTTGTCGACCTCTTTCCCGTAAAGCGCATCCTGCAACGTGAAATCCGGTATCGCGAGCATATGACTGCTGACCGGATCTCCTTCAAGCCAGTCTCCGCGCATGAATGGCACGCGCTTGAGGAACTCAACAAGCGTGGCGACCTGCGAGTCGACGACATACAGCGTGTCGCTCAGCAGCACCAGCACGTCCGCACGGCCCGTCAGTCGATCCCGCACCCGATCCAGGTACGGGACGAACTGCCTCGATAGCCGGCGGTGGATCTTGGAGTTGTCGACGACAGTGCTGTATTCGACCGCTCCATCATCGAATCGGCATCGGATGATGAGCGCGGGCTTCCGCAAGGTCCCGGGGGCGCGAAGAAAGTCCACGAACGCATCCATCAGAACTTCGCTGGTTCCGTATGCTTCCAGAAACGCGAAACTCTGATCCATCCGCGCATTGATCCGTGCGCGAGCCGAGGTTGTCTCCATGGCGCCGGGTTCGACCGTTGGAACGATGTCGTCCATCACATCCGAGGACAACCGGATGGTTACGGCGCTTCGGCCGCTGCCTCGCCCCACTGGCGGATATCAGCGTAGCGAGTGCAGTAGTCACGCATCGTCGGCAGCAGGATTTCGCGCAGATTCCGCTTCGGATACCAGCCCAGCAGCGTGTTGGCCTGCGTCACATCGGGCATGCGACGATCGCAGTCCTCGTATCCGGGACCATAAAACTCTTCTCCGGAAACGTCGACGATGGGATGGTCGCGATATTTGGGTTCGCCCGTGATTTCGGCGTAGATTTCACGCATGAGCTCTGCAAGGGCCCGCATCGTGACTTCGTTGTTCCGATTGCCGATGTTGAAGGTGCGATTCTGCGCCTGGGCCGGCCTGTCGAGCATGCGTTCGATCGCCTCGACGGCTTCTTCGACGGCAACGATGGTGCGCCGCGCATGTCCGCCGTCCACCAGCTTCATCGGCTGCTCGCGCAGCAAGGCCGCCATGAAACATGCGAGAACCCTCGGCACGCCTTCGCCGTCCGTACGCGGGATATAGTCCATTCTCGGCCCGAAGAAATTCAGCGGTCGTACGAAAGTGAACGGCATCCCGGTCGTCGAGTGGTGCGCATAGATGATGCGTTCCATCATCTGCTTGGCGCACGCGTAGGTCCATCGTTGATTCGTGACGGGACCCATGATCAGGGGCGTCTGGTTTTCGCGCAATTCGTAGAGATCGGGGTCGTCCGTCTCCGTCTTCATGTAGCTGGACAGCGTGCGCCCGTAGACTTCGCTGGTCGAGAAGTAGATCAGCCATTTGTTGGCCCTGGCGCACGCTTCGACGACGGGATACGAATCGAAAAGATTGACGCGAATGACGTCGAGCGGATGGGTGTTGTACTGGGATGGGTTGCAGATCGCAGCCAGATTGATCAGCGCATCCGCCCCGGCCAAACTCGACTCGAGATGCCGCAATTCGGCGCCATCGATGCACGACACCTGATGGAATGTTAAGCGGGGGTGTCCCACATGCCCGCTGATCTTGCTGCCATCGGGATCCCAGCCTTCGATTTCGATGTCTGATCGGTTCAGCAACCGATCGAGAAGGTGACTTCCGACAAACCCGCCGCATCCCAGAATAAGCAGTCTCACATTCGATTCCTTTAGGCAAGAACTGACGTTGCAGTGCAGCGATGTTCCCGTGGAACGCGACACAATGCAGGGCATCGGAGTGTAGCGTCGGTGTCAAAACTTGTCGAGCGACCGACGGACGTCATCGCAATGGGGCAGAGAGCCGTATTTCTCGATGAGTATTGCGGTCGCAGGCGACTCCGCATCCGTGGATCCGGTCGCGGGTGTCGGCCAAACTCGCGCCCCGGACGATTCCGGCAACAAGTCGCCGCACGAGATGAAGCCTTTGCAATATTCGGCGGACAGGTTAGATTTGCGCAGGCATGCAAAGCGATGAATATGGAGAGGGGATGAGGGCTGGAGACTGAACGACATCTGTTCGAACGGAGCCCGCGTCGGGCCGGCGATATTCCGCCCAGGACCGTCGTATCCCACCAGTCGCCTGGGCTCATATCCAGGCCCGGGTTGGCGCGTGCGCCGAGCTTTTCCAGGTTCGCCGCACAGCGCCGGATCAGGGATGCCGTCCACCATTTGGTCCTTCATCGATCCGGCCACTGCCATCGCCAATCGCAGCGCCCGTGCGTCGCCTCCCGCAGGCGATACGGCATCGGAAGCGCACGCCTTGCGCTGAACACCATCGCCTTGCCCTGGAAGATTTCGAATGATTCACTTCGTGACGTTGCCGGCACATCAGTACACGCACGACATCCTCGTCACCGAACTCGTGCGGCAAGGACATGCGGTTGGGCTGCGGGATTACGCGACATCGCCGGCGCGCTTCTGCCGGCCGCAGGACACGGTGATCCTGTGCGACATCGAACGCTTCCGGGAAGCCGATCTGGAACGATTGCACCGCTACGCCCGGCGCTGCGACGAGATCGGTGCCCGTGTACTCAACCACCCCGAGCGCGCGTTGCGCAGGACGGAATTGATCAACACGCTCGCTTTGCACGGCAATGGCTTCCGGGCTTGGCCCGCATCGGAGATACCTTCGGATATCCGTTTCCCGGTCTTCCTCCGCGACGAGTACGAACACGATGGCCCTGCGAGCGACTTGCTGCACACGCCCGGCGAGTTGACGGAAGCTCTGCGGCGTTTCGATCGCGAACGGCGTCACGATGGGGAGCCACTCGTCGTGGAGTACATCGACATTCGGGGGGCTGGAGACAGCCGCTATCACAAGTACGGCGCTTTCATCCTGGACGGGGCGGTGATTCCCCGGCATCTGTTCTTCGGGAAGCACTGGGTCGTCAAGCGGCCCGACGAACAGTCCGAAGCCGATCTCGACGCCGAACGCGACTATCTGGAACGGAATCATTACGCCGGCCCCGTCGCCGAAGCCTGCAAACGTGCCGGCATCGAGTATGGACGCATGGATTTCAGCGCCCGTGACGACGGTTCGGTGACCGTCTTCGAGATCAACACGAATCCTACGGTGTTCCATCTCGAGGACTTCGCGCCCGGCCCCCGCCGCGGCGTTACCGACGCCTTCTATCGCATGATCAGGCGTCACCTGCCGAACGATCCGGTCGCATCCGTCGACGACCATGCGGACCGTGCGGGCGGGGAGCGCCGATGATCCCATCTGCAGCGATCCGGACTTCCGTTGTCGTCATCGGCGCGGGCCCGGCGGGCATCGATGTGAGTTTGCGTCTGCATCGTGCGGGCATCCCGATGATGTTGCTCGAGCGCGGAGACATCGCGGCCACGATCCGTGACTGGCCTCCGGGCACCAAGATGTTCAGTCCGCAAGAGCGTGTCGCCGTCGGAGACCTGCCGTTCCCACCGGAGTTGGCAGGACGAGAGCATCTGACGCGCGAAGAATACGTGCAGTATCTCGACGATGCGGCGCGCAACTCCGGACTTCACGTACTCGCTCATCACGAAGTGGTGTCCGTACGACCGGGCGAAGCCGGGTTCGAAATCGACGCGCGCGCCTGCGGCGCCACCGACACGAAGCAATTGCTCTGCAGCCACATCGTGTTCGCGACCGGCTGCATGCACGCACCGCTCACCCTTGGCGTTCCCGGCGAGACCTTGCCGTTCGTGCGGAGTCTCCCGGGCTTGAATTTCGACGCAATCACGCCCGGATCCGTCTGCGTGATCGGGGGGCGGCATTCGGCGGTCGAGGCGAGTCTGAGATTCGTCGAAGGCGGCTCCACGGTCATCCTCGTCTATCGTCGCAAGCACCTGTTTCAAATGGCGATCAAGAGCTGGTTGTACGACGAGTTGATGCAGAAGATCCAGGAGGGCCGGGTCCGGTTCCTCGGATCGACCGAGGTCACTGGGTTCGGTGCCGACGGACAGGTGTATCTGCAGTCGAAGCTGGAGGACGCGCCAACGGAGCTTCGTTGCGACCTCGCCCTCGTCGCTTGCGGATTCACATACGACTCGGGCCTTCTGAGGAAGGTGGGTGTGGCTGTTACCGATCTCAAGCCGTGTCTTGACGCTTCGACCCTCGAATGCAACGTCCGGGGTATTTTCGTCGTGGGCACGGCGATCGCCGGCCAGCAGCAGTCCGGATACACCCATGACATAGACAACGTTTCCGGTCACGGCACTGTCGTGGCCGATGAGATCCTCCGGCGTTTGCAGAGCAGGCAGTAGAGTGAAACCGACTTCCCACAGGATTTACAAGGCCCATGGTGCGGGTAACGACTTCGTCATCCTGATCGGATCGGCCGATTTCGTCGCAGAGGAATTGGCAGCGACCGCCCGCGAGTTATGCGATCGCCATCGTTCCATCGGTGCCGATGGGCTCGTATGGGTCGATACCTGCGGTCTGCCCGCCATCGCCCAGGCCCACGTGTGGAATCCGGATGGGTCGGCCGTCGGCATGTGCCTGAATGCCGCGCGATGCGTCATGGTGCTGCTGCACGACCTGTTCGACGTCGAACAGGTCGAGATCCGCTTTCCCGGCGTCGCAATCCATGCGTGGCCGACCCCGGGCGGCGCCCGATTGCAGTTCGAATTGCAGGCCACCGCTCGCAGTGACCTCTCGGTGAACGCAATCGGGCGCGATGAGTGGTTCGTGAATCTCGCCGACCCGCATGTCGTGGTTGGGTGGGATGACGCGCCGACGATTCAGGAGGCGCTGCTGGCCGAGATCGCATTGGCGCACGCGTCCGGCGGAGGCTTGAGCGATCGCCCCCCGAACTGTCACCTGGTCACACACGACGACGGCCTCGGCAACCACCGCATCCGCTCCTTCGAACGACGTGTCGAAGCTGAAACGCAGGCCTGCGGCAGTGGATGCGTCGCGTCCTATCTGGCGTTGTCGCTTGAAGGCGAACACACTTTCCACACCGGCTCGGGCGACCGGATCCGACTCGCTCGGATCAACTCGCGCTGGATGCTCGAAGGGCCCGCTTTGGTGGTATTCGCTGCAGAGGTCAATGTCGCCGCGCTCGCCGGATCGAGTTTGGTGACGGATCGAATCGTGCAGCGCATCGGAACCTTTGACGCGACGCCAGCCAGCGGGCACGACGACGACCAGGCTGGCGCATGAATGCGTCGCCTCATGAACGCCTCCCCGGCGCCACGGCAACGCGCGCGGTTCAGGCGTCAATGCTGGCCCACGCATTCACCCGGGATAGACTGACGATGCGAGTGGAAGGTTCTCTGGCGGGTCGATGGATCGAGATCACTTTGCCGGCGGGCGAGGGAGCGTGCAGCCGCTCCGTCATGCGCGCAATGCGCTCGATCACGCGGCCCTGCCACCCTGTTCCGGCGAGAGCGCCCGGACCGATGAATAGGAACGACCGATGACTTTTCGGCTTGCGCTCAGATCGTTGCAACGGACGCCGATCTTCACGATCACTGTCATCCTTTCTCTCGCATTGGGAATCGCTTCCGCCGGATCGATGTTCGCCATCATGCATGGGGTACTGCTCGCTCCACTGCCGTACGGAGAGCCGGACCGTCTGGTCAGCGTCGGTCTGCAGACGACAAATCAGCCGAACATTGAGCAGCCTCCCGCGATCCATCTGCTCTATCAGCAGTACGCAAAGCGCGTCGATGGCGTCGGCTTTTACAGAAGCGGCAACGCCAATATCTGGGGCAACGGCGAAACGGCCGAGCGCGTGACTGCTGGATGGGTGACCGCGTCGACGATTCCGCTCTTGAAGGTCTCCCCGTTGCTCGGCCGGTCGTTCACCGCCGACGAGGAACGCCAAGGCGGCGCGAATTCCGTGATCCTGAGCGAATCCGTCTGGAGAACCCGTTTCGGCGGAACAGCGGACGTCATCGGCAAGACGCTGATGGTCAACAGCATCTCGCGCGAAATCGTCGGCGTGATGCCCTCAAGTTTCGGCTTTCCCACCGCGGACACCCTGATCTGGCTTCCCGTCCGACCCAAGAGTACCGAAACGGTAGGTGATTTTTCCTACCATGGCATCGCGCGTCTTTCTGCCGAAGCCACTCCCGAGCTCGCGCGAGAAGATTTCACCAACGTTCTTTCCAAACTGCCGGAATCCTATCCGCGTCTGGAGTCCGGGGGTTCGACCGCTTCGTGGCTTTCCGAAGTGCGCCCAACACCCATCGTTCAGTCGTTGCATGACGAAATGACCGGCGGAATCGCTCGCACGCTTTGGATGCTGGCTGCGGCGGCTGGCCTGGTGCTTCTCGTGGCGTGGGCCAATGCGGTGAATCTCATGCTTGTCCGGGCCGATAGCCGTCAACTCGAGCTCGCTGTGCGTGAGGCGCTCGGTGCAGGTCGTCTCCGCAACGCAACGCATTTCCTTGGCGAGTCGTTATTGTTGGCGGCAGCAGCGGGCATCCTGGCGTTGTCGGTGACTTACGCCGCGATCCATTCGCTGCTGGCGTTCGGTCCAGTCGACGTGCCTCGTCTGGCCGAACTGAAGCTGGGATACGCGGCCGTGGGGTTCATCCTCTTCCTTTCGGCCCTGAGCGCCGGGATATGCTCCGCCATCCCCGTTCTGGGCGCACGACGTACGAGTCTGGCGCTTCGACTCGGCGATGGCGCCCGCGGCCAGTCGATCGGAAAGTCCCGACAACGTCTCCGCGCATCCGTCACCGCACTGCAGATCGCCTTGGCGCTGGTCGTTTCGATCGCGTCCGTGCTCCTCCTGCGCACGGCGAATCAACTGTATGAAGTACAGCCCGGCTTCGAGACGAACCGCGTGACCGTGATCTGGACGCAGCTCCCTTTCGCTCGCTACGACGATGCGGCATCTGTTGCGTTCTACGATCGCTTGGCGCGTCTCGCACAGCAGGTTCCGTCCGTGAGCTCGGCAGGCGTGGCGATGCGAGTGCCGCTCGTCCCCGGCGAAGCGCTCGAGCAAACCTACCGTATCGACGGCGATGGACGCACACTGTCGCTGCCGGTCAATGTCGTCGACAACGGTTATTTCGCGGCCATGAAGATTCCGCTTGTCGCCGGTCGCGTATTCCGGCAACTCGATCAGGAAAAGGGCAGCGACATCATGATCAGCGCAAGCGCGGCGACAACGCTTTTCGGCGACCCGACCGGCGTGAAAGCGATCGGCAGGCGCTTGGCGCTCGCCCCCACCGGCCCTGTCTATACCGTCATCGGTGTCGTGGGCGACGTGCGCGACCGGGATCTCGCCACACCACCGACGGCCCTCGTCTACAGACCCCAGGTCGTGCCCATCGATCGCAAACTGGAGCCGGGTGCGCGAAGAATGATGGCGCTCGTGGTCAAGTCGAGCGGTCCCGCGGACATGATCGTGTCTCCGATTCGGCAAATCGTGCGCGAGATGGATCCCACCGTGCCGACTTTCAATGTCGCGACGATGGACAGTGTGATCAGCACATCGACTGCGCGCCTCACGCTGGCGCTCGTGCTCATGACAGCGGCGGCGGTGATCACGCTCGTGCTCGGCGCGATCGGGTTGTATGGCATCGTGGCGTACATGGTCGCCACGCGCATGCGCGAGTTCGGCGTGCGACTCGCGCTGGGCGCGGATCCGAAGCTCATCGCCCGATCGGTTGTCATGCGAGGACTCGCTTTGACTGCAGGCGGCGTTCTGACCGGGCTCGCGCTCTACGCTGTGGTGGCGCCGTTCCTGCGCGCCTTCCTTTACGGGGTGACTACAAGCGACCCTGTCATGTTGTTGGCAGCGATAGCGACGTTGTTCGGTACGGCGCTTCTCGCAAGCTGGATTCCGGCCCGGCGCGCCTCTCGGATCGATCCGGCCGAAGCGCTCCGTGCCGAGTAGCGCCGTGATGCGATTCGGAATGGGGATCCGCAACAAGCGTGACACGGCCATGGATTGCGGGTTTCATGATCGCGTAGCAGCCACGGCGTCCATCGACGCTGTTCCGGCAATCACGACTTCACGGTAACGATCGTCTTCATCATGCCCATGCGTGATGCCTCCTCATCCAATCGAGCGAAACCGTGAGTACATCTCCAATTGCCGCTCCTTCGACTCCATCGGAAGTGGGCGCGACATCGATGCGCCCGCCGAGACCTCGCGCTCTTTTCTACGTTTTCGACGGCGGCAGTGGTATCGGCCACCTGCGCAGGCTCGCGCGGATCGCTGGCGCCATGCAGGAACACTTTTCCTGCCTGATCGTCACCGGTCACGGCGTCGCTCCGCAGTGGATCGTCCCGGAGGGGTGCGAGTACGTCCGGCTGCCTGCGTGGGACAGCCTGATTCCTTCCAAGGCCGCATATTGGGGCCGCAAGGCTTTCCTGGATACGCCGCTCGAAGGGGCGGTCGAATTGCGGCGCTCGATCATCGAAGGCATCTTCAAAGGATTCCGACCGGATGTCTTGATCGTCGACCACCTTCCGCTGGGGGCGCACGAAGAACTATCCACCGTTCTCAAGCCAACGCAGTGCCTGAAGTACCTGGTGACCCGTGGTATCCAGAACGAAACCGAAGATCTGGACAGTCTCGTATTGGGTGGCCAAGCACTGATCAGTCTGCGCGACGATTACGACCGCATTCTGTCCGCGGTCGATCCCGGCGTCTTCGACCTGACGACGCACTATGGTCTGCCGCGGCAGGTCGCGGACAAGATCCAGTCGGTAGGCTACGTGGCGCCGGAGAGTCGGACGGCTCTGCGCGCGCAGACGAGATCGGCGCGGGGTATCGCGCAGGACGCGCTCTGGGCCGTGGCGTCTGCGGGAAGCGGGCAGTGGGGCGAACCCTTGATCGAGGCCTGCCTTGCCCTCGTCGAACGCCATGCCGACGTCCATTTCGACATCGTCATGGGGCCAAGATCGCGCATGCGCGATCCCGGCGATTTGCCGGCTGGAATTCGTGAGCGCGCGCGTTTGCATTCGACCTGTCCGAGTCTCGAAACGATGCATGCGAGCGCCGATCTGGTGATCACGTGCGGCGGCTACAATTCTCTGGTGGAAGCCCTGCGGGGCGACGCACGCATCCTGTGCATTCCCTACCGGAAAGATGCTCGCGACGAACCCCTGCGTCATGCGACGGCCCTTCGTCGATACGTCGACCTGGAAGTGGCCGCAGACATCGACAGCCTGCCGGACATCTTCGAAAAAGCCATCGCTGCCTGCAGGAAGGGTCGGCCGGAAGATCGCCGTGCCGAACTCGACATGGGCGGCGCAGACAGGATCGCAAGAATTATCGGGTCGGATATGGACCGGCGTTGAGCGCGTTCGTGGTCGGCGTCCCGAGCGGTCGATCGCACGTTGACTGTGCCATCGATCGCGCGGCGTCAGGTCCAGCGGAGCAGATTCGCCGCTGCGCTTCTGGCTTCCGGAAGGCTCGCGCAACCGGACAGTTGCATGGCACGCTCCAGTTCGTCGGCGAGGATCTTCAGCATATCGACCACCCCTTCCGTGCCGCCTGCGCTGAGTGCCCAGAATACGGGGCGTCCAAGGAATACCGCATCCGCGCCCAGCGCCAGGGCTTTGAGAGCGTCCGTCCCGCAACGCACGCCACCATCCAGAAACAGCGGCACCCTTCCCGAGAGCGCGGCCGAAATCTCGGGAAGGATGCGAATGGTTGAGATGGCGGTATCCAGTTGCCTTCCGCCGTGATTCGAAACCATCAAGCCCGATAGCCCGGCCGCTAGTGCCGGTTCGACGTCCAGCGGATTCATGATGCCCTTGCCGATGACCGGCAGGGATGTTTCTCGACATACCGTCGCAACATCATGCCAGTCGGCCGATGGATCCAGTTCCGCTGCCGCAAGCGCGTTGATCGGATTGTTGAAATCCGAGCTTGATCTGTAAAGAAAGTTCGCCGCGCGCACATCCTCGGGAAGAGTGAAGCGATTGCGCAGATTGGCTGGGCGCTTGCCGATCGACGGGCACCCGAGACCGAGCGAAATCGCTTCGAATCCTGCTGCCTCGGCCCTGGCAATCAGTCGACGTGTCACATCCCTGTCGCGGAACAAGTAGACATGAAGCCAGAGCCTGGCGCCTGCGCTTGTTTCCGCGATCTCTTCGATGTCGCGGCTGGCCATGGCGGATACGATCATCGGAACGCCCATGGCGCCAGCCGCCTCAGCGGTCGCCAGCTCGCCCAGAGGGTGCGCAAGCTGATGGAATGCCGAAGGACTCAGACCGATCGGAAGACTTGACGTGCGACCGAGGTAAGCGGTCGTCAAGTCGATACGCGAAACATCACGCATGACAAGCGGAAGCAAGGACAGTCGATCGAAGTCGGCGCGGTTCGATCGATGAGTGACGCCGTTGTCGGCCCATCCATCGACATAATCGAACACCGGACCGGAGAGCAGCGCGCGCGCGCGCTCACGGAAGTCCTCGAGTTGCACGCATGGCTGCTGCATAACTTGTTCTCCTTGCGGGAAAGCCTTCGATTCGCTCCAGCCTGCAACTCACCCGAATTGTGGAACCGTGAAGCCGGGCAGCACGGAAAACGGCTCTGCGGAATATCGTCTCGCGAAAGACTCGGCGACATGCGCCACGGCCTCGGTCGTAGGGTGTCTTCCATCGCCCTGCCAAAGCGCGAAGTCGGGATGATTCATCTGGAAGAATTCATAGGACGGGAAGTACGAAACGTTCGGATCCTCCCGGCACTCGTCCAGAAAAGAATGAATCGCCGCCAGCAGCGTGGCTTTCGAACGACTGTTCGCCACGTGAGGGTGACTGCCGCTGCCAGTGTGCTTGAGAGGCACCGGGGAGACCGTGAATACGATCGGCGTCTCGGCAGACTTGTTCGTGCGGATGATCCGCACGATCTGGCGCAGGTCCTCAACGCACTCGGCGACCGTAAGAAAACGGTTGCCGATGTACTCGCTGCCGGCATCGTTCAATAACGTCGCACCAAGATATGGGGCACGGTTGAGCGTGATCGGCTGCCCGTCGATCAGAACCTCCCAGATATCCGATAGCCCCAACGTGACGATGAATGCGTCGGAAGCCATGAACTCACGCCGGGAGTCTTCTGAAATCTGCGCCTTGATCCCGGACAACTGTTCGACATCCGGAGCATCGATGCAGTGACGCAGGGCATCTGCATACACGATGTCTCCACTCCGATCGGCGATGTACCATTCGACGTTCGGCGCAGGAAGACCCACCGCGCGACGCAGCTCATAGAGTATCGTGCGGCTGTTGTAGTGAATGCCCCACGTAACCTCGGGCATGGCGAATCCCTGGTGGCTCAACCAGCGATTGATGTTCAGTGCGAAGCAACTGCCGATGGAATATGCGCGAGTGGTCCGCGTGAGGAATTTGGCGGCTCCTTCATGGCATTCGAGCGGACTATCATCGTGCAGCCACTTCGTGCCGGCCTGCGGCAACAGCGTTCGCCAGTACACATTCACTCCCGGAATTTCCTTCGTAGCGTCCGCCGAAAACAGGTCGAGCGCGGTGCGGCGCCCGGACTTGGCATGGTGCTCGCCCGGCGGCGCTTCACACAATGCATGCTTCGCATGAACCCGACCTCAAGTCGTCCTTGCGATTCAATACTAACATCGCTCGCTGCCGTCTTTCACTCTCCTCGAGACACGATCCAGCATGGCGTGTTTCGTGCAGGCGCCGCCTTGTCGCGCCTGTTGCCCGCTGAGGACAGAGGCACCGGTCCTGATCGCATCGTGCCCGCCGCGCACTGCGACCAAAAGGCAACAACGGAGCGCAGTAGAGCAGTCAGGGGCACGTGCTGATGGAGAGCCGCGACGGATTGGTGCGCAATACCCGGTTCACGCATGCCAGCGGCCATGGCGGGCGCGATGTGGCGTTGGCGATGGACAAGGGCTACGACAGCGCCGGGTTTGTGGCGAATTGTCGGGCCGCTGGCGTGACGCCGCACGTGGCGCGGAACACGACCAACCGGTGTAGCGCGATCGATGGCCGCACGACCCGCCATAGCGGCTGTAGGGTGAGCCTGAAGATCCTGGCATGGCTCAAGACGCACTTCGGCCAGCTGAAGTCGTCGGCGGGGATGCGTCAGGTCAAGCAGCGCGGCATCGAGAAGGTCGAAGCGCTGCTCCAACTGGCGATGGCCGCAGCGGCCTGTCGACGAATCGCATGTACAGGAATTTCGTTGCTATAGGCTCGAATTCAACAACCTCCCAGCGGGTCGGCCTTCACTGCGCAAGCGCATTCTGGTACGCCTACCGGAAAGCGCATACCATCCGTATCCTGAATGGACTCCACGAACGGCCAGTGAAATGCTGCCCGCCAAGCACCAATCGGCGCTATCGATTCCCGCTCATCATGCCCCTGAACGACTGGTCCTACTACATCGCCAGAAACGTGCTTTTCATGCAGTGGGAAGCTCCAGTGGCGATGATCGACATCGACGTGCCGGATGCGGGTCATATCGCGCACGGCACCGTCACAGCGCATTCAAAGCAGCATGCGTACTCGTTGATGGAGATGATGGCCAGTATCGACGGCGCTCGCATGCGCATCCGCGTGTACGAGACCGCAGGCGGCCTGAGAGGTTTCGTGACATCTCACTCGGTCTCGGCGGCGCATCTGTGGCGTGAGCCCGATTTCGCGCAGCATCTGCTGAATTCCGGTGTCGACCCGTACTATCTGATCGGCTGCATGGCGACCTGCAAGTTTGCGGCGCGATTGAGTCCGAAGTGGGTCGGTGAGCGCCCACGCGACAACGATGACGTGGTGTTCTGCGGCATCATCAACGAGGATGTGTTCGAAATTCCATCCTACGCAGGATTCGTGGCCGATCTGGCCGGTATCCAGGCATCCTTCGCAGGCCTAGAAGCCGAGCAATTGATCAGCGCGCTCGCCCGGTTCCGCTCCGGCAACGAAGCGCATTTCGATGCGCCAGTGCCCGCCAAACCCTGGTCGATCATTCGTGGTCTTTACCAATGTGAGGATTCCGCGATGATGAACAGACAAAAAGAACTCGTTCGCGATGTACGCATGTGGACGCGCACCGTTCCAGTCCCCGATCCCAGCTGCCGCTTCATGAGTGGACCCCGTGCTGCGCCGCGCCCGGAAGGCGAGCGCCCCGTCGAAGACATCTGATCGACGCCCTCTCCTTTGCTTGTCCACGGCGCGCGGGCATCGCCATCACGCCCAGGTTGCGAACGCGCCATGCGGCGACGACTCATGCAGCGCCGAATCGCCCGACTGAATTCAAGCCACGACCCACGGCACCGCTCTACTGATCTCCACTTTTCGGAAGGCTTGTGCTGCCGGCTGCGGGAAGCGCATCGGCCGATGCGCGACCTGTGCGAATGTGCTTGGCCGCGACACCCTCCTGCAGCGACCGATCCATCATGGCAGACGCCTCGTTTCAGGGGCGGTATACGACGGTTTCCAGTATGATTGGACCGATTCCATTGGAAGGTCACATATGGTTACAGATACTTGGGTGATCACTTGCTACTCCAATCCGCTCGGCTTCCGCACGCGGCGACTGAACTTTCGCGTTTTCGCAGACACGCTCCGTAAGCAGCATGGCCGGCTACTCGTCGTGGAGATGACCGGGCCGGATGGTTCTTTCGAGCTGGACGATCGTGATTTCGATGTCATACGTCTTCGAGGCAACGGTTTCATCTGGCAGAAGGAACGGATGCTCAATATCGCATTGAGTCACCTGCCCGCCGAGTGCCGAAAGGTCGTTTGGATCGATGCCGATGTCCTGTTCGAGAATCCCGCGTGGCTCGAGGAGACTTCTGCAGCGTTGCAGCATGATGTGGTCGTGCAACCGTTCGACAGCTGCGCGCGACTGCCTGTGGGGCACATGCACTTCCAGGGCGAAACCCAGGAAGATACCGGCATCGTGCCGTCGTTCGCTGCCTGCTTTCACAGCAACCCGACCCTCGCGGTGACAGAGCGCTTTCGTGGCCATGGTCACACGGGATTCGCATGGGCGGCACGCCGCGATTTCCTCGATGACTGCGGCTTCTACGACGCATGCATCACAGGCAGCGGCGATCACCTGATGGCACACGTTTTCGCCGGTACGCTCTCCTCGCGCTGCATCCCCGCCATGCTCGGAGAGGACAATCCTTTCGCACGGCACTTCGCCGATTGGGCGAGCGCCACGCATCGGAAGTGCGAAGGCCGACTTGGATTGGTACCTGGACGGCTGCTGCATCTATGGCACGGGTCGGTGGCCAACAGACGGTACGCGCAGAAGAATCAGGAACTGGGCGGCCTCGGATTCGATCCCATGCGCGATATTCGACTGGACGCAAACGGTGTTTGGGAATGGGATCAGGCGTCCGTCGAGCTGCGGGAGTGGTCCGAGCAGTGTTTCCGGACCCGGGATGAGGATGCGGAGCTCGCCGATCAAGACGCCGAGTCGCACGTGCCGGCCCTGACCGGTTCAACGTCTTGAATGCTGCCGCATGCGTTCCTTGTTGCGTTCGCACGGATCCGCGAGCCATTCGCCGCTGGTGCGCCCGATCGTGACTACAGCCGCTGTCAGAACGCTCGACAATCCTGCTCAGACCCGCATTCGGCGGACGATGTCGGCACTGTCCGTGAAGCGGATTGGTATGTTGTCGGCGCCATCAGCAGCGGCATCGCTCATGCGCAGGCTCGCACCCGCGGAGCGTGCTCGGATGACAGGTATCACCCTCGGCCAGTCGCCGTTTCACACGCACGATAAATGATTCCAGATTCAATTCGAAAGGCGATCAACCGCTCGATCGACATCATCGTCACGCACGGCGACTCGTTCGTGCTGCCACCGAGTTACGAAATCGGACTCATCAGGGATAGACGCGAAGAAGTCGCGGAACTCGTCACAGCGATATATGCGGCATTTCCGGATTTTCCCGACACCCTGCCCATTCGCTACGATATTGTTTCGACCCCGGTCGACGACAGCGGGTTACGCCCGATTACGCAACTCGATCCGATATGGAACATCTATCTTCTCGCGCTCGTGATCGCTGCGGGCCCCGCTATCGAGCGCGCTCGCGTGCCACGCGCATGCCGAGTCGTTCACTCCTTCCGGTTCGATCATCGCGATGATTCCCCGGCCCTGTTCGACAACAACTTCGGTTGGCTCTCCTTCTATGACGCCGGCAGGGAGAGAGCTGCTCGCAGCAACCACGTGCTGAGCACGGACATTCTCACTTTCTCCCAAACCATTTGCCACCACCATCTCGGATGCGCTCTTCGTGATGCCTGCCCGGATTCCGATCTTGTCGATCGGATCATGAGTGTCCTGAACGCTTTGGCCGAAGGACGTGGATTCGGGCTTCCGGTCGGCGCCCCGTCTTTCAGTCTGCTCGCCGAACTGTCGCTCGACTCGATGGATCGGATGCTGTCCGACAATGGCATTGATTACATCAGGTATATCGACGACATTCGCATCTTCGCCGAAAGCACCGATGAAGCGCAGAGCGCGCTCTCTCGGCTCGCACAATGGTTGACATCCAACACGGGTTTCTCGCTGCAGAAAACCAAAACGTATTCCCTCGTATCGGAAGCGTTCTTGAACCGGCTACCGGCAGCAGGCGACGTCGCAGCAGCCACCAACAGAGGCGGAAGCCAGGAGTTCATGCGGCTCAGAGTCCATGTCGATCGCTGCTTCGAACTCGACAGGCTCTGCGCCGACGCGAATCAGCGGACGATCCGTTCCTTCGACGTGGTGGGACTGCTCGGCGCCGAGCTCGACAAGCCCCGGTTGAATCCGAACCTGGTCAAGAGAGTCGTGAGATCAATGATCTACCTGGATCACGGGCACCAAGCGGCATTGGTGACGCTGCTGGCCCGGAATCTCGAGCGACTGTCGTCGATATTCCAGAGTGTCTTGCAAGCATACCTCGACCTTCACGACAGTTTCGACAGCGAGACGCGGTCAAACTTCTGCTCCGCCGTCAAAGCGCTGTGGGTCGGGCGCTCGCCCATCCTTCAGGTAACTGCCAACCAGAGCTGGGTCATTCGTGTGCTTGCCCTGGCCTTCGACGATCTGTCCGAAAAGATCCTCGAAGAGCTTTACCATTCGACCGAGAGTGCCATTGTACGACGCGACGTGATCATCGCCATGTCAAACAGCTCTCGTCACGGATTCATCGAGAAAGTCCGCGAACGCTTTTCCGAATTGACGGACTCGGAGCGAAGAGCCTTGATCGCAGCCATGCACATGCTTGGCAAACCTGGGCCCGGCTGGTCGAACGAGATAGCCCTCTCTGTGTTCGAGGGAGTCGTCGGTGCGTGGGCTCTCGAAAAACGGTCGGCAACCGGAGGTCCCGCGCGGCTTCCGCTCTAGCTAGGCCGGGTCATGTTGTCGCTCAGCGGCTGGCGCAGGACGATTGTGCACATCGTCTTCCTCGGCGATGACGCTGATGTACGGAGGCAGGACCGGCATCCGTTGAAAATCGTGTTCGAGCAGAACGGTCCCGGGCGCGCCATCTGCGGTCTCTCCGGAATCGCGAAATCCGGCGAACTTGTATGCGATGTACATCTGCCGATTGCGATCCGTGGGCGCAAATGCAGCACGCAGTCGAACACCGCTGTCAGCGGCGCGGCGTACAAGATACGCGATCAATGCCGTACCGACGCCTCTCGTGGCGACGCGACAGGACATGATCAACAACCAGAGCGTCCACATGTCCGCTTCTTTCTGGACCACCGCCAGTCCGATCGTGCCACTGCTCCCGTAGCGATCGACAAGCTTCACCACGAGCACCAGGTGCGTGGGCGATCGTGACATCGCATCGAGCTCTTCGTAGGAATAGGTCAGGCCTGTGGTGTTCAGCTGATTCGTCCTGATCGTCAGCTCCTCGGCACGCCTGAGATCATCGGGACCCACACGGTGGATCGTCAATCGCATGCCCAGAGTCGCGAGAAATTCGTCTCGTGTCCCCGTGAATGCTTCGCCGGCGCCCGTGCGTTCAATGTCGGCGCGGTACATCAGACGCCGGGAGCGCGCTTCGTCGGTGATGCCTTGCGGTTGCAGGTACTCCCGATCGAGCAGGCCTTCGATATCTGCGGAATCGATGACCGTCACTTGCGGCAGGAAGCAACGAACTTCGTCGCGTTCAATTTGCTGGTCGTCGATGAACGCCAACGCATCAATACCGATCCCCAAACGCTCCGCAATCGACTTGACCGAGTCGGCTTTGCTGTTCCACGTGATCTGCGGAAAGAGGAAATATTCGGAGATTCCGAAAGCCTCGACCACGGGCCAGGCGACGTGATGATCGTTCTTGCTGGCGATCGACTGCAGAATCCCGCGCGCGTCGAGTTCGCGAATGATATCGACGATACCCGGCTTCAGCGCGCGGCCGCCACCCTCCAGCAAAGCCCCATCCCAGAGCGTTTCGTCAAGATCCCATATCACGCACTTGATCAGCGGCTGCTTGCGGGCGAGCGAAGGTGTCGACATATGGTTCAGTCCCTGGAGTAAGGCCGTTGCAGGGCATACGATGCAAGCGAATCCTGGAGCACTTCCCTGGTGCCCTCGATGATCTCGAGAATCATCGCATCCCGCATATATCGCTCGACGGGATAGTTTCGACTTGTACCGTTCGCGCCATGCAGGCGAATTGCGTCCGTGGCGGTCTGCACAGCAGACTGCGCCGCGTGATATTTTGCCAGAGTGGTTTCCATTACGGCGCGCGGGTCGCCGATCATGCGGAAATAGGCGGCGCGGGAGCACAACGCATGCGCCGTGGTGTGCGCAGCAAGCATGTTGGTCAACTCGCGTCTGACCAGTTGATGCTCCGAGATGGAGTGACTGCCCTGGCGACGCTGGGTCGCGTACGACAAGCATGCGTCGAGGCAACCCCGGATGATGCCCGTAGCGCCCCATGCCACGGAAAATCGGCCATGATCGAGAGTCGAATTCGCGACAAACGAGATACCTGCGCCGACCGGCCCCACCCGGTGCGTGGCGGGCACCTCCACATCCTCGAACCGCACACGTGCGAGCATCGAACCACGTGTCCCCAGAACGTCCGATATCGGTTCGACATGCACTCCCTCTCTATCGCTCTCGATCACGAGAGCGACTGGCGCGTCTTCGCAACGGGCGAACACCAGATACAAATCGGCGATTTGACCGAACGTGGTCCATATCTTTGTTCCCGAGACCAGGAACGAATCCGTGCCTTTCCGGGCTTCGGTCCGGATGGCGCTCGCCGAGCTGCCCGCATCGGGCTCCGTGAGTGCGAAGGCGATCAGCTTCCTGCCGGCGCACAGATCCGGCAGCCATCGGGCCTGCTGTTCAGCGCTTCCGAAGCGCACCAGTGCCTGCGATGACATGTTGTGAACGGTAAGCAAGCTGCGAACCGAGGAACATGCCCTGCCGATCTCCTCCGTGACAAGCCCGTAAGCCAGCGGATCCATGCCGGAACCGCCCCACTCGGACGGAAGCGCAGCCCCCAGCCAACCACCCTCGCGCAGTCTGTCCAGCAATACAGCCGGCATCGCCTGTTCCTGATCGGCCTGCGCCGCAAGGGGATCCACGAACTCCGTCGCGAAACGCCTCGCACTGTCACGGGCGATCAGCTGGGCATCGTCAAGACGCAGATCCATGGTCACCGTTTCCGCCGCTCTTCCTGATCACGAAGGCAGTCATCGCATCAATTGAATGGAAATTGTCGAGGTCCAGATCGTCGCCTTCGACCGCAATCGTGAATTCTTGTTCGATGAACACCACCAACTGCATCGCGAACAGGGAGTTCACGAGCCCTCGCTTGAAGATGTCCTCGTTATCGCCGACCGTTGCGCCGATGTTGCTGGCCAAATAACTTCTGATCCGCTGCCTAATCTCCATCGCGCTGAACCTCTTTACGCATGCTGTACTCAAAAAAACCGGAACCCGACTTCCGGCCCAGTCTTCCCTCATCCACCATGCGTCGAAGCAGGAGCGATGCGGCGAATTTCTCTTTGCCGCAATCATCGCGCAAGACGTCCAAGGTGTTGAGGATCGTGTCGAGACCGATCAGGTCGGCCGTAGCCAGCGGACCCATCTTGTGCGAGAAACAATGCACGAAAATCGCATCCACATCCGAAGCGCTGGCGACGCCTTCTTCGAGCACGGCGATCGCCTCGTTGATCATGAGCATCATGACCCTGTTCGAAACGAATCCGGGACTGTCGCGCACGACGATGGCTTGCTTTCCGAGCTGGTCAAGCAAGGTCATGGCCGATGCGATGGCCCCGTCGGAACTGTCGGGACCGACAATCAACTCGACATGCTGCTTCTGCGGAACGGGATTCATGAAATGCATGCCGACGATATTCGCGGGCCGGCCGGTCACCGCTGCAAGACGCGCAATCCGAACTGCGGATGTGTTGACGGCGAATACGCATTCCGCCGGACAAGCCCGATCCAGCTCACGGTATACGGCCTGTTTGATGTCCCAGTCCTCCGTCACATTCTCGACGACGAACTGTACGTCCGCCAAAGCCCGATAATCGGTCGCGACAGTGATCGCGGCCATGATCTGGGCGTGATCCGCTTTGCGCAAGACCGGGTCGCGGAACGCCGCGAAACGAAGTCCGTTGGCGATATCGCTCAGCGCATCCGCCAAAACCGCTTCGCTCACGTCGACCAGGACCACTTCGTGCCCGGTCTGGGCGAGCGACTGGGCGACGCCTCGGCCGATCACACCCGCGCCGACCACGCCTACTTTGGCAATTCTCATGTCAACTTTCCTTGCGCTGGAACCGTGGATTCGAGCAGGGCGCGGATCGGAGCCCGGGCATATCGATGCGAGTTCACGGCGATGTTGTCGTTCTTTCGATGTTCGGCGCCACCGCATGACCCGCGAACGTCGCGCCGCAGCAATGCCGGGCTCGCCGCAGACGGGGACGTCCGCTTCCCGTGGGCTGAAACCCGGGGCGGCGGGCGATGATCAGATGTCTTCCGTGCATGAAGCCCGGCGCAGCATATGGTTGGTGCATCCATTCGGTTTCGGCAGGAAATCGGGAAAGCCAAACTATGCAATGGCAGCGCCGAAACCAACTGCCTACCGATCACCGTATGGTCACGGATCGTAGCAAAGACTGCGCTCCCGCCTCAACCGCTTTCGGCACGCGCGGTCTTGCCCGACGACTCCATGGTACGGCTCGAATTACGACATCAAGGTCATTGGCGGACTCTCCCCGCTGTCCGTGTCGCGGGCAACGCATCCGGACTCCTTCCCCGGCGATCGCGATCGGAGATACAGCGCCCTGCTAGACAGCATCGACGGGAACGATTTCCACTGCGGCGCCATGGCGCAACGCCAGCGAGGAATCCTCCAGTGCGAGCTGTCCGCGCTTGATGCTTTCGAAATCCTCTCTCCAGGTCCGCCACAGTTCGTTCCGGATGGGCGTTCCCAACGCGGTTTCAGGAGCTGTCGTGAGAGAACCCTCGCGTCTACGGCGAATGTAGAGGAAGCGGTCGATGTTGATGATGCGAGTGAAAAAGTAAGATCGCATCAGATACTCGGAATCGCCGCCGAACTTGCGAATGGTCGAAAGCCCGCCGATCCGCTTGAATGTATCGGTCCTCGTCACCGTCGTCGGAAACAGCTGCGGATGGCCAACGACGTCCTTGAGTGCTTCATTGACATTGAGCGGGAATCTGACAGGTATGACGGCCTGCTCGATTTCGTCCAGCCTGAGTTCGTGACAGCCGGCGCTGTCGGCGTTTTGCTGGACGCAAGCAGTCAGCAGCTCCGTCAACCGCGACGACAACGAATAGTCGTCCGAGTCCTGAAACGCCAGATATTCCGCCACCGAATTCATCGCCAGATACTGTCGTATGGCGTAAGGGCCCACGGGAGGATCGACCGCAAGATACTGGCGAATCCTTGCATCCCCATGCTTGGGCCGCCAATCGGAGGGCTCGTCGAGGCATACCGAGGCGATGCAATCCATTGTCTGGGAAACGACACCAGCCAGGCAGACGTCGAGGTGGGCGCGCGACCCCATATGGGGGATGACGAACTCGACGCTCGGGCGACCGAGATCGCCCTCCACCGCTGCGACACCGTTGTAAACACTGATTTCCGGCGTGTCCACATCCGCCGAAATCGCACGGTGCAACGCCCGATAGCAAGCGTCGACGCCATTCCCCTCCATCTCGAGCAGAGGCCTCGTCCACGGACCGCTGGCGATGAACGATCGCGTGGGCTGCTCGTGCCTTACCCGGTCTACTGGCGGCGGGGCTGGCGCCACGAAGATCGAAAGCGCGTTGGGTCGCTGCAGATGGCGCTCGATGACGGCAGAATCGACCAGTCCGCTCACGTCGGCGTCGATGTGCGAGACGCATTCGATGCCGCGCGAGATGAGAATGTGCAGCCGCTCATCGGCATGCGGGGTAGGGACGAATGGGTTCATGGGCGCTGGCTTGTTGTCTGAGGTCCTGCTTCCGGAAAATCCGTTCCGGTCGGGCTGGCTTGTTCTATCCGCGATCAGCCGCTCATCGTTCGGCCTGGTGATTCTGGCGCGACGGTTTCGAGTCTCTCGCAAAGCCTCTTCTTCACCGCCGGCCAATCGCTGCGGATGATGCTGAAGAGTATCGAGTCGCGTATTCTGCCGTCGCGATAGATCAAATGGCTGCGCATGATGCCCTCTTGCGTGGCGCCAAGAATGCGCATCGCGGCGCGGGAGTTCATGTTCCGAGGATCGGTGATCATTTCCACCCGGTTCACGTCGAGACGCTCGAATGCGTAACCGAGCGTCAGCAAGCGAACCTCGGAGTTGATGAGCGACCCTCTGACCTCCATCGAGTACCAGGTGGACCCGATCGCAAGCCGTTTGTGATCGCTGACCAGATCGTAGTAGCGCGTCGTTCCGATGATCCGGCTGTCGCTCCGACGCCTTACGGCGAATGGAAAGTGCCTACCTTGTTCAAGCTGTTCTGTCGTGTAGTCAAACCACTCGTCGAAGTGCTCGCCAGCGCCATTGTAGTTCAGCGGGAAGTACGTCCAGATGGCATCGTCGCCCTGCGCGGCCGCCCTGAGCGGCTCTCGATGCGAAGGCTCCAGTTTCTCGAGGATCACGAGATCGCCCTGGAGTCTGAGCGGCAATTCGAACGTCATGTCCATATTTCTCGTGGTCAACTGAAGCGCTGACGGGTGAAGGCGCTGTCCAGCGCTGTCAGCAAATCGTCGATATCGCTCACCCCGAGCTGGCTGTCGACATAGAACAACGGCTGGCCGCTGCTGTCGGCATAGGACTTCATCGCGACCGGTATCGCCCCGGAAGACTCCAACAGCAGAGCCGGCAGGCTGCAGAGCCGGATCTTGTCCTTTCCAGCGGGCCTGAAAACAGCGCTTCCAGCCCAGGCCTGCACCGCCATTCCGAGGATGGGCGGAGTCGCTATCGCGATCTGTCCTCGCTTCCGATGGATTGTCCAGCGCAAGCCCGCGGGTAGACATGCGAGGATCGGGTCCTGTTCACGATCGCGATCGCTCTTGATTTCGGAGATGTAACAAATCGCCGCTTCCCAGACTTCATACAACATCGATTGCCGCAGGCGTTCCATGAAGTCGGGCGACAAATCAGCACGCGATGCGCAATGGTGCGGCTCCGACGCGGCGACCGAAAAATCGGTTCTTCCGATTCGAGCATAGGGTTGAAAGATGCGCGTGGTCAGCTCCCGATACAATTCCGCACGCACCGGTTCGGAGACGCCATCGAGATTCTGCAGCGTCCGGTAGTTAACGGTGAAGATCAGCGACTTGAGCAGCGAAACGAATCTGCCTTGCGGGTTTTCCAACTCCGGGTCCAGCTCCACGCGCGCCGCAGCCTCTAGCGAATCGACGACGTTGTAAGGGTCGAATATCGGCCACAGGGTTCTGGAATAGTCCGCGTGAGCCGCCTGGAACAAGCGATTTTTCTCGTTCTGGTCCTCTTCCGAAAGATGGTCGCGCAGGAGGCTCTTGTAGTCGACGATGCGGATGTAGGCTTCCAGCCCAAGTCGCCGAACCCAATCCATCAGAGCCGACTGATATCGTTCGATGTCATCATTCGGCTTGTTGACAGCTTCGTTGAAACGGAGTCCGTCCGAGACGATCGTGAAAGTCGCCAGCCCGTGCGAGCGGCCAGACGCCTCGGGCTCGTAGAGACTCTCCACCACCCTGGTGATTTCGTACAGGCTCAGCAGGAAGTTGACTTCGCCAAGATCCGGCTGCGCGCCCCGGGATTTCAGTGGAGAAGGGATCTTGAACGGAAGGGCGGGGATGACCATCTCGATCGGCTGCTGGGCTCGAATCAGGGACTTCAGCTGCTGATTCAGCCTCTTCTTCTCGTTGTAACGCGTTCCGTTCCGCGAGAATTCCTTGTCGAAAATCGCTTCCGTGATGAACTCCGATGCTCCGACATCCTGGGCCGAATCGCAGCCGTAATCCCTGAACTGCTCGCGCGCACGCCGCCGCGCCGCGTCGACGCGACGCTGGCAATAGGTCGCGCATGCCGTTTTGAGGATCGGAAGCAGCCGGCTCTCCAACGCTGTTTCGTCGATGTCCAGACGCAGCGTATCGAAATGGTCTTGTCGATAGAGCCGCAAATCGGAATTTTCAGAGAGCCGATGCATAAAATGCGAGCTGATGACCGCCTCGCGAACCTTACTGAGGCCGACCTCGTAGGCATCATCGGCGGCGGA
Organism: Lysobacterales bacterium; assembly: GCA_017302135.1. Classification (GTDB taxonomy): domain Bacteria; phylum Pseudomonadota; class Gammaproteobacteria; order Xanthomonadales; family Xanthomonadaceae; genus Lysobacter_I. Next base: position 26,062 of record JAFLDZ010000019.1, on the reverse strand, counting down.
CTGGTTCTGCATCTGCTCAACGTTCACAGCGACACTCTACTTTGGCCAATATTCACCCCGGACCATTTCGTTCCGGCAGCACCCTTGCGGCTTGCGGTCGCGCCTGCGCCGCCTTGCTTCCGCAAGGCATTCGACATGCCGACATACGTAAACCCGGTCCGACTCGCTCTTACGCTCGGTCATGCTCATGACCACTGGATCGAACGTTGATTGCAACGCTAACCGAACACGTCCGAACCGGTGCGCTCGGCGCATCATCATCATCATCGGTATGGCATGGAGCCGTCGATGCGGCCACGGGGCGCCGGCTCTCGTCCCGAGCCTTGCAGTATGGATCCGTTTCGTTGGTCTGCAGATCCTCATTCATTCCCTGACAATTACGAAGCAATCGAGTGCCGCCGCCCGTCCCGACAAGTGCTTTGCCGGATTCCGAGGCCATACCAACGACGCGCCTCGAACGACCACCCTCAGACCGTCTCGATTCTCACCCGATCACGCAGTGACGGTCAACCGACTCCACGATGCCGGCGGTCTTTCGCCGGGGCTTGCGAATCACGGCTTCGAAACCATGCGTGCTCCATCAATATCGCACTTTTTCCGCAGAAAGTCCTGCTGCAGGGTATCGCGCCAAACTGCGGATATACAAGTATTGTGGCTTCTCGAAAAGAAGTTGCTTCTGGACTGGTGTGTTGCCCACCCACGAAAGAAGATTTGCCGAGAAGCCGCGAGGTGGACGCAGTACGAAATTCCGGAAATCGCTCATCGATACCTGTGGTCGGGCGATCAACTCCAGCCCGAGCGGCGATCTGCGAATGATCCGGAAGATCCGACGCTTGCCGCTTGCGCGGCGATGCCGCGTAAACGCGGGCCTCCTGGTGTGCTTCCCGCGTGCCATGAACAACCGCAGCGACTGGAACGAACGTTGCGCTCCCGATTGACCTCAGCTCATCCGATTCGGAGCTTGCAATTTCGAATGTAGTGGCAACCGCTTTGCAGCGCGCCGGTGACGCCGGCTTGCCCATCCACGATGGCGAAGCCGTATCGGCAGCGTGGCTTGACGCGGACCTTGGTGGTGTCTCAGTTTCAACGGCTTGAACGGGGCGGTTCGGAAACCGGCAGGGGGTCGTGCACCCGATCTGGCCAGCCTCGTGGTCACCCAGGCAGGACGTGACCGTAGTGTCCCTCTCAGATACCGCCATGAAATTTGCCGAACCGACCCCGTACTTCATTGGCGTCCGCTCATGCGAGGCAGGTTCATTCGAACTGAACCACCACAAACCATCGCTTGCATTCGACAAGAGTGACGCAAAGGGGAGGGAGAGGGGAGAGGGAATAGTGGCGAAAACTTCGCCAGACCGGCTCAGCTGCGGTGAGCGCCAAGTCGAAGGCCAAAACGCGAAACCCTGCGAAAGGCAGGGATCGTCGGGTCCGCAGAGCGCGGTTATCACTGTCGGATTGGCGCAGCCAGAGTACGTGAAATCCAAACGCTCTCTCACGCCGGATCGCAGCGTAGCGCAATGGGGCGTGGTCGGGGAAAGGCGGGCTCCCTATGGTGGCAGAGCCGCATCCAGGATCAGGGCGATGGTTTAACGTTTCAGTCCAAGTATCAAGACACCAATGGCGACGAAAACGATACCGATCCACTCCCGCGAAGACGGCCGCTCGCCAAGCATAGCGAACGCCAGGATTGCGACCAGAACCACGCTCAACTTATCGACCGGTGCGACTTTCGAGGCTTCGCCGAGTTTGAGCGCGCGGAAATAGCAGACCCACGACGCGCCCGTCGCCAGCGCCGATAGGACCAGGAACGTCCACGTCTTCCCCGAAAGCGTCGTTGGATCGGTCCATTTCCCGGTGGCCTGCACGAAGAGGCAAAGCACCGCGAAGATAACGGCAGTTCGGATCAGCGTTGCGAGGTCAGAATCTACCCCGGCGAGACCGATCTTGGCGAAGATCGCGGTCAGCGCGGCGAAGAATGCCGACAGCACCGCCCATTGGAACCATCCGGTTTCGGTCATGCTTCACCTCCTGACGGGTTGCGTCGAGTCAGACGATGACTGGCTGCATCGGCTGCACTGCGTCATGTATTAAGCGGCTCGATTCTGCGCCAGTGCGGCTCGTCTCGCCTGCAAGGCAATGCCAATGACGATCAGCGCCAGCAGAACAGCGGTCGCGGTGTAACGACTCAATGCCATACCGCCTTGGGCGACCGGCTTGTCCAGGAAGTCGCCAACCACGGCGCCCAAAGGTCGAGTCAGGATGAAGGCAGCCCAGAACAGCAATGTGTGGGAGACCCGCGTCCACAAATAGGCGCCGACGACCAGCAAGAGCAGGCCACCGAATACCAACGCAGCGCCTCCATAGCCGAGTCCAGCACTGTCTGCGGTCCAGTCACCCAAAGCGGTGCCCAGCGTCTGCGAAAACATGATCGTCAGCCAGTAGAAGAACTCAGACTTCGGAGTGCTCACGGTGTTGACGTCCACTGATCCGAGTGTGCGATGCCATACGAACAACGAGGTCAGTAACAGACCAAGCAAGAGAACCGAGCCACCCAAATATCCGATTCCGAGGGAGCGATCTGCGAAGTCGGCCAAGGTGGTGCCCACGGTCGTCGAGGCGATGATTGTGGTCCAATACAACCAAGGACGGTAGCGATCAGCTGCGATCTGTGCCATGACGGCCGCAACGAACGCCACCATGAAAATGCCGGTGCTCATCAGGTAGCCGAGCCCCATCGACATCGACATCGCATCGCCGCCGGTCTCGCCAAGGGTGGTCGCCAGAATCTTGATGATCCAGAACCCGAGTGTAACCGCCGGAACTTTGCTCAACGCAGAAACTTGATTCGTGTCCATGTGCCACCTGTCAATGTGCTAAGGGGTGATAGGTAGATGCGACTATTGAGGAAGAACTAAAGATCCAAGGTTATATCGAAGGCATGAGACTCTTCGTTTCTGCTACAAACGCTTTATACAGTAGGCGTATGAAATTCACAGAGCATCCTCGCCTGTGTCGGCCAGTTTTGGCGTTTTGCATCCCGCAACAATTGCGCTGCCCGGTACCAAAACCCAGTCGCGACGGTTGGATTGACCGATGGCGATAACCTGCGCCTGGTTCACGCAAGGGCTCAATGCCTCTTCAAGCACGAATAGCCAACGATGCTGAGGGGATTCGATCACCCAGCGGCTGGCCTGATCCCACTGCGACTGCCATGATTGCTTGAAACCAAAATCAACGACAGGGCGATCTGCTTGCAGCAAGTTCTGCTCACGCCAAGCGATCATGCCAAGCTCTGCCTGCGGCCCAATCCGCACGCCTACTCGCATCATCAACGCCTTCGCTGAGCTTGTAGCGTCTAGCGACGGCGTCAGCCCAAGGCCATATGTTGTCCATAGAACCGCAGTGAACAGAACCACAGTCATGCTGCTGTCTTTCAGACGCCCCCAACCGAGCAGCAATAATCCGACGATACCAGCAGCAAGCAGCCAGAGAACAAAACTCCGCATTGCAGTTGCGGGAATATCACGTTGATCTGCGAGACTTTGCGCCCACGGGTTCAGTTCAAAAAAACCAGACAAACCAAGAATAAAAAAAGCAGTCGAGAATATTCCAACGTATGCGGAAAGCATCCATTGAACGCCTCGGCGTTGAAGTAATTCTGGCAGCAGCGGCGCAGCGGCAATACACAGCGCCGGCAGCATTGGAAAGATGTAGACCTCGCGTTTTCCTGGACTTGCGCTGAAAAAGATCAGCACAAGCAGACACCACCCCAGCAAAACCCAATGATCTGAATGCTTTGCGCGGATTTGCTGCCACCATCGGGAAGCCAGCCACGGCAACAGTAGCGCTCCCGGAAGCCAGAGCGTCATGATGACTTGAACGTAGTACCACACTGGCTTGATATGGTGCCAAGCATTGACGTATCGCTCACTGGTTTGCTTGAACAACAGTTCGCCAGCATAGGCGCGTAGTGCCGGATCAGGATCAGCTATCAAAGCGATTGCAAGGGGGCCTAGCCACACACCACAGCCAGCGACAAACGCGATGGGCACTACACCATATCGCCAAAAGCTGACTGGTTGCACCGAGTGTTGTGCTGCCGTAAAGCGACGCGTCACAAGCCAGGGAAGAAAAACAAGAAGCGGGAGAAATCCCACCCCTTTTGTCACTGTCCCCACACCGGCTGCAAAGGCGCCCAGCCACAGCGGACCCCACGCAGGACCGCGCAATAGATGTCGGAGCAACCCCCAGAGCGAGAGCGTCGACATAAACACCAGCACCATGTCGATCTGCCCACGTTTCGCCTGCAAACCGAATTGAATGCATACCCAAAGTGCTGCGGCAGAATATATCGCGGTCTGTGTACCCCACAATCTGCGAGCCAAATCGTAGGTAAGCCAGAGCACACCCATCGCGGCAAGCAACGATGGCAAAAGAAAGGCGATTTTCCAGTTTGGGTATATCGTATAAGCGGTAGCTTGAAGCCACATGAACACCGGCGGCTTTTCCGCATAGAACTCTCTGCCACGATGCGGCACCAGCCAATCACCGGATTCGACCATGTGCTTTGCCGACAACACGAAGCGCGGCTCATCCGGAGGCGAAGGATCACGAATACCGATACCTGCGCCCAAGCTTAGCGCTACCAGCAGTGACAGTAGAATAAAAATCTTTTCATGATGCAGCAGAGATTTCATAGTCTTTGGTTTTCAATGCACTAAAAAACTTTTTTCGAGTGCATCCACAAGGATGAGATCCATTTCTGCCGCATAGACGAGCATGGCTTTATCACGGCTTCTAGATGCTTGCTGGAATGCAAGCATCGTTCGGTCCATGGCCTGCCGTAAATCTCTATCTTTGATTTGAGGTGAAAGCGTTTGCCACCACTGATTGGCATCATCTATCGTCGATTCGATTGAGCTCCAGTCCGTATTCTTAGCGCTCGAGAGAATCGTTAGTTTGAATCCAGAATAATCCAGCATGGAAACATTCAAAGGAAGATCGCTCGGGCCTCTTTTCATTGCGGTTTCGAGAAAGCGGTAAGCCTCTATAGCGCCAAGCGCAACTTGCAACTTTTCCCCATCAGTCCATGCGGTGCCGATCAATGCCGTAATTTCATCAATTTCTGAAATCTGTGCGGATGACAGGAGCGAGCGAATTCCAGCCTTATTGCCTTCATGGCGCGACATGGCCTCGTAAAATTCTTTAGGCTTCATTACTCGAGCTGATTCTGCAATATTCTCGAATATCTCCGCACTGGCAGACAGAGCTGTGTTTTTCTTTACGGCATTAGAATTATTATTCTTTTCAATGCCATAGTTTGCCGCAAAATAAAGTAATGGCGTTGATAATAAAGCCACGAGCATAAAAACAAATTTCTTATTCATGATAGAAGCCTTGTCCTACTATTTCATAAATCGGCAATGTTTTTTATTCGGAACTTACGCTGCAGCATCATTCGAGTGAATCACCATTCTTTACTGATCACAAACCCGATCGACTTGCTGTCTGCTGTCGGCGTGACCGTGAAGCCGTTGTACGGAGTGGTAAAATAGTAGCCACTAATGATTCCGACTACTGCGCCTGCAGCCACGTCAGAAAAGTCATGTTTGTCCGATTCGCCCTCGACTCGGCTCCATCCAACGTAGGTCGCTGCCGCATAAGCTGGAATTCCATACTTCAATCCGTAGCGTCGATGTATGAATGTAGCGCTTTGAAAGGATGTCGAAGTGTGCCCCGACGGGAATGCCTGCCCACCATTCCCTTCTGGCCTTGGCTTATCGATCGCATATTTAATCGCATAAGTCACGGCAATATTGGTAGCAAAAGATTTATAAAACTGCTTTCTTCCTTCCGGATCATCCATTGCAAACGTAGCGATATACGCCGTTGCTGGCAGGGCGATCTGCAATACGTCGCCAGCTTTTTCGGTATTGCTGGATCCCTGGGCATTCGATTGTCCAGAGGCGAGCATTAGCGCGATAAACAAGCTTAATGATCCAATTGCTGTTGCAAATATTGATTTCATATTGATGCTCCCCAATTTGGCGTTGTAAAAATTGTCGACTGTTCTAATACCTACCCATCAGATATGTCTAACACCCATTAAAAACGTCTCGCTTTTGGTCATATGCGTTAGTCGATACCTGCATCAAGCCAAGAACAGAATGGAAATAATTATCATGGCTCGCTGGCAGCTCTGACCTTCGAAAAAGGCAGCCCATGTCGAGCTCTCGATTAGAGACGAACGGCTCTGAAAGCCACATGGCCATAGGAACTTTGACCTGTGTACTTGGGGCAATCGCGTATGGAATACCATGCAAATACAGTCCTGATTCTCCCAGCGACTCTCCGTGATCAGACACATAAAGCATTGCGGCATCATGTGACTGCTGTGCTGATAACAGAGCAATTGTTTTCGCTAAAAAATCATCGGTGTAAAGAATGGCATTGTCGTATGCGTTGACAATCTGCTCCTGTGTGCACTTTCCAAGCTCTGCGGTTCTGCAATCTGGCGTGAATTTCCTGAATTGCTGAGGGTAGCGCTTGAAATAGCTGGGGCCGTGATTGCCAAGTTGATGCAAGACAACCACCATATCGCTCGAATTCTTGCCTATGACATCCGATAATCCTTTGAGCATCACTTCATCGAGACATCGTTCTCCATCGCATATTTCTGCGTCCTTCCGGTGCTGAAATGATTCAAATGTCAGGCCATCGCATATTCCTTTGCAGCCGCTCTGATTGTCCCGCCACAAGGTCTTGATGCCCGCGCGCTCAAGTACATGCAGCAGGCTCTCTGAGCGGCGGATCTTGTCTTTGTCGTAATCGGTTCTGCCATAAGGAGAAAACATGCATGGCAACGCGACTTCGGTGCTTGTGCCGCATGCGGTCACGTCCTTGAAATTGAGGTGTTTGATGCGCTCTAGCTGAGGCGTCGTCTGGCGAAAGTATCCGTTCAGCCCCCAGTTCTGAGCGCGGACCGTTTCGCCCACGACCAGCACGAGCAGACGCGGCCGGGCGTCAGCAGGGCGAGTCGCGGCACGCGCATCGACCCCGACAGGAATGCGAGTCTTGTCGGCCGCAACGCCATCGTCCAGACCGACCTGTGCCAACGACACGAGATAATTCCCAGGCGCAATCAAATACCGCATTTCCTTGTGATTACGCATCAATGATGACAGGCCTTGAAACGAAATCATGACTGCACCCGCAGCCACAGCAACCGCCGCCACAATGCTGGCTGTACGAATCAGAACTGCGCGCCAGAATGGACGCGGCCGAATCCGCAAACGCAACACCATGATCGATGGCAGCACGCCGTAGATCACGATCGACAAAGCAAAACCGGGCGTGATTAGTTCGCTCGCTTCCTTCGTATCGGTCTGCAGTATGTTGCGAATCATGTCGGTATCGAAGTAGACGGTATACCGACTCATATAGTGTGCGGCAGCGGCCGTGATCAGCAGCAGCGCGATCAGGACTGGCTTTGCCGTCCAACGGTAAAGTAGTATGCATAGCAGCAGCGTGTTGAGTGCTGCAATTGCGACAAATAAGCTGATCGCCATCAACCAGCCGCCGAATCCGTGCAGTTCACCGCTCTTGGAAACCGCGTGGAAGAACGTCGTATTGCTGAAGATAGTGAAGAATATGCTGCTCAGCAGTGCGAGCAGTTCGATACTGATTTCGGGGCGAACGGCCAACTTTGAGCGGCCTATGATTTGAACGAGCGTAGATCGACTGAAGGTTTTGGAACTGCTCATATCGCGCGCCCCAAAGGACGCGTGCGCCCCAGATCTGGACTCGTGACGGGTGCTGGAACCACATCCTTGCGAGCCGGCCAGAGCCCAAGAGATAGCGCGGCCGACGCAACCCAGCAAATGGTCGCGGTCCAAAGATCGTGCGACAGGAAATGCGCACCTCGCAGTTGCTGCGAGATACCGAATGTCAAACCCAATCCCAAGCCCGCCGCCAGCCCCCACCAACGCCATGAAGGACGTGTGGCAAGCAGGAAGAAATACAGCGCTAGCCATGCGTAACCACCGCTGGCGTGGCCTGACGGAAAGCATCTGCCCCGCGAAAGTCCAATGGGGCGTAGAGAAAAAAGGTCGATATAAGGACGCTCGCCGCCATACCTGATCAGATCCCAAGGGCAATCCACGTTCGACCAGGATTTGATCCATGCGACCAACAGGCTTCCTGTCACCGTTGCAAGCAGCAGATAGGCGAGCGGCCGTCGATAATGCGACCAGCCATCGCGGTAGCGCGCAATCGCGTAACTGATCAGCAAGCCCAGCCATGCCATCGCGCTGAGGTTGCGCCCCGCCACATGGATCACGTCCTCGGTCAGGAACGCCTTCTTCAGCGACCAGCTGCCTCCTTGCCATGCGTAGATGTGGTCAGCCAACCAAAAATCGGCACCCGCTGCCCCCCATATGGCGATGATTAGTGACATTCCCAGGAGTGGCCACCAGAGGTGGGCGCGAGCGAAGGGGGAGAACAGCAGATCGCCGGATGAAGTGCTTGTGGGAATGAATCTGCGCAGTCGCAAACCACCCCCTTGCATCTTGTTTCTATTCGAGGACGGTTGTTTCATGGAGGCGAAATCGCTCTGTTCCGGTTGGATACACCGGAATAGTCGATTGCACTGCGTCGGAAATCGGTCGGAAGCGCGTTTGCGGATCGTTAAGGGGGTTTCACGGGCGGCGGCGGTTGCCTGTGCAAGCCGTCACGTTTTGACATGCACTCTGTAGGGCTATCGTGCGAGGATGGAGGACCGCCACCGACCAAATTCCGACATGGATTGCGGCACGCTGGCGACCCCATTGAGAGTGACCGAATGCACATACTGGTCGTGGACGACAATCGAGAAATGGTCGCGATCCTCTTTGAATATCTGGAGGCGCGGGGCCATACGCTGGATGCTGCGCCGGACGGCTACACCGGGAGGCATCTGGCGACGAATCAGACCTTCGACGTGATCGTGCTCGACTGGATGCTGCCGCGCTTGGAAGGCCCGGAAGTGCTTAAACAATTGCGTGCGGCCGGCTGCGACACGCCAGTGTTGATGCTCACGGCCAGAGACGAATTGCCCGACAAAATCATCGGATTTCGAGCTGGGGCCGATGACTACCTCACCAAGCCTTTCGATCTTCCCGAGCTGGAAGTGCGGCTGGAGGCGCTGGTGATCCGGGCAACGGGCCGGGGATACCGCAAGGCGCTACAGATCGCCGATCTGAAATACGATACGGCCACACTCGAAGCCAGCCGCAGCGGCCAGCCGCTGCACCTATATCCTGCAGGGCGAAAATTGCTGGAAATCCTAATGCTGGCCAGTCCCGCTGCCGTTACGCGCGAGCGTCTCGAACAGGTGCTTTGGGGCGACGAGCCGCCCGATGGCGATATGCTCCGATCACATATCTATGAACTGCGGAAGAGCGTGGATGGCGATCGCCCCGACAAGCTGATTCACACCTTGCCGCGAGTCGGGTACCGATTGGCTGAATCAGGCCTGGCTCTAGGCTCCAAGGACTACATCAATGGCAAGAATTAGATCCGGACTGCGCCAGCGAATGCTGGCGGGATTACTTGGCTATGCCGTGTTGCTGACGATGGCGGTTTACGTTCACGGTTCTATCATCAACGAGCACGCGGAGAATCTCGTTTGGCAGTCGTTGCTCGACAACGAATTGGATCATTTTCTTGAGCGCCATCGCATAGACCCGGATTTCCATTGGGTCGATACGGACAGTATGGTGTTATACGACAGTCGTGAGTCCGGAGCTGTCCCGAGCGAACTGCTCAACCTGTCGGCGGGGGTCCATGACGGTATCCGAATTAGAGGAAGCGAGCGCGTCGTGATGGTGCGAAAAGAGAATGGGCATTCGCTGATACTCGCATTGGACATCACCGATCTTGAGGCTCGTGAAGAGGACATGACGCTCACCGTGGTCGGCTCTGCATTGGCCTTGATCCTGCTGCTCGCGTTGGCGATCGCTTGGGGCGTTAGCAAGCTCCTACGTCCCTTGAGCCTGATGGCCAAGGACATCGGCGATCTACGGCCGGACCAGCCGGGGCAGCGCGTCCGGATACACGATTCGGCCAGCTCGGAGCTTGTCGTCATCGCCGAAGCCCTCAACGACTATCTGCAGCGCAATGATCGTTTTGTCGAGCGAGAACGGGTTTTTATCGACAGCGCCAGCCATGAACTACGCACGCCGATTGCGCTGATCGGAGGCGCGAGCAGCATCGCGCTGGAGGATCTGGAACTTTCAACCAAGGCGCGCCATCAGTTGCAGCGGATCCACCGTACCGTGAAGGCCGTGGAGCAGCTGATCGCGTTGCTGCTGGTCCTGGCCAAGGATCCGCAGCGGCTCGCTCGGGCAAGCGACCGGATTGCGCTCGATCAATTGTTGCCTGAGATCGTCGACGACCACCGGCATCTGACATCCGGCAAGGATCTGTTGCTGACCATTGACCCGCTGCCTGCTTGCGAGATCACCGCGCCGCTGCCGATCGTGCAGACCACGATCGGCAATCTGCTCCGCAATGCGATCGAAAACAGCGACCGTGGCGAGATCTTCGTGCGGTTGGGGGAAGATGCACTCGTGACAATCGATGACCCAGGTCATGGCATGTCGCCCGAGGAAATCAGCGTCATCTATGCCCAGATTGCTCGCGGGGGCGGCGAACGCAGAGGCGGTGGCATCGGCATCGATCTGATATCGCGTATATGCGAACACCTTGGCTGGCATCTGGAATTCTTCTCGCGTCCAAGTACCGGTACGCGAACCACGCTGCGATTCCGGAAATGAGTCGACATTGATCGTTATCGGCGGTGAAAACTGCTCCTCGCTTCTCAGTCCGTCATCCCCGCACGCCATCGGCGCTGTTCCTCCCACAACATTGGCGGGTTGATCGCCAGTGACAGCAGCTGCACGCCCTCCGGCAGAGTCTCGTCCAGGATCGCGGCGACAATGTCCGGCGCCAGTAGAGTCAGGTTGATGTGCCGGGCGACGTAACTGTGGTTGGTGCTCTCGCGATGGGCGATGTCGCACATCGAGGCGGCATCGCCGGTTTCCAGCATCCGCAGCCAGCGGTGGCCGCGAGCCAGCGCCAGTTGCAGCGGTGTGGTCCCGGCGCGGGTCACCACCACGGGCTCCGCGCCCGCGACCGTCACCACCTGTCGCCCGCTGCGCCGCTTCAGGGCGATCGGTACATTCAGCACCACGCTCCCGTCGCTGGCGACCACCTCGGCCGCCGGCCCGGATACGGTCAGCATCGGACTGCTCATGCGGCGGCCTCTTCTGCGGCCTGCCGGGACTCGCCAGCGAGGGTGCCGACGCCACCGGGACGCAGCCGCAGTTCCAGATTCGTCGGCGTCACGATGACCCGTTCCACCAGCAGGCGGACCAGCCGCTGCTGCTCAGCCGGGAACAACTGGTCCCACACCCGCTCGACCTGCGTCATCGCCACCGTGACCTGCGCTTCGTCTAAGGTCGGATCGAGTGCGACCGCCTGCGGGATCATGGCCGCGACCATGTCCGGCGCGCGGAGCAGGCGCCGCAGCTGCGCGACCACGGCTGCTTCCAGTTCCCCTGCCGGCAGGCGCGGGAGGCCGGACGCCTTCCGCCCCTCATGAATGTCGCGCGTGCTGAGGTAATAGCGGTAGGTGCGGCCGTTGGCCTTGGTCGTGTGCCACGGCGTCAGGGCACGGCCGTCCGGGCCGGTCAGCAGGCCCTTCAGCAGGAAGGCCACCTTGCCTTGACGCGCCGCGCCTGCGCGCACCGGGCCACTGACTTGAAGGCGCGCATGCACCTCGTCCCACAGGGGCCGGTCGATGATCGGCGGGTGCGTGCCCTCGAAATACTGGTCGCGGTTCTTGAGTTCGCCAAGGTAGGTTCGGCAGTGCAGCATCTTGAAGATCGTGCTCCGATCATGCGGTCTGCCGATATGTTGCCGTCCTGTCTTCGCCGTCCACGATTTGTTGCGCCAGCCGCGCGCACGGGCCTCCTGCGCCACCTTCATCATCGAACCCACTTCGAGAAAACGCCGGAAGAGCGTTCGGACCTGTTCGGCCTCGGCTTCGTTGATCACCAGCCGGCGATCCTTGACGTCGTAGCCCAGCGGGGTGATGCCGTGCATCCACATGCCCTTCTTCTTGCTGGCCGCAAACTTGTCGCGGATGCGTTCGGAGGTCAGCTCGCGCTCGAACTGTGCGAAGGTCAGGAGGATGTTCAGCAGCATCCGTCCCATCGCGTCGGTGGTGTTGAACTGCTGGGTCACCGACACGAAGGTCACGCCGTGTTTGTCGAAGATCTTCACCAATTCGGCGAAGTCGAACAGGGAGCGGCTGAGGCGGTCGATCTTGTAGGAGACCACAATGTCGATCCGACCGGCCGCGATGTCCGCCATTAGCCGCTGCAGGGCAGGGCGTTCGAGCGTGCCGCCCGAGAAGCCGCCGTCGTCATAATCGTCGGCGACGGGAATCCATCCTTCAGCGCGACGGCTGGCGATGTAGGACGCACCCGAATCGCGCTGGGCATCGATCGATGTGTACGCCATCTCCAACCCTTCCTCCGTGGACTTGCGGGTGTAGACGGCGCAGCGCATGCGCTTTGGTGCCATGGCGTTCATCGGCCACCTGCCTTGCGCAATCCAAAGAAGGCAGGGCCACTCCATCGCGTGCCGGTAATCGCACGGGCAATCATCGACAAGCTCGGGTATCGCTTGGCGGCATACTCGAACTCGCCATCGGACAGCACGAGCACACGGTGTTCGATGCCGGCGTAGATGCGGATCAGTTCGGTGCCTGCGACTGGGACTGCACCGACCGGCTGGCGCTTGAGTTGGCCGGTGGCAACTAACTCGTCGATGCGTTGCTGGTTGCGCGCGAGCAACGCGCGGTCGGTCTTGGCGAACTCGATCTCCTGCCAGCGATGCGCGATCCGCTTTTCGACGAAGCGGCGATTGATGACGAGTAGGTCGGTGCCGAAGAGACGGTGCCATTCCTTCGTGAGATCTGGCCAAGACCAGTCGGTCAGGTGTGCGATGCGCGTGGCTATCGATGCGGGCGTCGAAGCGGGAGGATGTTGTTGCGTCATGCCTGTGGACTCCGGTGAGCGGGGTTGGCATGTACGCGTGGTTCCCCGCCAAAGCCAAGGTCAACCGGAGAGGACGCGCCAACGGCGCCGTCGTGCGCGTCCCCGCCGCGCAGGCGGTGCAGTCCCAAGGCCAGGAGTGCGGCGGCCTCCGCGCGCCGCTGTGGCGGCGTCATGCGCGCCGGGTCGCTAAGTTGGATCGTTGTCATGGGGTGTCGCTGGACATTCAAACCAGCGGGTAGTGTCCCAATTCAATCCAGTTGCTGTATCGCAGCGTGGCGTAGTCTGCGCGACGCAAACGGCGTCGACCGCATTAATCGCTCAGCGACCACACACCCGATGAGACGTGGTGGATTCTGATCGAGTGGAAGCGAAAGCCGAAGCCACCCGATCAAAGGCGACGGCGATAGCCGCTGGTGACAAGGTGGTGGAAATGATCGGGCAAGTGATGTCCGCAGTCACGCTCGGATTCACGGCCAAGAATGGCGAAAAGGTCATTTTTCGACTGCCGTAAGGCTCGGAGCAAGCTTGCAGACAGATCACAATACAACTGCAAGATTCCTACGTGAGCGCGCTGCGTGTAGGGTCTGAGCGCGGATCACCATCGCAGCGTTCGCGACCAATAATTGCATCTGAGCGATCAAGCCCATGAAAACGTGGACTTTTTTCATATGGGCTGTGATTGTGTAACCTTATACGGTTCAGCTAGACTTTAAACACGTGAAAAAACGTAACGTCCGCCGGATTCGCACCTTCTGCCGCCAAGTCTTCTTGGCGCTCTTGGTGTTGTGTCTGGTCATCCAGCCGGTGATTGCCGGCCAGGGTGCGCTGCACGAGGCCATTGGTCATTCCGGCTCATCGAACAATCACGCTGAGCTGCATGCCGCGCAGGCTCAGCAGGCTCGACCCGGTGCGGGTGAGTCAGATAGTGAGTCAAGCATTTCACATCAGTTGATGCATCATGCCCATTGCTGCGCACAACCGCAGCTTGCGCCATTCGGTCAGATGGCATTGCTTCCGATGTTTGCGCAGCCCTCAATCATGGGATCGGCCCTCACCGCGCAGGTCGTACCCGCGGCATATTCGGCGACACCGTTCCGACCTCCGATTTCGGGTTGACGCTTGGCTGGCCTAAGGCCGGCGATTTGTCCCCCTGAATTCACCCGGAGTATCCCTATGCGTGTGCGACTCGCGGCCTTCGCCGTGTGCGTCGCAGCCTGTGCCGTGGCTTTTCCCACGGCGGCTGCCGACGACCTGACTTTGAACGACGCGATGATCCGCGTCGCCGATTCTCACCCCGATCTGCGCCTATTTGGTGCCCGCAGCGATGTCCTCGCCGCCGAGCGCGACCGTGCCCTGCTCCGCCCCGCACTGATTGCGGGCGCCACCGTCGAAAACGCCTTTGGCTCCGGCGAGTCCAGTGGCCTACAGGGCGCCGAACTGACCTTGACCCTCGCCTCGGTACTCGAACGCGGCGGCAAGCTCGACGCGCGTCGAACCTTGGCGCAAAGCCGGATCGACGCCTTGGCCATCGAACGCGAAACTCGGCGCCTCGATCTGCTGGCCGAAGTCGCGCGGCGTTATCTCGCCGTCGTGGCGGCGCAGAAGCAGCGCGAGATCGCGCAACAGGACATCGCCCAACGCCAGCGCACGGTCGCGGGCGCACGCCAGCGCATGCAGGCCGGCGCATCGCCGGAATCGGTGGTGCTGACCGCGCAGGCGGCGCTGGCGCGCGCCGAACTGGACCGCGCCCGTGCCGAACAACGACTGATCGCGGCGCGCCAGCACTTGGCGGCGCTGTGGGGCGAGCGCGATCCGGACTTCGATGTCGTCGCGCGCGACCCGTTGAAGCTTCCCGCCATCGACGATTTTTCCTCATTGGCCGAACTGGTGAAAAGCACGCCGGAGTTGGTGCAGTTCGCGGATGAACAACGCATCCGCGAGGCGCGGTTGCAGTTGGCGCGTAGCGGCAGGGCTGCGGATCTGGACTGGCAGGTCGGCGTGCGCCGCTTGCAGGCGACGGACGACTTCGGTCTTGTCGGCAGCGTGTCGATGCCGCTGGGAAGCCGCACGCGGGCGCAGCCCGAGATCCGCGTCGCCGAAGCCGAGTTGGCGTCGCTGGAGATCGAGCGCGAAGCCAAGGGGCTGGCGCTGTATTCGACGCTGGCCGAAGCGCATGGTCGCTATCGTGTGGCGCAGGTCGAGGTGCAGCGGCTGCAGAACGATGTACTGCCGAAGCTGGCCCAGGCCGAAACCGCCGCCGAACGCGCGTACCGCGCCGGCGCGATCAGTTATCTCGAATGGGCGCAATTGCAGTCCGAGCGCACCACTGCCCGCAAACAACAGCTCGACGCCGCGCTGGACGCCCAGCGCGCGCTGATCGAAATCCAGCGGCTCACCGGGCAGGCGTTCATCGCCGCACCGGCCGCCACCACTGCACAGGGAATCTCGCTATGACACTTCGTATCTTGATCGGCGCGCTGTCGCTGTCTTTTCTGCTGGTCGCCTGCGGTGGCAAGCCCGCTGCCGAGGACGAGCACGGCCACGAGGGCGACGCGCACGCCGAAGCTGAGGCGGACCAACCGCGCAAGGGTGAACACGGCGGGCGCCTGTTGGAACAGGACGGCGTTTCAGTCGAACTGGCCATCGCCGAAGACGGCACGCCGCCGAAATATCAAGCGTGGCTGTATCGCGACGGCAAACCGCTGGCGCCCAGCGCCGGTACCGTCGAAGTGCGCCTGAAACGGCTTGGCAATGTCGCCGAGAACCACACGCTGAAAGCGCAGACCGACGGCAGCCTGATGGCGACCACCATCGTCGGTGAACCCCATTCCTTCGATGTCGAAGTACTGGCAAAGATCGACGGCAAGGCCGTGCGATGGACGTATGAAAGTTATGAAGGGCGCACCGAAATCACCGCCAAAATCGCGCAGGAAGCGGGTATCCGCGTAGCACCGGCCGCTGCGGGCATCATCGCCGATGAGCACGAAGTGCAGGGCCTGCTGACGCCGGTTGAAGGTCGCATCGCCAAAGTGGCGGCACGCTTCCCCGGCCCGGTGCAGCGCCTGAACTTCAACGTCGGCGATCAGGTCCGCACAGGCCAGACGCTGGCTTCGATCGAAAGCAATCTCAGCCTCACCACCTATTCGGTGACATCACCGATCTCCGGCGTTGTGCTCGCCCGCAATGCATCGGTGGGCTCGGTCGCAACGGAAGGGATGGCGCTGTTCGAAATCGCCGATCTATCTACGTTGTGGGTGGATCTGCACATTTTCGGCGCCGATGCGCAGCACATCCGTCCGGGCGTCCCTGTAACTGTCACGCGCATGAGCGACGGCGTCACGGTGGAAACGACGCTTGAGCGCGTGCTGCCGGGCACCGCCACCGCCAGCCAGAGCACCGTGGCACGCGCCACTATTGCGAACGCAGACGGTTTGTGGCGCCCCGGCTCCGCGGTCAAGGCGAGGATCACGGTGGAACAGCAGCCGGCCGGGCTGGTGGTTCCGTTGGGTGCGCTGCAGAGTTTCCGCGATTGGACCGTGGCGTTCGTGCGTGTGGGCGATACGTACGAGATTCGCCCGCTTGAACTCGGCAAGCGCGATGCGACGCGCGTGGAAGTGGTGTCCGGCTTGAAGGCTGGCGATCAGGTCGTCGTGGAGCAGAGCTATCTGGTGAAGGCTGACATCGAAAAGTCGGGAGCCTCGCATGACCACTGACCGCGACAGAAACGAGAAAGACACGCTTGATGACAGCATGCTCGACAACATCATCCGCTTCGCCATCGCACACCGTTGGCTGATGCTGGCGATGACGCTGGTGCTGGTGGCGGTGGGTGTATGGAGTTTCACCAAACTGCCGATCGACGCAACGCCGGATATCACCAACGTCCAGGTGCAGATCAACACCGAGGCGTCGGGCTATTCACCGCTTGAATCCGAGCAGCGGGTGACGTTCACCATTGAGACTTCGCTCGCGGGTCTGCCGGGGCTGGACTACACCCGCTCGATCTCGCGCTATGGCTTGTCGCAGGTCACAGTGGTGTTCAAGGACGGCACCGACTTGTACTTTGCCCGTCAACAAGTCGCTGAACGCATCCAGCAGGTCAAGTCGCAGTTGCCTGCGGGCCTGGAGCCTCAGATGGGTCCCATCGCCACCGGCATGGGCGAGATCTTCATGTACACGGTCGATGCGAAACCGGACGCCCGCAAAAAGGACGGCACGCCGTGGACCGCGACCGATCTGCGCACCCTGCAGGATTGGGTGATACGACCGCAGTTGCGCAACACCCCCGGCGTCACCGAGGTCAACACCATCGGCGGCTTCGCGCGACAGATACACATCACGCCCGATCCGGCCAAGCTAGTCGCGCTGGGCTTCACCCTGCACGATGTCGTCGCTGCCGTCGCCGCGAACAACCAGAACGTCGGCGCCGGTTATATCGAACGCAACGGTCAGCAGTTCCTGGTGCGCGCGCCGGGCCAGGTCGCGGATCTCGACGCGATCCGTGACATCGTGCTGGACCGCCGCGACGGCGTGCCGATCCGCGTGCGTGATGTGGCGGACGTGGGCGAAGGTCCGGAATTGCGCAACGGCGCTGCCACCCAGAACGGCCGCGAAGTGGTGCTGGGCACCGTGTTCATGCTGATCGGCTCGAATAGCCGTGAGGTGGCGCAGGCCTCGGCCGTAAAACTTGCCGAAGCCAACAAAAGCCTGCCGGCTGGCGTCTCTGCCAATCCCGTCTACGACCGCACCACCCTGGTCGATCGCACCATCCAGACCGTCGCCAAGAATCTGGTCGAAGGCGCGCTGTTGGTGATCGTGGTGTTGTTCCTGCTGCTGGGGAATTTCCGCGCCGCGCTCATCACCGCTGCAGTCATCCCACTGGCGATGTTGTTCACGCTCACCGGCATGGTCCGCGGCGGCGTGTCGGGCAATCTAATGAGCCTGGGTGCGCTGGATTTTGGATTGATCGTCGATGGCGCGGTCATCATCATCGAAAACTGCCTGCGCCGTTTCGGTGAAGCGCAGCACACCTTGCGACGGGTGATGACCGACGACGAACGTCTGGATACCACCGCATCGGCGACCGCCGAAGTGATCCGGCCGAGTCTGTTCGGTTTGGGGATCATCGCAGCGGTGTACTTGCCGATTTTCGCGCTGACCGGCGTCGAGGGAAAAATGTTCCATCCGATGGCGATCACCGTGGTGTTGGCGCTCACCGGAGCGATGCTGCTGTCGTTGACCTTCGTGCCAGCGGCGATCGCGATGTTTCTCAGCGGAAAAGTCGAGGAAAAAGAAACCCGCGTCATGCGCTGGGCACGGCAGGCTTACACGCCTGTACTCGCCTGGGCGCTGCGAAGCCGCATGTTAGTGATTGCTGGCGCATTAGTGTTGGTGACCCTGTGCGGCCTGCTCGCCACGCGCCTTGGCTCGGAGTTCATCCCCAGCCTCGACGAAGGCGATATCGCGATGCACGCGCTGCGGATTCCCGGCACCAGTCTGGATCAGGCCATCAAGATGCAGTCGACGCTGGAAGCGCGGATCAAACAGTTCCCGGAAGTGGAGCGCGTGTTCGGAAAGCTGGGCACGGCCGAGGTTGCGACCGATCCGATGCCACCGTCGGTCGCGGACACGTTTCTGATGCTCAAGCCGCGCGATCAGTGGCCGGACCCGCGCAAACCCAAAGCGCAGTTGGTCGCGGAGATCGAAAAGGCCGTGAAACAGTTGCCCGGCAACAACTACGAGTTCACCCAACCGATCCAGATGCGGACCAACGAATTGATTTCCGGGGTGCGCGCCGATGTCGCGATCAAACTCTATGGCGACGATCTGGAACAACTGGTCGAAGTCGGGGAGAAGATCGAAGCCGTCGCAAAAGCGGTACCCGGCGCGGCGGACGTGAAGCTGGAACAGGCGACCGGCTTACCGCTGCTGACGGTCACGACGGATCGCGAGGCACTCGTGCGTTATGGGCTGAATCCTGGCGATGTGCAGGAGACTGTCGCAACGGCGGTCGGCGGTGAAGTGGCCGGGCAGTTGTTCGAGGGCGATCGCCGCTTCGATATCGTGATCCGTCTACCCGAACGCATCCGTCAGGATCCCGCCGCGCTGCAGGACCTTCCTATTCCACTGCGCGGTGGTGGCAATCTTGACGAATCGAGCCGCGCTGCGGCGTGGCTGTCCGGCACACCGCAGACCGTACCGCTGCGCGAAGTGGCGAAGATCGAAACCACCTTGGGTCCGAACCAGATCAATCGCGAAAACGGCAAACGCCGCGTGGTGATTACTGCCAATGTGCGCGGCCGCGATCTCGGCGGCTTCGTGTCAGAACTGCAGCAGCGTTTGGGCAGCGAGGTCGAGGTGCCGGCAGGCTACTGGATCGAATACGGCGGCACATTCGAGCAGTTGATCTCGGCCACCCAGCGCCTGTCGGTGGTGGTGCCGGTGACGCTGGCAATCATCTTCGCGCTGCTGTTCTGGGCGTTCGGATCGGCAAAAGACGCAGTGATCGTGTTCACCGGCGTACCGCTGGCGCTGACCGGCGGCGTCCTGGCGCTGGCGATGCGCGGCATTCCGCTGTCGATCTCGGCCGGTGTCGGCTTCATCGCGCTATCGGGCGTCGCGGTGCTCAACGGACTGGTGATGATCGCCTTCATCCGCAAATTGCGCGAACAGGGCGACCGCCTGGACGACGCCATCGTCGACGGCGCGCTCGGCCGCCTGCGTCCTGTATTGATGACCGCGCTGGTGGCGTCGCTGGGCTTCATCCCGATGGCCTTCAACGTCGGCGCGGGCTCCGAAGTCCAGCGCCCGCTGGCGACGGTGGTGATCGGCGGCATCGTGTCTTCGACCCTGCTGACGCTGGTGGTGCTTCCGGCGCTGTATCGCTGGCTGCATCGGGATACGGAAACGCAGGATCAGGTATTGCATAGCTGAAAAATGTCCGCTGCAACAGGTCGGTAGACCCTGCTGTTCACGCGCCGATATCCGCACAGTTGGATATCGGCGCCGTGAAGGGAACATCCGGAAAGATGTCTGCACTGTTTAGCCACATTGGCCGCTTCGTCGAGCTGTTTCGCTTGCCGCGCCGGGCATACGATCATGAGGAAACGAACATGTCAGTAGACTCACATGAATCAAATGAAGGCGAATCTCACGAGGATTCTGCGCACGATGAGCACGACCACGGCAGCGGGAATCTTGAGCTGGGTCTAGCGCTGTTCAGTGGTGTGCTGTTGCTCGCCGGTTGGCTTGTCGGCCGCACGATGGGCGAAGATGCGCTCATCGTGCGTGGGTTGTACGCCGCAGCCTGCTTGGCAGGTGCCTGGTTCACTGTGAGGGAGGCTATCGAAAACCTCCGCAAACGGCGTCTGCAGATCGACACGCTGATGCTCGTCGCCGCGGCCGGCGCCATCGCGCTGGGTCACTGGGGGGAAGCGGGCTTGCTGCTGTTCCTGTTCAGTCTGGGACATTCGCTCGAAAACTATGCAATGGGCCGTGCCCGTCGTGCGATCGAAGCCTTGGCGCAGTTGCGACCGGAGACCGCACTGGTGCGGCGCGGCCAGGAACTGGTCGAAACCAAGGTCGAAGCGCTGCAGGTGGGCGACATCGTGGTGGTCAAGCCGGATGAGCGGATCGCAGCGGACGGCTTCGTCGTTGTCGGCGAAACGAGTATCGATCAGTCCGCGATCACCGGCGAAAGTGTGCCGGTCGACAAACGGCCGGTCGTGGACGCCACGACGGCACGCGCGAATCCCGACGCGGTGGGTGCCGAGCATCGGGTATTCGCCGGTACGCTCAACCGGGCGCAGCTGGTCGAAATTGAAGTCAGCCGCCGTGCCGATCAGAGCACGCTGTCGCGTGTCGTCGAAATGGTGAGGTCGGCCGAGAATCAGAAATCGCCCACTCAGTTGTTCACCGACCGCTTCCAGCGTTACTTCGTCCCGGCGGTGCTGTCACTGGCGTTCGTCCTGCTGTTCGCTTGGCTGGTGATCGATGAGCCGTTCAGCGCATCGTTCTATCGGGCGATGGTGGTACTGGTCGCCGCCAGCCCCTGCGCGCTGGCGATCTCGACGCCCAGCGCGGTGCTCAGCGGCGTGGCGAGGGCGGCGAGGTCAGGGGTGCTGATCAAAGGTGGCGCACCGCTGGAACGGCTCGGGGTGCTGCATGCGCTGGCGTTCGACAAAACAGGCACCTTGACCGAAGGTCAGCCGCGCATGACGGATGTGCTGACCGCCGAAAAGATCAGTGAGGAAACACTGCTCAGCGTCGCGGTCGCGGTCGAACGCCTGAGCGATCATCCGTTGGCTGCGGCGGTCGTTCGCGATGGCAGCGAACGCCTTGGCGGCGCGGCCCTGCCGGTCGCCTCCAATCTGCAAAGCCTGACCGGCAAGGGCTTGCGCGCTGAGGTCGATGGTCAAATCGTGTATATGGGCAAGCGAGCGCTGTTCGCCGAGATCGACACTGCTGGGCTGCCCCAGGATCTCGATGCGCGCATGCTCCGCCTCGAATCCGAAGGACGTACTACCTTCGCCGTCAAACAGGGTGATAGCTACCTCGGTGCGATCGGACTGATGGACACCCCGCGCGCCGCCGCAACGGCCGTGATCGCACAACTGCGTGCGCTGGGCATTCGCGAGATGGTCATGCTGTCGGGCGACAACCAGCAGGTCGCGGATGCTGTGGCGAAGAGTGTCGGCATCGATCGCGCCCTCGGCAATCTCATGCCCGAGGACAAAGTCACCACCATCCGCGAGCTGCAGGCAGCCGGGGATGTCGCAATGATTGGCGATGGCGTCAACGATGCCCCGGCCTTGGCCGTCGCATCGGTGGGCATCGCGATGGGGGCGGCTGGCTCCGATGTGGCCCTCGAAACCGCCGATGTCGCGCTGATGGGCGACGATCTGTCGAAACTGCCGTTCGTGATCGGTCTGAGCCGCCAGACGCGCCGCATCATTCGTCAGAACCTGTGGGCAAGCCTGGGTATGGTGGTGATCCTGATCCCGGCGACGATTCTCGGGCTGAAGATGGGCGTCGCCGTGTTGTTCCACGAAGGCTCGACCCTGCTGGTGGTCGGTAATGCGCTTCGACTGCTGACCTATCGAGAACCACAGAACGTGGGATGAACCAAGATGGGGTGAGCCGCTCTGCTTGCGTAGCCTCTGCGTCTTGGATTCTGTCGGGGCATATATTCAGTTGCGATACTCAGGAGGATGACCATGGTAGCGATCATAGTGAAGGTGATTCTCACAGCCATGATCGTGGTTGCGATCGGCGAGCTGGGCAAACGTAGTTCTTTCGCTGGGGCATTACTGGCCTCGTTGCCGTTGACCTCGCTGCTGGCGTTGATCTGGCTGTATCGCGATACCGGAGATTCGCTGCAAGCGGCGCAGATGGCGCGAAGCATCTTCTGGTTGGTGCTGCCGTCGCTGTTGTTCTTCCTGGTCTTCCCGCTTGGCGTGAAGTCCGGTTGGGGGTTCTGGCCCGCGATGGCAGCGGGCTGCGTTGTCACCGTGGTCGCGTATGGGGCGATGGTGGCACTGGACAGAAGCTTCGAGCTTCGACTGTTTGGGTAGGATGACGCGATGGAGATGGCGATCAAAACCGTATTGCTGTTCAGCGCAACCGCAATAGCAGAGATCGTCGGCTGCTATTTGCCGTATCTGTGGTTACAAGGTCGTGCTGGCGCTTGGGTACTGGTGCCGGCAGCATTATCACTGGTGGTGTTTGTCTGGCTGTTGAACCTGCATCCGTCTGCTGCCGGCCGGACCTATGCCGCCTATGGTTGTATCTATGTCGCCACTGCCCTGTTGTGGCTGGCATCCGTCCCGATCGTTGGGACGTACTTGGCGACACCTTGGCGCTTGCTGGCATGGCAGTGATCGCCTTCGCTCCGCGCACTGTCTGAAATCTGCATTTCGACGCATGGAGATCGTTACTTGATGAATACGCCAGAATCGGCCGACTGTTCAACGCATTGGGAAGCGGTCTACCAAAACAAGTCTTCGACTGCTGTCAGTTGGTATCGTGACCATCTCGATATGTCGCTGCGCCTACTGGCTGAGAGCGGCCTTGACGCTACCAGTCGTGCGATCGACGTGGGCGGTGGCGCGTCCACGCTGGTGGACGATCTGCTTGATCTCGGCATCGACGCGATCACCGTGCTGGATCTGTCCGCCGCATCGCTGCTGGTCGCACGGGCGCGTCTTGGTGCGCGTGCCGAACAGGTGACGTGGCTGACCGGCGACGCCACGCAGGTCGTGTTGCCAGAAGCGGCGTTCACGCACTGGCACGACCGCGCGGTGATGCACTTCCTGACCGATCCCATCGACATAATCGCCTACGCGGCGCAAGCCGCGCGAACGGTCGCGCCGGGTGGCCATGCGGTGATCGGCGGGTTCGCCCCCGATGAACCTGAGCGTTGCTCGGGCCTACCGGTCGCCAGACGTTCGCCCGAGGACATCGCTGCTGCACTGGGTCCGACGTTCGAGTTGATCTCGACAGCGGCAGAACGACACAACACACCAGGCGGCACCGAGCAATCGTTTGCATACGCACTGCTACGGCGGATGTAATCAGCGCAGCAACGCTCGGATGCCTGCTTGGCTACGCACCACGGCCGTACTTGGCGTTGTAACTATGCTTCATCAGGATGTATGCGCTGCATACGAGGCATCATGAGTCAACGCGTCGTTTTCAGCCTGAGTCATGGCAGAAGATGTTCTACATCGCTCTGGGCAGGCCCACATAGAACCGCTCTGCCGAAATCAAGGATAACGTTTTGATATATGGAATTATCGAAAAGCAATCGCTTGCACCTGAAAAGCGAGAAGTCCAAGTAAATAGAGAGCAGAGAGGAAAAGTGGCTTTTTGTCGCGCCAAACGAGGCGATGTGCCATGAGGGCCAAGTCCAATGGGAAAACGCGAAACCCCTGCAAAATGCAGGGGTTGTCGGTACTGCGAAGAGCGGTTGTCTATGTCTATTAAGCGCTCTGTAGAAACATCAAACAGGCAGCCAGTGTTCGACCAGCGCCTGATTGCTGTATCGCAGAGTGACGTAGCAAGCAGGACAGCTGAGCAAAAGCCGCAGCGATTCGATCCATCGCGTTGCTGCATTAGCAAGATGCGTTCGCCGTCACTCATCTGTGGTTGATTTTCGCAGTGCGCTAGCGATCTCCAGCGCGAACTCGCACAGATAGGCGATGCCGCCGTCGATGCCTGTCTCTGTGCCCATCACCAGTAGGCGGCGTACCGCATCCTCAAGATCGGCGGCTTCGCGCAGCGCGGTGGCGGTCACGACGCCGGATGCGACCAGCAGCAACGGACGCTGTTCGACAGGGACGTCACGGAACGGGGTCTCGCGTGTGGTTGCGGTCATGTCCGCGCCCCACAAGCAGCAACAGCCGAAATGCGCGACAGACGATGTTCGGCCCGAATCGGGCCTGATAGAGTACTTGCAGCCATTGTCGTTCTCCAGTTGAACGGTGGTGGTCAGGGCGGCCAAGGTGTTAGCGCACCTCGGCCGTCCGCTTCTTACCGGCATACGCCGGATGCCTAACGCCGCATAGGCACGATCCTATCGATGCCGATGTGCAATCTGTTTCGGGTGCCGTCCCAGGACCTTGTCCTTCTTGGGAGTCCGGAAGTGCTTACGCTTTCCGTGTGCGGGTGATCCCGTGCAGTCCGCATTGGAGCGTTTGCCGGATGTCGGCGATCGCTTGTTCGCCGCGCCTGATGGTGTCGCGGATTCAGAAGTTTGTACTCGTCCAATTCGACTTTCACCGGTGTTTCCATTTACATGGGTATACGTGCATGAACGCATTATTCCCTTTCACAGCCAAGTGCATGACCGCTGGCGCTGCTGCGGAAGTTTGAGGCGAAGCCTTGCACGCGATTTTCGTCGCACTATCACGCTACATCTGCTGGTGTGAACTGGACTGCCTTCTCTGGTTCTCCAAGCCTGCAAGAAGACTCCGATGAGTAACCGGCAAACGCCATACACGCAAAAAATGCCCGGAGCAGCGTTGGCTGCACCGGGCGTGTGAAGCAGCCTTCGGAATGTGGCCGGCGCCATGGAGCAGGCGTGGCGGCTGCGCTATACCCCGAGCAACTCGCCCGCCTTGGCGAAGCCGACCCAGCGGCCCTCGCCGTTGAGCCCGCGATTCATCAGTTCCTGCCGAGCCAGATGCACGACATCCACGTCACCATGATGGATCGCCACGAGGAACCGGGTGTCGAGAATTTGGAAATGCTCAGCCAGATCGCAGTCGATGCCCTGCGTGATGCGTTCGGCGCTCATGCTGCTGCCCTCCGTGCGGAGACAAGCAAAAGGGCTGCCTGTGCGTCGGCGGCAGTGTCGAGGCGGAGCTTGGGAAGCAGATCGTTGCAAATGCGCATCATCGCAAGATTGATGCATTCGGCCTGCGTCTTCAGGTCGTCTGTGCCGTCGAATCGCTCGATGCTGTCCTCAACGGCATGCAGGGCATGCGCGACGGACATGCGCATCATGCGCAGGCTGTCCGCACCGCGTGCGCGCGCGAACGTGATTTCGTCTTCGAGGGTTTCCGTGGTGCGGTTCATGGTGTGTCGTTCCTGTGTGAGTGGATTCGCGCGTCGCGCCGTGCTTCGCGTGACGGCATGAACGCGCTGTTGGCAATGGAAGCCAAGCACCCAGAGCTCGACTTCCGATATGTTCGATCAGCTGGCGGATTTGCCTGCGCCTTTGGCCTTGCGCCCCTGCTCGATTCCGGCGTTGTAGGCCGCCTCAAGCGCATCTCGCAGTTCCAACACCGAAACATCGTGGAAGTCCAGACTATCCCGGCGGCGGGACTCCAGCGTTTCGATACGCAATATGCGCTGTGCAATTTGAGTCAGTAGTGCATCGACCTTGTTCATTTCATGTCCTGCGGTGGTGTGGATGATGTCCGCATGAACGCGCTGTTCGGCACCGAAGCCAAGCGTTC
>JAFLDZ010000018.1 GCA_017302135.1 Lysobacterales bacterium | reverse complement strand
GCCACCGAAACGCTCTGCGCCAATCTTCGTCAGCGCCGCCGTCAGCGTCGTCTTGCCGTGGTCCACGTGACCGATCGTCCCCACGTTCACGTGAGGCTTGGTGCGCTCGAACTTACCCTTTGCCATGGCTGCTTCTCTGAATGAACTGAAGTGGAGAACTGGATTGAAACGACGACTTGCTAAGGTGGTGCTCACGAAAGGAATCGAACCTTCGACCTCCTCCTTACCAAGGAGGTGCTCTACCGACTGAGCTACGTGAGCAACGATGTCATCCGCCGAACGGAATGTCCTCAGGTACCGCCGCAATGGAGCGGGAGACGGGAATCGAACCCGCACCATCAGCTTGGAAGGCTGAGGTTCTACCGTTGAACTACTCCCGCGTCTTGCGGAACGGAACGTGACCTGGAGATATCGATCCAAGATGGTGGAGGGAGGTGGATTCGAACCACCGAAGGCGTAAGCCAGCAGATTTACAGTCTGCCCCCGTTGGCCGCTTGGGTATCCCTCCAGTCGAAATCAACTGGTCAACGATCCGGTAAAACAATACAGGTGAAAACAGCCCGCAATTCTGACGGCACTCGGTTTTACTGTCAACGCTTACAGCCGTCTTCCGACGGAGACCCGACTGATTCAGGGAGCGGAGGCACCGGGCAGCGGCAACGGATCTTCCGCATAGATGGCGATATGCGGCACTCCGTCCTCTCCGATCCAGCCGCGGAACATGCCTTCGGTGTTGAACGGGAAGCCGATCCGGCCATCGGCACCCATCACGATTGCGCCGCCGTCGCCGCCAAGCGCAGGCACATCGACGTTGATCACCGCGTGACCGGCTTCAGCCGGCCCCTCGTTCAGGTAACGCATCCGTGCGCAAACCTCGTGAGCGGCGGCAGAACGGATATAGAACTCACCCCAGCCGGTGCCAGAGAAGGCGCAGCGCTCGTCGGCCCAGGTGCCTGCACCGATGATCGGCGAATCCCCGACCCGCCCGTAGCGCTTGTCGGTCATGCCGCCGGTGGAGGTGCCGGCAGCCAGTCCGCCATGGTTGTCCAGCGCCACCGCCCCGACCGTGCCGGTATAGCGGCGACCGGGGCGCCCCTCGTCGAGGGCGCTCTGCCGCTTTTCGCTGAGTCGGCGCTGGAGCTGCTGCCAGCGCTTTTCGGTGCGGAACCACGACGGGTCGACCAGTTCGATACCCTGCTCCGCCGCGAATACTTCGGCGCCGTCGCCGACCATCATCACGTGCTCGGAGCGCTCCATGATTGCCCGCGCCAGCAGGATCGGGTTCTTGACCCGGTGCACGCCGGCTGCCGCGCCGGCCTTCCGGGTCCTGCCGTCCATGATCGACGTGTCCAGTTCGTTGCGGCCGTCGTGGGTGAACACCGCACCGCGGCCCGCGTTGAAATGCGGATCGTCCTCCAGCACGGTGATCGCCGCCGTGACCGCGTCGACGGCGGACTTGCCCGCCTTCAGTTCGGAGTGACCACGGCGCAGGGCATGCTCCAGCGCGGCGCGGGCATCGCGCTCGTCTTCCGGCGTCATGTCGCGACGCTCGACACCAGCGCCGCCGTGGATCGCGAGCATCATCGGCGCAACCTCCTGCAGGCGACCATTGTCCACCCGATAGGCGCGCTGGAACACCGGCGCCTCCACACGACCTTCCGGAAGATGCACCACCGACCCCGCGCCGATGCCGGTGACGTCGGCCCGACGCAATCCGAGCGGCTTGCCGGTGCTCTGCGTGTCCGTGAAGCCGCCGCGCACGAGCCAGGCGCCGCCGGCCGGGTCGGTGGCGTAGATCCGGCCGCTGCCATCGGATTCCACCGCCAGCGCCGCGCTTTCGTCGACGCCAAGCCCGATCAGCGCGCGCTTGGGCGTGCCGGTCAGGGTTTCGGCCTTGGCGACGAAGGCGAACAGACGACCGAGACGGTCGCGCTCCTTGAAGTGGGTATCGGTGACGATGCCTTTCAGCCGTTCGACGTGCAGGAAATCCTGCTCGATGGTCACTGCCGCGCCGAGCGGATCGGCCAGCGCCTCCGGACTGCGGATGCTGCCGCCGTCCATCGCGCCGTACAGATATTCGCCCAGGATCGCGAGCCCGGCGCTGGTGCCGCCGATCGGCTTGCCGGCGCGGAGATGGGCGTCGAGGGCCGCAGCGACGGGCGTGCCTTTCCAGTAGCGGACATAGCGCGCCTGGTCGCCGCCGGCGATGAAGATGCCATCGGCCTTGGCCAGACTGGCAAGGATTTTCGGATCGTTCGAGGACCCGGAGCCGCTGAATACGAAGGTTTCGACCGATGCGATCCCGCCGACATCCCGATAGAACTCCTCGGCGACCTCGTTGCCCTGCGACGCGCGCAGCACCACCAGATGGCCGTTGCCGGATTTCTTCAGGAACCAGCGCAGGGCATCGAAATTGCGGTCGCCGCCGCCCATCAGCAACAAACCGGGGCTGACCTGACCCGGTGTGGGCGCTTCCGGGTTGCCGATGATGAAGCGCCGGTAGTCGCGGGCCATCGCCGGCGAGGCGACGGCGGCAAGCAGCAGCGACACCAGCCAGGCGAATACGATCGGACCGAACCAGCGCCGGGCAACGGGACGTTTCATGCGATTTTTCTCCTCGAAAACAGGGCGGGCGGCATACCGGTCGCGCCGGGTAGAGCGTTGGAAGGGTAGACGAATGGGCGGCCGACTTCCCTACACGACCACATCCGCCGGACGATCGGGCGGCGATCCGCTATGGTTCGGGGATGCGCAATCCGCTCGATGACTGGTTCGTACGCGAAATCCTCGTTCACGAGGAGGCATTGACGCGCTATCTGCAGCGTTGCTGGCCGCATCGCGACGATCTCCACGATTTGCGCCAGGAGGTCTATATCCGGGTGTACGAAGCCGCATCGGGCACCTTGCCGAACTCTCCCAAAGCCTTCCTGTTCACCACAACACGCAATCTCATCACCGACCGCCTGCGCCGGAGCCGGGTGGTCTCGATCGAAACCATGGGTGATTTGGAGCCCTTGAACGTCTTGGTGGATGAAGTGTCCCCGGAACGCAGGTTCGGGGGGCGCCAGGCACTGCGACGGCTCAGCGACGCTTTCGATCGCCTGCCCGACCGCTGCCGACAGGTGATGTGGCTGCGGCGGGTCGAGGAATTGCCGCAGAAAGTCGTGGCTTTACAACTGGGTATCAGTGAGAAAACCGTGGAAAAACACGTCGCCAATGGCATCCGCCTGATCGCCGATCATTTCTACGGCGGCGCACCCGCGTCGACGGACACCGACAGCGCAGCGACTTCGACCAGGCAGAGACGTCGCAACGGACACGGGCAGGGACATGGACGAGACCAGCAGCAGCCGGATTGAGCTGGCGGCGTCGGAGTGGCTGGCGCGTCGCGAGAGCGACGATTGGTCGGACACCGACCGCGCCGGACTCGATGTCTGGCTTGGCGAGTCCACCGCACATCGTGTGGCTTTTCTGCGGCTTGAATCAGCGTGGACCGAAAGCGCACGGCTGAAGGCGCTGGCAGCCGGTCGCGCGGAGGCTGGACCACCGCTACGCGGGGCCTGGGCGCAGCTGCCGCACATGTTTGCGGAAGCATCCGTGATGGACGATGCCGCTGGAGCATCGCGGGTCGAAGCGCTCGGCGCACTGACGTTCACGGCCCGAGCGCCTGTACCGCCACGACGGCATGCGCTGGGTGCGGGACTGGCGACGGCAGCCGTCGCCCTGTGCGGCGCGCTCGCGTTCTGGGGCTGGCGCTCGCACGGCGCTGTCGACACCGCGTCCTACGCCAGCGCCATCGGCGACCTCAGTGCGGTGGCATTGACCGACGGCTCCCACGCCACGCTCAGCAGCGGCAGCCGGATCGAAGTGGCGATGTCGCGCGACGAGCGGCGGATCGACCTTCGCAGCGGCGAGGCCTTCTTTGAAGCCGCCAAAGACCGCGCGCGACCGTTCATCGTCAATGCCGATGCGCGCCGGGTGGTGGCGGTCGGCACGAAATTCTCGGTGCGCCGCGACGGCGCCGATCTGCGGGTGGTGGTGACCGAAGGCCTGGTCCGGCTGGAGTCGGACCCTATCCCGGGGCAACCGCCCGCACCGGTCACGCTGCTGCCCGCCGGCAGTACCGCCTTGGCGACCCGCAGCGGTGTACTGGTGCGCACGGGGACCGTGGCCGACGCCGAACGTGCCCTGGAGTGGCGCGGCGGCTATCTGCACTTCGACGACACCCCGCTGGCCGAGGCGGCGATCGAATTCAATCGTTACGGTGGTTCCAAACTGGTAATGGGCGACAGCGATGCCGCCGCCCTGCGCATCGGCGGCAATGTCCGCTGGTCGAATGTGGACGGCTTCGTGCGTCTGCTGGAACAGGGGTTCGGCGTTCGCGCCGAGCGGCGCGGCGAGATCATTGTGTTGCATAGTCAGTAAGGCGCGACCGTAACCGCCAATCGGCGATGCGAGTGGGGATTGCCCGGGCTCGCTCGTCTTGTTGATGTTGGGTGGCGCGCGTTCTGCGGGCCGGAAATTCAAAGGGGACACCAATGCTGAGACCATTACGTCTGCTGTTGTTGAGCGCGGCCTGTACAGCGGCGCTGCATGCGCACGCCCAGGGGGCTTCGGACCCGGCCACCGGTCCGATCACGGTACCGGCGGGAGAATTGCGCTCAGCGCTCGATGCCCTGGCGCGACAGTCCGGCACGCAGTTGGTCTACCGCTCCGATCAGATCAAGGGGCTGCGCACCCGAGGCGTGCAGGGCGCACCGTCCGCCGATGCCGCGCTGGAAGGCCTGCTGCAGGGCAGCGGATTCACGCCGCGCCGCGACCCGTCATCGGGCGCGGTGGTCATCGTCAAACGCGACACGCCCAAGCGCGCACCCGCCGCACAGGCGCAGGACGAGCCCTCCGGCGGCGCCGTAGCGCCACCGCCCGCACCGCAGGAAACGCTGGAAACCATCGAAGTCACCGGTTCGCGCATTCCCCGCACCCAGATCGAAGGCCCGGCGCCGGTCACGGTAATCAGCGCCCGCGACATCAAGGAAGGCGGCTTCACCACAACGCCTGACGTGCTGCGCGCGATCACCCAGAACAGCGGCGAAACCCAGAGCCAGCAGTCCGCCAGCGGCGCCGATTTCTCGCCCGGCGCACAACAGGTCGATCTGCGCGGCCTGGGCCCGAACCACACCCTCGTGCTGGTCAACGGCCGCCGCATCGCCGACTTCCCGATGCCGTTCAAGGGCCGCAGCAACTTCACCGATATCTCCAACATCCCGCTGGGCATGGTCGAGCGGATCGAAATACTGACCGGCAGCGCCTCTGCGGTGTACGGCTCCGACGCCATCTCCGGCGTGGTCAATTTCATCCTCAAGAAACAGGCTGATGGAACGACCGTCGATTTCCGTTACGGCGACACCTCGCGCGGCGGCGGCGAGTCCTACAACCTCAGCCTGTCCTCCGGCATCGAGCGCGGCAACTTCAGCGCCGTGTTCGGCGCCGAGCTGCAGAACCAGCGTCCGCTGTGGGCCTACGACCGCAAGATCCAGGATTCCACCCTCGATGGCCCCACCTCGCGTTCGCGGATCGCGCGCCGTGCGTTCCTGCGCACCGACTATTACGACACCTATCTCGATCCGGGCGCCGACACCTGCGCCGGCCTCGCCGATCTCAACCGCGGCTCGACGATCTACACGTCGCGCCCCGGTTTCGGCGACTACGATCCGGATCTCGACGATTACGGCCCGGGCTACTACTGCGGCAGCACCGAGTCGATCGGCTACGGCACCGTAATCAGCGAGCGCAAGGGCATCAACGCCTACGGCACGTTCAACTACCAGATGGACAACGGCATGTCGTGGTTCGCCGACGTGCAGTTGGGTTACCACAAGCTCGGTCTGTTCCGCGACGTGACTGCGTGGAGCTATCAGGCGCCCGACGGCAACGAAGACGGCTATTTCTTCAATCAGGCAACCGATCAGATCGAATACTGGCAGCGCCAGTTCAGCCCCGAAGAAATGGGCGGTCTGGGCAGCGGCATGATCCGCAATACCCAGAAGACCTTCAGCGTGACCAGCGGATTCGCCGGCAACTTCGGCCAGGACTGGGACTACGAAGCGGCGCTCAGCCATTCCCAGTACAAGGCGACCATCGGCTGGCCGCAGATCGTGGCGGCGCGCGCCAATGCCCTGTTCCTCGGGCCGCAGTTGGGCGTGGACGCCGACGGTTTCCCGATCTTCAACGCCGATCCGGACCGTCTCTACACGCCGCTGACCCGCGCCGAATACGACTCGATCGCCGCGCGCACCACGTATCACCCGCAGTCGCGCACCGACACCCTGTCGTTCACCCTGAACAACACGGATCTGTTCTCGCTGCCGGCCGGCCCGGTCGGCTTCGCAGGCGTGGTCGAATTCGGCAACCAGTCCTACGATCTGAACCCCGATCCGCTGGCGACCCAGTACTACTACTACAGCTGGAAGGATTCCGACGGCCACGGCAGCCGCAACCGCTGGGCATTGGCCGGTGAGCTGCGCGCGCCGCTGCACGAGACCGTGAATCTCAGCGTCGCCGGTCGTTACGACCAATACCGCTACTCCGGCAGCAACCCGGGCAAATTCACCTACAGCGCCGGACTGGAATGGCGTCCGCTGGAATCGCTGCTGGTGCGCGGTTCCTACGGCACCGCATTCCGCGCTGCGGACCTGCACTACATCTACGCCGGACTGGGCAACGATGAGACTTCGGGCATCGACTACTACACCTGCCTCAGCGACGACCCGGGCGCCAGCGACTGTTCCGACTACGATGAAGGCCTGATCCGCACCCGCGAAGGCAACCGCGATCTCGATCCCGAGACCAGCAAGTCGTGGACCGCAGGCTTCGTGTGGTCGCCGACCACCAACTTCGATGTGTCGCTGGACTACTTCGACATCCGGATGCGCGACCAGGTGCAGGACATGAGCGTGGCCGAGATCCTGCGCGATGAAGCCAGCTGCCGTCTGGGCGATCTCGACCCCGCTTCACCGACCTGCGTCGATGCGCTTGCGCGGATCACCCGGATCGACGACCGGCTCTACGGCATCTTCGTCAACCCGATCAACGTTGCCCGCGAGAACACCAGCGGCGTCGACATGAGCGCGCACTACAAGCTGGCGACGCGGTTCGGCGATTTCCGCTTCGGCGCCAACCACAGTTGGGTGCGCGAGCACGACTTCCAGCAGTACGACGGCGATCCGGTGGAAGATCAGTTCGCGGTGAACGGTGGCTTCGATATCCCGCGTACCAAGACCAGCGCGAATCTGGGCTGGAGCCTCGATCGCTGGTCGGCCAGCCTGCAGGGCACGCGTCTGGGCAAGTTGCCGAATTCCGATTCCTACGATCAGGTCTACGATCCGGCGGACGGCGGCAGCCCGTGGATCGGCGCGACCTGGCGCTACAACCTCGCGGCCGGCTACCGCTTCAACGATGCGATGCAGCTGTCGCTGGCGGTCAACAATCTGTTCGACAAGATGCCGCCGAAGGATTCGACCTACACTGCTTATCCGTACTACGACACCTCGTGGTTCGATTCGGTCGGCCGCAGCGTGTACGTGAACTTCACCTACAAGTTCGGCGGCGACACACCGTAACTGCAAACGCATCCTGCACGGATGCACAAAGGCCCTCCCGTCGCCGGGAGGGCCTTTGTTTTTTCAGACTTGCGACGACTGCGATGCGGTGAAGATCAGACGTTGAAGCGGAAGTGCAGCACGTCGCCTTCCTGCACGCGGTATTCCTTGCCTTCCAACCGCAACCGGCCGGCATCGCGGGCACCGGATTCGCCGCGGTACTTGAGGAAGTCGTCATAGGCGATGGTTTCGGCGCGGATAAAGCCCTTCTCGAAATCGGTATGGATCACCGCCGCCGCCTGCGGCGCGGTCGAGCCGGCCTTGACCGTCCAGGCGCGTACTTCCTTTACACCGGCAGTGAAGTAAGTCTGCAGGCCCAGCAATTTGTAAGCGGCGCGGATCACCCGGTTCAGGCCCGGCTCGGCCAGACCAAGATCGGCCAGGAACGTGTCGCGGTCATCGTCTTCGAGCTGGCTGAGTTCTTCTTCGATGGCGGCCGACACCGGTACCACTTCGGCGCCCTCCTCCACCGCGCGGGCGCGCACGGCATCGAGATGCGGGTTGTTCTCGAAGCCGTCTTCCAGCACGTTGGCCACGTACATCACCGGCTTGAGCGTGAGCAGGAACAGATCGCGAACCGCCAGTTTGTCGTCGTCGGACAAGCCCAGCGCACGCGCCGGCTTGCCCGCATCCAGCCCGGCGCGGACGCGCCCCAATATCTCGGCGCGCGTCTTGGCGTCCTTGTCGCCCGTCTTGGCGGCGCGTTCGGCGCGCTGGAAGGCTTTTTCGACCGATTCCAGATCGGCCAGCGCCAGTTCGGTATCGATGGTCTCGATATCGGCGATCGGATCGACCTTGTTGTTGACGTGGATGACGTCCGGGTTTTCGAAGCAGCGGACCACGTGGGTGATCGCGTCCACTTCACGGATATGGGCGAGGAACTTGTTGCCCAGGCCCTCACCGCTGGCCGCACCGGCCACCAGGCCGGCGATGTCGACGAACTCGACCGCGGTCGGGATGCATTTCTGCGGTTTGACGATCTCGGCCAGCGCGTTCAGGCGCGGATCCGGCACCGGCACGACGCCGACGTTGGGCTCGATCGTGCAGAACGGAAAGTTGGCCGCAGCGATGCCCGCCTTGGTCAATGCGTTGAAGAGAGTCGACTTGCCGACGTTCGGCAAACCGACGATGCCGCATTTGATGCCCATTGTGTTTCCTGTCAAAGGTCAAAAGTCAAAAGTCGAAGCTCGTAACGAGCGCTGACCGTTGACGTTTGGCGCCTCACTTCGGCGTGTGCAGCTTGGTCATCGCATCCATGTGGTTGCCTGCGACCGCCAGCGGCAGCGCTGCGAGCGCGTCGTCGATGGCACGACGGATCAGGATCTCGTCGTCCTTGCCCGGACGACCCAGCACCCACGGCGTGACCTTGTCCTTGTGTCCGGGATGGCCAATGGCAACCCGCAGCCGGTGGAACTGGCCGTGCCCCAACAGCCGGACGATATCGCGCAGACCGTTCTGGCCGCCGTGGCCGCCGTCGAACTTGAAACGCGCGACGCCGGGCGGGAGATCCAGCTCGTCGTGGGCGACCAACATCTCCTCCGGCTCGATCTTCCAGTAGCGCAGCGCTGTGGTGACCGACTTGCCGCTGAGGTTCATGAACGTGGCCGGCTTCAACAGCCAGACCGTCTGCCCGGCGATCTCGACCTTCGCGGTTTCACCGAACAGTTTGCTTTCCAGGCCGAAACGCACGCCGGCCTGTTCCGCCAGAGCGTCCACAAACCAGAACCCGGCGTTGTGCCGGGTTCTGGCGTGTTCGGGTCCCGGATTTCCGAGCCCGACGATGAGACGCAAACCAGCCATCGCAGGAGAACCGTATCGCCGGTCCGGAGCGCCCGAAAGCGCCCCGGACCGGAACGATTACTTCTGGTCCTTCTTCGTGACCTTGGCGGCCGGCACTTCGGCAACGGCCGGAGCGGCGGCTTCGGCCTCTTCCTTGCCGTGCTTGGCGATGACCACCGCCAGATCGTGCTCCTTGCCCAGCTTCAGTTCCGGGATGGAGACGCCGGTCGGCAGCTTGATGTCCGACATGTGCAGGATCATGCCGACGTCCAGCTCGGACAGATCGACTTCGATGAACTCCGGCAGATCCTTCGGCAGGCAGCTGATTTCGATTTCGTTGAGTTCGTGGGTCACCACGACCTCGGACGACTTGCCCGCCGGAGAAGTATCTTCATTGATGAAGTGCAGCGGCACCGAGGTGCGCAGCGCTTCGTTCTCGTTCACGCGCTGGAAGTCCAGGTGCATGATCTGCTGCTTGAACGGGTGACGCTGCATATCGCGCAGCAGCACTTTCTGCACGTCGCCGCCCAGGCTCAGATCGAGGATCGACGAATAGAACCACTCGTGCTGGCTGGCCAGCCAGATGGCTTCGTGCTCGATCTGGATGCTGACCGGCTTGAGTTCGCTACCGCCGTAGACGATGGCGGGGATCTTGGCGGCATGGCGAAGGCGGCGGCTCGCACCCTTCCCTTCGTCCGTGCGGCGTTCGACCTTGATTTCGTGGGTTTTTGCCATTTCGATATCTCACTTTCTTGCGAATGAACCGCCTCGCGGCGGCGATGCGACTTCTCCGCGACCAGAGAAGTCGTTTTTGCTGTCCGGCAAAGACCGGAAAGCGTGGTTACGGCCCGGCACGAGGATGTGCCGGCGCAGACGACGCCAGAGGCGGCGACTGCGGTGCGATCGTGCGGCTTGGCCGTGCGATCGCACCTGCGGGCGGCGGCAGGATGCCCCGTTCCGCAGTACAACTAATCCACGTACAGCGAACTGACCGATTCGCCGAACGCGACCCTTCGGATCGTTTCGGCCAGCAATTCGGCAACGCTGAGCTGACGGATGCGACTGCAGTTGCGTGCCGCCTCCGACAGCGGAATGGTGTCGGTGACCACCAGCTCGTCGAGCTGCGATTTGTTGACGTTGTCGATCGCGGGACCCGACAGCACCGGATGGGTGCAGTAGGCGATCACCCGCTGCGCGCCCTGCGCCTTCAGCGCCGCCGCAGCGGCGCAGAGGGTGCCGGCGGTGTCGACGATGTCGTCCACCAGCACGCAGGTCTTGCCCGACACGTCGCCGATGATGTTCATCACCGTGGCGACGTTGGCGCGCGGACGGCGCTTGTCGATGATCGCCAGTTCGGCGTCGTCGAGGCGCTTGGCGATGGCGCGGGCGCGGACCACGCCGCCAACGTCCGGCGATACCACGATGATGTTGTCGGTGCCGTAGGCGCGCCAGATGTCGGCGAGCAGCAGCGGCGACGAGTAGACGTTGTCGACCGGAATATCGAAGAAACCCTGGATCTGGTCGGCGTGCAGATCGACCGTCAGCACGCCGTCGGCACCGGCGGCGGTGAACATCTTGGCCGCGACTTTCGCCGTGATCGCCACCCGCGACGAGCGCGGCCGGCGATCCTGGCGGGCGTAGCCGAAGTACGGCACCACCGCCGTGACGCTGGCGGCCGACGCGCGCTTCAGCGCATCGATGATCACCAGCAGCTCCATCAGGTTCTCGCCGCTCGGTGCGCAGGTCGGCTGCACCACGAACACTTCCTGACGGCGGACGTTCTCTTCGATCTCGACCTGGGCTTCGCCGTCCGAGAACTTGGACACCAACGCTTTACCCGGACGGATCCCCAACTCCTTGCACACCGCGTCGGCCAGAGGCCGGTTGGCGTTGCCGGAGAAGATCAACAACTGACGATCGTCCTGCATATCGACTCCGCTTCGCTCTGACCGTGGCGGGTGGCGGAACCCCGCGAAGCGGAATTCCGTTGTGTGTGGCAGGGGCGGAAGGATTCGAACCTACGAATGCCGGGATCAAAACCCGGTGCCTTAACCACTTGGCGACGCCCCTTCGGTGAGGTCGGTTCGTTCGACGGCACGTTGTTTCGCCCCGTCGTACTTGCCAACCCCGGACAGCCCGCTCGCGCGGTCCGTCACATCGTTTCGAGCGCATCCAGCAACTGCGAGCGCGGCGCACCGGCGGCGATCCAGGCGGTGAGGCCTGAAGGCAGCGGCTTGGCCAGCCGGTCGAGCGCGCGTTCTGCGGATTCGCGGTCTGCGAATTCGACGAAACACACGCTGCCCGAGCCGGTCAGTCGCGCGGTACCAGCGCTGCGTAACGCGGCGAACACTGCCTCAACGGCGGGTTCGCGGCGACGCAGGACCGGCTCGAACGCGTTGCCGAGCGCCTGCCCTTGCAGGAATGGGTCCGAAACGAAGTCGGACATTGTCGCGGCTGCAGCATTTCGCGTCAATTCAGCGGCTTGGAATAATTCGGCGGTGGCGGCGTGAATGCCTGGTGCGACCAGCAGATACCAGGCCGGCGGCAGGTCGATCGGGGTCAGCCGCTCGCCCAACCCTTCGGCCCAGGCATTCTCGCCGCGCACGAAGACCGGGACATCCGCACCCAGACGCAGGCCGAGTTCGGCCAAGGCGTCCACCCCGAGATCGCAGCCCCAGAGCCGGTCCAGCGCCCGCAGCACGGTAGCGGCATCGCTGGAGCCGCCGCCGAGGCCACCGCCGGAGGGAATCCGCTTTTCGATGGCGATATCGGCACCTTGAGCGATTTTCGCCCTGGATTGCAGCAATCTCGCAGCCCGAACAGTCAAATCGTCAGCTTCGTCAACACCCGGCGCCGAATCGCCATGGCGGACGATTCGGCCGTCATCGCGCAGGCGGATTGCAATCGTGTCGCCCCAGTCGAGGATCCGGAACACCGTCTGCAGCAGGTGGTAGCCATCCGGCCGGCGGCCGACGATGCGCAAAAACAGATTCAGCTTGGCCGGGGCTGGCCAGATCGACCACCCGGCATCCGCGTTCGCCGCGCTCATGGCGAGGCGAAGGTCCAGTCCTCGATCGCCAGCCGCACCCGGGCGTCGCCGGCTTCGGCTTCGATCTTCGCCGGCAGCTCCGGCGCGCCGGTCGGCCCCGGGCGCCACGCGGTGTAACGGACGGTCCAGCCCGCCTGCTGAAAGCTTTCCGGCCGCCCTTTCGCGTCGTAGACGATCGCCTGCACCGGATACTCGGCCGCCGGCGCGCCGCGCACCCAACTGCCGAGCTGCTGCAGCGGCACCGACCAACCCGTGGTTTCGAGCAGCAGGTCTTCGGCGAACTCGCCGTCGCGCGGGCCGCCTTCCAGACCTTCGATCCGCCCCGCTTCGGAATGCAGGTCGCCGATCAGGCGCCAGCTCTGGCGCGTGACCGGCGCGCTCAAGGCGATCTCGTATCGCCTCCGGTCCTGCTGCTGCCATTCGATCCGGCCGCTGCCGCCCTTGTCGCCCTTGCTGATCGCCGCGCGGCCGGAAAACGACCACATCTCATATTGCGCCAGAAACTCCTGGCGCGCCTGCTGTCGGGACGCCAGCGCTTCGGCCGACAGCGCCGGTGCGCGCCGGGCGGGCGCGGTCGTCGCACAGCCCGCGAGGACGGCAACGATCGCCAGCGCGGCCACGAACGCGCGCAGCGTCATGCGCCGGTCTTCTCGGGCAGCGGCGGCAGCACCACGCCGGTCTTGTCGATCGCGCGCTTCAGCGAGCGGTTCTCGGGATCGATCTTGCGCGACTCCTCGAAATACTTGCGCGATTCGTCTTTCTCGCCGAGCACCCACAGCACCTCGGCCAGGTGCGCGGCGATTTCGGCATCCTTCTGCTTGGTGAAGGCGCGGCGCAGTTCGGTCAGCGCTTCTTCCTTGCGGCCCAGGCGATACAGCACCCAGCCGTAGCTGTCGATGATCGCGGCGCTGTCTGGCTGCGCGGCGATCGCGCGGGCGATCAGTTCCAGCGCTTCCTGATGGCGATCGGTACGGTCGGCCAGGGTGTAGCCGAGCGCGTTGAGCGCATTCACGTCCTCGGCATCGACGGCCAGAATCCTGCGGAAATCGGCCTCGGCGCGCGGGATGTCGTCGCGGCGCTCCCACATCAGGGCTCGGGCGTAAAGCAGCTGTTTTTCATCGGGAAATGCGGCGAGTGCGCGTGCGTAGGTGTCGAGTTCGCCGTCGAGATTGCTGTCGTCCTTGCGCAGCTCCGCTTCCAGCAGATATGCATCGCGCCGTGTCTCTTCGTCGGCATCGCCGTCGGCCTGCAACTCGCGCAATCGCGCAAAGGCTTCATCCGCACGCTTGAGCTTGTGCAGCACCGTGGACGAACGCAGCCGCGCCTGCCAGCGCTGGGGTCCGCCAGGTACGCTGGCATACCACTCCAGTGCTTCCTCATGACGTTCGATGAACTCGGCGATCTGACCCAGCAACAGACGGCGGCCGGGATCCGGCGCGGCGGAATCGCGTTTCAGTTCGTCGTACACCTTGGCCACGCCGACCTTGTCTTCGGCCTGGGCCAGATATGCGGCGCGAAGGATGTAACTGCGGTCGCTCTGCGGCCCGCGCGCCAGCACGGCGGCCGCCTGGACGTGGTCGCCCATCTCGCTGTATTCGTTGGCGACGGCGAAACCCAACTCCGGCGACAACAGCGACGGCTCGCCCAGCGCACTCAGGACCTTGCGCGCCTCGTCGGTCTTGCCGGCTTCACGCAGTTGACTGGCATGCAGCAGCGCGACCGCCGGCTCGTCGGGGAATTTCGCGACGACCCTGGTGACGATCTTTTCGGCCAGATCATTGCGCTGCAGTTGTTGGGAAAATTCGCCGAACGCCAGCCAAGCCTCAAGCTGGTCGGGAATCGAATCGATCAGTTGACCCAGCAGTCTTCCGGTCAGCTTCGGATCGCCGGAACCGGCATCAAGCGCCACCAGGGCGTAGCGCCAGCCGTCCTTCTCGCCGCTGCGCATCAATGCCTGCAGCTCGCGGCGCGCGGTACGTTCATCCTTGCGGCGCAGGGCCAGCGTCGCCTCGGCGTTGCGCATCGACGGCGAGCGCTTGGCGCGGGCGCGCCAGAGATCCAGCGCCTCGGCTGCGTTGGCGTCCTGTTTGGCCAGCAGCGCGATCCGCGTCGCCCGCTCGGCCAGGACCGCATCGCCGTCGGCAGCCTTCGCGGCCTCGAGATACCAGCGTGCAGCCTCGTCCAGCTTGCCGGCCTGCAGCGCGTATTCGGCGGCCATGGCCGGTGTCAGCGGATCGGAGGCCGGCGCTGCGGGTGGTGCGGCCGGGGCAGCGCCCGCAAGCAGCGCCAGCACCAGGACCAGGCCGAACAGCGTCGACGACCGGCGAAAAATGATCGGAAATGCGGGCATCGACGTGATGGGCCGTAAACTATGGAATTGTCGTCAGCTTAACCCAACCATCTGAACGCACCTCCGCCGGTCGTCATGCCCCACCTCATCGCCCTCGGCATCAACCACCAGACCGCGCCGGTGTCCCTGCGCGAGCGGGTCGCGTTCTCCGAGGAGACCTTGCCTGCGACCCTGTCCGCGCTGCGCGCGCTGCCGGGCGTGGAGGAAGTGGCGCTGCTCTCCACCTGCAACCGTACCGAGGTCTATGCCCTGACCGGCGGCGATGGCGATGCGCTGGTCGAATGGCTGGCCGCGCATCCGCAGGACGGCGGTGCATCGGGTGGACGGGCGCCGTTGGCGCTTCACGATTATCTGTATCGGCATCGCGACGACGAAGCAGTGCGTCATCTCTTCCGGGTCGCCACCGGGTTGGACTCGCTGGTGCTGGGCGAACCGCAGATCCTTGGCCAGGTGAAACAGGCCTGGTCGGCCGCACGCGGCGCCGGCACCCTCGGTAGCCGTCTCGACCGCCTGTTCCAGCATGCCTTCGTCACCGCCAAGCGCGCGCGCACCGACACCCGCATCGGCGCGAACCCGGTCTCGGTCGCGTCGGCGGCGGTGCGGATGGCCGAGGAAGCCTTCGCCCGGCCGGCCGACTGCACCATCCTGCTGATCGGCGCCGGCGAAACCATCGAACTCACCGCACTGCATCTGGTGCAGGCGAAGGCCAAGCGCCTGCTGTTCGCCAACCGCACCCTCGCCCACGCCCAGGAACTCGCGACCCGCCATGGCGGCGTCGCGCTGCCGCTGACCGAACTCGACCGCCATCTGGCCGAAGCCGACATCGTCTTTTCGGCGACCGCCAGCCGCGAACCGATCCTGCATCGCGACACGGTGAAGGCCGCACTGCGCAAACGACGGCATCGGCCGATGCTGCTGCTCGACCTCGCGGTGCCGCGCGACATCGCGCCGGACGTGGCCGAACTGTCCGACGTATTCCTGTACACGGTCGACGATCTGGAACGCGTGATCGAAGACAACCGCCACAGCCGTCGCGAAGCCGCGGACGCCGCCGAAGCCATCGTCGAGATGCAGGTGTCGCGCTACATCGAAACGATGAACGCAAGCGTGCATCACGGTTCGCTGAAACAGCTGCGTGCGCACGGCGAGGCCGCGCGCAACGAATCGCTGGCGAAAGCGCATCAGCTGCTCGCCGCCGGCCACGACCCCGCCGAGGTGCTGCAGCAGCTCGCGCACACGCTGACCAATCGTCTGCTGCACGCACCCACCGCCGCGCTGCGCGAAGCCGCGCTCAACGGCGATGTCGATATCGTGCGCGCTGCGGAGCGGCTGTTCCCGCACCACGCGCCCGCACACAGCCGGCTGGCCGACGCGGTCGATCACCAGCTCCATCCCGAACACACGCCCGACGGACGCGATGACGCCGACCCTGCGCCGTAAACTGGAAGCGCTGGCCGAGCGCCGCGAGGAAATCGAACGCCTGCTCGCCGATCCGGCGACGGTGAACGACGCCGCGCGCTATCGCGGCCTGATGCGCGAGTTCTCGCAGCTCGAACCGATCGCCGAAGGCCTCGCGGCCGAGCGCCAGGCGCGTGCCGATCTCGCCGCCGCCGAAGCGATGCGCAGCGACCCGGAGCTGGCGGAACTGGCCGAGGAAGACATCGCCGCCACGCAGGCGCGGCTGCTCGGACTCGACGCCACGCTGATGGCGCAACTGGTGCCGAAGGACCCGCGCGACGACGGCGGTCTGTATCTGGAAGTGCGCGCCGGCACCGGCGGCGACGAAGCCGCGATCTTCGCAGGCGACCTGTTCCGGATGTACTCGCGCTACGCGGAACGACAGGGCTGGAAAGTCGAAGTGGAATCCGCAAGCCCCGGCGAACACGGCGGCTTCAAGGAAATCATCGCCCGCGTCGACGGTCGCGGCGCGTATTCGAAACTGAAATTCGAATCCGGCACCCATCGCGTGCAGCGTGTGCCGGAAACCGAATCGCAGGGCCGCATCCACACCTCCGCCGCGACGGTCGCGATCATCGGCGAGGACAGCGGCGAGATCGACATCGAGATCAACCCCGCCGATCTGCGCGTCGACACCTTCCGCTCCAGTGGCGCCGGCGGCCAGCACGTCAACAAGACCGAATCCGCGATCCGCATCACCCATGTCCCGAGTGGCGTGGTCGTGGAGTCGCAGACCGAACGCAGCCAGCACGCCAACCGCGACAAGGCGATGAAGCGGCTCAAGGCCATGCTGCTCGAAGCCGAAACCGCCAAGCGCGAAGCCGCGCAGGCGCAGGAACGCAAACTGCAGGTCGGCAGCGGCGACCGCAGCCAGCGCATCCGCACCTACAACTTCCCGCAGGGCCGGATCACCGACCACCGTGTCGAAGGCCTGACCCTCTACGATCTGCCGAACATCATCCAGGGCAATATCGACGACCTCATCGAACGCCTGGCCCGCGAGCATCAGGCCGACGAACTGGCGCGGTTGACCCAAGGCGGTTGAATCAATCGAAACAACGTGCAGGAGCGACTTGTAGGAGCGACTTCAGTCGCGAAACCCGCCCCCTATCCGACACCACAAAACCAATCCCCAGAACCAACATTCAAGCCCGCTTCTTCCGCCCCCACCAAGAACCAACAAACGGATAATCCGCGATATCACCAACCAATCCCGCGCGCAGCGGGTTGGCCTCAATGTAACCCGCCGCCGCAATAATCCCTTCTTCGCTCCGTAATGCATGATCGTGGAATCCCGACGCCCAAACCGTTTCGATTCCCGGATGCAAAAGCCGCAAACCGCGCGCGCTGCCGCCTTTCAAGCGCGCCACGCACGACGATACGGAAACATCCTCGCCAAGTGCGATCAAACCATGCCAATGGTCCGGCATCAGCACCCAACGCATCAACGTCGACGACTGCCATGCGGACGATTGCAGCATGC
Organism: Lysobacterales bacterium; assembly: GCA_017302135.1. Taxonomy (GTDB): domain Bacteria; phylum Pseudomonadota; class Gammaproteobacteria; order Xanthomonadales; family Xanthomonadaceae; genus Lysobacter_I. The sequence goes on along the minus strand of JAFLDZ010000018.1, from coordinate 55,523 downwards.
ATTGCACCGCACTGCTCGCGATCTCATGATCGGCAAAGATCGGGGTACGGCCTTTTGTGGCGAATGTCACCAGATAGATCTGGCCCGGGCATGAATGCCTGCCGATACGCAGTGCGTGATGTCCGGGCTTTTTCATGCAGCCGGGATCCGACGCGCTGGTTGATGGCGCTATCGGGATTTGCGGCGAGTCGGCGTCGGAAATGTCTGATGCTTTGTTGGCGGAAGTTGAGATTTTGGGATGGCGGACGTCATTTCGGCGGCAAGTGCGTTGGTTTCGCGACTGAAGTCGCTCCTACGTAGGGCTCATATGCATGGCTTCTGCGAAGGGCGCGATTGTTCGCGCTAAGATCAATGAATCCATCCTGGATCGCCCCCATGCCCGTCACCACCCGCCGCGCCACCCTCGACGATCTCGGCGAACTCGTCCCGCTGTTTTCGGACTACCGCAGTTTCTACGCGCAGCGGCAGTATCCGGAAACCGCGCGCCTGTTTCTCTACGAACGCTTGAGCCGCAACGAGTCCACGATCCTGCTCGCGCATTTCGACGGCCTGCACGATGTCGCGCCAGTCGGCTTCACCCAGCTTTACCCGATGTTTTCGTCGGTGCGCGCGGCGCGGGTGTTTCTGCTCAACGATCTGTTCGTGGCCGAGCACGCGCGCCACAAGGGCGTCGCGCTGGCGCTGCTGTCGGCAGCGGCGGACTACGGGCAGGCGGAAGGCGCGATCCGGCTCGATCTGGAGACCATGCCCGACAACCACGCCGCGCAGGCGCTGTACCGCTCGCAGGGCTGGCACCGGAACGACGAGACACTGCGTTTCCAGCTGCCGCTGGCGACGCGCTGACCGGCTCGCCGACCGCAGGCGAAAGCGTTACCCTGCGGCCCATGACCGCAGCCCACGACTTCATTCCCCTCTCGCTGTGCGTGCTGACCGTGTCCGACACGCGCAGCCTCGCCGACGACAGCTCCGGCGACTATCTCGCCACCGCATTGGCCGATGCCGGCCACCGGCTTCATGACCGCGCCGTGCTTCCGGACGACCGCTACAAGCTCCGCGCGCGGGTGTCGCAGTGGATCGCCGACCCCGCCGTCGACGGCATCCTCGTCACCGGCGGCACCGGCTTCACCGGCCGCGATTCCACCCCCGAAGCGCTGCTGCCGCTGCTCGACAAGCAGATGCCCGGCTTCGGCGAACTGTTCCGCGCGTTGAGCTTCGAGGAGATCGGCACCTCGACGCTGCAATCGCGCGCGTTCGCCGGTCTGGCCAACGCCACTTTCCTCTTCGCCCTCCCCGGCTCCACCTCGGCCTGCCGCACCGCCTGGGAGAAGATCGTGCGCGCCCAGCTCGACGCGCGCACCAAGCCCTGCAATCTCGCCACGCTGCGTCCGCGGCTCAAGGAGTGATGAACATGTCCATCGGCACCACCTTGCGATTGCTCACCAAGGCCACCGGCCTGACCGTGACCGACCTCGCCACCGCCATCCCGCGCGCGGGTGTCAACACCGTCAGCGCATGGTTGAAGGACGAGAAGCTGCCCGGCCGCGACCAGATCGACGCGCTCGCCCGCACCTTCGGCGTGCCCGCAGGCGCGCTGCTGTCGGAACTCGCCAGCACCTTCGACCCCGCGCGCACCAAAGGCGAACACGAACTGCTGGCCTCTTATCGCGCGCTCAACAGCAAACAGCAGGGCGCGCTGCTTGAAGTCGCGCGCAGCATGGCCGCTGGGGCGCGCGACGAAGATGATGCGCCCGCCCGTCCCGCGCGCAAGCGCGCCACCGCAAAACGCAGCCGCAAGGTGTCCGCATGAGCAAACTCAAGCGCAAGGAATACGAAGAACTGCTGGAGCCGATGCAGCGCGAGCTGGCGCAGATGGCGCGCTGGGCAGCGCACAGCGGGCAGCGAATCCTCGTCATCATCGAAGGCCGCGACACCGCCGGCAAAGGCGGCGTGATCGACGCGATCAGCGCGCACATCAATCCGCGCCAGAGCCGGATCGTCGCGCTGCCCAAGCCGAGCGACCGCGAACGCACCCAGTGGTATTTCCAACGCTACATGTCGCATCTGCCCGCCGCCGGCGAACTCGTGCTGTTCGACCGCAGCTGGTACAACCGCGCCGGCGTCGAGAAGGTGATGGGCTTCGCCGACGACAAACAGGTGAAAGTCTTCCTCAAGCAGGCGCCGATCTTCGAACAGATGCTGGTCGACGATGGCATCCTGCTGTTCAAATACTGGCTGTGCTGCGATCAGGAAGAACAGGAAAAGCGTTTCGCCGAACGCCGCGAAGACCCGCTGAAAGGCTGGAAGCTCTCGCCGATCGATCTCGAAGCGCGCACCAAATACGCCGAGTACACCAAGGCGCGCGAATCGATGCTCAAGGCCACGCACACGAAGCACGCGCCGTGGACGCTGGTGGATTTCAACGACCAGAAGCGCGGGCGACTGACGTTGATCCGCGATCTGCTGGATCGTTTGCCGGATATCGAAACCAAAACCGAGCCGCTTGAGTTTCCCGCGCTGGAAGGGAAGCTGCAGAAGGAAAAGTATTCGGTGGTGAAACCGTTGGAGGCGTTCAAAGACTGAATCGCCGTGGAACCCGCTCTCGGCGACAGCACCATGCATCGAGAACGATTCCAAGGCTCGAAATGCATTGGCCGGCGCGCAATACGCACGACGGACTCAGTCGCCACCATGCGATCTTGAGAATGAGGCTAATCTCCCATCACAGAAACGGCAGCGTTTCGGGAGACGGTAATGGACCTCAAAAGCGGTTATCCCTATTGGGCTGTCAAAAACGGATTGATGGCGGCCTTCCCGCGGTTAGAGACGGATATCGCTTGCGAAGTGGTGGTGATCGGCGGCGGCATCACCGGCGCACTGATCGCACACGAACTGTCCGAGCATGATCATGATGTGGCGCTGGTGGAGCAGCGCGACATCGGCTGGGGAAGTACTGCAGCGAGCACAGCGCTGCTGCAGTACGAGATCGACACGCACATGGTCGACCTGGCCAAAGATTATGGCGAAGACAATGCGGCACTGGCGTATCGCGCGTGCGCGGACGCGATCCCGATGCTGGAAGCGCTGGCGGGACAGGTCAGGGACGTCGATTTCGCGCGCATGCACAGTCTTTACTACGCCAGCAGTCGATGGAATGTCCGGGCCATGCGGGACGAGTTCGCGATGCGGGCGCGACACGCTTTCGAAATGACATGGCTGGAACGCGGCGAATTGCGCGAGCGTTTCGGCTTCGATGCGCCGGCCGCCATCCTCAGCACGCTCGCTGCACGGATCGATCCGTATCGCATGGCCTACCGGCTCCTGGCACGGCTCGAAAAGAAGGGAGGCGTCGTTTACGACCGCACTGCGATAAAGACGATGGAGACCACGTCGAGAGGCGTCACTTTGCGAACCGATTCCGGCGCGACGATCCGCGCCAAGCATGCGGTACTGGCTGCGGGCTATGCGAACCAGCATTGGCTCAAGCAGCGCGTAGCGAAAAACCGCAGCAGCTATGCTTTCATCACCGACCCGATCGATGCTGAAACGCTCGGGGCATTGCGCGACACCATGATGTGGGAATCCGCGCGTCCGTATCTTTATCTGCGCAGCACGGGCGATGGCCGATTGCTGGTGGGCGGCGAAGACGATGCGGTCGATATCCCTGCGCGCCGCGACCGACGCGTCGAAAAGAAGGCGCGCGTTTTGACCAAGAAAGTCCAATCGTTGTTTCCGGATATTGAAATCGCGCCGGCATTCTCATGGGCCGGTACGTTCGCAGAAACGGAAGATGGCCTGCCGTTCTTCGGCCCGCACGCCCAGCATGGAAAACGCGTCCACTTCGCGATGGCCTATGGCGGCAACGGCATTACCTATTCGATGATCGGTGCCGGGCTGATCCGGGCGTTGATCGAACGGCGCAAGCATCCGCTGTCGACCTTGTTCTCGTTCGAGCGGATCCGTTGATGACAGTCGCTTCGCCCGGACAAGACTGCAGGCCGCATTCGGGGTTCTCGCCTGCCCCGGGTGCGCTTCGCTTACCCGGGCTACGGGAACGCGGGGTTCACAACGACCGCCGATACTGCTGGAACAACTGCAGCAGCCACGGCTTCTGCGCCAGCACCAGGCTCACGCCGATGCGTTCCTTCGCGGTGAGGGCGGCGTCGCGGATCAGCAGCGCGTCGAATTCGCGGACCACTTCCTCCAGTCGCTGGCGCATCTGGCGGACGCCGTCGACGCTGAGGCTGCCGCTGAGCAGGAACAGGCCGTCCTGTTCGCCATCGAACGCGTCGGCGAAATAATCGGCGAGCAGATGTTCGCGGAAATAGCGCTCCATCGGGCCGCCGCGACGCCAGCGGAAATTGCGCGCGGTGAGCGCGCGGGCGCGGTTGCCGGGCATCAGTTCGATGATGCCGAGGCGGTCGAGCTTGATCAGCAGCGAAGTCCACTGCGGTTCGGTGAACGAGAACTGCGCCAGCACGTCCTGCTGCCGCCAGCGGTTGAGGCTGAGGAACAGCGCCAGCAGCAGCGCCGGTTCGGTGACCAGCGCTTTCTCCTGCGCTTCGCTCAGTTCGGCCATGCTTTCACGGCCGCGCGCGGATTCGGCGGCGAGTTCCGAGAGCCCGACATCCAGCACGTCGCAGATCTGCTCCAGCCGCTGCAGGCTCATCGCGCGCAGCGAGAACATGCGCTTCACCGCCGCCTCGCTCATCTTCATGCGCGTGGCCAGTTCGCGATAGGTCAGGCCATGGCCACGGAGCAGACGCTTGAGGGCGTCGATCAATTCGACGGAAACGGCCATGGGTCTAGTTTTTCGATACTGGTAAGCCCCGTTATCTACACTCGGTCGACGACGATTGCAACGTCTGCGGCCGACGGTGTCTCTTCGACCCATCGCCCGATGAGTTCATGCCATGCCCGCCTCCACGCCTGCTTTCGCTCCCACGCCGACCCGTCCGATGTTCCGCCTGGCTGCGTGCGTGGTGGTGCTGGGCTGCCTGCTGGTGCCGCCGGCCGATGCGCAATCCAACGCATCGGCGCGGCAGTCGGAAGCGAGCCTGATGGCATCGGTGGAAGTCCCCATCGCTATCGTCGGTGCGCTGGCACAGGGCAGCAAATTCGTGGTCACCGGGGTCGCGGCCAGCGGCACCGCAGTGGCGGTAACAATCTCCGTGGTGGGGCTCGGCGCCTCGTTCGTGGTCCATCTCAGCGCAGAAGCGGTGAAGTCGTTGGCGATCGTCACCGGCAAGACCCTCGAGGTCGTCGTAGTGAGCGGCGGCTGGCTGTTGATGGCTTCGGGCGAGGCGCTGTGTTTCATCGCCGATGAAGCCGCCCGCCCCCACATCCATTCGCGGCAGCTGTCGTGGTGAATCGCGACATGTCGAAGACAGGGCCCGCGCACTGCGCATCGCCGGCCCACTGCGAGCGCAGGCGCAGCGCGCGGATCGCGGGCATTCTTCTGGTGCTGATGATCGCGGCGCTGACCGCGCTGTTGCTGGGCGTCTCGCGCCCCGCGCATGCAGGCACCGACTGCATGCCGCAAATCATGCCTCCCGGGCGCATCGCCGATTCCGCAGCGACTGCGCTGACCGTCGCTGCCGCGCTGGACGAAACCAATGCACCCGTGGCGCTGGTCTCGCGCGCCGGCACCGATCTGTCGAAACACGGCCTGCACTACAGCCATTCGGGATTCGCGGTGCGTGACCATCCCGACGGCCGCTGGACCGTGGTGCACCTGCTCAACGACTGCAGCAGCGACGGCTCCGGCCTGTACACGCAGGGGCTGGTGAATTTCTTCGCCGACGACCTGGTGAACCAGGACGCGCGCATCACCTGGCTGCAGCCCGATGTCGCCGAACGCCTGTCGCAGCAACTGCTCGCATTGCCCGGCGACGCGCTGTACACGCCGCACTACAACCTGATCGCGCGGCCGGACAGCACGCGCTACCAGAATTCGACCTCATGGGTGCTCGAACACATCGCAGCGGCGATTCCACCGAAAGCAAACGTGCGCACGCGGATACAGGCCTATCAGCTCGCATTGGGCCACGGTTTCCAACCGGGCCGCATCCATATTCCCTACACGAAGCGGATCGTGGGCGGATTGTTCGCCGCGAATCTGGTCTTCACCGATCACTCCGTCGCCACCCGTCTGGGCAGCGACTATCCGGTGGTCACCGTGCGTTCGATTCTCGACTGGCTGCAGCGCAGCGACATTGCGACACATGAACGCGAATGGCGCCACGGCCGATCGATGACTGTGCCGGGACCGGGCTAGCGCTGTGCGTTCGCGCTTGCCGCCAGATCGTCAGGCTGTGGCCTTGGCGCGGCGGTACCGCCGTTGGATGGGACAGGCCCGGAGAGAAACGGGCCCTGCCTCGCCCGCATGCGCACCATCGTGGACGCGTGCTTGAGCGTGTCGCGTCGCGATGGAGACTGCGCACATGGCCGACTGGACCACACACTTCGAAACCCCTTCCTTCCGAGTGCAGACATCGTGCGCTCATCCACATCTGCAAATCCGGGTGCTGATCCTCGGCGACCCGCAGCACTTCATCGACGGCGTCCGCACAGAGCATCGCACCGAGGTGCGATGCAGCAATGCGCGCGGATTTCTGGCATTCCTGAGCGGACTCGTTGCCGACCGTACCGGCGCCGACTATCGCCCGCGCGGCGCCTGGGAAGAGTCCCTGACCTACGGCGACACCATCGGCACGCAGATCCTCGAGTATCGCGAACTGGTTGAGGCGGATCCGGAAGGCGATTATGAAATCGCCTACAAGGGACGGATCACGGAAGCGACCGCTCCTCACGCGGTGCTGGCCGAGCACACGACGACATTCAAGATCAACCGGAGCGATCTGGTGGCGATCGCGAATGCGCTGATGCAAGCGTTCAGGAAGTGCTGTGCCCAGGAACTCGCGTTCCGCGACGATCCACATCGGCCCGAGCACAGGGCCTGAACGGTCCGACGCGTCTCAGCCGATTGAATAACCCGAGCCGGCGCCGGTTCCGTCGTCCGACAAGCATCGCAGGGTGCATAAGCCAAAGGCGTCATGCACCACTTTGATCGCCATGCACGCCGCATTGATGAAGGAAGGCGCATGACGCTTCGCTTATGCACCCTGCACCCCACACGTATCACTCTTCGCGCGGATAGAACATCGCGCGCGTAGGACGCACCACCACATCGTCGCCGACCGTCGGGGGCACCGCATCCAACGAATCGATCATGTCCCATTCGAAGGCTTTGGCGCGATCACCGACTGCCAGTTCGATGGTGATCCTGTCGGCACGTCGATGCGTAGCGAGCACGCGCGCGCGAATGCCGGCATGATCTTCGCTTCGCACCAGATCATGCGGCCGCAGTTGCGCAACGACCGGACCATCGGCGATGCCGGGTGCGGCGAAGCGCGCGGCGCCATCGGCGCTGACGAAGACCGACGCCTGCACCGCGCCTTCGAGCGCGTTGCTGTGGCCGATGAAATCGAACACGTATGCAGATGCGGGGGCTTGATATATCTGTTCCGGCGTACCGATCTGTTCGATCCTGCCGTCGCGCAGCAGCACTACGCGGTCGGCGAGTTCCAGCGCTTCCTCCTGATCGTGGGTCACGAACAGCGTGGTCTGGCCGGTCTGCTCGTGCAGTTTGCGCAGCCAGCGCCGCAGTTCGACGCGCACCTTGGCATCAAGCGCGCCGAAGGGCTCGTCCAGCAGCAGAACGCTGGGGTCGATCGCCAGCGCACGCGCCAGTGCCACGCGCTGCTTCTGCCCGCCCGACAGCTGCTCCGGATAGCGACCGCCCAAATCGGGCAACTGGATCAGTCCCAGCAATTCGTCGACGCGGCGCGCGATCGTGGCCTTGTCGGGTCGGCGCGCGCGCGGGCGGCTGCGCAGACCAAAGGCGATGTTCTCCGCCACGGTCATGTGCTTGAACAGCGCGTAGTGCTGGAACACGAAGCCGACGTTGCGTTCGCGCAGACTCAGGCGCGTGGCGTCGCGCTCGCCGAACAGCACCCGGCCGCGATCCGGTGCCAGCAGGCCGGCGATGACGCGCAGCAGCGTAGTCTTGCCCGAACCCGACGGCCCGAGCAGCGCGATCAGCTCACCGGATGCGATATCGAGATCGACCGAGTCCAGTGCGGAGACGCCGCTGTAGCGCTTTTCGAGTCCACGGAGAGTGAGCTCCATATCAATGTTTCCTGTGCGATGCCGCGAGCGCGTCGCCGTGACGCGCTTCCAGCCAGAACTTGACCACCAGCGTGATCAACGCCAGTCCGGACAGCAGCGACGCTGCAGCGAACGCCGCGGTAGTGTCGAATTCGTTGTAGAGGATTTCGATATGCAGCGGCAGCGTATTGGTGAGCCCTCGGATATGCCCGGACACCACCGACACAGCGCCGAATTCGCCCATCGCCCGCGCGCTGCACAGCAGCACGCCGTAGACCAGACCCCATTTGATGTTCGGCAGCGTGACCCGCGAAAACAGCGTCCACGCGCCCGCACCCAGCGAACGCGCGGCCAGTTCTTCGTCCGGTCCCTGTTGCTCCATCAGCGGGATGAGCTCGCGCACGACGAACGGAAACGTGATGAAGAGCGTCGCGAGCACGATGCCCGGCCGCGCGAACAGGATCTTGATGTCGAGGGCTTCGAGCAGCGACGCGAACCAGCCGTGCGACCCGAACAGCAGCACCAGGCACAGACCCGCGACTACCGGCGAAACCGCGAACGGCACATCGATCAGCGACAGCAGGACGCGCTTGCCCCGGAACTCGAAGCGCGCAAGCGCCCACGCAGTCAATGTACCGAAGATCGCGTTGATCGGCAGCACGATGGCCACCGTGAACAGCGTCAGCGACAGCGCCGAAACCGCATCCGGTTCGCGCAACGCGGCCCACCACGCGCGAAAACCCTCGCCGAACGCCGCGGACAGCACCATCAGCAGCGGCAGCAACACCAGCAGCGCCATCGCGCCGACCGCCAGCAGGATCAGGGCCCAGCGCACCAACAGCGGTTCGCGGATCGGATCATCGTTCATGACGCACTCCTTTCCTGCGCTCGTGCGCGAACAGCAGCGGAATCGCATTGATCGCGAGCAGACACAGGAACGACGCGACCAGCAGAAGCGCGGCCAGCACGACTGCGGCGTTGTAGTCGTTCTCTTCGAGACGGATCGTGATCAGCAGCGGCGCGATTTCGGTCCTGTAGGGCAGATTGCCGGCGATGAAGATCACCGAGCCGTACTCGCCCAGCCCGCGCGCGAATGCCAGCGAAAAACCGGTCAGCAGGCCCGGCAGCAGTTCCGGAAAAATCACCCGGCGCAACGCGGTGAGTCGCGACGCGCCGAGAGAGGCGGCAGCCTCTTCCTGTTCGCGCCCGAGGCTTTCCAGCAGCGGCTGCACGGTGCGCACCGCGAACGGCAGGCCGATGAAGATCAACGCCAGCACGATGCCGATCGGGGTGTAGGCGATCTTCAGCCCGAGCGGCTCGATCCAACGCCCGATCCAACCGTTGGCGGAATAGATCGCGGTGAGCGCGATCCCGGCCACGGCGGTCGGCAGCGCGAACGGCAGGTCGACCAGCGCATCGAGCAGACGACGCCCCGGAAAGCGATAGCGCACGAGCACCCACGCCACCAGCACGCCCACGGCCGAAGCGACGATCGCCGCCGCCAGCGCAGCGCCGAAGCTGAGCTCAAGCGCGGCCTGCACGCGCGGGTCGCGCAGCGCGCGCAGCCAACCGTCGACGCCCAACCCGACCGCGCGGATGCTCAGCGCCAACAGCGGCAGCATCACCACCAGACTCAGCCACGACAGGCCGAGGCCGAGGCTCAGACCGAACCCCGGCAGCGGATGGCGCATGCGCGGAACGCGCGCGCTGTCGGCGACGGCTGCGCTCATTTACCGGGCTGATAGATGCGATCGAAGAAGCCGCCGTCGGCGAAATGTTCCGCCTGCGCTTTCTTCCAGCCGCCGAACGCGCTATCGATGGTCACCTGCGGCAGCTCGGGAAAACGCGCGAGATCGGCCGGCGGCACTTTGCCGGGTTCGGAAGGCCGATAGAAGTGCTTGGCAGCCAGACGCTGTCCTTCCTCAGTGTAGAGAAAGCGCAGATACGCTTCCGCCTGTTTGCGCGTGCCGTGTTTGGCGACGTTCTTGTCGACCCAGGCGACCGGCGGCTCCGCCTTGATGCTGATGCTGGGCACCACGATCTCGAACTTGCTGCGCGTGTCGCCCTGATTGAGGGTCAGCAGCGCTTCGTTTTCCCACGCGATCAGCACGTCGCCGATGCCCCGTTCGACGAACGTGGTGGTGGCGCCACGCGCGCCGGTGTCGAGCACCGGCACGTTCTTGAACAGGCGGGTCATGAAGCCCACGACCTTGTCGCCGTCGCGGTACTCCTTCGACGCCCAGACCCACGCCGCCAGATAATTCCAGCGCGCGCCGCCGGAGGTTTTCGGGTTGGGCGTGATGACCGCGACGCCCGGTTTCGCGAGATCGCCCCAGTCGCGGATCTTCTTCGGGTTGCCCTTGCGCACCAGAAGCACGATGGTCGAGGTGTAGGGCGAACTGTTGTGCGGCAGCCGCGTCTGCCAGTTCGGCGGCAGCAGCTTCGCGTTCTGGGCGATGGCGTCGATATCGACAGCGACGGCGAGCGTCACCACATCGGCTTCCAGACCGTCGACCACCGATCGCGCCTGTTTGCCGGAACCGCCATGAGAAGCGCGGATCTTCAGGGTTTCACCTGTCTGTTGTTTCCACTGCGCCGCGAAGCGCTCGTTGACCTCGGCATAGAATTCGCGGGTCGGGTCGTAGGACACGTTGAGGAATTCGGTGTCGGCGCTCTTCGCGGTGGTCGGCAACAGCACGGCGGCGGACAGCGCCACGCCGAGCAGCAGCGCCTTGATGGAGAGCGTCTTGATGGACATGATCATGAATGCATCCTCACGAAACGTCAGAAAGAGAATTGGGCACGGGTGAAGATCGACTTCTCGTCTTCGCGATCGGCACCGGCGGCAGCGCCGCCGTCGAACGTGGTGTGCGTGTAATTCGTTACCAGTTTGAGATTGCTGTTGAGATACCAGTTCAGGCCGACAGTCCAGGCATTGGCGGAACGCGCCGACGTGGCGATGTTGGCGAAGCGCGGGAAGGCATCGTCGTCGATGTTAAGTTCGCCGATCCGGCCGACCAGTTCGAATGCGCCCCAGCCTGCACCACTGGACGTAAACGGATGGTTAGGCTTGGCGACCCCGCGATAGCTGGCGTCCTCGCCGGTCAGCACGACGCTGGCGGTGACCTGATAGGCGTCGCTTTGCAGATGATCGCGCCGGCCACTGTTGACGCCGCTGGTCACCCGGACTTCATGCTCCGATGTGATGTATTCGCCCAGCACGCCGTAGCGCCCGCGATAGAAATAGCCCTGCGGCGAGAACCTGCGATGCAGGCCATCGGCGGTGACGTTGGTGTTGTAGGCGAAGAACTGGGTCTGCGCAGGCGTGCGATAGCGCGGCAGGAAATTGTTGCCGGCGCCGAAGCTCTCGCCGACGCTGGCCGCGACGCCGACGCCCAGTCCGGACAGCGCGTTCGCCGAATTCTTGAACGGCTCCCAGAATACGCGGCCGGCGTAATCGAATTCGTTGTCGGGATTGGTGGTCGCGGCATCGCGTCCGTCGGGTGCGCCGTTGTAGACGCCGACGACGTAGTTGAGTCGACTGCTGAACAGTTCGCCCTGCAACTGCACGCCGAGATCGCGGTTCGGCGCCAGTTCGGTCGGAAACCCGCGTTCCACCAGCGCGATCGCGCCGCCGGACTGCAGTCGCTCCAGACCCACCGGGCCTTTGACCTTGCCGATGCGCACCGTCGCGCGCGGATCGAATTTCAGATCGACGTAGGCGTCGACGACGGTGGCGCTGTCGCCAGCGAATTCCGGGGTGAGGCGGAACCCGATCAACGGGCCCCAAGTGCCTTCGAGCGTGGGGCGGATGCGGCGGAACAGGAAGGTGTCGTTCTGCGGCACAAGATCGTCGCCGATGAAGACGCGACTGTCGGCCTGGACCAGGCCGCGCACCTTGAGTTCGAGGCCATCCGGCGATTTCACCGACAGCCCCTTTGCGGGCGTCAGCGACACGGCCGGGTCCTTCGCGGCTTTCGCTGCGGCGTCCTCGGCCTGCAGTTCGAGTTTGCGTTCGATCACGCGCAGGCGCTGATCGAGATCGTTCAGACCGCTGGCATCGGTTGTGTCTTCGCCGGTCACGCCAAGGCGCGCTTCCAGCGCTTTCAGTCGCGCCGTCAGGTCTTCGACGGTGAGGGATTGTTCGGCATGCGCGAACGGTGCGGCCAGCGTCAGCGCGAGTGTCAGTGGCAGGATGCGTGCAGCGGCACGCGATGGATCTCGGGGCATCGTCGACTCCGTGAGGGTTGACGCGCGTCCGGTGGTCCGGTCTGCGCTGGAAGAAGCAAATGGAAGGAACAAATGGAATAGCGCGAATGGAAGAACGCGGTCAGCGTTCGTTGAATCTGAATTTCTGGCTCCGGGTGATCTGCACGATCCGGGTGTTGTGGACGACCACCTCGATTTCACCGTAGGCGATATCGCGGAGTGCGGCGATCACCGCGCGTTCGTGTTCGCTTAAGGGAGCATTCACCGGTGGAAAGCCGGCGATGTTCTCCGTTTGCGGTGTTGCGTCTTCTTCTTCCTTCTCCTGCATCGGAAACCTCCATCAGTGCGGGGCGGCGGGTGGGGCGTCGGCGAGGGCGAAGTCGCGGAGACTGCGGGCATCCAGCACCTGCGACAGCGCATCGCGCGATTCGCGCATCAGTGAACGCAGCGCACAGACATCGGGGTCGGGACAGTCGCGACACGGCTTGTAGTCGGTGACGCTCGCGCAGCGCACGGGCGCCAGCGGCCCGTCGATGGCACGGATGAGGTCGCCGATCATGATGTCTTCCGCTGGAAGCGCCAGCGTGTGGCCGCCCCGCTGCCCACGCCTGCTTTCGACGAATCCTGCAGTGCGCAGATCGACCAGGATCGTTTCCAGGAACTTGCCCGGCGCACGGCAGCGGACGGCCAGCTCATGCGCCTGCAGGCGCTGCTCACCCGAGCGGGCGAGCTCGCTCATCGCGCGCAATGCGTACTTGGCTTTCATGGTCAGCATGGGTGTCCGGCAATTCCTACTCAACGTGTAGGGATTGTTGCCACGCCCGTATCGCCGGGTCTAATGCCCGGCTGTTATGAGGTCATAGCCGAGCCGACCAGGGCTTCAGCCGACCGCGAATCCCTGCAGTTCAGGAGCCGGGTCGACAGCCTCGCGCACCACGGCATCCACCCGCGCCAGCGGCGGACCGTGCTGCAGCCATTCGGCGAGTCCTTCGATGGCAGCGACATCGCCAACCGCGAGCACTTCGACGCGGCCATCGGACAGATTGTGGGCGTAGCCGCGCAGGTCCAACGCATTCGCCTGCGCGCGCGTGCATGCACGGAACGCGACGCCCTGCACGCGCCCGCTGACGAGGAAACGTGCGGCTGCCATCGCGATCAGCCCGCCGTCTTGCCGTCGACGACGGCGGCGAGATCGGCTTTCGTCACCGGGCCCATGAATTCCTTCGCGATCCTGCCGTCGGGCGCGATGATGTATGTCATCGGCAAGCCGCGCGGCGTCGGAAAGTCTGCCGGCGGATCGTAGGTGTCGATGAGCGCGATCGGATACATCACGGGGCGCTGCTTGAGGAATGCGCGCATCTCGTCGATGGCGATCTCCTCGTAGGCAAGACCGATCACTTCGACATCCTTGCGCTCGGCGTCGAAGGCGTCGAGTTCAGGCATTTCCTTGATGCATGGCGCGCACCACGTCGCCCAGAAATTCACCACCACCCAACCGCCGCGCTTCGCGGCAAGGTCGTACTGCTGACCGTCGAGCGTGGCGATCTTCAGCGTCGGTGTGTCGGATACAGTGGCTGCGGCAGGCGCAGTCGTATCGGCTTTCGCTTCGGCCGGAGCAGCCGCCGGAGCATCGACTTTGGGCGTGGCCGGCGCCTCGGGTTTGCATGCCATCAACGCGAGCAACGCGCACGTCAGCAGGCCGAGCTTGAGATTCATTCATGATCCTTGCGATAGATCGATGCGACCGGTCTGCGCAGCAGGTCGCGCAGCGGGAGACGCAGTTCGTCGAGCGCGGCGACGGCGGCATTGCCGAGCGCGTCGTCGCGGGCGGGCAGCCAGGCCTCTGCAGTGGGGATGCGCAGCTGGCAGGCTTCGTAGAGTTCGCCGAGGCTCAGATCGTCCAGATCGCGCGCCAGCAGCCACTCGCCGGATTCGGCGCGGCTGAGCAGGCCGATCGCGCTGAGCTGCTGCAGCATCTGCTGCACCACCGCATCGGTGAGCATCGGTTCGAGCTGGCGGATGTCCTCGAGATGCAGGCCCTTGCCGCGTTTGCGGTATTCGTCGAAGCGCCCGAGCAGACGCAGCAGGCCGTAGAACTCGTAGCCCCACGGCAGTCGCTGCGAAGCGGGCTGATAGCGGAACGCCGACAGCGACGACGCCAGCGATGCGCCGAGCAGCACCGCGACCCAGCTGAAATAGACCCAGCCGAGGAAGATCGGAATCAATGCGAGCGCGCCGTAGATTTTTTCGTATGTGCCGAAACTACCGAGGTAAGAGCCCGCCGCGATCTTGACGATTTCGATCATGATCACCGCGAAGAACGCCCCCAGCGCGGCGTAGCGCCACTGGATCGTGCGATGCGGCACCACCCGGTAGATCACCACCAGCGAGACGTATTCGATCAGGATGGGCGAAAACCGCAGCAGCCAGTGTTCGAGCCACTGCCCGGGCTGCGTCTCGAAGATCGCCAGCGCGAAGAAACGCGCCGATATGGCGAGGCTGGCGGCGGCGAGCAGCGCGCCGAAGGTCATCACCGTCCAGTACACCATCAGCCGGCCGAACGTGGGTCGCGAGGTGGGCACGCGCCAGATCTTGTTGAACGTGGCTTCGATGCTGGTCAGCGTGATCAGCAGCGACACCACCAGCACGATCACGCCGACGGCGGTGAGTTTGCCGGCGTTCTTCGAGAACTCGAGCAGATGCGTCTCGACCGCACGCGCCGAGGACGGCACGAAGTTGGAGAAGATGTAGCCGCTGAGTTGCGCGCTCCATTGCTCGTAGACCGGGAACGCCGAGAGAATGCCGAACACGACCATGCTCAGCGGCACGATCGCGAATGCGGTGGTGAACGACAGCGCGCCGGCCGCCTGGAACAGGCGGTCGTCGAGGAAGCGCTTCCACAGGAAGCGGGAAAAGGTCCCGGCGCGTGCGCGGTCCGATGTCAGGGTACGCAAGCGGTCGAACCAGCGTTCGAAAGTGTTCTGTGGCGCCATCCGCCAAGGTTAACAGGCGCGGCCCGTCGCCGAGGCCGTGCACGTGTCGGGTCGCGACAGCCCCGGGCGCTTGCCGTACCCTTTCCGTCTCGTTCGTCCGGATATCCCCATGACCGAAGTCCTGGTCCTCTATTACAGCCGAGGCGGCTCCGTGGCCCGCCTCGCCAGACAGATCGCGCGCGGCATCGGCGAGGTCGACGGCGTCTCGGCGCGCTTGCGCACCGTCCCGCCGGTCGCGCCGGTCACCGTGGAAGCCGCACCGCCGGAACCCGAGGACGGCGCGCCCTACGTCGAGAAAAGCGATTTGTCGGAATGCGCCGGATTGATCCTCGGCAGCCCGACCCGCTTCGGCAACATGGCCGCACCGATGAAGCATTTCATCGACACCCTCGGCGCGGAATGGGCCAGCGGCACGCTGGTCGGCAAACCTGCTGCGGTGTTCACCTCGACCGCGAGCATGCACGGCGGCCAGGAATCGACGCTGCTGTCGATGCTGGTGCCGCTGCTGCACCACGGTTGCGTGATCGCCGGCATCCCGTTCACCGAGCCGCTGCTCAGCAGCACACGCAGCGGCGGCACGCCTTATGGCGCCAGCCATGTCGCCGGCGCCAAGGACGACCCCCAGCTCACGGACGATGAAGCCGTTCTGGCGCGCGCGCTGGGCCGCCGGATCGCCGCACTCGCAGTCAAACTGGCATGAGGAAACCATCATGAACGTCACCGATCGCGGCACGCGGACCGACCGCATCGTCCTGATATCCACCCTGCTGGCTCTAGCTGCGCTATACACCCTGTGGTACCACGCCGACGACGACCGCATCGCCGCACTGCTGGTGTTCGCACTGCCGCCGCTGCTGCTCGGCATCGGCGTTCTGGTCCGCCGCGCGACCGCACGGTTCTGGGCCGGCGTCTTCGCGCTGTGCTGGTTTTCGCACGGCGTCATGATCGCGTGGGCGCATGCCGATGAGCGTGTGTTCGGGCTGATCGAGATCGCACTGTCGCTGACGATCGTGTTCAGCTCGAACGCGCCCGGCCTGCGCGCGAAGTTCGGCAAAAAAGCATGACCCCGCTGCCCGGCCTATAATTTCGCAACTCCAGCCACCGGCCTGCCCATGGACCAGCTTCTCATCGTCACCACTGGCGGCACGATCGACAAGATCTACTTCGACGACAAATCCGATTACCAGATCGGCGACCCGCAGATCGGACGCATCCTCGAAGAACTCGGCGTCGCCTTCCGCTTCAGCGTGATCCCGATCATCCGCAAGGACTCGCTGCACATCACCGCCGAAGATCGCGACCTGCTGCGCGCGACCATCGCCGCGCAGTCCGCGCGTCATGTGCTGGTGACCCACGGCACCGACACCATGGTCGAAACCGCGAAAGTGCTCAGCACGATCGCCGACAAGACCATCGTACTCACCGGCGCGCTGAATCCCGCGCGCTTCCGTGGCTCGGACGCCGAATTCAACATCGGCACCGCCGTCGGCGCAGTGCAGTCGCTTCCGCCGGGCGTGTACATCGCGATGAACGGCCGGATCTGGGATCCGCTGAAGGTGCGCAAGAACGTCGACGCGAATCGGTTCGAAGCAGCGGGCTGACAGAACCGCAAAGCATTTCCAGAGAGGCGTCAGCCTGTTGCCATTCGTGCCTGCGGCTTGAGTCATTGAATTGGATGCCCTACGACTTCGAGCCTCGGAGCAGCGCTTGCCGGCTTGATCGGTTGGCGTAGACCCGGGGGCATGGGCAGGCTCGATTCGATGATCTGCTCCAACGACCGGATCGCTCGCGCCAACGGCAGCGGCAGGTCCACTTCGATCGCCGGAGCTTGCCGGTTCTGGTCGCCCGGCACGTTCAACACATCAAACGGCTACGGCCTCCCCGGCGACAAAGTCGGGGCACTCTCGGAGTAGTCTAGGCGCGAGCTTGGCGCAGACCGAAGCGACATAGCTTGAAACCTGTTGTTGCCTCTCCACCGCGAGTCCGTCCCCATGAAGCTGACGCCACAGGATGTCGCGCTGCTCAGCCAATTGGCCGACGTTGTCGCCGCATTGCCTGCCGGCGAACGAGACGCCTGGCTTCATGCCCGGCCCGTGGCCCAGCACCACCTGGTGCCGCATCTGCGAACGATGCTGGACGCACTGTGGGCGTCCACGTCCGACATGACCGTCGCGGTGCCCGCGTTGCCCATGCTCGGCAATGACACAGCCGATACCCCGGGGCACCCGCGCGCGGGAGACTTGATCGGCCCGTACCGCCTGGTGGAGCTGATCGGTCGCGGTGGCATGGGGCACGTCTGGCGCGCTGCCCGTGCCGACGGCCTGTACGAACGCGACGTCGCGCTCAAGCTGCCGGATCTGGCCAAAGGACCCGATTTGGCAGAGCGCATGGTGCGCGAACGCCAGATCGGCGCCCGGTTGGAGCACCCGAACATCGCGCGGCTGTACGACGCTGGCGTCGACGAATCCGGCCGCCCCTTCCTGGTGATGGAGTGGGTACGCGGCCTCAACCTAATAGACCATGCGGATGCGCGGCGCCTGTCGCGCCACGAACGGATCGCGTTGCTGCTGCAGGTGTGCGCCGCCGTCGCGCACGCGCACGCTCAACTTGTGGTGCACCGGGACATCAAGCCCGCGAACATGCTGGTCGACGAGTCCGGGCAGGTGAAGCTGCTGGATTTCGGCGTGGCGCGCAGGCTGCCGCGCGAAGAAACCGCTGGCATCGATCTGCCGGTGGGAGAGGAGGCGCACGGAACGCATACCCCCGGCTATGCCGCACCCGAGCAACGCACCGGCAGCACGGTGTCGACCGCGATGGATGTTTATGCGCTTGGCGTCGTTGCCCATCTTCTGCTGGTTGGCCGCCTCCCCGATAGCCCTTCGGCGCTCGATACGGATGCCAAGCGCCAACTCGGGCCCGACATGACTGCGGTGCTCGAATGCGCGCTGCGTCATGCGCCAGAGGAACGCTATTCGTCGGTCGACCGGTTCGCCGACGATCTGCGCCGCGTGATCGAAGGGCGCCCTGCGGCGGTGGCCGATGCCACGTGGGTTCGCCGCTCGCTGTTGTTCGTGCGACGGCATCGAAAAGCGTTGGCTGCGGGCGTGGGCGTTGCGGCATTGCTGGCCGCGACCGGCGGCATCGCCTGGCAACAACGTGCGCGCGAACAGCAGCAGGCCGAACGTGCGGCCCAGGCGCGCGGTTTCCTGCTTGAAGCGCTGGAAGATGCCGAGCCGATGGAGGGCCAGGGGCCTGTGACCGCAGCTCAATTGGTCGAAGGCGCCGTGCAGCGTGCGCGCAACGGCTTTGAGGGGCAGGATGCGCTGCGCGGTTCCGTGTTGTCGCAGTTGGGCCTCATGCTGCGTCGACTGGACCAGCCAGACCGTGCGCTGGAGGTACTGGACGAGGCGCAACGCCTGCTGCAGGCCTCGGCAGAGGCAGACGACCCCTCGCTGCATATCGCATCGGCCCAGTTGGCGCTGCAATTGCTGCAGGCTGACCGGCCTGACGACGCGCGTGCTCAGGGTCTTGCGATGTCGGCATTGACCGGCTGCACGGCAGACAGCGTGGGCTGCGCGCGCGCGAGGCTGTACGCACACGACACGCTGC
Organism: Lysobacterales bacterium; assembly: GCA_017302135.1. Classification (GTDB taxonomy): domain Bacteria; phylum Pseudomonadota; class Gammaproteobacteria; order Xanthomonadales; family Xanthomonadaceae; genus Lysobacter_I. Next base: position 36,546 of record JAFLDZ010000018.1, on the reverse strand, counting down.
GCAGCGTGGCCTTGCGACAGGCCAACGTGCCGCTCGCCGTGGACCACGCCCGCCAGTCCGTGGTCGCCAGCGAGCGCGCCTTTGGGCCTGACGATGCCGAGGTCGCAATGACGCGCCTGTACTTGGCCCAGGTGCTCCGCAACGCAGGCGAACTCCAGGCTGCGGGCAACGCGTTGGCGCAGGCCAGGGCCGTGGCCTCACGCACTGTCTTGCGTGCGGCCGACCATCGCGAGTTGTCCACCTGGACGGTGATCCTGGACAGTGACCTCGGGCGCCATGCGCAGGTCATCGCCGAAGTTCGCCGAATGCTGGCGCAACCCGATGCGGCCGACGATCCTGCGCTGTTGCGCCGACTGGCTGCTCAATCGCTGTTCTCGCTTGGGCGATTTGCCGACTCCCGACGGGAGGCCGAGGCCGCGCTGGCCGTTGCGACGGCTGCAGGCGACGAGTGGTACGCAGCCTTCGCGCGGCAGGCCCTGGCGCGTGCCCAGGCGATGCTGGGCGAGCATGCCGAAGCGCGCAAGAACATTGAACAAGTCCAGGCTGTCTTGCAGGCGTTGGGTTTGGATGCCGACACGGTGGAGCGGCTGCGCGCACAGCGACTGGCCGGCGAAATCGCGTTGCGCGCGGGCGACGACGACGGGGCGCGTGCGCTGCTGCAGGACTTGCCCAGACGCCATCGGCGCGCCGGCAGCAGTGGTTCTGTGGCCCCGGTGGATCTTGCGCAGGCGCTGGATCTACTGGGTGTGCTCGAGCGGCGCGCAGGCCACGCCGAGAGCGCGATGCGACTGCATGATGAAGCTGGCGCGCTGTTGCGCGTGGCTCTGCCCGAGAGCCACCCACTTCGGTTGCGCCACGAGCTTGATGCTGCGTTGGCCGCCGGCCGCGGCGAGGCGACCGCACTGCGACGCTACCTGGCAGTTCTGCCCGCCGATTCCAGCTGGCGCGGGCTGCTCGCGCCGCTGACCGACGACAACACGTCGTCGGCTCGCAACCTGTGGTGAAGAGACGGTTAGGGAATCGGCTTGTTCCCCAGACACGCCAAGCGGCACTCCGTCCGCTGCTTGTCGTCCTTGTATTGCTCGTCGCAGTAGGAGGTTTCGCAGCTTTGCACGGCGTTCTTTGCATGCACGCTCAGCACCTCCTGCCGGCCGCCGATGGCGTTCGGCCGCACGCCGGTGCTACACGCCACTACCTTGCTGCACGCACCGGTTTCCATCTGGTAGGCAATGCGAAAGCGCTCTTGCGCTTGGACCAACTCGATTGACGCAGCGCAGGTCATGGGCATTTTTTTGCATCCAATATCGGGCTGCGCCCAGGCGTAGACCGCAGCTCCGGTCACCGCCAATCCCAAGACGACGACTGCGTAGGCAGCGGATCGATTCCAGATCGATTTCATGTTCACTTCTCCTTTGGGTATCAAGTAGCCCAAGTATCAAGTAGCCAGCATCGCGCGCAGCAAAAGGCTGGCCTTGGTCCAATCACGACGCACCGTGCGCTCGGTGACGCCGAGCGCCTCGGCCACTTCGGTTTCGGTGTGACCGGCGAAGAAACGCATCTCCGCCACTTTCGCCAGACGCGGTTCATCACGAGCGAGCGCCTGCAAGGCGGCGTCGATGTCGAGCACCTGCTCGGGGGTGACCTCTGCAAGTTCGTTGCCCAGTCGGGTGGTCATCGTCACCCGCTCCAGATCGCCGCCGCGTCGTTGGGCGGCCAGCTCGCGCAACGTGTCGAGGATGACCGAGCGCATCACGCGCGATGCGTACATGAAGAAACCACGTCGATGCAGGGCACGCAGCCTCGGTGCCGGCACCAGGCGCAGATATGTTTCATGCACCAGCGACAGGGTGTCCAGCTCACCCGCGCCGGGCAGCCGCCGAAGGCGCGAGCGGGCCAGCAAGCGGAGTTCGTCGTAGCAGCCTGCGAAGAGCTGGTCCTGCGCACCGGCCTCGCCCGCCACGGCGCGCGCGAGTTGTTGTTCGATCTCGTCCATCTTTCCTCCGTCCGGATAAGGTCTTATCGCATCCTTCATGCGGCAGCTTTTTCGGCAGTTCAGGCGCGATGTCCAGGGTCCTTCCCGATGCAGGCGCCCGCCGCCGCGTGCGGCGACTGGCAACACGCTCGCAAGGTCGTGCACGCGTGGCCGGTGTGCCTGCTTAGTCCCAGACTCGCAGAACGTCCGAAACCGGACATGAGTCGTTGACGAGGCAGGCTGATCACGCGGCGTCACTCGTCCGCATCGCTTTACGGTTGGGCCGTCCAGCCGTATTCGACAGGATCCAGATTGCCTCCGACCCGCTCCTGGAACGTGCCGGCGAAAGTCAGATCCCCGACCCTGCTCCCCTTCCACTCCTGCGAATAGTTGGGGTGGCCTGGCGCGCGGGTGAATTGGATCTGCCCGGCGGCCTGGTCCCAGCGACCCACCACGTTGTCGTCGTAAAGGCGACCGGTGAAGCTGCCATCGGCGGCCATGTCATCCACCTCGAGTGCTCCGACATAATTGTTGCCGTTCACCCGCAGCCGCGCGGCCATTCGCCAGGAATACGAGGTCGGCTGGCGCTGTCCGTTGACTTCCTCGTAGAACGATCCCTGGACGTCGGTATCGGACCGCATGCGTGCCCGCCAGTGCTGCAGGTAGCTGGCGTGAATCGTACGTGTGAAAGACACGTTGCCGTCAGCAGGTGTCCACGCGCCAAGGATCGGCTGCCCATACAAGGTTCCTTGCAGCGCGCCGTTGTTCGGAACCTGGCCCACGCGCAGCACGCCTACCCATCCATTGCCATCCACCAGGAACGGCGTTCCCGGCCGCAACAGCACGAGTCCGCTGGCCGGGTATTTCTCGCGATAGGCTTCGAAAACGTCGGGAGGCATCGCCGCGATGCTGTTGTACTGCTCGATGCGGTACGAAGCCTCGACCCGCGTCGTCACGTCCCAAGGGAATACCTGACCGCCAGCGTGGGTGCGGCCGGAAACGTAAAAGCGCTCCCAGACCCAATGGATGGCGGTCAACGTGCGTGCGCGAAGCAGTACCGACATTTTGCGATTGAGTGTGGTGGTCTGAATGCCGCTGATGCCATGGCTCGTCGCAAGCTCCCGGGTGGTGCTTTGAGACACCTTGCTGGAGACGCTGCCGTTGAATTTGACACCGACGTCGATCCCTTTGAAGGTACCCTTGCCGGTCACTTCCGCGCCCGCACCGGTCGATGTCTCGCTGCCGCTGCTCGACGTTGTCCTGGTGGAAACGCTGCCGCTGATCGTCACCACATTGCTGATGACGGTCGTGATCTCGTCGGTGGAGTCGCCATCGAAAGCGAGCTTGTCGAAGAAGTTCGAGACGTTCCCGATGATCTCGCGACGCTCGCCCGGATCGCGTTCGACGCGGACGGTTTGCTCGAGCCGCAGGACCTGTCCTTCCGGTGTGACCACCAACTCGTCGTCGTTTCGGAAGGTCTCTCCGGCGCGGCGGAGGAAGGGATGGCCCGGGGCGCCGCTCTTGAACTCCATTTGGAATTGGCCCGATGGATGGTCGTACTGTGCAGTGCCGCCGGGGGCGACCCAGCCATCGAGCAGGCCGAACACGTACACCGTGTCGGAGGACGAGAATGTCCGCCAGAACACAGGTCGCGAAAAATCGTTGATGAGGATCATCGTCATGAACTCCGTTCGGATTGATGCAAAGGTTGCCGGCTTGCGCCGTAGGCGCTGCCCTGCATCTTTCCGGACGGAAGTCATCCCCGGAAACCGGACATGTACTCTGCGGAACGCCACGCTGTTTTGCGGATATCAATGGAACATCGCACGAGCGAACGCCAGAAAATCACGACGCGAGCGCACAAGCGGCTTGTGAAGAGGTTTCTGGAGCAGCTTCAAGGAGATGAAGCCACCTCGGGTCGGACCAGGAAAAATTTCCAGATGTGAACCCCTGCGATCCGGGCAGCATGAACGTTCCGCTTTGCCTGGTCATGGTGCATCGGCGAGCTTTTGCGCGAGCGGACGCATTTTTTCGGCAAGGCTTTTGAGTTCTGAATCCTTGATATCGACTCCGAGGATTTCAAAGTGTTTGATGCCTTCATCCTTCAAATGCTTCTCGATACCTTTGGTACTGACATTGCCCGGGATCACGCCGAAGAATTTCGTGTTGCCCGGGCTGAAATTCACCCTGAGTCGTTCGGATCCGATCCGCAGGACTGACGATCCGCCGCCAGATGGAACGAGCCGCTCGATGTCCCGGCGGATTTGCCCACCTTTTTCCGAATTCAAATATTCCTTGAATATATCCTCGAGTTTCTCGGTGTATTTGCGTCCTTCCAGGCGAGCTTCCACTCGCCGGTCAAGCCACATATCGCGGACAGCGGCGCGGAGTTCGGAAAGTTCATCCTTCGTGAGGGATGACACGGAGCCTTTGGTATGCCCCAGTTCCCGGGAGGCCGCCTTGCCCGCCTTGACCTCGAAGACGGCAAGGATATGCAGGTCGATATTGTCGCGATACGCCAGGAGGCCGTCGGTAATTTGTCTGCCACTCCCGTCTCTTATCAAGTGCCCTGGAATGAACTCCAGCTTCTTTCCGGTCGGGGCGGACAAGCCCAGCGCAAAGGAGCCCGAACGATCGCGGAGCATGGGAACCAGGCGCGACTCGACCAGTTCTTCGAGCAGTTGCCCTTTCAAGTGATCCGCATTGGGTCCCTTCTCGAGAATCCTGAGCAGTGATGGCGCATCGAGCGATTTCAATGCGGCGTGGCTCGACTGCAAATCCACAAGGAGTTTGATCACATCCGGATCGAACGCTGGGATGGAGGCGGATCCATTGGCGATCGCCGGAATGGTCGCAGAAGCGTCCTGGGCGGCCTGGTCGGCGAGCTTCTTGCTCACGCGCAATTTCACGCCCGACTGTTCCAGATCCCTCAGTGCTTTGCCTGCGGCGGCGCTTTCCGCTTTGGCGCTTGCCGAGGACACTTTCGACCAGGTGGCTGCGTCGCGCCCGTACAGGGATACCAGACGGGCTTCGGTGTAAAGCGCCCGCCCGCCCTTGAACAACCGCCCTGCGATGGGCAGAAGCACGGACGCTCCCAGGATGCCGCGTTCGACGTCCCCCAGGCGATAACCGAAGATGTCTTGCCCTGAATACGCTTCGTAGGCGGCCACCGCATTGCCGATGACCGGTATCAGTGCGATGCCAAGCGTGGCCAGTTGCACGGCAGCCGGTCGATCTACGGGGATGTTGTTGATCTCGGCATCAAGCGGAAGATTTTGAACCAGACGGATCAGCATCACGAGATCCGGCCGCTCGCTGAGCATCGTCGCAAGTCCGGCGAGTGCGCTCATGGACATCACGGCCTTGGAATTCGGCTGCGACCGGAACCAGCTCGTCAACTCCAATGCCACCGCCTTCATGGCAGCGGGAACGAGCGGGTCGTTGCCATGGATCAGATAGCTTTTGCCGTTTTTCTTGTCGACGACCGCTTTGGGGCGGATCGAGGCATCCTTGACCAGCCTATCGGCAAGCTCGTTGTATTCGTTTGCTTTTCGAAGGTAAGCATCGGGGGCAAGATATTCCGGATTGATCTCCCTACCCGCTTTGCGGATGCTTTCCGCGTGCCAGCGCTGGGCGCTTTTGAGTCCATCCTTGTCCGGCGAGAGTTTGTCGTAGATGAGGACCGAGAGCTTCCAGCGAACCTCGGTCTCCATGATCTCGAAGGTTCTGCGCACGACCGCCAGCTCGGATGCGCTGCTCTTCCCTCTGTGAAGATGCATTTGCAAACGCGCCTTCGCGATGGCGACCTCCTTCTCGTAGTCCGCGAAAGGCATCCAGGGATCCTCGATGGGCAGGGTTGGCAGTGTGTTGAAAACGCACTTCGTGTGCGTTTTTCAAGTCACGAGTCCGGCCAGGGCCAGGACTCGTGACCGACGGATCGATCGCTTACACGCTCGCTTCGTCGACGCGGCCGTCCATAGCCACGCCAGCAGGCTGTTCTCAACAGCCTGCTAATCCTCCACCCACTCGCCCTGTGCGTTTTGCGACCACACGGGCAGCGTGTCGTCGGCCCGCAAGTGCACCAGAGACGTCGGGATGCGCACGGTCCACGGATCGCCTTGAGGAATTTCGTCGCCCGGGCGATCCAGTCGCTCGGCGATCTCATCGGCGATCGGCAGATACAGCGGGCTGCTGATGGCAGGCAGCGGACCGCCTTCCCACAACTCGCCATAGGTCATGAAATGATCGATCGCGCCCTCGAATCCCGGGCGGGCCGGAACCGACACGCGGCAATAACCCGCTTTGAGGAACTGGGTGAAGAGCGGGTCGGGATCATCGAAGGCCATGCGGTCTTCCCATTCGCTCTTGCGTCCCCAGAAGTAGGGGTAGGTGATCCAGGTCAGGTGCTCCCATTCGAACGCCTGCTCGAAAAAGCGAACATAGGATCCTTCCTTGGCTGCTTCAGAGACATCGATCTGCGGCAAACCGGTGCTGGGCGCGTTGTCGATGGCATTGAACAGATCGTAGTGCTGATCTGTGAGCATGCTGATGCAGTCCTTTTTCAGCTCATCTTTCATGCGCTCCAGATTCAGCGCCGGGTTGGCGCCGCGGATGGCTATGCCGGCCTGGATCTCGATGTTCGCGAGCTTTTCCTCATACTCGCTCAGTCGCGCGCGATAGGCCGTCACGAGCTTGGCATGGGTTTCGGCGCGCCACTTCTGCATCGCAAGCTCGGTGCGCCGGGATTTGATCTCGATGGTCAGTCCCACATTGGCCACCCGGTTGGTGATGAGCGCAAATGGCACGCTGCCCGTCTCATGGGACATGGTGAGGGTCTGCATGGTTGTGTAGGACTTGTCGGGTTTCAGTCCCACCTGGCGGAAGTTGTCGCCCACGACGATGAACAGCGCCCAGTTCTCCTCCCAGTAAAACACCAGGGTGCCGAGGTAAGCCTTGATCGCCTCGTACCCTTCATCGATAGCGATTTGCCCCGAATGATTGAGAAACGTGGGAGGCTCTTCATCAAATGCCTTGAAGTCCGCCGACGTGGTGCGATACATCTCGGGCGGCGGAGCGACATCGGTCGCCGCGTATGCGCTGACCCAATGGCCGTAGTTGGTTTCGGTGATCTGGGCAGGAGTGACGGTGAACTCTTCGGGTTTTTCCAGCTCCACGACGCTGTCATGCGCACTCTGCATGGCTTTGATCAGGAACGCCGCAGGTTCTGGCACCATGAAATCGAACATGGTCCGCAGGCCGTAGTTGAACATCTGCGCGCGATAGATCTTGTTGACCCACTGATACACGCCCGCGATGTGGCCGGTGCCCGCGACATTGTCGAGGAGGTGGCTGTTCTTTTCGGTCACCTCATTGGTGATACGCAGCGAGGTACGTTTCAGCACGCGCTCGCTGATCTTGTTGGAACTGCGCTGGGTGACGTCTTGGGAGAAGCTCGAAGCGGTCTTGGTCGCCGCTTCCTTCGAGCGCGACATCGAGCCTTCCGCGCTCGCCGTGAACTCGACCGTCGGCCCGTATTTTCCGGTCACAGTGAGGCCTGCTTTCAGCGCAGCGTCTTCTTTGATCGTTTCGCCGCTCTCCCGCGTCATCTCGAAACGATCCGTGGTTTCGAGTTCACGCTCTTCCGAAGTCGAGACCTCGGTTTCCATGAAGGTGACCTGCTCGGTCTCGCGACGGGTCGTGTGCTCGCGCTCCTTGCGCTCGCCTTTGAGCACATTTTCGATGTGCGCCACATCCGCACGTTCATAGCCGATCAATTGCTGTCGCACCATGAGAAGATCGGCAATGCCTGCGGGCTCCACTTTGCCTCGGGTACTGGGGACGCTTCCCGACCCTGGAAACGGGATGAAAGCCGGGAGGGCACCGATCCCGTCCACCAAACTCGCCCAGTGCGACGCCTTGATGGTCTTGGTCGCGACCAGGGTGTTGCCGACACGCGCGAACTTCCGCTCGACCATGGGTCCGATGGTCGCTTGCAACTCACGCTGGACGGCCAGACGCGCCTGGGCGAGGTCCGCGACGATCTTTTCCATGCCGTCGCGTTCGCCTGAAAGTGTTTGCGCAGCCAGGACCTTCCGGGTCTCCGTCGACAGCTTGCCAATGGCCTCCTGGGTCAGGCGCAAACCTTCTTTACGGAACTGCGCGGCAGTGATGGCAGGGCTGCCGGCAGAGGCGAGCGAGCGCCGCTTTTCAGTGTCGGTCTGATCGGACAATGGCGAGAGCGTTCGCGTGTCGCCGCCTTCGCGCGGCGGTGCATCGAGCACACGCTCCCAATGCCGCACTTGCAGGTCTGACAGTTTCTCCGAGAACAAGGCGCGCTGACGGAGCATGCCCTCAAGTTCCAGGCCGCGCATCGGGTCGCGGTTCTCCATGGTTTCAAGCGGCGTTGTCTCGAAGTTGTCCGCACCCATGCGCGTCAGTTCTGTCAGGGCCCGGGTCAGTTCCCGATGGTGCCCCAAGAGCCCTTCGACCGACGCGCGATGCATGCTTTCGGCGTTTTCGCGCGCTTTGCGAGCATCGGAGTGCTGCTCATCGGTAAGACTCAACACCGAAGGCAAACGGTTCTTCGAAGGCAACTCGACGGACCGGCGGCGAAAGCGTCGCAGCGCTTGCGCATTGGCTGGAAACGCCTCGTCCTGTGCGGACTTCACGATCACTTCCAGGCTCCGAAGTTGCTGCGTCAGCGCCTCGACCGGACGGGCATGCTCTGCCGGAATTTGTTTGATCGCAGTGAGGCTGTCGCGCAATCGGGTGAGCGCCATCGTGAAGGCGTCCTTCTCGACGAGATCAGCCGCCTCGGCGTTGAAGCTTGCCATGATGGCGTCGCCCAGATCTTCCGGATTGATGGTTTCTTGTTGCTCCAGTCCATCCAGCGCTTTTTCAAGCGCCGCCAGCTCTTCATGGAGCGGGGTGCTTTCCGGCGTTCCGACAAACTCTTCGCTTTCAATGAGCCGCATGGCCAACTCTTTGAGCGCCCGCCGGTTGCCGCTGCCTTCCAACCGTCGCAACACGACCTGATACGGCGAATCCTGAGTCAGCTGGATGCTGGGGTTCTCTGGATCCTGCGCGACAGGTGGACGGGTCAAGACAAAGCGGAACAGCGGTTCCATGAGCTTCACTCCTGTAGAAAGCAGCCTGCGCTTGGCGCAAGGCTACCGGGGAATGATTTCTCCAACGCGGGAGATCGCACCCACCGGACACCCCGGATCAATCCAGATCAGTATTTGCTTGAGGGCAAGACCCGGACACCCGCAATCCAGAAAATCCAGACAGTTGGTTGTCTCGTCCCTTGTCTCGTCGCTGACAGGCTTCGCCGCCCTTCGCGAAGGCGAAGTAACCGCCGCAGCGGTGCTCGCGCATGGATGCGCGCGGAAATCATGCTGAACTGGCACGCACGGATTCACGTCGCCACCAGCGGGGTCCCGGCACTGTCGGGCCTGGCAACGGCCTGTTTCAGCAGGCCGTGCGCGATGCCGGAAACGAAAACGCCTCCCGATATTCCGGGAGGCGTCGCGTCGAGGCCGGCAGTGGAAGTCGCCCCGTCGATGGATCGGAACGCGTGAATCAGAAAGCATGGATCAGAACGTGATGCTCCAACTGTTGATGTAGCCCACATCGCCACCGGCATTGTCGTTCACGCGCAGATTCCAGGTGCCGTTCAACGCTTCGGTCGGGAGATTCACGCTGAAGGTCTGGACGATGTTGTCGGCGCTGCCGCCGGTGCGGTTGTGCAGCACATAGACGCTGCCGTCCGGCGCGACCAGATCGACTTTCAGATCGCCCTTGTAGGTATGGACGATGTTCACCGCGACCGGCGTAGCCGTCGGAGCGTTTCCGGTGCGACCGGAGACGACGATCGGGCTGTTGACGGTGGCGTTGTCGGTGATCGGGTAATCGGTGAGGTTGGTGTAGGTCTGCACGCCCGAACTTCCGACCGTGATCGCCCTGCTCACCGTGCTGCTGGCGCCGCCGTTGTCGGTCACGGTCAATGTCACCGTGTACGTGCCCGATGCTGCGTAGGTGCGCGATGGATTGGCGAGCGTCGACGTGCTGCCGTCGCCGAAATTCCAGCTGCGGCTTGCGATGGTGCCGTTGCTGTCGGTCGAGGTGTCGGTGAAGCTGGCGGTCAGGCCGCTGACGCTCGAGGTGAAATTGGCCACCGGCGCTGGATTGCCGGCACCGCCCGAGGTCTTGGCCGCTTCGCCGAGAAACGCCAGTCCGAGCCGCGCGAACTTCGCACTGTTCACCGCTGAGTTGCCCATGTTCGCGAGCGTGTCGTTGGCGGTATGGATGTACGGGTTGTACGACGAACCCGACGTGCCGCCGCTGCCGGCTTCGAAGAACATCGCCGAGGGATAACCCGCGCTGGTCCACGAGGCGTGATCGGAACAGCCGTAACCGCAGGTGTAGGTGCCTCGGGTCAGGCCGAGCGGCGCCAGATAGGTGTCGAACAGGTTGGTGAGAAAGGTCTTCATGTCGACATTGGAGTAGTCGGAAACCAGACGCATATCGGCCGCCGTACCTGTCCGGTAGTTGGTCATGTCCAGTTGCAGCACCGCGACCACGTTCGCGCCTGCGGTCTTGTGCGCCTGGGCGATCGCGTTGGAACCGCGCAAACCGACTTCTTCCGCCGCATAGCCCATGAACTTCACCGTGCGCTTCGGTTTCCAGCCGCTGGCCATCGCGATGCGCAGGGTTTCGGTGAGCGTTGCGATGCCCGATGCATCATCGTCCGCACCGGGCGCGACCTGGGTCGTGCTGCCGCCCCCGCTGCCGTTGATCGAATCCAGATGCGCGCCGAGCACCACGATCTCGTTCGGCAGTTCGTTGCCCTGGATGGTCAGGATCACCGATGGTTGCGTCGAACAGGTGCTGCAGGTGGACAGGACGCTGGTCACATCGGTGCGGCTGCCGGCCAGGCCCTGCCACGTCGTGCGGATCCACTCCGCCGAGGTCTTGCCGGTGGTGCTGGTGTAATAGCGGTTCTGGTAGGCCGACAGGGTGCCGATGGTGCTCTGGATATTGGTGCTGACCACCTGCGACAGCCACGGATTGACCGTGGCCTGATTGTCGATGGTGTACGTCGCCAGCAGCGCGCGGCTGCTGATCGCCTGCGCGGATCGGTCGGAGAGTACGAAGGCATCGGCTTCCGCACGCGTCGCGAAAGCGAAGAATCCGCCGCAGCGGTTTTCGCGCTGATGGATGCGCTCGGAAATCTCGCTGAGCATGTAGGCCTTGATCTCCGAAACGACGAGCGCAGTGCCTGCGGTGTCGGCTTTCGCCACCGCATTGCTCACCAGATCGGGCATGCCGTCGTAACTCTTTCTGGACATCACGATATGCACCGGCGCGAATGGATCGTGCTCCAGACGCATCGATGCCAGCGCGGCGTCCGCATCGTGCTGCGCATGCTGGCGGTCGCTGGATTGCGCGAACACCGAGGCGGTGAACAGGCTTGCGCCGACGAAGACCGCGAACAGACTGCTTCCTGATTTCATTGTCTCTCTCCCTTGAATGACCGCCTTCGATTCCGTGGCGGATCGTGTCGTTCGCCGTTCTCGCGGATGGTCCGCAATCACGGCTCCTTTTGTTGCCCCTGAAAACTGTTGCCCTGAAAAAATTGCGGATCGTCGATCTGATGTATACGCACCATGCCGGACACGTCTGCCCTGCCCCCGAGTCGACGCCGGTCACGCGCACTTGTCCCCGCTTTTACCCTATCTGAGCGATGACATGCGCTCGCTTGCGGTATCGCAGCACCGTTTTCTCGACGCTCGTCACGGCCAAAAGAGAAACCCCGGCGCTCGCCGGGGTTTCTTTGTTGCGCCGTTAGACCCACCGGAAAATCAGAACGTCACGCTCCAGCTGTTGATGTAGCCGATATCGCCGCCGGCATTGTCGTTCACGCGCAGATTCCACGTGCCGTTCAACGCTTCGGAGGACAGATTGACCGTGAACGTCTGCACGATGTTGTCGACGCTGCCGCCGGTGCGGTTGTGCAGCACGTAGACGCTGCCATCCGGCGCGACCAGATCCACCTTCAGGTCGCCCTTGTAGGTGTGCACGATATTCACCGCCACCGGCGTGGTGGCCGAGGCGTTGCCGCTGCGGCCGGACACGGAGATCGGGCTGTTGACCGTGGTGTTGTCGCCGATCTGGTAGTCGGTCGTGTTGCTGTAGGTCTGACCGGTCGGCGGCGGCGTGGTGCCGCCCGACAGGGTGTAGAGCAGACGGTTCGGCGAACCGGTGCCCGGACTGGTGACCTTGTTCGGCGTCGAGTTGTTGATCAGCGCGGCGGTGACCTGCGCCGGTGTGGCGCTCGGGTTGCTGGCGAGGTAAAGCGCAGCCGCACCGGCCACGTGCGGCGACGCCATCGAGGTGCCGCTGATGGTGTTGGTCGCGGAGGTGCTGGTGTACCAGGCGGACGTGATCGACGAACCCGGAGCGAAGATGTCGAGGCAGGTGCCGAAGCTGGAGAACGACGAGCGTGCATCCGTACTGGTGGTGGAACCGACAGTGATCGCCGAAGGCGCACGGGCCGGCGAGTAGTTGCAGGCGTTGTCGTTGCTGTTACCGGCAGCGACCACCACCGTGACGCCAGCGTTGGTCAAGCGTGCGATCGCATCGTCGGTGGCCTGCGAAGCGCCGCCGCCGAGGCTCATGTTGGCGACCGCCGGGAGCACGCGGTTCTGTGCCACCCAATCGATACCGGCGATGACGCCGGCGTTGGTGCCGGAGCCGGTGCAGCCGAGCACGCGGACCGGATGGATGGTCACGCCTTTGGCCACGCCGTAGGTGGTGCCGCCGACGGTACCGGCGACATGGGAGCCGTGACCGTTGCAGTCGTTGGCGTTGCCGCCGCTGGTGACGGCATCGTAACCATTGCCCATGCGGCCGCTGAACTGGGTGTGGGCCAGCAGTACGCCGGTGTCGATGATGTAGGCATGCACGCCGGAAGCGGTGGTGTCGTAGGTGTAGCTGCCGGTCAGCGGAAGATTGCGTTGATCGATGCGATCGAGACCCCAGGTGGCGCCGGTCTGGGTGGCATTGATCGAGACGATGCCGTCTTCTTCGACGTAGGCCACGTTCGGATCGGCGAGCAGACGCGCGAGCGCAGCGTCATCGGCTTCGGCCACGAAGCCGCGCAGCGCGTGCTCGAAGCTGTGCTTGACGCGGGCGCGATGCTTGCTTGCCATGTCGCGTGCGACGGTCGACACGCGGGCGGCGCTGCTGCGCTCGCCGGCGAGACTGGCCGTACCGTCTTTCAACACGACGATGTACTGACCCGGCACAGGCTTCCTCGCGGTCCTCAGTTCGGCGGAAAACGCCGGCAGAGCCGCAAGAACGAGGGATGCGCCGATAGCGGCGGACAACAGTGAGATTCGACGATTCACGATTACTCCTTTCGATGGTGATGACAGGCGATGCAGGATGGGATGCATCGGAACGGACAAGACCGATGCGCGGGATGCCGATCAGATCGCGCAAACCCGCCGGGCGCGCATGGCGCCATTCCGCGAGTTCGACGATCCGACCGACGTCTCGAACATGTTCCGTAGTCGATGCAGGTGCGGCGCTCCCCGGAGCCGCCGACGCAACGTATGCGAGTTAGACGATCCGATCAAGCCGCATCGCAACATCCGCACATCATCGAGATGCAGCATGAGAACCGTGCGTATACGTTCGCATGCGTATCCAGTTTTCCGCATCGGAACCATGCTTGCGCAAACGATTCGATCGACGGATCGATCATCGAAAACATGCATGAAAAACGCAGTTTTCCCGCTGCATCGCGAAAACCGGCTCGCGTCCATCCTCATCGTTTCCGTTGACAGCGCTGACATGGAATCGGACGGCAATCGATTCGTCTCGATATATTCAACGCCCGGCACGCCGCGTACTGGGCGCGGATCGCGATAAAAGCGTTTACGCACCGCATGAAAAAAGCCCCGGCTCGCGCCGGGGCTTTTCGATATCACGAAATGCAATGACGAAAAATCAGAACGTGATGCTCCAGCTGTCGATACGCCCTGTATCGGCGTTGGAGTTGTCGTTGACGCGCAGCCTCCAGTTGCCGTTCAACGTTTCCGTCGACAGGTTCACGATGTAGGTCTGGTTGATGTTGTCCGCGCTGTTGCCGGTGCGGTTGTGCAGGACGTAAGCGGTACCGTCCGGCGCGATCAGGCTCACTTTCAGATCGCCGATGTAGGTGTGAACGATGTTCACCGCCACCGGGGTGTTGATCGGTGCATTGCCGCTGCGGCCGGTGACCCGGATCGGGCTGTTGACCGTGGCGTTGTCGTTGATCGGATAGTCGGTGTTGTTGATGTAGGTCTGCGTACCCACCGCGTTGACCGTCACCGTGGCGGACTTGGCGTTGGTGGCACCGCTGTTGTCGGTCACGGTCAGGGTAACGGTATAGGTGCCGGACACGCTGTAGGTCTTGATCGGGTTGGCGACCGTCGAGTTGGTGCCGTCGCCGAAGTTCCAGCTGCGCGACGCGATGGTGCCGTCGCTGTCGGTGGAGGTATCGGTGAAGTTCACCGTCAGGTCACTCACCGACGACGTGAAGTTCGCGACCGGCGGCACGTTGGGAACCACTACGGTCACCGCACTCGACTTGCTGCTGCTGGCGCCGACATTGTCCGTCACCGTCAGCGTCACCGTGTAGGTGCCGCCAGCGGCGTAGGTCTTGCTCGGGTTGGTCGCGGTGGAGGTGGTGCCGTCGCCGAAGTTCCAGCTGCGCGATGCGATGGTGCCGTCGCTGTCGGTGGAGGTGTCGGTGAAGTTGGCGGTCAGCGCGCTGGTGGTGAACGTGAAGTTCGCGACCGGCGGAACGTTGGCCGGGGGCGTGCCGGTGAAGTTCTGGCCCGTGACGTTGGCGTCGTTGACGGTCACGCTGCGGGTCGCCGGCGAGAACGTGAAGCCACTGCGCGACGGCGTCAGGGTGTAGGTGCCGTTGGCCACGCCCGACAGCGTGTAGGCGCCGCTGGCATCGGTGTTGGTGCTGTTGCTGCCGGTGCTGACGGTGACACCGCTGATGCCCGCGCCGGCGGCGGTGGTGACTGCGCCGGAGATCGTGTAGGTGGTCACGCCGCTGCAGGCCGGGAACTTGAAGTCCTGGATGCGCGTCTGCCAGCCACCCGTCGGACGGTACATGCCGACGAACCAGAACGTGCAGTCGTCGACCGGGTCCACGGTCATCTGGTAGTAGTCGCCCCAGCGGCCGGAGGTTTCGACCGCAGCGCCGATGGCGATTTCATTTTCGCCCAGCGACATCACGCCTGCGGCATCGGACGCCGTGCGGCCGGTGTAACCCAGGGTCGCGAACTTGGTCGGCGTCGATTCCTTGGTGACGTTGTAGGCCATCGCCATGTTGCCGAACTTGTCCATGGCGATCGTGCCCATCAGGTGATGGGTCAGGTTGTCGCCCGGGCTGAAGGTGCCTTCCTGGAACAGGGTCCAGGCGCCGGTGCCGACGCGACGCAGTTCGAACCAGCGCACCGCCGAGTCGACCACGGTGCCGGTGCGGGCCGGATCCTGGTTGGTGGCCAGCGTGCCGGCCAGCACTTCATGGGTGCCCATGTTGCGGTAGACGAGCTGGTTGAGCAGCACTTCGCGGATCGGGTCGAGACGCGAGGTGGAGCCCGGCTGCGGCACGGTGGCGAACGTCGAGTAGTTGCGGAACCAGCTGTTGAACTCGGTGATCGCGATGCGCGGCAGCGTGGTGATGCTGCTGTTCGCAGGCGTGTTCCAGTCGATGTTCATCTCGAACAGCTCGATGAAATCCTGGGTGCCGTTGGCGGCAGCGCCATCGTGGGCTTCGTCGTCGCGGTGACGGGCGACGATCTGCTTGCGGCCCGCCGGCGCGGCACTGGTGCCGTAGAACGTGGCCGGCGTGATCATCTGGAAACCATAACCCGCCATCTTCGGAATGCTGGCGAAGCGCTGCGCCGGACGCGCGGTGGCGCCATTGAGCATGTTCTCGCGATCGTACGCATACAGACTGATCTGCGCGCCGCCTTCATTGGAGCCGCAGACGTACGCATCGTTCCAGACGCCGCAGTGCGGGTAATCGGGCAGCGACGGGGTCGGATAGTTGTACGCCCACCAGCCGCCGGTCACCGGGTCGGACGTCTTCGACACGTAGGTGCAGAGGTTGGAGCTGTCCAGCGTGAGCATGAACCAGCGGCCGGCCTGACGGTCGTACAGCACGATCGGGTCGCCGAAATCGCTGGCGCATGCGCTGCCGGCCGGGGCCAGCGAGCCGAAGGAGATCGGACCGGCCACGAGGCCGCCGGTCTTGTTGTAGACGTTGAAGTAGGTGCCGGCACCGCCGCTGTTGACGGCGTAGATGACGTGGTTGGCGCCGACTTCGACCACCGGGTCGCCGGGGCTGACGCCGGTGTTCGGATTGTTGATGCTGACGCGGCTGCTGATGGCGGCCTTCACGCGCGCACGTGCGCGGCTGCCGGCCGGGCTTTCATCCCAGATCTTCTGCAGCTCGGGCAGGCGGTCCGCAGCGGTCGCCTTCTCGGCGGGCGCATGCGGCAGCACGCTGCCCAAAGGGCGGTACTGGCGCCGATGCGCTTCACGGATGCCCATGCCGGGAGCCCACTGCTTGGCCTTGGGCAGATTGCGCAGATCGGTGTTCATGCTCTGCGGGGTGACCGGCTGTCCGACCTGCGGACGCGTCGTGTTGGCCTTCCCGCCCGTGGGCGGTGCTGCGATGACGGCGCAAGGTAACAGCAGCAGCAAGGCCGCCGTTTTCAATGCCCCTGGGAATATCGATGATTTCATTGTTGCGCCCTCAATCCATGGATGTAGACAGCAAAGTGTTTTGTGAAGCTAAACGCCCGCTAACTGTACTGCGAACCGGGCACCAAATCGTTAAAACTTCGGTGAAGTCCAGCGGTCCGCCCGGCGCTGCGGACAGTCTCCTGAAACGAGAAGCCCCGGCGAGGTGCCGGGGCTTTCAATGTCCCCCTGGACAATCCGGTTGGACGATCCGCGCAAACAAGAAGCCCCGGCGGATGCCGGGGCTTCTGTCGGTCGCTCGAATCACGATCGGGGAATCAGAACGTCACGCTCCAACTGTTGATGTAGCCCACGTCGCCGCCGGCCGCATCCTGCACGCGCAGGTTCCAGGTGCCGTTCAGGGCTTCGCCCGAGAGGTTCACGTTGTACGTCGTGTTGATGTTGTCCGCGCTGCCGCCCGTGCGATTGTGCAGCACGTACGCCGAACCATCCGGCGCCACCAGACTCACCACCAGATCACCGATGTAGGTATGCACGATGCTCACCGCCACCGGGGTGCTGGCCTGACCGTTGCCGGTACGGCCTGACACCGCGATCGGGCTGTTCACCGTGGTGTTGTCGCTGATCGTGTAATCCGTGGTGTTGGTATAGGTCTGCGTACCGCCGCCACCGCCGCCGGTCGTGTAGTTGCCGACCAGGCTCACGCCGGAGAAGGTCGAGTAGGCCTTCAGGCGAACGTGATACGTGCCCGCCGACGGCGCTGGGAACGTGCAGGTCTCGGCGTTGCCGCCGGTGTACGGACGGCAGTCGTAGACCGTGTCGGTCGGCGCAGCGCCGAACTTCACGTACATGTCCGCATCGCCGGTGCCGCCGGACGTGGTGAACGTCAGGTTGGTCGCGCCTGCTGGCACCACCATCGTGTAGTTCAGCGAGTTGCCCGTGGTCGCGGTCAAGCCGGTGACGGGCACGCCGTTGGTCAGCGTGGTACCGCCACCGCCGCCTGCGGACGTGGTGGCCGACGCGGTGGCCGAGTAGCCGCCGTTGTTGCCGGCGCCGTCGTAGGCGCGCACGCGATAGCTGTAGCTGGTGGACGCGGCCAGACCGGTGTTGGCGTACGAGGCCGTCGTGCTGGTGGCGATCTGCGCGAAGCTGGTGCAGCCCGCGCCCGTGCAGCGCTCGATCTTGTAGCCGGCCAGACCGGAACCGCCGGTGTCGGTGGCGGCCGACCAGCTGAGGTTGATCTGCGCGCTGCCCGATGCGGCAGCGGTCAGACCAGCGACCGTGCTCGGCGGCGTGGTGTCGACCGGTGCGGTGCCACCCAGGGTGTAGAGCAGGCGGTTCGGCGAGCCCGTACCCGGATTGCCGACAACGCCGGCAGTGGCCGACGTGTTCAGGGCATTCGTGACTTGCGCCGGCGTCGCCGACGGATTGCTCGCCAGATACAGCGCCGCACCGCCGGCCACGTGCGGAGACGCCATCGACGTACCGCTGATGGTGTTGGTGGCGGTGTTGCTGGTGTACCACGACGACGTGATCGACGAACCCGGCGCGAAGATGTCCACGCAGGTGCCGATGTTGGAGAAGGACGAACGCGCATCGGTGTTCGTGGTCGAACCGACGGTGATCGCCGACGGCGCGCGCGCGGGCGATTTGGTGCATGCGTCGCTGCCGTTGTCGTTGCCTGCGGCGACCACGACAGTGACGTTCGCGGCGGTCATGCGCGCGACCGCATCGTCGACGGTCTGAGCCGCACCGCCGCCCAGGCTCATGTTCGCCACCGCCGGAAGCACGCGGTTGGCGGCGACCCAGTCCATACCGGCGATCACGCCCGCGTTGGTGCCCGAGCCGGTGCAGCCGAGCACGCGGACCGGATGGATGGTCACGCCCTTGGCCACGCCATAGGTCGTACCGCCGACGGTGCCGGCGACGTGCGTGCCATGGCCGTGGCAATCGTTGGCGTTGCCGCCGGTGGTGACCGCGTCGAAGCCGTTGCCCATGCGGCCGCTGAACTCGTTGTGGGTCAGCAGCACGCCCGTGTCGATGATGTAGGCGTGCACGCCCGACGCGGTGGTGTCGTAGGTGTAGCTGTTGCTGAGCGGCAGGTTGCGCTGGTCGACGCGGTCGATGCCCCAGGTCGCGGGGCTCTGGGTCGCGTCGATGGTGATGATGCCGTTCTCTTCGATGTAGGCGACGCGCGGATCGGCGAGCAGACGCGCGAGCGCGGCATCGTCGGCTTTCGCCACGAAACCGCGCAGCACATGGCTGAAACTCCTCACGACCTGTGCGCGATGGGTCGTGGCGATCTGGTTGGCGACCGATGGAACGCGTGCGCGGCTCGCGGACTCCGTGGCGAGGCTGGCGGACTGTTCCTTGAGCACGACGATGTATTCGTCGGGCACGGGATTGCGGACGGTGCGGAAGTCGGCGCAAAGCGCGGACATCGGCGTACCGATGGCAATGAGAGTGACGCCGATCGCGGCGGACAGCAGTGACATTCGACGATTCACGATAGCTCCTTATGACTTTGTCGTGAGAGAACTTCGGATGGCGAATGGGCGAAACGCCCGGTTCGCGTGAAGCGCGGATGACGGCACCGCGAAAACAGAATCGAACGCAGCGGACACCGGCCTGTTCGTCGGTGGCGTTTCACCGTTCGGCGCCGCAATGATGGCGATGCCCCAACCCGCGTCCGAACCGTATGCGAGTTTCATCGACCGGGCAAGCGGCGATGCAAAATGCGAAGAAACAACAGAAAAAACGCAATTTTCACATCGCATGTAGAATCCTGCGGAATGTGCATGATCTTGAACGGCGCACTGCGCCGCCACTGCGCGAAACATCGCGGAAAACGATTTCTTCCGTACCGATCACATCCGATGGACGCCGCGCCTGCGCTCGACCGAACAGTATTTTCAACATCCCGACGACGCGACCGGCGCTGCGCTTCACCGGAGCGCGCGCGGCAAGACGCATGCGCAGCATGGGATTGCGCGAACAGTCGCGAAGCGCGCTTGAAGCGATGGGCTTCGATGCGGTGCGGCTTCGATGCGATCGGTTCCAGAACGATGGACTCCAAAGCGATTGGTTTCGATGCACCAAAAAAGAAGCCCCGGCAATGCCGGGGCTTCGTGTCGCGACATCAGATCCGGATCGCGAGGATCAGAACGTGATGCTCCAGCTGTTGAGCGTGCCGGTATCGCCAGCCGCGTTGTCGTTCACGCGGAGGTTCCACGTGCCGTTCAACGGTTCGGTCGACAGATTCACGCTGAAGGTCTGGATGATGTTGTCGGTGCTGCCGCCGGTGCGGTTGTGCAGCACGTAGACGCTACCATCCGGCGCCACCAGATCCACCTTCAGGTCGCCCTTGTAGGTGTGGGTGATGTTCACTGCGACCGGGGTCGCGGTGGGACCGTTGCCGGTACGACCGGACACCGTGATCGGGCTGTTGATCGTGGCGTTGTCGGCGATGGCGAACGGGGTGGTGTTGGTGTAGGTCGTCGTACCGCCACCGCCGCCGGTGGTGTAGTTGCCGACCAGGCTGACGCCGGCGAAGGTCGCATAGGCCTTCAGACGGACGTAGTAGGTACCGGCCGACGGCGCCGCGAACGTGCAGGTCTCGGCATTGCCACCGAGGTACGGACGGCAGTCATACACCGTGTCGGTCGGCGCGGAGCCGAACTTCACGTACATGTCGGAGTCGCCGGTACCGCCGGAGGTCGTGAACGTCAGGTTGGTCGAGCCCGCGGGCACCACCATCGTGTAGTTCAGCGAAGCGCCGGTAGCCGCACCCAGACCGGTGACCGGAACGCCCTTGGTCAGCACTGTGCCGCCGCCGCCCGCCGTCACCGTGACCGAGCTGGTCTTGGTGTTGGTGGCGCCGCCGTTGTCGGTCACGGTCAAAGTGACCGTGTAGGTACCGGCAGCCGCGTAGGTCTTGCTGGGGTTGGTCGCCGTCGACGTGGTGCTGTCGCCGAAGTTCCAGCTACGCGATGCAATGGTGCCATCGCTGTCGGTGGAGGTATCGGTGAAGGTGGCCGTCAACGCGCTGGTGGTGAACGTGAAGTTCGCGACCGGCGGCAGATTCGCCGGCGGCGTGCCGGTGAAGTTCTGCGCGGTGACGTTGGCGCCGCTCACGGTCACGCTGCGGTTGACCGGCGAGAACGTGTAGCCGCTCAGCGACGGGGTCAGCGTGTAGGTACCGTTGGCCACGCCCGAGAGGGTGTAGGCACCGGTGCTGGTGGTGGTGGTGCTGCTGCTGCCGTTGCTGACGTTGACGCCGTTGATACCCGCACCGCCAGCGGTGGTGATGGTGCCGGAGATCGTGTACGTGGTCACGCCGCCGCAGGCCGGGAATTTGAAGTCCTGGATGCGGGTCTGCCAGCT
Organism: Lysobacterales bacterium; assembly: GCA_017302135.1. GTDB lineage: Bacteria > Pseudomonadota > Gammaproteobacteria > Xanthomonadales > Xanthomonadaceae > Lysobacter_I. The sequence goes on along the minus strand of JAFLDZ010000018.1, from coordinate 15,416 downwards.
GCCGGCCGGACGGTACATGCCGACGAACCAGAACGTGCAGTCGTCGACCGGGTCCACGGTCATCTGGTAGTAGTCGCCCCAGCGGCCGGACGTTTCAGCGGCGGCGCCGATGGCGATTTCGTTCTCGCCCAGCGACATCACGCCAGCCGCATCGGAGACCGCGCGACCGGTGTAGCCCAGCGTGGCGAACTTGGTCGGCGTCGTCGTCTTGGTGACGTTGTACGCCATGCCCATGTTGCCGAACTTGTCCATCGCGATCGAACCCATCAGGTGATGGGTGCTGGTGTCGCCCGGGCTGAAGGTGCCTTCCTGGAACAGCGTCCAGTTGCCGGCGCCGACACGGCGCAGTTCGAACCAGCGCACGCCGGAGTCGACCACGGTACCGGTGCGGGCTGCGTTCTGGTTGGTGGCGAACGTGCCGGCAATCGATTCGTGGGTACCGAAGTTGCGGTAGGTCAACTGGTTGAGCAGCACTTCGCGGATCGGATCGAGCAGCGAGGTGGAACCCGGCTGCGGCACGGTCGCGAACGTCGAGTAGTTGCGGAACCAGCTGTTGAACTCGGTGATCGCGACGCTCGGCAGCGTGGTGATGCCGCTGTTCGCCGGCGTGGTCCAGTCGACGGTCAGCTCATACAGATCGATGAAATCCTGGGTGCCGTTGGCGCCAGCACCCGCATGCGCTTCGTCGTCGTTGTGACGGGCGAGGATCTGCTTGCGGCCCGCAGGCGCTGCGGTGCTGCCGTAGAACGTCACCGGGGTCAGGATCTGGAAACCATAACCCGCAAGCTTCGGAACGCTGGCGAAGCGCTGCGCCGGACGCGCGGTGGCGCCGGTCAGCATGTTCGCGCGATCGAATGCGTACACGCTCTGCTGCGCGCCGCCTTCGTTGTCGCCGCAGACATAGGAGTCAGCCCAGACACCGCAGTGCGGATAGTCGGGCAGCGACGGCGTCGAGTAGTTGTACGCCCACCAGCCACCCGTGACCGGGTCGGAGGTCTTCGAGACGTAGGCGCAGAGGTTGGAACTGTCCAGGACCAGCATGAACCAGCGGCCGGCCTGACGGTCCCACAGCACGATCGGGTCGCCGCCGTCGGCGGCGCAGGCGCTGCCCGCAGGCGCCAGCGAACCGAACGAGGTCGGACCGGACAGCAGGGTGCCGGCCTTGTTGTAGACCTTGAACGTGGTCGAGGTGCCGTTGACCGCGTAGATCACGTGATTCGCACCGACTTCGACGACCGGGTCGCCCGGGCTCACGCCGGTGTTCGGGTTGTTGATGCTGACGCGGCTGGCCACCGCTGCCTTGGCACGGGCGCCGCGCGGCGACTCGTCCCACAGCTTCTGCAGTTCAGGCAGGCGGTCGGCGGCGGTCGCCTTGCTCGCCGGCGCGTGCGGCAGCACGCTGCCGATCGGGCGGTAGACGCGGCGATGCGCTTCGCGGATGCCCATGCCCGGGCTCCACGGCGCGGCTTTTGGCAGGTTGCGCAGATCGGTGTTCATGCTCTGCGGGGTGACCGGCTGTCCGAGCTGCGGACGCGTGGTGTTGGCCTTGCCGCCGGAGGGCGGTACGGCGATGACGGCGGCGCACGGCAGCAGCAGCATGATCGCTGCCGCTTTCAGAGCGCCCTTGAATGTCGTTCGTTTCATTGCTGAATCCTCAACACATGAATGTGATTTTACGGAATCGCCCGTATCGATGATTCCTGGGCGAATACTTTTGAAGCAGACACGACAACATGCGGCATCTCGCTGCGTCGGCGGTCGTCGAGCACCGCCGTGCGCAATCGGATGACGCTTATTCGGGATCCACGAAAACGCCCCTGCGCTGCAGGCGGATTTCGCTCACCAGACTTTCCAGCACGACCTGCGCCTTGTCCTTTCCGGATTTCGGCGTGCCGACAACGGCGGTCGCGATCTTGTTCGGTTCCTTGCCATCGAGATGTTCGACCATCAACGAGTAATCGGTCGCGAACTGCTGCGATGTCGACAACCGCACTTCGGCATTCAACGCATCGCTGACGATGACGGCAATATTGCCGGTCCGGCTGCTCAGCCGCTGCACCGAACCCGGCAGCGCGGTGCCTTCGAGGGTGACTTCGATCTTGCCTTCGCTGGTGCGCGCCTGCACGGTGCCGTCGGTGCCGCGCACCGCGATATCGCCGGTCCCGGTACCCAGATCGATGTCGCTCTTCACACCGCGGCTCTCGATCACGCCGAAACCCGTGCGCACGATCAGCGGATGGCCCTTCGGAACATACAGCACCAGATCGATGCGCTGGCCCTGGGCGAGCGCAACACCTTCGGGAAGCCGCGGCGTCACTTCGAAACGACCGTCGCGCGCCGCAGGCTGGAAGGCGATCGCCGCAGCAGCATCGGGCTGCTGCACCGTCGAACGGATATCGAGCTGGTCCTCGTAGCCACCGAAGCGCAGATAGACGCTGCCGTAGGCATTGTCGACCTGGATCGCCTGCCCTGCGGGCAACTTGAAACTGTCGTCGCGGCGCAGCGGCTCGGCCATGGTCAACGTCTCTTCCTGCGGGCCTTCCGCAGCGAGAAGCAAGGGAGATGCCGCAACACCGGCGAAGACACTGCAGGCGACGATAGAAACGGACAGAAGCGAACGGAATTTCATTGATGCGGATCTCTCATTGATGCGGATCTTTTGGACATGATTGGAACGGAGTCAAACGAACTCAGAAACGGTAATCGACGGTGACGATGACATTGCGCCCCGGCTCATCCAGACCGGAGCCGTGTTCGCGGTAATGCCTGTCGGCAAGGTTCTCCGCGCGCAGCGACAGCTCGAACGCGCGGGTGACCCGCCAGGAGACGCGCGCATTCAACGTCGCCCAACCGGCGGTGCCGTCGGGATTGATGCGCGGATCGACGAGGTCGCGATCGCTGAGGCTATCCTGCCCCGAGGCGTAGAACGCGTAGGCTTCAAGACCCAGCGTGTCGCGCACCTGCCAACGCGCACCGAGTTTGCCGAACAGCGGCGGAATGCGATCGGCGGGCATCGTACCGGTGTCGGTGTCTTCGTCGCCGCGCGTGTAGGTGGCGGTGGCGTACAGCTCCAGATCGGGCGACGGCATGCGATAGCGCGCGCCGGCTTCGATGCCCCACAGCTCCTGCCGCGCGACGTTGCGGTTCTGCACTTCCAGCGCACCATCGATCAGATTGCCGGTCAGCACGCTGGTGATCTTGTCGCGATACTGCGAGCGGAACGCGATCAGTTCGCCGCTGAAGGTTTCGGTACCGAACTTCACGCCGGCATCGATGCTGGTCACGTACTCGGGACTGAGATCGGGATTGGGCGTGCTGTAGCGGTTGCCGGGGCGCGGCCCGAATACGCCGAGATCGAAGATGTTCGGCGCGCGGAACCCGCGCCCGAGGTTGGCGACCAGGCGCACGTCGTCCGACAGCTCGAACGCCAGGCCGACGTTGCCGGTGAAGTCGTCCGGGGTCAGCGAAACGCCGGGCGTCGTGCCGAGGGGCGGAATCGAAATATCGAAACGGCTGTAGCGGGCACCGTAATTCAGATCGAAGCGGCCGTGACGCCAGTCGTCGCCGGCATAGATGGCCCATCCGTCCATCCGCGAGCCATCCGGGAAGCGCGGCGCGCGCACGCTGAAAGCACCGGTGTCGATGTTGACGCGGGTCTTCGACGAATCCACATCGTCGCGGTAATACTCGAAGCCGTAGCTCAGGTGATGCGCGCTGCCGATGTCCTTGCCGAACTGGCCGGACACGCCGGTGGTCGTGTCGCGATTGCGTTCGCGGTCCAGGTTCGGCGACCCGGTATCGCGCAATCGACGGTCATCGACCACGCGCTGGCGGCCAAGGTGCAGCTCTGCGTTGTCGAACAGCGCATTCGGCTTGTCGATGCGCCAGCGCAGTTGCGCGAACTGGCGCTGCTGCGGCTCGAAGAAGAACACCGCACTCTCGGGCGCGGTCTGGCCGAAACCCGGCACCAGCGCATCGTAACGCGGCGTGCGCGGTTGTTCGGAATACTGCAGGCTCAACATCAGCTCATGGCCCGGCGCGATATCCGCCTGCCACTTGAAATCGGCACTGCGCTGGGTGAACCCTGTGAACGGCCGGGTCTTGCCGTCGCCGCTGCGCAGGTCGTTCACCTCCTGCGAGGTGAGGCCCAGCGAAAAGGCCATGCCTTCGTGGCCGCCTTTCACTTCGGCGCGACCGACCAGCGAATCGTCGGCGCTCGCGGCGATCGCGCGCAGCCGTCCGTCCCACTGCCAACCTTCGCCATCGAAATTCAATTCGGGGGTGAGCATCTGCACGACGCCGCCCATCGCGTCGCCGCCGTAGAGCGTGCTGGACGGGCCGCGCACCACTTCGATGCGCTCGAGGCTCTGGCCGTCGACCAGCGCGATGTACTGATTGGGGGCGTTGCGGAAAATCGAATTGTTGAGACGGAAGCCATCCACGAGATGCAGGACTTCAGACCCTTTGAGGCCGCGCACGATCACAACACCCTGCCCGGGCGTGGTCTGTTGCACGAACGTACCGACTTCGCCGTGCAGCGCATCCATCGGCGTCTGCGGCGCGATTTCGCGCAGGCGCGCGCCGCCGATCGTCGTGGTCGCTGCCGGCACATCCAGCGTGGATTCGGGACGCTTGGTGGCGGTGACCTGTACCGTATCGAGGCACACCGCATCGCCGTCCCGGCAGCGGTCCCCGGGGGCGCCGGCCTCAGCCGCCAGTACATCGCCGACCGCAAGGGCCAGCACGGTAAACACCGTCGCTTTTAGCATCGCATCACGCATTGAACATCAATTCCCGAGACACATGAAAAATAAAAAAAACAAAGTAGAACAAACTGCAGCGGACATCTTCGGAAAGCCGCTCGCATCGAAAAGCAAACCCCTCCCCGCCAACGGCGGGGAGGGGTTGCGTTACCGCATCAGAACGTCACGCTCCAGCTGTTGATATAGCCCACATCGCCACCCGCCATGTCGGCGACCCGGAGTTGCCAGGTGCCGTTCAGTACTTCGCTCGACAGATTCAACGTGACCGTCTTGTTGAGGTTGTCGGCGCTACCGCCGGTGCGGTTGTGGATGTTGTAGAGCGTACCGTCCGGTGCCACCAGATCCACCTTCAGGTCGCCCTGATAGGTGTGGACGATCGCCACCGTCACCGATGCATTGGCCGGCGCATTTCCGGTACGGCCGGTGACCGTGATCGGGCTGTTCACCGTGGTGTTGTCGCTGATCGTGTAGTCCGTGGTGTTGGTGTAGGTCTGCGTACCGCCACCACCGCCGCCGGTCGTGTAGTTACCGACCAGACTCACGCCGGAGAAGGTCGAGTAAGCCTTCAGACGGACGTAGTAGGTGCCCGCCGAAGGCGCCGCGAACGTACAGGTTTCGGCATTGCCGCCGAGGTACGGACGGCAGTCGTAGACCGTGTCGGTCGGCGCAGCGCCGAACTTCACGTACATGTCCGCATCACCGGTGCCGCCGGACGTCGTGAACGTCAGGTTGGTCGCGCCCGCAGGCACCACCAGCGTGTAGTTCAGCGAATTGCCGGCTGTGGTGCCCTGGCCCGTGACCGGAACGCCCTTGGTCAGTACGACAGTGGTCGGCGGCGGCGTGGTGCCACCGCAGCTCACACCCACCGCAGTGAATGCGGCAGTGACGTTGGCGACAGTGAAGCCCAGGTCGGTGGCCGCCGTCTGCACGCCGCACGCACCCTGGTTGAAATCGGTGCTCGCGGTCCAGTACAGATCGTTCGCGCGGGCGAACACCTGGAACGCCTTCTGGGTGTTCCAACCGGCCGTGGTGGCCAGGGTGTAGAACGCCTTGTTGTACACGCCCGACGAGTAATGCACGTCCATGCCGGCGGTGTAGTTCGCGGCGTTGCCGATCGAGCGACCGTCCTGCGGCGGGTTGGCCATGTAACGCAGCGCACCGGTGGCCTTGAAGATATCCGCACCGACCAGGAAGTCGTTGGTGCCGCGCATGTAGTACTCGGCCGCTTCACCGGCGATGTCCGAATACGCTTCGTTGATGCCGCCCGACTGGCCCGAATAGGTCAGGTTGGAGTTCTGCGACGTGAAGCCGTGCGAAACCTCATGCGAGGCCACATCGAGGCTGACGAGCGGATAGAACGTGGTGCCGCCGTCGCCGAAGGTCATCGACGAGCCGTCCCAGAAGGCATTCTGGTAGCTGTTGCTGTAATGCACGCGCATGGTCAACTGGAACGTCAGCGGCGGCTTGCCGATGTACGCGTTGTACATGTTGTAGATCACGCTGCCGAAGTAGTGCGCGTCGTTCAGCGGCGAGAACGCGCCGTTGATGACCTTCACCGTGTTGCGCGGGCAGGTGTACGCGAATGCAGTGGTGCCGGTGGTGCCGTGATTGAGGTTCACGGTCTTCACGTTGGCATTGTTCATGGTGCAGGTGGTGCCCGACTGGGTCACATCCATGAAGCCGAAGTTGGTGCCGTACTCGTACTGGCCGGTCTTGGTATTGCCGCCGGGGCCGGTGCCGATCAGCGCATGCTGCAGGTTGTCCCACTGCTTCAGCACGCGGCCGTTCTGGGCGTTGACGATCACCGTCGGACGCATCGGCGCGCCGCCGTTGCGGGTGTCGGCGAAGTACGACACGACGTACGCCTTGTGCGCGCGACCGCTGTCGTCGACATAGATCATCAATTCCGATTTTTCGGCGGCGGTGCGCATGAAGCCGACGCGATTGCCCAGGCCGGCGCTCTTGCCGATGGCCAGCGCGCTGTTGCTGCTCAGGCGCGGTTTGCCGGCCGGAATCTCACTGGCCAGACCCTCGATCTTGCGGCCGAACAGCGTGCTGATGTTGCCGTCGGTGTCCTCATTGACGACGACGTGTTCGCCGAAGATCGGCAGGCCGCGGAAGGTCTGCTGGTAGCGGTGATTGCGAACGCCCAGATCGGTCTTGCGATCGAGCAGGAACAGACGCGAATCGGCATCCAGACCCAGCGCTTTCGCGTGCCGGGTGTGGACCATGTCTGCTGCGCCGGACGCGGCAATGGCCGTATTGCTCTGTTTGACGCGCGCCAGGTCGTCCTGGTGCAGATCGGTGCGGACGGCGGCGGACGCACCGCCTGCGACCAGGATGGTGGCGGTCGCGATGGCGAGCGGGCTGAAACGATGAAGTGTGCGCATGAATCTCTCCTTGATTGCGATGGATGCCGGTTGCGGGGGCAGCCGGCTTCTTGGGAACCCGCACCCCGGCGGGTCCTTCGATGTCGCGAATGGCCATCGGGATGGAAGGGCTGGCCGATCCGCGCATCGAGCGCCCAGCATGCAGACGCGACGTCGCAAAAACTGCGATTGCGGTAGAGCTTTCGACATGGCCGGGGCGCGTCCCGATGTCCGGTGCGGCGGCAGGCCCCCGTTGCCGGATTCAGAACCCGTAGCGCAAGAATCCGCCGTCCACGGCGATGCATTCGCCGGTGATGTAGCTCGATGCGGGTAGACACAGAAAGGCGACGGCGGCGGCGACTTCCTCGGGTTCGCCGATGCGGCCCATCGGCGTGCGCAGCAGCACTTCGTCGAGATAATCGGGATCGGCGAGTTTTGTCGAGGTGCGGCGGGTACGGATGTACCACGGCGCGACCGCGTTGACACGGATGCCGTCCTCAGCCCATTCGACCGCTAGATTGCGGGTCATCTGGTGCATTGCCGCCTTGCTCATGCCATACGGTGCGCCGCTGCGCACATGCGCGATGCCGGAAACGCTGCCGACATTGACGATGCACGACGCAGCATGTTTGGTGAGCAGCGGATAGGTGTTGCGCGCGAGTTCGAAGGCGCTGAACAGGTTGACTTCGAAAATGCCGCGCCATTCGTCTTCGCTGTAGTCGATGGCCGCCCTGGTGAGGTTGCCGCCGGCATTGTTGACCAGGATATTGAGGCCATCGCCGATGTCCTCGACCCAATCGAGCAGCTCGCGACGCTGTTCGTCGTCGGTGACGTCGGCGATGCAGGTGCGTACCTCGCCGTCGGGAAACTCTTCCTCCAGCTCGACCCGCGCCGCGTCCAGACTGTTGGCGTCACGGGCGGCGATCAGCACGCGCGCGCCGAAACCGAGCAGTTCGCGCGCGACGGCACGACCGATGCCGGCGCTGCCGCCGGTCACCAGCGCAAGTTGTCCATCCAGACGCCAGCGTTGCGGAGACATGGGCGATGACCAGGCTTGCTGAGTTGGGCGTAGGATAAGCCGCGATCCCATCGAGGAGCACGACCATGCGCCGACCCGTGTTGTTCATGCTCCCGCTGCTGACCTGTCTGGTCGGTCCTGCGGGATGCTCCAAGCCGAAGATGCCCGATCACGACAATCCTCCCGAGCCGCGGACGTCGACGGCCGGAGTCGCAGCGCCGACCCAACTGCGCGAGGCGATGCAAAAGCCGATCGACAAGGCCGAAGCCGCGCAGGCTTCGGTCGATGCCGCTGCCGATGCGCAGCGCAGCGCCATCGATGCCGCGACTGGCGACTAGTACACGTCGATTCGCCCGCAAACGACGACGCCCGGCAGTGCCGGGCGTCGTTGCTGATCCTTGAAGTGGTCGGGCTGACGATTCGGAACCCGAAGACTCAGAACCCGCAAAAACAGTAGGCGAAGGTCTTCGCCGGCGAGCCGCCGGTGCGCGGCTCCATCGCCCGCTCGAGCATGCGCAGATCGCGATCGGCCTGCGGTACGACCTTGGCCACCAGGCTGCGGGCGATGTCGGAATGGCCGAGCATCGAACGACCCATCGCCGAGATGGCGAATTTGCCGAACAACTGCTCGAACGGCGTGAGCTGCAGTTCGATGTAGCGCACGCGATAGTCGCTGGGCTTGTCGCCGAGCTTGGCGCGCTTGGCCGCGTCGGCGATCGCCGTGCGCAGACCGCCGAAAGCGTCGACCAGACCGCGCTCCTTCGCCTGCGCGCCGCTCCAGACGCGGCCGCGGGCGACGGCGTCGACATCGGCGACCGGTTTCTTGCGGGCTTGCGCCACCTTGCCGGTGAAATCGCGATAACCCTTCTCGATCACGCTCTGCATCACCTGGCTGACTCCGGGCGACAGCGGACGGGTGACATCGAACCCGCCGGCGAACGCAGTGGTGGAAACGCCATCGGTGCGCACGCCGACTTTCTCGAGCGCGCGCGAGAAAGTCGGGATCATGCCGTAGATGCCGATGGAGCCGGTGACCGTCGACGGGTCGGCGTAGATGCGGTCGGCGTCCATGCTGATCCAGTAGCCGCCCGATGCCGCGAGGTCGCCCATCGAGACCACCACCGGCTTGCCGGCTTTTTTCAGGGCGACGATTTCGCGACGGATCTGCTCGGAGGCGAACACTTCGCCACCGGGGGAGTCCACGCGCAGCACCAGCGCCTTCACGCTGTCGTCGTCGCGGGCCTCGCGCAGCAGCGCGGCGGTCGATTCGCCGCCGACGGTGCCCGGCGGCTGATCGCCGCCGGTGATTTCGCCCTCGGCGACCACCACCGCGACGTGATCGTCTTTGCCCAATGTCGGCAGGGTGCCGTCGAGGTGCGCGAGATAGCCGTTGAGCGAGATCTGGCGGAATCCGCCTTCGGCCTGTTCGTCGGCGGTGCCGCGCTCGATCAACAGGTCTTCGATCTGTTCCTGCGTCTTCAGGCCATCGACCCATTTTTTCTGCAGCGCGAACTTCGCGAGGTCGCCCTGCGCGCTGGCGATGTCTGCCGGCAGGGTGTCGAAGCTCGCGGCGAGCTGTTTCGGATCGAGTTTGCGCGCCTTGGCGATATCGGCCAGGTAGCGCTGCCAGATATCGTTCATCCAGAACAGATCGGCTTCCTTCGATTCCGGCGATGCCGCGTCCAGAACATAGGGTTCGGCGGCGGATTTGAATTCGCCGACTTTGAACAGATGCACGTCCACGCCGAGCTTGTCCTGCAGGCCTTCGCGGAAATACTGCCGATAGCGGCTCAGGCCTTCCAGGATCATGCCGCCCATCGGGTCGAGATAGATCTCGTTGGCTTGGGCTGCGAGCAGGTATTGGCCCTGGTCGAAGCTTTCGCCGAAGGCGACGACCTGTTTGCCGGAGGCGCGCAGATCGGCGAGCGCTTCGGCGACTTCGCGGATCGATGCATAGCCGCTGAAGCTCATGCGGTCCACGCGCAGCAGCACGCGTTCGATGCGTTTGTCGGTCTTGGCGGCTTCCAGCGCCCGCAGCAGGTCGCGCAGTTGCACCTCCGACGCGCGCGAGTCGCCAAGCGCTTCGGCGAGTGCGCGGCTGGTGGCGTCGACCGAATACTGCTCGACCAGCACGCCTTCGGGCGCGATCACCAGCGTGCTGCCATCCTGCACCGGCATGACCCGCTTGCCGCTGGTGCCCAACGCGGCCAGCACGACCAGCAGGAAGCCGAAGAACAGCAGGTTGAAGACCAACCGCCGGGTGAAATTCATCGCATCCCAGATGCCGATCAGGATGCTGGCGACGGGGCCGCGACGCTGCGGTTCATTCATGGGGGATCTCCTGGGTGTCTTGAAAAGCGGTCTTGAAAAGCCGTCTTGAAAAAATACGGGTGTCTTGAAGCCTGATATTGAAGTTCAGTCTGCGGCCTGATGCGTGCATCGGCATGCGCCATCGGTCACTCCCCCCGATTGCACAAGGCCGCCCGTATGCAGACCGGTCGCATCGGGCAGGCCGCGCAGTGACCCGCTGCGGTATCTGGCCGTACAGACCGGAGAAAGACTTTCAGGACGTCACAATGGCGACGCGCCGGGAAATGCGCAAGAAGCGCAGGCCCAGCAGCACGGCCGCGACCGTCAGCCCGGCGATCAGGCCGATCCACATGCCCTTCGGTCCCTGTGCCGGCACCCATTCGCCCAGGCCCAGCCCCAGCACCGCGCCCAGCGGCATACCGATGCCCCAATAGGCGAAGGCTGCGAGCAGCATCGGCTTCCGGGTGTCCTTCAGTCCGCGCAGGGCGCCGATCGACAGCACCTGCACGCCATCGGGAAACTGGAAGGCCGCCGCCATCAGCAGCAGCGACGCGGCCAGCGCGATCACCGCCGCGTCGCCGGTATAGAAAGCGGCGATGCTCTCGTTGCCGAGCAGCAGGGTGGTGCCGGTGATCAGCTGTGTGATCAGGACCAGCACATAACCGGCGAATGCGGCGCGACGCAGGCCGTCGCGGTCGCCGCGTCCCACCGCGTAGCCGACCCGCACCGTCGTGGCCTCGGCCAGCGCCATCGGCACCATGAAGCACAGACTGGCGACGTTGATCGCGATCTGGTGCGCGGCGGCCGGTACCGCGCCCAGGCGACCGATCACCAGCGCGGTCGCGACGAACAGCCCGCCCTCCATCAGCCAGGTGAAGCCGATCGGCAGTCCCAGTGCGAGCAGGCCGCGGATGGGCGGCCAGCGCGGCGGGTCGTAGCGGTCCAGCAGATGCAGGTCGCGGAAACGCCGCGCCCGCGCCAGATAGGCGATCAGCCCCAATGCCTGCAGCCACATCACCAGCGCCGAGGCCAGCCCCAGCCCACCCGCGCCCAGCGCCGGCAGACCGGCGAGGCCGAAGGTCAAGCCGTAACCGGTGGGGATCAACAGCAGCAGGCCGCCGAAGCCCAGCAGCATGGTCGGGATGGTGTAGTGGAGGCCGTCGCAGAGGTAGCGCATGCACAGGAACAGCGCCAACGCCGGCACGCCCCAGCGGATGCCGTGGACGAACGCGGTCGCCCCGGGGCGGATCTCCGGCGCGATGCCGAAGGCCTCCAGCCCCAGGGGAATGACGCTGAGGAACACGAACATCCCCAGGCCCAGCAACAGCGACAACCACAGCGCCTGCCGGAACAGCGGCCCGATCTCGTCGCGGCGGCCGGCGCCGTCCAGCTGCGAGACCGACGCCGGCACGGCGATCAACGTCCCCATCGGGACCAGCAGAGGCAGCCAGAACAGCGCCGTGCCCACCGACACCGCCGCCAGCGTGGCGGTGCCATGGCGGCCGGCGATGAGCGCATCGACCAGTCCGATCAGCCCGGTCGAGACATGTCCGGCGATCAGCGGTGCGGCCAGTCGCGCGCTGGCGCGAAGCTCGTCGCCGAAACGCTGTGGCGGGGAATGGGACGGAGTCATGCGTCTGCCGGAAGAGGAAAACCGGCGCGGAAGCCGGCGCACGGGCTGTTATCTTAACCATGTCAGCTGCCGCGCCCCGGGGAGCGCATGACCGACCAAGACGCTCACGCCCCGCCCGCCGCCTGCGAAAACTGCGCCACCGCCCTGATCGGCGGTTACTGCCATGTCTGCGGCCAGCACGCGCACAGCCCGCTGCATCACTTCGGCCATGCGCTGGAAGAAGTGTTCGAGTCGTTCTGGCATCTCGACGGCCGGATCTTCCGCACCCTGCGCGACCTGTTCGTACCCGGCCGGGTCGCCGTCGGTTATCTGGCCGGACATCGGGTGCGCTATGTCGCGCCGCTGCGCCTGTTCATCATCCTCAGCCTGATCACCTTTTTCGTCGGCAGGCTGACCCTGCATCTCGACGCTGCAGACGGGATCCAGATCGATGCGGGGCCGGCCAAGAGCGGCATCGTCGTCGGCGACACCCGGATCGACGAAAGCGACTTCAGGAATGCGAAAACCGTCGAACAGGTGCTCGCGCTGCGCACCAAGTTCATGGGCGAGATCGCTGCGGAAAACCGCAAGTCCGGGACCGGCCCGGTGTTGGCGGCACTGTACGATTTCGCGAAGCGGAAGATCGACGACAAGTCGCGCGCGCGCATGCTCGAACTGGGCGCGACGCCCGCACAGTTGCGCCTACTCGATACGCCGTTCGACGCGGCTGCAGTCCGTGCGGCCGCAAAGACCGCAGTCTCCGTGTCCGGGCCCGGCGCGGCCGTACCAGTGACCGCCGGCAGCAAGGATCTCGGCATCCTCGACCGCTGGTTCGTGCATCGGGTCGAAAAGATCCAGGAAAACGCCGAACTCGTGAAGAAAAACCCCGACGAACTGCTCAAGCGCTTTCTCGGCGCGGTGCCGGGCGCGCTGTTCGTGCTGATGCCGCTGTTCGCACTGTGTCTGAAACTGCTGTACATCCGCTCGGGACGCGGCTATCTCGAGCACCTGGTGGTCGCGCTGTACAGCCATGCGTTCATGCTGATCGGGCTGCTGCTCGCGTTCCTGCTGATCGGGGCGCAGGCGATTCCCGGTCTGCCGGCGCCGGCGGCGGGGTTTTCGTCTCTGATCGCATCGTTCACCCTGTTCCTGCTGGTGCCGCTGTACCTGCTGTGGATGCAGAAGCGGGTGTATGCGCAAAGCTGGGTCAAGACTCTAGGCAAATACGCCACGCTGGGGCTGATCTATTCTTTCCTGCTGGGCATGGCGATCATGTACGCCGTCCTCGCAGGGCTCAGCAGCTGAGGTGTCCATGAGCGTCAAACGGGTGATCTACGAGGTCAATATCGAAGTCGACGCCGCTGCGCACGACGAATACCGCGTGTGGCTGCGCGATCACATCGCGGAGATTCTGGCCTTGCCGGGGTTCGCCGGCGCCAAGCTCTTCGAGGTGCTGGAACCGCCGCCCAGCGCGGGGCGGATCGGGTTGTGCGTGCAATACGCGCTGAAAGACCGTGCGGCGCTGGATGATTATCTGCGCGATCACGCGCCGCGCTTGCGCGCCGACGGCGTGGCCCGTTTCGGCGACCGCTTCCAGGCGACACGACGGGTCTTGCGCGGCACCCGCTGACGGCCGCTATCGCGTGGGCTCTGGTCCAGGACGTCCAGCCAAGGCCATCAGGCCAAGCCCACACTCGACCAGAGCTTGTCCAGCCAGCGCGGTTTCCCGATCGCGATCGGGATCGGATTGCGGGCGGCGCGCGGCGGCGCCTCGATGGGTTTGGCCGCGATCGCGGCATCGCGCAGCCGGGCGATGAAGGCCACGCGCTCCGGCGGCAGGTGCTGCATCACGAAGCGGGCTTCGTCGTTCATCGCCAGCCACGCCTCGCCGTCCAAGCTGCCGTCGGCGCGCTGCGGCAGCGCGCGCTGCAGGGCCTGTTTGTATTCGGCCGGGTCCACCCCGAACACTGTCGCCGCCTGGAGATCGTTGAGCCCGACCACGACCCGCAGCAGGATCACCGCACGGGTGCCGAAATCCAGCCGCGCCAGCGGAGCGAAATCGCCGTGCCAGAACGGCGCCAGGGCCTCGGCGTTGAGCGACGGGTTCTGCAGGAGGGTGGTCCAGAACAGCAGCGGCCATTCGTCCTGATGGGTGGCGGGTGCGCTGGCAGCGAAGGATTCGATGGCGCCGGCCAGCGCCTGGTCGCCGTGTACGGGGTCGCCGCACTGCAGTTCGGCCAGCAGCGCCGCACGGCGTTCCACCCCGCGCAGGAAGCTGGCGACGGCCGTGGTGGCGGCAGCAGCGGTATCGAGCGTATTCAAGGAAGGCATGAGGCAATGGGAACAGCTTGACGACGGACCGACATGATGCCTTGTAGCGCAGAATTTCCACTTGACAACCATCACGAAACCGGCTCCCCGAGGCGTGCCAAGGCCTGCAGCCGAGTGGCCGATGCGATCGGGTTGTGCACAGCGGTCATCGGGATGTCATCTGTCCTCCCGGACATGGCAGTGAACACCGGCTTTTCTTATGTTTCACGGATAAGCGATTGATCCGTATGGCATTTAAGGAGGTGGCGCTTTTTTCGCCAGAACCCCCGGAACCCCTTCATTTCCAGCACAAAATCCTTTGCGCATGGATTCATGCACAAACTTATCCACAGCTTGTGTGGATAATCCTGAATTCCCTTTGCGATCCGCCACTTGCGGGTCATTCATGTTTTGCTCGTCAGCTATGCGGCGCAAGTCGACTCTGGATTTTACCCCCAAGCCGCTGCCGCCGTAATCGCTAGACTGGGCGCATGTCCGCACCCGATTCCGTGCTCCGCGTCGCCCTGCCGGTGCCGCTGCCCCGCCTGTTCGATTACCGCCCGCCGGCCGGCGGCGCGGGTGGGGTCGGCTGTCGGGTGCGGGTGCCGTTCGGGTCGCGCAGTCTGGTCGGTGTGATCGCGGAGATCGGCCCGGCCGATCCCGGCCTGGCCGAGCTGCGCGAAGCCGAAACCGTGCTCGACCCGCAGCCGCTGTTGCAGGGCGAGCTGCTGGCGTCGCTGCGCTGGCTGGCCCGCTACACCCACGCGCCGCTGGGCGAGGTGCTGGCCACCGCGCTGCCCAGCGCCCTGCGACGCGGCGAACCGCTCCCCGAAACCCATGCCTGGGCCTGGCGCCTCAGCGAAGCCGGCGCGACCGCGCTTGCCCGCCTGCGCGGTCGGCCGCGACAGTTGGCGGACCGGCTGCTGACGGAGGCGATGGACGAAGATCTTCTGGATGCCGAAGTCGACGACTGGCGCACCGCCGCGCGCGCGCTGCTCAAGCGCGGTCTGGCCGAACGGTTCGCGGTGCCCGCC
>JAFLDZ010000017.1 GCA_017302135.1 Lysobacterales bacterium | reverse complement strand
AAGCCAAGCACTGTTCGATGTCGCGCTGCGACAAGCAGACACCTGTCGTACAGGCTTCAAAACAAGCGTTGACGTCGTGCCCGGACTACGCCAATCGGCGCAGGCTCACGCGCTCGATGCGACCGGCGAACGCCGCGTCCGCCGTGATGCGCAGTGCGGTGTGTCCAGCGGCGGTGAGCGTGTCGATGAAGGTGCCGTTGGCGTTGGGTGCCACGCAGTCAATGGGCGTGGTACCGGCGAGGCGGACGCGCACGCTGCCGGCGGTGACCTGGCTCAACGCGACTTCGATGCGGTAGAGACCACCATCGACGAACGCGAACGGCTGTTCGAGATCGGAGACGATGCCTGCGGCCTTGATTGCGGCGCCACCGACGATCGACCAGCCGGTGCCGAGCGTCCAGGCCGCCTGTGTGTCGAAGTCAGCGTTCGCCAGTTTTTCGCCGCACTCGCAATTGAGGACACGGACGTGCTTTTGGCGACTGGAGAGCGCCCCGCGCCGGCTCTCGATCTCGACACGGACCGTTGCGTCGTTCGCAAGCAGCAGATCGTGGGTGTGACTGGTGCCGGCGATGGCTGTGGTTTCGTGCAGCACCGCGCCACTGAGCGCGTTGAGCACACGCACCGTGGTGGTCGTGCCGGGCTCCGGGCCGATGCTGCCGGCCTCATGTTCGATCAGACGGTCGCCCTGCAGCACGCGGTCGCGATGCGCCCATGCGATTGCCAGTCGCGCGAAGCTGGTCGGCGGCCAGGCGCTGCCGTTGATCCGCACCCGCCCTGGCGCATAGGGACGCGCGTGACGCGCATCAAGGCGCACCCTTGCGATGGGCGCGAGTGCGGCATCGAGCGTGCCCTGCTGGGTGCGGGTGAGCAGCTTCGCCTCGACCGTTTCGCCGGCCAGGTACTCGGTGGGATCGGCGCCGACATAGGTGTCGGTACACCACACGCGTGCACCTTCTGCGTGCGCCGCTGGCAGGGTGTCCACGCAGCCGCGTGCGATCGTGAGCGTTCCGGCAACGGCGTCGATGGCATCGATCCGCACCAGCTCCTCATCGATCAGGGCTTCGGTGCCGATCACGACCAGATCGAGGTCGCGCATGTCGGCGAGCTGGACGAGCGTATCGGTTGGACCGAGCGCGCCCGCGAGTGTGGTGACCGCGGAGAAATCGCCGCTGGCGACCTCCTCGAACGTGCCCCCGGTGGTCCGCGTGGTGAGCGCATAGCCGTAGGCCGGCCCGTTCGGCCTTGCGCCGAGCGCGACCACGAAACCGGCATCGTCCTCGACGAGCGCGAGGTCCGCAGGGCGCAGGCGACCGGCGAGATCGCGGTAGGTCGCCTCCACGAGCCGCTGCGCCGGAAGCGGCTGCGGGCGGGTGTCCGGCGGCGTCCACGGCCCGATCACCGGCCGCAGATACGTCGTCGTCGCCATGCCGTCGATGTCCTGCATCAGCAGCAGCGCGAGCGCGCCGTCGGTGCGGGTCCCCTCGTCGACTTCCAGCACCCGCACCGGCATCCGCTGCACGCCCTTGCGCCGCCAGGAGAGGGCCAGCACGTCGCCGCGCTTGACGCCCCACCAGCGGCGATCGACGGTGAGCTTGATCCGCTGCAGCATGCTGCTCGCCGCGCCGGTCTCGCGCGCGGCGACGCGCTCGCACAGGCTGCGATTCCACAAGCCCGGCAGCGAGCGCCGGTCGGCGACGACTCGGCCTTGCGCCTGGACGTTGGCCATGTTCTGGAAGGTGGCGGCGATGTCGAGGTTGGTGACGCAATCGCGGCCGAGCACGGTGACCTCGTTGACGCTGCCGTCGAGCAGCGGCGTCTGCCAGCTCTCCAGTTCCAGCACGCTGGTCTCATCAAGCAGCGGCAGCGTCGCGACGTCGTAGTCCGGCCGGAACAGCCGGTAGACGAACTTGCCGAGCATCGGATCGAAGGCCCACAGCCCGCCGACGTGGTTGTTGACCATCTGCAGGAAACTGCCGATGGAGTCGCCGCGTCGCCAGCCCAGGCACAGACCGAACTGCTCATCGTGCAACTGCTGCGCCGCGCTCAGGAAACTATCGGCATCGATCAGAGCCGGGTCGAGCCCGACGCCCCACACGGTGTCGGTGAAGCACTGGTAATGGATGTGCGCCGCGTTCATGCCGCGACCGATGCGCGCGAGCGACGGTTGCCACACCGGCGTCGACCAGCCCTGCGTGAAGCGTCCCCACCGCTTGGCCCACAGCTTGAGGTAGGGATTCATCGCCCCGACCATCCCGCGATACAGCGTGGTGCAAAGGCCGCGACCAGCGGGCCAAGGCCCCGGCACCTGCTGCTGCAGGTACGGATCGGGCAGCTGCGTCGCCTCGCCCATGCGGATTTGCAGGTTGCCGACGAGACCGCCTTCTTTCTTGTCGCCGCCGAAGAGCTGCGGGAGGTTGATCGGCAGCGTGCGACTGCCGGCGAGTTCGCCCTCGAACACGGGCTGGCCGCCGACCTTGATGCCGGCGAGGTAATCGTTCGGACCGATCGACTCGCCCATGTAGAGGTACATGAAGTGCCGGTAGCCGATGGTCGGCTTGCTCGACTTACCCATGTTTTACCGCTTCATGCCGCCCCCACCGCGCGCGCAGGCGCTGCGTGAGGGATTGCTTGGGCGGCGAGACCACCATCGGACGCAACTGCGGGATCACGATCGGACGACGTTGCACGCATGCGCGTGTGCATCGACGACCATCGATCATCCACAGCAGATGCAATAAAGCCGTCGCGAGTCCGAATCCGCCTACGAGGCGTTCCCCGTGCTGCCAGAGCACGATGCCGGAGGCGCAGGCGGCGATGCCAACGCATGCTGTCCAGACGCGATACACGGCTTCACGTCGCATCGCGAAGCTCATCCTCGTGCGCGATCTCGGCACGTGCGATCGCGATGGCGCGCGCCACGAAGGGATCGTCGTGCAACTGCGGGTGGTCATCGATGACGATGCCGTCCTCACACAGCGCACGCAGTTCGATGCCGTGCTGACGACACCACGCGCGGATGCTGGGCGTACACAGCGGACCGGCGGCTGGATCGACGGCGCGCACATGACGCAGATGGATGCGCAGTCCAGCCATCACTTGCCACCTTTGGCCTTGATCGGCGTGGTCCGCAGATCGCCGAAGGCGAGCACATTGGGATCGTCGATCCAGACCTCGCCGAAAATCACCAGTACCTCGCGCCCTTCTTCGGCGGTCGGCACGGAGAAGTCGGCCAGTGAAGGCGGTTTCTGCGATTGCGGTTTGGGGCGCATCGCGACGCTGATTGCGATGGCGAGAATGAGGACGATGACGTAGATCCACATGGGGCAGGCACGGTGATGCCGGCACGCGATGCGCACCGAGCGGGTGGACGAAGCAGGGGCATCAGAAGAGCGGGTCGCTGCCGAAGGGATTGCGCAGGCCCTTCAAGGTCGGCTGACCGCCGTAGTTCAGTTCGTTGCGGAACTTCGCGCAGCCGCGTGGCCCCATCGTGCGATCGCAGCCGGGTAGCGCGACGACGTGTGCGTTGGGTGAGAGCGCGGCCGGCGTGAGCAGACGCAATGTGGCGCCGCTGTGACTCACGATGAAGCGCCGTTCGATGCCGAGGCTGGCCGTCCACTGCAGCACGCCGCCATCGAAGTGGCCGTCGTCGAAGGCATCGAAGGCGGCGGATAGGACGGTGTAGCCGGTCGCGTCGCTGAGCACCGCCGGGACTGCGTGCGCGTCGGGGTCGGCGTTGCATTGGCCCAGCCCCTGGCCATACAGCACCAGCGGACAGGACGACTGCCAGCTGCGACGCAGGCCGAGGGTTTCGATCGCGGCGGCGAGCGACTGGCAGCGCAGCTTGGCGACGCTGTGGGTTTCGTCGAGGTCGGCGACGTGCCCGGTCCAGCCCAACCGCACCAGACCATCGCGCACTCGCACGCGTTTGAGATCCAGGCGCACGCGCAGGCCCGGCGGCACCGGCCGGAACAGGTTCAGCAGTGGCAGGTCGAGCGGAGATGTGATCTCGAGCGTGTTCTTCGCTTCCTCGGCCGACTGCGCGATACGCCCGCGCGTGAGCGCGACCGGGGCATAGCGCTGGCCTTCGACGATGGCCTCGCGTCCGGCGTCGGTGTAGCGCCAGTGGTGCAGTCCGATCGAGAAGTCGTACAGCTCGATCTCGCGCGAGAGCAGGCCCACGGTTACGGCTCCTCTGCAGGAATGCCGCTGAAGGTCACCGCGCAATCGAGCAGTCCCTCGCTGTCGGCGTGATGCTGCAGTTCGACCGTATCGCCCGCAAGCGTGACCAGCGCCATCCAGCAAACCAGCCTGACCCGTTCGGGTGTGACCAGCCGACCCAACGACGCATCCAGTCTCAGGCGTTCACCGATGTCGCCATTGGCGAGCGGGATTTCGGACGATGCTTCGATGGCGCGATAGAAGACGCTCCCATCGAGCAATTCGATGCGGACGTGACGACGGCCCGCCTGCTGGCGCAGGCTGCGGCTGATGCCGCAGGCGGACACGGTGAGCGTCACGGCGCTCTCGCCGATCGTCTCGATCACGTCCAGATCGTCGGTCCAAGTCGGTAGCCACAGCGCTTCCGCACGCCCCTGCAGCCCGTAGAGCAGGCTGCGGTGGGCAGCGCGTTCGTGGCGGCCCATGAGCCGCCACGCATGCGACTGCGTCGTCCACGCCAGCCCCGACAGGTCATCCACGTGCGATCGGCCGACCTCGCCATCAAGCAGATCGAAACGCCGTGCAAAGCTCGCGGAAGGATCGCGGGTTTCGTCGCGGCGGTGCTCCATCACCGGGAATCCGCGATAGCGCGTCGCGGGCAACGCTGGCGGCCAGTCGCAGGATTCCGTCGCCTCGAAGCGCAGTTGCGTCTGCATCAGCCGGTCGGTGTGTCGGCGCAACTCCGGTGCATCGGTCAGGCGCGCAGTGCGGCACGGGATCAGGCGCGTGCCGAGCGGCCATGCGCGTCGCGTTGGCGCGCGCAGGCGCAGGCGTTCGCCTGTGATGTCGGCGACTTCGACCAGCTCGTAGGTCGCCACATCGCGCCAGAGCATGGCGAGACTGCCGACCGCAAAGTCGAGTCCTGCGCTTGCGACCGGGATCTCGGTCGCGTCTGCTGGCACCGCTGCACGACACCACGTCGTGTCCACGAACACCGGCAGCGCCCAGACGCGGCCGGTCCAGTCGAACAGTGCGTGCTCGACCCAGCGCCGCTCGCGCCGGTCGGGGAGGACGGCGAACTCCCACGATCGACGCGGCGCATCGCGCAGCGGCGTTCGCGTGACGGTGCCGGCGAGCGCGACCTGCACATCGGTGAGCCACGCGAGCGTTTCGATCACGGGTTCCGTCCAGTCCGGTGGCAGCGACCAGGCGTTGAGGCGCAGGCCATCGATGCGGATCGACCAGGTTGATCCGTCCGCGAAGGACAGCACCGCTGCCGCATCGATCACCGGCGGCCCGTCGAGACCGACGGTGAGCGTCAGCACCCGCTCCTGCATCGGTCGCAGCGACATCGGCAGCGCAACGGGTGCGGCGAGCGTGCTGCCGGCATCGCCGTCCAAACGCAGGGCGGTCAGGGTCTGCGGTGTCGCGCGCCAGGCGTTCCACACCGCAATCTCGCGGGTCAGCTCCGAGACGACGTTGCCCAGCGAGAGTGCGGTCGGCAGGACATGGATGCGGTCGAAGAGATCCTCGGCGAAACGGTGCGCCAGCCGCCCGGTCGCCGGCCAGCGCAGCGCGACGGGAGCGCGGAAAGCACCTGCCCGCGCGACGAGCCGCTCGCGGGCGTAGGTGGCAGGGGCGAACGCCCCCTCGCCGAGGGCATTCAGTTCGACCGAGAGCGCGGCGTTGATCGCACCGAAGAGGCGCGGAGTGGGCGCGATGCCCTGCAGCGCGGCCATCAGGGCGCGACCTCGCGCAGGGCGATGCCGAAGGTGCCGGTGTGCTGCCCGCCGATGGGCCAGCCGACGCCGTTGCGCTGGATCGGATGGAGCGCGTGCAGCGGATACGCCATCCAGCGTTCGGGGCCGTAGATCAGCGGAGCGTTGAGATCGAGGTGATCGAGCCGGCAGTAGCGGGCGTGCGCGAGCGTGGCGACGATGGTCTGACCCTGCGCCTGGCGCGCGAGCAGCACGTCGATCGGCAACAGGACGGTGGCCTGATTGAACTGCGAAGGTAGTGCATGCAGCAGGCCGGCCTTGTGCGAGACGCCGAGCAGATCGCCGGTGTTGCCGCCGACGCTGGTGCGCCACGCGGGCGCACCTTCGAGCCCGCAGTGAATGAAGGACGAGTGATACGTGCCCGCGATGCTGGCGAAGAAAAACCCGAGCCCGAAGCCGTCGTAGGGCGCCGCACCGAGCTGGGTACCGGCATTGGTGTCGATGTAACTCTTGACGCCCGCGCGTGTGCCGTCGACATCGCCGCGGAACGAACCCGAGCACCACAGGCCGGTGCCGCCGATCTGCGGCATCGACGACACGCCCCAATTGAGGTGCTGGTGACGATCGACGTTGTAGCGCAGCACACAATAGATCTCGTCGGGCACGTCGAACACGTGCAGCACGTGGACCGCCGGCCACTGGATCGGCGCGTTGGTGAACGACAACAGCTTCACCGATTGCGGACACGCGCCGGTCAGCGCCGCACCGGATTGGCCAGTGCCGGTCTGCAGCCGCAATTCCGTCGCGGTCGCGGTCAGCTGCACGAAGGCGACGCCTTTGCTCAGGATGCCGTTGGCGAGCGTCCAGCCACGACCAGCGAGCGTGGTCTCGATGGCGGACTTCAGCGCCACGAAACTCGCGACCTGTCCGGTGAAGGTCGCCATCAGCGCATCTCCATCACGTCATCTCCACCGCAACGTAATCGCGCCACGTCGTGCGCGCACCGTCCTGCAGCACCACGAACGCCCGGCCGTTGACCGCGCGAATCGCATCGACCGCCTGGCGCACGCTCAGGCCGGTCTGGTCGATGACCGCGCTGCCTTCGAGCTGGAGCACGTTCTCGGAGGCGTTGTTGAAACCGGAGACGAAGCTCACGCCGTCGAGCACGCCGTAGAGATTGCCGCTGCTCGGATAGCCGCGGACGTCGTTGTCGTAGGCGCCGAACTGCATGTCATACAGTTCGAGCGGCTGCGGCTGGTGCAGGGTGCCGGCGGGGACGAGACAGCGGTTGCCGCTGCCGCTGCGGCCGACGTACTCGCCGGCGAGGCTCGCATACGTGACCTCGTTCGCGTGGCCGTTGCCGAAGGGTGAGATCTGCACCTTCTTCCAAGTGCCGGCGGCATCGCGCAGATAGAGGTGACCATCGTTGTAGTTGCTATCGCCGCTGCCTTTGCGGCCCTTGTAGGGGAACCAGTGCAGATCGCTGTAGCGGCGTGCGTCGCGGCCGTCGAAGTGACCGGCCACGATCAGCGGCGATGGAAATTCCTTCGGTCGTGCATAGGCCAGCGCCTTGCCGACGTAGACGTGCGCATAAATCGGCGAGCCCACCTTGAACGCACCGACGATGCGGCGTGGATTGGCTGTGAGGAAGTAGGTCACGGCCTGGTTGTGGCCCGGCACGCCGCTGGTCTTGATGCCCGGCTGTGCCTCGAACGGCGCCGCCGGCACGTAGCCGACCATCGTCGCGACGAGCAGGTTGTAGTAATCCGCCGCGACGTTCTGGTACGCCTTGAAACCCACCGTAATTTCTTCTTCGCCCGTGGTGCCGGTCGAGCGCAGGATCAGTTCGCGTTCGGGCATCGACGTGTCGAAGCGCAGCGTCG
Source organism: Lysobacterales bacterium (assembly GCA_017302135.1). GTDB lineage: Bacteria > Pseudomonadota > Gammaproteobacteria > Xanthomonadales > Xanthomonadaceae > Lysobacter_I. Next base: position 68,680 of record JAFLDZ010000017.1, on the reverse strand, counting down.
TCCAGCCGACACTTTCTGCGAGCGTTTGGATCGCGCCGAGCAGCCGATAGTGCGCATCGTCGCCGCCGGCCTTGACGAGCGTGTCGATCGCGTAGGCCATCAGCCACCACCGATGCGCTGGCGCAGGAAACTGCCGTTGCGGTCGATCACGTTGAGAATCGTTTGTTCCATGCCCCGGCTCTGCGCCATCGACTCCGCGAGCGCATCGGTGTTGATCGCGTTGATCAGGCGCAGGTTGAGTTGCGGGTTCAGGCCGGCAGCGGCGCGGGCGAGGCCGCCTTCGGCAAAGTTCACGCGCGGGGCGCGCGGCAGCGAGACGGATGGTGGCCCGGCGCTGGCGAAGCGACGCGCCTGCCACGCCTCCACGGCCGGCATGCCGCGCGCATTGAAGTCTTCCAGAAAGGTAAGCGCACCGGGCTGACGCACGACTGCGGCGCGGGTTACGAACTCAAAATCCGACAGCCACGCCGGGATGCTGTCGGAGGTGGCCGTGCCCGGCCCACGCACGTGGCCGCCGGTCGCATAGCCACCGCCACCGTTGAACGTGGCCTGCGCGATCAGGCCAGCGATGGTCGCGCCCTGCGCGATGGCACCGGCGATGAAGGGGATGTTCTGCGGGAAACCGTATTTGCTCGCTTCGGCGACGTTGTTGGCAAGCGCGAGTGCGGCCTGGGCGATGGCGAACGCCTTCGACAACGCGAACAGCGCGCGATAGGTTGCGCTCTGCTCGCCACCGAAGGACTTGGCGATGTCGGCGAGTTGGCCGAAGGTCGCAGAGGCGCCCGCGAGTAACACCTGCGTCTGCGCCGACTGCAACTGCGCGAGCGCGGCTTGATGCTGCCGTTCGATGGTCTCTTCCTGTGCGTCCCACTGGGCGTTGAGGTCGGCACGCTCGGAACGGAACTGTGTGAGCAGCGCGAGTTGTTCGGCGTGCCACGCCTGCAATCGCACGCGCGACTGTTCGATCTGCGCCAGCTCTCCGCCGGTGTCGCCAAGGTCTGGCGCGGCGCCGGGCACGGCGTCGGGTTTACGGAACGACGTTTGCGCCACGCGCGCCATCGCCGCATCGAACGCCGCCTTGGTCGCGATGCCGGAGCGCAGTGCGTCGTTCAGCACCTTGACCTGTTCGGTCGCCGTGCCCAGCGCGACTTCGGTCGGGGTGCGCAGACCATCGCGTAGGGTTTCAAAGGCGCGGGTGGTCTTCTCGATCTCGGCCTTGCGCTCACGCTCGGCCTCCGCAGCGGCACGGGCCTTGTCGAGCGCTTCGGCCTCCTGGAGCAGTTGCGCCTTGAGCGCGGGTGCGAGCGCCTTCAACGCGCCCTGCGTCGTCTCGTACCGCAAGCGCGCGGCCTCGCCCGCACGGGTCTGCCCCACTTCGACATCGCCCAGCAGCGCGATCTCGCGACGCAGCGAGTCCAGTTCGCGCTCGGCCGACTCGCGCGCGCGATCGGCATCGGTGGCTTTGGGCTTTGGGGTGCGAGGGGCTTTCGGCGACTTGAACTGCTCGTCGATCTGCGCACGCCGCGTCTTCTCGAAGGCATCGATACCGATGCCCTCCACCGTTTTCACGCCGCCCGCTCGCAGGGCCGCAATGTCACGCTCAAGCGCGCGGAGCTGCTGCGCCTTGGCGATGGCACGGTCCTGGCCGAGCGCCGCCTGCGCGCGACCAAGGGCGTTGATCGCGTTCGTCTGCTTCGCTTGCGTGGCGGCCTGCGCATCGGCGTTCGCCTGCTCGGCATTCGCCTCGCGTTGCAACGTCGTCTGCTCTTGCCGCAACGCACGGATGCGGTCCTTGGTGCCGGCATCGACGTCGGCACTGGCCAGCACCGCGTCGAGCGAATTCAGACCGCCGAGTTCCCGCCACTCGTTGCCGATGCGGTTGAGTTCGTCGGTGGTCTTCGAAAGACGGAACGCCAGATCGTCGCGACCGATATTCTTGATCGTTTGCCACACGCCGCCGATGACCTTGCCCAGCGCGATCCACCCGCGCTCGAGCGAGCCGGCGCGTGCATAGGCCTCCTGCACGCGTTGCTCGTGGACACGCGCGAAGGTCTCGATGGCGAGGCGTGCGGCGTCCTGCGCACGTCCCTGCGCTTCCAGCGCCCGGACATGTTGGTAGACCTCGACGGAGAGGAAGCGGTACTGCTGGTTGAGTTCGATCAATTGCGCCGAAGGCGCTTTGGCGAGCGCGATGACTTTCTGGGTGGTCTCCTCGACCGACGCGCCAGTGAGGACAGCAAGATTGACCGCCGCGCTGGCGGCAAGCTCAAGCGTGTCGCCTGCGACGGTGCCTGCAGTGGCGAGCGCGGTCAGCGCCGTTTGTGCATCACCGAACTCACCCGTCGCGCCACCGACCGTGTCCTTGATGACACCGAGTTGCCCGGCCGTGGTGGCTGCGGCGTTGCCGCTGGCGATCAAGGCACGCTCGTAGGCCTGCGTCTCGCGATAGCCCTGCAGCGTCGCGACCGCGAACCCACCGATCACGGCGGCGGCCAATCCGATGCCGACAGCGAGCGGCGTGATCGCGCCGAGCAGCGCGCGGGCGGCGGGCACGACGCCGCCGAAGGAATCCTTCAATTGACCACCCTGCTGGATCGCGACCAGCCAAGGTTTTTGCCCACCGGCCAGCGACGTGAAAATGTCGGTGATCTGCGCCGGCAGCATCCGCATCGCCTGCCGGGTCTGGCCGACGGTGACGCCGTACTCGTTGACCGCGCGCGCGCCGATGTCGGTCGCACGCGCACTGCGGCGATGGGCGCCCGCGACGGCGTCCTGCGTCTGCGCTTGGGCGGCGCTGGTGCGCGCGGCGGTCGTGCTGGTCGTGTTGAGCTTGGCCACTGCGCGGTCGGCGCGACCGAGTGCGCCTTCCACACGCGCAAGGCTCGCTTCGGCCTGCGCGGAGTCGCCGCGGACCCTGAGGTTGAGAACGGTGTCCTGATTCATGGTGCGATCGGTGAACTCAGTCGGGACCGCGCAGGGCCTTCACGCGTGACTCGGCCGCATCGCCGCCCCACACGGCAGTGGCCACGTCCTCAATGAAGTCGGCGCGGCGGCGACGGTCGTCGCGTTCCAGCGCATCGAAGGCGAGGTTGAGCTGGCGCTCGGTCATGCGTCCGAGCCGATCAAGATCGCCGAGTCCGGCCCCTGCGAGTCGGAGGAAGCACTCGCTCCAGCCAAGGCGCCGGCCGCGAGGGCGTGCGTCTCGCGCAGCCCGGTCTCGCGCAGTTCCGCCAGCGCCTCGCGCACGAAAAAAGCGGCGTTGACCGCGAACCATGTGGCGAGATAGATCTCCAGGTCGTCGGGTGCCAACGCCTCCAGCCACGCGACGTCGACATCGCCCGCCTGCGCTGCGATCGATGGCACCACCGAACGGTGGCGACCGAACAGGCGACGGACCTGCGTGTAGCGCAGGGTGCCGTCCTCGCTTGCAGCGACCAGATCGGCGATGAATGCCGATGCTCGATCGGCGACGTCCAGTCCCTCGAAGAATCCGTACTCGCGGATCGTCACGTCGCGTCCGCCGATCGGCAGCGTGCGATCCGGGTTTAAGACAGCGAGCTCGTCGGCGGCGGATGCCGCATCGTGCGCGGCTTGCGGCGCAGCGGGCATTTTCGTGGCCATCACGCGACCTCCGGCAGATCGAGTCGCCCGAATCCGCCGAGCAGCGGATCGGCGGCGGCTTCGGGATCGAACAGCACCGAGGCGGTCATCTCGAACTGCCCGAAACTCTCGTGGATCAGGCCGAGGTTGCTCACCGGATTGAACTGCACGCGGTACAGACGGACCTGCACGGGCGCGCCGTCGATGGTGTTGGTGCCATCCAGAAACAGGAAGCGTTCCGGTGCGGACGTGGTGAGCATCGCCACGCTGACGCGTGCGCCATAGCGATACGCCGCGCGCAGCGGCAAGGTGAACGCCGCGAGGTTGAGCAGTTTGATCAGGCCGGCGCGGGCGCTCTGGATGCGGTAATGCGTATTCGCCACCAGCGTGGCCGGCGCGGCGTTGCTATCGGTCAGCACGAGCTGACTGATCGTGCTGTGATCGAGCGCGATCAGATCGTTCGCGGCCAGCGGCACCGGCAGCGGTTCGCCGGTCAGCGTGCCGGCGGCGATCGACGCCTTGGTCGCGTACAAACCGAGCAGCAGGTTGTCGATGTCGGCCCAGTTGATCGCGATCGACAGTTCGGCCTCCTTGCCCTTCTGCAGCACGGCCGAGGTCAGGCGATTGCCCGAGTACGATTCCTTGCGCGTCTCGGTCTCGGTCTTGAGGGTGAGATCGCACTTGGGCGCATCGCCTACCCAGCGCAGGGCGCCGGGACGGCCACCCGAGAGGCGGGTGCCCAGATACAACCCGCCCTGGAAGGAAAAGTCTTTCATGCGGCGGTGTCCTCGCTGTCGGCGACATCGACGTGCGTGTGGTCGTCGGTGTCGAGCGCTTCGGTCTGCGTCGATGCGACGGGCGCAACGTCGAGCGTGGGCGGCGGCGTGGTCAGACCGAGTGCCTTGAGGAAGGCGGCATCGGCGTCGTTGACGGTCAGTTCGACGCCTTCGGGCGGCGGCGTGTAGGCCACACCCTCGTGGGTGTGCGGGTGATAGAGGCGGATCGTGTTCAAGAGGATTGTCCAGTGGGGGAAGAAGCGGCAGCGAGCCGCAGGAGGCGGTCGGACTCGGCAGCGAGCACGCCGCGCGCGTAGTCGATCAGGCGTTCGGGGCGGCGGCCCTTGGCGAGCATTTGTGCGGCGGTGGCGCCGTACTCGGCGACGAGCGGCTGGCGTCGTTTGCCGGCATAGCGGCCCTGCTGCATCTCGCGCTTGACGCCTTCACGGCGGAACACCTGCGCGTTCCGGTTCACGCCCACGCCTAGGAAGGCGTGTTCGCGGAGGCTGCGTTTGCCGCGCAGAACGGCGGCGGTGACGCCGCGCCGGGTCTGACGTGCCGCGAAATTCCGCAAGCCGATCCCACGGAAGCGGCCGACCAGGCGCAGGCCGTCCTCAGTCGGCCGGGCCTGCAGGTCTTGCGTGAGGCGACGCGCACCGACTTGGTACTCGGCCTGGATATCGCGGCGGGCTTGCACCGGCAGACGGCGCCGCAGAGTGCCGATCGCACGGGTGTGCAGGGTCGGCAGGCGCGAGGCCAGCGCACTGAAGTTGCGGGAGGCGGACAGGACACTGTCGAGGTCCGCGTGCAGCAGGCGCGCACCGCCGCCGGAGGTCAGGCGCTCGGCACTCATGGCCGCCTCGTCATGATAATGTGCATATCACGTCAGTACCTTTTGGAGCCCGGCCGTGGCCAAGGCAACCGTGTTCACAATGAAGTTGGAGGCGGACCTGCGGGACGCCTTCATGGCCGCCACGCAGGCCGAGGACCGACCCGCCTCGCAGGTCGTGCGTGAGTTGATGCGCGAGTACATCCGCAGCCAGCAGCAGCGGCAGACCTACGACGCCTTCCTGCAGGACAAGGTCGATATCGCCCGCGCGCAGATCGCCGAAGGCAGGCATGCGTCGAACGAAACGGTCGAGGCGGAGTTTTCGGCGCGCCGTGATGCTTTGCTGCGCACGGCAGATCAGCATCAGTGAAGGTGCGCTGGAGCGCATCGGCGCGTCAGGACCGTCTGGCGATCTTCGAGTACGTGTGCAACGAAGCGCCGATGGCGGCGGTGGAACTGGATCAACGATTCAGTGACGCAGCGGCGGCGCTGGTGCGATTCCCGATGATGGGCCGCGCCGGCAGCGTGCCGGGCACGCGCGAACTGATTCCGCACGAGAACTACCGACTGGTCTACGACGTCGATGTGGATGCGCAAACGATCTGGATTCTGGCGCTGGTGCATGTCGCGCGACTGTGGCCGCCCGCAGAGCGCTGAGCCCACGCGAAGGCGATGACCGACGGTCGTCGTCATGCACCACCACTGCGTCGATACCGTGTGCCGAACATCACCTGTCCCGCCATCGCGGCGACGCCATCGGGACGATCCAGCAGCACCGATTCCTGGAACTGCAGCGGCAGTGCAAGTGGTGCCTGCATGAAGCCGTCGAGCGCGTCTTCGATATCGGCGATGGTCTCGACGATGCGCTGCTGTGCGTTGTCCAGGCGCACCGGCACCAGCGCCTCGACGACGAAGGTGTAGCCGCGCTCGCCAACACTGCGCGCATCGTCGGGGTAGAGCGTCGTCAACGGATACAGCGTCAGTCGCGGCGCATCGTTCGGATCGAACGGTGACGGTTCCAGGCGCGCATCGCGGCCGGCATCTGTGCGATAACCGTTCGCCTTGCGCAGCGTGCCCAGCCGCGTCTTGACCAATTCGAGGATCGCCCACGGAATCGGCGTCTCAGCCATGCAGCACCGTTTCGGTCACGATGCCGTCGTCAACGACGATGCGTTCGATCAGGAACGCGCCTGCGGGCAGTTGCAATCGGTCGCCCGCGCGCGGTCGCCATTCGGTGTTGAGGAATTTCACCGTGGTTACCCGCGACAAGCCTTGGCTGTAGTCGCCTAGCTCGCGCACGTTGTAGGTGACGACCACGCGCACCGGCACGGTCCGACTGCGCTTGCGGCGCACTTGTGCAGGCTCGCCGAACACCGCGAACAAGGTGTCGTGTGCGGCCTCGAAGGCGGGATCACTCCGGCTCATGCGAGGTCTTGCGCCGCAAAGCGCAGGTTGGCCGCAATGCGCCGTGTCCAGCCGCGACCGAACGTCGGAAACGTCTGAAGCCGCACGTAGAAGTCCAGCCGCGCCGCGTTGTAGGCCAGGATCAGGGCGACGGGATCGGCATCGCTCGCAGCCGCGCGCGTGAGCGGCCCGACGACGCCATCGACCCGCACGCCCAGCGCCTGCTGCAGCCAGCCCACCGCGCGCAGGACGCCGTGGTTCACGGCCGCGTCGAGCACCTGGAAGGCAATGGCCTCCGGCAGCGCATCGCCACGGATCGGCGTCCACGCATCGCGGCGATACAGCGCGATCGCCGCCTCGCGGGTGAGCGTGGACAGGTCCAGGAACGGATAGGCGCGCTGGCTGATGCCCCAGCGCGTCTTGCCGCCGGGATCGCGCGGATCGTCCGCATCGCCACCTTCATGTTCGAGCACGCGTTCGATCGCGCGGGCAAAGCGGTCCCCCGCCGGCTGCGGCGCCAGCTTTTCGGTATTGGTCATGGTCGTGACTCAGTTGATCGAGAGCTTCACCAGCACGCTGGGGCGCAGACACAGCGGCAGCGGGTTGGACTGGGTGTGCAGGTCGGTGCCGCGCTCGAACTTGCGCGGTTCCTGCTTGGCGTACAGCGGCTGTCCGAGGGTGTTGACCGTCTCGTTGAAATCCGCCGGGGCATTGTGGGTCGCAAAACTGTTGATCGTGCCGAGTGGAAACGCATGCGCTTCACCCGGCGCGATGAAACGCCGAACGGTGCCGTCGAGGTCGGACGCCTTGCCGCGATACTCCTCGAACACCAGTCCGCCGAAGTTGAAGCCCTTGCGCACGTCGTTGATCAGCACCGCGCCCTGCTGCCACTGCGCGTAGGCGGTTTTGACATCCTTGTGTGAGGTGAGCGCGGCGAAGAACTCCTGCGAGCACAGCACGCGCGCGCCGGTCATGAACTCGCCGAGCAGGCCTTCCTCGATCAGCGCGAGGGTCTCGATGCACTTCTGTTTGACGTCGGTGCCATTGTTCGGGTCGTCGATCTCGAAGACGACGGTCTGCTGCGCGATCCGGAACTCCTCGAAGAGGTCGTAGAGAATGCTGCCGTCGGCATCGAGGATCTGGCCCTTGAGCGCACCCATGCGCAGGTGCTCGAGGGTGATCGCGTGCTTGTTGCGCATCGTCTCCAGGCGTTCGGCGACGACGCTGGCGACCGATTCGAGTTCAGTCTCCGAGCCGAAGGCGCGCAGGCCATTGACGTCCTCGGGCAGGATCACGTCGTCATGCGGGATGTGCGGGACCACGAACGAGCGCATGCGGCGTTTGGCGCTGGCACTGACCGTGCCCGGCGCACCGGGCGGGCGGGTCGGCAGCAGGGTCAATACGCCCGCGCGCTCTTCGACGAGCAGCTGACGCAGGCGCACCGGCTTGTCGGGAAACAGGCCCAGTTCCTGCAGGCGGCCATAGCGGTTGGGGATGAGATTGATCGCGGCGGTGAGCGCCGCCATCGAGAACGCAGAATTAGAGAACGGATTCAACATGGGCGGTGACCTGTGGCGGCTGGCGGACGACGATGCCGAGTGCCGTCAGCTGCGCGAGGGCGGCCGTGGTCTGCTCGGAGGTGAGGGTGGTCGGCAGGACGAGCGCGCCGCCGAAGACGAGTGCGTGGCGGGAGACGATCACGCTTCGCTTGCGTTCGTTGCGTGCGGTGACGACCGCTTCGATCAGCACACCGGCGACTGCCTCGCGACCGTCGTTCGCCGTTGGATCGAGGACGACGATCTCGTGGGTCGCGGTGACGCGACCCACGACGGCGCCGAGCGCGAGGGTCTGGCCTGCGGCGACGATGACTTCATCGCGCGAATAGAGGTTCGGCGCTTCGTACTTGAGCAGATCGCTCAGGTGGACCGGTTCGTGAAGGACGGGCATGGCTCAAGCTCCCTGCGGGGTCGTGGCGCCGATGCGCTTGCGCACGGCGTCGAGGACCGGATTGGCGGCGGTCGCCGCAGCGGCGGGTGCGGCGTCCGCGAGGTGGTGCGAGGCGATCTCGACCTGGTCGGCGCGGGCCTGCAGCAGCACCTGTCGGACCTGCGCTGCACTTATCCGCGAGGCGAGGAATTCAGTGGTGCGTTCGGGACAGCCGGCGAGCAAACACAGCTCGGCGATGGCCGTCGCTTCGGCGTGAACATCGGCGGCCGGCGCGGTGGTGAGTGCGGGGGCCGCGAGCGGTGCGGATGTCGGCGGGGTCACCGTCGGCGGGGTGACGGTCGGTGCCGCCGGTGGTGCAGCAGTGGGCGTCGGCTGCGCGGGCGCAGCCTCGGTGGGCAAAGTCATGGAAATCTCCGGGGTGAGGGGAAGCGCAAGTCGCGTCGGCAGAGCGAGCGGTGTGGTGGAACCGGGCGAACGCCCGCGCCCGTTGAGGGCGGCGCAAAAGTCGGCGAGCGTGGTGGTGAAGGGCGCGACCGCATCGGCGAGCCCCGATGCCACCGCGTCGTCGCCGAAGAACAGCGCCGCCTCGGTCGCGCGCACGCGCTCGGCGTCGAGGCCGCGCATGTCGGCGACGTGATCGACGAACAGGGCATACAAACGATCGATCTCCGATTGCAGCGCGGCCGTCGCCTGCGGCGTCAGCGGCGCGTGCGGGGTGCCATCGTTCTTGTGCGCGCCGGCCGTCAATGCGGTGACGCTCAATCCGGCCTGCGCGTTGCGCACCGACTGGTCGATGTGCAGCGCAATCACGCCGATGGAACCGACGCCGCCGGTGGCCGAGAGGCTCACGCGCTGCGTGGCGCAGGCGAGTGCATAGGCGGCGGAGAACGCGGTATCGCCGGCATGCGCCCAGATCGGTTTGATTCGACTGGCCGCACGGATCTGTTCGGCAAGCTCGAACACGCCGCCGGCTTCACCACCGGGCGAATCCACATCGAGGAGGATGCCGGCGACATCGGGATTGGCGAGCGCCGCGTCGAGGTCGGCCGCAATGCGCGCATACGAGGTCAGCCCCGACGCGGCGTCCAAACCGACCGCGCGTCGCACCAGCGTGCCGTGAATCGGGATCACCGCGATCCCCGGCATCAAAGGCATCGGTTCGGACTGCGTCGGCACGGTGATCGGCACCGCCAGTTCGGTGTGCATCAGCCCGATGCGCGGACCGAGCACGGCGAGGATCGTGTCGAGTTTGGCGCGCGCAATCAGCAGCGGCGTCCCGTACAGACGGGACGCCAGGTGGACAAGAGTCGTCATCAAGCAGTCTGCGAACGAGGTTCGGTGGCCGACGTCGTGGTCGGGCGGTCATGCCTTGGATCGGAATCAAATACGAGACCCAGCGCGTCGGCGCGGGCGTTGTCGGCGGCGATCTCGCGATCGATGTCTTCAGCGTCGTAGCCGAAACTCGAAATCGCTTCTGACCTCGACAGCAATCCGCCACGAATCGCCGCGATCATCGCGTCGAATTCCTTCTTCGGATCGACCCACTGCCAGCCCTGCGCGATCCACTTCACCGCGAGGTAAACACGACGACGCGCAACGCCGCCGCGCGCGTAACCGGGCAGCACCAGCGCGCCTTCGAGCACCGCCTGCGTCATCCACGCGCGCCACAGCGGGCGGCACAACTGGTGGACGATCACGCCGTGCTGGATGGCCTCGCAGCGCCGCCGGAACTCCAGCAGGCCCGCGCGAATCGACGAATAGTTCACTTGGGTCAAATCGCCGGTGAGCATCTCGTAGGTGATGCCCATCGCGGCAGCGACCGCGCGGAACTGCTGGCGCATGAACTCCGCGTAGCTCGAACCCACATCCGCCGGCTGCGAGAACGTCACGTCCTCGCCCGGCTCCAGGAACTGCATCGTCCCCGGCTCCAGGCTCGCCATAGACACGCCCTGCGCGTCAGCCTCGCCCTCGCCCAGCAGCGGGTCTTCTGGCGCACTGCGGGTGATGAAGCCGGCAAACATCGCCGCAGTCTTCTTGCGCACCAGCTCGGCATCGTCGTACTGGTCGAGTTCGTGCAGTTTGACCAGCGCCCGCGCCAGCCACGGCTCGCCGCGGATCTGGCCCGGACGCAGCGGCCGAAACAGGTGCAGCACCTCATCGGCTGGCACGCGCACGGTGTCGAGACCGCCGTGTGCCGACATCGGCGCCAGCATCCCGTCGCCGGGATGGCTCTTGGTCAGGTGGTAGGCCACCCGCAGGCCGATGGCGTTGAACTCGATGCCGGCGCGAATCACGTTGCCGTTCGGCAGTTCGCGGTGCAGCGTCGATGGCAGGTGCTCGGGTTCGAGCAATTGCAATTGCAGACCGACCGCGAGGCGGTCTTCGGGACGCCGATACCGCAGGCGCACCAGACACTCGCCGCCTTCGAGCATCGCCCGGCAGGCCAGCGCCTGCAGGCCGTAGAAGTCTGTCAGGCCCGCTGCATCCGCGTCCTCACACCAGTCGCGCCACAGCGCCTGCACCGCCTCGCGCTGCGCGAGATCCTTGAGCATCGACTGGGGTTTGATCCCGGTGCCGATGGCATTGGCGACGAACGCTTCGACGCCGGTCGCCGCCCAGGCGTTGCGGCGAACCAGGTCGCGGCTCTTGGCGCGCAACTCGTCCTGCGCATAGGCAAGCGCGGCGACTGCACCGGGATTGCCGACCTGCCAGAAACGCGCACGGCGTCCGCCGCCGACGCCGTCGTAGGTGGGCGACGCGCCGAACACCCGTGCGCGCAGCCGCGTGAACCAACTCATCCGATCACGTCGCCTTGTCGGTGTTCACGACGACACGGCGCGGTCGACGACGTGCAGTGCCGGCGGTGATCGCCTGCTCTTCTAGACCGCGCCGCACGACGCAGATTGCCGCGATCAGGTCTTCGACCGATCGGTACTCGACGGTGCGATCGCCAAAGGTGACGCGCTGCTCGCCGGTTGCGAGCGCACGTTCCAGCGCGGTGAGCTGTTCGGGGGTGTAGGCCATGCGGCGTTGACTCGACGTGGTTCAGCGATGGAGCCAGCGGCTCTTGACCACGCGCCGACGGGTCGGGCGCGCGGATGTGGAGAGGCCACCGTCGCCGGTGGCCTCATGGGTCGGTGGATCGGACATCGGCATCGGTGCGTCGGGTGGCGGCAGTCCCAGCGATCGCTCCAGCTCGCGCCAGTGGCGCTCCTCGAAACGATCCAGTCCCGCCGCTGCCGCCGCGGCGCGTGCGTAGTTCGCGCAGTCCAGAGCCTCGTTGCGCTCGCGCAGCTTCTGCCACTCGCGCACCGCATAGCCGTTGCGGTCACGGCGCGTGACCAACTGCTCCGCGCACAACTGCTGCAGGAACTCGGCGTCGATTTTCGGCAAGTGGATGTAACCGGGCGGATACACCAGCGTGGTGCCGTCCTCGCCGACCGACACCTGCTTGCGCAGGTGGTTGTAGAACTCCTGCTTGGCGAGGCCGACCGCAACCGTGTACAGCTTCAGTCCCCGGCGCAGCTTCTTACCACCGACCGAGACATCCACCGCTGTCGGCGTGCCGATCAGCGCCGCGCCGCGCGCCGCACCCTTGACCGCCATCACCCGGCTGTCGCGGCAGGCGCGCACGAAGGCATAGGCCTCCTGTGTCGCGAAGCCGGTGTCGATCGCGAAACGCGCGAGCGGCACCTGCGCGCCGCAGGCGTGCGTCCAGGTCTCGCCGGTCATCGCGGCGAGTTGCTTCCACACCGCATCGCGTGCGGTATCGCCCATCAGCACACGGTGTTCGATGAGCCACGCTTCCTTGCCGCGCCCATAGACCCAAACCGAGACTTCGATGCGGTCTTTCTGCACGTCGGCGCCACCGACCAGCAGCAGGCCGCCGCGCGGCACGCTGCCGATCCGGTAGTCCTCGCGTCGTTCCAGCAACTGCTGCCAATCCGGCGCTTCGCCGTCCTCGACCCAAGTCTCGCCCAGCTCGGTGTTCTTGAAGGTCTTGATCGCCGACGCGGAGCCCGTGGTCTTGTCGACCGCGCTCTCCCAAGCAGCTGCGATCTCGCGCCAGGTGCGCCAGCCAACCGGGCTGTACAACGACGACAGATGGAAGCCGGCGGTCCTGCTGTTTCCAGGCGCCGTCGCCCGCCACTGGCCCTGCTCCAACATCGATGTCTTGTGGTGCTCGGCGATGGGTGTGTCGCAGGACTCGCAGATGTAGGCGACGGTCTCCGGCCGTCCGCGTTCCCAGCGCAACTGCTCGAAGCGCAACCATTGTGCGTGCGCGCAATGCGGACAAGGCACGAAATATCGACGCTGGTCGGACGCCTCGTACTCGCGCTCGATGCTGCTGGCACCGGCGATGGTTGGCGTGGAGACGATAAAGATTTTGCGTCGGGTGAAGGTGCGCGTGCGCGCCTCCGCAAGCGAGATCGCATCGCCTTCGCCCTCGACGTCGAGCGGATAGCCATCCACCTCATCAAGGAACAGATACCGCACCGGCATCGAGCGCAGACCGACCGCGCTGTTCGCGCCGGTCATCACCAGCACGCCGCCACGGAACTCCTTGGCGAGGATGGTGTTGCCCGCATCGCGCGAGCGCGCCGGTGCGATCAACCCGGCCAGCGCGGGCGACTCCTCGATCAGCGGATCGATCCGCTGCTTGGAGTTGCGCTTGGCCATCTCCACCGTCGGCCAGACCGCCATCATCGGCCCGGGCGCGTGGTGGATGACGTATCCAATCCAGCAGCTTCCCGCTTCCGTTCCGCCGATCTGCGCGCCCTTCATGAAAACGACGCGCTCGATCGGCGAAGCCGGCGAGAGGCAATCCATGATCTCGCGCAGATACGGCGTGCGCGACGTGCGCCAACGTCCCGGTTCCGCAGACGCCTTGCTCGACAGCATCCGATGCTGGTCGGCCCACGCGGACACCGACAGCAGGGGATCTGGCGTTAGTCCTTCATGCCAAGCGCGCTCGATGGCATCCGCGCCTTCGTAATCGAACATCGTCAATCGATCCGTGGGCGCAGCTCGCCCAACTCTCGCAAGTGGTCACGTACCGTTGCTTCCAGCGCCAGGTGCATCGCATGCGGGTCGACCTCGAGTGTCGCCGCCATTTGCGCCGACACGCGTGCCGGCCAGTTCAACCACGCATCGCGCTCGTCGCGCGCCAATTTGAAGACATGCGCCACGACCTGCGAGCGTTCGACCAGTTCGCCTTTGAGGCGCGCAAGTCGCACCTTGTTGGTTTGTGCCTTGACGACTTCGTTGACGGTGCGTGCCTGCAAGAGCGATGCACCGCCTGGCGGCAATGTCGTCGCGCCAGTACCTGCGTCGCGACCCGTGTCCACTGACTCTGGCACCGCGACGCGCGGCGCACGCGCTTGCGTTCCAGCGCGTGAAGGTGCGGAGTTACGAGTCCACTGCGCATCCGCACTCACCGCATCGATGGTGCCGTCCGCCTCCGGCGTAATGCGCCCCGCGCGAATCGCCTTGTGAACCGCCGTGTCGGTCACGCCGCGATGACGCGCGTAGGCGCGGATCGAAAGTCCCATTCGGATGATTGCTCTGTATGACGATCGACTTGACTTCGCACGCGCACAGCGCATGCGCCGATGCCATCCCATCTGTGTGCTTAACACGCGGTGGATCGTGGGAATTGCGCTTGGCTTTGGTTTGGAACAGCGCGTTCATCACGTCGCGCCAACGACATCCAACACCGCACACCCACTCAGGAGCACACACACCATGAACACCGAAACGAACACCAAGCTAATCGCGCTGAACCCGACCCAGACCGCCGTGCTGACCCACGCCATCGATCACACGCAAGGCAAGATCGAGTGGTTCCCCGAGAACATCAAAGGCGGCGCGCGCCAGAAGGTCGTCGAGGCCTTGTTCAAGCGCGCGATGATCATCGGCAGCGATGGCGACTGGCTGGTCACCGCTGAAGCCTATGGCGCACTGGGTCGCGAACTTCCCGGCCAACACGAAACGAACGAGACGCCGACGCCGACGGGTAAGAAGACGCCCAAAGCCGCACGCAAGACCGAACGCAAAGCCGCGAAGCCGACGCCGGACGCCGCCGCATCCGGCGATGGCGAGAAATCCGCACCGCGCACCCGCGAGAACAGCAAGCAGGCGCAGGTCATCGCCATGCTCAAGCGACCCGAGGGCGCCACGATCCAGCAGGTCTGCGAAGCGACCGAGTGGCAGGCACACACCGTGCGCGGCACCTTCGCCGGGGCGTTCAAGAAGAAACTCGGCCTGACCATTACCTCCGAGAAGGCCGAAGGCGGCGAACGCATCTACCGCGTCGCCGAGGCCGCGTCCGCGTCCGCAGCTTGAAACTGCAGCGCAACGCAGCCTGACGCAATGCCACGCCGAGGCGTGGCATTGCAAACCGACAATCGAACATCCACCACGACAACTCCGGAGCGCCGCATGTCCGCACCCACCGATTTTTATCTCAAACAACTGCAGCCCTTGGTCGGCGGCACCATCACCGCGCTCGCACGCACCGGTGCGAGCGACGATCCTCTCGACGACGAGCTTTACGGCTTCGTCATCAAGTGTCGCGACGGCAAGGAGCGCACGCTCATCCTGCTTTGCGACGACGAGGGCAACGGTCCGGGCAGTTTCATGTTCGCCGACGAGTAACCTCACCGGGACCGGATCACATCCGGTCCCGTTCGCTTATCCGGCATCACCCTTCGCGCAGCGCGCGGAGGACTTCCGCTGCAAGCGCCGGGACGATCGCATTGCCAGCGGCGCGCAATCGAGGAATACGCGCGGGAATCCCATGAGCCAGAAGACGAATTCCGGCGCGAGGGACCCGGCGCAGTTTGCCGTCGTGTCCGATGATCCAGTCGTAATCGTCCCATGCGCTGTGCTCAATTCCATCGCGATCCCGCGCAGCAGCGGTTCGTTCCTGCGCTTGCCGCTGCGCGAGGTCTGGCCGCCGTTCGCGCACGCACTGGTCGGCGTCGGATACAACTCCAGCGCGATCTGACGAATCGCCACCAGTCCCGCCGAATTCCCCGCGCCGTTGTAACCGTCCTTCGACGGCGCAAGACTCGTCGGCGTTGGCCACAACGCCAGCGTTAACGCCAGCGTTTGCGCCGAGAGATCCGGTGAGCGACCGCGTTCGACTTCCCGGCGCGCGCCCTCCGGCGTGCGGATCGACTTGTCCGCCGAGGCCGTCGGTGTTGCCCACAGCGCGCGCGCCGTCGCGTACACCTGTCTCGGTAATAAATCCGTTCTCGACGCACCGTCCTTCCTCGGCGCCAGCGACATCCCCGGAGAATCCTTGTAGTCGCGCGTCGTGGGTGTGAGCCACAAACCACAGGCGATCTCGTCGATGGGGCGCGTTGACGGCACAAGCCGGGACAACGATCGCCCGGCAGGCGTAACCGAGACTTTCCAGGTCAGCAAACACTCGGTCGAGCCAATGCTGGCCAACCGCTGCCGCAACCTGCTCTCCCACCAGCACAGCGGGCCGTCGGGCACCGACGAGCCGAAACACGTCGGGCCATAGGTGCCGAGGATCGTCGGTCCCGGCGCGTTTGCCCGCGACCGAGAACGGCTGGCACGGACACGACGCGCTCCACAGTTCGACGTCGCTGGGCCAGCCGGCGAGTCGGGCGGCATAGGCCCAGCCGCCGACGCCTGCGAACAGGTGGACCTGCCGGAAGCTGGCGAGGTCGTCGGGGTCGAGTTCACGGATGTCCCGCTCATCGACGCGGCCCGGCGGGATGATGCCGACGGCGATTTGATTGTTGAGCCATGCGCAGAGATAGGGTTCGATCTCGTTGTAAAAGGCCGGCGCGCTCACTTCGCCGCATCTGCCAGTGTGTCGAAGACCATGCCATCGTCCTCGCGCACCGCCTGCTCGCCGCTCCAGGTCTGCCAACGGCGCACGATCACATCGACGTACTTCGGATCGAGTTCCATCAGCCGCGAGCGCCGGCCGCTCTTGTGCGCGGCGATCAGGGTCGTCCCCGATCCTCCGAAGCCATCGAGCACCACGTCGCCGGGCCGGCTCGAATTGCGGATGCATCGCTCGACGAGTTCGACCGGCTTCATCGTCGGATGCAGGTCGTTGCGCTGCGGCTTCTTGATATGCCAGACGTCACCCTGGTCACGGTCGCCGCACCAGTGGCGCTGCGCGCCTTCTGGCCAGCCATAGAGGAGCGGTTCGTACTGGCGCTGGTAGTCGGCACGGCCAAGCGTGAACGTGTTCTTCGCCCAAATCACGAACGTCGACCAGTGGCCGCCTGCGGCGCGGAATGCGGCCTGCAGCACGTCCAGTTCGCTCGATGACATCGCGATGTAGATCGCGCCGCGACAATGCGCCAACGTTGGTGTCAATGCCGCGAGCAGGAACTCGTAAAAGCGCTCGCCGAGGTTGTCGTTGAGGATCGCGCGGTCCTTGCCGCGCAGTTTGTCTTTGGCGCTGTTGGCATAGTTCACGTTGTATGGCGGATCGATGAAGACCATGTCCGCCGTTTCGCCTGCCAGCAATCGCACGTAGTTCGCCGCGTCGGTGGCGTCGCCGCACAGCACGCGGTGTTCGCCGAGCTGCCACAGATCGCCCGGTCGAGAGACCGTGACGGTCTCGTCGTCGGGCACATCGTCGTCGTCGACTTCGCCGGATTGGTCGGTTTCTTCGCCCGCCATCAGTTCGGCGAGCGCGTCCGGATCGAAGCCGGTCAGGTCCAGGTCGAAGCCGTCTTCCTGCAATGCCTCCAGTTCGGTGCGCAGCATGGCGTCGTCCCAGTCGGCGTTTTCGGCGATGCGGTTGTCCGCGATGACGAGCGCGCGACGTTGCGTCGGCGAAAGATGATCGAGCACCACCACCGGCACACCATCCAGACCAAGTTTCCGGGCAGCGGCCAGTCGGCCGTGACCGGCGACGATCACGCCATCGCTCCCGACTAAAATCGGGTTCGTGAATCCGAACTCGACGATTGAGGCTGCGATCTGCGCGACCTGTTCGTCCGAGTGAGTGCGTGCGTTCTTCGCGTATGGCAACAGCCGCGACAGCGGCCAGTGCTCGATCTTGTCGGCGACCCAGCTCATGCCGCCGCCCGCGCAGTATTGCGGCGTTCGGCCGCGACCGCGTCGAAGGACTGGCCGGTCGCTTCGAGCGTGATCGGCAGACTCGGAATCTGCTGGCGCACGCGCTTGATCGCGACATCGACGTACTCGGTGGCGATCTCCACCGCGCGACAGATCCGGCCGGTGCGCTCGCAGGCCAGCAGAGTGGTGCCGCTGCCGCCAAAGGGTTCGTACACCAGTTCGCCCGCATCGGTGTATGTCTCGATAACGAACTGTGGCAGCGCAATCGGGAACACCGCCGGATGGTCGATGCCGCCTCCGAGCTTGCCCTTGTGGCGCATGACGCGAATCACCGAATCGGGAATCCGCATGTCCTGCGTCGGCTGGTTCGCATGCGCCCAGTTCAGCGCGCCGCCGTCCTTGCCGCGCAAGGCGGTGGAGGAGCCATCGGCGCGCAAGTGAATATCCTGCCCCGCGAACTTGCACGGCACGATCTTGTTCGGCTTCCGGTTGCTGCGATTGAAGTGGAAGACGAACTCGAAGCTCGGGGCTAGACGTCCGCGCCAGTCGCCGGGCAGCCCCGGACCCTGGTCCCAGACATACCAGCCAAAACGCCGCCAGCCCTGCGCGCGCATCCACGTGGTCCAGCCATCCCAATACGTCTGGACTTCGTTGTCGTCGTGGACGAGGCCCAGATTGACCAGCAGTTGTGCGTCGTCGTGCAGCGCAGCGCGTGCGGCACCGAAGACCCCGCGCATGAGCGTGTCCCAATCGCCGATTCCGCCGCTGGCGTAGTCGCGCTGCTGGCCATACGGCGGCGAGGTGATGCACAGGTGCGCAGTCTCGCCGCGCATCAGCGCCGCAACCACTGTCGGATCGGCAGCGTCGCCGCAGATCAGTCGATGCTTGCCTATCATCCACACATCGCCGACGCGGGAGACAGGATCGGCGAGCGATGCGGAATCGCTGTCCCCGTCGTTGCCGTCGTCGCCTTCATTGTCCTCGTCCTCGTTGGCATCGGACGCATCAGACGTGTTGGCCGAGTCGCTGGTTTCAACCGCATCGAGCAGTCGTTCGATTTCGTTCGCCGAGAAGCCGGTCAGATCCAGCTCGAACCCGATGTCCGCAAGCTCCGCCAGTTCCAGCACCAGCATCGCCTCATCCCAGCCGGCGTCGAGCGCGAGGCGGTTGTCGGCGATGACCAGCGCGCGCTTCTGCGCCGACGTGAGGTGCGCCAATTCGATCACCGGCACCTCGGTCATGCCGAGCTTGCGTGCGGCGAGCAGCCGACCGTGGCCGGCGATCACGCCGTTCTCGCCATCGACCAAGATCGGATTGGTCCAGCCGAACTCCACGATGCTCGCCGCGAGTTGCGCAATCTGCGCGTCGCTGTGCGTTCTTGGATTCCTCGCGTAAGGAATCAGCGCCTCGACCCGGCGGGTCTCGACGGTGAGGGCGTTGGGCATCGTGGACTCGAAAAGAAGCCCACCGACCATCGCGCCCGGGAACAGGGGGGGACGCGAACGTGATGGCCGATGGGCTAGAGAAAGGTGGTATTCAAATTGCGCGGTGCAAACCGCGAAGTGCAAACCGGCGGGTGCAAACCGCAAACCGTGCAAACCCTGCAAACCTCAATTCGTGTGCTGACACTAGCGAGGTTCTGCGGCGCTGCCCCCCGCTCAGGCAGGGTCGCAGGAAGGACCCGTAGACCTTCTGGGTCTACATCTGTCCTCGTGGGTCAGCGATGTGATGGCGCAAAGACTACATCGGTGGCGATGCGAAAACAGCCTGCAAATCCACATCGAAACACGCTGCAATGCGACTGGTTTCGTCACGTCGCGTCACGTTACGACGCGCTACGATTTCGTGCGATGCATCCATCCTCGCCGCAAGCACCATCGGAAAGCGTCGATGGGTGCCTGAGGGTCGTCGCGTCAGCATGGGGATAAAGTACTCCGATCACGGGGCTGTTGTTGCATGCGTCTCGCAGGGGTTTTGCGATCCCGCCGCTTCACTCGCGACCGCTTGCGTCACGTTGCGCGACGCTGCGATTTCGTCTGCGATGCGTGGTGGTTGCCCGTTGAGTTCGACCACGATCAGCGTCAGCGCATGTCGCCAGCGACGCCACGCAGTCGGCCGCGCGCAGCCGAGTTGCTTGCAGATCACTTTCCACGGCACGTAGCGGGCGCGTGCCCACACCAGACGACGCTGCGACTCGTCGAGCCACAGCAGCCAGCGTGTGGTTTCGATCAGGTTGTCGATGGCCACAGGCGTCGCCGGGATGCGCAGGATCGTCAGCTCGTCTGCATAGCCCTCCCACGATTGGCGGGCAATCTCGGGCCACATCGTGACGTAGCCGGCGACGCGTGCCGGCGGAAGGCGGTGCGACGTTACGGCTGCTTCGTGGAAGCGGTACTCGACCTCATCGAATGTCCACACGGTCATGCCGCACGCTCTTGCGTGATCGCCGAGCCCATGGTGGTACCGAGGTCAAGAGTAAGGAGGGTCGATTGAGACGACTGCGATTTCATGATGTCCATTGCTATTGGAGAGAATTGAGTTCGATAGTGCGATGCGAAAGCACCTGTCGGGAGATCGGGTTCGCGGCCGGTCTGACACATTTGTCTTAGCTCATGGTTATTTCTTACACGCGCGTGTGCGCGCGCACATGCAGGGATAACCATGAGTCAAGTCAAATGTGTCAGACCCCCCCGTCAAAGCGCGACGCGACTGGCTTGCGCATGCACGTTGCCCTTCAGCGCGATGCCGAGGAAACCGAGCGTACCGTCAGGCAGGCGCACGGGCAGATGGCCGCGTCGTGCGAGGGTTCGGATGAAGGCGCTCATACCGATCGCGGGCACGCCGGTTCGCGGCGACCAGCGGCAAAAATCGGCATACAGCGCGTGTGCGGTTTCGATGCGCGGAATGGGGCCGTGTTCGGCTTCAAATTCGGCGATAGCATCTTCGAGTGCGTCGAGTGTGGACATACGGACCTTGGCGAAAGGAAATGGGTCGAGATCAGTGGGATAAGGTGTCCAGGCCAGCGATGGCCTGTGCATAGGCGTTGGGTCGCGGCAGCACGCGCAGTCCGACAAATCCACGCTGACCCGTGCCGTTACGTTTCTGGAGGTAGCCGCGGGCGCTGAGGTCGGCGGAGAAGCGTTTGATCGAACCGACGAACTCACCGTTGAGATCGGCCCAATCTTTCCAGTCGAGATACAGCTCGCGGGTCAGCGCGAACGCATGGGGACTCGGCTCGGTGCGCTCGGCGATCCATTGCCCTTGCGCATCTTCGGCCTCGAAGTATTCCTCGGTCGCCGACACCACGCTCGCGGGCGGCTGCAGCCCTGTGCGCTGCCACTGCAGGCAACCGGCTAGCGCCCAGGCGAGCACGCCGTCGCGTTCGGCCAGCAGCTTTTCGGTCAGCTTGCCGTCGCGACGATCCGGCGGAATCGTCACTGTGAACGGAATCAAATGCAGGCGCCGCTTCATCGCTTCATCGACGTTGCGAATCGCGGGCTTGTGGTTGCCGGCGATCACCAGCTTGAACTGCGGCGTGTATTCGAAGAAGTCCTGACGCATGAAGCGCGCCGAAACCTTGTCGCCGCCAGTGATGGCTTTGACCTTCGATTCGTTCCAGCGCCGGCCCTGCTCGGTTTCGATCGAAGCGACGAAGCGCGCACCGCGCAGTCCGGCCAGATCTGTGGGATGTCGATCGCCGCGCGCTTCCATGAACGTGTCCATCGGCGCATTGGCGGCGTAATCGCCAAGCATCGTCGAGAGCACGTTCACGAACACCGATTTGCCATTGGCGCCGGTGCCGTAGAGGAAGAACAGCGCATGCGCATCGGTCGATCCGGTGAGGCAATACCCCGCCATCCGCTGCAGGTACGCTTGCAGATCGGCATCGCCGCCGGTGACATCGCCGAGGAATGCGCGCCAGCGCGGACACTCGCCGCGCGGCGTCGCGGTCGCCAGTCGCGTCTGTCGCGCGCCGCGATGGTGCGCGGACACCCGCCCTGTGCGCAGGTCGATGATTCCACCGGGCGTGTTGAACGCCCACGGATCGGCATCCCACTCCTCGGTGGTGGCCGCGTGTGTGCGGTCGCTGCGTGCCAGGCGTTCGACGGCCGCGACGGTCGCCGCGCTGGCGAGCTTGTTCTGATCGCTCGGCTTCTCCGCACGCTCAGAAGCTGTCCGGCTGACGTGACGTACCAGATTGAACACGCCCAGCGTGCGGTCCTCGTTCCAGCGCTGCCCGGTCCAGACGAACCACTTGCCCCAGGCCGCGCAGTAGCGCCAGTCCTCGCCGTGCCTGCGCGTGAAGGCGGAGGCGAGGCCATCGTCGCTGCGCCAGTTCAGGCCGGCGAAGTCCACCTCCCGCGACTGCGGCGCCACGGGCAGGCACGCGCCTGCGCGCAGGAAGCCGTCGACGTCGAAACCCTCGGCGACCGCATCGGCTGCGTCCCAGCCTTCCGGTTTGTCCTCGGGTGGGTACAGGACGCGGCACGATCGCGCACCCGCCGCCAGGATCGCTTGCGCAGCGTGTTCGGCGTAGTCCCAACCGGGCGTGTCCTTGTCTGGCCAGATGAGTACGGCCTTGCCGGCCAACGGCGTCCAGTCAGTCTTCTCGACCGGCGCATTGGCGCCGTGCATCGCCGTGGTGGCGACAATGCCGGCGTCGATCAGCGCCTGCGCGCATTTCTCGCCTTCGACCAGCACGATGGTGTCGGCGGTGACGATACCCGGCTGGTGGTACAGCGGTCGTGGCACCGGTGCTGCCCACTTGCGGCGCATCGCATCCCACGGCCGGAACTGTTTCTTGCCGCCGGGCGGGTCGTAGCGATACACCACGGCGAGCAGGTGGCCGGCGATGTCGCGGTATTCCCATTGCGCCGTCGCCGGACCGAGGGGTTCCGTCGACGGTCGCTTGTGCGGCTTGTTCCTCGGCAGTGGCGACGACGGTGCGCGCCCCAGAAGGCGACGGGCCTCCTCCAACACGCGAGGGAATTCGGACCGCGCATCGAGCCGGTAATGCGCGGCGATCAGATCGAACACGTCGCCGCCGCTGCCCTCGGCGCGATCGATCCACAGACCTGCTTTCTCGCCCGTGAGCACGATCTCAAGACTGTTGCCGGCGCTTCCCAGGACGTCGCCGATCAGGAATGTGCCGCGACGTGTCTTGCCGTCCGGAAAGAGGAACGCCAGCACCGTCTCCAAGCGCTCGAGCAACGCGAGGCGGAGTGCGTTGGTCGTGTCGTCGCCGCCGGAGGCCGACATTGATGCACCAGACGTGTGGCGATCGCCCCTGTCAGACGCAGCCATCGTCCGCCTCCGGAGGCTGCGCGTGTCCAGGCGCGATCACGGTGGCGGTGCGATCGCGCCATCGTTCCAACTCACTCAGCCGAAATCGGAGCAGATGGCCGATCCGATACGCCGGGATCCCGCGCGCTCGGCGCTGGGCTTTGTCGTTCAGCCACTGCAGTGGAATGCACAGCGCTTGATGCGCGGTGCGTGCATCGACCATCGGCTCGGCAGGCGTGTGCATCGGGTCTTGGGACATGTGGATCTCCAGCGCCGGTGCCGTCAGCGGCACCAGTCGTCAAGCAAAGGGGAATGGACGCAACGGCGAAGCCCAGCCGATCGCATCGGTGAACTCGCACACGCACGTCAAACGGGATCGCGTGGACTCAGTCGATACGTCGGTGCGCCAGGCGTTGCAAGACGCGCGCGGGCGAACGACGCGCGCAGGGTGGGCGGCCACTGCGACCAACGTGTCTCGGGGATGTCATAGGTGATGTCGAGATACGCCTCGACACGCTCGCCTCCTTTCGCGATACGCGCAGCCATCGCGGCCAGCTGCGTCTGATCCCACACCACCTGTTCGGCGATCTCGACGCGAAGGCGCACCTCGCCTGCATCGATGTGGACAACGTCCACGTCCTGGTCCGCCTCTGCGCACGCGCAGCGAATGCGCTCGCCGTAAGTCGCGTCGAGCGCCGCGTCGAGATTGCGACGAAGGGCATCGAGCCCCGCAGTCGCCGCCTCAAGGTGCTCGACAGCGCGGAGAGTCTGAAGAGGCGCCAGCGCCGTTAGCTGATCGACGGACAGATCCGCCAACGCGGACAACGCGTGCATGGACTCACTCATCGACGTGGCGCTCATGTGAACGCACGCTCGCCGGTGCCGCGACGCAGCGCCTGTCGCTCGTACTGCTCGATGTCTTCGCGGCGGTAACTGACCCGGTTGCCGAGTTTCAGGTAGATCGGCCCGATCCCCATCCGCCGCCACTGCTGCAGCGTGCGGACGGAGATGTCCCAGCGTCGGGCGAGTTGGGTCTCATCGAAGGCGCGCGGCTCGTCGGCGACGGCCTGCGCTGTGTTGCGCTCTTGCATGGTGTGTTCCTCGACAGGCTGCGATGGCAGCGGGCGAGACACACACTATTCATCGGACGGCTGGAAAGCAGCAGGAAAGGCGGCTGGAAAACGGACTTTTTCTTTCCAGCCGTTATGTGCTTGATTCAAAAGGGCTTTTCTAGCCGCAAGGCGTGTCAATCGCTTGCGGCGCACTCTAGCCAGACGTTAGGATCGGTATCTCTCAGGACACCCTCCAAGGACCACCGATGCCATTCGTCAATGAACGGATTTCCCCCGAGGACTTCGAGAGATATCAACTGCGCGAGATCGACAAGCACCATGTCGTGGGAGGCACGAATGCGCGAGATTGGACGATCGATCGCGAACGGGGCATCTACCTTCGCAACATTGCGAATGGCCGAGAGGAGTACAGTTTCGAAACGATCTGGACGTTCCATTGGAGTTCTCGCGATTACACGCTGATGCTGCACTCTGCTGGATTTTCTGGAAAACCCGGTGGTCCGGGGCAGATGCGTTGGGGGCTTGTGCGAGTCAATGGCCGTGACGTTCCGGATGGGATACCAGAACCTCAAGAAGAATTCCTACGTGACCTTGAGGCCGCGCTCCTAGCCTACAAGGATGGTGGCGTCTTCGCTCAATGTACCGAGTTCACTGTCGAACTTGTGCCGGGCTTGGAGCGCAAAGCATGAGTGCGCCCCTTTCTTCTGATGAGGCGATTGAAGCACTGTTGCGTGAGCCATCTCGGTATCAGACACCGGAGGCTCTGCGTGAACTCGCTCGACAAGTGAGTGTCGATTCACCCGGAAACGTGACTGTTTTGTACAGCGGTGGCGTGACGGACCGCGTGTCGTCTTGGCAAATCGTGAAAGCGATGGAAGATGCCGGAGAGGACGTGCGGCTGATTGATCGGACCGAGGCCAACAAGTTTCTAAGTTCGCGACCTTTCCAGTCGGCAACCGCGACAGCTCACGGTATCAGCTACCAAGACTTGACCGAAAGAACACCAGCCGCGAGGGCGGCGGGCGACTGGTTGTATCACCCGACTGAAGGACCTTGGGCGGATGCATCGGCCCGCTTTGCTGATGCTACTCGAGGCGAAGTCAAAGTGATCGCCAGTGGTGCGTCCCCAGATCGCGTGTTTGGGCAGACCGAGTTGCCACGGATTCTCGCCAATCCGGAAGTTACCACCATCGAAGGCATTCCGCGGGAAACCCTTGTGGCGCGGCAGACAACGCATGGAACGCAGGCCGCGTTCGACATGATTGTCGCTAACTCGCACGACAATGTTGGAATCATCCGTACTGCAGTGAACGCCCAGGGCTTGCCGTTGCGTGGTGAGCGCGACCAACTGCAACTCGACAATCGCGACTATTTCCGCGAGACGTCCATCGAAGGGCGAACTCCGACCTTTCACGAGGTCTCACGCCCGATGGGAGACCTCATGGGCGAGCCGAATGCGCATGCGCTCTCCGGCAGGCAGCAGTTGGACGAGTTGGCACGTGCAGCAATGTCTCCGGAGCGAACTGGATCGCTCGGCCCGCGTCGTGCCGGTGCTGCCCTTGGCGTCGCTGGACTCGCGCTGGAGGTCTACGATGGCGCGGAAAGCGTGCGTGCCGCGCAGCGTCTACATGGTGAAGGTAACGCTACCGCAGCCCAGTCGGAGTTGATCCATTTCGGCGCGCGCACTGTCGGTGGCTGGACAGGCGCTGGTATCGGCATGGCGGCCGGCGCAGTTGCAGGTGTCGAATCGGGTCCAGGCCTGTTGGTGACGGGCGCCATCGGCGGCGTGGCGGGCGTGTTCGTCGGCGACAAGATCGCCGAGTGGAACGACAATCGTGGCATTTACAATCAGGAGCTCGGCGGTAAAACGTGGACCTACGACCCAGACAATCCTGCATTGGGGTGGCGGCGCGAGGCGCCGATCGACCGCAGCGACGACAGTATCGACAACGCTCGCCGCGGCGATCTTCGCGCTTCGCCAGCAACGGAGAACGCACTCAATTATCAAGCGACCAGTCGATCGGTTGAGCTGGTGCTGGGCGGCCCGCCAGCACAGCGCGATCCGTTCTCGATTCCAGCAGGAGCAGGCGATACGCCCAGCAGTCGGCCATCGAACTGGGAGCGCAACCCCGAGAGCGGGCAATGGCAACGCGAGGTGTATGGCCCGTTCGTCGAGCGCGGAATGACGCCGCATCGCACCGAAACCGCAGATGATGCGGCCCTTGTCGCGCGGTTGGACCGTCAAGCGGCGCAGATCGTGGTCGAGAACGCCGCGAACAGCCCGGCCTCGATCGCGGCGCGTTATGAAGACACGTACATCCGTAACGGTTGGGCGGCGCATGGAGAAATACCTCAAGCCGTGCGCAACGCCCGCACGGATGTGGATACGCTGGTCGCATCGGACGAGAACCGCTACCAGCGCCGTGCGGATGGCGAATGGGTCAGCACGGGGTTGATCTACAACAGCACCGCGTCCGGCAATCTACGTGAAGAACTGGACGCAACCCGCGACGTCCTGCAGGCGCGCTTGCCGCCACCGCGCGAGATCCTGCCCGTGCCTCCAATGGACGCCGATGCGCGCTTGCGCGACACGGTCGCGGGCGCCTATCGCAACGCAGGCGTCGATGCGAGTGCTGAGCAGGTCGCCGTTGCCGCAACCGCCGTGCGCGCGACTTGGGATGCGAACGGGCTGGACCCGACCACCACCGCATTACAGGCCCAGCCGCAGGCAGATGGCCGATACGCCATCGCCAGCCTACGCCTGGGCGCGGACGGCAAGACCTACGTGATCGCCGCCGAAACGACACCCGCTGATATCGAGCGGGCACGGACTGAGATGACTACCGCACCGCATGCGATCGAACGCGCATCTGAAAACGGTCGCGACGTGCGCGAGCAGGCACAGCGCGAGGCGAACCGGGAGGGTCTGTCGTTGGACGATAGCCGTCAGGCGGTGGCGGCTCCTGTACGGATGGCAAGTGCCGGCCGGCGTGAAGATGGATCGGACGAGCCCGACGCGCTGTACGGCGACCGGCGACAAGAGCGCGCAGTCAATGGCGCGGACCCGATGGCGATGGCCGCGTCGTCGACACTGTTGCCTTTACGTCTCCCCGACCCGCGCGACTCCGACAATCCTGACAATCGCCTCTACACACAGATCGAACGCGGCGTGGCGAGCATCGATGCAGAACGAGGGCGCACATTCGATACGACCAGCGAGCGATTGACGATGGGCGCTTTTTACGATTCGAAGGTGGCTGGGATCACCTCAGCCGATCATCTCGCGATCAACGAGACCGGCAAACGACAGCAGGACGGCTCGCAGATCGCAGCCGGAACGCTGCTGTTCGTCGTGCAAGGGCAAG
This sequence comes from Lysobacterales bacterium, assembly GCA_017302135.1. Lineage (GTDB taxonomy): Bacteria > Pseudomonadota > Gammaproteobacteria > Xanthomonadales > Xanthomonadaceae > Lysobacter_I. Next base: position 41,325 of record JAFLDZ010000017.1, on the reverse strand, counting down.
ACCCGTCCGACCCTGCTGCACGTCGTTCCGTGACCGATGTGGCGCAAGCGGTCGAGCGTCCGGTTGAGCAGTCACTGCAGAAATTGGACGCCTTGACGCAGCAGCAGGCGCAGCTATTGGCGCAGCAACAGAATCAGCCCACGCAGGACGAATCGGTTCGAACGCAGCGGATGGTTTGATCACTGATGCCCAATCTCCACATGCCGAAAGCCAACGTGGCGGCCCAGTTTCGGGCTGATCGGCTCGGCCTTGCTTTCTGCCGCTGCTGCAGTGGATTGGTATGATCGTTGTCGGCCAAGAGTTACATTTGCAAGCTGCCCAACACATGCTTTTTGCGCAAAGCATTACCTTTATGAGCATGGGTTCAGGAGCAGTGTCAGGATATTGGCAATGCTCGCGACTTTCATCGGCTTGTATACCTCGCTATAAAAGTAATTTCGAAATCCGAGTCCTGACAGTGGCGCTCGTCACTGTGCAATAGATGCGCAATCAAGGCAGGCACGTTCTGCGTCAACCGAATTTCGCCAGGGGGCAACGCATGAGTATCGCTGCTAGAAGATCTCACCGCGGAGATGAGTATCAACTCGCAGTCGCCGTGCACTGGCTGATCCGGCTCCTTTCCGATCCGGACATCGTATCCGTTCAGGTAGATGCGATCTCGCTCCCCGGATCGACGGATACCGTTGACGTGGACGATATTGTCGTCACCTACAACGATGGCAAAACCCGACATATACAAGCCAAGAAGAACCAGCCCAGTCACGGTAGTTGGCAGATATCGGATCGAGATCTGAAAGAGGAATTGGTCAAGGCGCATCGGCAGTTGGAGAAGACTCCAAGCGCAATCATCGAATTCTGTTCGCAAAGTCCATTCGGCGAACTGGCAGCACTGGTCGAGAGCACCCGCGACTACGGCACGCTCGATGTGTTCGAGGCGCAGGCCAGCGCGACACTTAAATCGCCACTCGCCAAACTGCAACGAGTTCTAGAATGCCCCTACGAAACCGCTTTCAATCTGATCAGGCATATCGTGATCGGCAGCTTGCATAGTTTCGACGGGTGGGAAGCCGTCAACCTCTTGTCGCTACGGTCAGAGGTCGACGATCCCGAAACCGCCGTCGATCTGCTCACCAACATGGCGCGGAGGAGTCAAAGCGGGCTGGGACTGCCCCCTGGTCCTGTAACTCGCGATCAGATCGTAGAAGTGCTGAGCGCACGTGGTGTAGGTCTCATTCGAAACGCGATTGCACTGGATTCGGCCCAAGTTGCCGGCAGCTTCGCCGCAGCGTCTGCTGACCTCGTCAACTGGAAGACGACGCTGCCCAACGACGATTGGCTGGAGCGCCCAGAATTACAGTTACTTTGCGAGCGAATTGCCAGCCAGTCCGCCTCACTGACGCTTTTACTGGGCGAACCAGGCTGTGGAAAATCCGCACTTCTCGCCAGATTGGCCCGGGAGCATGCGGCACTCGGCATCCACATTCTCGCGATCAAGGCGGACTATCTATCCGAGAACGTCGTCGACACGCCATCGTTGGGTGAACATCTGCACCTGCCCGCCGACCCGATCGAATGCGTAGTCCTGCTTGCCAAGAAAGCGAAGGTGCTCGTTCTCGTCGACCAACTGGATGCCCTCGCGGACCTGGTCGTCCAACACTCCACGCGATTGCGTGCGCCCATGGATCTGATCCGCGGGCTTTCGGGTGTGCAGAATGTCCACATCGTGGCCTCATGTCGCGTGTTCGAGCACAGGCACGACACGCGGCTGCGAAATCTTGATGCCGAAACGATGGTTCTCGACCTGCCATCGTGGGACAACGTCGAGGAAACTCTGAAGAAGTACAACATCCATGCTGCGGGATGGAATGCATCAATCCGCGAAGACCTGCGATCCCCCCAGACCCTGAACTTGTTCCTACAGCTCATCAATACCACCGACGAGGCGGATCTATTGTTGGGGTACCAACACATGCTCGGTGAGCTGTGGAAACAGGTGGTTCTGTCGGATGTGAGCGGACGCTCGCGGACGGCACTGTATGACATCACAGCGCGCATGGCAGAGCGCGAAGTACTCTGGCTGCCAGAAGCACTGTTCGATGCCTTCCATCTTGAGCTGCAAAGACTCTCGCGGTCCGGCATCCTACTCTGCGAAGCGGGTCGCGTTGGCTTCCGACACCAGACTTTCTACGAATACATTCGCGCACGGAGCTTCCTCGAAACGCCCGGCCGACTGACCGATACTGTGCTGGCGCGCCAGCACAGCCTGCGGGTCAGACCGTTGCTTTGGCACTCGCTCGCGTATATGCGCGCTGTTGACCCTCCGACTTACGCCCAGGAGATAGAACGGCTTTGGCATGCCGATCTCCGCCTGCACCTGAAAATGTTGCTCATCGAGTTCCTCGGGCAATTGTCGAATCCTGGTATCAGCGAAACGACCTTGGTCGCGGAGAAGTGGGGCGAAACTTGGTACCGGAGCCGCATTCTCGCCACTGTCCCCGGAAGCCCGGGTTGGTTCGACTGGCTGGCGGATGATCACCTGGTCGAGATCATGCGGTTGCCAATAGAAGATGCTCGGGCTGCCTTGCCGGTGCTCCGGCGCGCGCTTCCGGCCCGTCAGTCCCGCGTCTTGGAACTGATCTGGAACCACTGGCAATCCATCGTGGAGAGAGACCCGTTGACTTGGGCCGTGCTTGAACAACTGCCAGCGTGGGATACAAATGCCATCGGCTTGTGCCAGCAGATCCTGGCTAGGACAAAGGTTTCGGGTTGGCAGGCTTACCACATGATCGGTATCGTGAGCGAGGCGGATCCGGACCAAGCGCCATTGTTGCTCGATGCCTGGTTGCGGCAGGAGACTGCAGACGCGCAGAATCCTGAGGAAGAGACGGAGCGCATAACCACACTACTAAATGGCCAGGAATTTCACGATCTCCGGTCGATTGCCGAAGCCGCGCCGGGCAGGTTTATCTCAATGGTCTGGCCGTGGATTCTGAAAGCGATCCAGCACTATGCGCAGGATGCGCATGATTTCGTCATCGGTTATCGCAGTGTCGACTCGCGTTTTCCGGAACTCGACGATGCAGACGAGCGTCGCGAGATACCTTTCATCTCCGCCATCATCGCCGCAGTCAAGTCTCTGGCAGCGCACCATCCAGAGGACTTCCGAGCGTTCCTTCAGGCCAATCGACAACTCGACTTGATGCCCGTCCAGCGGTTACTTGCGTGGGGCCTGCAGCAACTCGCTTCCCAGTCTCCTGCTGAGGCACTCGAATTCCTGATTGAAGATCCCAGGCGCCTAGTGATCGGCACGTATCGCGATCCGCACGCTAACTCCAATCGTCTCATCCGTGCCGTCTCGCCGCATCTGAACCAGGAACAGATCCAGCAACTTGAGCGAACCATCCTCAACTGGAACAGGTATGCATATTTTCCGGACAGCGATGCAAAAACGCGCCTTCATCGAATCCAGTGGACGCGCGAGCATCGTCTGCGCCTACTACGTGCCATCCCTACAGAACAGATGAGCGCGTCCTGCCGCCGCCATGTCGCCGAGGAGGAACGAGCATTTCCTGGCCTAAAAGATGCGGATGTCCGTATCTCCGGGTTGATGGGGATCGGCAGCCCCATGAGCGCCGCTGCCATGCAAGAAGCATCAGAGGAAAATATCCTAAATCTGTTCACCGAACTCACTGATCAGACGCAATGGGATCACCCCAGGCACCCTATGCGTGGTGGAGTAATTCAGGCAAGCCGCGAACTGTCCGAGCTCGCAAAGGTGCTACCAGACAAGGCCATCCGTCTGATCCGTCAGATGAAACCTGACAGCAACGAAGTCGCAGTAGGCGCCGTGCTGCGTGGGCTCGGTGAGAGCAAATACGATGCCTCGGCGCTTTACTCGCTTGTGTTAGAACTGAACCAGATAGGCTTCGACGGCCAAGAATTCCGCGAGAGTGCGGCAAATGCCATCGGCTCGGTTGTGAATTCCGAGTCGCCATTGCCGCAGAATCTTTTCGAGCGACTGGTGTCATGGCTGCAAGACGATCCTGACAGTGAAGACTCGGACGAAAGCAAAGACGATGCCGAGGACAAAGACGCCTCCGGCAGCATCCTGTGGGGCTATGGCGGCGGTTTCATCTTGCCCAACGGCAACTATCCAGTCCTTTCGACCCTGACTCGTGCCTGCCTGTCTCTCGAACCACCGCGAGCGGAGGCATGGCTCTCCGTACTTGAGGCACATCTTGGCCGCAAGGAGCGGCTTAAGGTTTGGGGAGCCTTGGCTTATGAGTTGAGATGGTTGAAGTACGCCGATCATGATTATGCTCAGCGATTTCTACTGGATTTGTTCCGTGCCTATCCCGGTCTGTGCAACTTCAAAACCGGTGTCGTGCTGATCGCGCATGGCCAGCATTGGGTATCGGCGGAAACCGCCAATGCGCTGCAAGGCATACTGATCGCCACGCGAACCTTTTTTTCAGCCCAGGCCGCGGGCGAAATACTCATGCTCCGGTTTGCTTTGAAAGGCGAGGAGGAGCCTGGTTTGCTGGAGGGATTGGAGCGGCACTTGGCAGACATTGAAGATGATCCATTCTCGATTCGATGCCGCGCAGGAATCGCTTATGCCGCTGCCGAATTGTGGTCCGAGTCAGATTTCCGCACCGTTATCCACACTTATTTGCTGCGGCTGCTAGATTCTGGTGACGAGAAAGTTGTGGCTGCTGCTGCCCAAGTCTTCGACCGACGGCAGCTGAAAGCCGATGCGGCTAGCCGCGAGCTGCTCGAATACATAGCGGCGCGGCCAAGCCTGCTAAGACAGATTGCCAATGACGATCTGGGTGAGTGCCTGATTTCGATGCTGGAAGCGGCACCTCTACTGGTCGCCAACGTCGCACGGTCTGTTCTGGACGCAGTCGGAGACGATTTCTTCAACCACAAATCATCGCGTTACTTCTTGGCGGAACATCTTCTTACCGTCTCTCTGCGTCTGCAGGAGATAGGTGCTTCGCATCAAGAGATTGGCGCACACATTTTCGAACGCCTGCTTGAGTTCAATACTCCCGAGACTCGCAGCGTTATCGTCGACCTCGATAAAAGAACAACAAACACGCCTGGCACGGCTCCACCCAGAAGGAGAACAAGGCGAAAGCAGTAGCACGTTGAGCTTTACCCTCACCGCCGATCGTGCCCTCAACGCGCGAATTCCGTCTTTGATTCTTCGATAATTTCAGCGAGCTGCAAGTGCGAATATAGATAGGCGATCAGCCAATGCACTCAACGGCAGACACGTCAGTTTCGCTAGACTGGCCCGAATGCGCCAGCGACAGAAACCGTCAGCGGCGTGACCTTCGTGATGCTCAAAGATGAACACGACACGGTCACTGCCTTCGTCTGGCAGCGGACTGCCGAGGAGCAGCATCGCCAGTTGCTGGAATCGTAGGTCATGGCCGTCGACGTGCGACTGGTGCGCGTCGACGGTGTGCAGCGTCTCATCGTTGAGCGAATGCAAAAAATTCGATCTGCTAATGTCGACGTTGCGGCCTGTGAGTCGAGATTTTCGCTGGTGCCGCTCCGCGCGGACCTTGGTCGCAGCCTTGCGTTCGTCGTGAAGCGGTGTCGGGAACCGGTCTCTCCATCAAATATGCGCAATCATGCCGAGTCGTCCAGTGATTTTCGGGGCAACCAGTACCCGCCGCGTCGATCCGAACGTACCAATGTGCGATAAGCTCGATTCGCTTCCGGATATTTGTTCAGCGGGAACGCATCGACGGGCTTTTCAAGTTCAAGACCTGCCATGCGGACGAGCAATGACCCTCTGATCGAAGCGCCTGCCTGCTCCCATAGCACCCGCAGCAGTGCTGCCTGGGAGTGAGTGAGCGGAATTGGCTCGGATTCGCCCGCCAGCAGGACATCTCTGAAGTCGAGCGCGAAAGGTCCATAACGTGCTTGGTTCGTGGTCGCGGGCACCGCCTGCGCGCCAGCCCACACCGCCTCGTCGGCGACCAGTCCGCCACCGCGCACTCGAAACGCGGCGGCCAATGGCACGAGCCGTACCCGGACGCCGGGTAGGAACACGCGATCGATCGAGGTTGTCGTGATCATGATTGTCGAGATCTCCCCGACATGAGTCGGCCACACAGCCAGGAGCGCGCGCTGCACCATCACGTCGGCCAGCTGCTGGCCGAACAGCACTCTGTGGCGCGCACCGGCCCGCCCAATATCGCCGATCCGCCAGACCCGACCAGGCACCGCCACCCACGCCGACTCGCCCGCCAGATCAAGCGCCTGCGCGATCCGTCGCCGCAGCCAGTCGCCATCGGGCGAGAGCCGCTGCATGTCTTTCACCGCAAGCGCGACCTGCCCGCACTCGGCGCAGAACGCCGAACCGGCAGTGATCACGCGAACGCTGCGGGCCTGGCACCGCGGGCAGATTATCGCCTGCGCGCGCGCTTGCGTCATCGCCCCCAACTGCCGTAGCCGTTCGAGTCGTTCGTGTTCCATGCCGTCGCTCAGCGTCGGCGCAATAGAGGTCCGCCCCTGCTCGATGCAGGAGGCCAACAATTCCAGAAGTTCCATTGCGCATCAGACCGTCGTCTGCATTGATGACGCCGCCTGGACATCGCGGCTTGGCGACAATCGCCAGTAACTCAACCAGGACTCGGCCTGCTCACGAGTACCGGAATCGAAGTCGCTCAGATTGCTGCCGCCACGTCGTTTCAGCGCGAGCACCACCGATCGACCGACCGTTTGCCCCGGCTCGGGAAAGAATTCGACGCCTAGCTTGGCTGCGATCACACGGAAGCGACCCTGTCGCATCGGGTTCTCAATCGGCATCCAGTGCTCCAGCAGATCCAGCACGCTGATGCGCGCATCGCCTGCGGGTGCCTTGATCGTGATCTCGCCGCCGGTCACCTCATCCAGTAACGTCGCCTCGTACAGGCGCACGCTGTCCACCACCAATGCGTCAGGCGGCGAGAGTGGCTGTCGCAGGGCATCGAGTGGCATCGGCTCGTGAAACTGGGCATGTAATCCGCGCAAACGGATGGCTTCATCGAAAAGATCGCGGTGTCGCAAGTACATCCACAACGCGCACTGCGCCGGGGCATCCGGCAGGTGCAAGACGTTCACCCGGACGGCGTGGGCCTCGTTCACGATGCGTAGCGCCTTCAGGCCCGCCTCGTCGGCCAGCAGGGCGACATGGCGCATGCTCGCCAGAATGCAGTCACGAACGGGTGATGGCGCGCGTTCGATCGCCGCGGCGATGAGCAGTGCTTCGTAGGCGCGCCCTTCCGTATCCACGACGCCGAATCGTAGTGAAAGGCCGCACTGCGCCAGGAAGTCGAACAGGACTTCATCCGGCGGTATCTTCAACAGCAAATCCAATAACATTTCGTAGCTGGACACGATCCGTCTCCAGCGTAACCCCAGTTCTTACGTCGACGATCCCCTTCGCCGACAAAGCGCCCCGCAGATCCACGCTTGTTCACTTTCACCATACTTGAGATTCGGATTCTAGAACTCGTGTCACGGTTGTCAATCGCCTGAAGTCATAGGGTGGTAAAATTTACACATTCCTGTTCATGCGCCGTATGGCGGCGCCTCCGACCGAGGGAGAAGACGAATGGCGACCTCTTTGAGCATGCGATTGCGACGGCTACGCAAAAGCGCCGGCTTGACGATGGAGGGATTGGCCCAGGCGGCCGGCATCAGCAAGAGCTACGTCTGGGAACTGGAGAACCGCGAAGTGCCGCATCTGTCGGCGAAGGTCCTGGTCGACCTGGCCAAAGCCCTCGGCGTCACCACGCAGGACCTACTGGGCGAGCCGCCACCCGTAAAAGCGTCCCCCGAAGACCTGCGGTTCTTCCGCAAATACGTCAGCATGGACAAGTCAGACAAGGACCGGCTCAGGAAGATGGTCGATCTGTTCGATCAGCCCGGCACCAAGCGCGTAGTGCGCGGGCGGTAGCTCATTGCCTTGCGGCGGGAGGGAGCAGGGGCACCTTCAAAGCTGCAGGCCGCACCAACGGTCACGCGGCTACAGTTCCTCCGACGGATCTCAGCCGATCAATTCGCCGGGTTGCCATCCGGACTGAGAGCATTGCACGGACTATCCCCAAGATGGCACAGTTGGGGGGGGGGCGCCGCTACGCTGCCGGCGAGATCGCCTGAATCCTCAAGGAAAGAGAGATGGATGTGCTCAAGAGCGTCGTTCGCTGGCTGCTAGCCATTTTCCTGAGCATGGCGTCACTGGGAAGCCTGTTCACCGGCAACGTTCTCGGGGCATTGATCATGCTCGTGGGCTGCGCTCTAATTGCGCCGGTTGGCGGCGCCTGGTTAGCGAACAAGCTCACCATACTCAAAAGCGGGTTCAGTCAGGTCGCTCTCGGCTTTGTTGTCTTTGTCATTGGCATGGCGCTGTCGATGTCGAACGAGCCGTCCAGCGTGAAAACCGGCACGCCCGCGCCTGGACAGACGGCAGGGCAGACGCCACCGGCGCCGAAGTTCCATTGCGAAAAGGGTATTTCGTCCGACGGAGTGATCGTCAATGTCATCGGTAGCGCGGGGCATACCCTGCGCACATCGCCGAACGGCGAGAAGATCGTGAACGAGAAGGCCACCCGGGTGATCGGAGAGACCACGTACCAATCCATCGACAATTCGACCACCGTGCAGTTGCAGTGCATCGACGGCGACTGGGCGCGCGTGCAGATCGCGACGCCGGAATGGCTGAAGGAACAGGTCGGTTGGGTCGAACGAACCGCGCTGGCGCTTCCGCTCAAACCCGGTGAAGTGCGCGACTTTGTCGACGCTGACTTCTCGTGGGACAAGGATACGAAGAAAGCCAAGGACGCGATCATCAAGACGGTCAATCGCATTCATCGCGAAGACCCGCGCTGCAAGAACGCGATCTATCCATCGTCCGTCGCGAAGTCCGGGACGGAAAGCAAGGCGCAGAAGAAGCCGGTTTACTTTGTGAACTGCGGCGACGGCGCCGAATCCGTCAACGTGTACTTCGACGCCAAGCGCGTCGACGACCCGACCCCGTTTCGGGCGCCGGGACATATCGACCAGATGCGCGCGACGGACCTCTGTGAGGCCTACGCGAAAGCGAATGCCAACCATCCGTCGACCGTCGATTTCTCGCGCGTGCTCGATCTGTCGATCTCTGAACATCCGAACGGCCGAACACGCGTGACCTCGTCATTCACCGCCAAGAACAGCTTCAATCTTGAATTGAAATTCAGAATCAACTGCCTGCTGGACGAAAACGGTTTTATTGAAGGCAGCGTCTTTGAAGAAAGGTAGAGAACAATTCTCTGAAAGTGACCGTTCTAACAAACCGAACAGATGCGGCATCTACGCATACGCCTCACCGGTCAGGAGTAGACTGCATATCTCCGGTCGCGAGCATCTGATTGCTTGGGCGTCCACGACGTAGCGTGTTGGTTCGGCATGAGGGATAGCTACCCTGTACTGTGCTTCGAGACTCTGTGGGCGCATCTCAAAACAAGCAAGCCCGGCACCCAAGGTGATCAACTTACTACCGAATGGCGTGACGACGAGCCTACACCCACCCAAGATTGCCATGCTTTCCCGGTATCGCTTCATAGCTCCCAACAGCTGCCGGTAGGCTTCAAATGGCTGCGATTCGTGGACGTAGAGGATGTTGCTGGTCGGCGTGCGACGCGAGTCGAACAACGCTTCCTTGTATTCGACCAATAGCCGATCTGCCCGACGCGGGTTTCGGGACGGATGTGGCAACACCGGACATATTTCGGCCTCGCCGGGAATTTCGGTCGACCTCATTATCTGCTGTAGTTGGTTCACCCTATGCTCGCCCAAGATCGGGAACCACACGAGCGGCCAATCCTGGACACTCTCCACCTGCATGGCACCGGAGAATCCCGGCACATGGACGATTTCGCTGCTCGGATCCTCCGCCATGATTTGGCCGTCCAGGCCTGCGTCTTCGGCGACCAGCACCTGAAAGTTGACCCTGCCGGCAGCAAGCGCACCGGGGGCATTTTTGTCTGGAATCAAGCGATTCAGCAAATTCGTCATCAAAGCCAGATAAATCACTCGAGGCAGCGAACTAGCGTCAAGGATGATGTCAGTCTGATCGACGACCTTCTGCAGTACCGCGCCTGTTCCTTGCCGAAGAGCACTGCTGGCACTGAGATCTTCATCTACTTCATTTACGCCAAAAGGCATCTGCTCGACGCGGCCGATAGACGAGAAGATCCTAGCTAGCTCGCGAGCATTCTGCGTCGTTAGATCCTCGAGGGCTGTATCCAGCCGGTAGTTAGCGAAATTGATCAAGATCAGTGTTGCATCTTCGACGATCGCACCGGAGTTGCAGATGCTCTCAATACACTCGCGCATGACCGCCTGCGCTCTGACATCAAACCCGCTACCGGCTATGTAGAGCAGGCGTACAGGGCGATTCTCAAACAGGCGATCCCACAGCTCGTTGGCATCCGAACCCCGCCGAAACACGTACTGATCCCATAGCATTCCCATTGCTAGCTCCCCATTGCCAAGCGCTGCTGTGGCTTCCAGCCGCGCAACATCCAATTGATCAGATCCATGCATGAAACGTCCTGCCACCCGCCCATCTGCAGCGGCAAACCGAAATGCGCGCACAGAGTACGATTCAGATACAAGATAGATCCTGCGTCACGCGCGGTGCTGGCACTGCTTGCGCGAAGGACCAACAGGTTCTCTGCTATGCACTCCGACAGCACTCGCCGTAGCAACGCGCCCTGTTCTCCAAGGACACGCGAGGCTCCCTGTAACTTTTCCATCTCCGATTGTGAGAGTCGAACCCCTGTCACGCCAGGGGCGTAGGGCGCGTTTGGTAGAAAAGTCCGTTCTCGACAGTAGCCGCCGATGGATGTGATTAGTTTCTGGGCCCGCGCACCTTCGGTGTGCTGCTTGGGCACAAATTTGAGCCGTCGGTTAGCTGATTCTCGGAGAATCTTTTCCTGTTCGGCTGGCGAAAGCTCGGGGCTACGCTTGCGAAGCACCTGCCGTGCGACGATGCCGTCGTACAGTGCAGCGGCCAAGGACAACAGCTCTTCGACGTTATAGGTGGCCATCACGCAAAGCCGCTCTAGTCCATAGAAATAAGGGAGCTTCAGCTCCTCGTGGAGCTGGATCTCGGCCGCACCGCGCAGCGAAGAGTTGTCCTTGTCATCGATCTCTTCCGCTGGCAGCGCCAAGTCAAAACTCATCTGTTTCTTGGAGGCATCCCGCGCAACTAGAATTCTGGTGACAAACAACTCCAACAATGTGTCTACAGTAGGCTCTGCCGACTTCTTCTCTGCTCTGGCGATCCACTCGCTGTAGCGTGCGTTCTTCTCGTGAGGCTGAACTGTTATGCGGAACGCATCGATAGTAGGCTGACTGAAGGCGAGAATTTCCTCTGGCTCCAGTTGCTCCCGAAGGCGTTGCGAGAAATTGCCAGTGACTGCATCTTGGCGATTCATCCGACGATCCAACACATTCTGAGCAAATGGGATGAATTGGTGGATACCTTTTGAGCCACCCCATAGCTCTTCCAGAGGGTACTCATGAATATCCCGACCGGACCTTGCGCCTTGGGATAGTAGCGCTTCCCCCAACACCAAGGTTCGCATCGCCAGCCAGATGGGAATCTCGGGCCTTTGAACCGTCAATTCATCCACGAGCAGCTCACGCTGCTTGCGTCTAAGGCGGTGAAGGTCGTCGATCATCAGCAGACGATTGGTAGCTAAAGATATACCGTTCCGCACAAACCTTACAGACTGCAACCAGAGCACACTCTCGAACCGCTGACTCGAAGGAAGGACTTGATTTGTAGAACCTGCGAAAGCGTCCAACTCGGCGTATATCCGCTTTTCTTGGGTCTCCGCCCACTCTGCCAACTCGCGTGCAGATCTTAGTTTTGGAATGCCCTGAATGTCTCGTCCGGCTTCTCCATACTCCAATGTGATTGAGTCCAGTGATTCATCGGCACTGAAGCCGAGGTAGGAGCTCAAGCTGCGGATCGTGCGCAGTACTACGCGGCAATCTAGCAACGCGCGAAACGGGCCTTCCTCAATCGAAGAGGCGCCTGCTGGCAAGTCAGCATAGCCTGATGCACACGATATCAGGATGCCCAGAAGACGAGGGCCTTCCTGGTCATCCAGAACGCCCTTCTCGACGAATAGCGGAAACGATTCTTTTAGCTCGTTACTGCCCTTTGCACGCCAGAAACTTCGCAGCACGCTGGGTGTAAACGCCCGAAGAATTGTCGTCTTGCCGCCACCTGGCGCACTACGAAAAATGTGCACGCCACCTTTGAATGCTTCGTCGGAGAGCTTCTCCAATATTTTAGGGGAGAAGACAAGCGCGAACTCCTGATCTGAGGTGGTTCTCTCAGATCGCCGTTCCAGAAAAGGATTTACGTTGTAAGCCATCAGAAATCTCTATGTCTCACGACTCTTGGGAATAGGCCAGAGTAATCGCATTGCTCAGGCCCCCAAAGCAGATAGACAGAGTTGTTGGGGGTGTTGTGGGACAGCACGACGGGCAGCGCGCAATTAGCAAATCCAAGTCGACCATCTGCGCCGCCCACCTTCATGTGCTTGTCGTTGGCCCTGATGTCAAAATATTTCTCCTTGGCCACAAGCTCGCCGATACTAGCGGTCGGGCTCTCCGTCAGTGCCAAATTCCGCTCGAGCTTACATAAAACGCGAAGCTGAAGCGGCTTGAATCCTCGCTCCGAGGTAAACCGTTCGCTCCAGTACTCGATATGATCGATCGCCTGACGCGTCGCTATATAGAGCACCAAGAACACTTCATAGTGCGAAGGATCTATCAGATGCCTTTGGTGGAGTTGTTCGTATATTTTCTGCAACTTGCCGCCGTATGTCTTGTGCTCGCTGTCGTAGCGAATGTAGGTGTTCCCGCTGCCCGAAAAATCATCCAGCAGCCATACCAAGTTGAAGTGAGGCGATTGAGCCTGGAAGTCGGCTTTCTCCAGTTCCTCCTTGAGGTCTTTGAGCATTGAGACCGACTTCTGCTCGCCCAGCTCGTAGGCTTGCCAAATCTGCTCGTTGTTGATTTGATGATTGCTGGCGCGGCGAAGCTCATTCGTCCTTGCACCGTCGCTTAGCCCCAAGTAGAGCGACTTTATTCGTAATTCTTCAAATCGTGCATGTCTGGAAAGTTCTCCGACCTTGTGCGTCGGTATGCCGTACTCCTCGGCCACCAAGCGAAGCCGCTCCTGGACGATCAGGTCCGGATAGGCCATTTCCACTAGGTGAGATATTTCGCTGTCAGAGAAGTAAACGAGCTTCTCCTCGACGAGTTCAAGAGCCGCTGGCCGGTCTTCGGGTTCAAGCCGACTAAGCCATAGCGCCAAGCTTTCGATGAACCTTCGACCTGGTCCAAAGCGTTGGTAGTAGTCGTATTTGTAGTAAGCAAGCAGTTGAAGTTCCGGCACGTGCCGAAGCACAAGTTCGTGGTCCTGCCATCCCATTACCCGTGCCAAAAGCTCGGCTGCATTGAGGTCCTGCATGGTTAATCATCGCTCGATGGTTCATCAGACATCGAAAACCTGAAGCCGCCAGATCCATCCGTCTGGAAACGGTCCAAGTACCAAAGCGTTGCGTCCACATCGCGTTTGTGACTAGGTGCCAACTTCCACCCGCGATCCAATCGTCTTGACGGCATGTCTACACTAAGCGAGAACCGGTGTTCAAGCAGCGAGACGTCATTGCCCGGCCAAGCACCTTGGTCACCCATCGTCAGGACCTGATGCGGGTCGACTTTTTGATTTTGAACGATGTGGGCAATGAGACCAGATTTACCAACGCCAGGCGCCAGAACATCCAACGAGTGTTTACTTAAAAACAAGGTGCCAGTGGTAAGGCCTGCCTGACGCAGGGCATCTGCGACGACAAACCACATCTTGTCAGTGGGCAGCCCATCTCGAAACCGGATGCTGACTTGATACGGATGTGTTGTCTTGATGCGCTCGATCGGTACGCCGAGCGACTGCAGCTTCCGTGCAATCCGGGTGACGTGACTCAGAAATTCTACCGTGCCTTTGGGCGTCTCCGGTGGAGAGATCGCCGATCCAATCCAACCACCGTTGTAGAGACCGAGGAAAATATGGCTCAGTATCTGCTCAGGAAGGGCTTCAGCGAGTTGCTCCTGAATGGAATCGCCGCGACCTGACGCAATGCCGATCAAGACACCAGCTTCAACGAGACGTCTTAGGTGGTTTAGGATCGGGCCTGAAGGCGGCGCAGTTCGTCGCTGCGAGGCAGACAAGGTACCGTCATAGTCAAAGACCACGGCACGGAAGTTTTGTTGCGTAATGGCAGTGACAAAGGCACCCATGGCCCTGGTCATGTCACTGCGCTTCCGCGGTGAAGGCCAGCGGGACCCAAGAACATCGTACTTTGACTGTTCTTCGGCCGGTAAACGGGTCCCGGGTGACGGGATAACCTTCGGTAGATCAATGTAATAGATGTCTCTACCGAATTGCGGCACATCGGGGCGGCCTGGATCCTTGCCTAGCTTTTTCGCGATGGCCTGCACTAGGTGCATCTGACCAACTAGCCCTGCTATTAGGTCGCAGGGAGTTGCACCTGCCAGCGGCATAGTAAAAGTAGGGATCTCGCTGGGGAAAAGTTCACTCATTCTATTCCACAGCTCACCTAGCGATGGTTCTATGAGTGCTAGGACCACCACGTCCTTCGGTCGCTCGGCCAACCAGAGATGGCGGCCGTGGGCGAATGATCTGAGATCTGCCAGTTGGCAGTGCAGTAGCGCTCCTTCCGCAAGCTTCGATTCCAGATCAGCAGCAATAGGACGCAATAAGGGCGAGTAGGCAATGACTATTGCGCCGCGCTGAGTGGCGGCTTCCACAAAGCCCGCAGCCAATGCAATCCACTGGTGTATGGAATGCACGCCAATTCTGAGGTCTTCTATTGAGCTAGGAAGACCGTCTGTCGCGCCATCCAGCTCTCCGTAGGCGCGCGCCAATAACATCGCGTCGAGCAGGAGGCTGTTAGTCGCTAGATAACCGTCCTTTTCGTGAAGTTCAAATACATGAGCACTGACATCAGACAGTTGGCACGCCGCTGCCATGAGTGGGCTATCGCTGCGATTGGTCAACACGTGGACTGGACGGGCACTATGGTGCCTAGCGCGGCCAAGAGCTTCCGTTATATCCGGATTCTTGCCTTCAGCAGAGATCAGAAACACTGGACTTGAAGAGGCGAGCGTCGGGTTGCAGATGATCTCCAGTGGAGTCGACGGCCGGGATACTCGGCCGGTATATGTCTCATGCAGGTTACACAACAGCGATGCGACCGTGAACGAACCACCCGAACCCACACCGATTATGCTCGATTCACTTGCCCCGGCGATTGCACGTTTGAGGTGCTCGATATCTTGGTGCATCGCCGCCTCATAGGTGGCCGAAAGCCTGCTTAGCTCAGACTGGTAACGATTCGTGGGCATTATCAAGGCTATGGGACTGGATTCAGGCGACTGCTCGAACAGCATCGCGAGTGCGCGATCCGTTCACCTGTTTACCCTTACTTGCGCTGGGCTTGTGTCGCGGTACCGCTTGTCTGCGGATCTCATCACGTACTTCCATCAGCAGAACCCCGAGCATATTCAGTCCTTTTCCGTTCACTTCGCCCCAAGTGCGGTTGACCACGTTGTCGGTTTTTCCAGCCTCCACCAGCCGCGCGTCACCCGTCGAAAGAAGAAGCTCTTTGAGGTCTTCGTGCTGCATGAATTTGGCCCTGAGCACATCGCGCATCCTGTCGAACTTGGTTCGTGACCATTCTGGAGTGATATCCCATGTGTAAAGGCCATGGGCTGCCATCGCGACCAGCGAAGGCGATGGGGCGCTGAGAATCCACTCGCGTACAGCCTCCTTCCGAGCCTTGCCGGCTTGGTAAGCGTGCTCAGCGGTAGGGTACTCCCGTCCTTCGAAGACCATGGCACGTCGGAACAGGTTGCTAAAAGCTCCGTATGGCTTCTCGTTCGATCTGTAGAAGGGTACATCAGCCTGTTTGCTAGCCGGTTTGGCAGATTTTCGGGTTGCCGCAGTTCGGGTCATGGGCTGGTCTCCTTCTTGGGGGCGGTGACGGGGATGTCTTGGCTTTTGCAGTGGTTGAGGATCAGGACCTCGATCAATCCCGTCAGGCTCCTGTGGTCCCGGCCGGCCGCCACTTCGGCAGCAGCCTTCAGCTCCGGCGTAACCCGCAAGGTAACGGTCGTGGTCTTGGTTTTGGGGCGTCCCCTCGGCATAAATTAAATGTACTGCGTTTTGGCGTACTTTGATAGTACTGTGTACTGTCTTTTTTCTTGCAGTTTTTACTCCTGAAATGATATGCCGACGGAGTTGCGGCCAGTCTTGCTGTTTGTGCAGGAATTGCCGGCAAAGGATCCAAGTACCGGTTTAAATTGGAACCTCACAAGTTCTGCGATTTGGAGTCGTGCGCGGTAGCTCACAAACACGTGCAACGCTTGGTCACGGTGGACCCTGTCGAGTGTTGCTCGGCGAAGTTGCGGTGCAGCGGCCACCCTTCAGTGCCTTTGCAGTGCGGTGAGGTGCTTTTTTGGCGCTCGAAAGCGCGTGACGTTGGAATCCCGCTGGCTAGGCATTGACCACATAAAACCGCTCTCCCGAGACCAGGCGTAAATTATTGATCCGCAAGGAAATCACAAAACCATCGCTTGCACTTGACAAGCGAGAAGTCCAAGGGAACGGAGAGGAGAGAGGGAAAAGTGGCGAATTTTTCGCCAAACGAGGCGATGGGCCATAAAGGCCGAGACCAAGGGGAAAACGCGAAACCCCTGCGAAATGCAGGGGTCGTCGGTACCGCAGAGAGCGGTTGTCTTGGTCGGATTGGCGCAGCCAGAGTACGTGAAATCCAAACGCTCTCTCACGCCGGATCGCAGCGTAGCGTAACAGTGCGCTGCTTGGAAAGGGCGGTCCCGGCCTTGCGACCCGTCTGCGGACGGGACACGCCTTACTTCCGACGAAATTGTGTAACGCACGGATCTGCCTGTAGTCTATCCAGGATGTTTGCCCCCCCAGCCAACGCCCGACTTCTCAACCGGTTGCGCACTTCGACGCGCTTGGCAGTCTTTGTGTTGCTTCTATTCGGGTTGAAGATTGGTGCAGCTGCGGCTTGCGTCGGTCATGACATGGCTGACCTGGGCTTTGGTCAGGAGGCCGGTGAGTATGCCGCCAATCTGAAGTCACCACCGTCAACGGGTACGGGTGACGATCCGGTTCCAACACCATCGGCACACGCCAGCAGTTGTTCTCACGGTGCCTGCCATCAGGTGGCGGATGTCGCTGTAGTGCCTGCTTGTTTTGTTTTCATGACAGGACATATGCCCGCGTCCGGTGCTGGTTCTCGGCCGCCTGAACCTCCTCTGCAAGCCCAGCTCCGTCCTCCGATCATCTGAGTCGAATACAAACGCTTTCAGTGCCGTGTCACTGAGGGTCATTGTCGACTCAGAGGATCTTTCTATGCCCTTTTCTTACTTGGCGCGACGTGTTGTCGCGCGCGCTGCCATGGCCGTATTGGCCGGCAGCGTTTGTCTGAGCGTGGCAAATGCCACAGAACCCGGCATCACCACCGCGCCTGTTCGTCAGGCGCTGCGAGCTGCATGGCAGCAACATCCCAGTTATCGCGCCACCGAAGCCCAACTGGCGGCGGCTCGCGCTCGTCTCGATGCTGCGGGACAGCCGCTGTATAACCCTGAGCTGGAGTTCTCCGGCGACGATGAGGGAGGCGAGCGCACTACTAGTGCAGGGATAAATCTCACGCTGGATGTGAGCGGCAAACGCCGCGCCCGAAGCGATGCCGCCAGCGCCCGCGTCGATCTGGCCACTGCCGAAGCACGAATACGCCGACGCGATTTCGCTCGACAATGGCTAACCGGTTTGGCGGATCTACACGCCTCTCAGCAGCGCGTTCGTACCGGTGAGCGCCGGCTGGCACTGGTGACACGCTTTGCCGAGTTGGCCGCAAAGCAGTTCGCAGCCGATGATATTTCAGGGCTGGAGCGCGATCTGGCGCAGTTGGCCCGCGATGAGGCCCAGGCGGAGCAATCGCAGCTGTTAGCTGATCAAGCCGATGCGGAGGCGCGGTTCCGCAGTGTCGGCGGCAACGTCGAGGCGATTTTGGCAGCGCCACTATCGACCGACGATTTGCCGGCGCCAGAACCGATGACTAACGATCTGCAGGCCTTACCGGAATGGCTGGTGGCTGATGCTGCCGCCAAGGCCGCAGAACGGGATGTCATGGTGGCCCGACGCAGCCGTGTCGCCGATCCGACCATCGGTGCATACGGCGGACGCAAGGAATACGACGTTGGCGGTCCCCGAGACAACGTTTTCGGAGTGACTGTCACCGTCCCGCTGTTCGTCCGCAACAGCTACCGAGCCGAAGTGGTGGCAGCC
The DNA here is from genome assembly GCA_017302135.1 of Lysobacterales bacterium. Classification (GTDB taxonomy): domain Bacteria; phylum Pseudomonadota; class Gammaproteobacteria; order Xanthomonadales; family Xanthomonadaceae; genus Lysobacter_I. Next base: position 22,862 of record JAFLDZ010000017.1, on the reverse strand, counting down.
CAAGCTGATGCCGATGCCGCCCAAGCTGAGTTGGAGCGCGTGAGGTTGGCGCTGGACGCCGACCGCCGTCGCGTCACCGACAGCTACGCCGCGACATACGCGGCTTGGAATGGCTGGAAGCGCAGCCGTGGGACCGACGTCGAACGCCGTGCAGATCTGCTCGAACGCCTGTGGCGCGAGGGCGAATTGTCGACCGCGGACTATCTGCTGCAGCTCAAGCAGACGCTGGACACACAACTGGCCGGCGCCGAACTGCAAGCGCGCCTGTGGCGCACCTACACCGACTACCTCGCTGCCACCGGCCGTCTTGAAGACTGGGCCGATCTGGAGCGCACCCCATGAGAGCCACCAATATGCTGAATCACCGACTGACCCTGCTACCGCTGGCCGCAGCACTGTTGTTCGCGCTAAGTGCCTGTTCCGAAAACCCCAAAGCCGCAGCATCTGTGGAAGCCACATCGGCTGACAAGACGGAAGAAGCCCACGCGGAGGGCGAGGCTGAGCACGACGAAGAGAGCGGGCATGCCGAGGAAGGCGAGCACGCCGAGGAAAGCGAAGCTACTGCCCCGGTGAAAATGAATGAGGCCGCGCTCAAAGCCGCCGGTATCACGCTGCAGACATTGCAGCCGTCCTCACTCAGCGAGGAGTTGAGAGCTCCAGGCGAAGTGGTCGACAGCGCCTACGGAACGACGCTGATCACGCCGCGCGTCGCGGCATTGGTAGTGAGGCGGCATGTCAAGCTCGGCGATGAGGTCCGCGCGGGAGTGCCGCTGGCGACCCTGGCGAGCGTCGAGGTTTCCGATGCCCAGGCAGAACTGCGTATTGCCGAACAGGAATGGCGCCGTGTGTCCGCACTCGGCCGGGAAGCGGTCGCAGGGCGTCGCATCACCGAAGCCAAAGTCGCCGTCGATCGTGCTCGCGCCAAAGCCCAGGCTTACGGTCTGCCCGGCGCCTCCAGCGGCACGGTCAACGGCCAGTTCACTCTGACTGCACCGCATGCTGGCCGCATCACCGAGGATGATTTCGTTGTTGGCGAGCGGATCGAGCCAGGCAAGGCTCTATTCCGTCTGGTCGATGAATCGATCGTATGGGTCGATGCGAAATTGCCGCCCGGTACCGTTTCGCGGATCGAGGCGGGAAGCGCTGCCACCGTGGTGATCGGTGGCGAGCGCATCGCGGCAAAAGTGTTGCGCAGTGCGCACCGGACCTCGGATGCGACTCGCAGTGCGACGATAAGACTGGAGGTCGCGAACAAGGAAGATCGTTTGCATGGCGGCGATTTCGTCGAAGTGTATTTCGAGGCAACTGCTGCCGCCAACGCCCTCGACAAGTCCGCAACCCAACTCTCGGTGCCGACCGATGCCCTTGTACAGCTCGAAGGCGACACGGTGGTCTTCCGCCGTAGCGCGGACGGTGCGCTCGAACCCGTTGCTGTACGTGCCGGCGAGGTCGTTGGAGACCGCACCGTGATTCGCGAGGGCTTGAAAGCGGGCGATACGGTCGTCGTGGCCGGCGCCTTTGCGGTGAAGTCGCAGATGCTCAAGGCGCAACTGGGAGAAGGTCATGCGCATTGACCTCGCCCTGAAACCGGATGGAGGTGCGACGTGCTGAATCGCCTCGTCGAACTCTCCCTGCGTTACAAATTCCTCGTGATCATCATCTTCGCGGTCGTGGCGTTCCTTGGCATGAATGCGGTACGCAACGTGCCTATCGATGCGTTTCCCGACGTGACGCCCGCTCAAGTCAACATCTATACCGAATCTCCGGGGCTGGCGGCCGAAGATATCGAACTGCTGCTTACCACACCTGTGGAATCTGCATTGGCCGGCCTACCGAAAGTGCAGGAAATCCGTTCGGTGAGTTTATTCGGCCTGTCGTATGTCGCGGTCTATTTTGAAGACGACATGGACATCTACTTCGCTCGCCAACTCGTTAACGAGCGCCTGCAGGAAATCGGCGACCGGTTGCCGGAGGGCTACGGCAAACCCAGCATGGGACCGAACACCTCTGGTCTGGGGCAAGTGTTCTGGTACACCGTCGAACGCGCACCGGGTGTCAGCAAGGAACAAGTTACCGATATGGACCTGCGCACTTGGCAGGAATGGACGGTGCGCCTGGTCCTGCGCACCGCGCCTGGTGTCGACGACGTTACCTCTTGGGGCGGCGGCGAGCGCGAGTTCCAGGTACAGATTGACCCTCAGCGTCTGTACGCTCGTGGCTTGGGATTCGGTGACGTGATTGCTGCGTTGCCGGCCAACAATGGCCAGGTCGGCGGCAACGTCATGGATGTCGGCCGCGAGCAGTTTCTGGTGCGCGGCTTGGGCTTGCTGAAGTCAACCGAGGATATCGGCGAGATCGTGCTCAAGGCCGAAGACGGCGTGCCGGTGTATCTGCGTGATGTCGCGCGTGTGGTTGAAGCCCCTGCGCCGCGATTTGGTGCGGTGACACGCGATGGCGAGGAAGTCGTGCTCGGCATGGCCTTGGCACGCATCGGAGAGAATGCCAAGGACGTGGTCGAAGCGGTCAAGGGTAAGCTCGATGTCGTACGCGATGCGTTACCGGAGGGCATCGTTCTTAAGCCCGTCTATGAGCGCACTGATTTGGTCAACAAGGCGGTCGGCACGGCTGTGCGGGCGTTGATCGAGGGTTCACTTCTGGTTGCGATCATTTTGTTCCTCTTTCTCGGTGAATTACGCTCGGCATTGGTGGTGATCGTGACTTTGCCATTAGCGATGTTGATCGCATTCATCGGCATGGGACAGGCCGGGCTTTCGGCCAATCTGATGTCGCTGGCAGGTTTGGCGATCGGTATCGGCATGATGGTCGACGGTGCTGTGGTGATGGTCGAAAACGCCTTCCGGATCATGGCCGAACGCCTCGAACATGGTGAGAAAGTCGATAGAACATCTGCAGTTTTGACCGCAGCGAAAGAAGTCGCCAATCCGATTGCGTTCGCCATCACCATCATCATCGTCGTGTTCCTGCCGTTGTTCTCACTGGAAGGCCTCGAAGGCAAGATGTTCAAGCCGATGGCGTTCAATATTGCCTTCGCGATGGCTGGTTCGATGGTGTTGAGCTTGACCCTGATCCCGGTATTGGCTTCGATGATCCTGAAGCCCAAGCCCGAGCGTGATACGTGGCTGGTCGCGCGGATCAAACGGGTCTATCGACCGCTGCTGGCGAAAGCGCTGGAGCGCAAGAAAGTGGTCGTGATCAGCGCAGTGGTTGCTCTGGTCGCGAGCCTGGCGCTGTTTCCGTTTCTGGGCAAGGAGTTCATGCCACAGTTGCAGGAAGGTTCGATCATGTGGCGTGTCACAGGCATCCCGTCCACGTCACTCAACGAATCGATCAAGACCAGCAACACAATCGCAAAGGCCTTCGAGCAGTTTCCCGAGGTAGATACCACCTTGGCCATGATTGGGCGCGCCGAAAAAGGTGAGACCGCAGATGTCAACTATATGGAAATCTACACGGCCCTCAAGCCGGAGGACGAGTGGAAAAGCGGGCGTAATATCAAACAGCTCGAAGAAGCCATGCAAGAGACCTTGGAAAAGGTAGTGCCCAATGTCGTGCCCGGCTACACGCAACCGATCCAGATGCGCGTGGAAGAGCTGATCTCCGGCGTGCGCGCGACACTCGCATTGAAACTGTATGGCGAGGATTTGGAAGAGCTTGATCGTATCAGTGCGCAACTCAAGACGGCACTCGGCAAAGTTCAAGGCGTGGCCGATCTGTCGCTGGAAGCGAATGTCGGCAAGCCGCAGATCCGCATCGAAGTAGATCGCGACGAGTTGGCCCGTCACGGCATGAACGCCGAGGAAGTGCTGACGATCGTCCGTAATGGGCTTGGTGGCGAGCCGGTCAGCGTATTGCTGGATGGTGTGAAGCGCTTTGATATTGCCGTGCGGTTGAGCGAGGCGACGCGGACGTCGGTGGAGTCGTTGCGCCAGATTCCGTTGCGTACCGCCAATGGTGCTGTGGTGCCATTGTCCGAAGTCGCTGATGTTAGTGTCGCAGAGGGATATTCCTTCGTCCGCCGAGAACAGTTGCAGCGTTACGCGGTCATCCAGATGGACGTGCGCGGTCGCGATGTGGATAGTTTCGTGAAAGAAGCCGAGGCGGCGATCAAACAACAGGTGACGTTGCCTGCAGGTTATTGGATCGAATGGGGTGGGGCATTCGAGAACCAGCAGCGCGCTTTGGCGAAGCTGGCTCTGATCGTACCGATTACGATCTTCTTCATTTTCGTTCTGCTGTACACCGCGTTCAACTCCATCAAGTATGCAGCGCTAATCCTCGCCAACGTACCATTCGCCACCATCGGCGGTCTGCTCGCATTGTTCGTCACCGGGCAGTATCTGTCCGTCCCATCCGCTATCGGCTTTATCGCCGTGTTCGGTGTAGCGATGCTCAACGGCATCGTATTGGTCAGTTTTCTCAATGAACTGCGCGACAAGGGGCTATCAGTCCGCGAAGCGGTGATCCAAGGCACGGCCTTGCGCCTCCGACCAGTGCTGATGACTGCCAGCGTCGCGGTGCTTGGCTTGGTTCCGATGCTGATTTCCAGTGGTGTAGGCGCGGAAACCCAACGGCCACTGGCGACTGTGGTGGTGGGCGGCTTGATCAGCTCGACGCTACTGACTCTTGTGTTGTTGCCCGTGCTCTATGAATGGCTGGAACTACGTGCCGAACGTAAAACGAGAGAGGCCTTACCATGAAACAGATCAAGGCATTCGTACACCGCAATCGTGTAGGAGATCTGATCCACGCTTTGGATGCAGCGGGTTTCCAGCGGGTCAGCCTGTTCGATGTCAAGGGACTGCTGCGCGCACTCAGTGCGCGTGAGCAGGAGTATTCGGTCGAGTTGGGCGAGAAGGTGATCAGCGAAGTCCAGATCGAGGTCTTCTGTGAGGACATCGAGGTTGCTCGGGCCATCGAAGTCTTTCGCCGTGTGGGGCGAACCGGGCATGCCGACTCAGGGTGGATCTACGTCAGTTCAGTAGAACAGTCGATTCCTATCAACGATGTGTCGTAATGATCAATCTGGAGAAGACAGCCGTGAAATTGATCCTCGCTTACGTACACCCCTCGCATGCCGACCGCATTGTGCATGCGCTCGAGCGTGCAGGTCTCTATCAGCTCTCGCTGACGCGAGTGCATGGTGTGGTGCATCCGGATGAACCGATCGTACGGCCAGACATGGGATCTGTCGGCAGCCCGGAAACCAGAATCGAGGCCTACTGTGAGGATGATCGCGCCGAGTCTGTGGTGGCACTGATTCGCGAAACTGGACATGTCGGCAACCTTCCTTCCGGTGTGGTGTTCGTTCATCCCGTCGATCAGGCATGGACCATTCGTAAGGCCTTGCCCTCCTGATCAATGAATACAGCTCACTGGATGCAACAGAAGGCAGGACAGATCCGGCGTTACGGCGCATATCAGATCTAGACCCTGCACGCGGTGCTTTGCCGTCAGGTCAGCGAGGTGCTGATCGCAAATATGCACTAACTGCTGCAGCTCAACCGACCATGAGGAAAAGCGCCATGTCCATAAACAAGCATGCATCGCACGAAGAGTCGCCACACGACACCCATGAAGATGACAGTCACGGCAGTCACGAACACGGTAGCGGAAACTTGGAGCTTGGCTTCGCGCTACTCAGCGGCGTGCTGTTGCTCATCGGTTGGGTTGTCAGCCGCACGATGGGCGAAGATGCGCTCATCGTGCGTGGGCTGTACGCCGCAGCATGCTTGGCAGGCGCATGGTTTACTGTGCGGGAAGCCATCGAAAACCTCCGTAAACGCCGCTTACAGATCGATACGCTGATGCTCGTCGCCGCGGCTGGTGCGATCGCGCTGGGACATTGGGGAGAAGCGGGCTTGCTGCTGTTCCTGTTCAGCCTCGGACATGCGCTCGAAAACTATGCAATGGGACGTGCCCGCCGCGCGATTGAGGCCCTGGCGCAGTTGCGACCGGAGACCGCATTGGTACGGCGCGGAGATGAACTGGTCGAAACCAAGGTCGAATCACTGCAAGTTGGCGATATCGTAGTGGTCAAGCCGGACGAGCGGATCGCAGCGGACGGCTTCGTCGTTGTCGGTGAGACCAGCATTGACCAATCCGCGATCACCGGCGAAAGCGTGCCGGTGGACAAACGGCCGGTCGCCGATACCGCGACAGCGCGCGAAAACCCGGATGCGGTGAGTGCCGAGCATCGCGTATTCGCCGGTACCCTCAACCGTGCGCAACTCGTTGAAATCGAAGTCAGCCGCCGTGCCGATCAGAGCACGCTGTCGCGCGTCGTCGAGATGGTGAGATCGGCCGAGAACCAGAAATCGCCCACCCAACTGTTCACCGACCGGTTCCAACGTTACTTCGTCCCGGCGGTGCTGGCCCTGGCCTTCGTGCTGCTGTTCGCCTGGGTAGTGATCGACGAGCCATTCAGCGCGTCGTTCTATCGAGCAATGGCCGTGCTGGTAGCCGCCAGCCCCTGCGCGCTGGCGATCTCGACTCCCAGCGCGGTCCTCAGCGGTGTCGCCCGCGCCGCACGCAGCGGTGTGCTGATCAAGGGCGGCGCACCGCTGGAACGGCTTGGAGTGCTGCATGCGCTGGCGTTCGACAAAACAGGAACCTTGACTGAAGGCCAGCCGCGCGTAACCGATGTGCTGACTGCTGAAAGTATCAATGAGGAAACTCTGCTCAGCGTCGCGGTCGCGGTCGAACGTCTGAGCGATCATCCCTTGGCTGCGGCGGTCGTTCGTGATGGCAGCGAACGCCTTGGCGGTGCGGCACTGCCGGTCGCCACCAATCTGCAAAGCCTGACCGGCAAAGGCTTGCGCGCGGAGGTCGATGGCCAGGTGGTGTATATCGGCAAACGAGCGCTGTTCGCCGAGATCGATGCTGCTGGCCTGCCGCCGGATCTCGATGCGCGCATGCTCCGCCTCGAGTCCGAAGGACGCACCACCTTCGCCGTCAAACACGGTCAGCGCTACCTCGGTGCGATCGGATTGATGGATACGCCGCGTGCTGCCGCGACGGCCGTGATCGCGCAGCTACGAGAGCTGGGCATTCGCGAGATGGTGATGCTGTCCGGCGACAACCAACAGGTCGCGGATGCTGTGGCGAAGAGCGTCGGCATCGACCGCGCCCTCGGCAATCTCATGCCCGAGGACAAAGTGACGACCATCCGCGAACTGCAGGCAGCCGGCGATGTCGCGATGATCGGCGACGGCGTCAACGACGCACCGGCCTTGGCTGTGGCATCGGTGGGCATCGCGATGGGGGCCGCAGGTTCTGACGTCGCCCTTGAAACCGCCGATGTCGCGCTGATGGGTGACGACCTGTCGAAACTGCCATTCGTGATCGGTTTGAGTCGGCAGACCCGTCGGATCATTCGCCAGAATCTGTGGGCGAGCCTGGGCATGGTCGTCATCCTCATCCCGGCAACGATGTTCGGCCTCAAGATGGGCATCGCGGTGTTGTTCCATGAGGGTTCGACGCTGCTGGTGGTCGCTAATGCGTTGAGGCTGCTGGCTTACAGAGCGCCTCAAGGCGAGGTCCGATCGCATTCGGAGTAAACCGTCCGCATCGCCTCGTTGCGATATGGTGTTGATTCCGCTCTTACAGAATGGCGACAACATGGAGACCGTGATGAGAACCGTCTTACTGTTCGGCGCCACCGCTGTGGCCGAGATCGTCGGCTGCTACCTGCCTTATCTTTGGCTGAATGGACGCGCTGGCATGTGGGTGCTATTCCCGGCAGCGCTATCGCTGGTGGCCTTTGTCTGGCTGTTGAGCCTGCACCCATCCGCCGCCGGCCGGACCTATGCCGCCTACGGCTGCATCTATGTTGCTACGGCCCTACTGTGGCTGTGGGCCGTCGATGGAATCCGTCCCGACCGTTGGGACCTCCTTGGCGGTGCTCTGGCGCTCGCCGGCATGGCGGTCATCGCATTCGCTCCGCGCAACATCTGAGCATTCGCATTCCGTCGATAGAGAAACAATCCCGAAGTGCGCTCGGCCATCATGTGCGGCACTGAGGATTCATGCATTCAGTATCACCCCCAGTTTGCTTGAGAGCGCCCAAGATCGTACACGCACCGCGTTCACCACCCGAGCATTGAATGATGACCTGCTCCAATTCGGCGGCCATGCGCTGCAGTTGCTCCACTCGGTGCTGGATAGCCGCCAAGTGCCCCCGAGCGAGGGTATCGACATTCCCGCACGACATGAGGGGGTCGTCGTTCAGCCTAAGTAAGCTGCGGATCTCTTCCAGGCTGAAACCTAATTCGCGTCCGCGGGTAATGAAACGCAGGCGCTCGACCTCGACGGTGCTGTAAACACGGTAGCCGCTGGCCGTCCGCGCTGGCGGCCGCACTAAGCCGACACGCTCGTAGTAGCGGATGGTTTCCAAGTGGCAGCCGCTGGCGGCTGCGGCGTTACTGATTTTCATTCGCATCTCTTGACTCTGTAGTCACTACAGACTTTACGCTGGCCCTTCCGCCGGTGCCAGCTGGCCTTGGATTGCATATCGCCCATGCCCCGGTTCGCCCATTTGATCCGTCTGAGCCTCCTAGCCATGATGTGGATGGCGGTGGTGCCCGCCTGTGCAATCGCGGCCGAAACGAATCAGGTCAACCCGCGCCAGACATGGCAAATGCTGGATTACATCGCGGTCGACTATGCCGGCGCCGTACAGGCTGGCCGGGTCGCCGATGTCGGCGAATATGAAGAGATGCGGGAGTTCGCCGCCGCAGTGCAAACGCAACTGGCAGCGATGTCGGCCACAGATCAGCAACCCGTGCTGATGGCCCAGGCCGACCGGCTGGTGGCTGCGGTGGCAGCCAAGGCTGAGCCCATGCAGGTCGCCGCACTCGCCCGCGGCTTGGCCGACGAACTGCTAGTCAGCTACCCTATTGGCGCAGTACCGATATCGCCGCCGGAGCCGGCCCAAGCCGCAGCACTTTATACCCAGCAATGCGCCGCCTGCCACGGCCCGAACGGTCGCGGTGATGGCCCGGCCGCTGCCAGCTTGGATCCGCCGCCGATCGCCTTCAGCGATGCCGCCCGCGCCGCCCAGCGCACACCCTTCGCACTGTATGAGGTGATTTCGCAGGGTGTACCCGGAACCGGAATGGCCAGTTTCGCCGCACTGCCCGATGCCGACCGCTGGGCGCTGGCATTCTACGTAGGCAGCCTGGCGTATTCGCCACAAACACGCGCCGACGGTGAAGCGTTGTGGCGCGGGAATGCCGAATTGCGCGGGCGCATTCCCACCCTGGAAGCCCTGACCCACACCCGCGAAAGTGATCTCACGAGCACGCTATCCCCGGCGCAGGCCGCGGCGATCGTTGCCTATCTGCGTTCCCGCCCTCAGGCGGTGAACGAGCCTCTGTCGAGTAGCGGGCCATTCACGCTGGCGAGGCAGCGACTGGCCGACAGCCAACGTGCCTACGCCGCCGGCGATATCACGCGAGCCACGTCGCTGGCCCTGTCGGCCTACCTGGATGGCGTGGAGCCGGTCGAACCCACGCTGGCCACGCGTAACGTGGCGCTGCTGCGCGAGATCGAAACCGCCATGGCACGGTTTCGCACACTGTTGGGCAGCCGCGCAACGCTCGCCGAACTCACCGCGCAAGCGGCGCAGGTCGATGCATTATTCGGTCGCGCCGAGACGGTGCTGCTGGACAAGCACACGGACACGACCACCGCTTTCCTCGGTAGCTTCACCATCTTGCTGCGCGAGGGCTTGGAAGCTCTGTTGATCGTGATTGGCATGATCGCCTTTCTGCGTAAGGCCGAGCGTCGGGACATGCTGCCTTACGTACACGCCGGCTGGGCGGGTGCGCTGCTGGCTGGCGCTTTGACATGGGCCGCGGCGACCTACCTGGTCGACATCAGTGGCGCCAATCGCGAAGTGACTGAAGGCATCTCGGCGTTGTTCGCCGCGGCCGTGCTGTTGAGCGTAGGCATCTGGATGCATCAGAAGAGCCTGGCCGGCCGTTGGCAACAGTACCTGCACGCCAAGATGTCGGCGGCGCTGACGCGGCGTTCGGCAATTTTTCTGTTCACGCTGGCCTTTGTGGCGGTTTACCGCGAAGTGTTCGAGACGATTTTGTTCTACATCGCGATGTGGAGCGAACAGGCCTCCGGCGCCATCGTCGCCGGCCTTGTGGCCGGTAGCGTGGTGCTCGCCGTCGTAGCGTACTGGATGCTGCGGATGAGCCGACGTTTGCCGATCGGACAGTTCTTCTCGATCAGTTCGATCCTGATTGCGATTCTGGCGGTGGTCCTTGTGGGCAAAGGCGTGGCCGCTTTGCAAGAGGCGGGCTGGATACCCCAAGCGCTCGTTCAAGCACCAAGGATTGAATGGCTTGGCGTCTACCCTTCCTGGCAATCGCTGCTGGCACAGTTGGTGGTGGCGACCGTGGCGTTGATTGGATTCGTCGTCAACACCCGATCCGGGCGAGCCTCGATCCCGGCCAAGTCATGAGGATATTGCTATGAGCGAATGTGGTTGCCACCACGAAGCCAAGAACGCGAACGAGCGCCGTATTCTCAGGGTTGCGCTGGCGCTTAATGCGGCCATGGCGGTGATTGGTGGCGTTGCCGGTTGGATCGCCCAGTCTACAGGTCTGCTGGCCGACGCCTTGGACATGCTCTCCGACGCTACCGCTTATGCGATTGGTTTGGTCGCGATCGGCCGTACGGTCCGGTTCAAGGCCAATGCCGCGCTGTTTAGCGGCAGTGTGCTGCTGGTGCTGGGCATTGGCATTCTGGTCGAAGTAGGTCGCCGCGTCGTCTTCGGCGCTGAGCCGCTTAGTGGTTGGATGATCGGTACCGCACTGCTGTCGTTGGCAGTTAATGTCACCGTGTTGCGTATGCTCGCTCCCTTGAAGTCAGGCGAGGTGCATCTGCGGGCGACGTGGCTGTTCACGCGTGCCGATGTGGTGGCCAATCTTGGCGTCATCTTGGCTGGGATGCTGGTGCTCTGGCTGCGGTCGCCGTATCCGGATTTTTTTATCGGCGCGTTGATCGGCTTGTATGTGATAAAGGAAGCGGTCGAAATCCTGCGCGATGCCCGTGCGGAGCGGCGTGGCGATTAAGCGCACTGAATTGGGTTCGGCATGCTGCAGATGTTGACGTAGGAATACATCTCCAAGCGGGATCTCTTCGCTGCGTGAGGCGCGCAGAAATTGCGTGTCCCGATGCAATTGACTGGATGCTGGCAAGGCCCCCACATCGTGACGGCCTGGCCAACTGCCCCGTTACTGCTGCGCCAAGGCAATTTCGATGATGGTCGCGTCCATACCCTGGGACGCGAACTCAAACCGCACCAGCTGACCGGCCTTCAGCGACGCGATCTGCTGGGGTGTGGCTTTAAACCCCATCGTCATCGCTGGCCAGCCCAATGCGTCGACCGGGCCGTGAGCGAGCGTAATCGTGCCGGCAGCGGCGTTGACGGATTCGACAGTGCCGGTCGCTGAAGCGGTTCGGGCCGACTGCGGCATTTCCGTCGATACCGGTTTCGTCGGCCCAGCCATTGCCGCATGCTCGGTAGCCGTCATCGGCTTGTGTTCCACCGCCCCACCCTCGGCGGTGGTCCTGTCGGGGCTGGAGGCTTGTGAACAGCCGGCGAGCAACAAGGCTGTCGAGATGAGGATCGGGGATATCATTTTCATGAGGATGTCTCGCGGTTGATGGGCAGGTGACTACGGATGGCGCGGCGGTACTGCAGTTCGACTGCCGTCGCGACCGGGGACGAGGGATGTGATCTCTCAGCGGGGTTCATGTGCGATCGCCGATGCATGCGACAGCGCTCGGCCGCGCAACAGCCGGAACGCGGCCGGGATGACCAGCATCGACAGCAGCGGCGCGGTGAGCATCCCGCCGAGCATCGGCGCGGCAATGCGCTGCATGACCTCCGAACCGGCCCCACCGCCGACGAACAGCGGAAACAGGCCGGCGAGGATCACCGCGACGGTCATCGCCTTCGGGCGCACGCGCTGCACCGCGCCTTCGCGGATCGCTGCTTCCAGCGTGTCGAGGGTGGCGGGCTCGCCGGCCGCCAGTCGCCGCTCCCAAGCCTGACGCAGGTACAGCAGCATGATCACGCCGAACTCGGCGGCGACGCCGGCCAGGGCGATGAAGCCGATCAGCGTGGCGATCGAGACCGCGTGACCCAACGTCCAGATCAGCCACAACCCGCCGACCAGCGCCAGCGGCAGGCTGAGCATGATGATGGCGGCCTCGCTGGCGCTGCGGAACACGAGGTAGATCAGCAGGAAGATGATCGCCAGCGCGGCCGGCACGACCCATCGCAGGCGGGACAGTGCGCGTTCGAGATATTCGTACTGTCCCGACCAGGCGATGCCATAGCCCGCCGGCAGTTTCACGTCCGCGCCGATGCGTTGCTGCAGATCGGCGACCACCGAACCGAGGTCGCGGCCGGCGACATCGACGTAGACGTAACCGACCAGTCGGCCGTTCTCGCTCTTGAGCATCGGTGGACCCGGGCTGAGCGAGAGGTCAGCCACTTGGCCAAGCGTCAGTTGTGCGCCGTCCGGAGCTACAAGCGGCAACTGCACCAGCGCGGTCAACGAATCGCGCTGGCTACGTGGGTAACGGATAACGATGGGATAGCGTTCGCGGCCTTCAATGGTCTCGCCGACGGCATCGCCACCAACGACGATGGCGATCAGCTGCTGCAGATCCGCTTGGCTCAAACCGTAGCGGGCCGCGACCTCCGGGCGGATGCGCACGTCGACATAGCGTCCGCCAGTTACACGTTCGGCCAACGCCGAACTGACACCGCCGACGGTCTTGGCGACACCTTCGATCTGCGCGCTGAGCCGTTCGATGACCTCGGTGTCCGGGCCGGACACCTTGATGCCGATGGGGCTCTTGATGCCGGTGGCGAGCATGTCGATGCGATTGCGGATTGGCGGCACCCACAGGTTCGTGAGGCCAGGCACCTTCACCGCCGCGTCCAGTTCCGCACGCAGCTTGTCCGGCGTCATGCCGGGTCGCCACTGATCGCGCGGCTTGAATGTCACCGTGGTCTCGAACATTTCCATCGGCGCCGGATCGGTGGCGGTTTCGGCACGGCCCGCCTTGCCGAACACATGCGCGACCTCGGGCACGGTCTTGATCATGCGATCGGACAGTTGCAGCAGTTCGCCGGCCTTGCCCGAGGAGAGCCCGGGCAACGCCGTCGGCATATAGAGCAACGTGCCTTCGTCGAGCGGCGGCATGAATTCGCTGCCGATGCGGGTATACGGGATCACGGTCAGCAACAACAGCAGGCTGCTGGCGATCAGCGTCAGACGTGGATGCCGCAACACCGTGTTCAGCACCGGCCGATAGCCGGCGATCAGCATCCGGTTCAGCGGGTTGGCCGTCTCGGGTCGGATGCGCCCCCGGATCAGATATCCCATCAACACCGGAATCAACGTGACCGACAAGCCGGCCGCCGCCGCCATCGCATAGGTCTTGGTATAGGCCAGCGGCGCGAACAACCGGCCTTCCTGCGCCTGCAGCGCGAACACCGGCACGAACGACAGAGTGATGACCAGCAGGCTGGCGAACAGCGCCGGTCCCACTTCGCTGGCCGCGTCCGCCATCAACCGCCAGCGCGCCTCGCCTGCTGCGTCCTCGCCGTGCGCGTCGCGCCAGTGCTCCAGATGCTTGTGCGCGTTCTCGATCATCACCACCGCCGCATCGACCATCGCGCCGATCGCGATCGCGATGCCGCCGAGCGACAGCAGGTTGGCGCTGATGCCCTGATAACGCATCACGATGAACGCCGCCAGCACCCCCAGCGGCAAGGTGATGACCGCGACCAGCGCCGAGCGCAGGTGCCACAGGAACACCGCGCACACCAGCGCCACGACCAGAAACTCCTCGCCGAGCTTGTAAGTGAGATTGCCGACCGCCTCGCGGATGAGTTCGGAACGATCGTAGACCGGGACGATCTCCACGCCTTTTGGCAGACTGGTCTGCAATGTTTTCAGCTTCGCCTTGACGCGATCGATGGCCGTCAGCGCATCCTTGCCGGTGCGCAGCACGATCACGCCGCCGGCGACTTCGCCCTCGCCATCCAGTTCGGCAATGCCGCGACGGAACGTCGGGCCGCGCTGCACGGTGGCGATCTCGCCCAGCAGCACTGGCACGCCACCCGCGGCGGTCGTCACCGGCACCCGCTCGAAGTCCGCGACTGTGCGCAGGTAGCCTTCGCTGCGCACCATCAGCTCAGCTTCGCCCTGTTCGATCACCGAACCGCCGGTGGCGCCATTGGCCGCTTCCACCGCCTCCACCAGTTGCGCGATGGTGATGCCCCGCGCCGCCAGCGCCTGCGGATCGGGCACGATCTGCCAGGCGCGGACCATGCCGCCGATGCTCGCGACCTCGGCCACGTCGGGGATGGTCTTCAGTTCGTAGCGCAACATCCAATCCTGCCGCGCCCGCAGCTGACCAAGGTCGTGCTGGCCGCTGCGATCGACGAGCGCGTACTCGTAGATCCAGCCCAGGCCGGTGGCGTCGGGGCCGAGTGCGGGATTCACGCCTTCAGGGAGGCGGTCGCGCACCTGACTGAGGTATTCGAGCACCCGCGAACGCGCCCAGTACAGATCGGTGTCGTCGTCGAACAGGATGTAGACGAAGGAGTCGCCGAAGAAGGAGTAGCCGCGCACCGCGCGCACGCCCGGGACGGAGAGCATTGTTGTTGTCAGCGGATAGGTGACCTGATCCTCGATGATGCGCGGCGTTTGCCCGGGCCACTGCGTACGAATGATCACCTGCGTATCGGACAGATCCGGCAGCGCGTCCAATGGCGTCTGCCGCACGGACCAGATACCCCCTGCCGCCAGCAGCACGGCTATCAACAGCACCAAGCCACGGTTGGCGATACAAATCCGGATGAGCCGGGCGATCATGGCCGTGGCTCCGCTGTGGCCGCGGCTTCGACATCGCGCACAGTGCAATTGGAATCCGCGCCCGAATCAAACTTCGGCACCAACTGCATGTCCATGAAGGGCGACTTGCCCGGTTGCTCGAAATGCTGGTCCGGCACCATCGGGTCGTACCAGTACGCCACCGTGCATGAGCGCCGTGCCCTATCGGACGGCTTGCCGGCATTCGGCTTGTGGACTGTCGTTTTCGGCATCGTCGGTTTTGATGCTGTCGATATCGCCTTGGATGACGTCTCCATGTCCTGCATCGGCTTCGTAATCGGTGCAGGTGCTTCCGGGGCTTGCAGACGCTGCAACGCCCCAGAGAGGCTGGCTTCGGAGTCGATCAGGAACTGACCGGAAACGACCACGCGCTCGCCGCCTTGCAGACCGGCGAGGATTTCCGTCTTGCCGCCGCTGCTGCGTCCCGTGCGCACGTGCACCGGCTGGAACGCCCCGTCCGTGCCGACCACGATGACGCGGCTGTCGGTACCCGTTGCGATCAATGCCTCGTTCGGCACCAGCGGCACCGCTTGGCCACCTTCCGGGCGCAGACGCAATTCGGCGAACATGCCCGGCACCAACTGACCTTGCGGATTGCGCAGCACGACGCGCGCGCGCTGGGTCCGGCTAATCGAGTCGATCTGCGGCAGCAGGGCTTCCACCTCGCCGGTGAATGTCTGCCCTGGCAGCGCATCGATCATCGCCTCCACCGGCGTGCCGGGCCGGATGCCGGCCACGCCGGCTTGCGGAATCGCGGCCTCCAGCCACAGCGTGGCCGTGCCGTTGATACGGAACAGCGGCGTACCCGCCATCACCGTCTGGCCTTCGCGTATCAGCACTTCGCTCACCACGCCATCGCTCGGGGCCGTCAACGCCACACCGCCGCTGCCGCTGCGACCGGATACTCCCAGCACACGCAATCGCTGTTGCGCTGCGCTGCGCAGTTCGCGTGCGGAGGCCGAACGCGCATCGCTCAGCGCCTGCGCTTCGGCCAGCGCGGTGCTCCACTCGGGCGCCAACAGGGTCGCGAGCGTCTGGCCGCGACGGACCGGCTCGAACGGCGCCTTCACCTCGACCCGTGTCACGATGCCTTCGACGCGGGCGCTGACCACGAATTCCTGGCGCAGATCCCAGGTCAAGGTGCCCGGTACGCGGATCTCGGACGCGAGCGTTCCGGTTTCGACTGGGGCCGTGCGGATGCCCACGTTCTGTTGTACGCCCGACGCGATGCGCACACCTGACGATGTCACCTCGTCGGCGTATTTCGGGACCAGCTGCATATCCATGAAAGGCGATTTGCCAGGCTTGTCGAAGTGCTGGTCCGGCACCATCGGATCGAACCAGTACAGGGCTTTGCGCGTATCGGCGGTCGATCCACTGTCGGCGCCTCTCCCTTTGCCGTGCGCGGCATCGTGTCGCGCCCACCAGTTGCCCGCGAACAGACCGATTGCCAGCAGGCCGATTGCCAGCAACATCGCGACTACATACGTCTGCTTACGGGTCATGGCTGCGTTTCCTCGTCGTCGAGCAGGTAGGCGAGTGCAGACCAGACGCGCCCGAGTTCGCCCAGATGGCGAGCGTGTTCGATGTGCAGTTCAAGTTCGTCGCGGCGGGCGTCGAGCCACGGTTGCAATGAGCCGCCGCCGCGATAGGCCGCCAATGCGACCTGCGAGCGATCGTGCGCCAGCGGCAACGCCTGTTGTTCCTTGCGTGCGATCTGGCGCTTCAGTCCATGCCATTCGGCGAGGCCACGGCGCACGGCTTCGACCTGCATGCGGCGTGCATCCTCGTGCTCGGCCGCGACCGCATCCAACTCCGCGCGTCGCGCCGCGACGCCGCGATCCTGACGATTGCGCGTCAACAGCGGCAGGCCAATGGAGAACTCGATGCTCAGCATGTCGCTGCGCGGCATACCACCCGACGTGCGCTCACGCTGGCCGTACATCGCACTCACGCTCCAGTCGGGGCGCGTTTCGGCCACGGCGGCGGCCACGGCAGCCTCGGCTACCGATTCGCGCGACTGCCACGCTAGCAGCGGGCCTTGGCGAGCCACCGACGTCAGCAAAGAGGACTCGTCGATGGACAGCACGGTCAGGTCCGGCGATGCACCGATGATCGTCAGCTCTTCGGGTTCGATGCCCAGCCAGCGCGCCAACGTGGCGCGGGCCGCCGCGACGTCCGCCTCGGCCGCATCGATGCGATTGTCCAGTTCCAGCGCCGCCGACTGGGCTGCCAAGGCATCGGCCGCGGTACCTGTCCCGCCGGCCAACCGTGCCTTGGCGATACTGATCGCAAGAGCCGATTGCTCCCGCTGGGCCTGCAGCGCCTCGACTTCACGCTGGGCGGTCCACAAGGCGATCCAGGCCTGGGCGGCGGCTTGGCGGACGGCCAGTCGTTCGACCAAGGTCAGCGCCTGCGTCTGTTCGATCATGCGATCGGCCACCGCGCGGCGGGCCTGGCGCTTGGCCCACGCCGGGAATTCCTGCATGACACCGACCTGCTTCATGGTCATGTCGTCGGCATGCAGGTCGAACGCATCCGTGCCGGTGACCGGGACGTTGGTAAGTCCCAGCGTCAGCCTGGGATCAGGCAGCGCAGCGGCACGCGCCGCGTCTTCCCGGGCGGCTTCGGTCTGCGATCGCCGCGCCTGGAGCGCGGGCGCGCGCTCCACGGCCAAGCGCACGGCATCATCGAACGCAATGGGCGCAGCCGACCATGCAGGTGCGGCCACGAATGACAGGGCGAACACCAGCGCCGCCCAACAGCGGAAGCTGCACCGGCGGCGCAGCGAATGTAAAACGAGCATAAGACCTCCGAACACGCAACGACGAGCGCGCCGCCGGTATCGGCAGCGCGAGAGCGAGTCGCGGTCGGGGTCTAGATCTGCAGGCTACAGAAGCGTTGCGCGGACGGCGGGTCCGACTGGCAGACCGGGACGTCTTCGTAGTATTGCGCGCGCACGGGCGGCAGCAAGGCCTCGGTCAAGGCGAAGTGCAGTGGAGGCAGGGCCGATGGTGGCACCTGTAAGGGATTGAGATCGGGGGTCGCGATCTGGCTGTCCTGACAGTGCGTGATGCACAGCGCCGGTGCTTCGGGGTCCGACATCGTCATATCCTCGCATCCGGCCATCGTCGGTGCGGGCTCCGATGGCGGCGCCTGAATAGGACATGCATACGCGGCTACCGCGATCTGCAGGAACAGCATGCAAAACAAGGCGCACGCCGCCATGGTTCGGCGGACACGTGTGCGTCTGAATCGCAATGTGGCCATGCCGATCATGGAACGCCTTCGCGAGGGCCGCGTCAAGTGGCGAACGCCCCGGTACACGGTTCCAAGAGCGAGACGGCACCTCGATCAGGGCGATCAGGCGACTACGGCGCGTGGCTGTACTTGTCGATGTACTTCATGTTTCACCTGTCAGATTGCAGCGTAGCGCAATCGCGCGCGCACCGAGAAGCACGGAATTCCTGCGGCGGAGCAGAGGCTTATGTCGTCATCCCCACGCGCCATCTCCATTGGTCCTCCCAAAGCATCGGCGGATTGATCGCGAGGGACAGGAGCTGGACGCCCTCCGGCAGGGTCTCGTCCAAGATCGCAGCGACGATGTCCGGCGCCAGCAGAGTCAGGTTGATGTGCCGAGCGACATAGCTGTGGTTGGTGCCCTCGCGGCGGGCGATGTCGCACATCGAGGCCGCTTCGCCGGTTTCCAGCATTCGCAGCCAGCGGTGGCCACGGGCCAGCGCCAGTTGCAGCGGCGTGGCCCCGGCGCGGGTCGCCGCCACTGGTTCAGCGCCGGACAGTGTTACCACCCGCCGACCACTGCGCCGCTTCAGGGCAATCGGTACATTCAGCACCACGCTACCGTCGCTGGCGACCACCTCGGCCGCCGGGCCGGATACGGTCAGCGTCGGGCTGCTCATGCTGCAATCTCTTCGGCGGTCTGCCGTGATTCGGCTGTGAGGGCGCCAACGCCACCGGGACGCAGCCGCAGCTCCAGATTCGTCGGCGTCACGATGACCTTCTCGACTAGCAGGCGAACCAGCCGCTGCTGCTCAGCCGGAAACAACTGGTCCCACACCCGCTCGACCTGCGTCATCGCCACCGTGACCTGTGCTTCGTCCAAGGTCGGATCCAGTGCGATGGCCTGCGGGATCATGGCTGCGACCATCTCCGGTGCGCGGAGCAGGCGCCGCAGTTGCGCGACCACGGCCGCCTCCAGTTCTCCGGCCGGCAGGCGCGGCAGGCCGGACGCCTTCCGTCCCTCGTGAATGTCGCGCGTGCTGAGGTAGTAGCGGTAGGTGCGCCCGTTGGCCTTGGTCGTGTGCCACGGCGTCAGGGCGCGGCCGTCCGGGCCGGTCAGCAGACCTTTCAGCAGGAAGGCCACCTTGCCTTGACGCGCCGCGCCTGCGCGCACAGGTCCACTGATCTGAAGGCGCGCATGCACCTCGTCCCACAGGGACTGGTCAATGATCGGCCGGTGCGTGCCTTCGACATACTGGTCGCGGTTCTTGAGTTCGCCGAGGTAAGTTCGGCAGTGCAGCATCTTGAAGATCGTGCTGCGATCGTGCGGCCTGCCAATATGCTGCCGTCCTGTCTTAGCCGTCCACGATTTGTTGCACCAGCCGCGCGCGCGTGCTTCCTGCGCCACCTTCATCATCGAACCCAGTTCGAGAAAGCGGCGGAACAGCGTTCTGACCTGTTCGGCCTCGGCTTCGTTGATCACCAGCCGGCGATCCTTGACGTCGTAACCCAACGGGGTGATGCCGTGCATCCACATGCCTTTCTTTTTGCTGGCCGAGAACTTGTCGCGGATGCGCTCGGAGGTCAGCTCGCGCTCGAACTGTGCGAAGGTCAGGAGGATGTTGAGCAGCATCCGTCCCATCGCGTCGGTGGTGTTGAATTGCTGGGTCACCGACACGAAGGTCACGCCGTGCTTGTCGAAGATCTTCACCAGTTCGGCGAAGTCGAACAGGGAGCGGCTGAGGCGGTCGATCTTGTAGGAGACGACGATGTCGATCCGGCCCGCCCCGATGTCCGCCATCAGCCGCTGCAGGGCAGGGCGTTCGAGGGTGCCGCCCGAGAAGCCGCCGTCGTCGTAGTCGTCGGCGACCGGAATCCATCCTTCGGCGCGACGGCTGGCGATGTAGGACGCACCCGAATCGCGCTGGGCATCGATCGAGGTGTACGCCATCTCCAGCCCTTCCTCCGTGGACTTGCGGGTGTAGACGGCGCAGCGCAGGCGCTTGGGTGCCGTGGCGTTCATCGGCAACCCGCCTTGCGTAATCCGAAGAAGGCGGGACCTGACCAGCGGGTCCCTGTGATCGCGCGGGCAATCATCGACAAGCTCGGGTATCGCTTGGCGGCATACTCGAACTCGCCATCAGACAGCACGAGTACGCGGTGTTCGATGCCCGCGTAGATGCGCACCAACTCTGTGCCCGCGATCGGAATCGCGCCGACGGGCTGGCGCTTCAATTGGCCGGTGGCGACTAGTTCATCGATGCGATGTTGGTTGCGCGCGAGCAAACCAGGATTAGTCTTCGCGAACTCGATCTCCTGCCAGCGATACGCGATTCGTTTCTCGACGAAACGCCGATTGATCACCAATGGGTCAGTGCTGAAGAGTCGTCGCCATTCTTTGGACAGATCTGGCCACGACCAGTCGGTTAGGCGCGCGATGCGCGTAGCCATCGATGCGGGCGCTGCCGCGGGGTGTTGTTGCGTCATGCCTGTGGACTCCGGTGAGCGGGGTTGGCATGTACGCGTGGTTCCCCGACAAAGCCAAGGTCAACCGGAGAGGGCGCGGCAACTGCGCCGTCGTGCGCGCCACCGCCGCGAAGACGATGCAGGCCCAGGACGAGGAGTGCGGCAACCTCCATGCGCCGCTGCGGCGGCGTCATGCGTGCCGCGTCGCTAAGTTGGATCGTTGTCATGGGGTGTCCGCTGGACATTCAAACCAGCGGACAGTGTCCCAATGCAATCCGGTTGCTGTATCGCAGAGTGACGTAGTGAGCAGGATAACTGAGCGAAACCGCAGAAAATTCGATCAATCGAGTTGTCGCATCAGCAAGATGCGTTCGCCGTCACTCATCGGTGGTCGATTTTCGCAGTGCGCCAGCAATCTCCAGAGCGAACTCGCAGAGGTATGCGACGCCTCCGTCAAGGCCGGTCTCTGTTCCCATCAACAGCAGACGACGAACCGCGTCTTCAAGGTCGGCCGCTTCACGAAGTGCGGTTGCGACTACTACGCCGGAGGCGATCAACAGCAAGGGTCGCTGTTCAACAGGTATGTCCCGGAACGGGGTCTCGCGTGTGGTTTCGGTCATGTCCGCGCCCCACAAGCAGCAACAGCCGCGAAGCGCGACAGACGATGTTCGGCCCGATTCGGGCCTGATAGAGTATTTGCAGCCATTGTCGTTCTCCAAGGGAACGGTGGTGGTCAGGGCGGCCGGGGTGTTCTAGCACCTCGGTCGTCCGCTACTTACCGGCATACGCCGGATGCCTAACGCCGCATAGGCACGATCCTATCGATGCCGATGTGCAATCTGTTCCGGGTGCCGTCCCAGGCTCTTGTCCTTCTTGGGAGTCTGGAGATGCTTACGCTTTCTGTGTGCGGATGATCGCGTGCAGTCCGAATTCGAGCGTTTGCCGGATGTAGGCGATCGTTTGTTCGCCGCGCCTGATGGCGTGGCGGATTCAGAAGTACGTACTTGTCCGCTTCGACATTCACCGGTGTTTCCAAGTGCATGGGTCTACGTGCATGAACGCACTATTCCCTTGCACAGCCAAGTGAATGACCGCTGGCATTGCTGCGGAAGTTTGAGGCGATGCCTTGCACGGGATTTTCGTCGCACGATCACGCCACAACTGCTGGCGTGAACCGGACTGCTTTCACTGGCTCTCCAAGCCTGCAAAAATCCTCCGATGACTACCCGGCAAACGCCATACACGCAAAAAAATGCCCGGAACAGTGTTGGCTGCACCGAGCGTGTGAAACAGCTTTCGGATTGTGGCCGGCGCCATGGAACAGGCGTGGCGGCTGCGCTATACCCCGAGCAACTCGCCCGCCTTGGCGAAGCCGACCCAACGGACCTCGCCGTTGAGCCCGCGATTCATCAGTTCCTGCCGGGCCAGCTTCACAACATCCACGTCGCCATGATGGATCGCCACGAGGAACCGGGTGTCGAGAATTTGGAAATGCTCAGCCAGATCGCGGTCGATGCCTTGTGTGATGCGTTCGGCGCTCATGCTGCTGCCCTCCGTGCGTAGGCAAGCAAAAGGGCTGCCTGCGCGTCGGCGGCAGTGTCGAGGCGGAGCTTGGGAAGCAGATCGTTGCAAATGCGCATCATCGCAAGATTGATGCATTCGGCCTGCGTTTTCAGGTCGTCTGTGCCGTCGAAACGCTCGATACTGTCCTCAACGGCATGCATGGCATGCGCTACGTACATGCGCATCATGCGCAGGCTGTCCGCACCGCGTGCGCGCGCGAACTTGATTTCGTCTTCGAGGGTTTCCGTGGTGCGGTTCATGGTGTGTCGTTCCTGTGTGAGTGGATTCGCGCGTCGTGCCGTGCTTCGCGTGACGGCATGAACGCGCTGTTCGCGGTGAAAGCCAAGCGTTTTCGCTCGACTTCCGATCTGTTCGATCAGCTGGCGGATTTGCCTGCGTCCTTGGTCTTGCGCCCCTGCTCGATGCCGGCGTTGTAGGCCGCCTCAAGCGCATCTCGCAGTTCCAGCACGGAAACCTCGTGGAAGTCCAAGCTATCGCGGTGACGGGATTCCAAAGTTTCGATACGCAATATGCGCTGTGCAATTTGAGTCAGTAGTGCATCGACCTTGTTCATTTCATGTCCTGCGGTGGTGTGGATGATGTCCGCATGAACGCGCTGTTCGGCACCGAAGCCAAGCGTTC
>JAFLDZ010000016.1 GCA_017302135.1 Lysobacterales bacterium | reverse complement strand
GCGTGCATGGCGTGGTCCTCAGGCTTCGATACCCCGAGGAAAAAACCGCGTCATGCACGCGCTGTTTTTGCAGACAATAAGCTTTATCTCATTGATCGGCAAACAGAAAAAGTGGGGAGACCTTAGGTGGTGAGCGCAGCGAACCCCACCATCCCGGCTGCGCCAGCTGCCGCGCTGGGGGCTACAGATTACGGCTTGCGTCGTTTTTTCTTGCCGGATGGCCGCAATTTTTTCAAACCCACATCGGCCAATATCGACAGGGCAAGGAAAGCGAGCACCGTCATCTTGAGGTCGAGCGCAAAGCTCACCCACAGATCGGTCAGGAAAGGAAACACCTTGGACGTGGATATCGTTTCTTCGCTGCCATCGGGCTTGCGATAGCGGCAGACCGATGTGTAGACATCGTTGGCATGCGTGGCGTCGGCGCCCTGATACGCAAGGCCGTGCTTCTCGCCATGGTCGGCGCACATCGGAGCGACCGTGTAGCGCTCGGTGGCCCATTGCAAAGCCAAGGCACACAGCAAAGCCGGCAGGAACACGGCCAGCACGCGACGCAACCCATTGGGGCCGGACCACAAGCCTGCGAAGGGATTGTTGTCGGAAGGCTCCGGTTGTTCGGTATCCATGGGCGTTCGTGTCCGATTTTTTTCACGAAGCATCCTACCGCAGCGGCATCGTGCGGGTCCCGCACCGGCCACACGCAACATCGCTGCCCGGTTCCAGACAGGTCGCAGGGCGCATGAGCCGAAGGCGTCATGGGCCGTATCGTGGGGAAAAGGCGCATGGCGTTTCGCATGTGCGCCCCTGCGGCGCTGTCATGAAAATGGAATACAACTGCTGTTGAATGGGCGTCAGACCGCCATCGAATGTATTCGCAATGACGATGCCCAAACCGCCCAACCGCACCGTCACCACCACCTTCCGCACCCAACCCGGGGTCCGCGATGCGCTTGAGCTCGCGGCGGGGATGGAAAACCGCAGCATGTCCAACCTGATCGAGCGTCTGGCGATCGATTATTGTCGCGGCAAAGGCATTCCGATCCGGGGCTTGGACGATGACGGCCCGCGCGCCCGTCATGGGTCGTCCGGAGCCGCATGATGCTTCTACTGCAGGGGAACCGTTGATGAAGAAATTCCTTGGACCGGCACTGGCAGTGCTGCTGCTGATCGGCGTGGTGTTCGGCATCGTGTTCTCAGCCCGCGACAAGCAGGCCGGTGCCAATGCGGGGCAGAACGCGGCGAACGCCACAGCAGGCGGCACTGCAGCGAGCGGCAAGACGACTATTCGCATCCTCACCGGCTCGGAGAAGCTGGATTTTCTGCGCGACCCCGATCTGGCGAAGGCGCTGGATGCCGAGGGCATCGTGCTCGACGTCCAGAAAGCAGGTTCGCGCGAGATCGCGACTCATCCGGACCTCAAGACATTCGATGTCGCCTACCCGGCGGGTGTGGCCGCAGCGCAGAAGATCTCCACCGCCACCGGCTCGCGCCGGATGAGCAACAGTTTCTACACGCCGATGGCGGTTGCGAGCTGGAAGCAGTTGCTGCCGCCGCTGGAGGCCAACGGTATCGTCCGCAAGCAGGGCGGCGCTTACTACATCGTCGACATGCACAAGTTCGTCGAGATGATGGAGCAGGGCGTGCGCTGGAAGGATCTGCAGCCCAACCCTGCGTATGCGGTCAGCAAATCGGTGCTCATCGGCACCACCGATGTCCGCACCAGCAACTCCGCGGCGATGTATCTCGCCCTCGTCAGTTATATCGCCAACAGCGACAACGTCGTCGCCAACGATGCCGCCGCCGATCAGGTCGTGGATCGGTTGCTGGGACTGTTTTCGAAGCAGGGCTATCAGGAATCCAGCTCGACCGGCCCGTTCGAGGATTATGTGACCATGAAGCTGGGCAAGAGCCCGCTGGTGATGGTCTACGAGCAGCAGTTCCTGCAGTACGCGTTCCAGCATCCGAGCATCGATCCGGACATGCTGCTGTTGTATCCGCAGCCGACGGTGCTGACCAAGCACACCATCGTCGCCTTGACCGACAAGGGCGCGCGCTTCGCGGACGTGTTCGAGCGCAACCCGGAGGTGCAGAAGATCGCAAGCCGCTACGGATTCAGAGGCGTCGACAACACTGCGCTGTTCGCCGAGGCCAAGACCCGGAAGATCGAGATGCCGCAGACGCTGGTCGATGTGATCGATCCGCCGACCTACGATCTGCTGGAACGCATGATCGTGCGCATCGAATCCACGCTCGGGAAATAAACCGGTGACCGACATGACACGCTTTTCGAAGATTCTGCGATGCACGGCCGTCTCTGCGGCGTTCGCACTGCTGGCGGCCTGTTCGTCGGGCTCCGATCCGTCCACAGGCAGTGACGACGGCGCGCTGCCGGCCAATGCCTTCACCATTCTGGCCGGCTCCGAGCTGAAGGATGTCGACACCCAGCTCGGCGACGAGATCCGCAAAGCCACCGGCATCGAGATCCGCTTCAGCTATGCCGGCACGCTCGATGCGATCGATCGGCTCAACGCCGGTGAACGGTTCGATGCGGTGTGGGTGAGCCACGGCAAATATCTCGCGATGAACCCCGACCTGAAGGCCAGGATCGCCGCACAGGAGAAGATCATGCTTTCGCCGGTGATCCTCGGCGTGAAGCAATCCAGAGCCGTCGCCCTGGGGTGGGACAAGAACGATCCCACCTGGAAGGACATCGCCGATGCCGCGAGCGCCGGCACGTTCACCTTCGGCATGACCAACCCCACGTCGAGCAACACTGGCTTCACGGCGGTCATCGGTATCGCTGCGGCGCTTGCGTCCAATCCCGATGCGCTGACCGAAGCGGATGTCGCCAATCCTGCGCTGAAAGCGTTTTTCCAGGGGCAGCGAATGACAGCGGGTTCATCGGGTTGGCTGGCCGATGCCTATGCGGGCGATCCGTCGAAAGTCGACGGCATCATCAATTACGAGTCGGTGATCCTCTCGTTGAATGCGAACGGCCAGCTCAGCGAGCCGCTGGTGCCGGTGTATCCGAAGGAGGGCATCATCACCGCCGACTATCCGCTGATGCTGTTGAACGGCGACAAGCGTGCGGAATACGATCGACTGGTCGCGTATCTGCGCTCGACCGCATTCCAGACCACATTGTCTGCAGTCACGCTGCGTCGACCGGTGAATGCCGAATCGCAGGCTGCGGCCAGCATCCCGAAGCGGACGCTCATCGAGCTGCCGTTTCCAGGTCAATCGCAGGTCATCAATGGCCTGCTCGACGCGTTCCTGGCCGATGTGCGCGTGCCGTCGACGTCGCGCTATGTGCTGGATCTTTCCGGTTCGATGGACGACGAGGGTCGCATCGGTCAGCTCAAGGCGGCGATGAATACGCTGGCCGGCGGCGATGCGGGCTCGCTCAGCAGTCGCTATGCGCGTTTCCAGAACCGCGAGCGCGTCGGCGTGATTCCCTTCAACCGCGAGCCGATGCCGACGCTGATGTTCGACATGGGAACGACCGCTGCGGAAAACGCCGCGACGCTCGCAGCGATCAAGACAGCGGTCGACCGGATGCAGCCCGATGGCGGCACCGCGATCTACGACAGCGTGCAGCGCGCGATGACCGAGTTGGCGGCGGAAAAAAGCGTGGAGACAACGCCGAGGTATTACACGATCGTGCTGATGACGGACGGCGAAAATACGGATGGGATGCGCTTGCGCGAACTGCTGCGCTGGCGCGAATCGCAGAACGATGCGGTGAAATCGATCCGCGTATTCCCGATCGTGTTCGGCAATGCCGACGCCGATGAAATGAAGTCGCTCGCGGAAGCCACCAGCGGCAAAGCCTTCGATGCCAAGGCAGGCTCGCTTTCGAAGGTCTTCAAGGATATCCGCGGTTACCAATGATCGACATGAACGTCGACAAGCGCAAACCGGCGACGCCGCCCTGGCGGACTGCAGCGATGCTGTACGGGTGGCGTTGTCGTGCGCTTCAGCCATGGATGCGGTCGCAGTGGCGCCGATGAGCCGTCTGTCCGACTTTCTCTACAGCCCGCGCAATATCGCCGGTTGCTGTCTCGCCTTCGCCGGGCTGGTGCTGCTGTTCACGGGAGTGATCGACACCGGCTGGCCGTTGATCGTGGCTGGTCTGTATGCCGTCGGCGTGCTCGCATGGCCACGCAAACAGGTCGTCGAAGAAGAGGCGCCCAGCGTGGAGGTTTCGGTCGAGACCCTCGCGCAACAGTTGGAGCGTCTGATCAACGAAGCGTCCAAGCGCCTGCCGGAACCGGCGCTGGCGTCTCTGCACAGCATCCAGGCCACGCTTGCGGATCTGCTGCCGCGATTGCGCGAGCTGGAAGTCTCGGGCGCGCTGTCGGTCGAATCCGCGTTCACGGTGGAGGAAACCCTGCGCCGCTATCTGCCGGAGATGCTGACCAGCTATCTCAAATTGCCTGCGACGTTCGCCAGAACGCAGCCGCTCAAGGACAAGCGCACCGCCGCGCAGGTCCTCGTCGACCAGTTGCAGATGCTCGACGAATCGCTGAAACAGATCGCGCACGAGTCCTTCGCCGGCGATGTCGAAGCGCTGGTCAACAGCGGTCGATTCCTGGAACGGAAACTCCGCGCCAAAGCCGCGTTCGAGATGCAGTGATCGCGTAGCATCGCACGGCGCACAAGCCGCAGACGTCTTGCGCCGTATGGGCCTTGTGGCTTGGCTGTCCGTGCAGGCGCCGAAGCGAACCTCGATGGGACAGGACCCGCCAGCGGCATGGGAAGGGCCGTGCGGACGATGCGCTGAGTTCACTGGCTCACGCCGACATCAACATCCCAGGGTGCGGGCTCTGGCCGTGTTCGGAGGGCGCCATTAACATGCAGTCGCCGCACCGAGAAGCTGCGGCGGTCATCCGTCCAACGCATAAGGAATCTGTCAATCATGGAATTTTCAAGACCGACAAGGTCGGATCGCAGGCGAGACGCGTTCGTGCGTAGTGTCTGTGCATTCGCCATTACCCTGTTCTTCGTGTTCTCCGCGCAGGCCCAAACAAAAGCGCTCATCCCGGTTCCGGGCGACCCGGAGGTTCCCGTGCCGGAAGAGCCCGGCGACGGCGACGGCGGCTGGAACCGGACGCCGTACAGCTGGACCGACGAAGCCGGGCGCAAAACCACCGCCGAGATCTACCAGATCGAAGGCGCCAAGGGCGTCGCATTCGCGCCGATTCCCGAGTTGATCCGCGAAGAGCTGATCGACGAGTTGGCGCTCACCGAGAACGGCGAAACCGCAACGTTCGCGCTCAGCGCGCCGATCATCGACGAAATCCAACGCTCTCTGGCCATCGGCCAGCCGACCGATGCGCTGATCGCTTTCGCCAACCAGGACACCGAAGCCTTTCCCGCCGATGGCGTTCTGGCGAGGGGGCCGTTCGGTTCGTGCAGCGACAGCGAAGTCACCAAGAACAAGCGCCTGCAGTACACCCCGAATTTCTCCAGGACGGAGAACCTCGGCAGCGGATTCAGCGGCACGCTGAAAGCCGAAGGCGCCGGCAATCTGGATGCCAACGGCGAGGTCAAACTGCGGCTCAAGCGCACGAAAGTCTTCTGGGTGTGCATCCCGTACGGCGTGCGTTTCCAGCACGTGCGGGCGGTCGGCAACGTGACCCTGGCGAGTACGATCACCCTGAACGGCTCGATCAGCTACGCCAACCCCAATCCGATCGAGTACGAGATCGCCAAGCCTTCGCTGGGCGGGGTGGCGTTCGCGCTCGGCCCGATCCCCGTCTACATCGGGTTCAACCTCCCGATCACCTTCGGCATCGAAATCCAGGCCAGCGTGACCGGCCAGTTGCAATACCGCGGCGGGCAGAGTCTCACCGGCAGTTTCGACTACCTGTGCACGTCCAGCAATTGCACGGGTTACAACAATCTGCAGAGCAGCATACAGAGCGTCGACAATCCGTTCGGTGCGGGCGTTTCAGGACGCATTCGTCCATCGCTTTACGCCGATGTGGGGGTGCGGGGTTTCCTCTACAACGAAGTGGTCGCGTATGCGCAGGTGGGCGTCAGAGGTTATCTGCACGGCGACCTCTGGGGCTATTACGGCAACACTTGCGGCGATGCCGATCAGAACGGCAACTACGAAACCGTCAGTGCGCTGACCTTCGGCCTGGACTGGCAGATCGCGATCACCGCGAAAGCCGACACCTTCCTGACCAGCGAGTGGAGAAAAACGCTGTGGAAGTCCGATCAGTGGTACATCGGCTTCTGGGACCTCACCGCGTCGGGTTCGAGCGCACTCACGCCGATGATCGACGGGCCGGCATCGGTCGGCGTGAACACCGCCGCGAGCTACAAGATCCGCATGCGTCCCTGCTGGCCCTACGGCGACAATATCGACTACACCATGAACTGGGGCGACGGCACCACGACCAACCACACCGGGTCGCCTGCACCGCCGTCGTGGCAACCGGTATTCGCATCGCGCGTGTGGAACAGCACCGGCGCGAAGACGATCCAGCTGACGGCATTGCGCGACTCGCATGGCCGGCAATTCGGCAGCAGCCGCACCACTGCGCGTCAAATCCTGGTGACCAATGCGCCCCCGATGAACATCGCGCCGCAAGCCCTGGCGGTGGCGTCGAGCACGTTCTGCTCCGGCGCAGGCACGGTGCATTGCTACTCGCCTGGTCGGGTCAACGACGGCAATACCAGCACCACGCTCGGTGGCTTCACCAGCTGGACGAACAACAACGGCGCGGCGATGCCGCAGTGGCTGGAACTGCAGTGGGGCCAGGTGATGAACATCTCGCGGGTCGACCTGTACACGACCGAGGGTTATCCGATCAAGGATTACGATATCGAGTCCTGGACCGGCACCGCGTGGGTGAAAGCGGCCTTGATCCGCAACAACACCGCACTCAGTCGCAGCCACGCGATCGCGCCGGTCCAGACGTTCCGACTGCGCATTCTCGCCTTGTCGGGCCCGACGAATCAGACCGGCTACGCGCGCATCAACGAGCTCGAAGTGTATTGAAGTCGCACATCCCTCCCGGCCGCACGATTCGTGCGGCCGGGAGGGAATCCAAGGTGGAAGCAGGGCGCATGCCCGGGTGTTGGTTCGGCAAACGGATGCGTCGCGCAGTTTTTTCGCGCGCTCCAACACCGGTAACGGTGTCGAGAGGCGACGTGCTGTCGTTTCGATGATGGGAAGCCGTGGCTTGGTTGAATCGGCGGGCGCGAGATCCGCTTTACGGGTTGGTTGCCCTGCGATGCGCCGCATGCATGCTAGATTCAACGGGCGGCTGATGTGGCCGCGCATGGAAAAGGAATCCATCATGAAACGTCGCTTGCAGATCGCCCTGTTCGCCTGCTTCATCACCCTGTACTCGGCTGCGGTTCTTGCGGTTCCCGCATACGTCCTGAATCCCCCGCCGTACGGCACCCTTCGCACCTATTACGACCAACCGACCGGCAACGTCAAAGGTCAATTCGTCTCATGCGGCGAGTTTTCGTATGCGTGGGGCCAGAGCAACGGTTATGCGTATCGGGACGAGAGCATCGCATGCCCCTGATCGTTTCGACCGACGCATGCGTTGAATGATGCAGGTCGTAGGGTGCATAAGCCGAAGGCGTCATGCACCATCTCGGTAGGCGAAGGTGCATGACGCTTCGCTTATGCACCCTACGATAGTTGCAAGGCGACCATCGCGATCATTTCAACCGTTCCAGACGCCCCTTGCGGCGCACGAGATTCTTGTAGTCCCACTGAATGTCGCGCGCCTTCGCCAGCCAGCGCGCGAGCGCGGCGGTGTCGATCTGGTCGGCGGCAGTGAACCGCGCTTCGGCGGCCTGGAAGCTGCCTTCCTTCGCCAGTCCGTCTTCCTCGAACGACTGCCCGCTCCAGAACAGCAGGCGCACGCAGTGCTTCAGCTTGCTGTAGCCGACCACCGGATTGCCGTCCAGAAACCACACCGGATGCCCGTGCCAGATCTTGTTCTCCGCCTCCGGCAGATGTCGCCGGATGTCCTGCGCCAGCAGATCGCAGACTTCGCGATCCCCCGGCTCAAGCGCCGCGTTGTAGGAAGCGGTATCCGTATGCATGGCAGGCTTCGCGTCGAATCGTCATGAGTTTCACATTACACCTTGGAACAGCAGCGTAGGGCGGGTCTTGCACCCGCCAGATGCATGGCTGCGACTTCCTTTCGCGTCGCCTCGTGCATCTGGTCTCGATGATGGGAAGTCGTGGTTCGGTTGAATCGGCGGGTGCGAGACCCGCCTTACGGGTTATGGGATTTTTTCGTAGGTCAGGTCAGGCCTGCCTGCTCCAGACGGCGAATGAGCAGGGACGCAAAAGCAAGGTGGTCTAGGCAAACATCCACGTCATCTGTTGCGCCAAATTCGTGCCCGCGAGGATTTCGTATAGCCATAACGCCCCCTGAGAAAAGAAAGCGATAGCCTTCTTGCTCATCAATTTCACTGGGGGACAAGAGGGGCGTAATCTGGACTACTGGCTTATCTTTGTTGAACGCAGCCATCATAAGTTTGACGCCGGATTCCTTACTCTTGGCGTGCCGTTGAACCGTCTTGTCTACGAACTTAAAAGCCTCGAAAGTCGCTTCGGAGTAATGTCCATCGTCAAACAGATTGCGTACCTTCGAGGGAAGGCCTGGATGTATATTTCGCCTATCGAATGCGTGTAGCGATGCCTCGTTTTCCTCGGTTGGCTCCGTGAAAGCGTTGGCACGTCTTGCGATCGACTCAAAAGTATCAAGAAGACTTTGCATTCAGTAAATTCTCGCGAATGCTTTTGAAAATGCGGTCATAGGTTTCTTGATCAGCAGCCGCCGGAAGATTGATTTCAATTCGAACGGTCAATCCGACATCTGTTCCGTTGCCATTGATGCTAGCTGCAGGTGCAGAGTTGGTCATGGGGGACGGGGTCCCTTCACTAGGTGTCTGCTTCGTCTGAGCTGGAGCCTTCTTGGTTATCTTGGGCTGCGGCGCTTTTGAAGGCGTCGTTTTAGGTGCGCCACCTTCAAGTTTTCCGCTCAGAACCGCAAGCGCCTGAAAGGTAGACGTTTGACGCTGCCCAACGATTGCACTTGTGTGGTCACTATTGCGAAAGAAAGAGATCAGTTTGCCTGAAGGTAGCGTCCAAGCGTCGTCACCATGAAGGGTGAACAAATCCTTATATGCAATCTTAACCAGCTTGCCAAACGCAACTTGAAAGTCCGCGTCTTCATGCTGATTAAACGTAGTAGAGGCACCGCTTGTCTTGTTGCCATCGGCGTCCAGAACATCCACGAAGCGTAAAATGTTCAGAACATACGATTCGTTGTTCGGAGCAATCCCAAGCTTCTTGAATGTATCCGCCGACACCTGCGTCGGAAAGGATTTCCTGAAGTGTGTAACTGCTTGCATCAACCCAGCTGTTCCTGACATATACGGATGCTTGTCAGCCGCTTTCCCATTTGCCGTCGTAGCCATGCTTGCCCCTCTGAAGTCTATGCTTTGTTATGAGGTTTCCGTCGCCTAAACTCAAGCGGCCTGTGTCATAGGCCGCTTGCACGATTCGGCCGCTATTGGGCCATGGCCAATGTGGCCATTTAAAGACCAGGGTTCGAGAGTATCGATTAAGTTATTGTTTTTAAAGGGTTCAAAGATGGGGCTCGGACCAGGCTGAATTTCCCTCGAACATTCCGCAACCTGACACATCATTAGAGGCAGAGCGTAGGGTGGGGTGAGCGCAGCGATGCCCACCCGAACCACCCTTGAAGTTTCAATGCATCCCGTGTCGCTTTTCGCTCCGCTCAATGCCTGCGTTCCCGGAATTGCCGGGAGGGTGGGCATCGCTGCGCTCACCCCACCCTACGAATCCCGGTGAGTTGAACATATCGGCGTTGCCCTACCTCTCCGAATGCCCAGTCTCGTCATACCCCCGCGGCATCAACATCTGCGGCTGAATCAACTCGATGAAATCCCTGGCCTGCTGCGACAGATACTTCCCCTTCCTCACCACCACGCCATAACTCCGCGACGGGAAATATTTCGCCAGCGATCGCGCGGCGAGGCGGGTGCGGTCGGCGTCGGTGAGGCAGATGGCGGTGACGATGCTGATGCCCAGGCCCATCGCGACGTATTGCTTGATGACTTCCCAGCCGCCGACTTCCAGGGCGACGGTGTAGGGGACTCTGTTTTGCTGGAACACCAGGTCGACGAGTCGATACGTGGTGAGGCGCTGAGGCGGCAGGATCAGCCCGTAGGGCGATAGGTCGTCGAGCTTGAGTTCGGCTTTGCCGGCCAGTGGATGGTCGGGCGGGGTGATCAGCATCGGCTCGAAGCGGTAGACCGGGACGTAGTCGAGGTCGCCGGGCACATCGAGCATCGAGCCCACCGCGAGGTCGACTTCGTCCGAACGCAGCAGGTCCAGGCCGCCGGCGCCGGTGACGTTGTGCAGGATCAGCCGCACCTCGGGGTGCTTCTGGCGGTAGGCCTCCACGATCTTCGGCAGCAGATAGAGGATGGTGGAGCTGCCGGCGGCGACGTGCAGTTCGCCGGCATCCAAGCCGCTGATCTGTTCGCGGAAGGCGGCGGGCAGATGGTCGATGCCTTCCACCAGCGGCCGTGCCAGCGCGTACAGGGCGTCGCCCTCGCGGGTCGGGGTGAGCCGGCGGCCGACGCGTTCGAACAGCTTGACCCCCAGCTCGCGCTCCAGCGCCTGCAGTTGCAGGGTGACCGCCGGCTGGCTGACATACAGCGCGCCCGCCGCGCGCGAGACCGAGCCCAGGCGGGCGACCTGGCAGAACGCCCGCAGGGGCTTCAGGCGGTCGGCCTTGTAGGCGAAACGGGGGCTTGGGGCGGTGTCTTCGACCATATCGGGCGGGCTCCGTGGAAGCGGGGCGGAAAGCTGCGCGGCAGGGCATGCGCTGTCATTCATTGAAATCAAGGAGTTGCGATACCTGCAGCGCGACTACGACTTTCGTCGAAGCCTAACTATAAGCTCAACTTATGATTACCATTGCTAAAACTCAGTTGTCAAATAAAGAACCCGGGCGGATGGTGAAACCCCCACGCAAGTGTTGGAGTTGTCCATGTCCGCCGTCCTCAAGCCCCACGCTGAGGCCCACGAAATACTGTCCGGCGTCGAGATCCTCGGCACCGCGACCGGGCAGGACGCCGTGCTCACGCCCGCCGCGCTGGCATTCCTGGCACGCCTGCACCGCCGCTTCGAGCCCCTGCGCCAACAGCGGATGACGGCGCGACAGGCGCGGCAGGCCGAGTTCGATGCCGGCGCGCTGCCGGCCTTCCGCGAAGACACCCGGGCGATCCGCGAGGGCGACTGGCGGGTGGCGCCGATCCCGGCCGCGCTGCTCGACCGCCGGGTCGAGATCACCGGGCCGGTCGATCCGAAGATGGTCATCAACGCGCTGAACTCGGGCGCCAGCTGCTACATGGCCGACTTCGAGGATTCGACCGCGCCGACCTGGGCGAACCTGATCCAGGGCCAGCACGCGATGCGCGATGCGGTGGCCGGCACGCTCGCATTCGATGGCGACAACGGCAAGCAGTACCGGCTGAAGCCGGAAGCCGAGCGCGCGGTGCTGCTGGTGCGTCCACGCGGCTGGCATCTCGACGAGAAGCACGTCGTCGTCGATGGCGCGCCGATGTCCGGCAGTCTGTTCGACCTCGGACTGTTCGCGTTCCACAACGCCGGTGCGCTCACCGCCAGGGATCGCGGCCCGTATTTCTATCTGCCGAAACTGCAGTGCATGGAAGAAGCCGCACTGTGGAACGCGGTGCTGGACGAGATCGAAGTGC
Organism: Lysobacterales bacterium; assembly: GCA_017302135.1. Classification (GTDB taxonomy): domain Bacteria; phylum Pseudomonadota; class Gammaproteobacteria; order Xanthomonadales; family Xanthomonadaceae; genus Lysobacter_I. The sequence goes on along the minus strand of JAFLDZ010000016.1, from coordinate 66,794 downwards.
AGCTCAATCTGCCGCAGGGCGCGATGAAGGTGACGGTGCTGATCGAAACGCTGCCGGCGGCGTTCGAGATGGACGAGATCCTGCATGCGCTGCGCAGCCGGATCGTCGGCCTGAACTGCGGACGCTGGGACTACATTTTTTCCTACATCAAGACCCTGCGCGCGCATCGCGACCGGGTGTTGCCCGAGCGCGGCCAGGTGACGATGACCCAGTCGTTCCTCAAGGCGTATTCGGAACTGCTGATCAAGACCTGCCACCGTCGCGGCGCGCATGCGATGGGCGGCATGGCGGCGCAGATTCCCAACCCGCGCGATCCCGAAGCCAATGCTGCGGCCTTCGCGCGCGTGGAGGCCGACAAACTGCGCGAAGCCTCTGCCGGCCACGACGGGACCTGGGTCGCGCATCCGGGTCTGATCGAATTGGCGCGCGGCATTTTCGATGCGCGCATGCCCGGTCCGCATCAGCACGACGTGCGTCGCGAAGACGTGAACGTCACTGCCGAACATCTGCTGCGCCCCTCGTTGGGCACGATCACCGAAGCCGGTTTCTTCGGCAATGTCGAAGTCTGCGTGCGCTATCTCGCCGCGTGGCTCGACGGCAACGGCTGCGTGCCGATCCACGGGATGATGGAAGACGCCGCCACCGCCGAAATCTCGCGCGCGCAGTTGTGGCAGTGGCTGCACTTCGCCGACGACGGCCGCGAGCCGCTGCAGCTGGCCGACGGCACGCCGGTGGATTTCGCGCTGCTGGAACGCGCGTTGATCGGGCTGCCTTCGAAGCTCGCGGCGGATGCGGCGGTGATCGGTGCGGCGCGGATCGATGATGCCATCGCGCTGTTGTCCGAGCTGACGCATCGGGATGTGCTTGCGGATTTTTTGACGTTGCCGGCTTACGAACGGCTTCGGGGCTGAAGCCCCTCCCACAAGATCGAACCAAACAAATTCTTCCCCACAGGAATATCGCCATGAAGACCACGCTCCCCACCGCCGAACAACTGAAGCTGGACTGGAACAACAACCCGCGCTGGGCCGGTGTGACCCGCCCGTACAGCGCCGAGGAAGTCGTGCGCCTGCGCGGCACGGTGCCGGTGGAACATTCGATCGCGAAGATCGGCTCGGAAAAACTCTGGAAGTCGCTGCAGACCGAAGACTTCGTCAATGCGCTCGGCGCGATGACCGGCAATCAGGCGATGCAGCAGGTCAAGGCCGGGCTCAAGGCGATCTATCTCAGCGGCTGGCAGGTGGCGGCCGATGCGAACATCGCCGGCGAGATGTATCCCGACCAGTCGCTGTATCCCGCGAACTCGGTGCCGCAGGTCGTGAAGCGCATCAACAACACGCTGCTGCGCGCCGATCAGATCCAGTGCGCGGAAGGCACCGGCGATATCGATTTCATGCAGCCGATCGTGGCCGATGCCGAAGCCGGTTTCGGCGGCGTGTTGAATGCGTTCGAGCTGATGAAGGCGATGATCGAAGCCGGCGCGGCCGGTGTGCATTTCGAGGACCAGCTCGCCAGCGTCAAGAAGTGCGGGCACATGGGCGGCAAGGTGCTGGTGCCGACCCGCGAAGCGGTCGAGAAACTGGTCGCCGCGCGCCTCGCCGCCGACGTGATGGGCGTGCCGACGCTGATCGTCGCCCGTACCGATGCTGAAGCCGCCGATCTGCTGACCAGCGATGTCGACGACAACGATCGTTCGTTCTGCACCGGCGAGCGCACCGTCGAAGGCTTCTACAAGACCAACAACGGTCTGGACCAGGCGATCAGCCGTGGTCTGGCCTATGCGCCGTACGCCGATCTGGTGTGGTGCGAAACCGGCAAGCCGGATCTGGAATTCGCGCGCAAGTTCGCCGAAGCCATCCACGCGAAGTTCCCGGGCAAGCTGCTGGCCTACAACTGCTCGCCGAGCTTCAACTGGAAGAAGAATCTGGACGACGCCACCATCGCCAAGTTCCAGAAGGAAATCGCCGGTTACGGTTACAAATTCCAGTTCATCACCCTGGCCGGCTTCCACGCCCTGAACTACTCGATGTTCAATCTGGCCTACGGCTATGCGCGCCGTCAGATGAGCGCCTTCGTCGAGCTTCAGGAAGCTGAATTCGCGGCGGCCGATCGCGGCTTCACCGCAGTCAAACACCAGCGCGAAGTGGGCACCGGCTATTTCGACAGCGTCACCCAGACCATCCAGGGCGGCAAGTCCTCGACCGTCGCGCTGAAGGGTTCGACCGAGGAAGAGCAGTTCCACGAGCAGCCGGCGGCTGCTGCCTGATCGCAGCGATCAGGGCGGCGTCCGTGTACGCCGCGTGACGCCCGGTTCCGACCATGACGAAGGTCATGGTCGGAAATTCCGGGAGATGTGATCCAATGGAGGTTCTACTCCTCCGTGCACCCATTCGACCATGCGCATACTGCTTTCGACGGCGTTCGTCGCCGCCATGCTGTTGTCTTGCCCGACCTTCGCCGAAGATGCGATCGTCATCGATTCCACACCGGCCCAGATCCGCGCCGCGCAGGCCGAGCAGCGTCAGGCGATCGAACGCAAATCCGGCAATTACTCGCACTTCACGGACGACGAGCGCAAGGCGATTTTCGCGAAGCAGGACGAAGTCTCCGCGCTGATCGAAGGCAAGACCACGGTCGACGAACTCGGCCCGGACGGAAAGATCGCGTTGGCGAACGCGCTCGAATCGGTCAAGGCGCTGGTGACGCGGGCCGAAGACAACCGTCTCATCTGCGAACGCGTGAAGCCCGTTGGCTCGAATCGCCCGCAGAACAAATGCATCAGCGTCGGCGAGCGCCGCCGTCTCCGCGATGCCGTGCAGCGTCAAGGCATGAACCCTGGTAGATGAGGCTTGGGCCGGCGGTCCGCCGGCCTTCACTCAGTCCGATTCGGGCGCGGTCTTTCGCGGCAGATCGTCGTTCGGGTCGAGTCTCGCCCAGTCCACATGCGTCTCCCAGAACACGTGCGCCATCGGCGCACGGTCGGCATCGCCGTGCAGATTCGCCAGCGCGATGTGAAGCTCGCCGGGCCAGCGTTCGGCGCGGAAGAACAGCGAGCTACCGCAGCGCTGGCAGAACCCGCGCTCGGCGCCGGGCGATGACACGTACCAGCGCAGCGCACCGGCGGCATCGTCGATTCCGACGCTTGCGTTTTCCATGCCGAACCAGGTCACGAACGCCGCGCCGTGCGCGCGCTGGCACATCGTGCAGTGGCAGTGCGCCACCCACTTGCTGGGCCACGCGACAGTGAAGCGGACATCGCCGCAGAGACAGCTGCCGTGTGCGTGCGTCATGGGTTGCCGCCGAGGATGGATGAGGCGAAGCATATGTTACGCGGGCACGACTGCGGCCTGCGGCGGGTTCGCCGGCTGCAGGTGCCTCCGCCAGGCCCGCTCGCGCATCCAGGCGCGCTTGAGTTCAAATCCTGAGTCCAGGACACCACAGTCCAGAAAATCCCGACACGTCGCTGGCCGCTTTCCTGACGGGTCATGCCAACCTCGTGTCCCAAGGTCAGCGCATGGTCCGGACAAATGGTGGGTGTCCCATTCCTGCCCCATTCCTGTCGGGCGGCGGCTGTCCCCGTCCTGCGTCGTCCTGCGATGCTGGCAGCGTGATCCGCCGTTCCGGCAGCGCCGACGAAAGACGCTGCCTATCGCAAACGCGACTCTGTTGTCCAACATTCGACCTACGCTGTCGCTGTCGAAAATTCGGGTATATGCTCCGGCCATGACCCTCACCCATCACGATACGGATGCAGGGACAGACGATGGCGCTGGTGGGGCTCTGGCTGCTGGAATCACTTCAAGAGACGTGATCGATGCGCTGCTGGGTACGTTGCCCGCAGATACGCAGCTCGCCATTGCATGGAGGCATGTCCGTCTCGGTACCGGCAGCGCGCGCAATGCCTCCAGCGATGAGGCGTTGCGGGCCGAGGTGCTGGCGCATCTCGACGATCCGCCGCCCGTACCACGCGCCCGGGCATGGATCGACCGCCGCGACAGCGGTAACGGTCATCGCACCGTCATCGGCGTCGCGTTCGACGGGGCGCCGCCGGCCGACTGGATGCAGACGTCGTGGTTCGCACTGGCGCACAGGCTGATCGCAGCCTCGTTGGGCCTCGCCAACGCCGGCGCGCGGATCGAAGCGCTGGAAAAGTCCAAACGTCTCCAGCAGGCGCTGTACGAAATCTCCGATCTCGCAGGCTCCGGCCTTGAAATGCACGACATGCTGGCGCGGATCCATCAGGTCGTCGGCGGATTGATGCCAGCGGAGAATTTCTACATCGTCCAATACGACGGCAAGCACGCGACGATCCGCTATCTGTACTTCGCGGACAGCCGCGACCGCTTCGACCCCGATTCCGAAACCGAATTCGCGGTCGACCAGGACATCCACAGCATGACGGCGGCGCTGCTGCAGCACGGCAAGCCGCTGATCGGAGCGCCGCGCAAGATTCTGCTGGCCATGAACATCGCCAGCGAGGAATACGCCGGCGGGCCGCTCAGCGAGGATTGGCTGGGCGTGCCGCTGCTGCGCGGTGCGCAGGTCTGCGGCGCGATCGTGGTGCAGGACTACGAGCGCGCCGACCGCTACGACACGGAGGATCGCGCGCTGCTGGAATACGTCGCGCAGCACATTCTCACCGCGCTGGACCGCAAGACCGCCCAGGTGGAACTGGAATGGCGGGTGAAAGAGCGGACCCTCGCGCTGGAGCAGGCCAACTACGAACTGCAGGCCGAGGTGATCGATCGCGAACGCGCCGAGAAGCTGCAGCAGGCGCTGTTCCGCATCACCGAGCTGTCGATGACCGCAGACAGTCTCGAACGTTTCTACGCGGATCTGCATTCGATCATCAGCGAATTGCTGTACGCGAAGAACTTCTATATCGCGTTCCTCAGCGACGACGGCAAAAACATCGAATTTCCCTATGCGGCGGACGAAGTGGATACGCGCCCGCATCGCGATCGTGCGCGCGCGAAAGGGCTGACCGAATACGTGATCGATACCGGGCACGCCCTGCTCGCCGATCGCGGTCACATCCAGGCGCTGGAGTCGGAAGGCCTGGTGCGCAGCTTCGGGCCGCTCGCGCACTGCTGGCTGGGCGTACCGCTGACCCGCGACGACATTGCGGTCGGCGTGATCGGCGTGCAGAGTTACACCCCGGACATCAGTTTCGTCGAGCGCGATCAGGAACTGCTGACGTTCGTCGCCCACCACGTCGATGCCGCGCTCGCGCGAAAGCGCGCGCAGCGCAGATTGATGACCGCGAACGTCGAACTGGAAGCGCGGGTGGAAACCCGCACCCGGGAATTGGCCGAAACCAACCACGAGTTGCGCGAACAGATCGCGGAGCGCCTGCGCGCGGAGCAGCGCCTGCGCCATCAGGCGCGTCACGACAGTCTCACCGGGCTGCCCAATCGCGGCCAGCTGCAGGAGCGACTCGACGATGCCATCGCACGGATCAGCAGCGCGGACGGCAATCCGTTCGCTGTGCTTTTCCTCGATATCGATCGCTTCAAACTGATCAACGACAGTGTCGGCCACGTCGCCGGCGACGAATTGCTGGTCGAATCCAGCCGCCGGATTTCCCAGGCGGTCGCGCGCGAAGATCTGGTCGCCCGCCTCGGCGGCGACGAGTTCGCGATTCTTGCGGAGAACATCGAAGGGGCCGAACCGGCCGAACGCTGCGCCGCGAATATCCTGCGTGCACTGGGTCAATCGATGTGGATCGAAGGCCGCGAGATCTTTCCATCGGCCAGCATCGGCATCGCCCTGTGGCACCCGCGCTATCGCAAGAGCGAAGAACTGCTGCGCGACGCCGATGCCGCGATGTACCGGGCAAAACGTCAGGGCCGCAACCGCAGCGAAGTATTCGACGAAGAGATGCGCGCCGAAGCGGTGCGCCTGCTCGATCTGGAAGCCGATCTGCGCCGCGCGATCATGCACGACGCGTTCGAGCCGCATTTCCAGCCGATCCTGCGTCTGCAGGATGGCGAACAGGTCGGCAGCGAGGCGCTGGTGCGCTGGAATCATGAAGAGCGCGGCCTGCTCACGCCTTCCGCGTTCATCGGCGTCGGCGAAGACAGCAGCCTGATCGAGCAGGTCGACTGGTTGATGTACGCGCATGTGATCGCCTCGATGGGCGAGTACCCGAAACACTACGTCTCGATCAACGTCTCGCCGCGGCATTTCCTCTCCGACAATTTCGCCGACCGCCTGCTGCGGATGCTCGACGAAGCCGATCAGGATCCGCGGCGGCTGCGTATCGAGATCACCGAAGTCGCGCTGATCGAGGACGCCCCGCGCGCGCTGCGCATCCTGCGCGATCTGCGCAATCACGGTATCGCCGCGCTACTCGACGATTTCGGCACCGGCTTCTCGGCGCTGTCGTACCTGCATCGTTTCCCGATCCAGGGGCTGAAGATCGACCGCAGCTTCGTCGCCGGTCTGGACAGCGATTCCAGCGCGGAAAGTCTGGCCCTGGTACGCGCGATCCTGGCGATGGCGCTGACGCTGGGCATCGACACCATCGCCGAAGGTATCGAGACCGAAGCGCAGCGCACGATCCTGATCGATCAGGGCTGCCAGTTCGGCCAAGGCTATCTGATGGGCGTGCCGCAGCCGCTGGTGCGTACGCACGGCGGCCGCCACCGCAACCGCCCGATGAATTGAGCCGGGAAAAAGAATCCGGATCCGTGCGGACTTGCCCGCCCCGCGAAAGCATCACATCATCGCGAGCATCTTCTTCTGCAATCGGGCATATCCCGCACCGGTTGCGCTCGGCGATCGCTCATGAAAACCAGCACCGGAGTTCGGCGGCTTCGCTGATAGTCCATCCGCGCCTGCGATAGTCCGCGCACGTGTTCGGTCCGATCATCCCCATGGAGCTTGCGATGCCGTTTCTCACCCTGCGCAACCACACCCCGTTTCCCGCTGTCTTCGTCGTGAGGAAAGGCCAGCAGACCATCGCGCGCACGCCGGCCCTCGCGCCCGGTGGGGAACTGCGAGTCTCGGGCACGCAGACCCGTACGGTGGTGGCGACCACAGTCATCGAAGGCAACACCTACACATCCGCGCCGATCACGGTGACCGCTTCCGCGGGCTTCCTCGCAAGGGTCCTGCAGCACGCGCCCCAGGGCACTTACCTGTTCGACATGCAGGAAATCCCGCCGCGCGGCCCCGATTGTCTTGAATTCCAGACGACGACCTCCGGCCCGGTGACGTTCACCATCAGCAACAACGGCGCCCATTTGCAGACCGTCGTCGTGAAAGATGCTTTCAATGTCGTCAGCCTGCCGCTGGCGGGAACCTACAGCATCTACGCGATCATCAACGGCATCACCACGGACGTGGTGCAGACGGATGACGCTGATGCGGTGGTGACTGCAATTGAAGGTGAAGGCACCAGCGCTCTCGAACACGGTGATTACCGGCTTGTGATCGGCTGAAGGTTGTTTGTGCTGATTTGGAGCGTGCGCGGGGGTGTTGTTCGAGATCAGGACGCGGACTGACCCCGTGGGTTTGCGCGGTTTGCCCGAAAGATGTGCCGGGCAAACCGCTGCAGTCGTGACTGCGGCGAACAGGACGACTACGCCGCCGGCAGCAGATCTCCCGGTAGTTCGTTGACGCAGGGCGCCACGCCACTGGAGAAACTGCGTTCTTCGATCACCAGCGACTGATCGTCGATCGTGGCAGGGCCGATAGCGCCGAATCCAACGACCTGGCCGCGCACTTTCACCGTGTAGTTGGCGGCGGACGAGACCGTGCAGGCCACCACCGTGCCGACCGTCGCTGCCCGGAACGCGGACGACCCGTTATCGTTGGAACACAGTGCGCTCAGATTGTCGTGCGTGGGTGCCACCTGCCGCGCGGTCGCGGCCACGATGCCCTTGTTCACGACGATGTCGTATTCGACATGTCCCACCGGCACCTGGCATTCGGCGAAATAGTGGATGACCAGCGTACGCGGCCCGGTCGTGGTGATGGTTTTGGCGATGAACTCGACGTCCGCTGGCCCGAGCGGCACGGGCGTGGCTCCGGTTTCGACAGCGACGTTGATGTCGTCCGCACAGACCAGCGGCGAAACCATCAGGCCGAGCGCCAGCAGCACGGCGCATGGCCGGTGTGTTTGGATATTCATGACATTGTCCTCAAGAGTTGTGGATCGGGCAGGGGAAATGCGTGCGCGGAGACTCCGCACGTCTGGCCGCATCGATCCGGTCTGCGGATCGATGCAAAGGCGCGCCTTCGTGCTGAAAGCGCGCTTGATTCCAGAGTCGTGAATCGAAGGGAAAAGCCGCCACGCTTTGTGCAGGGATAATTGCGCCAAATCTCGAGATCGGGAATCTTGAGATCGGGGTACGCAAAATTCAGAAAGTCCCGATAGGCCGCCCGCTTTTCTCAGACAGGTTTCGTCGCTGTGGTTTCTCGTGATCGCCGCATTCCCCAATGGGATCGTGGGCGCAGTGCAATGCGGCTGTCCTGGTCTTTGGTTGAGGACTCAAGCAATCTCGAACACGGCTAATACATGCTGGTGATCGGCTGAAATATCGTTCGCACGTATCGATGCGGTGCGCGAAGGCGTTGGCTGCGCGCAGCGACGCTTGAGATCAGGGCAGCCGTAATTCGGAAGGTGTCGGCATGCTACTGGCGGCAGCTTCATTGACAGGATTCGGCACTTCCATCTTTCAATATCGACTTCCGACGCAATGAGGCGGTGGGCGCTCCGCACCTGCGTGCTTGAGATGATGTGCCGGGTGTTGACAGACATTGAAGTGCGTGATCCGGATTGTGAAGAAGACGTGCAAGAGGTTCGTGGAGCGTTTTATGAGCGCGGACGCATCGATGATGCGTTGCTTCCCTCGACGAATTACGATCAATCTGCAAGGCAGGCATAAAAACGCAATGATTCTGTGAGACCTGGGGAAGCTTTTTTATCCATATCCTAACGATCAGGGGCTTCCAATGAATTATTGCAAGTGGCGCCGTACGGCGCTGGCGTTGTCGTTGACGGTCGTTTGGGCAGGCGCTGCGCAAGCAACGTCGTTGGCCCATCCGGATCATTACGAATTCGATGCGACGCTGCACGCACCGCTGAAGTCCGTCTCCGGAGGCTGGCCAATCACGCTGTATTTCGATTACCCCGCCGCTGGCAACGTGACCGCTGCGGCATGGATACTGGAAGCGGTTTCGCCCAACGGACGCGTGGTGCGCCAATGGCACGGGATCAAGATGTTGCCCCGGCAACATGGTGTCGTGAAGGTCGAATGGAACGGGCGCGACCAAAAGAACCTCGCGCTACCAGCCGGCTACTATTCATTGCGCCTGCGCGCCACGCCGACGGTTCAGGTCAGCTCGGATGTGCGATTGCCGCTTGCGACGAGGATTTCGGAAGCGTTCTCCGCCTTTGGTGATGAAGCGCATATACAAAGTGTTGACGTGATGCTTGGCGCGGTCGCGCCAGCGAAGATCACACCGCGAGTCGCGTTGCCGGTTGGCGTTGAGCAGGACAGACTGGCACGCAAGGCATCCGCGACCGGCAAAGCGCCTGCAGGCAAGGCACCCGCAGGCAGGGCAACCGCCAGATCCATCGCGGCGCCTGCCAGCCTTCCCTACACGATCTATTACGGCAACCTGCACAGCCAGACCAATCACAGCGATGGCGGCACGGCGCTCGCCAGTTGCAACGGTTCCGAGTCGCCACAAGCGGGCGACTTCGGGCCGACCGAAGCCTACACGATGATGCGGACGCTGGCCGGCGGCGATTTCCTGCTTGCGTCCGAGCACAATCATATGTACGACGGATCGACAGGCACCAATGCCTCCGCGAACCCGGCGACCGCGAATGCACTCTTCGCCAGCGGCATTTCCGCAGCCAGCAGTTTCAACGCCACCAATCCTGACTTTCTCGCGCTGTACGGCACGGAATGGGGTGTGATCAACAACGGCGGCCACCTCAATCTGGTCAATCCCGATGGGCTGACGAGTTGGGAAAGCAACAGCAGTGGCCAACTGATCGGCGCCGTCTCCACGCCGAAGAACGACTACGCGGCGCTGTATGCGGTGATGAAGCAACGCGGCTGGGTCGGTCAGTTCAACCATCCGTCGGCCTCGCAGTTCGCCATCGGCGGCACCGGCATGGGCTACAGCGCCGACGGCGCGGAAGTGATGGTGCTGACCGAAATCCTCAACAGCTCGGCGTTCTCGGTCAATACCGCGCAGACCGAAACCAGCCGCAGCTCCTACACGGGCGCGTGGAATCTTCTATTGGAACGCGGTTACAAAGTCGCGCCTGCCACCAACCAGGACAATCACTGCGCGAACTGGGGGCTGAGCTTCACCAATCGCACCGGCGTCCTGCTTCCGACAGGCACTGTGCTGAGCCAAGCCAATTTTGTCGCTGCGTTGCGTGCTCGGCGCACGTTCGCGGCCGAAGACAAGACCGGACAGCTGGTGCTCACCGCGAACGGTCATGTGATGGGCGAGACGTTCAACAACAGTGGCGCACTCACGCTCTCGGCGGTCTATGCCAGCACGAGCGGGCAATCGGTGCAGCGTGTGCAGTTCTTCGAAGGCGTGCCCGGTCGCAACGGCACGGTGACGCAGCTGACCGAAGGCAGTGGGGACCACACTTTCACGCCCGCAGTTGGTCAGCATTTCTATTACGTTCTCGTCACGCAAGCCAATGGCTTGCGTTTGTGGTCCGCCCCAATTTGGGTGACGCAGGCTGCGGGTGCGCCGGATACGACGCCGCCCACGGTCAGTGCCAGCGAATCAGGAACTGGCGGCACGATCACGCTCTCGGCAACGGCTAACGATGATGTCGCCGTGAGCAATGTCGAGTTCTATATCGATGATGTATTGCGTGGAAGCGACAGCAGCTCGCCTTACGCAGTCGTCTTCGACTCCAAAACGATCGCCAATGGCAGCCACACGCTCACCGCCAAGGCATTCGATGCTGCAGGCAACACGGCCACGTCGTCCGCTGTGGCATTCAATGTGAGCAATATTGCACCGGTCGCGAATTTCACCTTCGTCGTTTCAGGTGCGACGGCAACGTTCATCGACGCGTCCTCCGATTCCGACGGCACGGTTGTATCGCGGACCTGGAACTTTGGCGATGGCACCACATCGACTGCCGTCAATCCGAGCCGTACCTATACGACTGCGGGCACATACACTGTCACATTGATCGTGACCGATAACAGCGGATTGATCCATACCAGAACGCAAGCCATCGAGGTGGGCGCGAGCGTTGTCCAGACCTACAGCAATACTACCGACATCGCCATCTCCGACCTTACGACCGTCTACAGTACGATCAACGTCGCTGGTCGTACCGGTGCCGCTCCCGGGAACACGCTCGTATCGGTGAATATCCTGCACACCTACATCGGCGATCTGAAAGTCGACCTGATCGCGCCGGACAACAGCGTGTATGTCCTGCACAACAGAAGCGGCGGCCCCACCGACAACATCTTGAGAACCTATCTGGTGAATCTGTCGACCGAGCAATTGAATGGCAATTGGACGCTGCGCGTCAGGGACAATGACCGTGCAGATGTCGGGCGCATCGATAGCTGGAGCATTACGTTCTGAGTTTGTAGAGCGAATCCAAGCTGTTGAAATGACACAAGGCGTGCTTCGGCACGCCTTGTTTTTGATGGGCTTTTGTCGCTGATTGGAAGATGCTGGCCGGGCTCGCTTCCAGCCGATCAAATCAAACGGCGCATGACATCGTCGCCTTGCGCGCTCTGCGAGATCGGTGATGTTCGGAAGGTTCGCCGGTGTGAGCCGACACACCGCATTCGTTTCCGATTGATCGAGATGCGCGTTGCAGCGTTCGGCGCGACTTCGCGCGCACGGGGCACGCGTGCGCGAACCACGTCGCTGCCTTCGCCGGGTGGGGCATCGGGGCGCAACTCGGCGGGCCAATTGGGGGCATGCAACCCGAGCATTGAAGCGATGGATCGATTTCAACTTTGCGATTGATCAAACATAAGCAAGCAATGGCTTCCGACACAGGCACCGAAATTCACATTGCGTCCCTGCGGTAGCGGATTCACGACAGCGATTGACAACCAAATCGCCAGGCAACGAGAATTCGATCACGCTTCATCATCAATGTTGGAGCACATTCCACAGGGGGAATGCTGGATGGCCAAGGCAGGCGCAGGAGAAGCATCGGCATTGTCGCCCGACGGCGCCACGATACCGATGTCGTTCACCGCAATCGCACTGTGCTTCGTTGGCGATGTCTCCGCTCACGGCGGGGGACTCAACGCCGAAGGTTGCCACCACGACCGCAAACGCGGTGGCGATCACTGCCATCGTGGCGGTGATGCTTCATCGCGCAGTGATGCTGCGTCGACCAATCGCCGTGCCGCCCCGTCGCGGATCGCAACTCTGGGTCTGTCGCGGGATACGGGTGTGTTTGCGAATTGCGCCGCAGCCCGTGCAGCGGGCGCTGCACCCGTGAGACGTGGCGAGCCGGGATATGGGACTCACCTGGATCGAGATGGGGACGGAGTGGAGTGTGAGCTGAGGCGGAGATGATGCGCGAGTGATGCTGATGTGAGCGCGGAGCAAAACCGGAGTGCGGTTGATGGTGTGTGATCATGCAACAGCTGGTGAGAAGCTCAATTTTCGGAAATTCCATTCTGACCCCAACTTCAAAAAAGGCATTACGTTGAAGCCGCCGCTGGCGTCACGCGCTGGCGATCTTGGGGAGAGAACAACCCGGAGCCAAGGAGAAGAAGCGCATGTACTTTTGCTCACTTCAACGCGCAGTGATTTTGGCAACTGTCACCCTCTGGCTTTGCGCATGCGCGTCGACGCGTACGGTAAAGCAGTCCGAACAATTGGCGGATGCAGGCGTCGCCTACGGCGCTGCCGCCAAGGATGTGATCGAACTGACGCGCGATCGCTATCTTGACTGGCATAGCGAAGCGATCCTGGCCGAACTCCCGGGTCCGGAATCCTCATGCAAGCCCGAGGAAATCGTCGGCGAACAGGAGCCATCCGCAGAATGCGCCGATCTCATGAAAGACTTCGAAGAGACCACCAAGAACGACCAGAAATTCGTCGAGCAGCTTTCCGGTTTGAGCGCTCATGCGGACACGCTCGGGCGATATTTTCAGTCGCTCAAGTCACTCGCCACGTACGACGCAAAAGGCAACGCCGCTACCGCGACGGAGGGATTGCTCTCCAATATCAATGCGCTCAGCGACAAGCTGGAATCCGATGCCAAAATTACCGACAGTCAGAGAACCGCATGGGGAAAACTGGCGGGCCTGGTAGGCGATTCGATCAAGGCCGCGCACCTCCGGGAGCGCCTGCGAAACGATGCCGCAACCATCGGCCGCGCCATCGATATCCAGAGCGGCGTGCTGGATGCGAATGCCGCCCTTTTGACCAGCATGGATCAGGCGGAGAGGGAAGTGCAGTTCACCACGAACGTACGAAATCCATACCTGACGGGAGCGGCTTTGTCGAATCCTGCTTCTTGGCGGACCAATCGACGTCTCGCGCTGCTGCCAGGACCTGAAATCCAGCAGTTGCAAACGCTCCGCTCGGCCAGCACGAGCCTCAAAGGCGTTTGGGAGGACATTCTCAGCGGCAAGGGAAGCCCGGAGTCGGCAAGACAGGTGTTCGACGACATCGCCAATGCGTTGCAGCTCATCAATGACGCGCGCAAGGCGCGCGAAAAAGAGGATTGAATGCCATGGACAACTTCGAAGCCGTGATTGGCCGGCTGATGCTGGCTCACGCGAAACTCAAGGCAATAGACCCCGCGCTGCTTTCCGAGAAGCGCCGGAAGGAGCGATCGAAGCGGATGAGGGAACTCCGCAAAGCGATCGAAGATGCCATCGCACTGAAGTTCGGCGAGCTGTCCGAAGCCGGGAAACAGAATGCCGAAGCGCTGGATGCTGCCACCACACAGCTTCTGGATACGTTGTCCGGCATGCAGACCGCGATTCAGATCATTGATGCGATCAGCGCCGGGCTGGGTGCCATCGTCAACCTCATCGGGCTCATCAAAAATTGAGGATCCCAGGATGGCAGCCATCCCATCACGATTCCGATCGAAAGAACGCAAGCTTCCATAAAATCTCGCGACGCGCGACACCAGCGCGCTAGACCAGGACACCCACAATTCAGAAAATCCCGACATGCCACTCGCTTCCTCTCAGACAGCAATAGCGGCTGTGGTGCATGCGGTCACCGGATTGCTCAATGGAATGGTGGGTGCCGCCCGTCTCCTTTGCGCAATGAAGTAGTGGGTGTCCTCAGTTTTGTCCGACAATGATTGGCGAAGGAATTTTCCGATGATCACAGCAGACACGCTTCGCAGATTCGCCCCCGGCATCAAGACGCCGGACATTCACGCTGCGGCATTGGAAACGGCCAGGATCGCCAGCTCGGTCAGCACGTCCAGGCGGCTGTGCCATTTCATGGGGCAGATTTTCGTCGAGACCGGCGGGATGAGAAGCATGGTCGAGAATTTGAACTATAAGAATCCGCAGAGGCTTGATGCGATCTTTTCCGCGGTGCACGGGATTGCGGATGCGCGTTCCTTGATCAAGCGTGGTCCAGAGGCGATCGCGAATCGTGTTTACGCCAATCGCATCGGAAATGGCAACGAAGCCAGCGGCGATGGGTTCCGTTATCGCGGGTCGGGCTACAAGCAGTTGACAGGTCGCGCGAACTACCGAGACATCGGCCACATTGTCGGGCTCGATCTCGAAAGCCATCCCGAACTCGCCCGTGAACCGGTCAGCGCCGCCAAGGTCGCGTTTGCGTTCTGGGACGCGCGCCAATGCTCGCTACTTGCAGATAACGGCGATGTCGATGAAATTACCGAACGCATCAACGGTCCTGCGAAACTCGGCTTGGCTGAGCGTCGTGCGGCGACGTTCCGGGCGTTGGGGATCTGGAAATAGCGAGGGAAAACCAGGGTCAGAGTGGCCTTTCCCTGTTGCGTTGCGTCTCATCCGTCTTCTTAGGCCTGCCAGGAAAAGGGCTCAGGTTCATTTCTTGCCTTCGCTGAAAAAATGAACCCGACCCCTTTGTTCTTTGGTGCTATAGATCGGGCAATGCCCGATCCCAGTGGGTATTTCTACATTGGGCTTTATAGGCTGCTACAAAAAGTGTCTACGAAGGAATGGTTTTGAAGAAGAGAGATAGTCATGATTGAGAAATTACTGATTGAATCGATTCCGCTCATCACAACATCACTATCGTTAGTAGCGTTCTTGGCCGCAGCAGTTGTTTTGATGCACGCAAGAACCGTTGGTCGTGCAGAAAAACTAATTTCAAAAGCACCGGAAAACGAAAGGGCTACGCTCGTGGCTGGAGCCCTAGATATTCTTGATGTAAGGTCAAGAGACCTTACTAAAGAACAAAGATATGAACTGGCGTTAGAAATTCTTTCTCAGCGGCGTCATAGAAACGTCATGATTTTCATCTTGAGCACCCTAATAGCTGTTTCATTTGCATCTATTACAATTTACAGCTTCACAAAAAAAGATTTGGCAAAGGATGTGGAAAAAATTCTTACTGTTGAAAACAGGGAAGAAGTGATGCCAATCTTAAACAAAAGCGGAATATTTTCCGCCGAGGATGAGCATTTTGTCGACTATCTTGCATCAAAATCTTCATTGCCGGATGATCTTCGGAGGAAGATGTCAGAATCTGAGTATGACTTGGAGATGGAGAAGAAATACAACTCAATTGCTTCAGTAAAAGAACTTAGACGGCGCGCCTCAGAGAAGAAGGAGCCGTTTACTGTTCTTGGTGAAGAAATCTCAGCAAGTGTGCCTGATAGAGTGGATCATCCTCGCCAGTTTTTTGCTCATGTTCCAATGGAATCTAGGTTTGCGAATAGAGTTGTTACTTTGAGTGGACAAAGTGGGCGATATGTTCGTGTTTTCGCGCGCGGCGCAATCGATTCTTCATACAATCAAACGAAAATACACATTAATAAAGAGCAAGCAATATATTTGGCAGGCGCTTTTCCTATGACAGGCGCACTTAATTTGACAATAAAAGAAACTGTGCAAGGAATATACGACCCCAACTGCTCGATTCATGGCAGATCATTGCAAATGGCAAGAAGTGCAGAAGAGTTGTGTGCTCAAGGGGATAGTGTTTCTATTTCTTATCTTCAAAACTTCATGTCTCGATACTAATTAATCGCAGAAATAACTATTTTCCTCCTGAAATTCAGCTCAATTCTCTAGGCACGGATATTAAACTAATATTGTCTTATTTGTCGTTAATTAAGAACGATTAAAAATCAAAAATAACAATTGTCCAAAGGAATAAAAATCGGGGCGAGTGTGGTGTTTCTTGGCCTTGCAGGAAAGTCTTGCACCCCAACACCGTCAATCTTGAGTCGTCTCATGATGCCTTCGCCTTGTGCGCGAAACGGAAGCTGATTAAACGTCACGCGAGTGAATGCGCGAGTACGCTTACGCCCCCCGTGCCGGCACCACCTGCTCCCCCCGCCGATACCCAATCGCCTCAGCCACATGCGGCCCAAGAATATCCGCACTACCAGCAAGATCAGAAATCGTCCGCGCTACCCGCAAAATGCGATGCATCGACCGCGCCGAAAGCTGTAACAGATCAATCGCGTTCTCCAGCATCGCCTGATCATCCGGCGCGAGTCGACACACCGCATTCGTTTCCGATTGATCAAGGTGCGCGTTGCAGCGTCCGGCGCGTTGCTTTTGTACTTCGCGCGCACGAATCACACGTGCACGAACCACATCACTGCATTCACCCGGCGGCGCATCGGGCCGCAATTCGGCCGGCGGCAATCGAGGCACTTCGACGTGGAGATCAATGCGTTCGAGCAGCGGGCCTGAAATCTTCCCCCGATAACGCAGGATCGCTTCGGGATGACAGCGGCATCGTCCCGAAGGATCACCTGCCCAGCCACACGGACATGGATTCATCGCTGCAACCAGCTGAAAACGGGCTGGGAACTCGCTCTGCCGCGCAGCGCGTGAAATGGTCACGATTCCGGATTCCAGCGGTTCGCGCAGCACTTCCAGTGCGCGGCGATCCCATTCCGGCAATTCGTCGAGAAACAGCACGCCGTTGTGGGCGAGGGAGATTTCGCCGGGTCGCGGTTCGGCACCGCCGCCGACCAGCGCCACCGCGCTGGCGGTGTGGTGCGGGCTGCGGAAGGGTCGCGTGCGCCAGCGGGTGGGGTCGAGGCCGCGTCCGCTGATCGATGCAATGGCGGCGGTTTCCAGTGCGTCGGCTTCGCTGGCTTCCGGCAACAGGCCGGGCAGGCGCGAGGCGAGCAGGGTCTTGCCGCAGCCGGGCGGGCCGACGAGGAGCATGTGATGGCTGCCGGCGGCGGAGATTTCCAATGCGCGCCGCGCGCGCGTCTGTCCGCGTACGTCGCGCAGGTCGGGGCCGTAGTCGTAGGTGCTGGGGGGTGCGATGGCCGCTGGCAGCGAGCGGTGGCCGCAGAGGTGTCCGCAGACTTCCAGCAGCGTGCGTGCGGTATATGCCTCGACTGCGGACGCGAGCGCCGCCTCGGCGCCGTTGAAGACAGGCACGATCAATTTGCGGCCGTGCTCGGCAGCGGCCAGCGCCGCCGGCAGCACGCCGTCGATGCTGCGCAATTCGCCGGTGAGCCCGAGTTCGCCGAGGAATTCGTATTCGTTCAAGGCCTGCAGCGGGATTTGGCCGCTGGCTGCGAGGATGCCGAGGGCGATCGGCAGATCGAAGCGGCCGCCGTCCTTAGGCAGATCCGCCGGTGCGAGATTCACGGTGATGACGCGGGTGGGGAAGTCGTACTGCGCGCACTGGATCGCGGCGCGGACG
Organism: Lysobacterales bacterium; assembly: GCA_017302135.1. Lineage (GTDB taxonomy): Bacteria > Pseudomonadota > Gammaproteobacteria > Xanthomonadales > Xanthomonadaceae > Lysobacter_I. The sequence continues at coordinate 48,953 of JAFLDZ010000016.1, read as the reverse complement.
CGGTCCTTGGCTTCGCGGACCGCCGCTTCGGGCAGGCCGACGATGGACATGCGCGGCAAGCCGCCGGCGAGGAACACTTCGACTTTCACGGCGGGCGCGCGCACGCCGGTGCGTGCACGGGTGTGCACGAGCGCAAGGGTCATGGTGGCGGCCCTCAGGCTTGGGGCGGCGGGGTATCGCGGGTATTGCCGGCGTCGCGCTGGGCGAGCCGGGTTTCCAGTTGCTCGACCAGCGTACGCAGCTCGTCGAGCTGGGTCCGGGTGCGGGCGAGCACCGCGCGCTGCACGTCGAACTCTTCGCGGGTGACCAGATCGAGTCTGGCCAGGCCGGATTGCAGCGCGGCCTTGAAGTTGTCCTGCATTTCCTCGCGGCCCTCGCGCAGCGCGGGGGGCACCAGGCCGCTGAGGCGGCGGGCGAGGTCGTCGATCTGGCTGAGGTCGATCATGGGCATGTCCTGTGGATTGTAGCGCGGGCCCCAGCATCCCGCGCCTGTCGTGTCCGAACCATCGGGCAAAACCGCGCATGCGCGTCGGGAAAGTCTGACCCGGCCACCAAGCCCGCGTTATCCTCTACTCAATTCCCAATACGCGCCCCGGAGCCCCGACATGAAGATGGTCATGGCCATCATCAAGCCGTTCAAACTCGACGACGTGCGCGAGGCGCTGGCCGAGGCCGGCGTCGCCGGCATCACCGCCACCGAGGTCAAGGGCTTCGGCCGTCAGAAAGGCCACACCGAGCTGTATCGCGGCGCCGAGTACGTGGTCGATTTCCTGCCCAAGATCAAACTCGAAGTCGCGGTGGTCGACGAACAGGTCGACAGCGTCGTCGAAGCGATCATGAAAGCCGCTGGCACCGGCAAGATCGGCGACGGCAAGATCTTCGTGTGGGATCTGGAGCGCGTGGTGCGCATCCGTACCGGCGAGATGGATGGGGACGCGCTTTAGGCGCGCGTCCTGATACCGGTCACTTGGCGGGGCGCGGCGACGATTTCTTGCCGAAGAAACCGCCGATTTCCTTGAACGAGCGGTGGTTCAGCGGGAACTCCAGCACGACGTGCATGAAGCTGAGGATCAGCAGCAGGGCGAAGCCGAGCAGGTAGTTGTGGAAATACACCGCCACCGCGCCGAGCCACAGCGCGACAATGATCCCGCCGCGCATCGGTGAAATCCGCGCCCAACCGATCAGCTGCACCTTCGAGAACCAGTTGAGGTAGTGGTACAGATAGGCCAGCGCCAGCACGCGGGTGATCAGGATGCTGGCGGGGTGCTCGATGATTTCGGTACGGTCGAACGTGAGCCCGGCATCGCCGAGGATCAGATCGTTGATCGCCCTGAGCGTGCCGATGAAACTGCGTTCGGCCCACGGCGAAGCGGCGGCGCTCCAGTCCAGCGGCGCCAGCCAGCACAGCATCGGACACAGCAGGAACGCGGCCACCGCGCCGGCGCTGTCGCGGCTCGGTCGGCGCAGCCAGCTCAACAGCATGAACAGGCCGGTGAACACATAGACGTGGATCACGGTGGGTAGATAACCGGCCAGCGACTCGGCGACCAGGAACGTGCGTGCCAGCAGATAGCATGTGGGCACCAGCACCGCGAGCAGCAGCAGGCGCTTGACCCAGCCGGGGGTCGCGGCCAGCACCAGCGGAAAACCGAAGATCGAGAACAATGCGCCGTTCTCGACCGCGAGATGCAGGGCGCTCTTGTCCACACTCGCGACCGAGCCGATGGCGATGATCAGCACCAGACCGCCGACCATCAGCGGCCAGATATCGCGGCGACGGGCAAGAAAGTAATTGCGATCGTGCAGCCACGAGATTTCGGTCATGTAGTGCAGCGGACCGAGCACGGCGTAGGCCAGCAGCAGGGTCTCGAACGGCCAGCGGATGGCGAGCAGCATCGACGCGGCGATCAGAGCGATGTTCAGTCGGTCGAGGTTGGGGCCGCCTGTCATGGCTTCGGATCTCTGCGATGTCGAGCCCGATGGTACAGGCGATCCGCCTGCAGGACGCCCGGAATCGTCATCCGTCCGGATATGGCGTCAGTGCGCGGCGTCGCTCCGCAGCGATTCCGGGGTTGCGCCGTCGCGGCTACCTCGCTGAAACAGGCAGTACAGGCCGAACGCCACCATCCAGCAGATCATGGCGGTCCACAGGTCGTGCGAGAGGAAATGCGCGCCGCGGAATTGCTGTGCGATGCCGAACATCACGCCGACGCCCGCGCCGATGGCCAGTCCGCGCCAGCGCAACTGCGGGCGGACCATCAGGAAGAAGAAGTAGAGCGCCATCCAGGCGTAGCCGCCGCTGGCGTGTCCGGCCGGAAAACAGCGGCCATCGGGCAGTCCAGCAGGCCGGGACTCCAACAGCGCGATATACGGGCGCGTGCCGCCGAGGCCATCGATGTCCCAGGGACAATCGACGTTCGACCAGGATTTGATCCACGAGACCAGCAGCGTCGCCAGCAGCACCGACAACGTCAGATATCCCAGCGGCATGCGCCATGCGCGCAGCGATTCGCGTTTGAACGCCATCAGCCAGGTCGCCAGCACAGCGACCCAGGCGGCGACGCTGAGGTCGTGACCGGAACGATGCAGCAGTGCTTCGGTGAGGAAGGCTTTCTTCAACACCCAGCGATAGCCTTCCCAGGTATAGATGCGATGCGCGAGCGACCAGTCGAGCTGCAGCCAGGAGATGATCGAGATCGCCGCCGCGAATGCCAACAGCGGCAGCCACAGATGCGTCCACCGCTGCTGCCGGGCAGCGTCTCCCCCGCGCGATGGCCGGACCGCTTCATGGCCCAGGATGAGGCGGATGTTGCCGCCGCGCGCGATCGTCGATTGCCCGGTGGGCCTGACTGACATGAACAAGGTTCCCGCAATGTGCAGGAATCTTGTAACCGGATTGTCTTAAGTCAGGATGATGCGGATGTTGGAATGGCGTTATTCGCCCAGCGCCTCGGCCACGAACGGCGGCAGCGTCGATGCGCCCTTGTGGATGTCGGCGCTGTAGTACTTCGATGCGAAGCTCTTGGCGCGCGCATCGGCGTCGCGGAAGTCGAAGCCGCCGGATTTTTTCGCCAGCGTGCAGCTCCACCAGCCGGTCGGGTAACAGGGCTGCGGGAACGGCAGCGTCTGGAAGCGCGCGAAGCCGGCCTTGCCCATTTCGGCGCGCATTTCCTTGATCAGATCGAGCAGCACCAGCGGTGATTCCGACTGCTGCACCAGAATGCCGTCGTCCTTCAGCGCGCGGAAACAGCTTTCGTAGAAGGCCTTGTTGAAGAGGCCTTCAGCGGGGCCGACGGGGTCGGTGGAATCGACGATCACGATGTCCAGACTGCCCGGTGCGCAGTTCGCCATGTAGGCGATGCCGTCGTCGAACAGCAGTTCCGCGCGCGGGTCGTGATTGGAATCGCACAATTCCGGGAACCACTTCTCGGACATGCGCGTGACCTGCTCGTCGATGTCGCACTGCACGGCTTTCTTCACGCCCGGGTGCTTCAGCACTTCGCGCAGGGTGCCGCAGTCGCCGCCGCCGATGATCACCACGGTCTGCGGATCGGCATGGGTGAAGAGAGCGGGGTGCGACATCATCTCGTGATAGAGAAAGTTGTCGCGGGTGGTGAGCATCATCGCGCCGTCGATCAGCATGAGATTGCCCCAGTCGGTGCTCTCGTAGATTTCGATCTTCTGGAACGGCGACTGCACTTCGTCGAGTTTCCGGGTGATGCGGTAGCCGATGGCCGAGCCGGCGGGTTCGAAGTTTTCGTAATGCCAGGTGGATGCGGTCATCGGGGCGGATCCGGAAGCGGTCTTGGGGCGCGAATTGTACCGGAGCCCATCCGACGCTTCCGCTACGATAGCCGGCCACAGGAGGCGCGGATGGCGGCGAAAGCTTCGGAACAACGGTACAAGGCGCTGATCGAACGCCTGCAGACGCAGGCCCGCGAGGCGCCGCAGGCCTATCGCGCCCGGGTGGCGATGCTGGCGGCGCTGGGCTATGCCGCACTTGGGCTGATCCTGCTGGTCGCGGTGGGCTTGCCGGTCGGGATCGTGATCGCGTTGCTGGCCAGCGGGCGCGAGTTCGATCCGTGGGTGTTCATGGTGCTGCTGCCGCAGGGCGTGTTCGCGGTGGTGGTGGTGCGCGCGCTGTGGCTGCGTTTCGACCCGCCCTCCGGGTATCGCCTCGCCCCCGGCGAGGCGCCCGCGCTGGAAGCCGAGATCGAGCGCCTGCGTCTTGCCGCAGGCGCGCCGCCGCTGGAGGCGGTGGTGATCGACAGCGATCTCAACGCCGGTGCGGCGAGCCTGCCGCGGATGCTCGGCCTGCTGGGTTATCGGCATTACCTGGTGATCGGGCTGCCGCTGATGCGGCTGCTGGACAGCGCCGAGCTGTCGGCGGTGATCGCGCACGAGTTCGGCCATTTCCGCAGCGGTCACGGCCGTTTTTCCGGCTGGATCTATCGCGTGCGCATGGGCTGGTTCCGGCTGGTCGACGCGATGGCGCGCAGCGGCGTCGCGATGTCGCGGCTGTTCGCGAAGTTCTTCGAATGGTATGCGCCGTATTTCAACGCCTACAGTTTCGTGCTGGCGCGCGAGGACGAATACGAGGCCGATGCGGTCAGCGCGCGGGTCGCGGGCGAGGCGGCGCGGGTGTCGGCGCTGATCCGTCTGGAGCATGCGTCGCAATGGCTCACCCGCCGCTTCCTGCCGAAGCTGCAGGCGCGGATGCGCGCGCAGCCGCAGCCGCCCGCGCAGTACAACGCGCTGTTCGCGGCGACGCTGCGCGAACTGCCGCCGATCGACATCGCCCGGCTGTTGGCCAGCGCCGAACGCGACAACGATCTCACCGACACCCACCCGACGCTGCCGCAGCGCGTGTCGGCGGTCGGTGGCCCGCCGGTCTTGCGGCTGCAGGACGTGCCTGCGGCGACGCTGCTGGGCGAAGCGCTGGCGCGGATCGAACGCAAGCTGGACGAGGTATGGCGCGAGGAAACGCGCAAACCGTGGGCGGCCGCCTACGCCGGCGCGAAAGCGGATCGCGAGCGTCTGGACGCCTTGGAACGTCGCGGCGAATGGGATGCGGCCGAAACCCTGAAGCATGCGCAGCTGGTGGACACCCTGCGCTCGGACTTCGACGCCGCGCTGCTGTACGACCGTGCGATAGAACGCATGCCGGACAGCGCCAGCGCCCACGTCCGTGCCGGAGTGCTGCGGATCGAGGCCGACGATGTTGCAGGTGTCGAACATCTGCGCCGGGCGATGACGCTGGATGCCGGCGCGATCCGGCCGGTGTTCGAGAAGCTCCGGAATTACGAACGCGACGGCACGCTCGCACCGCACGTGGCCGATGCGCTTGCGGCGCTGCGCGAGGAATTCGCCGAGCGCGCGAAGTCGCTGGAAGCCCGCGACGGCGTGGCCGAAGACGACGACCTGATCGCGCACGATCTGGACGCCGCCGCCCTCGACGGCCTGCGCGAAGCGCTGGCGCGGATCGAACAGGTCGGTCAGGCCTGGCTGGCGCGCAAACGCTTCGATCTAGCCGAAGAGCCCGCGCACTACGCGCTGCTGGTGACCTGGCGCGGCTCGGTGGCCAGCGAGGGCCCGGGACTGAAGCGGATCGTCGCCGCGCTGCGCCTGCCGGGCAGCGTCAGCGTGTTCACCGAAAGCGGGCACAAGGCCGAAGCGCGGCGCCTGCGTGGGCTGTGCGTGGAGCCGGTGTATCGGCGGGGAAACTGAACGAAGCTGCGAAGCCGAGCGGCGATGGCAGCCGAGCGGCGGGCTTGAGCCCGCCCTACAATGCGCGTCCCCACGGCACCACCGGAAGCACGCCCATGACCGCCTGGTCCATCGACCTTGCCCGCAAGACCTATTCGATTCCGCACTGGGCCGAAGGGTATTTCGATGTCGATGCGCAGGGCCGCATCGTGGTCCATCCCGGCGGTGCGCAGGGTCCGGGTGCGGCGCTGCCGGCGATCGTGGATGCGGCGCAGGCCAGCGGTGCGAAATTGCCGCTGCTGGTGCGCTTCCCGCAGATCCTCGGCGACCGCCTCGGCAAGCTGCAGGCGGCGTTCGCGCAGGCCCAGCAGGAATGGGATTACGCCGGCGGCTACACCGCCGTGTATCCGATCAAGGTCAATCAGCACGCAGCCGTCGCCGGCACGCTGGCGTCGCACGCGGGCGAAGGCTTCGGTCTGGAAGCCGGCAGCAAGCCCGAACTCATGGCCGTGCTGGCGCTGTCGCGCCCCGGCGGGCTGATCGTCTGCAACGGCTACAAGGATCGCGAATACATCCGTCTCGCGCTGATCGGTCGCAAGCTCGGCATGCAGACCTTCATCGTGGTGGAAAAACCGTCCGAGCTGCCGCTGGTGATGGAAGAAGCGAAAGCGCTGGGGGTGAAGCCGGGCCTCGGCGTGCGCATGCGCCTGGCGTCGCTGGGCGCGGGCAAATGGCAGAACAGCGGCGGCGACAAGGCCAAGTTCGGGCTGTCGCCGCGCCAGGTGCTGGATCTGTGGAAAACCTTGCGCGATGCGGGCATGGGCGATTGCCTCGGCCTGCTGCATTTCCACATGGGTTCGCAGATCAGCAACGTCCGCGATATCGCCAACGGCATGCGCGAAGCCACGCGTTATTTCGTCGAGCTCTCGAAGCTGGGCGCGACCGTGACCCACGTCGATGTCGGCGGCGGGTTGGGCGTGGATTACGAAGGCACGCGTTCGCGCAGCTATTGTTCGATCAACTACGGCATCCACCAGTACGCGTCCAGCATCGTGCAGCCGCTGGCCGAAGCCTGCGAGGCAAACGCGATCACTCCGCCGCGCATCGTCACCGAATGCGGCCGCGCGATGACCGCGCATCACGCGATGCTTGTCACCAACGTCTCCGAAGTGGAACGCTCGCCGGAAGGCCGCGTGCCGCCCGCGCACGACGACGAAGCCGCAGCCATCCGCCATCTGCGCGAAATCTATGCCGACATCGACACGCGTCCGGCGGTGGAGCTGTTCCACGAAGCGCAGCATCACCACAGCGAAGGCCTATCGCTGTACGCCCTGGGCCAGATCGATCTGGTCGCCCGCGCGCGCCTGGACGATCTGTTCTACGCGATCGCGCATGCGGTGCGCGCGCGTCTGACCTACGACGAAAAAAGCCATCGCGATCTGCTCGACGAACTCAACGAGCGTCTGGTCGACAAATATTTCGTCAACTTCAGCCTGTTCGAATCGATGCCCGACGTGTGGGCGATCGATCAGGTATTCCCGATCGTGCCGATCGAACGTCTCGACGAACGGCCCGACCGCCGCGGCGTGATCGCCGATCTGACCTGCGACTCCGACGGCAAGATCGACACCTACGTCGAAAACGAGGACCTGCACACCTCGCTGCCGCTGCACGGCCTGCGCCCGGGCGAACGCTACCGGATCGGATTCTTCATGCTGGGGGCATATCAGGAAATCCTCGGCGACATCCACAATCTGTTCGGCGACACCGACGCGATCGAAGTGCGCGTCGGCGACGACGGCTTCAAGGTGATGCAGCAGCGCAAGGGCGACACCACCGACGTGATGCTGGATTACGTCGGCTACAAGCTCGACGACCTGCGCCGCATCTATCGCGCCAAGGTCGGCGCGGTGGACCTGAGCAAGGGCGAAGCGGCGCGCTTGAACGAAGCGCTGGAAAACGGACTGACCGCGTACACCTATCTGAGCGACGAACCGTTGGCCTGACCGTTGCGGCGGACTGCGCCGGAAAATGTGATCGAGCATGCATTCCCATGCGCCGAATCGATCTATGGTCTTGAGTGTTCTGTGATCGCGGATAGACGCGCTTATGCGTTGCGGCCGTACATGGGCAGGAGGTCCCGGTATTCACGGAACGGATCATTCCCGACATCAAACTGGAGGATGGAGATATGAAATCGAAGTGGCGGAATTGGGCAGTAGCGGCGGTCTTCGTTTTCGGGTCCGGCGTGTCGTTGAACTCGATGGCGACCGGTAGCTGCAACGCGTGCCATAGCAAGTGCAAGAACATATACAACCAGTGTCTCGCCTCAGGGCAGCCGGCCTCGACGTGTTTGAGTCAATACGTGGCCTGTCGCGGCGATTGCGCCTGCTGAGGGAGCTGTCTCCATCGACAGCGGACACCGCCCGCAAAAGGGCGGTGTTCGCGATATGCGCGATGCGACACAACGCATCATGCGTGCGTTCCGCCGCGCGTTTTCAGGCAGACCGTACACGCGGCGCAACGACCGACGTCGGCGCGGTGGATCTGAGAAAAGGTGAAGCGGAACGCTTGAACGAAGCGCTGGGAAGCGGATTGACCGTTTACACCTGCCTGCGCGACGAGCTGCTCTCGTAACGCATGTCACATCGTGTCCGGACCGCTCCCGGGCGCGTCGACACGCACTAGAATTCCGCTTCGCGACGCGCCTCGTCATTCCGATTGCAGGACCGGTATCGCGCCTTGTTCGGAGTTTTGGATGCGGATGCCCGGTCTCGATCTGCTGCGCGCTATCGCGGTGGTGTGGACGATGCTTTTCCACTCGTTCCTCGTCGGCGGTCTCGGCGAAGACTGGTCGTGGCTGTCGCGCTACGGCTGGATGGGCGTCGATCTGTTCTTCGTGCTCAGCGGCTTCCTGATCGGTGCGCAGGTGCTGAAGCCGCTGGCCAACGGCGGCCGCTTTTCGTTCCGCGATTTCTATACGCGCCGCGCGTTCCGGATTCTGCCGGCGTTCTTCGCCGTGCTCGCGCTGTATCTGCTCTGGCCCGGTTTCCGCGAGGCGCCGGGCATGGAGCCGTGGTGGAAGTTCGCCGGCTTCTTCATGAATCTCTCGATCGACTACACCCATCGCGCTGCGTTTTCGCACGCGTGGTCGCTGTGCGTCGAGGAACATTTCTATCTGCTGTTTCCGCTGCTGGCGTTGGCGCTGCTGCGGCGACCGTCGGCACACGTCTTTGTCGCGGTCTGCGTGTTCATCGTCGCGCTCGGCATCGCGCTGCGCACCGGCGCGTGGCTGCATTTCGACGCGCTGGGCTCCGACCGCAACTGGTTCGTCGAAAACATCTACTACCCGACCTGGAACCGGCTCGACGGGCTGCTTGCCGGCGTGGTCCTCGCGGTGTGGAAGACCTATCGTCCGGACAGCTGGGCGCGTGCGGCGACACGCGCGAATGTCGTGCTGGTGGCAGGCTTGGCGACGATGGCGCTGAGCTTCTGGCTGTTCCGCGAGCGCGGCGGCCTGCTCGGCAACAGCATCGGCTGGCCGGTGCTGTCGCTGGGGCTGGTGATGCTGGTGTTCGCCGGTGCGCAGACGCAGAGCTGGATCGGTCGCCGCGCGCTGCCCGGCGCGGGCTGGCTGGCGGCGGTGTCGTTCAGTCTGTATCTGACCCACAAGCCGGTGTACGGACTGGTGGAGGCGCATTTCGGCGACGCGCTCGACGGCGAAACTTACCTGGCTTTCGCGGTGTACGGTATCGCTTCGCTGCTTGGTGGCGCAGTGCTGTACTACGCCGTCGAACGGCCCGGGCTGCGGCTGCGCCAGCGGCTGATGCTGCGAGATGCATCCCCGCGTGCGGCGAAAAATGCCGACGCCATCCTGCTGGAGCGATGAATGAAACGACTTGCGCGCATCCTCTTGTTCTTCTGTGCGGTTTTTTTCGGTGCATGGGCGAAGATCGCGATCGCCGCCCCGCAGGTCGAGCCGGTATCGGATTCGATGTCGATCGAACGCAGCCCACAGTTCCGTTGCGTCGCCGCGCTGCTGCAGCGGATCGTCGATGATGCCGCCAGTCGCGACCCGCAGTCGCTGTACATCGGCCCGATCGAACGGGAAGGCGCCACCGCTTTGGTGCGCGTTTACTGGCCGCAGGCGCGTGCGATCCTGCTGATCGATTGGCCGGCGTCCTGCAGCGGCGAGGACATGCGCATCGACGATGCCGCGCTCGGCTGGTATCGCACCAAGGCGCGAATCGATCTGGAGACCGAAGTGGTGCCCACGTCGGAGGAGATCGCCGGCAGTACCTATCTTGTGGATCGGGCCTGGGTGGATCGCGTCGTCGCTGCGTGCAGGCGAGGGCATCTGCTCGTGATCGAGCCCCGCGTGCGCGACCGAATCCGATGACCGGGCAAGGCGCGTGCCGCCGCGCTCAACCGCCCTTGGACGATGCGTCCGCAGGCGCCTTCACTGCGGTTCGCCACGGCGCCGCCACCATCAATACGCCGACGATCATGAGGATCGCGCCGGCGATGCGCACCGGGTCGGCCCTGCGTGGCGCCTGCAACACTCCGAAATGATCGAACAGCAACGAGGCGGTGACCTGGCCGAGGATCGCGAGGCACACCAGCGCTGCGGCGCCGAGGCGCGGCATCAGCAGCGTGAAGCAGGCGACATACAGCGCGCCCAACAGACCGCCGGTCCAGATCCAGGCCGGCAGTTTGGTGCCGCCGCCGATCGCGAGCGGTGTGCGCGTGAGCAGCAGGTAAGCGCCGAGCAACACCGTGCCGATGAGGAACGAGACGAACGTGGCCACGATCGGGCCGCCGATCTGCGTGCCCAGGCGCGCGTTCACCAGTCCTTGCAGCGGCAGCATCATGCCGATCGCGAGGGCCATCAGTGCGGGCAGCAGCAGTTGCATCGCTTCAGCCCTCCCGTGCCACCTGAAACCCGGCGAACGACTGCCGCACCGGCATCACTTCGATGCGATTGACGTTGAGGTGCGGCGGCAGGTTCGCGACCCAGAAGAGGGTTTCGGCGATGTCGTCGGGGGTGATCGGGTCGGCGCCTTTGTAGAGATTTTCCGACGCGGCGCTGTCGCCGCTGGTGCGCACCAGGGTGAACTCGGTTTCGGCCATGCCCGGTTCGATCGAGGTCACGCGCACGCCGGTGCCGTGCAGATCGCTTCGCAGGCCGAGCGAGAACTGCGACACGAAGGCCTTGGTGCCGCCGTAGACGTTGCCGCCGGTGTAGGGATAGCTGCCCGCGACCGAGCCGATGTTGAGGATCGCGCCTCTGCGCTCGATCAAGCCCGGCAACAGTGCGTGGGTCATTGTCACCAGCGCGGTGATGTTGGTATCGATCATCTGCTTCCACTGCGCCAGATCCGCGCGCTGCGCCGGCGCGGTGCCGAGCGCGAGGCCGGCGTTGTTCACCAGCACGTCGATCGCGCGGAAGTCTTCCGGCAGCGCATCCAGCGCACCGTGCATCGCGGCTTCGTCGCGGATGTCGAATGCGGCGGTGTGCACGCGGTCGCGGCCCAGTTCGGCGGCCAGCGTATCGAGACGTCCGGCGCGGCGACCGGTGGCGATCACGCGCCAGCCGGCGTCGACGAAACGTCTGGCGGCGGCGCGGCCGAAGCCGGAGGTGGCGCCGGTGATGAGGATGGTTTTCATGCAGCGATTGTAGATGGCTCAGCGTTTGAGCGTCAGCAGCAGCACGCCGCCGGCGACCAGCAAAACCCCGAGCCAGCCGCGCGTGTCGAGGCGCTCGTGCAGGACGAAGAACGCGAAGACCGCAACCAGCACCAGACTGAGTTTGTCGACGGCGGCGACCCGCGAAGCATCGCCCAGTTTCATCGCGCGGAAATAGCAGATCCACGACGCGCCGGTCGCCAGCGCCGAGGCCAGCAGCCAGCCCCAGGTCGCGGGCGCCACGGTCGCGGGATCCCGCCATTTGCCGAGCGCGAACACGAAACACGCCAACAGCACGAACACGAAGCCGGTGCGCAACAGGGTGGCGTAGTCGGAGTCGATGTTCTGCAGCCCCGCTTTCGCGAACACGGCGGTCATCGCCGCGAACACCGCCGACAGTGCGGCCCAGAACAGCCAGTGGGAAGTCGGTGCCATTGTCATCGTCGTCTCCGCAGGATTCGGTTGTCCGCCGGGCTGCACTTCACCAGACATGGGGAATCAGCCGTTTCGTCTCGCGCGCATACGCGGGATAGTCGGCGGGAAAAGCATCGGCCAGCACGCGTTCCTCGATCCGGATCCTCCACAGGAATGCGGCAGTGATCGGCACGATCACCACCAGCAGCGACGACCAGTGCCCCAGCGCGAGGCCGAAGCCCCAGAACGTCATCAGCGCGCCGGTGTACGACGGATGCCGCAGCAGGCGATACGGCCCGCTGCGGATGATGCGATGGCCTTCGCGGATGGACACAACGATGGTGAAGAAGTGCGCCAGCGTGCGCACCGACCACCAGCGCAGCGGCATGCCGGTTGCCATCAGCACGCAGCCCGCGATCAGCAGCGGTCGCTGCCATGCGGCGGGCATCGTCCATGGATGGCAATACACCAGCCACACGGCAAGCGCGATGCAGAACCAGATGGTGAGCAGCAGAAGCCGCAGCGTGCCCTGGTCGCGAACCTCGTTGCGCTTGCCCGAGCGGTGACGCGCACCGATCCAGAACTCGCTCAGCGGCCAGACGATGCACAGCGCAGCGAAGATGTGGGCGAGGGTCACGGCAACAGTACCCGGGCTGGCGATCCGGTCGACCGCAGCCGGTTCACGGTGCGTCGGTCGGCAATGTCGACGCGTCGGACGTGCCGCCGGCAGCCTTCAGCGATGCCATCGAATCGATCACGCTCACCCGGCCGCGTTCGATCGTCCACAGCGTGTCGTTGTCGACGGTGGTGATCGCGAACGGGCGCTTCGCGTACAGGCTGATGAAGACATGCACTTCCGTCGGCTGCGGGTCGAGCAGGTGGGAAAACATCATGCCGATCGGCTCGAAACCGTCGTCGCTCTTCTTCGATGCGGCGGCGGATTCGTCGAGATCGAGACAGCCATTGGTGAATTTTCGCGACGACAGGATATCCCTGCCGCTGCTGTCGAACCGGTACAGGTGATAGCCGCCGAGCGGGTATACATCGTTCTTGACGAAGCCGGGCATCATGTACACGTGTATGCCGTCGGCACTGGGCAGGACCACCGTGTTGTATTGCTGTGCGCAGGCCATGTACGACTGCTGCTGCGCCTGCGTGCGGGCCCGCAGCTGTGCGATGTGGTCGGCGGTCAGCGGTTCGGGCGATTCCAGTACCGGATCGGAGAGGCGTTCCCGCTCGTCGACATCGATTTCGTACAGTCGCTGCGGGGTGTCGTCGTTGCTGAAGAATATGACCCGCACACCCAGCGCCGATGGCTCGGTGACCCAGCCGCCGAGGCGCTTCTTCAGTGGGCGCATGCGTTTTTCGGCCAGCATCGCGTCGGTCGCGAGCCATGCCGCACGGTCGTGCAGATACATCTGGCGGCCGAGGAATTCGGCGCGCGTCACCGCAGGCTGCAGTTCGACCGGTACGGTGTTGACGGCGCGGTGTTCGCCGATGCGCTTCGCGTCGTGGTCCTGTGCGAGGGCGGACACGATCGTGAGCATGCCCAGCAATTGAACCGAAAGCAGCGGAACGAGGATCCGGCGTCGAAGCGGCATTGGGAATTCTCTGCAGTAGGAGCGGGATTATTTCGCCTTGATCGCCATCGCCGGCAGGCCGCCGCCGGAGAGTTTTCGTTTGGCTTCGGCCAGTTCGGTGGCGGTGCCGTAGGGCCCCATGCGCACGCGGTAGACGGTCTTGTCCTTGATCTGCGCCGATTCCACGCGCGCGCTCAGGCCGAGGAAGGCGATCTTCGCCTTCAGCGCTTCGGCGTCGCCGGATGCGGCGAAAGCACCGGCCTGCAGCAGATAGCGGGCGTCGTCGCCGGCTGCAGCATCGGTGGTGGGCTTCGGTGCCGGCGGCTGGACGGGATCGTTTGCGGCGGCCGTCGTGTTCGCGGGCGTCGGTGCGGGCGGCTTGGGGGTGTCGATCGCCGGCGGCACGGTGTCGGCGGCATCCGGATTCGCAGGCGGCGTCGGCGTTTCGGCGGTCTGACGCGCGGCTTCCTCGGCCCGCGCACGCGCGGCCAGCTCGGCATCGCTGAGCGCGGTCTCTTCGCCCGACAGCAGCGTGTAGAAATCGTAGTCCTGCGTCTTGGGCGCGGGTTCTGCGGTAGTCGCCGGGGTGTCGCTGTCGCCGACGATCGGTTCGCCGTCGCTGGTGCCGTCCAGCGCCGGCGGCTGCGCGCCGGTGTCCGGCGTGGCGCGGAAAAAGCCTTCGCCGGTGCCGAAGAATTTCGGCGCCAGCAGGAATACGCCCACACCCAGCGCCAGACCGATCACCAGCCACGCCCAACCGGGCATGCCGCTGCTGTTGCCGCCGCTGTTGCGCCTTGCCTGCGATTTGCCGCGCTTCGCCGCCATCACATTTTCTCCGGCGCATGCACGCCCAGCAGGCTCAGGCCGTTCTTCAGCACCTGACGCGTCGCCAGCGCCAGCGCGAGACGCGCGTTGCGGGTGTCGGCATCGTCGACCAGGAACTGGTGATCGTTGTAGTACGACTGGAACGCCTGCGCCAGCTCGACTAGATGGATGGCGATCAGATGCGGTTCGAGATCGTTGCCGGCGGCGGAGACGATTTCCGGCCAACGCGCGAGATCGGTCAGCAGATCGCGGGTGGCGCGGCTTGCGGATGTTTCGCCGTCGAGATCCAGCGGCTGCGACAGCCCCGACTGCAGGTCGAACGACAGCCCGCGCTCCTCGAGCTGGCGCAGCAGGCCGCCGATGCGCGCATGCGACAGCTGCACGTAGTACACCGGATTGTCGAGCGACTGCGAACGCGCGAGGTCGATGTCGAACACCAGCTGCGAATCCGGCTTGCGCGCGATCAGGAACCAGCGCACCGCGTCGCGGCCGGTTTCTTCGATCAGGTCGCGCAACGTGATGTAACCACCGGCGCGTTTGCCGAGTTTCACTTCCTCGCCGCCGCGCATCACCGTGACCATCTGGTGCAGCACGTATTCGGGCCAGCCCTGCGGAATGCCGACGTCCAGCGCCTGCAGGCCGGCCTTCACCCGCATCAGCGAACCGTGGTGATCGGCGCCCAGTTCGGTGATCGCGCGCTGGTAGCCGCGCTGCCATTTGCTGAGGTGATAGGCCACGTCGGGCACGAAGTAGGTGTAGGTGCCATCCGACTTGCGCATGACCCGGTCCTTGTCGTCGCCGAAAGCGGTGGTGCGCAGCCACAGCGCGCCGCCTTCCTCGTAGGTGTGGCCGTGGGCGATGAGTTCGCGCACGGTCTCTTCGACCTTGGCGTCGCGGTACAGGGAGGATTCGAGGAAATAGGTATCGAACGACACGCCGAACGCGGCGAGGTCGAGATTCTGTTCGCGGCGCAGATACGCCACGGCGAAGCGGCGGATCGCATCGAAGTCATCGGCATCGCCGGCACCGGTGACCGTCTGTGCGTCGACTTCGACGGAGACGCCATCGAGATACGCCTGGGCGACATCGGCGATGTAATCGCCGCGATACCAGTCGTCCGACCAACCGTCGTCGCCGGGCTTCAGGCCCTTGGCGCGCGCCTGCGTCGACTTCGCAAGATTCTCGATCTGCACGCCGGCGTCGTTGTAATAGAACTCGCGCTTCACGTTCCAGCCGTTGGCATCGAGCACGCGCGCGATGCAGTCGCCGATCGCCGCAGCGCGGCCGTGACCGACGTGCAGCGGCCCGGTGGGGTTGGCGGAGACGTATTCCACCCCGGCGGTGCGGCCGGCGCCGCTGGCGTTGCGGCCGTAGGCGGCGCCCTGGTCGTGCACGCTGCGCAGCTGGCGCTGCCAGGCGGCGGCGGAGAGCCGGAAATTCAGGAAGCCCGGACCGGCGATCTCGACCGAGGCGATGTCGTCGTTGGCGGGCAGCGCGTCGATCAGCGCCTGCGCGATCGCGCGCGGGTTGCTGCGCGCAGGCTTCGCGAGGGTCATCGCGGCGTTGGTCGCGAAATCGCCGTGGCTGCGGTCCTTCGGGCGTTCGACCACGAAGTCCGGAGCGGCGAGATCGGCGGGCAGCGTGCCTTGGCTGCGGAGATTGGCGATGCCCTGTTCGATCAGGGCGCGAAGCTGGAATTTCACGGGGTTTTTCGGGTGCTGCGACGGTCGCGCATTGTAGCCGAGGGGCGTGCGGCGCGCGGCGCACGGTACACGCTCCGGATCGTGTCGTCCCGAACCCGCATCCATCGGGCTCGGGAGATGACGGCAACGCGAGGCGGCGCGGCGGGCTTTCGGTCGTGGATGGCCGGTGCGCCGTGGACGTTGCGGGCGTTTCACTTCGCAGGCAGCACACCCGCATCGCGCAACAGTCGCTTGCCCAGCGCGATGCGCTTGGCGCGTCCGTCGATGGTTTTCAGCTCCACGCCCAGCGCGAATGCGGTGGACTGGGTATTGCCGCCTTCCACCCAGCCGATCCACCAGCCGACGCCGGGAGCGGCTTTGTCGGGGGAGTGCGTGCCGGTCTTGCCGTAAATGCGGCGGCCGCCGGTGTTGCCGTCGTACATGGCGGTTTTCACCGTGGCGATGGTCTGTGCGGAAAACGGCAGCGCGCTGCGGCGCAGACGATCGATGAAGGCGAGTTGCTGCTGCGTGGTGACGGTGAGCACGCCGTCGTGCCAGACCATCGGTGCGTCCGGCCCGACGCGACCGTTGCCGTAGCCCACGCGCGCGACCCATTCGGCCAGCCGTTCGCGACCGATGCGCTTGGCCAGCACGCGGAAGTAGTGTTCGCTGGAGGTCCGCATCGCTTCGCGCAGCGCCATGTCGCGCTGCCACTCGGGATTGTCGGGATAGGGCGTGCCGTCCCACTTCACCACTTCATCCGCGCTGCGCAGGGCGCCGGTGTCCAGCGCGATCAACGCGAGCAGCACCTTGAAGGTGGAGGCGGGCGGCTGCGGCTTCGTGGCCCAGTCCGCGCCGTACAGAGTCTGCGGCGTGCCGGCATCGCGCTGCAGCAGGAAGGCGCCGGTGCGTCCGTAGGCATCGAAACGGGTGGCGGGCGTGGGTGTCGCGGCGAAGACAGCGCTGCAAACGCTGAAGATCAGTGAGGCGAGCACGATGCGGGACATGATGCGGAACATGGGACAACTCCGGCGGTCGATGGGCGTGCGCCGCAGTGTGTTCGCAGGATGCGCTGCGGCCCAAGCGGCCCTGTCGTCGCGAACGTCACTGCTGTAACGTCCGTCACCGCGCCGCCGCCGCATGCCAGACTCGACCGATGACGACCAGCCGAACGAAGCCCGACATCGCCACGCCCGATCGCAAGCTGACCGTGCATGCGAAGTCCGACGGCATGAAGCCCGCCAGCGCCAAACCCGCACGCGCCAAGCCCGACAGTACGAATGCCGGCTGCATCGACATCGAACTGGCGGCGCCCGCATGCGTGCACGGACAGCCGGTACGCCACCAGTCGCTGTGGATCCTGCTGCGGCTGTGGCTGGCGGCGCAGTCGGGCGACGGCTCGGGCTGGGTGCGCGAGACCCAACTGCGCGATCAGTTCGCCAACGCGCGCAATCTGCGCATGGTGATCAGCCGCGCCTATGCGGACTTCGCGCGCTGGGGCCTGCGCGTGGGCTGGGGCACCGACCGCAGCCGCGATCCGGATCTGCTGCCGCTGGCGGGGCGCAATCGCGGCCCGTACTGGCTGGGCGAAGGCGAGGCGGCGCGGCTGCAGGTCAGTCTGCACGGTGCGCCGGTCGGGCTCGACGCGGTGATCGCCTGGCTCGGCACGTCGGATGCGACCCGCACCGCCGCCGTGTTGGGCGATGCCAGCAGCGCCAGTCCGGCGTACTGGCATGCCTGGGCCGGCGCGCGTCGCGACATGCTCGACGGGCGGCTGATCCTGGATCGCGACCACGGCGCGCTGGCCGGCTACCGCCGCGCGCAGACGCTGGCGCCCGACCCCTGGCTGCAGGCGCTGGCGCTGCTGCAGCAGGCGATGGTCTGGCGCCGCGCCGGCAACGCCGACGCCGCGCGCGCGGTGCTGGCCGAGCTGGACCGTCACTGGCACGACGAGCAGGCGCCCGAGCATGCCTGGCTCGGCGCGATGGCTGCCATCGTCCGTGCTTGGTGCGCCTACGCTGGCCGCGATCCGCAGGCGGCGCGGCAGATCCTGCGCCAGGCCACCGAGGACCCGCGCTGGTTCGGCCTGTTCCAGTACCACCCGCGGGTGCGCAGCGAGCACGCCAACCTGCAGGCGCTGATCCACCGCGCGCTGGCCCTGGACGAACGTTCCGATCTCGGCGAACGCACCGAGGCGGCGCGCACCGCGCTGCGCTACTACCGGCTGGCGCTGTCGCTGGCGAACGAGGCCGAACTGTTCGATGCCGCCGCATCCACCGCGAGCAATCTCGGCTGGTCGCTGTGGCTGTTCCAGCGCTGCGGCCTGGACGTGCCCAGCGACGATGGTCATCCGCTGAGCTGGATCGCGCTGGCGGCATGGCTCAGCGAACGCCACGGCGTCGGCGGTGGCTGCTGGAATCTGATCTATCTCCTGCGCATGGTGCGCGCCGGCGGTTCCGATGCGACGCATCCGCGTGTCGACGTGTTCCGGCGCTGGCCGGTGATCGCTCCGGCGGAGTTCCGCGCCTTGATCGCGCCGGTCACGCTGTCCGTCGAATGGCCGAGCTGGCGCGCGCTGGCGCTGGCGATGCAGGCGGACATCGATGCCGGGCGCGTGCAGCTCGATGCGCTGCAGCGCGCCAACATCCTGCTGGAAGTGGCGTGGTACGAAGCGCACGACGGCGATCCGCAGCGCAGCACCGAAGCCGCCGCGCGTCTGCGGCGGCGTCTGCGCGAGTTGACGCCGGCCGATCGCATCTTCTTCCGCGATGCCCTGCGGCGCTTGCCGGAGACGGTGGGTTGATTCGAGCGGCGATGACGGCGGATCGACAGCGGCGATAGGCGCCCCCTGCGGTTCGCGTTAAGCTGCCCGCTATCCTTTGGGCCAGAGACCGACGCGCACATGCGAACCCTCATCCTGCTTCGCCACGCCCACGCCGAACCCGTCAGCGACGGTCAATCCGATGTCGATCGCGCGCTGTCCGCGGAGGGTCTGGCGGAAGCCGAGGCCGCCGGGCGCTGGCTGGCCGCGCAGGGCCTCGCACCCGATCGCGTGCTGTGTTCGCCCGCCAGACGCACGCGCGAGACGCTGGAAGCGGTGCTGGGTGCGATCGGTTTCGTCGAACAGCGGTTGGTCGACAGCATCTACGAGGCGACGGCGGGCGCGCTGGCCGAACTGGTCGATGAACATCGCGAAGTCGAACGGCTGATGCTGGTGGGCCACAACCCCGGGCTGGAACGTCTCGCCGCGCTGATGCACAGCGGCCAGTCCGGCGATTACCGCGGCATGCCGCCGGGCAGCGTCGTGGTGCTGAATTTTCCGCTCGACGCCATGGTCGAACCGGGCGTCGCCAGTCTCTCCGCTTTCTGGTGGCCGTGAATTTCGCAACAGTCTCCGGTTCCTTGTGCGTCTGTGCGTTGGCTGCGGCCAGCCTTGCCGCGCATGCCGCCGACATCGATCCGCAGCACACCCAGATCGGCTTCACGCTGAAAACGCGCTGGGGTCAGACCCTGCAGGGGCGGTTTCCCCGCTACAGCGGCAGTATCGAATCCCTGGATGACGGCCGCGAACGGGTGCGGCTGCGGTTGTCGTCGAACGATGTCGAAATCGTCGGTCATCCCAGCTACACCGGCATGACCCGCGGCCGCGGTTTCTTCGAGGCCGACCGGTTTCCCGAGGTCGAATTCGTCTCCGAACCGTATGCGTCAGCGCTGGTCGCCGATGGCGGCAAACTCGCCGGTCAGCTGACCATTCGCGACGTGACCCGGCGCGAAACCTTCACGATCCAGCCCAGCGCCTGCGCGCGACCCGCCATCGACTGCGATGTGGTCGCCAGCGGCAGCGTGCGGCGTGCCGACTACGGCGTCGACCGCTGGGTCTTGGCGGTCTCCGACAGCGTGCGTTTCACATTGCGGCTGCGCGTGCGCCAGGACGCCGAATGACCGCGACGCGCGCACTGCTGCTCCTGGTCTTCGCATTGGCGCAGGTCGCGTGCACGAGTTTGTCCACGAAGGATCAGACGCGGGTGGATGCGCTGGTGTCAGCCGCGCGCAGTACCGAAAACACCTGTGGACGCGACGATGCCTGCGCACGTCCGTCGCCGCTGCTGGCGCTGGGCCTGCGCGCCAGCGGCGAAGCGCCGGCCGCAGCCGGGGCGACGCCGGACACCGCTTCCTCCGCGATGCCGCCCGCGCCACCGTCGCGCCCGCAGCACTACGCGTTGATCCTCGACTATGGCCAGGATGCGCTGCTCGCGCGATTGGATCTGATCCGCGGCGCGACCCGCAGCATCGATGTGCAGACCTACATCTTCGACGAGGACGATGCCGGTCATCTGGTTCTCGACGAACTGCTCGCCGCCGCGCATCGCGGCGTCAAGGTGCGGCTGCTGGTCGACCAGCTCGCCGCACTGCGCCACGTCGACACGCTGGCGGCCCTGGCCGGTGCGCACATGAATTTCGAGATGCGCCTGTACAACCCGGTGCTCGGCCGCGCGAGGATCAGCTATCCGATGTACGCGCTGGCGTCGGCCTGCTGCTGGCGCAAGCTCAATCAGCGCATGCACAACAAGCTGCTGGTGGTGGACGGACAGGTGGCGATCACCGGCGGACGCAACTATCAGAACGACTATTACGATTGGGATACGCGCTACAACTTCCGCGATCGCGACATTCTCGTCGCCGGCCCGGCGATCGCCGAGATCGCCGCGAATTTCGATGCGTTCTGGGATGCGCCGCTGAGCAGGCCGCTGACGCGCCTGGTGGATGTCGGGCGGTTGGTCCTGCGTGATGGCGTGCCGGCGGTGCAACACCCGGAACCCGAGCAGCCGCGCCGGATCGAACTCATCGGCCGGGATGCCGACGACGCTGCGCTGGTGCGCACCCGTCTGGTCGATGCGGCGATTCCGGTGCTCAGCCTGCGCTACATCGGCGACGCACCCGGAAAGCATGCCGGATCGGTGCCGACCACCGAAACGCCGTCGCAGATGCTGCGCGAGCTGATCGATTCCGCCGAAGAACGCGTGCTGTTGCAAACGCCTTATCTGGTGCTGTCGAAGCCGGCGCAGCGTCTGTTCAGCGATCTGCAGCAACGCGAGTCGCCGCCGCGGGTGGTGGTGTCGACCAACAGTCTGGCGGCGACCGATGCGTTCATTCCCTACGCGCTGTCGTACAAATACAAGCGCCGCTATCTGCGCGACTTCAAGTTCGAGATCTACGAATTCAAACCGTTTCCGCAGGACGCGCCGATCGACGTGGAGGCGACCGGCACCGTCGGCGTGGAGTGGCATGCGGACGGCACCGCCGTCGTGTTGGGTTCGGGAGCTTCAGGGTCGGGGTCGTCCCGGGGCGGATCGCTGGGCGTGGGCGCCGAAGGCAGCCGTTCGCCGGATCGGCCGATTCCGCTGGCGCGCGAATATTCGGCGCTGCGCTATTCCAAGCGCGGCGCCAACGAACAGGTGCCGCTGCAGCGCGGCGGCGTGCGCTTCGGCCTGCATGCCAAATCGATGGTGATCGACGAACGCGTCGGCGTGATCGGTACCCACAATTTCGACCCGCGCGGCGAGAACTACAACACCGAGTCGGTGGTGGTGATCGAGGACCCGACGTTCGCGCGCGTGCTCGCCGCGAGCATCGAACGCGACACATTGCCGGCCAACGCCTGGATGATCGCCCGCCGCGACAAGCCGCCGGTGTTCTCGGGGCTGGAATACTCGCTGGCGAAAGTGTCCGAGCTGCTGCCGCTGTTCGATTTCTGGCCGGTGCGCTACGCCACCAGCTACGAATTCACGCCCGGGCCCGATTGCCCGCAGCCGATCTCCCCACGCGACCCGCAGTTCCGCCGCTGCTACACGCCGGTGGGGGATTTCCCCGAAGTCGCGCCGGTGATCCGCCCGCTGACACGGATCTTCACCGCCTTCGGCGCCGGTCTCGCCCCGATTCTGTAGGCATTGCGCCTTGTGTCTGCCGAGCGAAATCGTCTCGGCCCAGGCCGCAATGGCACCTGTCGCGCCGCAATGGCATGCGAAAACGAAAACCCTGCGTTGGGGTCGGCTTTGGGCCTGTCATGGCGCGAGCGGCTCCCCTCTATCGGCGGGCATGTTTGGCGGGCCGAGACAGGCGCTGCGACCGCCCGTCGGCTGGGCAATCATTGAAATTCAATAAAAACAACAAGTTGTCTCCATGCTTTGCGTTGGGTGACTTCCGGCACATCTGTTTTGGTCGATAGGTGTTGTACTTTACCAGCACACCAATTCACACCCACTCAGGAACCCATCATGAACACCCAGACCCAGACCACCGAATCCAACGTCCGCAGCACCGACAACGTCGTCGCCTTTGCCGCCAAAGCCCGCCACAGCTACCGCACCCCCAGCTTCGGCATCGGTTATGGCACCAGCAGCGGTTACGGCACCGACAAGCGTTACACCACCGACTGGGGCCAGATCCGCTTCCGCTGCGCCTGATCAGCCTCTGTTTTCCCGGTTTTCGCCGCAACCGCCGTTCGCCACTCCCCCGCACATCTGTTCCCAGGATCTCGTCATGAACGCCATGCACACCCCTGTCACGCTCGCCCCGCGCACGCCGGTCAACGTGCCGTCGCGTGCCGAGTCCGCCTCCCGACATTCCCAGCCCGGCCGCTATCGCGCACGCGATTTCGGCATCGGCTACGGTGCCAGCAGCGGTTACGCGCTGGACAAACGCTACACCAGCGACTGGGGCCAGACCCGCTTCCAGTGCCGCTGAACCTTTGGCCACACGCTCGACCACGTCCCCGGAGCTCCGGCCGCAACGCGCATGTCCTCTCTCCCATGCGCCTGCGGCCGGACTGCCGCTGACGGCCTCGGTTATCCTGATGCGGTGACCACGCCAGAATCCCCCACGCCGCGCCTGTTTCGCGGCACAGCCACCGTCGACGATCTCAATGCGATGTCCCGCGACACCGCGATGGCATCGCTCGGCATCGTCTTCACCGAGATCGGCCCGGATTTCGTGCGCGGCACCATGCCGGTGGACGCGCGGACCCATCAACCCTATGGCCTGCTGCACGGCGGCGCCTCGGTGCTGCTGGCGGAAACGCTCGGCAGCAGCGCGGGCAACCTGTGCGTTGCGCCCGGCGAGCGGTGCGTCGGGATCGAAATCAACGCCAATCACGTGGCTGCAGCACGCGATGGCCAGGTCACCGGCACCGCACGGCAGTTGCATATCGGCCGTCGCACCCAGGTTTGGGAAATCCGGATCGAGGACGCGCACGGCCAGCTCGTCTGCATCTCGCGGCTGACCCTCGCCGTCATCGCGCAGCGCGGCTGACCGGCCCCTATGCAAAGCTCTAATCCGCCCCGTTATGGTGGCCCGATGACCGGAGCCCTTCTCATCGCGCGCGCCGCACGGCCGCTGCGCTATCTCATCCGCACGCCGATGCTGTTTTGGCACGTGCTGGTGCATCTGCCGATCACCCTGATCCTGATGTCGCCGCCCTTCGGTGGGATCCGTATCGGCGACGACCGCCTCGGTCACTGCATGGTGCGCTGGTGGCAGGGCGGATTGATGCGGGTATTCGGTTTCCGCATGCGCCGGATCGGCACGCCGCTCCCGGGCGCCGTCATGTTCGTCGCCAACCATGTCAGCTGGATCGATATCACCGCACTGCACAGCTATCGGATGATGGGCTTCGTCGCCAAGCGCGAGATCGCCGGCTGGCCGCTGGTCGGCTGGCTTGCGACCATGGGCGAAACCATCTATCACCAGCGCGGCAATCAGGAATCCCTCGGCGGCGTGCTGCACGAAATGCTGGCGCGCCTGCGCGACGGCCGTGCGGTCGGCGTGTTTCCCGAAGGCCGCACCCGTGGCGGCGACGAGGTCGGCCCGTTCCACGCGCGCATCTTCCTCGCGGCGGTGGAAGCCGAAGTGCCGGTGCAGCCGGTGGCGCTGCGCTACGGCGACGGCGGCTCGCGACAGACGGTGGTGGCGTTCGGCCCGACCGAGAGTTTCGCCGCCAATCTGCTGCGCCTGCTCGGCGAACCCGGCTGCAGCGCCGAGGTGGTCTTTCTCGAACCGATTCTGCCGGGCGATGCCGAGGGCCGCCGCCGCTTGGCCGACACCGCCAGGATGCGGATCGTGGAGGCGATGGCGTCGTGAGGCTGGCGATCGCGCCATGCCGTTGCGACATCCGCACCGATGGACTTGAATATCGCCGTACAACAGGTCCGTGCGAACCATGAGCAGAGATCCCACCGCCGAACGTTTGATCATCGCCATCCTGATGCTGTTCCTGATCGGCTACGGTTGGTTCGTTCTGTGGCAGGGCGGCATTGCGGTCAGGGGCCGCAACGGCGCGGTGAGTTATGCCGAGGGCGGCTACGCGCTCGCGATCGCTACCGGAGCGTTCCTGTTCGCAGCGTTGGTGTCGCTGCTGCTCGCGCGCAGTCTCCGGCTGCGTCGGCCAGGCATTGCGCTGATGTTCAGTGCGATTCTGCTGCCGCCCTTGGCGTATGTTCTCACCGGATGAGGACGTCTTCTTCCGCTTACTGTCCGCCACTGTGGCTGCGCAGCCCGCATCTGCAGTCGCTGATTTCGACCAGTCCGCTGCGGCGCGCGCGCGGCGCGCTGCTGCTGCGGCGCAGCGGTGCGATCAGCAAGCCGTACATCGTCGATGGCGGCGATGGCGTGCGTCTGGAAGGCGTGCACAGCCGGTTGCCCGGTGTCGAACCGCGCGGACTGGCGCTGTTGCTGCACGGTTGGGAGGGCAGCGTCGAATCCAGCTACATGCGCACGACCGCAGCGCATCTGCTCGGCGCCGGTTTCGAAGTGTTCCGGCTCAATTTCCGCGACCACGGCGATACCCATCATCTGAATCAGGCGCTTTTCCATTCCAACCGCATCGACGAAGTGGTGAATGCGGCGGCGGATGTCGCGAAGCGCTTTCTCGCAGGGTCTTCGCGGCCGATGGTGGTCGCGGGGTATTCGCTGGGCGGCAATTTCGCGCTGCGCGTGGCCCTGCGCGCGCGCGCGGCCGGACTGCCGCTGGCGCGGGTGGCGGCGGTGTGTCCGGTGCTGGATCCGGCGGTGACCATGACCCGTCTGGAGCAGGGCATTCCGGTGTATCTGCGCTATTTCGAGCAGAGCTGGCGCGCATCGCTGCGCCGCAAGCGCGACCGCTTTCCGCAGTATTACGACTTCGACGACCGCGTGCTCAAGCTCGAGATGCGCGAACTCACGCGCTGGATGGTGGAGCGGCACACCGATTTCGACACGCTCGACGATTACTTCAACGGCTACGCCATCGCCGGCGACCGGCTCGCGGGTCTGGACGTGCCGGCCGACCTGCTGACCGCCGATGACGATCCGGTCATTCCGGTGGAAGAATTCCATGCGCTGCGTTTGCCGGATACGGCGCTGATCGAGATCGCACGCTGGGGCGGGCACTGCGGGTTTCTGGAAACCGCGCGCTTCGACGGTTATGCCGAGCGTTGGGTCGCGCGGCGGCTGTCGGCGGCGTTCGACAGCTGACGTTTTCCCCCGGAGGGCACATTCCCTGCGGGCGTTACACTAGACGCTTCCGGGCTCAGCCCCGCAGTTCCAGAACCTCCCATGCAAGCACGAATTTTTGCCGCCCTGCGGCGCGGCGCCAACGCCGAAGCCCTGTCGCTGGCCCGCGTATCCGTGGCCGAAGCGCCGCACGATGCCCACGCGTACGCACTGCTGGCCCATGCCGAACGCGCCAACGGCGACCTGGCCGCCGCGCAGCATGCGATCGCCCGCGCGGTGCTGCTGGCGCCGGAAGACGCCAACCTGCATTTCCAGCGCGCCGGTTTCCTGCTCAACGAGCACAAGCTCGGCGAGGCCCAGGCCGCGCTCGCGCGTACGCTCGATCTCGACCCGAACCAGTTTCCGGCCTACATCCTGCAGGCGCAGATGGCGATCGGGCGGGGCGAGATCGACGAAGCCGAACGCCTGCAGCGTTCCGCCGCCCGGCTTTCGCCCGACCACGTCTGGGTGAAAACGCTCGAAGGCATGATCGCCCTGCGTCGCGGCGACGGCGCCCGCGCGCAGACCCTGCTGATCCGCGCCGCCGAACAGATGCCGGACGATCTGCAGGTGCTGTACGCGCTCGGGTTCGCGCATCTCAACCAGCGCCAGTTCGCGTTCGCCGAGCAGGCGTTCCGCAAGGTCATCGACCTGTCGCCTGCCATGCAGGGCCTGCGCGGCCTGCTCGCGGACGTGCTGTTGCAGCAACAGCGGCCCGACGAAGCGCTGGACGTGCTGCAGCCGCTGCTGGACAACCCCGCGACCGCCACGCCTGCGCTGAAGCGCATGACCGCCGAACTCGAAATGGCGATGGGCCGCCAGGAATCCGCGATCAAGCATCTGCGAGAGGCCCTGGCCGAAGATCCGCGCGACCCGCGCGCGTGGTCGATGGCCACCGACATCTGGCGCCGCACCGGCGATGTCGCCGATGCCCGCACCACGCTCGACGCCGCGCTGGAACGACATCCGGAAGCGGCGCGGCTGTGGCAACTGCGGCTCGCGTTCGAGCCCGAAGGCGGCGACGGCGCCAAGGCGGTCGTCGACCGCTGGCTGGCGGCCACGCCCGAACACGTCCTTGCGCTCGAAGCGGCGATGCATCTGCACGAAGCGCGCGGCGAGACCGAGGCGGTCGATGCGCTCGCGAAGCGCATCATCGAAGTCGAACCGGGCCGCACCAGCGCCGAAATGCGCGTGCTCGATCGCATGATCCGCGACCAGCCCGAAGACGCCATCGCCCACATCGAGGGCCTGATCGCCAAAGCCGGCGATGACGAGGCCAAACGCGGACTGATGCCCTGGCTCGGCTATGCGCAGGATCGCGCCGGTCGCTACGCCGATGCGGCGGCGACCTGGACTGCGCTCAATGCCGGCGAAGCGACCGCGCGCTGGCCGTTGACGAGTCCCGGTCCCGCCGGCCCGGTCGGCGGCGTTTGGCCCGATGCGGCCACGACCGTGCCGGGCACGCCGCCGGTGGCGTATCTGTGGGGCCTGCCGGGTTCGGGTGTCGAGAAGGTCGCTGCGGTGATCGGCCATGCCGGCTATCCGCTGCGCGCCGACCGCTTCGCACCGAATCCGCCGCAGGATCCGCTGCAGAATCCCGACACCATCGCCGCGCTCAACGACGGCAGATTGACTCCGGAGCGTTTGCTCGCCGAATGGCATGCCGCGCTGCCTGCGCGCGGGATCCGCGACGGCATCGTCATCGACTGGCTGCCGTTCTGGGACAACGCATTGCTGAAGATGCTGCGCCCTCTGCAGCCCGGTGCGATCGTGATGATCGCGCTGCGCGACCCGCGCGACATGCTGCTGGAATGGTTGGCGTTCGGCAGCACCATGCCGTACGGCATCGCTTCGCCGACCGACGCCGCGCTGTGGATGGCGCGGCACCTGCAGCACGTGGCCGCGCTGCGCAGGGACAACCTGCAGCCGCACAAGATCGTCGCCACCGATCATGCGCTGACCAATGTCGAAGCTTTCGCCGCCGAAGTCGGCGGTGGCCTCGGCCTCGAGGAAATCCAGGTGCCGCCGGCGACTGCGCTCGGCTTCCAGCGGTTCCCGTTCGGCCACTGGCGCGAATACGCCAAGCCGCTGGCCGAGCCGTTCGCGCTGTTGTCGCAGGTCGCGCAGACGTTGGGCTATCCGGAGCGTTGATCAGGTCAGACCAGGAGCACGCCATGCAGATCATGAGTGAGAGTTTCGAACATCGTCAGCGCATCCCCGCCGAATTCGCGATGGGCACGCCGGAGGGTTTCGGTGGCAATCGCAATCCGCATCTGCGCTGGAGCGATGCGCCGGCGGGCGTCCGCAGCTTCGTGCTGCTGTGCGTCGATCCGGATGCGCCGACCGATGGCGCGCTGGTCGCCGACGAGGCGATCGATATCCCGGTCGAACATCCGCGCGGCGATTTCGTGCATTGGGTCATGGTCGATATTCCCGCCGATGCGCATGAACTCGCAGCGGGCAGTTGCGGCGATGGCGTGACGGCGCGAGGCAAACCCGCGCCGGGTGGACCCGTGGGCGCGCGCCACGGTTTGAACGACTACACCGGATGGTTCGCCGGCGATGCCGACATGGGCGGCGACTACCTCGGCTACGACGGCCCGTATCCGCCGGGCCACGACCTGCGCCTGCACCGCTATTTTTTCCGGGTGTTCGCGCTGGATATCGATCGCCTCGATCTGCCGGCGAGATTCGCCGCCGCCGATGTGTTCCGCGCCATGCACGGACACGTGCTGGCCGAAGCGGCGATCTACGGAACGTATTCGCTCAATCCGGACGTGGCGTCATGAGCCGGCCGCTGCGGCTGCGGTTGGAAGATTGATGGATCAGGAACACAATCCTTACCACATGCCAGCGGCGAAGATCGCCGAGACCACATCGGAAGAACGGCTGAGGATCGAACCGGCGGGTCGGTGGCGCCGGTTGTTCAACTGGCTGATCGATTACGTGTGCTTTACGGTGGTGTCGATGGTGGCGCTGATGCCGTACGTGGTCTGGCTGTACGTGCGCGGCGGCGAGGCGGCGCTGGATAGCCTGGAAACCCCGAATTTGCTCCGCGATTACGGCATCGGCATCGCTGCGATGCTGCTCTACTACATTCCGATGGAGAGCATCTTCGGTTTCACCATCGGCAAGCTGGTGACCGGTACGCGAGTGGTCACCGAGGATGGCGGCAAGCCGCGGTGGGGCCAGATCGTCGGCCGCACTTTCGCCCGTTTCATTCCGTTCGAGCCGTTCTCGCTGCTGTTCTCCAGCGATGAGCGGCGCGGCTGGCACGATTCGCTGCCCAGGCTTTACGTCGTTCGCAAGCGCTGAGCCCGAGGCGGCGCGGAAGACTTTCCCGGAGCGATCACCTCAAAGTCGTGAGCGCCGTCGACTCCGTGCCGTCGGCACGAAGTCGTCAGTCATCCAAATCGCGGACCTGATCGGATCAGTCCCGCACGTGCAGAAGCCTCACAACGGCAGCGGCTTGGCCTGGAACACCAGCACGTCGCCGCTGTCGCTGGTCAGGCGCATGCGGTAGGGCTGCGGTTCGATCAGTTCGACCTTGAACGACTGTCCCATCAGTTCGCTGAAACTGCGGTCGGCGAGATTCTTGTCGTCGGTGCAGGACATGCGGGTGGCGATGGCCAGCGTCATGTCGAGGCGATTGCCTGCGACCGTGTACGTGCCGCGCAGCCGGTTGCAGCCGCCGGAGGCGCTGACTTCGCCGTTGGCGAATGTCATTTCGAAAACGATGCCCGGTGCGCGCACTTCGGCGATGCCCGCGCCGCCCGCCGCGTTGGCGGACTCCAGCGTCCAGCCGCCGGTGTTGCTCAGTTCGGTCGGGCTGAAGCGCGCGATGCGTTCGCGTTCAGCGCCCGAGGCCGCAGCATCGGCGCGTGCGGAACCGGACGTATCGCCGCTGGTGTCGGCGGACGCGCAGGCGGTGGTCGAAACGAAAACAGTGGCGGCGAGCAGTGCGTTGCGCAGGATCATGTCGGTTCTCCGGAAATCGAAAAAGAAGCAGAAACGAAAAAGAAAAACGAAGGGAAGGCGCCGACGGCGCGTGCGGGCGTGATCACGGGTCGACGGTCTGTGATTCGATCACCATGTCGAGCACGTAACCGGTTGCGGGCGCATCCATCGGCGGATTCGCGATCGCAAAGCGTTTGATGCGCAGTACGTTGCGGACGCCTTCTTCGTGGGTGTAGCCCTCGATGGTGTCATGGAACAGCTGCCATGCGCCGGGTGTGCCTGAACGCAGACCATCGGCGTCGTAATGGAGTTCCCGCACTTCGAGGCATTGCCTGGGCGACGGCATCATCGGGTGCTTGCAGGGTTTGCGGTGCGCGGCCACTTCCATGAACACGATCGTGCCCGGATTGCCGAAACGGATTTCCGGCGGGGCCATGCCGATGAAGCGCAGGCTGTCGCCGTTTGCGGCAGTCCAGATCAACTGCGGCGGGTCGCTTTCGAGCAGTCGCAATCCGATCCTGCCTTCCAGTCGTTTCGCGACTTCAGCGTCCAGCGCCATCACCGCCGGATCCGCGCAGGCCATCTTCGTCGACACCAGCGGGCCGGTGCGCAGGGTGTCGCCGTCGATGCGGACATCTCCACTCATGCGGTTGCATGCGTTGGCGATATGGATGCGGCCATCGACGAAATCGAACTGCAGCGGCTGCGTCGGCCGCACCAGCAGCGCATCGATGCGACGCCCCTGCGCGTCGGTGGCGTCCTGCAGGCGCCAGTGATAGCCATCCAGCATATTGCTGCCCATCGTATCGTTGCGCACCGGTTGCGATGCTGTGGCGGCGACGGATGCGTCAGCGGGCGAGCGGGGTTGCGCGCAGGCGACGAGCATCAGCGACAAAATCAGCGGCAGGATCAGCGGCAATATCGGCATCGACAGGGAACGGGTCATGGTGGGCTCCGCGGGAGTGCATCCTTGAACGTGCGGTAAGACGGGCGGGGTTCATGCCCGGATGTCGCGGACGGCTCCGCGTTCCCGAACGATACACCCGGTCGCGGTCAGCGCGCGCGAGGGCGCAGCAGCAGGGCGATCCCGCCGGCGATCAGGCCCCAGAACGCCGAGCCGATGCCGCCGAGGCTGAATCCGGAGGCGGTCACCAGGAAGGTGATCAGCGCGGCTTCGCGATCGCGATCTTCGCGCAGTGCAACAGCGAGGCTGTTGCCGATGGTGCCGAACAGCGCCAAGCCGGCGATCGCCATCACCAGTTCTTTCGGAAATGCCGCGAACAGTGCGGCGACGGTCGCACCGAACACGCCCGTGAAGAGATAGAAAATGCCGGCGAACACCGATGCCACATAGCGCTTCGACGGCTCCGGGTGCGCCTCGCGGCCGCTGCAGATCGCGGCGGTGATCGCCGCCATGCACAGCGAGTACGCGCCGAACGGCGCGAGCAGGGTATTGGCGATGCCGATCCAGCCGATGGTCGACGACACCGGCGGTGCGTAGCCCGAGGCGCGCAGCACCGCGACGCCGGGAATGTTCTGCGAGGCCATCGTGACCACGAACAGCGGCAGCGCGATGCCGAATACGGCTGCGAACGACAGCGACGGCATCGTGAAGATCGGCCGCGCGATGCGCAGTTCGACGTCGTCCAGATGCAGCAGGCCTGAGCCGCCCGCAATGGCCATGCCCACGAGCAGCGTCGCCAGCACGGCGTAACGAGGAAACCAGCGCCGTCCGCACAGATACACGACGAACATCGCGAGCGTCATCGCCATCTGCGCGCGCATCGACACGAACACGTCCATGCCGAAGCGCAGCAGCACGCCGCCGAGCAGGCCGGACGCCAGCGTCAGCGGCACCCGGCGCATACCGCGCTCGAACACGCCGCTGAAACCGACAATGGCGGTCAGCGCCGCGACCAGCACGAATGCACCGATGGCATCGGACAGCGGTACGCCGGCGTTGCTGGCGATCAGCATCGCCGCGCCCGGCGTCGACCAGGCGGTGACGACCGGTATCCGCCAGCGCAGCGAGAGGCCGATGCAGGTGACGCCCATGCCGATGCCCAGCGCCCACAGCCAGGATGCGGTCTCCGCTGCCGACGCGCCCAGCGCCTGCGCGGCCTGGAACACGATCACCGCCGAGCTGGTGAATCCGACCAGCACGGTGACAAAGCCCGCTGCGACCGACGACAGCGCGATGTCGCGCAGCCAGATACGGCGCCCCGAAGCGTCGTCGGGTGCCGCCGCGTTCATTCGCCCGCAGGCACCAGCATCAGCAACGCCGCGCCCAGCACGAAGCGATACACCGAAAACGCGGTGAAGCGGTGGCTCTGGATGTAGCGCAACAGCCATTTCACCGCGACGAACGCGGTGATCGCCGAAGCGACGAATGCGATCGCAAGCGCGGTCCAGTCTTCGTGCGCGGCGCCGCCGTCCTTGAATACGCTCAGCAGTTCGTAGGCGGTGGCGGCGAACATCGTCGGAATACCGACGAGGAACGCGAACTCGGTCGCGGCGACGCGGCTGGTGGTGCCGGCGAGCAGCGCGACGAAGATGGTCGCGCCCGAGCGCGAAGTACCCGGGAACACGCCGGCCACGACCTGGGCGATACCGACGAGGATCGCTACTGTCCAACTGATGTCGCTGCGTTCGCCGAGCGTGGCCGCGCGCCTGGCGGCGAAGTGTTCGGCCAGCAGCATCCATACGCCGCCGATGATCAGCGCCCAGGCGATCGGCCGCACTTCATCGGGCAATTCCCAACCCAGTTGCTTGACCAGCAGCCCGCCGACCGCGGTGACGCCGAACGCGACCGCCAGCTTGACGGCGTAGTCGAAGTTCTCGCGTTCGCGAAAACCGACCAGCAGACCCCACAGCCGCTGCCAGTAGATCGCGACCACCGCGAGGATCGCGCCGGCCTGGATCGCGATATTGAACAGATCGCTGCGATGGCCCAGCCAGCGTTCGGCGATCAGCAGATGACCGGTGCTGGAGATCGGCAGGAATTCGGTGATGCCTTCGATGATGCCGAGCAGCAGGGCGGCGAGCAGGTCGGTCATGCAGATGTTCGCAGGTAAAAAACGCAGTGTAACCGGCGCATTCCCGGCGCGCGCGCAGCGAAAACCGGCAAGGATGATAAAGAGAGACCCCCGGAAGCCGGGGGTCTCGGGTGGCACTGGACAACGAGCTGGATCAAGGGCTGGTCCGCAAAGTCAGCCCCGGTATGCTCGCAAGAATCGGCTGCAGCGGTTGGAAGTAGGTGACCGGCGCAGTCAGCGCGCAATTGTCGTTGCCGCCGGTCGGGAGCAGGCCGCCCGAGGTCACGCCTTGTGCCTGGCCTGCGGGGGTGATGAAGCTGCCGCCGGAGTCGCCGCGGCCCACGCAGGCGCTGGCCTGCGACAGGCCGTTGACGATGTTTCCGCCTCCGTAATTCACCGTCACCCCGATAGCGGTCAGGAAACCGCAACGTGCACCCGTGGTGAAGCCTGAACGACAGATCTGCGCGTTGAGCGCAGCAGGCGTGCCACCGACGACCGGCAGAGGGCCGCCGCCGAATTGGTAGGTCAGCACACGACCTTCCGGATGGGTCCAACCGAAGGTGTCGTGGACGATCGCGAAATCACTCACCGGGAACACGGATTGGACGATCGCGCCCGATGTGTATCCCGATGCGACATGCACGACCGCGAGCCCGGCTGTGCCGCAGTGCCCGGCAGTGACATAGCCTTCGTTCGGGCCGAGCGTCACCGCAAACCCGACCGAGCAGGAGCCGGTGCCGATGCGGATCTGCTCGCCGCCGAAGATACCGACATCGGCCAATTGCGTGGTCTGCGGCCTGCCCTGCGCTTCCGCGAAGCGGATCGTGCGGGCATCCGCGCCGCTGGCAGCAACGAAATCGACCGCTGCATCGGCAGCGCCCGGGTCGGTGGTCACCACGACGCTGTTGCTCATCGGGTCGACGTGCCAGGTATGGATGCGCGGGTCGAGTCTGCCGGCCTTGCCGGTGACGCGGATCGCTTTGGCTGCGCCATCCAGGCGCGCATGGGCGGCTTCCAATTGCCTCAGGCTGTAGCTGACCAAGCGGACCTGCACGCCCGGTGCGCGTGCCTTGGCGGCATCGCGTGGATTGCTGACTGCAACCACGGATTCGTATTCGCCCCGTTGGTTGCGTTCCAGCCAGGTTCCGGCATAGCTGTCGCCCAGCGTGCTGCGGGCATTGCGCTCAATTTGGGGAGCGCGCTTCTCGGCAGCGAGATACTGCGGAATCTGCCCGGGCATGATGCCGAGATCGCGCTGCATGGCGAAGCGGATTCCTGCGGGGATGTCCGCTGCGGAATTGCCTGATGCGGGATTGCCCGATGCGGCCGTCGCCCCGGGGGAGGCGAGCATCGCAAACAGTGCGAACGACAGGGTGGAAACGGCGAGCGCTGCCGTGCGTGCGGGCGTCTGTGTCTTGCGCATGTGAAACTCCTTTTTCGATTGGGGATTCAGTCACGGGCCGATGGCGCCGTGCCGGCCAGCGTGGTACTCCGCAACAGGAAGTGTTTTCCCGCATCGTTGGTGCAATGCACCGAACAGGGTGCGATGGTGAGAATCATTCCGTTGAATGCAGCGGATGCCGGTGCGGCATGCCGCGATGAGCGCGATCCATGCATGGCGGACTGATCGTAGACGACTGCGAAGACAGCGAAAGCGGATCGTGGGCTCGTTTCTTCGAGATGCGGGAGAGCGTCACGTTTCCGGATTTCGATCGGCATCGGTTCAGGCGCGTCGATCGCGCAACACGCAACAGAACGATGACGCTCCCGGTTGTCCGCAGGTGTCCCGATCGAATGCTTCGCGACCGAATGCTTCGCAACCGAATGCGCCGCGAAGTCGTGCGCTCAGTACGGCTGCCCGAGTCTCAGGAACACCGCTTCCTGGCCGTTTTCGGCCAGTCCGAGACCGAAATAGATCGGGCCCAGCGGCGTATCGAGTGCGGTGTAGATACTGCCGCCGAAGACCGTGCGCTCGAAAGAGGGCGTCTGCCCGCGCTGCCAGATCTGCCCGGCTTCCACCGAGCCACCGACGAACAGCGGGTACTGCAGCAATTGCGCCAGCGGGTAATTGAACTGCAGCGTGCCCAGCGCCGAGCCGGTGCCGTGCAGCGTGTCGATGCCGTAGCCAGACAACCGGAACGGGCCGCCGAGCTGCGCCACATCTTCGTAGGCGTTGCCGCGATGGTCCTGCGCCTGCGCGCCGAACTGCCAGCGTCCGCCCCATGCGGTGAACGCATACGAGGCTTTCGCACGGCTGGTGAAGCCTTCGGTATCGGCGTCGAGCATCGACAGGTAGCGCGTGTGTCGCGCCTGCACATACCAGCCATGGCCGGGGAATTCAGCGTCGTCCTGGGTATCGAGGGTGAATTCCGCATCGATACCGTTGCTGGTGCTAGTGCGCGGAATATCGCTGGACAGCGACTGCGAGCGCAGGTCGAAGTGATTGCGGCGCAGGAACGGCGTGATCGCGATTTCGCCCCAGCCGCGCAGATTCAGGCCCAGCGCCGCGCGCGCTTCCCAGCGGCTGTCGCGATAGTCGGCGGTGTCGTTGTCGTCGTCGATCAGGGTTTCGTTTTCGCCGTTCCATTCCAGCGACGGCCGCACGAAGACGTTGCGCTGCATGTCCAGCGGCTGGTTCCACTGGGCGAACGCACGATTGCGGTCGCCGAGCCGCGCTTCGAGCAGCAGGTCGCCGCCGAAACGATTGAGTTCGCGCTTGCCGTAACGCGCGCCGATCTGATAGTCGCCGTGGCCCTCGAAATCGTCCTGCAGGAAGATGCCGAACTTCAGCGTGCCGTCCTCTTCCCAGCGCCGGCTGCGCGCGACGTAGGTCAGCACGGTCTTGCCATCCTCGTCGGTATCGACGGTGTAATAGGCGCGCGAGAATTCGCCGAGGCCGTAGAGCCGGCTCAGGTCGTTTTCGATCGTCTTCGGGTCGATCGTTTCGCCCGGCTGCGTGCTGAGATAGGTGCGCAGCGCCTCGTCGTCCATGGTCGAGGTGTTGACCAGTTCGACCCGGTCGACCGGCCCGATCGGCGTCAGTCGCGCCATCCGCGCCTCGCGCCACCTGGCGTAGACCTCGGGCGACACCCGCATCGCCTGCAACTGCGGCAGCACCGCGACGGTCGCCTGCTCGCCGAGCGCGACACCCTGATCCAGGCCGGCGGTGAAGTCGGCCGAACTCAGATCGCCCAGTTCCGGAATGATCAGCACATCGCCGGTGCCCAGCCGTTCGCGCTGGCGCTTCGTTTCCTTCAGCATCAGCGCGGTGACCATCTGGTCGGTGATGCTGAAAGGGTCGGTCAGCTGTTCGCGCTTCTTCAGCGTCGCGCCGATGTCCACCGCGATGATCCGCTTCGCGCCCCAGCCCTGCGCGATCTCCACCGGCAGGTTCATCGACATGCCGCCGTCGACCAGCGAGCGCTCTTCGTAGCTCACCGGCGCCAGCGCGCCCGGCACGGCCATGCTCGCGCGCACCGCGTTGACCAGATCGCCGTGGTCCATCGCTACCGCGTCGCCGGTCTCCAGATCGGTGCCGATCGCGCGATAGGGAATCGGCAGGTCGTCGAAGCGCGGAATGTTCGCGCTCGGCAGCAGGGCCGCGCGCAGCGCCACGGCCAGACGCTGGCCTTCGAACACCGACGGCGGCACCGTGAGCTTGCCGTCGCGCAGGCCGAAGCCGCCTTTCGCCAGGAAGCTGCGGTCCTCGTCCTTGCGCCGGTGGGTGAAGGTGCGGCGATCGATGCGGTCGACGAACATCGCATTCCAGTCCAGCGCGCGCAGACCGCTTTCGATCTCGGCCGCAGTCATGCCGCTGGCGTAAAGACTGCCGACCACCGCGCCCATGCTGGTGCCGACGATGCAGTCCACCGGGATGCGTTCGCGCTCCAGCACCTTGATCACACCGATATGCGCCATGCCGCGCGCGCCGCCGCCGCTGAGCACCAGGCAGGTGTCGTGCGCGGCGATGGGGCCGGAGGCGCACAGCAGGGAGAGGGCGAGCAGCGTGGAAAGACGGGTGCGCATGAGAGGCCTCTGCCGCAACGCTGCGGCGCAGCGCGCAGTCTAACGGAGCGCGTTGCGCGAAGAACCGCAGCCATGCTTTTCAGCGGTGCTGCTTCAGCCGGGCGTGTGCCGGCGCGTCGCCACGGTGTCCGCGTCGTCCGGTTCGTGGAACGGCAGCAGGAACATCCGCCACAGCGGGGGTTGGGTGGGTCCGATGCCGGTTTGCAGTACCTCGCCGCGGCTGTAGGTGCCGAACAGGCGGTCCCACAGGATCGCGTTGCAGGCGTAGTTGGTATTGCTGTCTTCGAACACCGCGGAATGATGCCGGCGATGCTGGTCGCTGGAGGTGAAGAACAGATTGAAGACCGGTGTCTCCATGCGGATGTTGGCGTGCGCCAGGCTGGCGTTGGTCAGCAGCAATACGCCCGCGAGGCCCACGGCCTGGTCGGGCGGGCCGAAAACAGCGGCCAACAGCACCAGCGGCAGCGCCAGCACCACCAGCTCGAACGGATGGCTGGCGCCGGCGTTGATCGTGTGCAGATTCTGGAACGCATGATGGAAGCCGTGCCCGCTCGCGCGCCACAGCGGCGACCAGCGATGGATCGCGCGATGCGCCCAGTAGTAGAGAAAATCCGAGCCGAAATACAGCAGCAGTGCCTGCGCCAGCAGCGGCCATGCGCTTGGCCATAGCGCACTGCCGATGCGCGCGCGGACATCGCCCAGCGCCGTCGGCAGCACGGACTCATAACCGATGATCACCGCGCCGGAGA
Organism: Lysobacterales bacterium; assembly: GCA_017302135.1. Lineage (GTDB taxonomy): Bacteria > Pseudomonadota > Gammaproteobacteria > Xanthomonadales > Xanthomonadaceae > Lysobacter_I. Next base: position 11,769 of record JAFLDZ010000016.1, on the reverse strand, counting down.
GCAGCAGACCCAGCAGATAGAGGCCGGCCAGGCGCAGGGTTTCGCCCACGCCCTGGCGCCATGCGGGAACGGCCGGGATCAGCCGTTCCAGGACCATCGACACCAGCAGCATCGCCGCCAACACCGCGAGCATCACCTCGTCGCTGCGGCCCAGCGCCCACCACAGCCCGAACGCGCCGGCCAGCAGCAGGGGGTGTCCGACCAGCGCGACCGCGCGCGCGAAGGCCGGGTATCGGGACGATGCTGTGGTCGATTCCATTGCGCGTTTCCCTGCAGCGTCGAAAGAGCATCGAAGTGTTGGATGCGCAGGCTGGAGAGACGCGTGCCATTGGTCCCGCCAGAGCAGCGCAAGCTGCACCAAAAAAGTGCAATAGCATTCGACGTGTGCGATCTTGGTGCTAATTCTGCAGGCGCCACATAAAAATAATCAATTGAATCAATCGATTGGAGCGCGACAGCAGATGGCACGCACCTTGCAATAGCAAAGGCATCCTTCTCACCCATCGGAGCCTCCGGATGTCCCTCGAGCACGTCGAAAAACTCATCAAGGACCACAAGATCGAATTCGTGGACCTGCGCTTCACCGACATGCGCGGCGTGCAGCACCACGTCACTTTCCCGAAATCCATCGTCGAAGCGAGCCTGTTCGAAGACGGCAAGATGTTCGACGGTTCGTCGATCAGCGGCTGGAAGGGCATCAACGAATCCGACATGGTCCTGTTGCCCGACGCGTCGACTGCGGTCATCGATCCGTTCACCGCCGACCCGACCCTCATCCTGATCTGCGACATCCTCGACCCGGCGACCATGCAGGCCTACACCCGCGACCCGCGCGGCGTCGCCAAGCGCGCCGAGGCCTATCTCAAGGCCAGCGGCATCGCCGACCAGGCGTTCTTCGGCCCGGAGCCGGAATTCTTCATCTTCGACAGCGTGCGTTTCGCCAATGAGATGGGCCACACCTTCTTCCACATCGATTCGGAAGAAGCGCACTGGAACTCCGGTCGCGAATACGAAGGCGGCAACACCGGCTACCGGCCGATGGTGAAGGGCGGCTACTTCCCGGTCGCGCCGCTGGATTCGCTGCACGATATCCGCGCCGAAATGTGCAAGGAACTGGAAGCCGCCGGCATCGAAGTGGAAGTGCATCATCACGAAGTCGCGAACGCCGGCCAGTGCGAGATCGGCACCAAGTTCAGCACCCTGGTGCAGAAGGCCGACGAACTGCTGACGATGAAATACATCATCAAGAACGTCGCGCACCGCAACGGCAAGACCGCGACCTTCATGCCCAAGCCCATCGTCGGCGACAACGGCAGCGGCATGCACGTGCACCAGTCGCTGGCCAAGGGCGGCGTGAACCTGTTCTCCGGCGACGGTTACGGCGGCCTGTCGCAGATGGCGCTGTGGTACATCGGCGGCATCTTCAAGCACGCGCGTGCGATCAACGCGTTCGCCAACTCCACCACCAACAGCTACAAGCGTCTGGTCCCCGGGTTCGAAGCGCCGGTGATGCTGGCCTACTCGGCGCGCAATCGCTCGGCCTCGTGCCGCATTCCGTACGTGTCCAATCCGAAGGCGCGCCGCATCGAGATCCGTTTCCCGGATCCGATGAATTCCGGTTACCTCACCTTCGCCGCGCTGATGATGGCCGGTCTGGACGGCATCAAGAACCAGATCGATCCGGGTTCGCCCAGCGACAAGGATCTGTACGACCTGCCGCCGGAAGAAGAGAAGAACATCCCCACCGTCTGCCATTCGCTGGATCAGGCATTGGAAGCGCTGGACAAGGATCGCGAATTCCTCAAGGCCGGCGGCGTGTTCAACGACGACTTCATCGACGGCTACATCGCGCTGAAGATGCAGGAAGTCACCAGGTTCCGCGCAGCGACGCATCCGCTGGAATATCAGATGTATTACACGATCTGATCGAGTCACCCGTAGGCTGGGTCATATGACCCAGCCTACCCTCAGAAATTGAATGCATGGGCGGGGATGATCGATGGACATTCGTGTCGACGATCTGCAAGGCGACGAGGTCATCGCGTTGCTGCGCGAGCACAAGGCGGATCTCGCGCAGCACTCGCCGCCGGAAAGTTGCCACGCGCTGGATCTGGACGGTCTGCGCGCAGTCGATGTCACGTTCTGGAGCGTTTGGGATGGCGGCACGTTGTTGGGCTGCGGTGCGTTGAAGCAACTCGACGCGACGCACGGCGAAATCAAATCGATGCGCACGGTTTCACGGCATGTGCGCAAAGGGGTGGCGGCCAGGTTGATGCGCCACATCCTGCAGGAAGCCAGGGGCCGGCAGTATCGGCGCCTGAGTCTGGAAACCGGTTCGATGGAAGTGTTCGAACCGGCGAGGGCGCTGTACGAGCGTTTCGGCTTCGAGCCATGCGGTCCGTTCGCGGACTACGTCGAAGACCCGTACAGCATGTTCATGACGATCGCGCTCTGAATGCACGATCGTCGTGGAAGCGACAACAGCGGTTCGGTTTTTTGCAGGACGAGGCACGGGAAACGCATACGCAGCTTCCTTCCCCACGTCGGAATGCGTAGAGCGGTTCTCTTCATCGATGGCCGGCACTCCGGTGCCGGCCATCATCCAACGCGAATATTCGCCAACGGGGAGAGCGCATGAAACTGATCACCGCCATCATCCGGCCGTTCAAGCTCGACGAGGTGCGCGAAGCCTTGTCCGAGATGGGCGTCTCCGGAATCACCGTCACCGAAGTCAAGGGCTTCGGTCGACAGAAGGGACATACCGAGTTGTATCGCGGCGCGGAATACGTCGTCGACTTCCTGCCCAAGATCAAGGTCGAAGTGGCGGTGGCGAGCGATCGTCTCGACGCCGCGATCGAAGCGATCCAGCAATCCGCGGGCACCGGCAAGATCGGCGACGGCAAGATTTTCGTCACCGCACTGGAGCAGGTCATCCGCATCCGCACCGGCGAAGTCGGCGCGGACGCGCTCTAACCCACACTCGGAGACTGTCCCATGAACACTGGATTGCCCGGGTCGCGGACCCGCAAGTTGTTGCTCGCGCTGCTGTGCGGCGCGATGTTGTTCGGAACCACCATGACCGTTGCCGCACAGGCGACGCCTGCCGCCGAAGCCACGGTCGAAACCGCTGCAGAACCCGTAGCGACAGAAGCCGCTGCTGCAGAGGCGCCACCTGCAGCGACTACGTCTGCTGAAGCTGCGTCTTCTGAAACAGCGCCAGCCGACGCTGCGCCCGCTGAAGCGGCCCCCGCACCCACCGCCGACAAGGGCGACACCGCGTGGATTCTGGTGTGCTCGGCGCTGGTGATCTTCATGACCCTGCCGGGACTCGCGCTGTTCTACGGCGGTCTGGTGCGCAGCAAGAACGTGCTGTCGATCCTGATGCAGTGCATGGTGGTGTTCTCGCTGGTCGCGGTGCTGTGGGTGATCTACGGCTACAGCCTCGCGTTCACCGAAAACAATGCCTTCATCGGCGGCGGTGCGCGGCTGTTCGGCGAAGGGCTCAACGGTGCGATGGGCGCCACCTTCACCAAGGGTGTGTATATCCCGGAGCTCGCGTTCTTCGTGTTCCAGGGCGCGTTCGCCTGCATCACCTGCGCGCTGATCGTCGGTGCCTTCGCGGAACGCGTGAAGTTCGCCGGCCTGCTGCTGTTCACGGTGATCTGGTTCACCTTCGCCTACGCGCCGATGGCGCACATGGTGTGGTTCTTCCCGGGCCCGGATGCGTTCACCAGCACCGAGGCGGTCGACGGCGTGCTCGCCAAGTCCGGTTTCCTGTGGGCCAAGGGCGCGCTCGATTTCGCGGGCGGCACCGTGGTGCATATCAACGCGGCCATCGCCGGTCTGGTCGGCGCATACGTGATCGGTCCGCGTCTGGGCTATCGCCGCGAAGCGATCCGTCCGCACAACCTGACGCAGACGATGGTCGGCGCGTCGATCCTGTGGTTCGGCTGGTTCGGCTTCAACGCCGGCTCGGCGCTGGAAGCCAACGGCGTCGCGGCGCTCGCGTTCGTCAACACCTTCCTCGCCACCGCCGCTGCGGTGCTGGTGTGGAGCGCGGTGGAATGGATCGCGCGCGGCAAGCCGTCGATGCTCGGCGGCGCCTCGGGCGCGGTCGCCGGCTTGGTGGCGATCACGCCTGCGGCGGGTCTGGTCGGTCTGATGGGCGCGCTGGCCATCGGCGCCATCGCCGGTCTGGTGTGTTTCTGGGGCGTCACCGGGCTGAAGAAGTTGCTGCGCGCCGACGATTCGCTCGACGTGTTCGGCGTGCACGGCGTCGGCGGCATCACCGGCGCGCTGCTCACCGGCGTGTTCGCGGCGCCGTCGCTCGGCGGTGCGGGCATCTGGGATTACGTGACCGAAACCGCGCTGGCCGACTACAGCATCGCCTCGCAGGTCTGGATCCAGTTGCAGGGCGTGCTGGTGACGGTCGCGCTGTCCGGCATCGTCTCGCTGATCGCATTCACGCTGGTGAAATACACGATCGGCCTGCGCGTGACCGAGGAAGCCGAGCGTGAAGGTCTGGATATCGCCTCGCACGGCGAAGCGGCTTACGAGAGCTGAGCCTCGTCGCTGCGGCGATTCGCAGGATGTGTTTTCGCGACAATGGACGGCGCCGGAGTATCCGGCGCCGTCTTGCGTTCGGTCGAACGTTCAGAGGCTGCAATTGGTCATGAAGCCGCCGCCCGGGCGGTTGTTGCAGGTGACGTAGTACTGCGTATTGGCCGGACCGAATCCCATCCGCTGTTCGATCAGCTGGCCGTTGAGATAAAGATACGTCGCGCCCCACGGATCGGCCTGGCGCCAGTAGTCGATGATTTCCTGCGCGCTCCGGAACGGCCCTTCCGCCGGGCAGCTCAGCTTGATGAGTGCGTCCTGCGGGCAGACGAAGTAGTAGCCCGTGGCGGCCGGACCGAAGCCGTAACGCTGGAACACCAGACTGCCGTCGACGTAGACGTAGCCAGCCCCTGCAGGATCGAACTGCTGCCAGGCCTGGACCAGGCCCTGCACGCTCTGGAACGGGCCCTCCGGAATCTGCTGGGCTTCGGCCCGGCCGCCGAACAGCAGCGCGCCGAGCACGAGCAGCGTGGAAAATACGATGTTTCGGATCATGGGAAATCTCCTGGATGCGAGGGAACGATGCCTTCGGGCACCGGCGGATCCGTGCGTGGGTCCACTCACCTGAGCGTATTGCGCGCCGCGGGAGGATCAGCCCGGAACGCAGCGATCTGCGGCGAGGCGCGTGGGACAGGGACGATCCGCCTCACGGCAGGCGTCCGCAGTACCGCCGCTGGCCTATGATCGGACCCAGCCAAGGTGCCGGCAGAGACGGCAAAGGACTCCCGTGCAGATGGAACGACACCGCCACGCTTTGCGCGCTTGCGCATGGCCACTTTTCCGACGGCGCCCGGCATGAGCGTCAGTGCGCACGACGGTCTGCCCGATCTCCCGTTCGCGGCCGATATCGATGCCATCGGCGATGAGCCGATGCGCTACCTCGACCGATGGCGCCGTTCGCTGGGCGATCTCTACGCACTTCCGGTCGACGGCCCGCTGCTGTCGCGGTCGCCGGACTGTCGTGGCGTGATCGCGGTCTTCGGCGAAGCCCATCAGCGCGCGGTGCTCACCGATATCGAGCGCTTCGTATTGCCGGTATCGGCCGCCGTGCGCCTCGGCCTGCCGCCGACGCTGCAGAATCTCAACGCAAGCGTGCACGGGATGCGCGGCAGCGAGCACGAACGCCAGAAGCAGACGCTGGCGCGCGTGCTGTCGTCCGCCGACGCGATGGCCGTGCGCGATGCTGCGCATTCCGCAGTCGCCGATGCCTGCGCGCGCATGCGTACCCGGCGCAGCGGCGCCTTGCTGGCAGAGATGCGCGATCTGGTCCTGCAGGCATCGTCGCGTCTGATGTTCGGCGACTGCGCGACCTGCATGCTGTCGCCGGCGCTGTTGATGGCCTATTTCCAGCTACGGCGCGAAGCTGCGGCGCCCTGGCACGCGATGGATGCCGCGACTCGCGAGACCCTGATCCGGGTCGGCGGCGACGTCGACGCGGGGCTGCGCGATTACCGCCGCGCTGCGCGGGCTGCGCCTGCGGATGCTGGACGATTCGGTGTGTTGGCGGCACTGGCGACGGCGCCGGAGGATGTCATCGACGAAGACCGCTTCGTGGCGCACGCCAATGTCCTGTTCATGTCCTGCAACGAACCTGTATCCGTGGCGCTGGCGTGGACGCTGCTCGCGCTCAGCCAATTGCCCGGTCTGCGTGGGCGTTTGCGCGAGGCCGATGTCCGCAGCGGCGCGACTTCGTCGTTACTCGATGCAGTGCTCAGCGAATCGCTGCGGGTGCTGACGCCCAACGCATTGATGGTGCGCATGACCCGCGAGCCGGTGCAGTTGGGCCCGCATCGAGTGCCCGCCGATTGCGAAGTGCTGTTGTGTCCGTTCCTGTCGCACCGCGAGCCGGCGCTGTTTCCGCAGCCGCAGCGGTTCCTGCCGTCGCGGTGGTCGCAGCTGCGCCCGTCGACGTACGCCTATTTTCCGTTCGGTGCGGGCGGACACGGCTGCGTCGGACGCGGACTTGCGATGCGTTTGCTGCAGCAGACGATGACGGCGTTGATCCGGCAGGGCGATTGGGTACTCGATGGCGATACACCGGTGGATTGGCGCGTGCACATCATGCTGATGCCTGCGGACGATCCGCAGATGCGCTTTCGCGATGCCTCCGACGCGTCTTGCCGTGAGGTTCGCGAAGACGGTCGTCTGTCCGGCGGCGTCGCCGCGATCGTCGAGCTGTCGGATGACGGGTGTTGACAACGCCGAGAAAGCTGTGACATGTTCGCGCAATCGCAGTTTTCATGCTGGATTTTCGGAAGGATATTCGAACAACGGATTTTCGAAGAACGGGTGTTCAAAGCAACGTTTCCAAACAGTGACGTTTCCAAAATGCCGCGCTTCGGAATGTTTCGTCGGACGTCGCAAGGCGTCCATCACTCGCAGGACGGAGGAGCAGGGAAATGGCAACAACCAAGAAACCAGCCGCCAAAAAGGCGGCCAAGAAAGCAACCAAGAAAGCCGCGAAGGCGGGCCCCGCCAGCATCACGCTGGCAGGTGCGATTCCCAAGTTGCATCTGTCGATGCCGCTGGACAAGAAGAAAATCGCCGCGATCCAGCGCTGCATCGAGAAGGGCACGCTCAATGTGACCCTCAGCAAAGTCGATCTGGCCGGCGGCAAGCTCGGCAGCGGCTGGCTGTACGACTGATGCCTCGTCGGTTCCGGCCTGTACAGCCGGAACCGATCCGCTTTGCACGACGCGATGGCGTTCGCGACTGCGTTCGCGCCTCGCGGGCCATTCGTGTTCGCGGCATGTCTTTGCAACAGTCTTCATCATCAGCCGAATCGTCGTTACCGACCAGGGGCGCGCAGCGTGAGATTCTTCGAGGCGGATTCCGGAAGAACCCAGTTGGGCCTGGCCTATGGCCCGAGCGCGCTCGCCTATCTCGACAGTCATCCCGAACATCTCGATTACATCGAAGTGCCGTTCGAGCAGTTGCGGCATACACCCGAGGTCGCGGCGCTGCAGGAACGCATTCCGATGATCCTGCACTGCGCCAGCGTGTCGGTCGCCGGCACCGTGCCGCCGACGCGGATCACGCTGGAAGCCATCGCCGACATCGCCGAACGCATGCGTACGCCGTGGATCGGCGAACATCTGGCGTTCGTGTCCGCCGAATCGCTCGAAGACGACCGCAGCGACATGCACCATAACGACCCGGGTCCTCACGATCCGAGCGATCCGACCCAGCTCACCTACACCGTCTGCCCGCAGCTGAGCGAAGCCTCGGTCGATCGGGTCGTCGCCAACCTCGCCGTCGCGCGCGCGCACCTGGGCGCAACGCCGCTGCTGCTGGAGAACTCGCCGCAGTATTTCGAGATTCCCGGCAGCACCATGCCGATGTCCGAATTCATCGCCGCAGTCATCGACCGCTGCGATGCCGGCCTGCTGCTCGACCTCAGCCATTTCCTGATCACCTGCATCAACACCGGCGCCGATCCGCTGCGCGAATTGCGCAGGATTCCGCTGCATCGCGTGGTCGAGATCCATGTCTCCGGGCTCAGCGTACAGTCGGGCATCGCCTGGGACGATCACGCCGCACCGGCGCCGCCGCTGGTGTTCGAGATGCTGCAGCGCGTGCTGCGCGAAGTCAGGCCGCAGGCGCTGACCGTCGAGTACAACTGGTCGGCGGCGTTCCCGCAGCCGATCCTGCATCAGCACATGCAGCGCGTGCGTGAGCTGCTGGACGCAGCATGAGCGACCTGGCCCGTGTGCATGCGGTGCTTGCGTCCGGCGTGGAGCATCCGCGTCTGCTCGAACAATGGCGGCAGCAGCCTGAGACGCTGCGCGAACTGGGGATCGAACCGGAGACGCTGGATCTCGCCGCGCTCGGAAAATTCGCCGGCCTGAGCGTCAAGGTGCGCCACAATCCGCTGCGGCCGATGATGCCGCTGACGTTCCGGCTGATGAGCGTCGCTGCGATCGAGATCGATATCTTCGCCGCTTACGCCGCATTCCGCTCGCGGCAGGGTCTGGGTTACGCCGGTGCGATGCCAGCGCGCGCCCGCGATCTGATCGAATTCCTCGGCGGTTGGCTGGACCTCGGCGACCACACGCATGTGCTGCTCTGGGATGCGATCCGCTACGAAGACGCGGTCGCACGCTTGGGCGTGTGGTACGAATCCGGCGCGAGCGATCTCGAGCCGATCGATGTCGCGGCTGCGCCCCGCGTGCGCGGCGACATCCTGCTGCAGGAACTGCAGTCCGATCCGCGCGCGCTCGCCGAGGCGCTGTTCGCCAGCGTTCCGGATCTGGGCCAAGTGCCGCTGCAGCCGCAGTATCGATGCTTCTGGCGCGCGCCCGATGGCGATGATGCTGCGGTGGTCGTGCTCGACGCATTCGGTTACTACCTGCTGTCGCTGCTCGATGGCCGTCGTTCCACCGCAGTCTTGGCGCGGCGGCTCGGTGGTGGGCAGGGCATGACCGCTGCGGTGCGCGAAGCGCTGCAGACGTTCGCGACGCTCGGCATCGTCGAACTGCCGGGCCCGACGGAGACGCGCTGAGTGCGCCTGACCCTGGTCGACAATCTGGTGATGCCCGAGGAAGGCGATCTGGCCATGCTCGATGTGCATCCGCATCTTGGCCTGCTCGCGCTGGCGGCGGCGGCGGAAACCGACGGCCATGCGGTGCGGATCTACGACCCGAAGCGTCTGCTGCGCAGCGGCGAATTGCGCTACGACGAGACGCTGTACGCGCGCGCGGCGAAAACAATCCTTGCGCAACGACCGGAAGCGGTGGGCTTCACCACCTTGGGCTGCAGTTTCCTGTTCGCGATCAACGTGGCCGCACTGTTGCGCCGCGAAGAGCCCGACCTGCCGATCCTGCTCGGCGGCCCGCACGCGACCATGCTCGATCGTCCCATTCTCGAGCGCTTCCCGCAGTTCGATCTGATCGTGCGCCACGAGGCCGACGAGATCTTCACCGGCGTGCTGCGCGCGCTGCCGGATCGCCATTTCGTTTCGGTGCCGGGCCTCAGCTGGCGCGATACCCGGGGCCGGTTCCAGATGACGCCCGGCAAGCCGAAGGTCGAAGATCTCGACCGCCTGCCGCTGCTGCGCTACGACCATTACCCGATCGCCGAACTCGGCCTCGATCTGCTGCGGATCGAAGCCGGGCGCGGCTGTCCGTTCATGTGCACGTTCTGCTCCACGGCCGGTTTTTTCCAGCGCAGTTTCCGGCTCAAATCGGCCGAACGGCTGGTGCTGGAGCTGGAGCGTCTGCGCGAGCTGTACGGCTATTCGGAATTCAAACTCGACCACGACATGTTCACGGTCAACAAGCGCAAGGTGCTGGAGTTCTGCGAAGCGGTGCAGGGTCGTGGTTTCCGCTGGCGGGTGTCGGCGCGCGTGGACTGCGTCAATCCGATGATGGTCGAGAAAATGGCCGAGGCCGGCTGCGTCGGTCTGTATTTCGGCATCGAGACCGGCTCCAAGCGGATGCAGCAGATCACCATGAAGCGGCTCGATGTCGATCTGGTCGAGCCGATGCTCGCGGTGTGCGAAGCGGTCGGGATCGAAACCACCGCGTCCTTCATCACCGGGTATCCGCAGGAAAACCGCCAGGACCAGGACGATACGCTGGATATGATCGGTCGCTGCTTCAGTTCGAATTGCCTGACCCAACTGCACATCCTGCAGCCCGAGCCCGGTACGCCGATGTACACCGAACACGGCGCCGGGGTCCGCTACGACGGCTACTCCAGTCCCTACAACAGCTATCTGCTCGGCGACCGCGATCGCGATCTGGTGGTGGGGACGCCGGATATCTTCCAGACCTATTTCCACTACCCGGCGGAACTGCCGCGCGAGGCGCATGTGTTCGCCGTGCAGACCGTCGAGTTGCTGCGTCGGGTCGGCCCGATCGTCATCGGTTACGCGCTGCGTCGCTTCGGGGGCAAGCTCAGCGCGTTCGTCGCTGCGTTCTCGGCATTCGTCGCGCGCGGCGAGAATGGCGATAGTGGCGAACGCGTGCAGGCGCCGGATGCCGCGCTGCTGATCGCGTTCGTCGCCGATCATTTCGGGGCGCGACATCACCTTGTGTCGCTGTTCCGCTTCGGCCTGGAATTGCACGATGCGCGTCCCTTGAACGGCACCGGTCCCGCCGCGCGCGAAGCCTTCGAAGCGCCGCGCGCCTATGTGCTGAGCGACCGCGTGCGGATCCTGTCGGATCTGCACGACTGCGACCGCTGGCTGGCGCGGATCCGCGACAGTGCTTCGGTCGACGGTCTGCTCGACGACGGCTTGCTCAACGACAGCCTGCTCGACGACAGCGATGACGATCGCGTGATCTACCTGCTGCAACTGGACGAGCGCCAGCCGAAGGCCTTCCGGATCGACGAGGGCGTCGAGGCGATCCTCGGCGTGTTCGCGCAGCCGCAGCGCTGCGATCACGTCGCCGAGATGATCCGCGCCAACACCGGCGGTGCGGCGGTGGAGATGACATTTTTCCGCGATCTGGTGAGCGCCGGCATTCTGGTGCCGCCGCGAGATGCGTATGCGGGCACGATGGATGTCCGGGAGCGACGGCATTGAGCATGGAAGCAGGGACGCGCAAGCGCGCGAAAGCGGGCCTTGCTGCGCCAACCGATGCCGGGGTCGATGCTGCGCCGCGCTGGTCGGCGCTGGATCTCGCCGAAGGTCTGCAGTTGGCTCATGCGCTGTCGACGCTGCACGATCTCGGTGTACTCGCCGCGCTCGCGCGTCCGCACAGCGTCGATGCGCTCGCCGAGGAGTTCGGCCTCGATGCGGCGATGCTCGGCGCGACGCTCGAATTCGCCGCCGCGCGCACCGATCTGATCGACAAGCGCGGACAACGCTTCCGCACCACGGCGGCCTATGCGCCCGCTGCGCGCTTCGTGCTCGATCTGTATGCCGGTGCGTTCGCCGGCAATGCGGTCGCCTTGCCGGCGATCCTGCGTCGTCCTGCGCGCGCCGGTGCGGCGGTCGATCGCGCGCGTCATGCGCGTGCGTTCCTGCAGGCGCCTGCAGGCCCGGAAGCGGTGCCTGCCGGATTGCTGCATCAGCTCGGCGTGCGCGCCGTGCTCGATCTGGGCTGCGGCCCGGGCGCGCTGCTGCGCGCGATGGCGCTGCAGGACGACGGTTTTCGCGGCTGGGGCATCGATGCCAACCCGGCGATGTGCCGCAATGCCCGCGCG
>JAFLDZ010000015.1 GCA_017302135.1 Lysobacterales bacterium | reverse complement strand
TCCGAGGGTGGCAGATCGAATTGTCTGCTGGCCTCCGATACCGTCGTCTTGCCCTGAATGATGTCCAGAACCAGGGCCGACTTGCGCCGGGCCGTCCACCGCTTGATCTCTTCTTCCATTACCGCGCTCATCTGTGCTCCTTCTCCAAGGTTACACCTGAGCAGGAAATCTCTGGGTCATTACACACATCCGTCGCCGATCTGTCGAAGTTCTTCATCGCTCTGTTGAACTGAGGAGAGCATCAGGGTGCACGCATCCTCGACTCCGACAGCACAGCGGAAATGCTGCGCTTCCAGTTCACCGATGCGAATCGACCCGAGAACTATCCTGCGGCGGACGGGAACTCAAGGCGTTTCTGGCGGACGAAATTCAACGGCACACGGATTGGTCATGGAGGCAACGATCCGGAGATTCAGACGGAGATACACTCGGATCTTTCAAAGGAGATTGGCGTCATCTTGTTCGTGAATACGTCGCTGAGCGGGCCCGACCAAGCTGCATCCTCAGCCATCTTTGATGCGCTATGGGAGCACGCAATGACGTTGAAAAAAGCAGAACAACGAACCAGCAGCAAATAATGATCATGGCTAGTGCTGGCTACAACATGCCATTCAAGCCGATGCCGCTTCGCGGCACGGCTTGATCCAGACGTTGGGGGCGTACTGAGTCTTGAGTTTGCGCGCTACAGCACTGCATCGAGCTTGGTTCGGCTCCGCCATTGAACTGCCCTTTGGACATTAGGCGCAGCAGTCGGTTGCTACTTTCATTCATCACCAGCTCCTGCGGGGCAGGTTCAGATCGTCAGCTGTGAACAAATGAAACACGCAATGCGCCTACACCGGCTCCGGAAACAACACTTGCTTTTCCGGCACGGCGGATAGGGTCCATCAAGCAAAAGGATCCCTCAGAACGATATTGGCGTCGCGATCGGGGCCGGTGGAGACGATGGCGAGCGGACAGCCGGCGAGTTCTTCCAGCGAACGCAGATACGCGCGCGCAGCGGCGGGCAGCTTGTCCCATTCGGTGATGCCAGCGGTGGATTCGCTCCAGCCCGGAAACTCGAGATACACGGGCGTGCACTCGTCCCAACCGTCGGCGTCCAGCGGCGCGTATTCGGTGCGCTTGCCGCGGTATTCGTAGGCGACGCACATCTTCAACTTGTCCATGCCATCGAGAATGTCGAGCTTGGTGATGCACAGGCCGCTGATGCCGTTGATGGCGACTGCGCGCTTGAGCGCGACGATGTCCATCCAGCCGCAGCGACGCGGACGGCCGGTGGTAGCGCCGTATTCCTGACCACGGTCGCGGATGCCCTGACCGATGGCATCGTCGAGTTCGGTCGGGAACGGGCCGCCGCCGACGCGCGTCGCGTAGGCCTTGGCGATACCGAGCACATAGTCGATCGCATCCGCGCCCACGCCGGTGCCGGCGAGCGCGCCGCCGACGGTGGTGTTGCTGGAAGTGACGTACGGATAAGTGCCGTGATCGATATCGAGCAACGATCCCTGCGCGCCTTCGAACAGCACGCGTTTGCCCTGTTTGCGCAGGTCGTGAAGGATGCCGGCGACATCGAATTTCATCGGTTCGACGTATTCGCCGAAAGCCAGCGCATCGTCGAGGGTCTGCTGGAAATCGACGGCGTCGACGCCGAGATATTTCGTCAGTACGAAGTTGTGGTAATCGAGAGTGCTGCGCAGCTTTTCCGCAAGCTCCTTCGGATAGCTGAGGTCGGCGACGCGGATGCCGCGACGCGCGACCTTGTCTTCATAGGCCGGGCCGATGCCGCGGCCGGTGGTGCCGATGGCCTTGCCGCCTGCGGCCTTTTCGCGGGCCTGATCCAGCGCGATGTGGTACGGCATGATGATCGGCGTCGCCGGCGAAATCTTCAGCCTGGCGCGAACATCGACGCCGGTGGCTTCGAGCTCGGCGATTTCCTTCTGCAGCGCACCGGGGTGCAGCACCACGCCGTTGCCGATCAGGCACAGCGCGTCAGGCCGCAGAATGCCGGAGGGAATCAGGTGCAGCACGGTTTTCCTGCCGTTGATGACCAGCGTATGGCCGGCGTTGTGGCCGCCCTGGAAACGCACGACGGCACCGATATTCTCGGTGAGCAGGTCGACGATCTTGCCTTTGCCTTCGTCGCCCCACTGCGCGCCCAACACCACGACTGACTGACCCATCATCTATCTCCCAATTCAATTGCGCCCTGAACGGGGGCGACCCGGCCCTGCGCGTCGCGCAGCGCGTTCGAACAAGCGCGTGCCAATGGCACGCAAGCGCTTGTTCTCACCCCCATTGCGCGCCCAACACCACGACTGACTGACCCATTTCGGACATTCTCTGAACACGGAAAAAGCCGGAGGGGCAGATGCCCCATCCGGCTTTTGTGCATTATCCGGGTTTTGGGGCTGGGGACCACCCTTGATCCGGATTTCTTCCCATATCGGTCGATCTGCGCGAATCGGGCGGGCCGATCAACGGCCCGCCCAATCGCGTGGCGATCAGGGTTTGACCGCTTTGCGCTGGCCGTCGATGTAATCGTCGATGCCGTTCTTGTCGACGTCCAAGCGTCGGCCCGACAACTGGTAGTAGGTACGGCTGGCCAGGGGACCGCGCACATACTTCCTCAGCTCGGGGTTCCAATACGTGGCGTTGGGATCGACAGTGTCTCCGGTGAAATACAGTGTGGTGGACGGAAACAGATCGATATTCGTGCCCGGGAAGCAATCGGCGGTATCCGCTCCACCGCTGATGCGGTCGCTCAGCGCTTTCAGGCAATCTTCCGCTGTGATCACCTCGTACACATGGCGGGGCTGGTCCAGGCGGGCGATCTGCAGGCTCAGCGCTTTACCCGGTTCGATGGTGGCCCTGTCGACCAGTGTGCGTGTTGTGTTGGGCCAGGGATCGAATGGCATGCCGGTGAAATCGGCGATGCGCCCGTCGCGGACCATCTGATCGAGCGCGACCACACGCGGCAATTCGCGGGCCTGCAGGTTGTTCAACTGCAACGGCACAGCGGCCAGATTGAACACGCCAAGATTGAGACGCCCGCCTGCGGTATCGAGAGTGCCGGCATCGAAGGCATGCAGCCTCGGGTTCAGCGCCATCGCGACGTTGGAGACGTTTTTCAGGATGACATCCTTGATCACGATCGGATTGAGTGTGCTCAGGCTGAAGTTCACCGTAGTGAACGTTGCGCCGATGTGGAACAGCACCCCACCGGGGGCTTGGCCGGGCGTGCCGACGCAACTGCCGGGGTTGGGTGTACTCCAGCGCAATGTGTATGGATAGTAAGTACCACCCTGGAATACCTGCGAAGGTCCTGTGGGACCGATGACGGTCGGGTTGATCCACGGGCTGCTGCAGCCGTTGAACGACCAGGCCAGCACCGGAGGCGTGGCCGAGGGATACAGCACGGTCATGTCGAGACTGTGCGCTGCCGCCGCGTTGGGATTGACCATGTCCCAATTCCACATGGTCTGCAGCGAGAGCCCCAGGTTGGCCGCAAGTGTCGAGAATTCGCCGTCGCTGAAGTGACGCCGATAGCCGGCGCGGTTCTCGGCGGTCAGGCTGCCGCCTGCGGGCATGATGTGGTGCTGATAAATGTCTTCGCCCGGCGCGAGCGTGGTGTTGTGGGCCAGACCGTAATTGTGTCCGGCTTCGTGCGCGACGGTTCCGCCGATGGAGTTGGCCCAGCGGTCGAGCGTCGAGTTTGCGCCGTTCAACGCACCTCCCGGTCCACCGGTCCACGCCTGATAAGTACCGCCCCAAACATACGAGTAGTCGACGGCGGTGGCGTCGCCCGTATCGACGGCCTGCGCCAGCCCGAACAGATAACCGTCCGGCACATCGGAAGCAGTGGTCACCGCCACGGTACTGCGACGGGGAAACGTCGTCGGCGGCAGTGAAGACGTCGGAATCACTTGGACATTGAATTCGCAGTAGTCGAGTTCGACGACATGCGTCACCGCGTCGCGAAGGGCGGTGGTGGTGCCTGTATAACTGGGCAGACTGGCGGCGCTGAACGGCGCGGCTGGATTGGTGGCCGATGCGGCTGAGAAGCCGAACGAGG
This sequence comes from Lysobacterales bacterium, assembly GCA_017302135.1. Lineage (GTDB taxonomy): Bacteria > Pseudomonadota > Gammaproteobacteria > Xanthomonadales > Xanthomonadaceae > Lysobacter_I. The sequence continues at coordinate 77,428 of JAFLDZ010000015.1, read as the reverse complement.
GATACGTCATCGACGTGGTCGGATACAACAGATAAAGCTTGTTGGCCTTGTTGGCAGGATTGTAGGCGAGACAATCGGCCGCGAGGGACGGAACGCTCGGTGCAAGCAGCGCGAGCGCGAGGGCGAGCGATGTACGGCGCAGCGTGCGGCCGCGAGAACGCAGGTTGATCGAATCTTTCATGTCGGATCACTCCTTGACCATACGAAAGGATCATCGGCGACATGAACCTTCATCGCCGACGACGATGCGACACGGAAAGGACCTGAACCGGGATGCCTGCCTTGGCGTGTCACCGGTCGATTGTGCGCTTCATTCCCATGGAAACAAGGAAGAAAGCGGGCAAAAATCGCATGTCGGAAGCAGCGTTTCCGGAGTCGCTGTCGCAAAAAAGCGGATCGGGATGAAACCGTACTGACGACTTGGCGACACGGCCTGTGCCACCGCGGAGTCGATCGTGCTAGCGGCGAACGAGGGTCAACGCGACCAGACCGACGGCGAGGATGAGCCCACCCATCAGCCGCAGCTGTCTCGCGGGCATCGCCAGCAGTTGCTCGGCGGTCCGCTTCCAGAGGCTGGGAAAAGCGAACAACAGCAATCCTTCCAGCACCGCGACGAGCGCGAGTGCGGCCCAGAGGTCTTTCATGTGTGGCCCGCAGCGATCAGCGATCGCTGCGCATGTACTGCAGGAACGGGTCGTCCTTGTCGAGCACGATCACCGCATCGCCGTCCGAGAACGAGCCGCGGTAGGCTTCGAGGCTGCGCTGGAAGGCATAGAAGCTGGGGTCGGCGTTGGCGGCGTTGCCGTAGATGCGTGCGGCTTCGCCATCGCCCTCGCCTCGCATCTTCTGCGCGTCGCGTTCGGCTTCGGCCAGGATGACGTTGCTGTCGCGATCGGCCTGGGCGCGGATCTGGTTGGCCTGTTCCTCGCCTTCGGCGCGGAGTTTGCTGGCGACCTGCTGACGCTGCGCGCTCATCCGGCGATAGACGTCGCGGATGACCTGGCTGTCGGTGGGCAGATCGATCTGCTTGATGCGCAGATCGACGATGCGCACACCGAGCGTGGCAGCGGCCTTGTTGATGGCGACGAGCTGTGCGCTGGCGATCTTGCTGCGTTCGCCTGACACCACCTCTGACAGTGTGCGCGCGTTGATCTCGTTGCGCAGCGCGTCCTTGATGATCGGGGCGAGACGGTCGATGGCGGCGCCTTCATCGCCGGCAGTGGCGCGATAGAACGCGCGGCCGTCGAGAATCTGGCCGACGGCGAAGAAGTCGACGCTCACGTCCTTGCGCTCGGAGGTGAGATAGCGCTCGGGTTCGGCCGGCAGCACCTGGAAGCGGCCGTCGAAGATGCGGGCGCTTTCGACCAGCGGCACCTTGAAGTGCAGGCCGGGGCCGAGGTCGCTGCGTACGACCTTGCCGAGGTTGAGCACGATGGCGGTATGCCCTTCGCGCACGACGAACATCGAGCCCATCAATGCGAACAGGGCGATCGCGGCGAGCGGGATCCAGAGGGAAATTCTCATCGGCTGCCTCCATTGCGGCCCGCGCTGCGGGCTTTGCGGGCGGTCGTGGGTTCTTCGGGGGTGGCGGTCACGGTGGGCGCGATCAGCTCAGGCGGCAGCGCTTCGTTCGAGACCGGCGCCGCGCCACGGCCCGGGGCGACGGGCAGATACAGCAGCTGACGGCTGTCGCCGCCGACGATCTTGCGGTTGTCGGCTAGCACTTTCTGCACCGTTTCCAGCCACAGGCGTTTGCGGGTGACGTCCGGCGCGTTGCGATATTGCTGCAACAGCAGGGTGAAGCGGGTGGCATCACCGGTGGCGCGGGCGATGGAAGCGGTCTTGTAGCCTTCGGAGACGGTGCGGGTCCGCGAGGCCTCGCCTCGGGCTTCGGGCACGACCTTCGCGGCGTAGGCGCGGGCTTCGCTGATCAGACGATCCTTGTCCTGCTGGGCGCTGTTCACGTCGTCGAAAGCGGGTTTCACTTCTTCCGGCGGACGCGCGTTGGGCAGGTTCAGTTCGGTGACGGCCAGGCCGGTCTTGTAGTTCTGCAGCGATTTCTGCAGGCGTACGCGCGCGGCCACGGCCAGCGCGTCGCGCGCGCCGAGTACGGTATCGAGCGTGGAACGGCCGACCTGCTCGCGCACGGAGCTCAATGCGGCCTGTTTGAGCATTTCCTCGGCGTCGCGGGTGCCGAACAGCGCGAGCCGCGGATCGCTGATGCGGTACTGCACGTTGATCTCGACCTGGACGATGTTCTCGTCGCTGGTCAGCACCGGCACGCTGTCGCTGTAGTTCTTGATCTCGGTGGCGTTGACCTTGTAGACGCTTTCGATCGGCCAGGGGAGTTTGAAACTGGGGCCCGGGTCCATGGTCCGCGCGAACGCGCCGAAGCGCAGCACCACGCCGCGCTCCTGCTCGGTGACCAGCACGAAAGAGCTGAAAATCAGCCACAGGCCGACCGCCGCCAAGGCCCAGCGCAGCGGATGGTTGCCGCCGCCACCGTCGAAGATCCCGCGCAGGCGGGCGACGATGTCGTCCAATCCGCCACCGCCGCCGCGACCGTTCTGGCGGGGTTTCCATGGCGAGCGTTGATTGCCTCCGCCGGAACCGGAAGAGGAATCGTCGTTCTTGTTACCGGGAGTATTCCAGGCCATGCCTGCTCCAAAGCGAATGTGCACCGCAGGAATGCGGGCGTGGGGTGGATATTACAAGTGGAGATTTCAAGTGGATATCACCCGGAAAGCTCGTCTTCGTCGGGCGGGATCAGTCCTTCGAGCGCATCGCCGCCGGGACCGGCGGCCAGCTTTTCGGCGTCGCTCAGGGCCAGATCGACCTCGATGACCCAACCGCCGCCATCGTCGTCGTGGGTTTCGGCGCGCACCGCTTCCAACTCGTAAAGACGCGCGCGGAGTCGACCGGATCGCGCCGGCAGGCGCACGGTGCCTGCGACCCGCCGCAGGCCCAGACGTGCCACCAGCGCGGCGCGGAGCAGGTCGAGACCGCTTCCGTCGCGCGCCGACAGCCAGACCCGTTCGCGGGCGACCTCTTCCAGACCGTGGCCATCGACGGCAGCGCCTCCACTGTCGCCCTCGTCCACCGGCTGCAGGGCGAGATCATGACGCGGCACGACGCCTTCGATCCGGTCGATCTTGTTGTAGACCAGCAGTTGCGGAATCTCGCCCGCGCCGATCTCCTCCAACACCGCTTCGACCTGGGCGATCCGTTCGTCACGCAGCGGATCCGCGGCATCGATGACATGCAACAGCAAATCCGCTTCGCGCGCTTCCGACAGCGTGGAGCGGAACGCGGCAACGAGGTCGTGCGGCAGGTCGCGGACGAAGCCCACCGTGTCGGCCAGCATCGCCGCGCCGCCGGGCAGCGCGATCCGGCGCACGGTCGGGTCGAGGGTCGCGAACAGACGGTCGTCGGCATACGCATCCGCGCCGGTCAGTGCGTTGAACAGCGTCGATTTTCCGGCGTTGGTGTAGCCCACCAGCGCGACCCGCGGCAGTTCGCTGCGGACCCGGGCGCGACGCATCTGGGTGTGCTGCACTTCGACCTTGTCGAGGCGCTTCTGCAATTGTTCGACCCGCTTCTGCAGCAGGCGCCGGTCGGTTTCGAGCTGGGTCTCGCCGGGCCCGCGCAGACCGATGGCGCCGCCACGCTGGCGTTCGAGATGGCTCCAGCCGCGCACCAGGCGTGTGGCCATGTGCCGCAGCTGCGCGAGTTCGACCTGCAGTTTGCCCTCATGACTGCGCGCGCGCTGGGCGAAGATGTCGAGGATCAGGCCGGTGCGATCGACCACGCGTCGACCGAGGGCTTTTTCGAGATTGCGCTCCTGCCCCGGGCTCAGGGTGTGGTTGACCAGGATCAGATCGGCACCGGTGGCGTCGGCCGCAGCCTTGATCTCCTCCAGCTTGCCGCTGCCGATCAGGATCGCGGCGTTGGGGCGGTCGATGCGGGCGTGCAGCATCGCCGCGACCGTGGCGCCTGCGGAGCGCGCGAGATCGGCGAATTCTTCCAGCACATCCGGTTCCGGCGGGCCGCCGGCATGGGTCTGGATCAACAGTGCGATTTCGCCCTTGCGCGATCGTTCGAACAAACCGGGGGATATCCGTAGGGGAAGCGGGTGTGCAGTATGACCCGCGCAGGGTCAGGGCGCGCGTTGCGCGGCAAAAGACCTGAACGATCGAGCCCGAAATGTTCAAGCTCCAAACGATCGAGTCCAGGACAATCGAGCCCGCAACAATCGAGCCCGCAACAATCAGGCCCGGCCAGCCGGACGCCCCCGTGCGGGGGCGCCGCCGCTGTGGTCAGTCCGCGATACCGCTGCCGACCGGCCCGCTGTCGTCGTCGTGCTCGGACGAATGCACATAACCGCCTCCCGGCCCCACGCGCACATTGCGCGCCGGCACCACGGTGGAAATCGCGTGTTTGTAGACCATCTGGCTGACGGTATTGCGCAGCAGGACGACGAACTGGTCGAAGGATTCGATCGTGCCCTGCAATTTGATGCCGTTGACGAGATAGATCGAGACCGGCACGCGCTCGCGGCGGAGCGCATTCAAAAAAGGATCCTGCAAAGATTGCCCCTTGGACATGGTGTTCCCCATTCGGGTTCTTGTTATTGGATGCCGCACGATGGCGACGACTGCTTGCCGGCGGTTCCGGTCGCAATGCGACACGGCACTCCCCTGCCGGACCCTTCGATGTTTACACAACTGCGCGCGGACCGGAAGCGGGCCGAAGGTCCAAGCGCCGCAGCCCGATCAGCGCCCGAGAAATCCCTGCAATGCCGTCTGCAGCCGCATAAGGTCGGCCTCGGGGTCGAACCACTGCAGTCCCGGATCGCTGCGCAGCCAGGTCAACTGGCGCTTGGCAAGCTGGCGGGTGGCGAAAATCGCGCGGTCGCGGAATCCGCCGGCGGACGGCATGCCGTTCAACGGCATGCCGTCGAGATGTTCCCAGGCCTGGCGATAGCCCACCGTGCGCAGCGCCGGCAGATCCAACGGCGCCGGATGCGTCCGCAGTTGCGGCAACGCGCGCAGCGCATGGACTTCGTCGAGAAAGCCCGCCGCGAGCATCGCGTCGAAGCGCCGCTCGATTCGCGCATGCAGCACGGCGCGGTCGTGCGGCGCCACCGCGACTTTCAGCACGCGGCACGGGAATCGCTGCGCAACGCCGACCGTCCCGCGCTGCCAGTCGCTGATCGATCGGCCGCTGAGTCGATACACCTCCAGCGCACGCTGGATCCGCTGCGGATCGTTGACGTGGATGCGCGCGGCGGCGGCGGGATCCACGGCCGCAAGCTCGGCGTGCATCGCCGGCCAGCCGCGATCATCGGCTTCAGCCGCCAGTTGCGCGCGCATCGCAGGATCGGCCTCGGGCATCGGCGACAGGCCCTGCAGCAACGCGCGGAAATACAGGCCTGTACCGCCGGCAAGCACCGGCAGACGCCCGCGCGCGACGATGTCATCGACCGCAACGCGCGCATCGTTGGCGAAATCCGCCGCCGAATACGGCTGCCACGGTTCGCGCACATCGATCAGATGATGCGGCACCGATGCGCGTTCTTCCTCGGAAGGTTTGGCCGCGCCGATATCCAATCCGCGATACACCAGCGCCGAATCGACGCTGACGATCTCACCGCCGAAGCGCTGCGCCCACTCCAGCGCGAGCGCGGTCTTGCCCGATGCGGTCGGGCCCATCAATGCGATGGCGAGGGGGCGGGTGTCGGCAGTCATGCGGCGCGGGATTTTTTTGTGGGAGGGGCATCAGGCCCGACAGTCGGGGCTGATGCCCCTCCCACAGGCACATCAATATCCATGCACCTTCAGCGTCTCCATCACGCCCTTGTGTCGGAACTGGATTTCATCCGAAGGCGCTTTGCCGAGACGACTGATCACGAAGATCGCGATGCACGCGGCGATCACGCCCGGCACCATTTCGTACAATTCGCTGCCGTGCTGTTTCACCGCGATTTCCTTCCACAGGATCACGGTCGCCGCACCGACCAGCATGCCGGCGAGCGCGCCGTTGCGGGTCATGCGTTGCCAGAACAAGGAGCACAAGACCACCGGTCCGAACGCGGCGCCGAAACCGGCCCAGGCATACGACACCAGACCGAGTACGCGGCTGTCCGGATCGCGTGCGATCCAGATCGCCAGCAGCGCCACCATCAGCACCATCGTGCGGCCGAACCACACCAGTTCGCGTTGACTCGCGTCCGGACGCATGAAGCCCTTGTAGAAATCCTCGGTGAGCGCGCTGGAACACACCAGCAACTGGCACGACAGCGTGCTCATGATCGCCGCCAGGATCGCCGACAGCAGGACGCCCGCGACCCATGGGTTGAACAGCACGGTCGTGAGTTGGATGAAGACACGTTCGGAGTTTTCGGCGACCGGGCCGACCTGGTCCGGATGCACGGCGAAATAGGCATTGCCGAAGAATCCCACCGCCATCGCGCCGAACAGGCACAGCACCATCCAGGTCATGCCGATGCGGCGCGCCTTGGGAATGGTGGTCAGCGAATCGGCAGCCATGAACCGGGCAAGGATATGCGGCTGCCCGAAATAGCCCAGGCCCCACGCGAGCAGCGAGACGATGCCGACGAACCCCAGCGCGCCGCCCTTGAACCAGTCCAGCTTGGCCGGATCGGTCTGTTCGATCAGGGCGAGACTGGCATCGACGCCGCCGCTGCCCAGCACCACCATGATCGGCGTGAGCACCAGCGCGAAGATCATCAGCGACGCCTGCACGGTATCGGTCCAGCTCACCGCGAGAAAACCGCCGATCAGCGTGTACAGGATCGTCGCCGCCGCGCCCCACCACAGCGCTTCGGCATAGGGCACGCCAAACACGCTCTCGAACAGGCGCGCACCGGCGACGATGCCACTGGCGCAATACACCGCAAAGAAGACCAGGATCACGATCGCCGAAAACACGCGCAGCACTTTGCTGCGGTCCTCGAAGCGGTGGGTGAAATAGTCGGGCAAGGTCAGCGCATTGCGGGTTCGCTCGGTGTAGACGCGCAGCGGACCGGCGACGAACTTCCAGTTGCACCACGCACCGACCACTAGGCCCAGCGCGATCCAGGCCTCGGACACGCCGCCGAGGTAGAGCGCGCCCGGCAGACCCATCAACAGCCAGCCGCTCATGTCCGAGGCACCGGCCGACAGCGCAGTGACCACGCTGCCCAGCGAACGCCCGCCGAGGATGTAGTCGTCGAAACTGCGGGTGGAACGCCATGCCCAAAGACCGATGAGGATCATCGCGATCAGATAGACGCCAAAGGTGATGAGCAGCGGCTGGCCAGCGGTCATGCGCGGTTCCCGGGTCGAGACGGATGTCGCGCAGGATACCCCGGCGGACGCCAGCGACGAATGCCGCACTGCAGCGCGCGACGGACTTGCAAGCGCTCGGGGTTTGCGTACACGCTTGACAGATGCCTCTATGGAAACGCCTCGGCTTCCTGTTCGTCTTCGTGGTGCCCGCGCTGATGCCGGCAGCCGCATGGCTCGGCGCGCGCAGCGGTCATCCGGACCTGATGGCGTGGTTTCCGCTGTTCTTCCTGTTCGTGCTGCTGCCGATCGCCGATTACAGCCTTGGCCACGATCCGCGGAATCCTTCGCCCGACGAGGCGAAAGCGCTCGAAGCCGACCACTGGTTCCGGTGGATGACGCTGGCCGCGCTGCCCGCGCAACTGGGCGTGCTGATCTGGTCAGGCTGGCATTTCGCGCACGCCGGGTTCGACGCGACCGGCATCGCCGGCTGGCTGCTCTCGCAGGGCATCGTCGGCGGCGTGCTGGCGATCAACGTCGCCCATGAGCTGATCCACAAGGACAGCGTACTCGAACGCGCTGCGGGTGGCCTGCTGCTGACCAGCGTCGGCTACCACGGCTTCAAGATCGAACACGTGCGCGGCCATCATGTCCACGTGTCCACGCCCGAGGACGCATCGAGCGCGCGCTTCAGGCAATCGCTGTGGCATTTCCTGCCGCGTGCGCTCGTCCGCAATACCGCCAATGCGTGGAAGCTCGAAGCGCAGCGTCTTGCGAAACAGCACAAGCGCTGGTGGAACCTCGACAACGAACTGGTCCGTTGGAGCGTGCTGTGGCTGATGGTGTTCGTCGCCTTCGGCTTATGGCTCGGCCCGGTCGGGCTGGCGTTCTTTCTCGCTCAGGGCTTCTTCGCTGCCTGCGCATTGGAAATCATCAACTACATCGAACACTACGGCCTGGAACGGCAGCGCTTCGCAGACAGTCGCTACGAACGCACGACTCACCTGCATTCATGGAACTCGGATTACCTGATCAGCAATCTACTGTTGTTTCATCTGCAGCGGCATTCGGATCACCACGAAACGCCGCGCCGTCGCTACCAGACGCTGTTGCATCACGCCGACAGCCCGCAGCTGCCCGGTGGCTACGCCGCGATGTTCCTGCTCGCGCTGTGTCCGCCGCTGTGGTTCCGGATCGTGGATCCGCGGGTGCGGGCGTTTCGACAGGATTCCGGCGCGCTTGCTGACAGAACGGCCAGCGATAGCATGGCATAATGCTGCTCTTGCATGATCCTCTGAGGACTACCGGAAAATGAGCCAGGAAAGCAAAGATATCTTCGACGAGAGTTGCTATCCAATCCAGGTGGACAATGGTCGCGATATCGGCGCAGGCCATGTCCGCGGCTGTTGGCTCGAGTTCTCGGACTTGGTCGCCAAGCGCCTCAACAACGACCCTGTCTTCGTGCAGGCGATGCAGGCGGCAAATGCGCGCGGCTCTTTGCTTTCAGCGAACAAGCTGGGAAATCTGTATCTGATCATTCGCTATGCAATGCAGGACCACTCGGCGAACATCTATGAGTTCGGCAGCTTTAAAGGTGGATCTGCCGTATTCATGGCCACCGCACTCAAACTGCTGAACCGGAAAGCGAAAGTTTTCGCCTTCGATACTTTTGAAGGAATGCCTGAAACCGATCCTGTGCGCGATCTGCACCGGAAAGGCGATTTCTCGGACGCCAAGCTCGACAGCCTGATCGACTATATCCGCGATCATGGCCTCGAATCGAACATCATTCTGGCCAAAGGGCGGTTTGACGAAACCCTGCCCGGCATTCTCGAACAACACGGCGCACCGGGGTTATTGCATATCGATTGCGACATCTACGAACCCATCAAATACGTCATCCGTACTTGTGCCCCACACCTGCTGCCCGCCAGCCACATCGTCATGGACGATCCGCTGCACGGCTCATGCCTCGGCGCCTTCGACGCAGTGCAGGAGCTGTTGATCCGGGAGATGAATTTGACGGCCGAACAAGCCTACCCGCATCTCGTTTTCCGCCACCCGAGACTCGATCCTGCGATCTGAGCGCCGTCGCGGGTGAAACAAAGGCTTTCGCTGTCTGGCGGCTGCATCGCGATGTTCATTGCCCGCGCTGTATCCGCTGGCGTGGTTCCGGATCGTGGATCCGAGAGTGCTGGCTTTCCACGCCAAGCGACAACCTGAAATTCCGGGACACAAGAGCGGCGTGGTAGCGACTTCGGTCGCGAAGGCCACATCGCCGCATATGCATCAAGATCCAGATTTCGCAATTCGAGTGAACAGCGCATGCTCTGGCTCGACGCAACATGTCGCCTGAAGGGTGGCCGGCTTCGCGACTGAAGTCGCTCCTAACAGGAAGGCGGGATCGCCCGTGATGCCCGTTGCTGGAATTCATCGCGGGGTCCTCAAGACGAACGCCCGCGCCCTGTTCTGGGTGCCACATCACACTTGCACTGTGTCTCAGGTGACAGCCCACGATCGATGAGGCTGCTAGCCTCACCGGCGAGCGGGTGCATTCGCGCACTGCCCATCCCCCGGGGCTTACAAATGATCGTTATCACCAGAACCGTCGCACGGCGCAGCATGCTTCTGTGCGCGACTGCGAGTCTTTCGATGCTGCTCGGCGGCTGCGGCGCCGACATGGGCATCGACACGACAAGCGGAACAAGCAAGGTCGCAGATACCGCCACTTCACCATCGCTGGCAATGCGTCCGATCTCGCGGGCAACGGCCACAGCGGCGATCCAGAATCCGATCCTGTTCGTGACCCAGGTGCCGACGCCCGGAGAAATCTTCGCCACTCGTGGCTCGACGTTCGCCAACCACCTCGGCGGAATCAACTCGGCGCCGCGCGGTGGCGATCTGATGATCCAGTATCCGGACGGCACGCTGCGCAATCTCACCAAGGAAGCCGGCTACGGCATGGAGGGCCAGCAGGGCGCCAACGCGATCGCCGTGCGCGAACCGGCCGTGCACTGGAACGGTACGAAAGCCATTTTCAGCATGGTCATCGGCGCGCCGCCCACCCAGTACACGCAGATCGACAAACAGTGGCAGTTGTACGAAGTGACCGGGTTGGGCAAAGGGCAGCCGGTGGTCATCACCAAGGTGCCCGGGCAGCCCGCGGGCTACAACAACGTCTCGCCGTTCTACGCCAGCGACGACCGGATAATGTTCACCTCCGACCGTCCGCGCGGCGGCGAAGCGCATCTGTATCCGCAGTTGGACGAATACGAAAGCACCGCCACGATCACCGGCATCTTCAGCCTGAATCCGGAAACCGGGCAGGTATCGATCCTCAACCACACGCCCAGCGGTGCGTTCTCGCCGTTCATCGACAGCTACGGGCGAATCATCTTCACGCGTTGGGATCATCTGCAGCGCGACCAGCAGGCGGATGCCGGCACCTACGGCGCGTTCAATTCCGCCAGCGAAGCGGCGAACGCGGCAAAGCTCACGCAGACCGAAGTGTTTCCGGAATCCCGCCTCGGCATGGGCAGCCCGTACGGCAACGTCAGAGGTTTCACCTACAACCTGTTCACGCCGTGGGAGATGAAGCAGGACGGCAGCGGCGAACTATCGCTGAACCACATCGGCCGGCACGAGATGTCGTTCGGATACCTCAGCAAATCCTTCGACACCGACCCGGCGCTGCAGGAATTCACCAACGAAGCGATCATCGCCAACCGCAAACGGATCGGCGACGACGCGGGCATTTTCCATATCCACGAAAGTCCGCAGACGCCCGGGATCTACTACGGCATCTACGCGCGCGAATTCGGCTCGCTGACATCGAGTCAGATCGTGCGTTTCACCGGCGCACCCGGCCTGAATCCGGAACAGATGACGATCGTCGACGCCTCCGCGCCGGAAGCGAACGGCAGTCTGGCCGGCGGACGCTACCGCAATCCTCTGCCGCTGACGTCGGGACAGATGGTGGCGTCCTACACGGCGAGCCCCACCGTGCAGAGCGGCATCCAGTTCCGTCTGCATCAGCTGGCGACCGATGGCAATGGCCTGTTCACCGCCGGTACGCCGCTGACCACCGGCATCAACAAGACCTTGTCCTGGTGGAGCCCCGACGTGAAGCTGACCTACAGCGGCCCGCTGTGGGAATTCGAAGCGGTGGAAGTCGTGGCCCGGGCGCGCCCTGCCGCAGCCGCATCGCCGATCGAGGCGATCGAAAAGACGGTGCTCGACGAGGAACAGGTCGACGAACGCATGCTTCGGGACTGGATGAAGGCCAACCAGCTCGCGCTCATCGTCACCCGCAACCAGACCAGTCGCGATCGGGCCGATCGCCAGCAACCGTTCAACCTGCGTCTCCCGTCGGGCCTGAAAACCACCGGCGACGGCGGGCGCATCTACGACATCGCGCACTACCAGATCTTCGAGGCCGCGCAGATCCGCGGCTACAACAATTTCCGCTCGGGAAGACGCCCGCTGGCGCAGCCGATGGCGGCGTCGAAGAACCCCCCCAACCCATCGGGGCCGCCGAGCAGCGTGAAGATCGCCGCCGATGGCTCGACCGCCGCGTTCGTTCCCGCCAATCGCGCGTTGACCTGGCAGACCACGGATGCGAACGGCGCGGCGATCGTGCGCGAACGCATCTGGGTGACGATGCAGCCTGGCGAAATCCGCACCTGCGCGGGCTGCCATGGCGAGAACACGAAGAATCAGGCCGGCCAACCGGCACCGGTCAACAAGCCCGAAGCGCTGCGCGAACTGATGCGCTACTGGAAACAGAATCTCGCACCGAGCGAACGCAACGGTTCGCGTGCGCGCGTTCGGCCGAGGACAACTCAGGCATCGACAGATGTACCGCCAACCGCGTCAAACGATGCGACCGTGTCCGCACGCTTTCGGGAAGAAGGCGCGTACCGGGATGGCACGCGGAGATAGGCAACCGGCCGCGTTTGTACCGCCGACTAATCCTCGTCCGGCCAGCGGATACCCGAAGACGATGCCGAGGATTTCTTCGGCATCGGCACTTCGGCCACGGCACGCCACACTTTCAAGGCATCGACGGTCGCCGCGACATCGTGCACGCGCAGGATCTTCGCACCGCGCTGCGCAGCGATGACGTGCGCGGCAACGGAACCGTGCACGCGATCGTGCGGATCGTCGCGGCCGGTGAGTTCGCCGATCGTGCGTTTGCGCGACAACCCGGCGAGCACCGGCACGCCCAGGTCGGTGAAGCGCTCCATCTGCGCAAGCAGCGCCAGATTGTGCGCGGTGGTCTTGCCGAAGCCGAAGCCGGGATCGACCACGATTCTTTTCTTGGGAATGCCGGACATCTCCGCAGCGAAGATCCGTTCGGCGAGGAAACGATGCACGTCGGCGACGACATCGTCGTAATCGGGCGCGTCCTGCATCGAACGCGGCTCACCCAGCATGTGCATCAGCACCACCGGCACGCCGAGTTCCGCTGCGGTGTCCAGCGCACCTTCGCGACGCAGCGCGTACACATCGTTGATCATGCCGGCGCCGGCCGCGACCGCCGCGCGCATCACCTCCGGTTTGGAGGTGTCGATGCTGATCGGCAACGAGGTCGCCTTGGACAGACGCTCGATCACCGGAATCACCCGGCGCAGTTCTTCCTCCACCGACACATCGTCCGCACCGGGCCGGGTGGATTCGCCGCCGATGTCGAGAATGTCCGCGCCCTCCTCCGCCAACCGCAGCGCGTGCGCGACCGCAGCATCCACCGTCGCGTGTTCGCCACCGTCGGAGAACGAATCCGGAGTGACGTTGACGATGCCCATCACGCGCGGGCGATCAAGCACGAGGATCCGGCCGGCGCAGTCGAATTGGGGAGAGAGATCGAACATCGGGATTCCCGTCAGTAAAAAAGGCCAGAGAAACTCTGGCCTTTCAGGTGGTGCGATGCAAACAACGCTCAGGTCTGCGCAGCGGGCCCGCCGATCATCGGTGCCGGCGGACGCGCGTCGTCCTTGGGCGGAGGATTGCGATCCCAGCCCATCGGCGGCGGCGGCTCGCGGTTTTCCATGATCGCGTCGATCTGCGGTGCGTCGATGGTTTCGTACTGCAGCAGCAGCTTCGCCATCGTATGCAGCTTGTCGAGGTTGTCGGTCAGCAGCGTCCTGGTCCGCGCGTGCGCGTTGTCGAGAATGCTGCGCACGACTTCGTCGATCTTGCGCGCGGTGTCGTCGGAGACGTTCTTGTGCTGGGTGACCGAACGGCCGAGGAACACTTCGTCCTCTTCTTCACCGTAGGCGATCGGACCGAGTTCTTCGGACAGGCCCCACTTGGTGACCATGTTGCGGGCCATCTTGGTCGCGCGCTCGATATCGTTCGACGCACCGGTGGTGACCTTGTCGGCACCGAAGATCAATTCTTCGGCAACGCGTCCGCCGTACAGCGAACACAGCCGGCTGTGCAGGCCTTCGCGGGTGATGCTGTAGCGGTCGCCTTCGGGCAGGTACATGGTCACGCCCAGGGCGCGCCCGCGCGGAATGATCGTCACCTTGTAGACCGGATCGTGATCCGGCACGAGGCGACCGACGATGGCGTGGCCGGCTTCGTGATACGCGGTGTTGCGCTTCTCTTCCTCGCTCATGGCCATCGAGCGGTTCTCGGTGCCCATCATGATCTTGTCGCGGGCCTTGTCGAAATGCTCCATGCGCACTTCCTTGCCGTTCTCGCGCGCGGCGAACAGCGCGGCCTCGTTGACGAGGTTGGCAAGATCGGCGCCGCTGAAACCGGGCGTACCGCGCGCGATCACCATCGGCACCACGTCATCGGCCAGCGGCACCTTGCGCATGTGCACGCGCAGTATCTGCTCGCGACCGCGCACATCGGGCAGGCCCACCACGACCTGGCGATCGAAACGGCCCGGGCGCAGCAGCGCCGGATCGAGCACGTCGGGACGATTGGTCGCGGCGACCACGATCACGCCTTCGCCGCCTTCGAAACCGTCCATCTCGACCAGCAACTGGTTGAGGGTCTGTTCGCGCTCGTCGTGACCGCCGCCCAGACCGGCGCCGCGATGACGGCCGACCGCATCGATTTCATCGATGAAGATGATGCACGGCGCGTGCTTCTTGGCCTGTTCGAACATGTCGCGCACGCGGCTGGCGCCGACGCCGACGAACATTTCGACGAAGTCGGAGCCGGAAATACTGAAGAACGGCACCTTGGCCTCACCCGCGATGGCTTTCGCCAACAGGGTCTTGCCGGTGCCCGGCGGACCGACCATCAGCACGCCGCGCGGAATCTTGCCGCCAAGCTTCTGGAACTTGCCCGGATCGCGCAGGAATTCGACCAGTTCGGCCACTTCCTCTTTCGCTTCGTCGCAGCCGGCGACATCGGCGAAGGTCGCCTTGGTCTGGTCTTCATTGAGCAGCTTGGCGCGCGAGCGGCCGAAGGACATCGCACCCTTGCTGCCGCCCTGCTGCATCTGCCGCAGGAAGTAGAAGAAGAAGCCGACGATCAGCGCGATCGGCAGCAGATTGAACAGCAGGCCGAGGAACAGATTGCGCCCCGACGACGGCGGCGTCTGCACGATCTCGACCTTGTGGTTGATCAGGTCGCCGACCAGCTCGGGGTCGCCAGGACTGAAGGTCTGGAATTCGCTGTCGTCCTTGTTCACGCCGCGGATGGTCTTGCCGTCTTCTTCGATGACGACTTTCTTCACCTTGCCGGCCTGGACCTGTTGCACGAACTGGTCGTAGGTCAACGGCTTGTTGGCCGTGCCCAGCCCCGGAGGGGTGAAGCTCTGGAACACCGCCATCAACACGATGGCGACGATCACCCACAGCAGCAGATTCTTGGCCAAGTTGTTCACCCTTCTTGCGCGATCGGCCCCACGCGGGACCGGATATTCGGAATTCCGGAGTTTGCCACCGCGTCAACCGACCGCAGTGTGATGCTTGCCCTGTGCCAGAGCGTAAACCTCCGGCGACCGCTTGCGCGATGCCGCCGGCTTGCGGATGACGACACGGGTATAGCGCTTGCGCAAGGCCCGGACGTAATCGTCGAAACCCACTCCCTGGAACAGCTTGATCAGGAAGGCGCCGCCGGGCCGCAGATGGCGGTCGGCGAAGTCCATCGCCAGTTCCGCCAGATGCATGGCCCGGGGCAGGTCCACCGCATCCACACCGCTCATATTGGGGGCCATGTCGGAGAGCACAAGGTCCACGGCCTGACCGTTCAGCATGGTTTCGAGCCGGGCCAGCACCTCGTCCTCGCGGAAGTCGCCGTGGATGAATTCCACGCCGGCCAGCGACGGCATTTCGAGGATATCCAGGGCCACTACACGGCCGTTGTCGCCCATGGCCTGGCGGACCCACTGCGACCAGCCGCCGGGGGCGGCGCCGAGATCGACCACCACCATGCCCGGCTTGAGCAGGCGGTCGCGTTCGACCAGTTCCTCCAGCTTGTAGGCCGCACGCGAACGCAACCCCTCCGCCTGCGCCTTTTTGACGTAGGGGTCGGCGAAATGCTCTTTGAGCCAGCGTTGGCTGCTCTTGCTGCGTGTGGCCATGAGGGAGGAAACGGATGCGGAGGCGAAAAGGAGGCAAAGGCCGAAGAATCGGCCGGGTTGCTGGCCATGATACCCTGCGCGCCAGCTCGTGCTCGTCTTATCCCCGCCCGCTCTCCAAGTCCCCTTCCCGCATGCCGATCGCACTCACCAACGCCCAGAACCGGTTCCTCCGCGGCCAGGCCCACGGCCTGAAAGCGATGCTGCAGATCGGCGCCAAAGGTCTCACCGACGCCGTGATCGCCGAAGTGGGCGCCGCGCTGGAGCATCACGAATTGATCAAGGTGAAAGTCGCCGCTGCGGATCGCGAGGCGCGCGATGCGATGATCTCGGACCTGGTCGGTCGCTGCGAAGCGGCGCTGGTGCAGCGCATCGGCAACGTCGCGGTGCTTTATCGTCCCAGCATCGATCATCGACAGATCGTCCTGCCCCGCAGTTGATGCGCGACGGCGTCCATGCAACTGCATCTCGAACGCCCCGATTACACCTTCTCCCTGCGCGGCGCCGATGGCACCAGCGCGCTGGTCAATGCGCGTCGTTTGACCGCGAGTTTCGTGCTGGCGCCGAACACGCTGGTCGAAATCTGGCCGGTGCGCGATGTCAAAACGATGGTGCCCGCCGATCTCGATGCCCTGTTCGCGCTGCAGCCGGAATTGATCCTGCTCGGTTGCGGCGCGACCCAGGCGTTTCCGCCGGCAGCGACGATGGCGGCCTGCCTGTCGCGCGGCATCGGACTGGAAACCATGGTCAATGCCGCCGCCGCGCGCACGTTCAATGTGCTCGCGAGCGAAGGCCGACGCGTGGTCGCGGGTTTCGTGCTGGCCGGTTGAATCGCACACTCGAACTCACGCAACCCACATCCCGCATATGCGCAACGCCACCAACACACCCGCGATCAAGCCGGCGCTCGCAGTCGCGTTGACGCTGGTATTCGCATTGAGCGCCTGCTCGGTCATCCGACCGTCGCCGGAAGCGCGTTACAAAGCCTGGCACGCGGGCCACGCATCCGAAGTATTGGATTACCAGACATTCCTGCAGCGCAACGACAGCGCCGACGCCGTGCCGATGCACGCACTGCTGCGCACCGCACGCCGCTGGCGCCTGTGCGGAAACCTCGAATTCGCGACGCCGCCGCCCGAGCTCTGGCCGAACATGCCGGCGACGCTGCGCGTGGTGGCGCAGTTGCGCGATGCGGGCATCGTCGATACCGCACTTGCGCGCTCTGTGTATCGCGACGAAGCCATGAATACCTGTGCCGGCGGCAGTGCCGGCAGCAAGCATCGCGAAAACCGGGCGATCGACTTCGACCTGCCGCCGGATTCAAACAACGTCGCGCGCCTCTGCGACTTCTGGCGCACGCAGGGCCCCGCGCTGAATCTCGGCCTCGGCTTCTACACGCCGACCGCGATCCATCTGGATACCGCCGGCTTCCGCACCTGGGGCAGCGACCATCATCGCGGCACCTCGCTGTGCATCACCGAAGCGGACGCATCGCCCCCACGCCAGCCGTAGTCGCTGGCGCAGGGGCGATACGCATCGCATCGATCAGAACTTCACGTTCACTGCGGCATGGACCGAACGGCCCGGACCGGGCACCGCCGTTCCCCACTGCGGATAATTCGGCAGCGGCGGGTTGGCCATGGTCGTTCCCTGGCCCACATACGCGCCGCCGGTCGGCAAGGCATGCAGACGATCCAGCAGGTTTTCCACGCCGACATCCACCCGTACCCGCTCCCATTGGCGCGCGAACCGCAGATTCAGCAGTGCATAGCCGGCGGTCTCGATTTCATTGCGCACGCGCGAGACGCTGTCCTTGTTGTCCAACGCCACCAGCTCCAGCGCGTTGTCCCACGCATCGCTGCGCTGGGTCAGCGCGATACGGGTGTTCAACGGCATCAACTGGTACAGGCCATCGCCTGTTCGCGTGTTCTCGCCATCGACGTAACCGAGCTTGCCTTCCAGACCGAAGACACCGAAGCGGGTTTCGGCCAGCCGCATCTTGCCCGACACGTCCAGACCGAAGATCCGCGCGCTCTGGTTGGCGTACTTCAACACCGTGAACGCATCGACCACCTGCACCGCGCGCGCCGCATTGGTGGCGGCATCCCACTGCACGGCGTCAATGTAATCGGCCACCCGCGTGTAGTACGGCGTCATCTGCAGTTCCCAGCGCCGGTCGGCCGCATGCCAGTCGAACGTCACCGACGTGGTCACCGCGCGCTCCGGCCGCAGCGCGAGATTGCCGACGTAACCGTTGCCGTCGCCGACGAAGTTGTTCATCAGCGCAGCCATCTGCCACGTCGACCACGGAAACACCTCGTATAGCCCGGGAGACCGGACTTTGCGCGCGATACCGAAGGCGATGTCGGTGTGCTCGTTGCGTGCGAAGCGGAAGATCGCGCTGGCATCCAGATTGCCGTCGCTGAGCGAACGATCCGCCGCATTGAACAGCGCCGCATCGCGCATCTGGTACGAGCCCATCATGTTGCTGGTGGGGTTGTAGCCCTGCACGTTGCCGGCATCCATGCGCACATGTTCGTAACGCACGCCGAGTTCGGCCACCCAGCGCGCATCGAAATGGTGCTCCCATTCGGCATAGGCCGCGCTGCGGTCGCGCTCGCCGTCGCGGATGTTCCAGAACGTGCCCGGCCACATCATGGCGCCCGACGGCGGCCACCAGTCGTCCAGTCGATAGAGACGGTGCTCCACGCCGACGCGCAGCAGATCGTCGCCGGCCAGCTTGAATTCGGCATCGACCGTGAGCGCGGTCGTATCGCTCTCGGTATCCATCGGCATGCCGGCAGCGCAGGTCGGGCCGATCGGCGCGCACGGCGTGGCGGCACCGCCCGGCGGATTGTTGCCGCCCGAAGCGGCGCCGTACCAGTAACGCTTGTCGGCGCCGAAATCCATGTGGTGTTCGAGGTTTTCGCGGTAGGCGCGCGCATCCAGACGGCCCCAATCGAAATCGCCGCGATAGCGCAGATTCAGACGGCGCTGCTGGTTGTCGAGCAGATCCATGCGCTGGTTCGGGAAGCCCTGCTCGGGCATGTCCTGCCAGCCGAGCGTCGCCTCCAGCAGATGATCGCCCCAGGCGTAGGCCAGATCGAGCGTCTGGTTGCGCGTGGTGTAGGCGCTGGAACCCACTTCGTCGCGACCCAGCGTATGGCCGGCACGACCGGTGAAGTCGTAGGTCTTGAAATCGTCGCCGGCAACGTAGTTGTCCGCCTGCGCGACCGAGCCGGCGTAGCGCAGGCTGAAACGTTCGGTGGCGAAGGTCGCCGCCACATTCGCGCCGTGCGCGTCGCCGTTGCTGCGATAGAACGCACCGACTTCGCCCGACAGCACATGGCCGCTGCCCGCAGCGGCGAACACCGGCGGTTTGCTGTCGACGACGATGCTGCCACCGATGGAATCGCCGCCCACGGACACCGGCGTGATGCCCGGATAGACGGTAATCCGGCCGATATTGCTCGGCGCCACGTAGGACAGGGCCGGATTCATGTGATTGGGACACGAGGCGGTGATATCCGCGCCATCGACATGGATGCGCAGACGGTCGTCGGCCAGACCATGGATGGCAGGCAGGCCGGACACCCCGCCGGCAGCGAAAATGGACACGCCGGGAAAACTTTCGAGCAACCGGGCGGCATCGCTGCTGGCGGCCTGGCGGGCGCGGGTGGCGTCGCCCTCCATCTGTCGCGCCGGCGCGATCAAGGCGCGATCGCCTTCGACGATGACTTTCGGCAGGACGGTGGCGGCATCGCTGCCGTCGGGAGACAGGGGCGCATCGGCGGGCTCGGCGGCGAACGCGCACAGCGGCAGTGCGGCAAGCATGGCCGCGAACAGGGGATTGAATCGGAACGACATGGATGACTCCGGAAACTCGGGCGTGCGCGCGAGTGCATGACACGCATTGGGGATCACCGCCGCAGAGACTGTCGCGGGCACGCTTGATGGGCCCGGTGCGGCGATGAAGACGGTTCAGTGGGGTGCGATCAGATCGCGATGCGCGTCTGCGGCGGCCCGCGTGGTCCCAATCCCAGGAGATGCCGGTCGAGGCTGTGCGAACCTCGATGCTGCGGGAAGCTCGCGTCGTGAAGACGCGGCAACAGCCATGCCAGCAGGATGCCGGCAAGCAATACGACTGCCGTCAGCAGCGGGCAATATGGGCAATCGTCGCCGGTCTGGTCGCCACGGCTGCGATCACCGCGTTCTCCCGCTGCGGCATCTGTTCCGGCGAAGAGATCCTGCAGCGGCGCAGGCAAGACCACCAGCCCGCGCATCGTGCACATCGCGTTCCAACCCGACGCCAAGGGATCGGGATCGAACGCCTGTTGCAGGCGTCCCACGGTGGGCAGCAACGACAGCAGCAGACTCGCGGCGAACGCGAGCGACAGCAGCAAGGGACGTTGGCGGCGCAGCGGCGACATGATGGCGCGGATTAAAACCGGATCGACAAGGCCGGGCCTTGCGCGAGGTCAATTCCGACCGGATGGGCGGGGCTTCGGGGCATGTGCTGCATCGGTGTCATCGATCCTTCGATTGCTCAACGCTTCGGCAACGCCGACAGCGGATCCTGCGGCTTGCCGTTGTAGCGAATCTCGAAGTGCAGCATGTCGCGCGAGGCGCCGCTGCGGCCCATCTCGGCGATCTGTTCGCCGGCTTTCACGCGCTGGCCTTCGTTGACCAGCCGCGAGCGGTTGTGTCCGTAGGCCGACAGCCATTGTTCGCTGTGTTTGACGATGATCAGTTCGCCGTAACCGACGAGGCCGGCGCCGGAATACACCACCACGCCATCGGCCGCAGCGCGCACGGGCGAACCGCTCTTGCCGGCGATATCGACGCCCTGCCGGGTCGGATCGCCTGCGGCGAATCGGCCGACGACGGTGCCGTCGGCGGGCCAGCGCCAGTCGAACGCGGCTTCCGGCGGTGGTGCCGGTGGCTGTGTCGGTGGCTTGGGCGGTGGTGTCGTGGGTGTCGTCCCGACCGGTGGACGCGTCGCGGGCGGTTTCGGTGGTGTGCCGGCCACGCGGGGCGGCGCGTTCGGGCCGGGCGCGGTCAGGCGCAGGCGCTGGCCGGGATAGATCGTGTACGGCGGCGGGATGCGGTTCCACATCGCCAGATCGAGCGGGCTCACGCCGTGCGTGGTCGCGATGCGGTACAGCGTTTCGCCTTTGCGCACCAGCGCGGACGAGCCCGGCTTCGGCGGCGACGCCGGACGCGAGACCGCAGGCTTGCCGCGCGGCGGCGTGCGCACGACCGTTGTGCGGGCGCAGGCCGCGAGCAGCGCAAGCATCGCGAGTACGGCGACAACAGTACGCAGACGCTTCATCCGCCTTTCGCCTTGAACACGAGATAGCTGATCGCGACCAGCAGGACGGCCGTGGCGCCCCAGCCGATCGGTTCGACATAGCGATGCAGCGCGCGCTCGGCGCGCTCGCCGCCGAGACGGATCGCGATCGCGACCAGGAACACGCGCTTGCCGCGTCCGATCGCCATCGCCGCCAGATACGGCACCCAAGGCACCCCGACCACGCCGGAGGCCCAAGTGAAGACTTTCATCGGAATCGGCGCAAATCCGCCGGCGACCAGCAGCCAGAACACCGCCCACGGCGATTCGGCCATCTTGGTCTTGATCGTGTCGATGCCGGATTCGATGCCGTGCATCATGCCCAGCCATTCGAACAGCGGCCGCATCAGTTCGAAAGCGTAGTGGCCGAGCAGATAGCCGATCACCGCGCCGGCGATCGAACCGATCAGGCTCAGCGTGGCGAACCACAGCGCCCGCTTGGGCTGCGCCAGCGACATCGGCGCCAGCATCACTTCCGGCGGCACCGGAAAAATGATGGCCTCGACGAAACTCAGGCCGGTGAGGAAGGCGGGTGCGCGCGGGTGACGGGACCAGGCGATCGCACGCGCATACATCGGTGCGAAGATCTTCATGCGGTGCGCGCACTCATCCGTCGATCATCCCCGACAGCAGCGGCACGAACACCACCGGCGCCAGATCGCTGCGCTCGATGTGGCCGTCCGCGTCCTTGCGCAGTTTCACCAGCGACTGTCCGCCGCTGCCGCCGACCGGTGCGATGAGCGTGCCGCCCACCGCGAGTTGTCCGGTCAGCGCATCGACCAGCGCAGGCGCGGCGGCGGTGACGATGATCGCGTCGAACGGAGCATTCTCCGGCCAGCCGATGCGGCCATCGTCGTGTTTGCTGCGGATGTTCAGACCCAGCGTACGGAAGCGTTTGCGAGCGGTGCGCAGCAGATCGCCGATGCGTTCGACTGTATGCACTTCGAGACCCAGCGCGGCGAGCACAGCGGCCTGATAGCCCGAACCGGTACCGATCTCCAGCACCTTCTTCGGCGTAACGCCGTCCTCGAACAGCGCCTCGGTCATCCGCGCGACCACCCACGGCTGGGAGATGGTCTGGCCATGGCCGATCGGCAGCGCATTGTCCTCGTAAGCGCGCGCCGCGAGCGCTTCATCGACGAACAGATGGCGCGGGACGGTGCGGATCGCGTTGAGCACGTTTTCGTTGGTGATGGCGGTGCTGTTGGAGGTGCCTTCACGAAGCCGTTCGATCAGCCGGTCGCGCACGCGCTGCGAGGTCATGCCCATGCCGATGGCTTCGGGCTGCAGGCGCATGCGTGCGGTCATGCCGCGTCTCCGTCGCGCAGCGCAGCGGCAAGCCCACCGACCCAGCTGGCGACGTGTTCGAGCGCCTGGTAGCGGGTCAGGTCGACGTGGATCGGGGTGATCGAAATGCAGCCGCGCCGCACCGCGTCGAAATCGGTGCCGGGGCCGGCGTCCTGTTCCGCGCCGGCGGCGCCGATCCACCACCACTGGCGACCGCGCGGGTCTTCCTGCGGCGTGCAGGCTTCGGCGCGGTGACGGTTGCCCAGGCGCGTGACCTCGAAACCGGCGATCTCGCCCCACGGCAAATCAGGGACGTTGACGTTGAGGATGGTGTCGGCCGGCAGCGGATCGGCGCGCAGGCGGGCGACGATCTCGACCGCGGCGCGCGCGGCGGTTTCGTAGTGCTTGCCCTTGTGATCGGCGGTGACCAGCGACATCGCGACCGCCGGCAAGCCGAGGAACCGGCCTTCCATCGCGGCGGCGACGGTGCCGGAATAGATCACGTCGTCGCCGAGGTTCGCGGTGTTGTTGATGCCGGAGACGACGATGTCGGGCTCCTGCTCCAGCATGCCGGTGATGGCGACGTGGACGCAGTCGGTGGGCGTGCCGTGGACGCGCCAGGTGTGTTCGTCGTGGCGGACCACGCGGATCGGCATGTCCAGGGTCAGCGAATTGCTGGCGCCGGAGCGGTCGCGATCGGGCGCGACCATCAGCACCTCGTGCCCGGCCTCGCGCAAGCCAGCGGCGAGGATGCGGATGCCCGGGGCGTCGACGCCATCGTCGTTGCTGACCAGAATGCGCATGGGTTCGGAAGATCGCCTTGTTGCGGAGGAAGAAGTCCGCGCCATGATACCGGAAGCGCCCGCCCCATCAGCAGCGACCCTCCGCTGCGAGCGCGGCTCCGCCGTTCTGCAGCCCTGCTGCCTTGTGTCCCTGCTAACCTTCAACGCGATGAGCGCCCGCGACCGCAAGCCCGAGAAAACCCGTATCGGCGAGCCGCCTGCTGGGATCGACGATGCCGACATCGACGATGGCGAGCTGTTCCGTTCGGCGATCGGCCCGGTACGCGAGTTGCCGGCAGCGGCGGCAGGCCCGCAGAAACCCAAGCCCAGGCCCAGCGCGCGCATGCGCGATCGCGACGAAGCCGATGCGCGCAGCGAATTCCAGCGCGCGCTGGACGCCTCGCCGCTGATGGCCGGCGACGCATCCAGCTACCGCCGCGACAACGTGCCCAAAGGCGTGCTGCAGCGGCTGGCGCGCGGCGAGTACGCAGCCCAGGACGAACTGGATCTGCATCACGTCAACGCCACGACCGCCGAAGCGATGCTCCGCCAGTTCATCAAGGAAGCGTTCGAGTCGGGGATGGGCTGCGTCCGGGTGATCCACGGCAAGGGCCTGAATTCTCCCGACGGCATACCGGCCATCAAGAATCTGGTCGATCGCGTGCTGCGTCACCGCAGCGACGTGCTGGCATTCCACTCGGCACCGCCCGCGCAGGGCGGCACCGGCGCGGTGCTCGTGCTGTTGGGTCGGCGCTGAACGGCGGGCGCTGAACGGCGTCACCCCGACGCATCGCCTCACTACCGGCCCGTCTTACTTCCTGCCCGTCTTACTTCCTGCCCGCCTCACTCCTGATCGACGTGGCGCTTCACCGGTTTGTTGACCCAGCGCACGGTCAGGCCGCGGCGACGGGCCATGCTTTCGACCTGGGCAACGTATGCATCGTTTTCCTCGATCCTCGGCGCATATTGTGTGCCGGGCGAGGCGGGCTTGGTAGCGGGCGCGGCCGCGCTGGATCCCTCCATCGTCTTGCATCCCGACAGCGACAGACCGGCGACCAGAACTACGAGCGAGCACATCTTGGCGTTCATCAGAATTCTCCGAGACGACAGCAACGCGTGAACCGCCCGGCGACCCCGCCGGGCGTTCTTTCGGCTTATACGCCGGTGACGGAACGGCGGCATGCCCGGGTTTGGTTTTCCGACCAGCGGTCGGACAGGACCAGCACCCTTCAGTCGCGCCAGGTCTCGGCGATGACTTTGCCCAACTCGGCCAGCACGGTGGTCGCGTAGCAGCCGGCCGGCAGCCCGAAGCGCAGCACCAAGGTGCGCGTTTCCGGCCAATCGAAGCTCAGCGCCTGCGGCCGCAGCCTCAGCGCGCGGCGCTCCTGCTCCAAGCCGGCGCGCTCAAGACCCGCCCGTAGCGCGTCGAGCGGCGCGCCTTCGAGCGTCGACAACTCCAACGCCTGTGCCTCGCCCTGGCTGCGCAGTTCTCCGCGCCCCCACAGCGGACCACTGGGGTGGATATCGAACCGCGCCAGCCGCTCCGCAAGCGCTTCGCTCCAGGGCTCCGGGCCGAACACGCTGCGGCTGCCGTCAAGCATCCAGACCTCGCCGTCGAGCCCCACATCCCAACACGCCGCTTCGACCCGCGCGCCGAGCACGCGATTGAACAATTCCGAGCGCGCCGCCGACAGCAGATGGCCGCGCTCTTCGCGCGCCACGCGGCGGCCGGCGAACATCGACAGCGCCTTGGACACATTGTCGCCGCCGCGTCCGAAGCGCTGCTCGCCGAAATAATTCGGCACGCCGCGTTCGGCGATCGCGCGCAGCCGGGTTTCGATCGCGACGCAGTCGCCTTGAACTTCGCGCAGCGTCAGCACGAAACGATTGCCGGCCAACGCACCGCGCGGCAGTTTGCGTGCGTGCCATTGCGCGTCGAGCACGCGGAGGTCGTCGGACTGCAGGGCATCGATGTCCGGTGAGATCCTCTTCGGAATCCAGACGCTGAAGCGCTGCCGCGTCAACGCATGGCGATCCTTCAGGCCCGCATAGCCGATCGCGGACTCGGCGACGCCCGCCCATGCAGCGATGCGCTTGGCCGCGAACGCGGTGTTCATGCCGCGCTTCTCGACGGTCAACAGCAGGTGTTCGCCCGCGCCGCTGGCGTCGAAGGCGTCGATTTCCTCGACCGCGAAATCTTCCGGCACGCTGCGGATGCGCGCAGTCAGCACCGCTTCGCCATGCGCCTGAGGCGTTGTCGCCCCGCTAGCGTCGGGGCGCATGTCCGGACTCACGTCCTGATCAACAGACAGACCGCCTGCGCCGCGATGCCTTCGCCGCGCCCGGTGAATCCCAGGGTTTCGGTGGTGGTGGCCTTGACGCTGACCATGTCGAGATCGATACCGAGATCCAGCGCGATGGTCCGCCGCATCGCTTCGGCATGCGGCCCGACCTTCGGCCGTTCGCAGATCACGGTGACATCGATATTGCCGACCATCCAACCCTGATGGCGGATCAGATGGTCGCAGTGGCGCACGAACGTGCGGCTGTCCGCGCCCTTCCAGCGTGGATCGGACGGCGGAAAATGCTTGCCGATATCGCCCAGCGCCAGCGCGCCGAGCAGCGCATCGCACACCGCATGCAGCACCACATCGCCATCGCTGTGGGCAACGATGCCATGCGCATGCGGCACGCGCACGCCGCCGAGCATCACATGATCGCCCTCGCCGAAGGCGTGGACGTCGAAACCCTGGCCGATGCGGATGCCAGTGGTCACGGTGCGATCAGCGCCAACAGCAGGCGCTGCATGTCCAGATGCTTCATCAAGCCTGCGCCGCTGGCGACCACCTGCGGGTTCTGCAGCATGTCGGTCGCGGCGGACGTGCCCAGCGCCTGGAAACTCTTGCCGATGGCATCGGTGCCCGACTGCTTCATCGCCGTGCGCAATGGGCCGGCGCATTGATCGGCCAGCAATTGCTCGAAGACCTTGGCCGCATCGCGATCGATCGCATTGCGCTGCGCCGGATCGATCTGGGTCATCGATGAAATATCCGGATGCTGGGCGATCACCGCGAACACCCATTTCACCAGCACGCGTTTTTCGTCCGCTGATGTCGATTTCAACAGGCACTGGGTCAATGCCTCCTGCGGCGCGAGCGGCCGCACCGATTTCGGCACGGCCTGCGGCGTCTGTGCCGGCGTCTGCACAGCGACAGGCGTCTGCGACTGCGCGGCCAACACGGGCGCGGACGCTGCGACAACAACGGCCAGCGCCGCCAATACATTCGAAATGAAGATTTTCATGACACTCCTTTTCCTCGCTGTTGGATCAACGATGTCGATGCGAAAGTACGTACTCGAACCGCGCCAGATCCGCCGGCGTGGTGACCTTGAAATTGTCTTCGCTGCCTTCGATCAGCAGCGGACGCAGACCCTGCCGCTCCATCGCCATCGATTCGTCGGTGATCGCCACGCCCGCTGCGCGCGCAGCATCGAGCGCGCGGCTCAGCTGCATGCGCCGGAACAGCTGCGGCGTGAACGCGCGCCACAGATGCTCGCGCGGTTCGGTGCGGTCGATGCCGCCATCGTCGCCCGCGAACTTCAGGGTGTCGCGCACCGGCGCGGCGAGAATCGCGCCGACCGGGTCGCTCATTCCGACATCGAGCAGACGATCGAGATCCGCATGCGAAAGATTCGGGCGCGCAGCGTCGTGCACCAGCACGAAAGCATCGGCGCGCACCGACTCGGGCAGCGCATTCAGACCCGCCAGCACCGAATCCGCACGCTCGGCGCCGCCGATGCAGGTCATCACCGGCTTGTCTGCCAGGACGTCCGCATCGCGCCAATGCTTGTCGTCTTCGGCCAGCACCACCATCACGCCGCTCACGGACGCATGCGAGAGCAAAACATCAAGGGTGTGGGCGATCAGCGGCCGGCCCGCGACGTCGAGATACTGCTTCGGCAGTTCGCTGCCGAAGCGGGTGCCGCGACCGGCCGCCGGCACCACCGCCCAGAGCCTGCCCGGAACTTGATCCGGGATCATGGCGAAGGCTCTTCGGCATCGATGGCAGCGTCGACAGGCGTCGGCGATTCGACCACGCGATAGAACGTCTCGCCG
The DNA here is from genome assembly GCA_017302135.1 of Lysobacterales bacterium. GTDB lineage: Bacteria > Pseudomonadota > Gammaproteobacteria > Xanthomonadales > Xanthomonadaceae > Lysobacter_I. Next base: position 50,064 of record JAFLDZ010000015.1, on the reverse strand, counting down.
GGCTTGATCATGCCCAGCTCGCTGCGCGCGCGCTCTTCGGCGGCGGATTCGCCGGATTTGAGGTTTTCGACTTCGGCCGCTAATTGTTCGTTGCGCTGCTGCAGGCCGCGATTCTCCACGCCCTGGCGCTCGACCTTGCCCTGCAGCGAGGACGTGGCGGACGCGCCGCCCTCGCCGAACCACAGCCGGTACTGCAGCCACGCCAACAGCGCGACCAGGATCAGCGCCAGCATCCGCAGCGTGCGCATCCCGTCGGTCATGCGCGCGGCATCAACCCTGTTTCAGCGAAACGAACGCCGCGCGACCGGCGTACTTCGCCGCCGGGCCGAGCTGCTGTTCGATCCGCAGCAGTTGGTTGTACTTCGCGACGCGATCACTGCGGCACAGCGAGCCGGTCTTGATCTGCGTGGCGGTGGTCGCGACCGCGATGTCGGCGATGGTGGTGTCCTCGGTTTCGCCCGAGCGGTGCGAGACGATCGACGCATAACCCGCTGCATGCGCCATCGCGATCGCTTCCAGCGTTTCGGTCAGCGTGCCTATCTGGTTGACCTTGATCAGGATCGCGTTGGCGATGCGCTTGTCGATGCCTTCCTGGAAAATCTTCGGATTGGTGACGAACAGATCGTCGCCGACCAGCTGGATCCTGCTGGTCAGGCGATCGGTGAGCAGTTTCCAGCCGGCCCAGTCGTGTTCGGCCATGCCGTCTTCGATGGTGATGATCGGATACTGGCGGCACCAGTCGGCAAGGAAATCGGTGAACTGCTCGCTGGTCAGGCGCTTGCCTTCGCCGGTGAGGTTGTATTTGCCGTTCTCGAAGAACTCGCTGGACGCGACATCGAGACCGAGCTGCACATCCTCGCCGGCCTTGTAACCGGCCTTGCCGATGGCTTCGAGAATGGTGTCCAGCGCTTCGGAATTGCTGCGCAGGTCCGGGGCGAAGCCGCCCTCATCGCCGACCGAGGTGCTCAGGCCACGGCTTTTCAGCACGGATTTCAGCGCGTGGAAGATTTCGGTGCCGCAGCGCAGCGCTTCGGAGAACGAATCGAAGCCGACCGGCAGCACCATGAATTCCTGCAGATCGACGTTGTTGTCGGCATGCGCGCCACCGTTGATGATGTTCATCATCGGGACCGGCAAGGTCACGTCACGGCCATTCGCGAGGTATTGCCACAGCGCCTGTTTGCGCGAGGCGGCGACCGCATGCGCGGCGGCCATCGACACGCTCAGCAGCGCGTTCGCGCCGAGCCGGCCCTTGTTCTCGGTGCCGTCGAGATCGATCAGTCGCTTGTCGAGCCCGGCCTGATCGGCGGCGTCGAAACCGGTCAGCGTCTGCGCGATCGCGCCGTTGACGTTGCCGACGGCCTTCAGCACGCCCTTGCCGAGATAGCGGGTCTTGTCGCCATCGCGCAGTTCGACGGCTTCCTTGGTGCCGGTGGACGCGCCCGAGGGCACCATCGCGCGGCCGAAACTGCCGTCGGCCAGAGTGATTTCGGCCTCCAGCGTCGGATTGCCGCGGCTGTCGAGGATTTCGCGGGCGTGGATCTTCGTGATCGTGGTCATGTCGGCATCGATTGGAGTGGAATTCATAAGGTGCGCCTTGGCGCACCGGGGTGGTGGAATCGCGTGCGCCTTGGCGCACCATGCTGGGCAAAGCTTTGAAACTTCGATGCGCTGAAGCGCACCCTATTCATGGGCTGACATTTCCAGAAAACCGTTGCGCTTGGTCACCGCGTCCAGCGCCTGCAGCGTTTCCAGCAGCGCGCGCATCTTGCCCAGCGGCCATGCGTTGGGGCCATCGGAGAGCGCTTTGCTCGGGTCGGGATGGGTTTCCATGAACAGGCCGGCGATGCCGACGGCGGCCGCCGCGCGCGCCAGCACCGGGACGAATTCGCGCTGGCCGCCGCTACTGTTGCCCTGCCCGCCCGGCAACTGCACCGAGTGTGTCGCGTCGAACACCACCGGACAGCCGGTGTCGCGCATCACCGACAGGCTGCGCATGTCGCTGACCAGATTGTTGTAGCCGAAGCTGGCGCCGCGTTCGCAGACCATGATGTCGTGGTTGCCGGTGGACTTCGCCTTCTCGACGACGGGCTTCATGTCCCACGGCGACAGGAACTGGCCTTTCTTGATGTTGACCGGCTTGCCGGCGGCGCAGACTTTCCTGATGAAATCGGTCTGGCGGACGAGAAACGCGGGCGTCTGCAGCACGTCGACCACGCTCGCCACTTCGTCCATCGGCGTGTATTCGTGCACGTCGGTGAGCACCGGCACGCCGATCTGGCGCTTCACTTCCGCGAGCACGCGCAGACCTTCCTCCATGCCGGGCCCACGGAAGCTGGTGCCCGAGGTGCGGTTGGCCTTGTCGAAGCTCGACTTGAAGATGAAGGGAATGCCGAGCGCCGAGGTGATCTCCTTGAGCTGGCCGGCGACATCCAGCTGCAACTGCTCGGATTCGATCACGCAGGGGCCGGCGATCAGGAAGAACGGATGGTCGAGACCGACATCGAAACCGCAGAGTTTCATGGTGTGACGAGCCCTCGTTGCAGCATGGAATAGGACAGCAGTGCGGAAGCCGCGAGACAGGCGAGCCCGATGATCAGATAGCGGCGCAACCAGCGCACGGAACGACCGTGACGGATCAGATAGACCCAGCCGACCACCGGCACCACCATGGACAGCAGCGCGAAGCGCTCGCGTCCCTGCTCGCGGGCCAGCCCGACCGCGCTGATGGTCGCGGACACGCCGACGAAGAACAGCATGGCGACGGACACCGCCAACAGTCCGACCAGCGACAGCGCAAGAACAGCAGAGACCGCACCATCGCTCACGCGTTCGCTTCCTTCAACAATGTTCCGCCCGCCAGGCCTTCACTGGCATGGCCTTCATCGGCTTTGTACTCGCGCGCAGCGCGGATGAAGCCGATGAACAGCGGGTGGCCATGACGCGGCGTGGACAGGAATTCCGGGTGCGCCTGGCAGGCCAGGAACCACGGATGCTGCGCCTGCGGCAACTCGATCATTTCCACCAGCAGGTCGTCCATCGACTTCGCTGCGATCACCAGACCGGCATCCTCGAGCTGGGTGCGGTAGCGGTTGTTGAATTCGTAGCGATGGCGATGACGCTCGCCGACCACATCCTTCCCGTACATGCGGTGCGCCAGTGTGCCCGGCTTCACCCGCTGTTCCTGCAGACCCAGACGCATGGTGCCGCCGAGATCGCTCTTCTCGCTTCTACGCTCGACTTCGCCGGTCGCCGTGCGCCACTCGGTGATCAGACCGATCACCGGGTGGGTGCTCTGGCGATCGTTCTCGGTGCTGTTGGCATCGGTCAGGCCCAGTACGTGGCGGGCGTAGTCGACGACTGCCGCCTGCATGCCGTAGCAGATGCCGAAATAAGGAATGCGGTGTTCCCGGGCGTACTGCGCGGTGAGCACCTTGCCTTCGAAACCGCGATCGCCGAATCCGCCCGGCACCAGAATACCGTCGATCCCGGCCAGCACCGCAGCGGCGCCATCGCGCTCGATATCCTCGGATTCCAGCCACTTCAGCGTGACCCGGCTGCGCTGGCGGATGCCGCCGTGCTTCAGCGCCTCGGCCACGGATTTGTAGGCATCCTTGTGATCGACGTATTTGCCGACCACCGCGATGACCACTTCATCGATCGGATGCTCGGACGCGTCGACCACGGCTTCCCATTCCGACAGGTCGGCGGTCGGCGCGGCCTTGTTCTGCAGGCGCAGATGCTCGACGACGATCTGATCGAGCTGCTGCTGGTGCAGCCACATCGGAATCTTGTAGATGTTGTCCAGATCGACGGCGGAAATGACCGCTTTCTCGGACACGTTGGTGAACAGCGCGATCTTGCGGCGTTCGCCGTCCGGCAGCGGCTGTTCGCTGCGGCACAGCAGCACGTCGGGCTGGATGCCGATCGAACGCAGCTCCTTCACGGAATGCTGGGTCGGCTTGGTCTTCAGCTCACCGGCGGCGGCGATGTACGGCACCAGGGTCAGATGCATGAACATCGCCTGGTCCGCGCCGCGTTCGGTGCGGATCTGGCGGATCGCTTCGAGGAACGGCAGCGATTCGATATCGCCGACCGTACCGCCGATCTCCACCAGCGCCACGTCGAAACCTTCGGTGGCCGCGTCGATGCAGCGCTTGATCTCGTCGGTGATGTGCGGAATCACCTGCACGGTGGCGCCGAGATAGTCGCCGCGGCGTTCCTTGCGGATCACGGCTTCGTAGATCTTGCCGGTGGTGATCGAATTCTTGCCGGACAGGCGGGTGTTGACGTAGCGCTCGTAGTGGCCCAGATCGAGGTCGGTCTCGGCACCGTCGTCGGTGACGTAGACCTCCCCGTGCTGGAACGGGCTCATGGTGCCCGGATCGACGTTGATGTAGGGATCGAGCTTCATCATCGTCACCCGCAGGCCGCGGGCTTCGAGAATGGCTGCGAGCGAGGCAGCGGCAATCCCTTTGCCGAGCGAAGACACCACGCCGCCGGTAACGAAGACGAGTGGAGTGGCGGTGCGGGGGGAGGTCATGTCGGCAGCGGGTCGCTGGAAAGCGATAGTTTACCGGGATGCGGCCGATGAGGCGACAGAATCATGACAAGCCTCTGATTTTTCATAAATTAAGCGGCTTCGGAAAGTAGAACGCCCCGGCGGGACCGGGGCGTCTGTAGATGGCGCGGGAAGCGCAACGCTTCAGATGTCTTCTTCTTCCTCAAGCTCACGCTGGGGGGCTTTGTCGTCCTTGGACTTGTCGCGCTTGGGCTTGCGGGCCTCGGCCTTGCGCGAGGCCTCGGCTTCGGCCTGACGCTTGTCGGCTTCGGCCTTGGCCTTGTCGGCGTCCTCGGAGGACTGCGGTGGGGTATCGGTCTGCGACTGGGCGGCGGCCGGGCCAGCGAGCGCCAGCCACGCGACCGCGAGCGCCAGCGGCGACAGGGCAAGTGCGAAACGGCGGGAAATGCTCATGATCCGTGCTCTGCCCGCATGCGCGCCGGACATCGGCGGGGTCTTGTGCGAGCCCGTGCACCATAGCGCCGATCGGCCTTCTGCGCGGTGAATGTCCCTGCCCCGCCATGCGCGGATCTGAACGGCTTGACCCCCGGCGGCCGTCCCGCCAAGCTCGCCGGCCTCGGGCGCCGCGTTTGCCGCCCTCTTCACACGGTTCCGTCATCGCAATGAGCAGTCGCTACAACGCCGCAGATATCGAAGTCCTCTCCGGCCTGGACCCGGTCAAACGCCGGCCGGGCATGTACACCGACACCACACGCCCGAACCATCTGGCGCAGGAAGTCATCGACAACGCGGTCGACGAGGCGCTCGCCGGACATGCCCGCAGTATCGAAGTCGTGCTGCACACCGACGGCAGTTGCGAAGTCTCCGACGACGGTCGCGGCATGCCGGTGGACATCCACCCCGAGGAAAAAATTTCCGGCGTCGAACTGATCCTGACCCGCCTGCACGCGGGCGGCAAGTTCAACAACAAGAACTACACCTTCAGCGGCGGCCTGCACGGCGTCGGCGTGAGCGTGGTCAATGCGCTGTCGAAGCAGGTCGAACTGTTCATCAAGCGCGACGGCAACGAATACAGGATGGCCTTCCGCGACGGCGACCGCGCGTCCAACCTTGACATCGTCGGCAGCGTCGGCAAGAAGAACACCGGCACGCGCCTGCGCTTCTGGCCCGACCCGAAATATTTCGACACCGCGAAATTCAATCTCCGCCATCTGCGCCATGTGCTGCGCGCGAAGGCCGTGCTCTGTCCGGGCCTGACGGTGAGCCTGCACGATACGGCCACCGGCGAAAAGGACCAGTGGTTCTACGAAGACGGCCTGCGCGATTATCTGAAAAGCGAACTCGGCGCGAGCGAGTCGCTGCCGCCGGATCTGTTCGTCGGCCAGCTGAAGAAGGATTCCGAAATCGTCGACTGGGCCGCAGCGTGGGTGCCGGAAGGCGATCTGGTCCAGGAAAGCTACGTCAACCTGATTCCCACCGCGCAGCACGGCACGCATGTGAATGGCTTGCGCACCGGCTTCACCGACGCGCTGCGGGAATTCTGCGATTTCCGCAATCTGCTGCCGCGCGGCGTGAAGCTGGCGCCGGAAGACGTGTGGGACCGCGTCGCCTTCGTGCTCAGCGTGAAGATGACCGATCCGCAGTTCAGCGGCCAGACCAAGGAACGTCTGTCGTCGCGACAGGCCGCCGCATTCGTCGAAGGCGCCGCGCACGATGCGTTCTCGCTGTGGCTCAACAGCCACACCGAATTGGGCGAGAAAATCGCGCAGCTCGCGATCGAGCGCGCCGCCGCGCGCTTGAAGACCGAAAAGCAGATCGTCCGCAAGAAAGTCACCCAGGGCCCTGCCCTGCCCGGCAAGCTCGCCGACTGCATCAGCCAGGATCTGTCGCGCACCGAGTTGTTCCTGGTCGAGGGCGACTCCGCCGGCGGTTCGGCCAGACAGGCGCGCGACAAGGATTTCCAGGCGATTCTTCCGCTGCGCGGCAAGATCCTCAACACCTGGGAAGTCGCTTCCGGCAGCGTGCTCGCCTCGCAGGAAGTGCATGATCTTGCGGTCGCGATCGGCTGCGACCCGGGCAGGGACGACATCAGCGGCCTGCGCTACGGCAAGGTGGTGATCCTCGCCGACGCCGACTCCGACGGCCTGCACATCGCGACGCTGCTGTCGGCGCTGTTCCTGAAACATTTTCCGGCGCTGGTCACCGCCGGCAACATCTTCGTGGCGATGCCGCCGCTGTTCCGCGTCGATGTGGGCAAGCAGGTGTTCTATGCACTCGACGATGAGGAGAAGCGCATCCTGCTTGAAAAGATCGAGCGCGAGAAAGCCGCGAATACGAAGGGCTTCGGCGGCGCGGTCAACGTCACCCGCTTCAAGGGTCTGGGCGAAATGAATCCGCAGCAACTGCGCGAATCGGCGATTCATCCCGATACACGCCGGCTGGTGCAGCTCACCGTGGACGGCGGTCCGGAAACCCACGCACTGATGGACATGCTGTTGGCGAAGAAACGTGCTTCGGATCGGAAAACGTGGCTGGAGACCAAGGGAGACTTGGCGACGCTGGAGGTCTGAATGGCGATTTCACCGCCACCAGCCGTTGCGACGGCACGTAGACGACAGCGGCTGCGTTCTTCGCATGGCGCGGGCGATCTGGCGACGCTGGAGGTCTGATCCATGACGATCCAGATCGCACTGTTCCGCGGCATCAACGTCGGCAAGGCCAAACGCGTTGCGATGGCGGATCTGCGCACGATGTTCGGCGATCTCGGATTCAAGAATGTCCAGACTCTGCTCAACAGCGGCAACGTCGTGTTCGATGCCGGCCGCAGTTCGACTGCGGGCAACGCGAAGCGGATCGCCGCCGCGCTGATCCGGACCACCGGCGTTTCGGCCAACACGCTCGTTCTGACGGCGGCCGAGTTGGATGCGGCCGCCGCCGGCAACCCGTTCCTCGATCGCATGGACGACCCGTCGCGGATGCTCGTGGGTTTCATCGCCGCCGGTGCCGACCGCAAGCCGTTGCAGGCGCTGGTCGACAAGGCGGCGGGCGAGCATGTCGCCCTCGGCGCGGACGCGCTTTATCTGTGGTGCCCGGATGGCATCCTGAAAAGCGCATGCGCCGACAAACTCGTCGGGCCGGCATTTCGCGACAGCATCACCAGCCGCAACTGGTCGACCGTACTCAAGCTGCAGTCGCTCGCAGCCGGCAGCCGCTGAAGCAAAGCTCCACCGCTAGACATTCGCCACGTACAACTGCGAATACAGCGGGTGATCGACTTCGCCCAACAGCCGCAGCCGCTGCGTTTCGGGCAGCAGCACCGCGATGTGTTCGAAGGTATCGATCGGCGACAGCATCTGCGACAGCACCGATTCGGCCACCGGCCCGGAAGCATCCCAGTCGGCCGCCATCCGCGCGAGATCGGCGGCGTCTTCGCGGCTCAGCAGATCGTGGACCACGACCACGCGGTCGCGGACCCGCTCCCACTCGCGGGCATCGACCTGCCCGGACTGAAGAAAGCGATCGATGATGGCTTCCTGCAGCGCGGACAAACGATTGCCGCGCTCCATCTCGATCGCCCACTGCATCTGCTTGTCGTCGAGTTCCGGCACCGGCGTGCCGGTGGCTTCGGAGACGCGCGCGCCGACGCGCCGCATCTTGTCCGCGTCCGGCATGTTCTTCGACAGGATGTGATCGATCGAGCGCGCATAAAGCTCGATGAAGATCGGCCCGAAATTTTCGGCATCCATCGGCAGCACCGTGCCGGCCAGAGGTTGTGCGCGCAGGATGTCCTGCGCGGCCGCCGCCGTCATCGCGGGATCGGCGATGCACGCACTGCCCTGCGGAACGTTGTCCGGATCGTGGATCGGGTTGGTGGTGACGGTGCAGGTGGCGTAGTCCGCATAGACCCGCACCAGATCGAAGAACACCGGCATCTTGCCGTGATCGTAGACCGCAGCAGCGACACCGTCCTGCGGATGGACGCCGGCCCACAGCTGCATCGTCGGCATCTCCGGGACAGAGAAACGCCCGACCTCGTCGAAGCCCGCAGCCAACAGCGCATCGACTTGGCCTGCGGTCCCCGGTTGCTGCCAGGTCTGGACGTTCGGTACTAGGGTGATGCGCGCAGCGATACCGGTCTGCGGCAGATCGGCCATCGCCGCGATCTTCCGCGACAGCCACCAGGGCAATGCGAAGCGCAGCAACAGCAGCAATAGCACGACGAAGCCGACAAGGGTGGCGAGCACCACGGCCAGGATCTGCAATACGGTCATTCCCCATTCCCCTGCCGGGCAGAGGTTGCCGGCACGGGCAGAGTGTACGGAATTCGGCGCCCGCAGCAGAACGTCGGGCGTCGTCGGAATTGCCACAACGCGACACCGGAGGGCAAAAATCGCCATTGACCACGTGAATCGAAGGGGACTTTTGCGTATCGACATCACGCTATTTCGAAGGCAAATCGCGGTGCTCGGATGGCACGGTCCGTGCTTGGAACCCGTCTGCGACACACCTTCGCGACCACGGCTGCACGGCCGGTGACCGCGATGTTCCCAGTCCATCCACCAAGGAATGACACGATGCTGAAGACCCGCAAGACCCTCGGCGCAGCCGGCCTGCTCTGCCTCGCCATGGCTGCCGTGATGCCCGCCCATGCCGAATCCGACTTCCAGACCGGCGCCGGCACGCTCAACGCCAACGCCCGTCTCGACTTCCGGGTGGTCATCCCGAAGTTCATCCGTTTCCAGGTCGGCAGCGCTGGCGCCACGATCGACCTCGTCGAATTCGCGGTGCCGGCCGCCAACGTCGGCGACGGCACCGACGTCGCCCGCACCAACGGCGGCGCCGTCCCGGTGCTGCTGCAGAGCAACAACGGCAATGTGTCGCTGACCGGCACCACGCTCGGACAGCTCAACAACGGTGCCGGCGAGAACATCTCGTTCGCCGAAATCCTCTCGACCAGCTCCGATCCGAATCTCAACGTGCCCACCCTGATCGACGGCGGCACCAGCGCCGCGATCACGGTCACGCCGAACGTCGGCACGCGCGTGGTCGATCGCACCGCCAACTGGTCGTTCGCCTACAGCAACAGCAACTTCGTCGGCGCCGGCAGCTACGGCGGCGTGAACGTCAACAACGGCCGCGTGGCCTACACCGCATCGTTGCCGTAATCGAAGACAGCCTCGACGCCTGCTTCATCAGGAACTGTTCGCCAGGGGCTGTCCTTCAGGGCAGCCCCTTCGTTCGAGAGAGTCACGCCATGGATTTGCATCTCTCCCATCTTCCCCGTTTTCCCGGCATCCGCATCGCATCGCGCATGCTGCGATCGCCCATGCTGCTGTTGCCTGTGCTGGCCATCGCCGGCATCGGCCATGCCTGCGCTTACACCATCGCCATCGGTACCGGCACCAAGGCCGCATACCTGCGCGTCGGCGACGGCAGCATCAGCGGCGGCAATTACAACGCCGGCGGCACGCCCACCGCCAACACCACGGTCAATGTGGTCAGCGTCACGGTGCCGGCGAACGTCGTCGGCAACACCGTCGACCAGACGATGACCGGCACCGGCCGGCTCACCAGCGACCTCGATGGCTTCGCGTTCTGCAACACCGGGCAGGTCTACATCAGCGCGTTTTATCGCTTGCCCACCACCGTCAATCAAAGTGCCACGCTGCGTGCGACATCGCCTGCCACGCTGACCAGCGCCGGCGGCGACAGCATTCCGATCAGCCAGATCAGTTGGACCAGCAGCGGCAATGGAGACGCCGGTGCGCAGCCGATCCCGGCCGGCACCTTCACCGGCGGCACGCAGACGCTGGCGACGCTGCTTCGCAACACCTGGAACGAGAGCTGTCACACCTTCCGCTACGGCAACGATGCGATCGTCGCCGCCGGCACCTACAACGCGCGCGTCACCTACACCTTGGCCACGCCATGATCCGCAACCTGCTGTTGCTGCTCATCGCTGCGCTGTGGGCATCCCCGATCGCCGCGCAGTCCTTTCCGGTCGACGACAGCGCCAGCCACGTGCTGGAGGCCGGCCCGATCAAGATGCGCTGGAATACGCTGGTGCCGCAGCCCGGACAGGCGTCGACCATGACCGGTCAGGTCGTGGTGCTGGTGCGGCTGGATGTATCGCCCTGGCGCGGACGCCGCGCGCGTATCTACCAGACGCTGCCGTCGCAGCCGATCGGCCCGGTGGACGTGCGCTGGACCGCCAACGGACCGCTGTTGCCCGGCGCGCTGCGCGACGGCGGCCGCACCCTGGTCTATGCCGGACCGATCCAGAGCGATCGGCTGGAAGACACCTTCCGCATCACGATCCAGGCCGACGGCAACCGCGTGCTGCGGCCGCAGGATCTGACCTTCGCGTTCGAGATCGAATTGGAGTCGCCGTGATCACATCCGTCCGCCTGCGCTGCGCGTTCGCGCTGATCGCCATCGCATTCGCGTCCGTCGCGCAGCCAACGCCCGCAGCGGCGCAGGAATTCGCAGTGGTGGTGACGCCGCCGCGCTTCGAAGATCGTGCGAAAGCGGGTGCGACCTACCGCAACGTCATCGAAATCAACAACACGTCGACGAAGGCGGCGCGTTACACCGTGCAGACCGCCGATTGGACCCTCGATGCGCAGGGCGGACCGGTGTTTTCGCAGGCACTGTCCAAAGACAGCTGCCGGCCGTGGGTCGGCATCGAAGCCGGCGAGATCGCGGTGAAGGGCAACGGCAAGCGCCGCTACCGTTTTGAAGTCGCGGTGCCCGCCGGCACACCGCGCGGCGAATGCCGGTTCGCGATCATGATCGAAGGCGAACCGCAGCCGCCGCGCGGCAACGTGCCGCTGCCGGTCAGCGGGCGGATCGGCGTGATCGTCTACCTGGCGATCGGCGATGCCGCACCCAATCTCGATGTGCTCGAAACCCGCAGCGCCAGCGTGCAGGGCCATACATTGCCGGTGCTGCGCGTGCGCAACGTCGGCGACATGCACGGCAGGCTCGATGGTTATCTGGCGGCCGTCGACGCTGACGGCCGACGGATCGTGCTGGTGCCCGACAACAGTCCGATCCTGGTCGGTGCGACCCGCGACATTCCGCTCTACCCGCAGGCCGAAGACAACAGCGCGCAGACGCCCACGATCATCTATCCGCTGCGCATCAAAGGGCGGCTCGATTCGGGCAGCCAGCGGCTGGATATCGAGACCACCCTCAACCGATGAGCAGGATGCAGGGACGCGCAGCGGATCGCCGATTCGCGCCAGTACTGCTGGCGCTCGCGATCGCGCTCGCCCTGACATCGGCGCCGGGTTTCGCTGCTGGATCTTCCAGCGCCGATGCGAACGGCGGCACGACCGGAAATACGGATTTCAACGCTGGCGTCGATGCCGGCTTCGACGCGAACTACGACCCGAGCTACGATCCTTTCACGGAACTCGGCGCGCCGCCGACGAGCGACGACGACACCGCGACGCCTTACCAGGACCGGATCATCGCGCCGGAAAAGCTCGCGTCCCTGCCCGTGGATGACGACGAGCAGAACACGTCCGGCGCACCGCGCGCCGCGCACATCGAACTGGTCGCGCACCGCAGCCGTTTCGCGGGCGAACGCAGCGTCGAGCTCGGCGCGGGATTCGGCGGTTCCTGGGACACCGATGCGTTCGGCACGCTCTCCGCAGAGGCGTTGGTGTTCCGCAGCGATCACCCGCGCAACGGCGGGGAACACTGGCGCGGCACCGCGACGCTGTGGCAACGCGGTCTGGCCATGCCCGGCGGCTGGTCGGTGAACAACGGGCTCGGCGTGTTGAATACGCCGATGCCGGCGCTGTTGCGCGAGCAGTACCGCTTCTTCCTGCCGAGCGTGCCGATGCTGGGTGCCAGCAGCGAATGGCAACAGCGCGCGAGCGGACTGCAGTTGCAGGCTGCGGTCGGTCGCGGCGGCGCTTACGACGGCGCGCGGCTGAGCGGTTTCGATACCGGCGACGGTTCGGTGGCGACCGTCGGTGCGCAGTGGGCATGGTCGAAGCGATGGACCGGCGCGGCATCGCTGCTGGTCACCGATGGCCGGATCGTGCCCGACGATCAGGGCTTGCCCGCCTTCCAGAACACCGCCACCCGTGCGCTGCTGTTCGGCAACCGCTGGCAGGGCGCACACGACAGCGTCGCCGTGCATCTGCAGACCAGCGACACCGATGCCGCGCAGGCGGCCGGCGCGTGGATCGACGCGCGCGCCGATCGCGGCCGCTTCACCCATCGTTACGGCGCGTTCCATCTCGAACCGGAGCTGGCCTGGGGCGCGTGGCCGATCAACAACGATGTGCGTGGCGGCTACTACCGTCTGGATTTCAACCGCGCGCGCTGGAGCTGGAATGCCGGCATCGACCGTATCGATTCGATTTCCGGAAACGGTTTCGACGGTTGGTACGGCAACAGTTTCCTGCGCTATCAGGCAAGCGCGCGTCTCGGTTACGGCGGCGGGATGTCGGCGCGCGACAGCCGCAGCGACAGCGCCGACGACAGCGCGCAGGCGCTGCAGTTGTTTCTCGACGCGCAGTCGCGCTGGGGCCAGACCCGGCTGCAGTACGACCGCGCCCACGCCCAGCGCAATGCCGACAGTTGGCAGGTGCTGGTCGATCACGCGCTGCGGATGCGCGAAGGCTCGCGATTGTCGCTGTCGGCAGGCATCGGCGAATTGGCGAATGGCCAGTTGCGCACCAGCCGCACGCTGTCGCTCGCCGCGTACGGCGGCTTCGATCTCACCGACGACATCTCGCTCGACGGCACGATCCGCTGGAGCCACAGTCAGGACAACGATGCATCGCGGGGCCTCGATCTGAATCTGGGCTGGCGCTGGCGGGTCGCATCGCGCTGGACCCTGCTCGGCAATCTCAGCGAGAGTCGCAGCGCGCGGCGCTCGCCGTTCGCACTCGATCCGTTGACCGGTCAGCCGGTGTTCGGAACGCTGCCGCACGACCGCTCGGTGTATGTCAGCCTGCGCTACGACTACAGCGCGGGCCGCGCACGGCAGGTGCTGGGCGGCCCGCCCGATGCAGCGACGGGGAGCATCGCCGGCAGCGTGTTTCTCGACGACAACAACGACGGCGTGCGCGCGGCGTCCGAACAACCGGCCGCGAACATCACCATCGTGCTCGACGACCGCTACAGCGTGCGCACCGACGGTCAGGGTCGATTCGTATTCGAACGGGTCGCGGTGGGCACGCACACGCTCGAAGCCGTGCCGGACAATCTGCCGCTGCCGTGGTCGATCGACGAGGAGCGTGGGCGCCGGAATCTGCAGGTCGATGTGCGCGGCGAAACGATCGTCGATATCGGCGCCGTGCGTCCGCGCTGATACCGTGCGGCGACGCGCGATGCCGAACCATCAAGCCATCTTCGATCAGGCCATCTTTGAATAGGCGATCTTCGAACGCGACATCGACAGCACGCCCGCCACCACCAGCAGCGTTCCCGTGATCTGCCAGGGGCCCATCGGTTCGTGCAGGATCAACAGGCTAAGCACGATGGTCGAAACCGGCCCGATCATGCCGATCTGCGACGCCGGCCCGGAACCGATGCGCCGAACACCTACCATCGTCGCCAGCACCGGCAACACCGTGCACACCGTGCCGTTCAACAGCGACAGCCCGTAGACCGCGCCCGGCAACGCGGGCAGACCGCGCGGTTCCAGAAGCAGATACTGGCCGATACACAGCACGCTCGCGACCGTGCTGGCATACGCGGTCAACCGCACCGCGCCGACCCGCGCGACGATCTCGCCGCTGCCGTAGAGATAGATCGCGTACGACACCGCGCTGCCAAGCACCAGCAGACCGCCGCGAACGACATCGCCGCCGACCACGCCGAGATCGTGGCCGAACGCCAGCAGCACGCCGAGATAGCTGATCGCCAGCGCAACGAGCTGACGCCGCGTGGGGCGTCGATGCGCGAGCAGCGCGCCGAACAGCAGCACGAAGGTCGGCGTGAGATACAGGATCACCCGTTCGAGCGTCGCCGAAATATAGGCGAGCCCGAGGAAATCGAGCAGACTCGCGAGGTAATAGCCGCAGACGCCGAGCGCAACGATGCGCCAGCGGTCGCCGCGCGCCAATGCCGGCGCGCGACGCGCGGCCCAGACGCCGATCAGCAGGAAGAACGGCAGCGCCACCGCCATGCGCAGCGCGAGCAGGGTGATGGCATCCGCGCCCAGCCGGAAGCCCAGCTTCACGATGATGGCCTTGCCCGAGAACGCGACCGCGCCGAACGCGACCAGCAGCACGCCGCCCGGATCGAGTCTGTGCGGAGCTGCGGGCATATCCGGCATCTGCGCAGCGATGCTGCCGCCCTCGTCGGCTACCGCCTCCGGCGCACTCATGCCTGTGGGCTCATGCCAGCAGCGCTGCTTCGATCAATCCCCGGATCGCGCGCTGCGCAGTTGCGGCGAGTGTTTCGTCGTATGCGAACGACTCCTCGTCCATGTAGATGCGCTGTGCGATTTCCAGTTGCACCGCATCGATACCGTTCGCCGGATCGCCGTAGTGGCGGGTGATGTAACCGCCCTTGAAACGACCGTTGACGACGCCGTCGTAGCCGGTCTGCGCGCGCAGCGCGACTTCGATCCGCGACTGCCGGTCCGGCGCACAACTCGCGCCAGATGCAGTACCGATATTCAGATCGGGCAGACGTCCGTCGAAGAGGAACGGACACTCGCCGCGGATCGAATGCCCTTCCCAAAGCAGCATGCGACCGTGCGCGGCGCGCAGGCGGTTGAGTTCGTCGCGCAATGCGGCGTGATATGGGCGCCAGTAGTTGTCGATGCGGGTCTGGATCTCATCGGACGCAGGTGTTTCATCCGGCAGATACACCGGATCGCCGGAGAACCGCACGGTGGGGCACAGTCCAGTGGTGTTCTGTCCGGGATACAGCGAGACATCGTCCGGCGGACGGTTGAGGTCGATGACATAGCGCGAATAGCGCGGCACGAGGATCGACGCGCCGAGTTCGCGCGCGAACGCATACAGGCGCGACACGTGCCAGTCGGTATCGGGCGCGCGCTGCGCCTCGGGAGTCATCCGCGCGGCGAGCGCGGCGGGAATTTCGCTGCCGTCGTGCGGCAGGCTGATCAACAGCGGCGCGGTGCCGCGATGCAGGTCGAACACATTCATGCGGCCAGTGTAGCCGCATGAATGCAGATGGCGAGAGGTGAAGCCGTTACGCCTTGACCTTGCAGGTGTTCATGCCGAGCAGCGTGTACAGCGGGCACCAGCCCATCAGCGCGGTGAACAGCGGGACGATACCGATCAGGCCGAAATACTTCATCGGCGCTTCGAGCAGGAACAGCAGACTGAGCAGACCGAGGCCGAGGACGATACGGACGATCTTGTCAGCGGAACCGACATTCTTCTTCATGGGACTCTCCAACAGTGCGGCGGGGATGGCGCCAAGGTACGCCGCGTCCGCCGTGGACTCAGTGACCTTTATCACCGGCCGGCTTATCGGCGGAGGAGAGTGCGCCATGCGCCAGCACGCGCAGCCCTTCGGCATCGGCGATGCGCACCCCCGCGCGCGACAGTTCGACCAGGCCCTGCTCCGCCAACTGGCCGAGCGTACGCGTCACCATCTCGCGCACGCTGCCGATCTCGTCGGCGATCTGCTGATGGGTCATCGCCACCGTCTGCAGGCCGCTGTCCGCGCGTTCGCTGAGGAATTCGGCCAGACGGCGATCGAGACGATGGAACGCCAGACGCTCGACGCGCTCCATCAGGTCGGACAGTCGGCCGGAGAGCACCGCGAACAGGAAATGACGGAAACCCGGCGACTCCGCGATCATCCGCTGGAACAGTTCCGGCGGCAGGATCGCCATCTGCAGCGCGCCTTCGGCCACGCCCTCCGCGCTGTAGTCGGTGCCGCCCAGCAGGCAGCTCGACGTGAGGATGCAGGTTTCGCCACGTTCCACCCGGTACAGCACGATCTCGCGTCCGGACTCGGAGCGTTTGAACACCTTGATCCCGCCCTGCAGCACCAGCGGCAGGCCGCCGCAGTGCTGGCCCTCGCTGAAGATCCGGCTGCCGTCGCGGAACGCATGCATCGCCGCCTGCGCCAACACTTCGTGCTGCAGCGGCAGCGGCAACTCGGCCAGCAGCGGATAGGCGGCGGACAGCGCCGTGAGTCCGCTCATGCGAAACGCTCGGGCCGATAGGGTGCGGCATCGATCACCGGCGCACGGCCTGCCATCAGATCGGCCAGCAGCTGTGCGCTGCCGGTGCTCATGCCCACGCCCATCATGCCGTGACCGGTATTCAGCCAGGTGCGGCGGCAGCCGGGCACACGGCCGATCAGCGGCATGTCGTCGCGACTCATCGGCCGCCAGCCGTACCACTGCTCGCGCACCTCGGCGCCGACGGGATCGTGCAGGTATTCGCGCGCGCCGCGCTCCAGCGCACCGAGACGCCGCGCATTGAGGGTGTCGTCGAAACCGGAGAATTCCATCGTGCTGCCGAGCCGGTAACCGTCGCCCCACGAGGTGACGCAGACCGAACGCTCGCGCAGCACCAGCGGGCGCTTCGGCACGCGGTCGGGGGCGCGATAGGTGATCGAATAGCCCTTGCCGGGCTGGATGATCTTCTTCATCCACGGCATGCCCAGCGCGTCGGCGGATTTCGCCGACCATGCGCCCAGCGCCAGTACCGCATTGCGCGCGCGCATCGTGCCGTGGACGGTGTGGGCGAGCACGCCCTCGCGGTCCTCGCGCAGCCCGTGCAAGGCGCAGTGCTCGACGATCTCGCCGCCGCGTTCGCGCACCGCGCGCGCCAGTTCGGCCAGGTAGCGGTCCGGCCGCAGCGAGGCGTCGCCGCTGAAGCGCAAGGCACCGGCCACGCCCGGCTTCAGCGCCGGCTCCTGCTGTTCGTACGCGGCGCCGTCGATCGCCTCCACCGCCACGCCCAGCTCGCGCAGCAGCGGAAGCTCGTGCTGGCCATGCGCGAAGGCGCGGGCATTGCGGAAGACATAATCCTCGCCGGATTCGACGAACTCGCACTGCAGTCCGAAGCGCTGCACCCAGTCGGCGAGCCGGCGCCTGGAATCGTCGAGCAACGCGAATTTGCCGTGCGCGCTGGCTTCCCAGTCGCGGACATTGCAACGCGCGGCGAACCCCAGCAGCCATCCCCACAGCAGGGGATCGAAGCGCGGCGGGATGTACAGCGGCGCGTCCGCCGTCAGCGTCCACTTCAGCGCCTTCAGCACCACACCGGGCGCGGCCAGCGGCGGCGCGTGGCTGGGCGTGATGGTGCCGCAGTTGCCGTGCGAGGCGCCGCTGCCGATGGCATTGGCCTCGATCACGCGCACGCCGCGTCCGGCTTCGAGCAGCGCCAGCGCGGCGGCCAGACCGCTCACGCCGCCGCCTGCGATGAGTACGTCGTATTGCTGTTCCATGACCACAGTGTAGCGGCGCCGCGATCGGCGCGGCCACGGCCCGGAATGCAAACGGCCCGCTTTCGCGGGCCGTCCGTTTCGTTCCAGCGGATCCGCTGCGAACCTCAGTGGTGATGACCGCCGTCGCCGTGCACGTGACCATGCTCCAGCTCTTCGGGGCTGGCGGCGCGCACTTCGACCACTTCGATGTCGAAATGCAGCGACTTGCCGGCCATCGGGTGGTTCAGATCGACATCGACCACGCTCATGCCGACCTTCTCGATGGTGACCGCGCGCGGGCCGTACTCGGTCTGCAGCACCACCTGCATGCCGGCCAGCAGGCGCTGATCTCCGAAATGCTTCTTCGCGATGCGCTGGGTCAAACCGTCGCGGCGCTCGCCGTAGGCCTCGGCGGCAGGCACATCGACCGCGAAGGTCTCGCCGGCTTCGCGGCCGTGCAGCGCATTCTCCAGACCCGGGATGATGTTGCCGTGGCCGATCATGATCGCCAGCGGTTCCGCACCCTGCGAGCTTTCGGTGGCGGGCTGGCCGACTTCGCCGACGGTGTAGTGGAAACGGACAACGCAGTCTTTTTCGATTTTCATGGGTCTGGCTCAGGAGGGTCGGGAGAAGGGCGGCGGCATCAGCGGCTTGATCGCCACCCGGCGATGCGGCCAAGATGGCCACCGTGAAGGCCGCGCATTATCCGTGCTCCACCGCTTCGGCGCCATTGGCGCAGCGGGCGGTAGTCGCCGCGCTGCTGATGGCGCTCGCGCTGGCCGGCTGCGGCAAACCGGAGACCGTGCGCCAACCACCGCCGCCATCCCGCGACTGGTCCGGCAGCCAGCCCAACGATCCCGCCGCCGCCAATGCGGTGCTGATGCGGGCGATCGGGCTGGTCGGCACGCCCTATCGCTACGGCGGCAACACCCCGGACCGCGGCTTCGACTGCAGCGGGCTGGTCAATTACGTCTTCCGCGACATGCTCGACCTGCGCCTGCCGCGAACCTCACGGGAGCTGGCCGGGATGCAGGGCCCGAAGATCGCCACGAGTCGCCTGGCCCCGGCCGATCTGGTGTTCTTCGGCAGCGGTGGCGAAGTCAGCCATGTGGGCATCTATGTCGGCGAAGGCCGCTTCGTCCACGCCCCACGCACCGGTGGGACGGTCCGGTTGGACCGCCTTGACGGCACCTACTGGCGGGACCACTACACCGGGGCCAAACGGGTCCTCGACTGACCTACGCCCGGGTATGGATGTCCCGTTTCGCGACTCTGGTCACCTTTTGGAGCCCGGGTCTAACGAAATCTGAACTCCCTCGCGGCCACGGTCGGGCACTATCCCTGCTCCTTTCCGCAAAGTGCATGACGCGTGACGACCCAAGCCCAACGCTCCGGCCGCTCTTCCGCCATCCACCGCCTCATCCGCGGTCAAGTCCGTTTTCTCGTCGCCGGCCTGCTCGCCGTCGGCAGCCTTCCGGCATTGGCGCAGCAGCGCGTCGAGGCACCGGCAACGCAAGACCCCCTCGAACTCGGCCTGCTCGCCCCCATCGGCGACACCACTTTGCGTGGCCCGCTGTCGCTGCCGGGCCGCAGCGTGACCTTCGCCCAGGACATCCGCAACATCTTCGACATCGCCCAGATCCCGGGCAATAGCGCGGATGAATTGCCCGCTGCGCCGACCGAAGGCCGCATCAGGACCATGCTCAAGCGCGCGCTTGCGCTGCTCGGCACGCCCTACCGCTGGGGCGGCACCAGCCCCGAAGGCGGTTTCGACTGCAGCGGTCTGGTCGGTTACGTGTTCCGTCAAAGCCTCGGCATCGAACTGCCGCGCATCTCGCGCGACATGGCGAACGTCGGCCAGCTGATCCGCGACCCCAACGCGCTGGTCGAAGGCGACCTGGTGTTCTTCAGCCGTCGCGGCAAGCATGTCGACCACGTCGGCATCTATCTGGGCAACGGCCAGTTCGTCCACGCCCCGCGCACCGGCAAGGACGTGGAGGTGGCCAACCTCGCCGCCGGCTACTGGAGCCAGAAGTTCTTCCACGCCCGTCGCGTCGCCGCGCAGTAAGCGCGCGCAGCGTCTTGGGTTCTCCGCAAAGGCCGCGAAAGCGGCCTTTTGCTTTTGGTGATTCGCCCGCGCGGCGACAGCGTGTGCCGTTTGAGCCCCTGCCCGCTTGCGGGCGTGCCGCAGCAGGCACATTCTTCGCGGACCGGATCGACGGGATGGGGACAACGATGGGGCGCACGATTCTCGGCATGCTGGTCGGACTGGTGACGATGTGGTTGACCGTCGCCGCACTCGAATTCCTCGGCCATGCACTGTTCCCGCCGCCCGCCGGCCTGGACCCGCAGAACCCCGAACACCTGCAGATGATCATCGCCGCCGCGCCCACCGGCGCGCTCGCCATGCTGGTAGCGGCATGGGCCGGCGGCAGCTTCGTCGGCGGCTGGGTCGCCGCGCGCACCGCCCGCCACGCGCGCGCCGCCGCGATCGCGGTTGCGCTGTTCGTGATGGCGGGAGTGGCCGGGATGATCATGATCGTGCCGGATCATCCGGGATGGGTGTCTGCGCTGGGGTTGGTGCTGCCGATTCCGGTGGCGTTGGTTGCTGCAAGATTGGCGGGAAGGCGGGAGAAGACGTTGCCGAAATAGCATTTCGTAGGAGGGGCTTCAGCCCCGAGCTCTGCTGTCATCCGAGAGAAACACTGCGACCTGATGGCCTGAAAATCAAAGGTGCCTGTCTTCAAAGAAAACATGGCGATGACAGCGAACGAGATTCCCCCGGCAGCCGGGGGAACCGAGCAATCGATCAAGGCGCTGGCACAGCCGGCATCGATTCGATCGCCTGCAGCAACAACTCGTGTTCCTGCGCGAATTTGTCGAATTGATATTTCCGGCGGAGCTGCAGCAGCCCTTCGTCGTAGAGCTGAACCTGTTCCTGCGACAGGTTCTGCACGCTGATCGGCCCGTTGCCCTTCGGGCTGGCGACCATGTAACCGTTGAAGCCGGAATGGCATTGGCAATAGCCGAAGCCGGGGTTCGGGTTGTGCATGTAACCCATGCTGACGTACGGCGCTGCGTTGGCGTAGCAGGTCGAGGCGCTGTAGCCCGAAGCCATGTGATACAGCCACTTCACGTTGCCGTACTGGTCAAGGCCATCGTATTTGCGCAGGTGTGCGGTGCACAACTCCACGCCACCCCAGGGATCGTGCGGCGTGGGCGTTACCGGCCCGGTGGTGTCGATGCTGAAACCGCCCAGGGCGCGGGCAGAGGCCTGCGGCGCCGCCAGCGTGGCGCACGCCATCACCGCAGCCAGGGAAAACGGATATGCGAACGAACGGATCATGAGATTCACTCCATTGAATGGCATTGGACAGCGCCGGAAGGCGCTCGCCTTCCTGGCGTTCGATATCCGGCGGCAGGTGCGCGTTCTAGCGCGTTTTCCCGGAACGGCCCATCGTTGGGCGCATTCCTGATAACACTGCGGCGCCATCACCGTCCAGTGCCTGCGTCCGCAGCGTTGCGATATCTGCGGGCCGAATGCAGGGATGCGCGACATTTGTGGCTTGGGTCACGCCTTGGGCCATGTCTGGGGGCTACAACAACAATGATCGCGATGATGCGGTCGCATCCACTTCAGGGAGAGGGACCATGAAGATCACTTCAAGGAAGTTATTGCTCGTCTGCACGTTGTCGGCCACAGCGGTCACGGGGTCGGCCGCGGCCTTGGAAAAATGGGTCAACAACAACTACTCCATCGACTATTTCGATGCCAGCGGGAACCTGGTGGGCCAAGAGGGGTACGACTGTTACATCGGTCGCTACCGTTGGGGCGACACCACATTGGAGTCTGTGTACTGGGATTACGGCACCTGCCCGTAAGCTCGAACAGCGAAGTATCGCGTCCGGCTTCAATGCCGGGCGCGATCGCACATCCTCAGACCATCCTCTCTTCCTCGATACCGACGTTGGTCGGCGCGCGCTCGTAGATCTCGCGATCCAGCAGGCCGGTTTCTTTCGCGACAAGCACCGGCACCAGCATCTGCCCGGTGACATTGGTCATGGTGCGCATCATGTCGAGGATGCGGTCGATGGCGTAGAGGTAGCCGATGACTTCCAGCGGCAAACCGGCAGCGCTGAGCACGACGGTCGCCATCACCACGGCGGTGCCGGGGACGCCTGCGGTGCCGAAGCTGCCGAGGACCGAGGCGATCAGCACGATGAGATATTGCTCGGGCGTGAGCGGGATGCCGGTGTATTGGGCGATGAACACCGCGCACAGCGCCGGGTAGATCGCGCCGCAGCCGTCCATCTTGATGGTGGCGCCCAGCGGCACCGCGAACGCGGCGTAATCCTTGTTGACACCAAGATTGTGGGTGACGCTGCGCAGCGACGAGGGCAGCGAAGCGAAACTCGACGAGCTGACGAAGGCGACCTGCATGCCCGGCGCGGCGCCGCGGAAGAATTTCAACGGGTTCAGACCGTGCGCCATCAGCAGACCGCTGTAAACGACGAAGATGTGAATCGCGCAGGCGACATACAGCGCCAATACGAAACTGCCCAGCGGCAGCAGTTTTTCGAATCCGTAGGCGCCGACCAGCGAGGCGATGAGGCCGAAGGTGCCGATCGGCGTCATCTCCAGTACGAAGCGGGTGAGCTGGATCGTGATCTCGCTGACTTCGCCGACGAGCTTGCGCGCCAGCGCGACTTTCTCGCCCAGTTTCACCATCGCGAAACCGATGAGCCCGGCGAAGAAGATCACCGGCAGGATCGACCCCTTGCCCGCCGCAAGTACGGTCTCGCCCGCCGCGTTCTTCACCGCACCGATGCCGGTCAACGCCTGGAAGGGATTCGCCGGCACCACGTTCAGCAGCACCTGCACGACGCTGGGTACCTCTTTGGGCACGTAGTCGGGATCGACCATCAGCGGCATCTGCACCATGCCCGGCTGCATCACCGTGCCCACGACGAGACCGACGCCGACCGCAAGCACGGCGGTGATCGCGAACCACAGGAAAGTGCGCCCGCCCAACGCGGCCATCGACTTCTGCCCGTGCAGCGAGGCCACCGCGTTGATCACCGCGAAGAACACCAGCGGCACCGCGATCATCTTGATCAGGGTGATATACAGGTCGCCCAGAGGCCCGAACCAGGTATCGGCCGAAGGCCCCATCAGCCAGCCGGCCGCTCCGCCCAGCACGAAGCCGGCGAGCACGCGCTGCCAGAAAGGAATGCGGAACCAGGCCGAGATCAGGCGCATGAACAGTCTCCGGCGCAACCGGCGCCTGTGAATCGATCACGCACGATAGCCGAGCGCGGCGGGCCCGACGAGGGCGCACGCGGCATGAGCGCATTCCACGATTGCAACGTCGGGCGGGCATAATCCCTGCTTTCCGGCCAAACCACCGCGCCCATGTCCTGTCGCCACGCCCTGCTCGCCTTCGCCTGCACCCTCGCAGTCACGTCCTGCTCCACAGTCCCCGCCACTGCTCCGCGCGCGGCGACGCCGGTCGGTGCCGTCGAGGTCCCGCAGATCGCGCGCCCCAGCGGCGAAACCCCGGCCTGGTGGTTCCGCGCTGGTGCCGCCCAGGCAGCCGCGCGTGGCGCAACCGCCGGCAAGGCCAGGAACGTGATCCTGTTCGTCGGCGATGGCATGAGCCTGACCACGGTCGCGGCGGCGCGGATTCTCGACGGTCAGCGCAAAGGCGGCTCCGGCGAGGAGAACATGCTGAGCTGGGAAGCGTTCCAGCACACCGCGCTGAGCAAGACCTACAACACCGACAGCCAGACGCCCGACTCCGCCGGCACGATGTCGGCGATGGCCACCGGCGTGAAGACCCGCGCCGGCGTGCTGAGCATCGGTCAGGACGCCGCGCGCGGCGACTGCGGCGGCGCCCTGCGCTCGCCGATGTTGAGCCTGTGGGAACTGGCCGCCAGCACGGGCCTCGCTACCGGTGTGATCACCACCACCCGGGTCACCCACGCCACCCCGGGCGCGACCTTCACCCATTCGCCCGACCGGAACTGGGAAAACGACGCCGAACTGCCGTCCGAAGCCGCCGAAGCCGGCTGCGCCGATATCGCGCGGCAGTTCGTCGAATCGCCCTACGGCCACGGTCCCGATGTGCTGATGGGCGGCGGTCGCGCCAATTTCTTCCCGGCGACCGAACGCGATCCCGAGTACGACGACAAGGTCGGCCTGCGCCTGGACGGCCGCGATCTGGCATCCGAGTGGAAGCAGCGTCATCCGGCCGGCACCTATGTCTGGAACGCCGCGCAGTTCGCCGCCGCGCCCAAAACCGGCCCACTGCTGGCGCTGTTCGAGCCCAGCCACATGCAGTACGAACACGACCGGCCGAAGGACAAAGCCGGCGAGCCCTCATTGGCGGAGATGACCCGCAGCGCGATCGAACGCCTGCGCGATGACCCGCAGGGCTACGTGCTGCTGGTTGAAGGCGGTCGCATCGACCACGCCCATCATTCCGGCAACGCCTATCGCGCGCTCACCGACACGATCGCGCTGAGCGAAGCGATCGCAGTTGCGGCCTCGATGACCTCGGCCAACGACACGCTGATCCTCGTCACCGCCGATCACGCGCACACCATGACCTTCGCCGGCTATCCGGTGCGCGGCAACGCCATCCTCGGCAAGGTCAAGGGCAGCAGCGGCGAAGGCAACAATCCGAGCGGATATGCCAGCGACGCCACCGGCCTGCCCTACACCACGCTGGGCTACGCCAACGGCCCCGGCCACGTCGGTGCCACCGACCAGCAGCCCGAAGGCCCGAAAACCTTCCTGCACGAAGTCAGCGGTTATCAGGAAGCGAAGGACGGCCGCCCGGACCTGAGCGATGTCGATACCGAACATCCGGACTACATGCAGGAATCGACCGTGCCGCTGTCGAACGAAACCCACGGCGGCGACGATGTCGGCATCTGGGCGCGCGGCCCGGGCGCGGATGCGGTGCGCGGCACGATCGAACAGAACGCGATCTTCCACATCCTCTTGCAGGCCACGCCCGCGCTGCGCGAGCGTCTGTGCGCGGCGAAGCTGTGCAACGCGGACGGCGTGCCGGTCGAGTTGCCCAAGCCCGCTGATTTCAAGACGAAATAGCCCGCCGCCCGGGATTCACTGCCGCTCTCCCCTTACCAGGCACGCGGGGAGAGGGAAGAATGAGCGCGTGCGAGGCCGATCAGAACGGCTTCGCAAGCACCAGATAAACGACCGCGATCAACGCGAACACCGGGAGCTCGTTGATCCAGCGCATCGCCTTCGACGATGGCAGCGCGCGACCCTTGTCGACGCCTTTGAGCCAACGCCCGCAGACGATGGAGTACGCGAACATCAGCGCGACCAGCGTCAGCTTGGCGTGCATCCAGCCGGTGCCGGGCGCGACCATCGTCGGAAAATCCGCGAACATCCGGTAGCCCAGCCACAGCACGAACCCCAGCACCAGCGCGATCGCGAACATGATGTGGCCGAAGCGGTACAGCCGCCGTCCCATCAGCACCAGTCGCTCGCGCACCGCTGGTGCGTCGCCGACTTCGGCGATGTTCACCAGGATCCGCGGCAAATAGAACACCGTCGCCATCCATGCGATCACGAACACCAGATGAAAGGTCTTGATCCAGAAATAAGCCTGCATGGAATGTTCCGTCCTGAGTGGGCGCTGTCGAGTCGCGATAGGATGACACGCTCCGCCTTGAAGGGCCCATTGCGATGACGATGCCCGCGCTGTTCATCGGCCACGGTTCGCCGATGAACGCGATCGAAGACAACGCGTGGTCGCGCGCCTGGCGCGCACTGAGCGAACGGCTGCCGCGTCCACGGGCGATCCTCTGCATCTCCGCGCACTGGGAAACGCCGGGGCCGTGGCTCACCGGCAGCGCCGCGCCGCCGACCGTCCACGATTTCGGCGGCTTCCCGCAGTCGCTGTTCGACGTGCGCTATCCGGCACCGGGCGATCCCGCCCTCGCGCAGCGTGTAGTCGAACTGCTGGGCGAGGCTGGGTCCGCACGGATCCATCCCGAACGCGGGCTCGATCACGGCGCATGGGGCGTGCTGCGGCCGATGTATCCCGACGCCGATATTCCCGTCGTCCAGCTCGGCATCGATTCGCGCCAGCCCGGTGCGTGGCATGTCGCACTGGCGCAGCGGCTGGCCCCACTGCGCGACGAAGGCGTGCTGGTGGTCGCCAGCGGCGACATCGTCCACAACCTGCGGCTGTTCGACTGGCACGACCCGACTCCGCTGCCGTGGGCGCTGCGTTTCCGCGACCGCGTCAATGCGCTGATCCGCGAGGGCGATCTCGCGGCCCTCGCCGACTGGCCCGCGCTCGGCGAAGATGCAGCGCGCTCGATTCCCACCCCTGAGCATTACCTGCCGCTGCTGTATGCGCTGGCGTTGGCGCGCGGCGGCGATACTCTGGAATTCTTCAACGACGATGTGATCGGCTCGCTGTCGATGACGTCGCTACTGATCGGACACGCATGATTCGCACAGGCATGACTCAGCACGACAAGACCTACGACCGCGATTACTTCGACCGCTGGTACCGCGAACAGGGGATCGGCGGACGCCAGCGCCTGCAGCGCAAGGTCGCGCTGGCGGTCGCCACCGCCGAATACCATCTCGGACGCCCGATCCGCAGCGTGCTGGATATCGGCTGCGGCGAAGGCGTGTGGCGCATGCCGCTGCTGAAACTGCGTCCGAAGCTGCGCTATCTCGGTTTCGACAGCAGCGAATATGCGATTCAACGCTACGGCGCACGCCGCAATCTGCACTTCGCGCGCTTCGGCGATTTCGAAATGCTGCGCCCCTGCGCACCGGTGGATCTGCTGATCTGCAGCGACGTGCTGCATTACCTGCCGACGCGCGAACTCGATCGCGGGCTGCCCGGCTTGGCGGAACTGTGCGCGGGCGTGGCATTTCTGGAAGCGTTCACAGCGAACGACGAGGCCGAAGGCGACAACGTCGGTTTCCAGCGCCGGCCGGCGAAGTTCTACCGGCAGCGGCTGGCAGCGCTGGGCTTCGGCACGCTCGGGTCGCACTGCTGGCTGTCGCCGATGCGGGTCGCGGATGCCGCCGCGTTGGAACTCGCCTGAAGTCTCAGGGTTTCGCGGGTTTGCGCGAGCGTTTGGCCGTGGCTTTTTTCTTGGCGGGTTTCTTGGCGGGCTTGGCGGCCGCGCTGCGCAGCGCCGCTTCCAGCGCCAACCGCGCCCAGGGGCACATCGCCTCGGGCGAATCCATGGCGTCGTCGGGCGGGGTCCAGTAACTCGCCACCGTCACCTGCTTGTCCCTGCCGTCGTACACGAACGGCCTGCCGCCGGCATCGGCGAACAGCTCACGGCTTGAGGCGTCCGTCTTCAAGTACAGCGTGCCCTCGATCTCCAGCCCGACCATCAGGCCCTCCACGTACAGCCCCGCTCCGCCGAACATCCGACGGGCGGTGATCGCGCCCAGCGGTTCGAGCAGTTCGCGGAACCAGGCGATGTCTTCGTCTCGCGCAGTCATGCGACCAGCTTAACCGGACCCGGGACTGCGGCACAGGTCGCACTGCGGTCCTGCGGATGGAGTATGCTGCAACGCACCATTTCATGGTCGAGATCAGGGGTTTGCCGATGCTGCTGTATCAGATGCAAGAGCTGGGCCGTGCCTGGATGGCGCCGGTCACGTACTGGGCCGAAGCCAATGCCAGGATGTTCTCCGCGCCCGGCAGTTGGATGTCCAGCCTGCCCCAGGCGCAGCGCTTCGCCGCCGCCAACGAATTGCTGTATCGCATCGGCAAGGATTACGAAAAACCCAAGTTCGGCATCCACAGCGTCACCGACGACGGCCTCGGCGGTTCGGGCATGGTGTTTCCGGTGGTCGAGCGCGAAGTGCTGCGCACGCCGTTCTGCCGGCTGCTGCGTTTCAAGCGTTTCTCCGACGACGCCGACGGCATCGTCGATCTGAAGAACGACCCGCCGGTGCTCGTGGTCGCGCCGCTGTCGGGCCATCACTCCACGCTGCTGCGCGACACAGTCAAGACCCTGCTGCGCGACCACAAGGTCTACATCACCGACTGGGTCGATGCGCGCATGGTGCCGAAGGACGCCGGTGCGTTCACGCTCGACGATTACGTCATCACCATCCAGAACTTCATCCGCCACATCGGCGCCGAGAGCCTTCACGTGATCAGCGTCTGTCAGCCGACGGTGCCGGTACTGGCCGCAGTCTCGCTGATGGCCGCGCGCGGCGAACCCACGCCGCGTTCGTTGGTGATGATGGGCGGCCCGATCGACAGCCGCGAATCGCCGACTGCGGTGAACACGCTCGCCACAGAAAAGCCGATCGGCTGGTTCGAGCAGAACCTCATCCACGTCGTGCCGGCGAACTACCCGGGCCGCGGCCGCCGCGTCTATCCCGGCTTCCTGCAGCACATGGGCTTCCTTGCGATGAATCCCGAGCGTCACGTGATGTCGCACTGGGATTTCTATCAGGATCTGGTCAAGGGCGACCTCGACGATGCCGACGCGCATCGCCGGTTCTACGACGAATACAACGCAGTGCTGGACATGCCGTCGGAGTATTACCTCGACACCATCCGCACCGTGTTCCAGGAACACCTGCTGCCGCGCGGGCTGTGGGACGTGGCCGGCGAACGCGTGACACCATCGGCGATCCGCAATACCGCGCTGATGACCATCGAAGGCGAACTCGACGATATTTCCGGTCTGGGGCAAACCCGCGCCGCGCACAAACTGTGCACCGGCATCGCCGAGGCGGATCGCGTGCATCTCACCGCGCAGGGCGCCGGTCACTACGGCATCTTCAGCGGCCGACGCTGGCGCGACCAGGTCTACCCGCAGGTCCGTGATTTCATCGCCAGGTATGCAGAACCGGTAGCGACTGCCGGAAAAAACGCCAAGCCCGCGAAACCCGCCTCGCGTCGCCGCAAGGCAGGTTGACAGGCGATCGCTTCTGTCATCGCTGAAACAATGAAAAAAGCCGCATCGCTGCGGCTTTTTCTTTGATTGAGCTTGAATCCTGGCCCCGTTTTGCAGGGCCAGGACGCAACAGTCAGTTACCTGCGGTGCCGTTGGCGTAAGCCACGGCCAGACTGTAAGCCTGTGCGCCGACCTTGCGACCGAGTTTACGGCCTTCCAGATCGCCGTTGCGGAAGTGGATACCGCCGTACAGACGCGAGATACCGGCTTCGTCGGCGGCGGCCGTGAAGGTCGGCCAGGACAGCGTGATGTTCGTCGCCGGCACGCCGGATTCGATCACCGAGCTGCCCGCGAGCACCACGGCCGAGTTCGGGAACCTGTCGCTGCCGGTGAACAGCCTCAGCGCTTCCGCAGCGGACGAACTGAAAGTGCTGTGTCCGGAGACATGCTCGGAGAATGGCGGCGTGGGGCTGGTCGAGATCTGGTAAGGCGTCCAGTTCTGGCCGAGGATCAGCTTGGTGCCCTGATTCGGACCGCCCCAAGCGAAGATCGGACGATTGTTGAACAGGTAGTGGATCGTGGTGATGGGACGAGCGTAGTCGTACTGACGCTTGTAGCCCCACACCGCGATACCGGCGTCGAACATGGCATTGGTCAGCGCGAAATGCATCTTCACGTCTTGTGCCAAGGTGTGACCCTTGCGGTCCGAGATCTGCTTGGCGAACAGAATCCACGTACCGGGAGGCGTCTCGGAACCCGGGCCATCGGCCCACCATTCGGCGATCGTCTTGGTGCGATCGGTCAAGGTGGCGCTGTACAGGACGACTTCGCTGGCCTGACGCCAGAATTCGAAGCTGCCCAGCGGCGCAGGCGTCTTGACCGCGAACTGGTTGTACTGCGTCAAACCGAAACCTTTGACATTGCCCCAATGCGGAACCAGAAAACTCTGGGTGTTGAAACCACCGCTGCCGTTCGGCACCGAAAGCGGCTGCCAGCGGGTCGGGTCGATGATCTGGGTCGGCGTATTGACTGGAAGATACCCGGTGTAATCACTGTACGGCACGCCGCCGTTGAGATTGCCGAGCTGGTTGGAACCATCGGCGCGGCGGAACTGGATCACCGCAGCGGCGGCAACGTTGCCGACACCCTGCGGGGTGGCGATATTGCCGGTGGTATCGGTGGGGTCATAGCCAAGACGCGTCATTTCGGCATTGAATTGCGCCGTGCGGCTCGGGAAGAGTTCGACCAGGGCGCGATACGCTGCGAAGCTCATCGCCTTGCGGCGATTCGCATCGGTGCGCTCGGACGCGGGGCGACGCAGTTCGCCGCCGAGCTGGGTGCCGTTGGCCTTGTTGTCGTAAGCGGCCCAGGCATCGAACATCGCGGTATTCACGATGGCGTTGGCGCGGGCGAAGATCGGGGGTGCCATGCGGGTAGCGCGCACGGCCTGGAGCGACTGGTCGTTCCAGTCGGTAACGAGCGTAGCGGCTTGGGCGGCACCGACGGTGCCGAGCAACAGAGCACAGGCCAAGGCAAGCTTGGTCCGGATTCCATGTTTCATTGAATAATTCCCCAAAAAAGTTGATTGGCGAACGCGGCTGCAGGCGCTGCTTGCGGATGACATCCCACACGCCTTCCGCGACACACCGGCAGTATCTGCAGCGACGTCAGTCGTGAGCGTTTCACGAATATTGCAGCGCGATCCCCGGAAACGGTCGGGACCTCTGAACAAAACCGCAGGATCCCCAAAAGATCCCTGCGACCAGGCTTCCATTCCATTGTCAGCGAAGACGTCGAAAGCGGACTTTACAGGCCATGATCGTCCCAGCCCCGGGTTTCGAGAGCGACTCCCGGCAGCAAGCCACCGTAAATAACCGATTAGAATGCCGCTTTGTCCGACCGGCCCCACCATGCCCGACACCGCACGACCCGCCTTCCACGGTTTCGAACAGATCCCGCTGCGCGAATACGCCGAACGCGCGTATCTCGACTACTCGATGTACGTGGTCCTGGACCGCGCCCTGCCCTTCCTGGGCGACGGCCTGAAGCCGGTGCAGCGCCGGATCATCTTCGCGATGAGCGAGCTGGGCCTCAACGCCGGCGCCAAACCGAAGAAATCCGCGCGCACCGTCGGCGATGTCATCGGCAAATACCACCCGCACGGCGACAGCGCCTGTTACGAAGCGCTGGTGCTGATGGCGCAGCCGTTCTCGTACCGCTATCCGCTGATCGACGGCCAAGGGAACTTCGGTTCCAGCGACGACCCGAAATCGTTCGCGGCGATGCGCTACACCGAATCCAAGCTCACCCCGATCGCCGAAGTGCTGCTGGGCGAAATCGGCCACGGTACGGTCGACTGGGATCCGAACTTCGACGGCACCCTCGAAGAACCCACCTGGCTGCCGGCGCGGCTGCCGCATCTGCTGCTCAACGGCACCACCGGCATCGCGGTGGGCATGGCCACCGATGTGCCGCCGCACAATCTCAACGAAATCGTCAGCGCCTGCGTGCGCCTGCTCGACGATCCCGACGCCACCGTGCGCGACCTCTGCGAACACGTGCGCGGCCCGGATTATCCGACCACCGCCGAGATCATCACCCCCATCGCCGATCTGCAGGCGATGTACGAGACCGGCCACGGCAGCGTGCGCGCACGCGCGACATACCTCCGCGAACAGAACAACATCGTGATCACCGCGCTGCCCTATCAGGTCAGCCCGAGCAAGGTGATCGAGCAGATCGCGCAGCAGATGCGCGCGAAGAAACTGCCGTGGCTGGAAGACCTGCGCGACGAATCGGATCACGAAAATCCGACCCGGATCGTGATGATCCCGCGCAGCAACCGCGTCGATGTCGAACAGCTGATGGGGCATCTGTTCGTCACCACCGATCTGGAAAAAAGCTATCGCGTCAACATGAATGTGATCGGCCTGGACGGCCGTCCACAGGTCAAGAACCTGAAGATGCTGCTCAGCGAATGGCTGGTGTTCCGTATCGACACCGTCACCCGCCGTCTGAAGCACCGCCTGGAAAAAGTCGACCGTCGCCTGCATCTGTTGGAAGGCCTGCTGATCGCGTTCCTCAATCTCGACGAAGTGATCCGCATCATCCGCAGCGAGGACGAACCGAAACCCGCGTTGATCGCGCGCTTCGGGCTGAGCGAGGACCAGGCCGACTACATCCTCGACACCAAGCTGAAACAGTTGGCGCGACTGGAAGAGATGAAGATCCGCGGCGAACAGGACGAACTCGCCGCCGAGCGCGACAAGCTGATGTCGATCCTCGACAACAAGTCCAAATTGAAGAAGCTGGTGAAGGACGAACTGCTGGCCGACGCGAAGAAATTCGGCGACGCACGCATGTCGCCGCTGGTGTCGCGCGAAGCCGCGCAGGCGATCGACGAGACCGAGCTGGTGCCCAGCGAACCGATGACGGTCGTGCTCAGCGAAAAAGGCTGGATCCGCGCCGCCAAAGGTCACGATATCGACGCGGCGGGGTTGAGCTATCGCGACGGCGACAGCCTGCTGTGCGCAGTGCGCGGGCGCAGCACCCAGCAGGTCGCGTTCCTCGACAGCACCGGCCGCAGCTATTCGTCGCTGGCGCACACCCTGCCCTCGGCGCGCGGCAACGGCGAGCCGCTGAGCGGGCGCTTCTCGCTGCCGGCAGGCGCAGGGTTCGTGACCATGGCCAGCGGCGCCGACGACGCGCGCTTCGTGCTGGCGTCGTCGCACGGTTACGGCTTCGTCACGAAGTTCGAAAACCTCACCGGCCGCAACAAGGCCGGCAAGGCGATGCTGTCGCTCACGCCGGGGTCGGTCGTGCTGCAGCCGGCACAGGCGGGCAATCCCGAAACGGATCGCATCGTCGCCGTCACCAGCGCCGGTCATCTGCTTGCGTTTCCGATCGCGGAACTGCCGGAACTCGACAAGGGCAAAGGCAACAAGATCATCGAGATCCCGAAAGCCAAGCGCAGCACCGAGCGCGTCATCGCGATCGCGGTGGTGCCTCCCGGCGGCACGCTGTCGGTGAAATCCGGCGCCCGCACGATGTCGCTGTCGTTCAAGGATCTGGAACCGTACATCGGCGCACGCGGCAGCCGCGGCGGCCTGCTGTCCCGCGGTTGGCAGAAAGTCGACGCATTGACGGTGGAATGATGGATCCCGACTTCTGGCACCAGCGCTGGCGGGACAACGAGATCGGCTTTCATCTGGGACAGCCGGCACCCTTGCTGCAGAAACACTGGCCCGCCGTTGCAGCGCCTGCGGGCAGCCGGGTGTTCGTGCCGCTGGCGGGCAAATCGGTCGACATGCTGTGGCTCGCATCGCAGGGCCATCGCGTGCTGGGCGTCGAACTCTCGCCGCTCGCGGTCGAACAGTTCTTCGCCGAGCACGCGATGGAACCCGAAGTCGTCGCGTCGCGTTACGGCACGCATTACCGTGCCGGGGACATCGAACTGATCTGCGGCGATGTGTTCGCGCTGGACGCAGCCGCCCTTGCCGGCTGCGCAGCGGTCTACGATCGCGCCGCGCTGGTCGCGCTGCCTGCGGAGCTTCGTCGGCGTTACGTCGATGACATTTACGCACGCCTGCCGGCGGCATGCTGCGGCCTGTTGATCACGCTCGAATACCCGGCGCACGAAAAAGACGGTCCACCGTTCCCCGTGACCGAGGCCGAAGTCCGCGAACGCTACGCGCCACAGTGGACCATCGACCTGCTGGAACGACGCGATATCCTCGCGACCGAACCGAGATTCATCGAACAGGGCGTGACCGCGCTCGACACCTGCGTCTACCGTCTGCACCGCGACGGCTGAGGCCGTTCGTCCATGCCAGTTCACTCATACCCGTTCGCCCATACCACCCATCCGGATCGATCATGAAGAAGTGGCTCAAACGCATCGCACTGTGGCTGCTGGTCCTGATCGTCGTCGGTCTGGGCACAGGTTGGTGGCTGATGCGCGGCAGCCTGCCGACGCTCGACGGCGAACTCGCGCTCGACGGTCTATCCGCGCCGGTGACGATCCAGCGCGACGCGCTGGGCGTGGTGACCATCGACGCGGCGAACGAAACCGACGCGATGCGCGCGCTCGGCTACGTGCATGCGCAGGAGCGCTTCTTCGAGATGGATCTGATGCGCCGCGTTTCCACGGGCGAGCTGTCCGAACTGTTCGGGCCGATCGCGATCGAGAAGGACAAGACGCAGCGCGTGCACCGCATCCGTGCACGGGTCGAAGCCGATCTCGCAACGATGGCTCTCGATAAGCGCCCGCAGCTGCAGGCGTACACCGACGGTGTGAACGCCGGTCTCGGCGCGCTGCGCGTGCGTCCGTGGCCGTATCTGCTACTGCGCCAGCAGCCGAAGCGCTGGGAACTGGGCGACGCCGCGCTTACGGGCTTCGCGATGTATTTCGATCTGCAGGACGCCGGCAATCATCGCGAACTGGCGCTGTGGAAAATCAAACCGCATCTGCCGCCAGCGCTTTACGCGCTGCTGACGCGCGACGGCACCCGCTGGGACGCGCCGCTGATCGGCAGCGCACGCGGCGATGCGACGCTGCCGACCGCAGATGAGGTCGATCTGAGGAAGCTGCCCGGAACGCCGGCAAAGCGTCACGACGTTGCCGCCGACGACATCGTCCCGGGCAGCAACAATTTCGCGGTCTCCGGCGCACTCACCGCCGATGGCCGCGCGATCGTCGCCGACGATATGCATCTGGGCCTGCGCGCGCCGGGCATCTGGTTCCGCGCACGGCTGCGCTACGCCGATCCGCGCGCGCCGGGCGGCAAGGTCGATATCACCGGTTTCACGCTGCCGGGTCTGCCTGCCGTCGTCGTCGGCAGCAATACGCACGTGGCGTGGGCGTTCACCAACAGCTACATCGACACTGCGGACTGGAAGCTCCAAACCGCCTGCGGCGCGAAGCCGACCGACGCCTGCGTGAAGCCCGTCGTCCATCGCGAAACCATCCGTGTGGCCGGCGCTGCGCCGGTCGATTTCACTGTCGAAGAAACCGCGTGGGGTCCGGTGTTGCATCGCGATGGCGACACGCTGTTCGCGCTGCGCTGGAACGCGCATCTCAAGGGCGCGCTCGGTTTCGGCCTCACCGATTTCCCCATCGCACGCGATCTGGATCATGCGATGGTGCTGGTCGATCACGGTGCGATGCCGACCCAGAATCTGCTGATCGGCGATTCCACCGGGCGGATCGCATGGCGCCTGATCGGTCCACTGGCCGCACGCCGCGCGGATTGCAACGGCGCGCTGCCGCTGACAGCGACGACGCCCGCCGGCGATTGCCCCGCATGGACGATCGCGACGGATCGATCGCCGCACATCATCGACCCGGCCTACGCCCGACTCTGGAGCGCGAACAACCGCACCATGGACGGCGCAGCGCTCGCGCAGGTCGGCGACGGCGGCTTCGCCTTCGGTGCGCGCGCGCGCCAGATCCGCAACGATCTGTTCGCGCGGAGGCAATTCAGCGAACGCGATCTGCTCGCGGTGCAGCTCGACGATCGCGCAGTCTTCCAGACCGAATGGTGGACGCTGCTGCGCGACACCGCCGCGCGCGCAAAGTCGCCCGCGCTGATCGAATTGTCCGAAGCATCGAAGCACTGGGAAGGCCGCGCCAGTGTCGATTCGGTGAGCTACCGCATCGTCCGTGCATGGCGGCTCGCGGTGCATGCGCGCGTTGCCGAAGGCCTGACCGCACCCGCGCATGCGGCCTTGGGCGACAAGTTCGACATGCCCGCTTTCCAGCAGTTGGAGGGCACGGTGTGGCCGCTGGTCACGCAGCGCCCGCAGCATCTGTTGTCGAAAAAATATGAGAGCTGGGATGCGCTGTTCGAGGATGCAGCGAAGGACATCCGCGACGAACTGAAGGCGCAGGGCCCGCTCGCCGAACGCACCTGGGGCGAACGCAACACCGCCGCGATCTGTCACCCGCTGGCGAAAGCGATTCCGCTGATCGGCAAATCCCTGCTGTGCATGCCGCCGGATCGGCTGTCGGGCGATGGCGGCATGCCGCGCGTGGTCGGCCCGGACTTCGGCGCCTCCGAACGCATGGTCGTATCGCCGGGCCACGAAGCCGACGGCATCACCCACATGCCCGGCGGCCAGAGCGGTCATCCGCTGTCGCCGTTCTGGGGCGCCGGCCACGACGACTGGGTGCATGGCCGGCCGACGCCGTTTCTGCCAGGGCCCACCGCGTATCGCCTGACCCTGGCGCCGAAGCCGTGAGCCACGGTCTGTGCTGTTCGTGGCTGTCGGGATTGCCGGGACCCAAATCCGATGGCATAATTGGTCCAAGCGATTAAACGAATGACTCAAAGCATGCCGATCCCGGCCCCCTTGGTCGCCCAGACCATGTCCGCCTGCACACCGCTGTTCTTCGCCTTGGGCGAGCCTGCGCGGCAGCAGATTCTGGTGCTGCTGACCGAGCACGAGGAACTCAACGTCAATCAGCTGACCGATCGCCTGCCCTTGTCCCGGCCGGCGATCTCGCATCATCTGAAGGTGTTGCGGCAGGCCGGACTGGTCGGAGTGCGCCAGGCAGGGGTGGAGAATTTCCACTACCTGACGGTGGAGCCGGCGATCGAGTTGCTTGAGCGTTTCGTCGCCGAAGTGAAGGACTGCGAGTAGCCGATACCTCCGCTTCCCGGCCCCGCCATGCGGGGTCAGCTCCG
Organism: Lysobacterales bacterium; assembly: GCA_017302135.1. Taxonomy (GTDB): domain Bacteria; phylum Pseudomonadota; class Gammaproteobacteria; order Xanthomonadales; family Xanthomonadaceae; genus Lysobacter_I. The sequence continues at coordinate 13,539 of JAFLDZ010000015.1, read as the reverse complement.
CCGCAGCATCGCTCCGCTTTCCCATTCCCCACCGTCGGCCTGCGACCGCGCCATTCGATGCGCTCGATTAGGTCGGTATGTTTGAACTTATCGACAGGAGTTTTTCGCATGCAAACCACGCTTCCCTGGGCCCTGGTCACCGGCGGCTCCAACGGCATCGGCCTTGAAATTGCCCGCACGCTCGCGGCTGCCGGGCACCCGATCGCACTCGCCGCACGCAGCGCCGACAAGCTCGAAGCGCTGGCGCACGAGTTGCAGCGCGACTACGGCGTCGAGACCCGCGTCGTCGCCATCGATCTGGGCCAGCGGGACGCTGCGGACCTGCTGGTCGATACGCTTGCCGAAACGGATGTCCATCCGCGCGTGCTGGTGAACAACGCCGGTTTCGGCGTGTACGGCCTGCATGCCGATACATCGCTGGACGACGAACAGGCGATGATCGATCTCAACATCACCACCCTGACGCGTCTGACCAAACGCCTGCTGCCCGGCATGCTGTTGGTTCGCGACGGACGCATTCTCAATGTCGCGTCCACCGCCGCCTTCCAGCCGGGCCCGTACATGGCCGTGTATTACGCGACCAAGGCCTACGTGCTGTCCTACAGCGAAGCGCTTGCCGAGGAATTGAAAGGCACGCGGGTCACCGTCACCGCGCTGTGTCCGGGCCCCACCGCATCGGGTTTCCAGGACAAGGCCGCAATGCACGATTCCGCGCTGGTCAAAGGCAAGCGTCTGCCCAGCGCGAAGAGCGTCGCCGTGTATGGCGTGCGCGCGATGCAGCGCGGCCAGCGGGTGGCGATCCACGGCGGGATGAACTGGATGCTCGCGCAGAGCATCCGCTTCACGCCGCGGCGCGTGGTGACTTGGCTGGTGGCGAAACTATCGCAACCGACCTGAGCAGGCATCGGCAGAAGCCAAGCTTCGCATTGCCGTATACGCGAAGCTTCGGCGCGTCGTCGGCGATGACCAGCGGTGGATGTTGACGCAGCGGTTGTGCGTACCGCTCAACAACTGCGCAGGAATCCCAGCAGCGCAGCGTTGAACGTCTCCGCGTGACTGGTGTTGCAGCCGTGCGGCGCATTCTTCAGCACATGCAACTCGCTGTGCTCGATCGCCGCATGGGTCAACGCACCCGAGCCCTCGAACGGGACGACCGCATCGGAGTCTCCATGCAGGACAAGCGTGGGTACGCTGATCCGCTTCAGGTCGTCGCGGAAATCGGCGGTGCTGAACGCATGCATGCAAGCGAGTGCGGCAACCTGATTCGACTGCAGACACAATCCGATCGTTGCTTGTCGCTGACTCTCGTCGACCTGCAGTTCACCGTCGACCGAAAAGAAATTGCGGGTGAATTCGTCGAAGTAGGCATGCCGGTCGGCCTTGAGGCCCGCTGATTTTTCTTCCGCCTTCTCGGGCGTCAGCGGGCCTTTCGGATTATCCGCAGACCGCATCAGGCATGGGGTCACCGCTGCGGCGAACACCACGCCACCCAGGCGATCCTGCCCGTGCAGACTGACGTAACGCGCCACTTCGCCGCCGCCCATCGAAAATCCGGCAAGGACCGCATTGCGCAGATCCAGGTCGACGATGAGTCCTGCCAAATCGTCCGCAAGCGTGTCGTAGTCGTAGCCATGCTGCGGCTTTTCGGAACGGCCGAAGCCGCGACGGTCATAGGCGACGACCCGGAAACCCGCATCGTGCAGCGCGGGAATCTGCGCTGCCCACGACTCGCCGGACAACGGCCAGCCGTGGACCAGAACAACGGGACGACCGGTACCGCCAGTATCTTCCACATGGAGTTGAACGCGGCGTATCCGCTGTGCGCTTGAAGTATCCATCGTTGACTCCTTGCCCATTGCATTGAATTGCATGAGCTTCGGAGTCTACGCGCGACCGATGGAAACAGATTGAATGCGTCCCTACTCTGCAGATCGCACTGCTATCGCAGTGATTTCACGCAATCCGCACGACTCATGCGCTCACGTTCGCGGCATTGTGAACACCAGCCACGGCGCGACCCGATGGATCCGCTGCATTCGCGAACGCCGCATCCCATGCGATCGCCGCTGGCGACGAGCAGGCGATCGATTTTCCGCCGGGCACGGTGTTCGCGCAGCCTTCGCCCGGAAACGCTTCGTCGAAGATGCGACGGTAGAAATAGGCCTCCTTCGTCTGCGGCGGATTGATCGGGAAGCGTTGTTCGGCCAGTGCGAAATCGGCATCGCTGACGTGCGCTTCGGCATGCGCTTTCAAACCGTCGATCCAACCGTAGCCGACGCCATCGCTGAACTGTTCCTTCTGCCGCCACAGGATTTCCGGCGGCAGATAGCCCTCGAAGGCTTCGCGCAACACCGCTTTCTCCATCTTCCGCGTATCGGAGGTTTTATCGATCATCTTGTTCTGCGCATCCATCCGCATCGCCACGTCGAGGAATTCGGTATCGAGGAATGGTACCCGCGCCTCGACACCCCAGGCCATCATCGATTTGTTCGCGCGCAGACAATCGTAGTTGTACAGCGCATCCAGTTTGCGGATGGTTTCGGCGTGGAACTCGCGCGCGTTCGGCGCCTTGTGGAAATACAGATAGCCGCCGAATACTTCGTCGCTGCCCTCGCCCGAGAGCACCATCTTCACGCCCATCGCCTTGATCCGGCGCGCGAGCAGAAACATCGGCGTGGAGGCGCGGATCGTCGTGACATCGTAGGTTTCGACGTGACGGATCACTTCCGGCAACGCATCCAGCCCTTCCTCGAACGTGTAGGTGAAACCGTGATGCACGGTGCCGAGCGCTTTGGCCGCGACTTCGGCCGCAGCGAGATCCGGCGAACCGTTCAGACCGATGGCGAAGGAATGCAGACGCGGCCACCAGGCCTCGGTCTCGTCGCCGTCTTCGACGCGGCGCCGGGCGAAACGCGCGGCGCAGGCCGCGACCAGCGAGGAATCGAGGCCGCCCGACAGCAGCACGCCGTAGGGGACGTCGCTCATCAGCTGGCGATGCACCGCCGACTCGAACGCTTCGCGCAGTTCGCGCGCGGACACCTGCACGCCGGCAGTGGCGTCGTAATCGCGCCAGGCGCGTTCGTAATAACGATGCAGTTGACCATCGGCGCTGTCGAAATAGTGGCCGGGCGGGAATTGGGCGACATCGTCGCAGACCCGCACCAGCGCCTTCATTTCCGACGCGACCCAGACGCGGCCGTCGGCATCGTGTCCCCAGTACAGCGGACACACGCCGAGGGGGTCGCGGGCGATGATGAAACGACCTGCGGCGCGATCCCACAGCGCGAACGCGAAGATGCCGTTGAGACGGTCGAGCCAGGCCCCGATGTCGCCGCCATCGCGGGCTTTGCTTTCGGCATACAGCGCATTGATGACTTCGCAATCCGAGCCGGATTGGAAGGCGTACGGTTTGCGCAGTGCGCCTTCGAGCGCGCGATGGTTGTAGATCTCGCCGTTGACCGCGAGGGTGAGATCGCCGTCCTCGGAATGCAGCGGCTGCGCGCCGCCGCTCGGGTCGACGATGGCCAGACGCTCATGCACCAGCAGTGCGCGGGGTTCGACATGCACGCCGGACCAGTCGGGACCGCGATGGCGCTGCCGCGCGGACAGCGACAGCGCAAGCGGTCGCAGTGGGCCAAGATCGGCGCCGGGGCGAAGATCGAATACACCGAGAATCGAACACATCGTAAAGCTCCTTGGGTTTGGTTTCACTGGCCCCGGAAACACGAAACCCGCGCTTCCGGCGCGGGTTTCTGGGTTTCAGGCCTGTTCTGTCGCTTATGCCTGGTCGCCATCCCGCCGTGTGTGTGCACGGTTATTCCCGCAGTTGTTGCTGCGATTGGGATTGCGGGCGGCGGCGGAACGCGAGGTCATGGCCCAACCCTAACCCGGCCCCGAGAGGTTTGGCAAGCGATCCTGCGAAGAATCTAGGCTTCCCGGACGAAGATGCTGCGCCCATCACAACGCGGACAGACTTTCGCGCACCGCATCCAGCGCACGCTGGACCTGCGCGGGGTCTTCGGGGGCGTGTCGCTGCTTCGGCAGTTCGACCAGCACGCATTCGTTGTCGAGCGCACGCAGAGCGGCGCAGGCCTGTCGCGACTGATTGATCGGCACGATGTCGTCGTCGGTCCCATGCACGATCAGCGTCGGCGGCATGCCGCGCACGAGATGATGCAACGGCGAGGCATCGCGCGCCGGCTGTCCATTCAACAGCGTCGCGACCGTCGGCCGCACCCAGTCGGGTGCATGGTCGGGCAGCGGTCCGAGATCCCACGGCCCCCACAGCACGATCAGCCGGTCCGGGCGTTTTTTCGGATCGGGATCGCGCGCGACCCATGCCGCGAGATGCCCACCGGCGGAACCGCCGAGCAGCGCGACCCGCCGACCATCGATACCCAGATCGCCGGCATGTCCGCGCATCCAATCGAGCACCGTCGCGACATCCTCGGCCGGCGCCGGCCAATGCGCGCCTTGCGAAGTGAGGCGGTAATCCATGCTGAGTACCACCATGCCTTCCCGCGCGGCGAGATGGGCGAGATCGCGCAGTTCGCTACGATCCCCCGCCGCCCAACCGCCGCCGTGCACCATCAACACCGCAGGCCGCGCACTGCGTCGTGTCTGCGGCTGATACAGATCGACCGCCAATCGATGCGGACCGATCAGCACCGTCTGCTTCGGCCCCACGACCTCGGCACCACTGCAGGAGGCGAGCGCGCACGCCAACAGCGCCGACAGAACGACGCGGATCGCGATCGTGCTGCTCAGCGCGGGCACAACATCCGCTCGATCAGCGTGAAGTACAGTTCCGGCAAGCGATCGAGATCGGCGACCGACACGTGCTCGTCGACCTTGTGGATGCTGGCATTGACCGGCCCCATCTCGACGCAGTGCGCGCCCAGCGGCGCGATGAAGCGCGCATCGGAGGTGCCGCCTGCGGTGCTTTCCTCGGGCAGATCGCCCGAGAATTCGCGCAGCACTTCACGCGCAGTCGCCCGCAGTTGGCCTTCGGGCGTATAGAACGGTTCGCCGCCGCGATGCCAGCGGATCTCGTATTCCAACCCATGCGCGGTCAGCATCGCTTCGCACTCGCGTTCGAGCTGTTCGGCGCGCCAGCTCGGGTTGTAGCGGAGATTGAACAACACCTGCAGCTCGCCGGGAATGACGTTGTTGGCGCCGGTACCGGCATGCACGTTGCTGATCTGGAAACTGGTCGGCGGGAAGGTCTCGTAGCCGCTGTCCCATTCGCGCGTCGACAGTTCCAGCATCGCAGGCGCGGCCTGGTGGATCGGATTGCGCGCCTTCTCGGGATAGGCGACATGGCCCTGAATGCCCTTGATCGTCAGCGTCGCCGACAGCGTACCGCGGCGACCGACGCGCAGCAGGTCGCCGAGCACCGCTTTCGATGAAGGCTCCCCGGTGATGCACCAGTCGATGCGCTGGCCGCGTTCGCGGAACAACTGCGCAACCTTCGGCACGCCATCGAGCGCATCGCCCTCTTCGTCGGAAGTCAGCAGCATCGCGACCGTGCCGCGATGATCGGGATGGGCCACAGCGAAGCGCTCAAGCGCAATCACAAATGCGGCCACGCTGCCCTTCATGTCGGCGGCGCCGCGACCGTACAGTACGCCGTCGCGGATCTCGGGCTCGAACGGATCGCTCGTCCATGCGTCGACCGGCCCCGACGGCACTACATCAGTATGCCCCAGCAATACCAGCACCGGCCCCGCGTCTTCAGCGGACCCCGCGCCATGCACGGCCCAGAGATTGTCGGTCTGGCCGTAGCGCAGATGCTCGCAGCGGAAGCCGACGCGCGCCAGCCGCTGCGCCAGCAATTGCTGACAGCCCGCGTCGTCGGGCGTGACCGAACGACGTGCGATCAGGTCCTGCGTCAGCGCAAGCACATCGCTCATTTCGCCACTCCGAATCGAATCTTGAAGCCGTTGTCGCTGAAGCCCTGCGTGACCTGGCCATCGCCGGTCACCACCACCGGCCGGCGGATCAGCTGCGGATATTCCTTCAGCAGCAGCTTCCATTCGGCGTCGGAGGCGGGCGTCTTGCGATTCACCGGCAAGGTGCGCCAAGTGGTGGACGATTTGTTGACCATCGCTTCCCAGCCTCCGAGCGCGTCTTTCCATCCGAGTAGAGTCTCCGGCGACTGGCGGTGGTCGCGGTAATCGACGAAGTCGTGCGCGATCTCGAAGCGCTTCAGCCAGTTGCGGGCCTTCTTGCAGGTATCGCAGTTGTTGAGTCCGTAGAGTGTCGTCATCGCATTGTTTCCGTTTGCCGGGCGCGATCCACAAGCAGGATCAATTTCTCGCCCACCTTGTTTCTGGCGAAGGGGTTGAACCGGAATTCCGACTTCGGCATGAACACGATCTCATCGCCCAGCCTGCACTTTTTCCGCAATCGCAGCGAGATCCGCGTCGGGTTGGTCATCTGCGTCACGCTGACATTCATGATCTCCGCCAGCCTTATCCGTTCTTCGATGCCACCCTTGCGCACGATCAGCGCGTCGCCGGCCAAGGACACGTCGTCGGCCAAGTCCCACACCAATTTCTTGAACATGAAAACACCGAATGCGGCCATGGCCACCGGCATCAACAGCAATGGCAGCGGCTCCTCGTTTTCATCACCGCCTGAAACGAATGCCATGATCGCGAAAAGCAACAGAAATCCGATCCAGATCGCCGGAAGAATCCGCTTGAGGAAAAAAGTGCCGCCCGAGAGCTTTTCGCCACTCATTCCGCCAATCCGCGCAGCAATTCGTTGATCGAAGTCTTGCTCCGGGTCTTCTCGTCCACCTGCTTCACGATCACCGCGCAGTACAGCGAATGCGAGCCGTCGGCAGCGGGTAGCTGACCGGAAACGACGACGCTGCCGGGCGGTACCGAGCCGTAGGACACTTCGCCGGTGGCGCGGTTGTAGACGCGCGTGCTCTGTCCGAGGAACACGCCCATGCCGATCACGCTGTGATGGCCGACCACGAAACCTTCGACCACTTCCGACCGCGCACCGATGAAGCAATGGTCTTCGATGATGGTCGGCGATGCCTGCAGCGGTTCGAGCACACCGCCGATGCCTGCGCCGCCGGAAAGGTGGCAGTGTCTGCCGATCTGCGCGCAGCTGCCGACCGTGGCCCAGGTATCGACCATGGTGCCTTCGCCGACGTAGGCGCCGATGTTGACGAAGCTCGGCATCAGTACAACGTCCTTGGCGATGTGCGCGCCGCGACGCGCGATCGCGCCCGGCACCACGCGCACGCCGAGCGCGCGGAAATCGGCTTCGGCGAAACCTTCGAACCGCGCCGGCACCTTGTCCCAGAACGGCGCGGGCTGCGCGTCGATGAGTTGCATCTCCTGGGTGCGGAAGAACAGCAGCACCGCTTTTTTCAGCCATTCGTTGACCGTCCAGCGGCCCTGCCCGTCCGGCGCGGCGACGCGGAACTCGCCGGCTTCAAGACCGACGATGACGCGGTCGACGGCGGGACGCACGCTGGCGGTGATGTCGTCGGCGCCGAGCTCGTTGCGACGGTCCCAAGCGCTGTCGATGATGGACTGCAGTTCGATGGCGGAAACATTGTTCATGCGATGGGGGAATCTTCGTCGGTGGGAGTCGGGTTCAAGCGGGGACCGCGCTGTCCAGCGACGCCTGCAGCGCGGCGCGCAAGGCTTCGGCCTGCGATTCGTCGAGCGGTTGGTCGTGGGCATTCGCGATCAGGAACAAATCTTCCGCGCGCTCGCCGAAGGTCGCGATGCGCGCATCGTGCACGCGCACATGCTGTTGACGCAGTACGTGGGTGACATCGGCGAGCAGCCCGGGGCGGTCGGTACAGATCAGGCTCATCCGCGTGCTCCGACCGTTGGCCGCAGGTTCCAGGCCGATGCGCGGCGCGATCCGGAAATGTTTGAGATGGCGCGGCTGCGCGCGACGCGACGGCAGCAGCCGGTCGAGATCGCCGGACAGCGCGCGGCGCAGACTCGATTCGATCTGTTCGACCGCCGGCGCGTGCTGCGGATCGCTCGGCAGCACGTGGAAGGTGTCGAAGATCAGCCCTTGCGGGCCATCGAGCGCGCGCGCCTGCTGGATCGCCAGCCCCAGACGGTCGAGGGTGATGACGATCGCCGCGAACAGGCCATCGCGGTCGGGCGTATGCACGAATACTTCGTAACCGCCGCCACGACCGCGCAGCAGACGCGTCCGAGCGACGATATCGCCGGGCGTGCTGCCATGCAGTACCGTCGCCTGCCAGACGATCTGGTCCGGTCGGCTGCGCAGGAAATTCTCGCGCGGCATGCGCGCGAAGATCGCGTCGACCGCGGCATCGTCGAAGCCCTGATCGATCAGCAGATTGCGGGCGACGTTCTGGTTCTCGACGATGCGCTCGTCGGCCGCGACCGGATGTTCCAGACCGCGACGCAGCGCGAAGCGCGTGGCGGTATGCAGATCGGCGAGCAACCGGTCTTTCCACGCATTCCACAGTTTCGGCGACGTACCGGCGATATCGGCGCAGGTCAGCAGATACAGGTGATCCAGCCGCTGACGATCGGCGACTTCGCCAGCGAAACGGTGGATCACCGCAGGATCGGTGATGTCCTGCTTCTGCGCAGTCACCGACATCAGCAGATGCTTGCGCACCAGCCATTCGATCAGCGCGGTATCGGCTTCGGACAAGCCATGCGCAAGACAGAATTCGCGCGCATCGACCGCGCCGAGTTCGGAGTGATCGCCACCCCGGCCCTTGCCGATATCGTGGAACAGACCCGCGATCAACAGCAGTTCCGGTTTGCGCAGCGACGGCCACACCGTATGCGCGGTCGAGAAACGCTCGTCCTGGGTCGCGTTGGCGAAGATCGCGAGATTGCGCAGCACCGCCAGCGTGTGCTGATCGACCGTGTAGACATGAAACAGATCGAATTGCATGCGCCCGGAGACCTGCGCGAACGCCGGAATCCAGCGCCCGAGCACGCCCAACCGCGCCATGCGCTCCAGCACCTTCACCGGCTGCGGACCGCGCAGCAGATCGAGGAACTGCTGGCGCAGCAGGTGATCGGTCTCTTGATAAGGCGAAATCTTCTGCAGCGTCTCGGCCAGCGTCCATGCGGTCATCGAATGCAGACCGCGGATTCGCGGATTCGACGCCCACGCCGAGAACAGCGCGAACACCTGCGCGGTGCCGCGCAGCAGCCACGCGCGGTCGCGCACCGCGAGATAGCCGCGACGCAGTTCGAAGTGATCGTCCAGGGTTTCGATCTCGCCCTCGCCTTCGATCTGTTCCTCGAAGCGCTGCAGCAGGCGATCGTTGATGCGCAGCACGCGGCCGGCGCTGCGGTAGAAACCCTGCATCATCTGTTCGACCGCAAGATTGTCGGCATCGTCGGTATGGCCAAGACGGGCTGCGAGCAGCTTCTGGTAATCGAAGCGCAGACGTTCTTCGCGGCGTTTCGCGACCAGATGCAGCCCGAAGCGCAGCCGCGACAGCGCTTTGCGTTCGCGCTCCAGCGTATCGAATTCGACCGCGCCGATCTGGCCGAACGCCAGCATCGATTCGAGATTGCCGCTGCCCAGCAGCCGCTGCGCCATCCAGCGCAAGGTCTGGATATCGCGCAGACCGCCCGGGCCGTCCTTCAGATTCGGTTCGAGATTGTCGGCGGTGTCGCCGAAGCGCGCGTGCCGCTGCGCCTGTTCCTGCACCTTGGCGCGGAAGAACTCGCCCGCCGGCCAGACCCGATCCGGCGAGATCGCACCACGCAGTGCGTTCTGAGCAGTCTCATCGGCAAACAACACGCGCCATTCCATCATCGCGGTCAACACGGTCTGGTCGGCGGAGGCTTCGGTGCATTGTGCGGGCGAGCGCACCGCCTGACTGGCCTGCAGACCGGCATCCCACAGCAGCGCGAGAAACCGCGCCAGCGCATCGCGGTGCGTCTGTTGCGCATCGTCGCCCGCCAGCACCAGCAGATCGATATCGGATTGCGGAAACAGTTCGCCGCGGCCGTAGCCGCCGATCGCGAACAGCGCCAACCCGGCATCGGCCGGCACGCAGCGCGACCAGGTGTCGCGGATCAATGCGTCGACTGCGGTCGCGCGCTGCCCGACCAGCCGGTCGACATCGTCGCTCTGATCGAACTGCGCCGCCAGCCGCGCATCGGCCTGCGCCAGCGACGCTCTGGCCGCAGCCGTCCACGCGGCGTCGCCATCGGGCGTCGAAGGGATGGAACTGCCGGCCGGATGCGTGGGGGCGGCCATGCTCATCGGCTCAGAGGTCGTTGTCGTCGCCGGGCAGACGGGTCAGGATTTCGACGCCGGTCTCGGTCACGGTCACCGTGTGTTCCCACTGCGCCGACAGGGTGCGGTCCTTGGTGACCACGGTCCAGCCATCGGGCATCAGCCGGGTGTGGCGCGCGCCTTCGTTGATCATCGGCTCGATGGTGAAAGTCATGCCGGGCTTCAGCACCAGCCCTTCGCCGGGGCGACCGTAATGCAGCACCTGCGGGTCTTCGTGATACACCCGGCCGATGCCGTGACCGCAGTATTCGCGGACCACCGAGAAACGTTCGGCTTCGGCATAGGTCTGGATGGCATGGCCGATATCGCCGAGCGTGGCCCCCGGCTTCACGGTGCGGATGCCGCGGAACATCGCCTCGCGGGTCACTTCGACCAGCCGCTTGGCCATCACCGAGGGCGTGCCCACGTAGTACATGCGGCTGGTGTCGCCGTGCCAGCCGTCCTTGATCACGGTGACATCGATATTGATGATGTCGCCCTCCTTCAGCACCTTGGTCGGCCCGGGAATACCGTGGCAGATCACGTTGTTGACCGAGGTGCAGACGGTGGCCGGGAAGCCGCGGTAGCCGACGTTGGCCGGGATCGCCTGCTGCACGTTCACGATGTGGTCGTGGCAGATGCGGTCCAGTTCGCCGGTACTGACACCGGGCTTCACGTGCGGGGCGACGATCTGCAGCACCTCGGCCGCCAGGCGGCCGGCTACGCGCATGCGTTCGATGTCTTCTGGGGTTTTGATGGTCATGGCCATGGCCGCATTATTGCCCATTCAGGCGGTTTCCGCCCCTCTCGACTTGTCCGCAACCCTCTGTTACGGCTAGAATCGGCGGGTTGTGCACCGGCCAAGGCCGGCCATACCGCCGACAACGGGCGTCACCGTTGAATCCACACCCGCCGCAACTCTCCGTACCGGGGTGTCTTTCGCAATCCATCGCGAAGGATCTGGCTACGGCGCAGCGGGGAGGCCCAACCCCGGAACCACGCGCTCCGCCTCACGGCGGGCGCACCGCCTTCATCCGGCCGCAATGCGGCCCCGGCGGCAGGTTCCATCATTCGGAGTTTCCCAATGCCTCAGATCACCATGCGCCAGATGCTGGAAGCCGGCGTCCATTTCGGCCACCAGACCCGTTACTGGAACCCCAAGATGGGTCCCTACATCTTCGGCGCACGCGGCAAGATCCACATCATCAACCTCGAGAAGACCGTTCCGCTGTTCAACGACGCGATGAATTTCATCTCGGGCATCGCGCAGAAGCGCGGCGTGATCCTGTTCCTCGGCACCAAGCGCAGCGCACGCGATTCGATGAAGGAAGAAGCCGAGCGTTGCGGCATGCCGTACATGACCCAGCGCTGGCTGGGCGGCACGCTGACCAACTTCCGCACCGTGAAGCAGTCGGTCTCGCGTCTGAAGGAACTGGAAGCCGGCGAAACCGACGGCACCTTCCAGAAAATGGTCAAGCACGAAGTGCTGACCCTGCGCCGCGAACGCGAAAAACTGCTCGCCTCGCTCGGCGGCATCAAGGAAATGAACCGTCTGCCCGACGCGCTGTTCGTGATCGACATCGGTCATGAAGACATCGCGATCAAGGAAGCCAAGAAGCTCGGCATCCCGGTCATCGCCGTCGTCGACACCAACTACGACCCCAACCTGGTCGATTACGCCATCCCGGGCAACGACGACGCCATCCGCGCCGTGCAGTTGTACGCCCGCGCTGCGGCCGACGCCGTGCTGGAAGGCAAGGCCGCCGCGCCGCAGGCCGCTTCGGTACGCGAAGAAGACTTCGCCGACGCCGATGGCGAAGGCAAGGGCGACAAGCGCGGTCCGCGTGGCCGTGGTCCCGGCGGCGGCAAGAAGCCCGAAGGCGCGAGGAAGCCGGAAGCCGCTGCTGCTGCTCCGGCCGAGGCCGAAGCCCCGGCCGAAGCCCCGGCTGCGGACGAAGCACCGGCCGCCGAGTAACACCCTCGGCCCCGCGTCATCGGCAAGTCATGCGGCCACGCGACACTGCGCGGCCGCAGTTACCACACCGTCGCGTTCCGGCCTGCATCGCATGCCCGGGAAACCGGCGTCTCTACGGCGGGCCTGGGTCCGCCCTACATTGATTCATATCGAGGTTTGCAATGGCTGAAATCACCGCCTCCCTGGTCAAGGAACTGCGCGAGCGCACCGGCGCCGGGATGATGGAGTGCAAGAAAGCGCTCACCGAAAACAACGGCGATCTCGAAACGTCCGCCGAGTGGCTGCGCAAGCAGGGCATCATCAAGGTCGGCAAGAAAGCCGACCGCGTGACCGCCGAAGGCCGCATCGCGATGGCCCAGGACGGCGGCAAGGCCGTGCTGGTCGAGATCAATTCCGAAACCGACTTCGTGGCCAAGGACGACAACTTCCTGGCCTTCATCGACGCCGTCGCCAAGGCCGCACTGGCCTCCGGCGCCGCCGATGTCGAAGCGCTGAAGTCGGCGAAGATCGCCTCGGGCGAAACCGTCGAAGACGCGCGCGCCGCGCTGGTATCGAAAGTCGGCGAAAACGTGCAGGTCCGCCGCATGGCCCGCGTCGACAGCGCCGACAACGTCGCCGCCTACGTCCACAGCGGCAAGATCGGCGTGCTGGTCGATCTCAAGGGCGGCAACGCCGACCTCGCCCGCGGCATCGCGATGCACGTGGCTGCCATGAATCCGCCGCACAACAAGGCCAGCGACGTGCCGGCCGAGTTCATCGCGAAGGAAAAGGAAATCGAACTGGCGAAGATGACCGACAAGGACAAGGCGAAGCCGGCCGACATCCTCGAAAAAATCATCGGCGGCAAGATCGCCAAGATCGTCAACGAGAACACCCTGTACGGCCAGCCCTACGTGCTGAACACCGAGCAGACGGTCGAAGCTGCGGTGAAGGCCGCCGGCGCCGATGTCACCGGCTTCCAGCGTCTGGCCGTGGGCGAAGGCGTCGAGAAAGTGGTGGAAGACTACGCCGCCGAAGTGGCGAAGGCGATGCAGGTCTGATCGCTTTCCGACGCGAACGCGCACACGAAGAACCCGCAGGCGACTGCGGGTTTTTTGTTGCCTGCTCGATGCCCGGACACTCGCTGTGCTCTCCTTCTCCCCGCTCGCAGGGAGAAGGTGGCGCGAAGCGCCGGATGAGCAACTGTGTTGCCTGTCAAGCGATTTTCGGCTCGCCGACCCATGGTTGGCCATCCCGCAGCATGGCGTTGAGGATGGTGAGTAACTTCCGCATGCACGCCACCAACGCGACTTTCTTGG